>NZ_CP033116.1:2400000-3600000 GCF_009497895.1 Halopseudomonas pelagia | reverse complement strand
TATCGCAGAGGTTAGCGCTGCCGGCACGATGAACTCTGATTTTGCCAAGACATTGCGAGGCCTGTTGAAGCGGGAGCCCAAGCCATGATGCGCTGGCTAGTCCTGCTGCTGATGTTGCTGGCGCCCTCGGTGCTGGCGCAGACCGCCGCCGATCCGCTGAGCATGCCGGCGATCACTTTGAGTACTGACCAGGAGGGCGAACAGACCTACTCTGTCAGCTTGCAGATTCTGCTGCTGATGTCGGCGCTGACCTTTATTCCCGCGTTCGTGATGATGATGACCAGTTTTACCCGGATCATTATCGTCTTTGCGATTCTTCGCCAAGCGCTGGGTTTGCAACAAACACCATCGAGTCAGATTCTGGTCGGCCTGGCGCTGTTTCTCACCCTGTTCGTCATGGCGCCGGTGTTTGAGCGCATCAATGAAACCGCGCTGCAGCCCTACCTGGCCGAGGAAATGACTCCGCAGCAGGCGGTGGACGCCGCGAGCATTCCGCTCAGAGGTTTCATGTTGGCGCAGACGCGTGAAACTGATCTTGAACTCTTTGTACGTCTGGCGCGGCGTACCGATATTGCAAGCCCGGATGATGTGCCTTTCCATATCCTGGTGCCGGCATTTGTCACCTCCGAGCTGAAGACGGCGTTCCAGATCGGTTTCATGATCTTTATTCCGTTTCTGGTCATCGATCTGGTGGTGGCCAGCGTGCTGATGGCGATGGGTATGATGATGCTGTCGCCGCTGATTATCTCGCTGCCATTCAAGATCATGCTGTTCGTCCTGGTAGACGGCTGGGCGTTGATCATAGGCACCCTGGCAGCCAGCTTTGCGGTGACATAGGAGCCCTTCGATGACACCTGAAGTAGCGGTAGATCTGTTTCGCCAGGCGCTGTGGCTGACCACCGTGATGGTCGCCGTGATCGTACTGCCGAGCCTGGTAGTGGGCTTGATCGTGGCAATGTTTCAGGCTGCTACGCAGATTAACGAACAGACCTTGAGCTTCCTGCCGCGCCTGCTGTTCACCTTTCTGACGCTGATCTGGCTGGGTCCCTGGCTGGTGACTCAGCTGATCGAGTTCACCGACCGGCTTTACCGGAATATCCCCGGACTGATCGGCTGATGATCGAGCTGTCCAGCGAGGTCATCACCCAGTGGGTCATGAGCTACCTCTGGGTATTGTTTCGCACGGGCAGCGTATTCATGACCATGCCGGTGATCGGTACGCAACTGGTGCCGATGCGCATCCGCTTGTTTCTGGCATTGGCTGTGACCGCTATCATCGCCCCGCATATTCCCGCCGCGCCGATGATCGATCCGCTGTCGCTGGGCACCTGGGTCATGATTGCCGAGCAGATCCTGATCGGCGTGGCGATGGGTTTTGCATTGCAGTTGCTGTTTCAGATCCACGTTCTGGCCGGCCAGATTATCGCGATGCAGATGGGTCTAGGCTTTGCCTCGATGAACGACCCGAGCATGGGTATTTCGGTCGCGGTGATCGCTCAGGTATTTACCATGTTGGTCACCTTGCTGTTTCTGGCCATGAACGGCCATCTGGTGGTGATTGAGGTCATGGTCGAAAGCTTTACCACCTTGCCGATAGGCGAAACCTTACTGGCTACCGACTTTTATGCTCTGGTGCTGCGCTTTTCCTGGGTGCTGTCCGCTGCCCTGCTGGTCGGTCTGCCGGCTATCACCGCGTTGCTGATCGTCAACCTGGCTTTCGGCGTGATGATGCGCGCTGCCCCGCAGCTGAATATCTTTTCCATTGGTTTCCCGCTGACGCTGATCTTCGGACTGTTCATCATGTGGGTGTTGCTCGGTAGCGTTGCCGAACAGTACCAGGTGGTGACTACCGAAACGCTGATCTGGCTTCGCGCCTTTGTGAGGGCTGACTGATGGCAGAACAGTCGGACAGTGGCCAGGATAAAAGCGAAGACCCCACGGAGAAACGCCTCAAGGAATCGCGTGACAAGGGCCAGGTAGCACGCTCAAAAGAGCTGAATACCCTGGCAGTGGTCATGGTGGCGTCGTTGGGTCTGATCATGCTCGGGCCGGAGATGGGCCGACGCTTGCTGGATCTGATGATCTTCAACTTCAGCATTGATCGCGCTGCTTTATACTCCACCGATACCATGGGTTTGCAGTTGCTCGCGTCAGTGGGGATTGGGCTGGACGTGATCGGGCCGCTATTTTTCATGCTGCTGATCGCCGCTCTGGTCGGGCCGGTTTTGCTGGGGGGCTGGCTCCTCAGCGCCAAGTCGATGGCGCCCAAGTTCGAACGGATGAACCCGCTCGCGGGCTTGAAAAGGATGTTTTCGCTCAAGGCGTTGGTGGAGCTGCTCAAGGCGCTGGCCAAATTTCTCGTGGTGCTGGTCACGGCGCTGTTTGTGCTGAACCTGTTCCAGGATCAGATGCTTACCCTGGATCGGCAACCCCTGCCAGATGCGATTGAGCACAGCGGGTATATTCTTGGCATGGCCTTGGTGTTTCTTGCCTGCTCACTGATTTTGATTGCCGCCGTGGATATCCCCTTTCAGCTCTGGGATAACAAGCAGAAGCTGAAGATGACCAAGCAGGAGGTCAAGGACGAGTACAAGGATTCCGAGGGCAAACCCGAGGTCAAATCCCGTATCCGCCAGTTGCAGCGTGAAATGGCCGAGCGGCGCATGATGGGTGAAGTACCCAAGGCCGACGTCGTCATCACCAACCCGACCCATTACGCGGTGGCGTTGAAGTACGACCCGATCAAGTCGGGTGCGCCCATTGTGATTGCCAAGGGCGCCGATTTCACCGCGCTGCGCATCCGTGAGGTAGCGGCTGAACATGAAATCATCGTGCTGGAATCACCCCCGCTGGCGCGGGCGGTGTTCTACAGTACCGAGCTGGACCAGCAGATCCCCTCCGGCCTGTACCTGGCGGTGGCGCAGGTGTTGGCCTATGTATTCCAGTTGCGGCAATACCGGGCAGGGCAGGGCAAGCGTCCCGGCCCGATGCCCAAACCGGATATTCCGGAAGATTTGCGCAAGGACGAATAAACGCTTGCTGGTCTCTCTATTGCCCTGGCAGGCGTGATTTTGAGCTACATTGATGTTCTTTCTTGTGCTTTCAGGAGCAGCTTATGAGCAGTTCACGGTTTTCCGGATTTTCCATCATTGCCGCAGCACTGATCGCACTGTCACTGGCGTTTATGGCCATCAGCATCAAGGCCGGACTATTGCAGTTTCGGGATGCGGATCGCGTGGTCAGTGTAAAGGGCCTGGCCGAACGTACCGTAGAGGCAGATCTGGCGCTGTGGCCAATCAATTTCTCGGTCGCAGGTAACTCGCTCGATCAATTGCAAACCGACATAGAGGCACAGCAGAGCCTGATTCGCTCCTTCCTGCTGCTCAAGGGATTTGTCGAAAAGGATATCCAGCTGTCGATGCCGAAGATCACCGACCAGCACGCCAACGTCTATAACAATGCGCTGCCGGCCGAAAGATACCGCGCTGAAGTCACGGTGCTGGTGCGTACTGAAGATGTAGAGCGAGTCAAAACCGGCATGCAGACCGTGGGTGAGCTGGTCAAGTCGGGCGTCGCCTTGACCCAGAGCTATGAGTTCCAGCCGCGCTTCGTATTTACCCAACTGGAGTCGATCAAACCCGAAATGATTGCGCACGCTACCCGCGATGCCCGCGCGGCGGCCGACCAGTTTGCCCGGGACGCCGAAGCCGAGGTTGGCAGCATTCGCCGCGCTTCGCAGGGTTATTTTTCGATTGAAGACGTTGACGCCTTTACGCCAGAGATCAAACGCGTGCGGGTGGTTACCAGCGTGGATTACATTCTGCGTTAATCAATCGCCTGGATAACGAAGGGGGTAAAGACTTCCCCTTCAACTTCCTGCTCTTCCCCGAGTACACAGGTCACGCGGTCCACCAGCACGGCTTCAGGCAGGCTGACATGGAAGGGCGGTTGCTGGCCATTCACCTGCGCAACAAATTGCTGCTGCGCCTTTGGTTCGAGGCGCGCAAGAATCTGCAAGAGCATATCCTGATCAAAATCCAGGGACAGGGCATGCAACTCCTGATCTTCACCCCATGGCACTTCAAACAAGGTGGTACATAGCTCGTTGCTGACAAAATCGATATCGCTGAAACGGATCTGGAGAAATTCCACCTCGTTCTCGGCGGCGGCTGACTGCTGGTAAACGGTGCCTAGATCTGGATTCATGGTCGACCATGGTGGTGGAATGATGAGCTCATCTTAGCAGTTGGCGCCGGACTGTATGAGACTGTTGAAGTGAATATTTATTGTTATGTTATAACAATAAATATAGGATGGCAGCTTCTTGAATATGCCTCTGGGAGCCTTTATGTCTTCGTCGCTTATGCCGTTGCCGGTCACGGTCCTTTCAGGTTTTCTCGGTTCGGGGAAAACCACCTTGCGCAATCAGATTCTGCGTAACAGGGAAAACCTGCGCGTGGCGGTGATCGTCAATGACATGAGCGAGATCAATATCGATGCCAGCGAAGTGCAGCGCGATGTAACCCTGAACCGCGCGGAAGAGCGGCTGGTGGAAATGAGCAATGGCTGCATCTGCTGCACCTTGCGTGAAGACCTGCTCGAGGAGGTAGCACGCCTGACGGAGGAGGGGCGCTTCGATTATCTGCTTATCGAGTCCACTGGAATTTCCGAACCCATGCCGGTGGCAGAAACCTTTACCTTCCGTGATGAGCAGGGGCGCAGTCTGTCCGACCTGGCACGCCTGGACACCATGGTTACCGTGGTCGATGGCATGAACTTCCTGATCGATTTCCAGGCTGCCGAAAGCCTGGCCAGCCGCGGGGAGACACTAGGTGAGGAAGACCAGCGCTCGATTACCGATCTGTTGATTGAGCAGGTCGAGTTTGCCGATGTACTGCTGGTGAGCAAGATGGATCTGATCTCGGCTGATCAGCGTGAGGAACTGGTGGCGATATTGCGTGGATTGAATGCCGAAGCAGAGGTGATACCCATGGTTATGGGCCAGGTGCCACTGGACAAGGTGCTTGATACCGGGCGGTTCAACTTCGACAAGGCCTCTCTGGCGCCGGGATGGCTGAAGGAAATGCGCGGTGAGCATGTGCCTGAAACAGAAGAGTACGGGATCGCCGCTGATACCTATCAAGCGCGCAAGCCCTTCCACCCGCAACGCTTTTTCAACTTCCTTAATCGCACCTGGGAAAATGGCCGGCTGCTGCGTTCCAAAGGCTTTTTCTGGCTCGCCAGCCGACCGCAGGAAGCCGGCAGCTGGTCACAGGCCGGTGGTCTTATGCGTTACAGCTACGCCGGGCGCTGGTGGCGCTCAGTGCCCAAGGCGCAATGGCCGGTGGAGGGCGAGGGCCTGGAATCCATCATGGCTAACTGGGATGCGCAAACCGGCGATTGCCGTCAGGAACTGGTTTTTATCGGTCAGCATATCGATTTTGCCCGGCTCACCCGGGAACTGGATGCATGCCTGCTGACCGACGCTGAGATGGCTGGCGGCGTCGAAGCCTGGCAATCACTGCCTGACCCCTTTGGCCCCTGGACCGAGGAAGCGGCCTGATGTTGGCCCACGCCATGCCAGTCATGCCTCGTCAGGTGGAAGGCAAGACCGTTGAAAGCTTACTCGAGATTCTGCGTGACGATGTGAATCTGGCGGTCTGGCAACGCCAGGTAGACCCTGTGGTGTCGCAATTCGGCCAGACTCTGCTGGTATCCGGCAGGGTACTGGCCGAGACTTGTACATGGACGGCCAAGGACGCAGAACACAGTGATATTGCGAAGCTGCCGAGATTTGCGCAGGGAGTTGCCGATATTCCCGGATATGCAGAGTTTGTTGCCGACGTCGGCTACCTGGTCAGCCTGTTCGCTTGTTTGCTTGACGCCCGCGCGGTGGGAGTGCGACTGCGCACCCTGGACAAGGCCATGTGCCCGCGCTGGCATGTTGACAAGGTGGCAGTCAGATTGATCACCAGCTATGTCGGGCCGGGCTCGGAGTGGTTAACAGAGCAGGACTCGCCGCGTCAGCAATTGGGCGGTCCTGCGGCCGATTCCTGTAATGATGATGTTGCGGCGCGCGCCTTTGCTTGCGGCGAGGTTGCGCTGCTCAAGGGCGAGCGTTGGCACGGCAATGAAGGACGCGGTCTGGTTCACCGTTCGCCGCGTCTGCCGCTGGGGCAGCGGCGATTACTGCTGACCCTGGACTGGCTTGATTGATACCGAGGTGGCAGAGGCGCAGTTTACCGCTGACATTGAAGCTACCGCGCTCTAGAATGTCGCTTCCATTTGATCGAGTAGCCTTTTATGCAGTTGCTACCCTGGCAGCACACGACGAGCGCAGGCTTTGATCTGCGCGGTTGGCATACCCCCGTATCGGGCAAGCCGCTTTTGCATTTCCTTCACGGTAACGGGTTCTGCACACGGACCTATGAGCCGCTGCTGGCCCTCTTGGCGAAAGATTTCGATCTGTGGCTTTGCGATCTGCAAGGCCATGGCGAAAGCGATCATGGCGGTCATTTTCTGGGTTGGAATCGTAATGCCGAATTGGCGCTGGAAGCCTTTCAGGCCGGACGCGAGCGCTTCGGTGACGTACCCCGATTTGCCTGCGGTCACAGCTTCGGTGGTGTGCTGACCAGTTTGGTGCTGTCGGCTCATCCGGATCTGTTCGAGCGCGCGGTACTGCTGGATCCTGTGCTGTTTCCCATGCGTCTGATTCAGTTGCGTACCAGCTTGAGCCTGCTCGGTGTACGGCGCAATCCGATGGCCGATAGCGCCAAGGCGCGTCGGCATCACTGGCCGGACCGCGATACCGCCTATGGCGCGCTGCACAATCGCGGCATATTCCGTGGTTGGGAGGAGGCGGGGTTCCAGGCGCATATTGATCATGCGCTGAGGGATCATCAGGAAAACGGTGTAGAGCTGAAATGCCGACCCAGCCGCGAGGCGGAGGTCTTTGAAACCATGCCCAAGCGCCTGTGGCCAGCGCTCAAGCGGATCAGAACGCCCACCCTGGTAATTCACGGCGACAAGACCTATCCCTTTGTGCAGCAGTCGGCCAAGCGTCTGGCGACCATCAATCCGCAGGTCAGTGTATTGTCGGCAGAAGGGGGGCACTGCTTCATGCAGGAAAACTCGGCGCAGAGTGCCGATCTGATTAGTCGCTTTCTGTTAAAAACTTGAAACCTGAAAACTAAAAAGCAGGCAGTCCTTAAAGGCCTGCCTGCTTTTTAGTGCTGAGCTGACACCCTGAGGGCTAACCCTCTCAGGCGGCAGCGATCACGTCGCCATGATTTTCCGGCTCAATCAATGCCTGGTGCAGGGCAGCCACCGCAGCATCGTAATCTTCTTCCTTGATGATGCACTGCATCTCCACCTGGCGTATCGACTGGTGAATCGCCTGGATGCTGATGTCGGCACTAGCCAGAGCGGCAACCGTTTTGGCCAGAATACCCTTGACCTTGAGGTCTGAGCCGATCGCCGACACGATGGCGATATTGTGCACGTGCACTTCGGACATAGGGTACTTTTCCTCAATCAACCGCGCCGCGCGATTGATCATCTTGCGTGAACCCGATGCATAGTAGGTGATGCTGTTGGCATCGGAATCCTTGTTGACCACGTACAGCTTGAGCTGCTTGAGCAGCTTGGTGATCTCGATGTCGTAACCCACGTCACCCAGCATTTCCTGGTCGAATACTTCCAGACCGAAGACGTCCTTGCGGCCGGCGATAATTTCCACGCAGGGCTTCTCGCTGCAGTAGTCCTGACTGATCAGGGTACCAGCATGGTGCGGTTCAAAAGCATTCTTGATCCGCAGCTGAATGCCGGCGCGGCGCAATGTGCGCGCAGCCTTGGGATGGATTGCCTCCATGCCCAGATTCGACAGCTGATCGGCCACGTCATAATTGGTCCGGCCGATGGTCACCACATTGTCCAGGCCGACCAAGTTCGGATCAGCGCTGGAGAGGTGGTATTCCTTGTGGATAATCGCTTCACGGGCACTGGTGGTCGCGGCGATCTGGGCGAAGGTGATTTCGCTGTAGCCACGATCGAAAGTATTCATCAGGCCTTCACTGCAATGCGTGTAGCCGGTAGCGACAACCAGTTCCTTGCTCAGGTCGATGCCATCGAAGCTGTCCTTGATCATGTCCTGGAAAGCTTTGGGCTCCGGCTGGTTCCAGCCAGTCAGATCTACCAGGCGCGCATTGGCTCCGTGCTTCTTCAACGCCAGTACGGTATTGAAAGCGCTATGTGCTTCACCCAGAGAAGCGAGCATTTCGCGCACCTTCATCAGGTGCTCGGTGAGCTGGAAGTGACCATAGGTGCAGAGCTGCTGCAGGCTGAGCATGCAGTCGCGCACATCACCGAAGCGACCTTCGATAAAGCGGTCTGCGGCCTGGCGCTCGTACTCACCGCTGAACAGTTCGGCATTCTTCGCGCGCATCGCATCCAGTACGGCATCCAGTGCGTCCAGCCAGGCGTCTTCGTTCTGCGCATCGGCAAAACGCTCATAAACGCCGGGGTCACCGGATTTCTTGTGTTCCAGCAGCATATTGGTCATGCCGCCGTAGGCGGAAACCACAAACACGCGATTGTAAAGCTCGTGTTGTTTGCGCTGGCCAATAAAGAGGGTGTCGAGTACTTCGTCGAAGCGGCTCATTGAGGTGCCGCCAATCTTTTCTACGGTATGCATAATATAAGGTGTCTGTCGTTGGTGAATGTTGCCAACCATCCTGATCCTGGGGCGGCATGACTTCTGTCCAACGGCTCTAGCCGCTGATGCTGGTCGGGTGGAGTGCGAACCCGACCAGCATGCTGGTGCTCAGGTAGCGTCTGCGGGGTATACGCCGTCTTCGTCGTGAACTTCCTTGCCGCTCAATGGCGGGTTGAAGACGCAAGCCATTTTCATGTCTTCGGTGCCGCCGCGCAGCATGTGATCGTCGTGCTGATCAAGGATATACAGCGTTCCCGGCTCAATCTTGTAGACCTTGCCATCCGACAGGGTTTCGATCTCGCCGTTACCACTCATGCAATACACCGACTCGAGGTGGTTCTTGTACCAAATGTGCGTCTCGGTATTGGCGTAGATGGTCGTGATGTGAAAGGAAAAACCCATCTTGTCTTCTTTCAACAACATGCGGGTACTTTCCCAGTTCTGCGAGACAACGCGTCGTTCAGAGGCTTCGCAATCCTTCAGTGTACGTACGATCATGGTTCGTTCTCCTCAGGAAGCCTGTTCGGCGGAATCTTCTTTCATGACCTTGGCAAATGCAGCATCCAGAATGGTCATGGCTTGGTCAATCTGTTCTTCAGTGATAATCAGCGGGGCCAGACACTTGACCACCTGACTGTGGTTGCCGCTGGTTTCGATAACCAGACCATGCTGGAAAGACTCCTGGCAAATGGCCGAGGCAATCTCACCATTGGGGCAACTGATGCCAACCATCATGCCGCGACCCTTAACAAACAGAGAGTCAGGGCCGTGCTTGCGAACGATCTTCTGCATACGCTCTTTGACCATCTTGCCCTTGGCCTGAACGCTCTTGGCAAATTCGTCAGTCGTCCAGAAGTGCTCCATGGCGGCGGCAGCGGTGACGAAGGCAAGGTTGTTGCCTCGGAACGTACCGTTATGCTCGCCCGGCTCCCACTGGTCCAGCTCGCGGCGCATGACAACGACTGCAAATGGCAGACCGTAGCCGCTCAGCGACTTGGACAGGGTAATAATGTCAGGCTGGATGCCCATGCCTTCAAAGCTGAAGAATGAACCAGTACGGCCACAGCCAGCCTGGATATCATCGGCGATCATCAGCATGCCGTGCTTGCGGCACAGTTTCTGCAGTTTGCGCATCCACTCGGCTGAAGCGGTGTTAAGACCACCTTCACCCTGAACCACTTCGACAATTACCGCGGCGGGCTTATCAATACCGCTGCTTGGATCGCTGAGCATCTTGTCCATCATCGCGATGGTATTGGCACTCTCGCCAAAGTAGTTGGCGTAAGGCATGCGGCTGACATCGGTCAACGCTACGCCTGCGGCGCCACGGTGATGCTGGTTGCCGGTCACAGCCAGTGCGCCGATGCTGCAGCCATGGAAGCCGTTGGTGAAGCTGATCACGTTGTTGCGGCCGGTGACCTTACGCGCCAGTTTCAACGCGGCTTCTACCGAGTTGGTGCCAGTAGGGCCACTGAACTGGGTAACGTAGTCGCCAAAGCCACGGGGCTCAAGAATCACACGGTGAAAGACTTCCAGGAAGTTTTCCTTGGCGCCGGAATACATATCCAGGCCGTGGGTGATGCCGTCGTCGGAGATGTAATCGATCAGTGCCTGCTTCAGAACCGGATGGTTATGACCGTAGTTCAGTGTGCCTGCACCGGCGAGGAAGTCGATGTAATGCTTGCCTTCGCTGGTGATCAGTTCCGCGCCGCGAGCTTGCTTGAAGATCACGGGGAACGAGCGGCAATAGCTACGGATACCGGATTCATGTTTTTCGAACTGTTCGAAGTTGTTCATGGTGTCTCCTGATTTCTTAATTAGGCAGTTTGTGCAGCCGCAGAGGCGGCTATAAAAGTTGCTGCAAATGGACCAGCGCTGTAGAGCACTTCATCGTCATGCTGGCCATTGAAATGTTGCTCCCGGGAAAAGATCGTCCGGGTGCTGTATTCGGAGCCGAGCTGGCGGAAGGCCTTTTTGAACAGCGCTTCCGAGGCTTCGTTGCCGGGGGAAATCGTCGTTTCCAGATGCGTTACACCTTTACCTGCAACACGTTCGACCAGACCCATCAGCATTTTCAGTGCAAGGCCCTGGCCGCGCATGCGGCTGTCTACGGCCACCTGCCAGACGAACAATGTGTTCGGCTTGTTCGGCGGGCGATAACCGGAAATGAAGCCAACCATGTCGCCGTCCTCGGTGAGGGCGGTGATCGCGGTATCCGCGAAATCGCCACACTGCAACAGATTGCAGTACACCGAATTGGTGTCCAGCGGGGCGCAGCGAGCAACGAGCTCATTGAGCGCGAAACCGTCTGTGGCCTCTGGTTTACGTAGTGTTACGGGTATATTTGTCATCGTGTCCTGATCTTTACTCATAAATACTATTTACATGATAAACATATCCAGGAAATTATCTCAACCCGCTGTTCCGCACGTTTACAGGCCTACTTGGTTGCTCATCAAATATTTACAGCTGTTAAATAGATTTGTCATATTGGTCTGCTCTGACCCTGAATGACGGCAGTAAATTCCCTGTCAGTGCGCATTTATAAAGGCTGCCAGAGAAGGGGGTAGAAAAGCCTTTTGTCTTCACCTTGCTGGTATCCCGCCTGTACGATGAACAAAAAACGATACTGGACAGGATTCCTACCGAATGCGCTCTTCTACCAGTCTGCGCACCCGCCTGGCGCTGTTGATTGCTTTGCTTATCGTAATGATGAGCTGGATTTTTGGTGCTTTTATCAGCAAGGATTTTGCCGCTCGCCTACGTGGCAGTGCGGGCTTCGAGCTCGCGGAGTTGGCGCATCAGATGGGCGACCGGCTTGACCGCGATATGTCCGCGCGCGCCTCTGTATTGAAGGTAATGGCCGAGTTGGATGTGTTGAGCCAGCCGGATGCCCGTGAGCAGCAGCAGCGGATTATCGATCAGTTGCAGAACGGTATGGGCGAGGTTGCATGGCTCGGGCTGTTGAGCCCGGACGGCACCGTGCGGGTGGCGAGCCAGAGGATTCTCGAAGGGGTCAATATCGCTCAGCGTCCGGTGTATATCCAGGGTAAGGAAGGGATGTTTATTGGCGACGTTCATGAAGCTGTCCTGTTGGCCAGCCTGCTGCCCAATCCCTCAGGCGAGCCAATGAAGTTTGTCGATATCAGCTTGCCGATTGAAGGCGCCGATGGACAACTGCTGGGTGTATTAGCGGCGCACTTGTCCTGGGGTTGGGCCGCGGAGGTCAGCCGCTCGCTGCTCAATCCCGCTCAGCAACGTCGCAGTGTCGAGTTTTTTGTATTGAGTGCCGAGGGTACGGTGCTGCTTGGCCCTGAGGAATGGGTCGGTGAATCGCTGGCACCCTTGTTGGAGGCCAAGGACGAAGCTAGCGGAATCAATCGCCGTGTAGTGGAGTGGGGTGGGCCGCAGGCGGGCTCCTACCTGACCGGTATTGCCCGTGCCGACGGGCATGCCGACTATCCGGGCTTGAACTGGACTGTGATAGCTCGTCAGCCACTGGCATTGGCTGACGAGCCGGCGAAAGAGCTGCAGCGGGATATTGTCATCGTCGGCTCGGCCTTGGCAGTGGTATTCGCTTTTGTCGGCTGGCTGGCGAGCAGACGCCTCACGCGTTCACTCAATCAGATAGCACGGGCGGCTGACAAGCTGGCAGATGGCAAGCCTGCGGAGATTCCGGTCATCAAGGGTATCAGGGAGCTGGAAATTCTCAGTAGCTCCATCCGCCATCTGGTAGCCGCGCTTGGTCAGCAGGAAAACAAGCTGGGCGAAATGTCGGAGATGGCGCTGACCGACCGCCTGACGGGTCTTGCCAATCGCGCCGGGTTCGAAAGCTACCTGCGCATGCATGACCGAAATAGCCCCATGGCATTACTGTTTCTAGATTTGGACGGCTTCAAGCAGGTCAATGACCAGTTAGGCCACGCCGCAGGGGATGAGCTGCTGAAGCTGGTAGCCGAGCGCCTGCGGTCCAAGGTGCGCGAGGGCGACCTGCTGGTGCGCCTGGGGGGAGATGAATTCGTTATGGTCTTGAATATCAGGCCTGAGGAGCTGGAGATCATCGCGCGTCAGATCGCCGCTCGTACGCTCAGCGCCCTGGGTACGCCGATGTTGATCGCCGGGGAGGAGACCAAGGTCGGCTGCAGTATAGGTGGCGCGTTCTGGCCCGCGGACGGGCAAACCACCGAAGAGGTGTTGGCCAAAGCTGATCGGGCCTTGTATAAGGCCAAGGGATCGGGCAAACACCAGGCAGTGTTCACCACGGATGTTTAATAGGGGCCGGCATCAGCCAGCCCGGTAAGGCCTAGAGAGTAAAGCCGCCATCGATCGGGATGATATTGCCGGTCATATAGGCACCCGCGGTGCTGGCCAGCATGATTGCCAGTGCTGACATTTCTTCTTCACGACCCCAGCGCTTCATCGGGATGTGCCGGCAATCTTCCGCCAGCGCCTCAGGGTCAGTGTGAATGTGGCTGGTCATCTTGCTCGGGAAGCGGCCCGGAGCGATCACGTTGACATTGATATGCTCACCGACCAGTTCCTTGGCGAGCATGCGTGACAGCTGATGCACCGCCGCTTTGCTTGGCCCGTAGGAATAAGCCTCTTCGCCGAACGCGCTGATGCCCGCAACCGAGCCGATATTGATCACCCGCGCCGGGCTCTCGGCATTGCCGGCTTTGCGCAGCATTGGCAGCAATTGTTGAATACAGCTGAATACCGAGGTCACGTTTAGTTGCATGACCTTCTCCCAGCCTTTGACCGGAAAGTCTTCCAGCTTGGCGCCCCAACTGGTACCGGCGTTATTGACCAGAATGTCCAGGTGCTGGGTATGCGCTTGCAGGTCAGCAAACAGGGCCTTGGCGCCGTCCTCGCTGGATAGGTCGGCGCTGACCGCGATGCATTCACCGTACTGGCCGAGCTCGGCGGCGGTAGCCTCGCATTCGTCTTTCTTGCGGCTGCATATGATTACCCGTGCACCCGCTTCGAGAAAACCCTGAGCGATCATCTTGCCGATACCGCGGCTGCCGCCGGTTACCAGGGCGGTGCGTCCCTTGAGGCTGAAATACTGTTGCATCTGTTCACTCCACGAATAGGTTTGTCATCCAGTTGCACTACAGTAGTGGGCAGGTCCCGGCAGGCCAAGTGTTTGCATTGGTTATACAGCAGACAAATGCCCGATCATCGAAGCGGCAGGTGTGGCGCTTTTGCTTTATCCTGTAGCCAGTTTTTTCCAGCTTATGACAAGAGGTGTATTTGATGGCGTTACAGCGACGTTCACGTAAGGAAGATGCTTCAGCCTGGACGGTTGCCGACAGCCGCAGCGTTTTTGGCATTCGTCATTGGGGCGCTGGCTACTTCAACGTCAACGAGCAGGGTCATGTGGATGTCAAACCGCGCGGGCCTGACGGCAAGGCTATCGATCTGCACGAGCTGGTCGCACAGTTGCGCGAGAGCGGATTGGATCTGCCCTTGCTGGTGCGTTTCCCGGATATTCTGCAGGACCGTGTGCGCCAGTTGACCGGCGCTTTCGACAGCAATATCGCCGAGCTGGAATACACCAACGGCTATACCGCGCTGTATCCGATCAAGGTCAACCAGCAGGAAGCGGTGGTTGAGAACATCATCGCCACTGAGGATGTGTCCATTGGCCTTGAAGCCGGCTCCAAGCCCGAGCTGATGGCGGTGCTGGCGCTGGCGCCCAAGGGCGGCACTATCGTCTGCAATGGCTACAAGGACCGCGAGTTCATCAATCTGGCATTGATTGGCCAGAAGCTTGGACATAACGTGTTCATCGTTATCGAGAAAGAATCGGAAGTACGCCTGGTGATCGAAGAGGCGGCGAAAATGGGCCTGACGCCGCAGGTGGGTTTGCGCGTGCGGCTGTCGTCCCTGGCCTCAAGCAAGTGGGCCGACACCGGTGGCGAGAAATCCAAGTTCGGCCTGTCTGCCGCCCAACTGCTGCGCGTGGTCGAGCAGTTCCGCAATGCCGGGTTGCAAGATGGTGTGCGGCTGCTGCATTTTCATATGGGCTCGCAGATTGCCAACCTGGCCGACTACCAGCATGGCTTCCGTGAGGCCATTCGTTATTTCGGTGAACTACGCGCGCTGGGGCTGCCGGTCGATCATATCGACGTCGGCGGCGGCCTGGGCGTGGATTACGACGGCACTCACTCGCGCAATGCCAGCTCGATCAACTATGACGTCAACGAGTACGCGCACACGGTAGTCGCCATGTTGCGCGACTTCTGTAATGACCAGGGTTTGCCGCATCCGCACATCTTTTCCGAAAGCGGCCGGGCGATGACTGCTCATCACGCAGTGCTGGTGGTGCAGGTCACCGATGTGGAGCGTCATAACGACACGCTGCCACCGATTGATGATCTGGACAGCTTGCCGCAGGTGGTGCGCAACCTGGTGGGGCTGCTCGACCATAACGACATCGAAATGGTCACCGAAACCTACTGGCGCGCGACGCATTACATGGCTGATGTGGCGGCGCAGTATGCTGAAGGCAAGCTGAGCCTGTCGGAAAAGGCGCTAGCGGAGCAATGTTACTTTGCCCTGTGTTCGCGACTGCATGATCTGCTCAAAGCCCGTCAGCGGTCTCACAGGCAGGTGCTGGACGAGCTGAATGACAAGATGGCTGACAAGTACATCTGCAACTTCTCGGTCTTCCAAAGCTTGCCGGACACCTGGGCGATTGATCAGGTGCTGCCGATCATGCCGATCAATCGTCTGGATGAAGAGCCGCTGCGCCGCGCGGTGCTGCAGGATCTGACCTGTGACTCCGATGGCAAGATCCGCCATTACGTGGACGAGCAGAGCATCGAAAACAGCCTGCCGGTACACGAGTTGCGTGAGGGCGAGGATTACCTGCTGGGCATCTTCCTGGTCGGTGCTTACCAGGAGATCCTCGGTGACATGCACAACCTGTTCGGCGACACCGACTCGGTCAACGTCTACTTGCGCAGCGACGGCCGGGTAGTGCATGGCGGCATCGAAACCCACGACACCATCGAAGACATGTTGCGCTACGTACACTTCGAGCCGGATGAGCTGGTCACCCGCTACCGTGACAAGGTCGCCGGAGCACGACTCAGCTCTGCGGAGCGGGCGCGCTTTGTTGATGCGTTGCGCCTGGGATTGACTCGCTCGTCTTACCTGAGCGCTGAATAAGCGCTAAGAGCGAGCGGCACAGCTCACGCCTTATTCAGGCTGATCCAGGTCGCTTCGGCCAGGGCGACAGGCGTGCCGTCCTGGCGATGCAGGGCGGTGCCGGCCCGGTGCTTGCGCCCGTCGTGACCCAGCGCCCAACCGCTGACGATCAAACGCTCACCTATCGCCACCGGTTCTAACAAACGTGCAGCAAACCGCCCGAGCAGGGCGGTTCCTGACGCATGCTTGACGGCGAAGAAGCCGGGGCAATCCAGAGCAGCCCATACAAACTCGCTGGCGACCATCCCTGTTCCATCATCCAGCGTCGCATCGGGTTGCCACACAGCGGCCACCTGATCCGCCCCTGCGTCCAGCGGACCGGCAAAAATCCGCAGCCCATCGTTGGCCTTGCGCAGCGGACCGCAGACAAAGCAATTAGGCAGACCGTGATCCTGAAACCCTTCATAACGGCTTTCGGCGCTCAGTGCGCTAGTCAGCTCCGGCGGCTGGGGCGCGGCCATCTGCAATTGGTAGTCCTTGCCGGTCGCCAGCAGCAAGTCCCCATCCAGCAGTTGCAGGCCTTCTGCTACAGATAGCAGCCGTAGCGGGGTATCAAGCGGCGGCGGCGCGTGCAGCGTCACCTGGCATGGCCGGCCCATGGCTTTGGCCAGCAAGCCGGCTACGTAGCCGCCGTTGCCGCTCTGGGGTGGACCGCAGAAACGCTTGGCGATAATAATCTGGTGCTCTTGCATGGTCGGCTCCGCTCTGGCTGGAGCTCCATGATACGCTTTGCACGGAGGCTTTTTTCAGCCTGATGTACTGCTATCAGGCGGGTTAATAGAGCATTAGCCGACGGCCGGCGAGTCTCGCGGCGACTCAGTCCGCCCATCCGCCGCATACGGGAAATATCTGTCCGACAAAACAATTGGCTGCGTCGCTGCATAAATAGGCGGCGAACTGTGCGTCCTCTTCGGCGGAGACCAGGCGACCCAGGGGTACCTCACGTTGCAATCGCTCCTGGAACGCCGGCTTGGCCTGTATCTCGGCAGGAAAATAGGTGGGGTTATCGACGAAGTTCTGCGCTATCGCATTGATCTGAATATTATGTCTGGCCATTTCCACGCCCACCGCGCGGACATACGCCAGTTGCGCGCCGCGCGCGGCGCTGTAGCTGGATGCGCGCTTCATGCCGCGCAGTGCTGAAGCGCTGCCCATCAACAGTATCTTGCCGCGTTGACGTTCAATCATCGCTGGCAGGATAGCGCGGGTGAGCTGCTGTAGCGGGTCGACCATATGGGCAAACATGCTGCGCCACTCGTCATCGCTGACCTCTACCGCCGCGGTAGAGGGTGCGGGTACGCCAAGATTGGCCACCAGCACATCAATCTGCCCAGACCGGTTAACCAGTTGGTTTACGGCTTCCGGGGTGTCCAGGCTGCCCGTGTCCGCCATTACCTGCGCACCGCAACGGCTGAGTACCGCATGCAATGCCGGCCCCATAAAGGCGTCTGCCTGAGTTAATAGAATGCGTTTGCCAGTCAAGTCGGCGGGGGTCATGGGGTCACCTTCGGGGTAAATTCACGCTTGAGGAACTCCAGCAGCAGCTGGTTGATGGCTTCCGGCTTTTCGCACTGGATCCAGTGGCCGCAGTTGGCGATGACGTGCTGTTCCACGCGTGGCACGACGTTAGGCATTTTCTTGATGGTGTAGCTTTCCAGCTCCCCTACCGGATCAGCGTCGCCAATAATAAACAGGGCTGGCTGTTCAATCTGTTTGCCGGCTAACGGTTCGGTGCGTTCCCAGTTGCGCTCGAAATTGCGGTACCAATTCACCGGACCGTGAAAGCCGCTACGCTCGAAAGTCTCCACGTAGACCTGAAACGCTTCCGGTGAACACCATTGCGGTGGCACGCCGGGGTCGATACGGTCATCCAGCCAGCGCGCATCGGCGGGTTTGTCCTGTACCAAGGTGCTGCCGCCGGCAGTGCCGGACATGCCATGCATCATCACGCGCATGGTACGGGGGATATCCTCAGCCATCTCGGCCTCGGCCAGCCCGGGCTTTTGAAAGTACAGCATGTAATGAAAGCGATCCTGGTACAGCTCGCGAATCATGCCAATGGCCGGCTTTTTCGGGCGGCCGCCGAAAGGCACTGACAGTGCACCGACGACGTTCACGCGCTCTGGCTCCAGCAGCGCCAGATGCCAGGCGATCGGTGCGCCCCAGTCGTGGCCGATCATGGCCACTTGCGTATGGCCGAGTAGATCCATCGCCGCCTGAATGTCGCCGCACAGGGTGATCAGATCATATTGCGCTGGATCCCGTGGCGCACTGCTGGCGCCATAGCCGCGCATTTCAGGGGCAAAGACGCGGTAGCCAGCATCGCTCAGCGCGCTGATCTGATGCCGCCAGGAGTACCAGCATTCGGGGAATCCGTGCAGCAGCCACACTACCGGCCCCTGCGTGGGTCCGGCACTGTACAGGCTGAGCTGGATACCATTGAGATCAAGGATCTGATGTTCTGTCTGGGGCATGCAAATCTCCCGGGCTAAGCAATCTGCCTGAATACTATGTCAAATAGTGGCTGAATTGCCCGTGCCAGGATTGTTATTCATTGCCCGAACGCCGGGTTATGCATTACAACAATGCATACCAGAACGGCGTGGGTTTAAAGGCGACTCAGCACCAGCAGCAGGGCGATAACACTGATGACCAGTGCAGCGATGCTGATCGCCAGGCTGAGTTTGGCCGAGCCGTTGGCTGAAGGCGGCGCGTCCGGTTGCGCTGCAAAACAGGGGGCCAACAGGGTGCGTGCGGGAGGCGAGGCGCGACCTTCGACCGGCGGAATGGTCGGGTCCGGTACGCCCTGAAGCAATTGCATGACCCGTTCAACCAGATGGTGATCGAAGCGATAGGGGTCAAACTGTTCGAAGCCATGCTCTTCAAGCAGCTTGCGCATGTGCTGATCCACGGGCACGTATTTCATTGACCAGTCAGGGAAAGACAGCCGCTTGATCGGTTCGCTGGCGAGAATTTTAAGATCCTTGTGCCGCGAGTCCTTCAGCAGCGTCTTGTACAGGGTCTGCACCTTGGACGTTTCGCCTTCCAGACACTGGAAGAAGCAACCATCACCGTAATAGAGCATGCCAACCAGACCATGCTTGCGATTGTTGGTCCGCGAAGTGGACAGAATACGCGATACAGTGGGCTCGACCCCATCAGCAGGATTGGAAGTGGCAAAGGTTGCGCGGCTGATATACACGATGCGAATGAGATCAGTCATGGGTGTTCAGGTAATCCTTGATTCGATGCGTCCAGCATAGGCCGTTATGACAGTATGTTGGCGGCCTTTATATTTCAAGAGACGTCGGCCCATAGCGCGAGGGCGCCGTCACCCCAACATAGAGTGGCATGGGCGACGCATGGTTCAAGGGCAGGGGGCAAGGAAGGTAATCTGGCCGGCGGCTATGAGCGCTGAAGCGTTTCACGCTGCGGCAAAATGAAACTGCCCGCCATCGGCTTCCAGCGGCGCCAGATGTTCCAGGCAGTCAGCCAGTTCGTTAAGCAGGGGGGTTACGTCTTCAACCTGAAAGCGCAGGTTCTCGCCGCGTTGCAGGTGCTGGCTGACGGCTTCCAGGCTGGCCATTCCCAGCGCGGCCGGATGCCAGCTAAAGTCCTCAATGGTCAGGGGCGTACCGGTCTCGGGGTCTGCTTCGACGCTATTCGCATCCTGCCCGGTCAGTTGCGCAGCTTCCTGCCATTCGATCGCGCTGATATCGATAAAACTGCTAAAGATGCTGACGCCCAATGTTCGGCACAGCTCATCAATCAACGGCAGTTGCTGTTTGAGCTGCTGCAGAGGGCGTGCGTGCTGGCGATAATCACGCTCCAGCAAAGTGGTGAGCCGCAAGGTGTGGGGCACATCATGCTCCGTGGTCAGCCTGTCTGGGGTGCACAGCTTACCCTAGCTCATCGGCAGTATACACCTGCTCTTGCGCCTGCCAGCCGCCGCCGAGTGCGCGGTACAGGTCAATGCTGGCAAGCAGCCAGGTGGCGCGCTGCTGGGTCAGGCTGTCGAGGCTGCTGTACCAGGTGCGCTGAGTATCCAGCAGCGTTTGCAGGGTGATGGAGCCTTCGCGATAACGCGCCTCGGCCAGGCGGAAGGCCTGTTCAGCCAACTCGCTGGCGGTGAGCAGAAAGCCGTAGCGTTGCTCTGCTTGTTGTACTGCGCCCAGCGCGGTGTCTACCTCACCCAGTGCAGTAAGCAGAGTACGGCGATAATCCACCAGGAGTTCTTCCTGGCGCGCGACTGAACCATCCACCTGAGCGCGCAGTTGCCCGCCCTGAAAGATCGGTTGGACCAGCCCTGCAGCCAGGCCCCAACTGGTTGCCGGATTGCTCACCAGGGTGCCCAGTGCCAGGCTCTGCGCGCCCCATTGAGCCGTGAGTTGAATGCTCGGAAATAGCGCGGCTCTGGCGGCGCTCAGGTCAGCATTGGCGGCTTGCAGCCGTGCTTCGCTGGCGCGGATATCAGGACGGCGCTCAAGCAACTCGGATGGCAGGCCGGCAGCGACGAGAGGAATTGCCACATCAGTCAGCGGGCTGCTCGCCGGCAACACAGTGTCAGGCGTTTCTCCAAGCAACAGTGCCAGACTGTTGCGTAGCTGCAACTGCCGCTGTTGTAGCGTGGGCAGGCCGGCGCGCAACTGGGCGACCAGAGTTTGCTGCTGGCTGAGTTCCAGCCGGTCAGCCGCACCGTAACGGTAGCGCGCCTCGACCAGTTCCAGCACCTGCACGGCGCTGGCCAGGCTGTCTTCAGCCAGTAGCAAGCGTTGATCGTTCTCCAGAATCTGCAGCCAGGTGGTCACCACCGCCGCCTCGATACTGATAGCCAGCGTTTCCTGATCGAAGCGGGTCGCTTGCAGGCTGGCCAGCGACGAGGCGCGCAATGATTGGTTGCGACCCCAGAAATCCACCTCGTAGCGCGTGGTCAGGCCTGCGCCATAGCTGCTGCTGGAGGCGCTGCTGTCGTCGCCATTGCGATTGGCCGAGATGCTGCCGTCCACTTGCGGCAAGAGTGCCGCGCCGGCCTGGCGCAACTGGGCATCCGCTTGCAGCAAACGGCTGGCCGCTGTCGCCAGATCCAGATTGCCGCTGCGCGCGCGCAAAATCAGAGCCTCCAGCGGCTCATTCGCGTAGTTCCGCCACCAGTCCGCACTGGGCCATTCCAGTTGCTCGGCCGGCTGGGTCCAGTTGGCTGGTGCGGTGACCTGCGCTTGTGGCAGCGGGCTGTTGAGACTGCATGCACTCAGCAGCAGGCTGGCAGCAAGCAGGCTGAGATGGGTTTTACACGAGCGTTGTTTAATCAGCACTGAGAGCCACCACCGGATCAAGATGCGCGGCCTTGTGGGCAGGCATGTAACCAAAAATCAGCCCGGTGGCGAAGGCGCAACCAAAGGCCAACATGACCGGGCCGGGGGTAAATTGAATCGGTGTGCCCAATGCCTGCAGTCCGGCAGCAAATCCCAGCCCGCCAACCACGCCAATAGCGCCACCGATGGCCGAGACCACCATGGCCTCGACGATAAACTGCTGCAGAATATGCTGAGTACGCGCGCCGGTGGCCACCCGTATGCCTATTTCCCGGGTCCGTTCGGTGACGTTCACCAGCATGATATTCATAACCCCGATCCCGCCTACCAACAGCGAAATGGCGGCGATGGAGCCGAGCAGCACGGTAAAGGTATTCTGGGTTTCGGCGACATCCTCGAGCAGCGAGGCCATGTTGCGGATCTGGAAATCTTCGACCCCGCCGTGGGCCTGGACGATGGTCTGTCTGACCGCTTCCTGGGTCAGCTCCGAGAGGTTCAGGTCCTCGATCATGATGGTAATCGAATTCAGGTTGCGTTGGCCGATCAAGCGCAGGCTACCGGTATTCAAGGGGACGAAGACCACGTCATCCTGATCAGAGCCCCAGGGCGTGGCACCCTTTGCCTCCATGACGCCAATCACCTGAAAAGGCACATTGTTGATCAATACATACTCGCCCAGTGGATTTGCATCCGGGCCATATAGGTTATTGGCTACTGTGATCCCAAGCACCGCAACGGCGGCATAGCGCAGGTTATCTTCATCGTTGATAAAGACTCCCTTAGCCACCTCCCAGTCACGCGCCATCGGCAGATCCTTGCTGGTAGCGGTGACCTCGGTCTGATAATCGGTGTTGCCACTGCGCAGGGTGACGCGGCCGCTCATTTCTGGCAGCGCGGCGATGACGTTATCAAGCTCTCCGACCAGCTGTGCATCCAGCGGCATCAGGGTATTGGTGCTGCCATCGACGGAGCGCCGGGTATTTGGTGCCCCCGGACGCACCAGCAACAGGTTGGTGCCCAGCGAACTGATACGGTCGATCACTTCCTGGCGGGCGCCGTTACCCACGGCTAGCATCACCACCACCGACGCCACACCGATAACGATACCCAGCAGGGTTAGCACGGTGCGAAACAGATTGGCGCGCAAGGCGCGCAGCGCCATGCGCACGGCCTCGGCGCTGTCGGCCAGCAGAATGGAGGTCTGCCGCGGCGCGGGCGGTGGGCTCGAGGGATGCGCCTGTTGCGTGAGGCTCGAGGGCTGTTCGCCGCTATCGCTGATAATTCGACCATCACGCATTTCGATCAGGCGTTCGGCGTGGCTGGCGACCTCGGCATCGTGGGTAATGATGATGACCGTCTTGCCACGCTGGTGCAGTTGCTTGAGCAGCGCCAGCACGTCCTTGCCGCTCTGGCTGTCCAAGGCGCCGGTGGGTTCGTCGGCGAGAATCACCTGAGCATCGTTCATCAGCGCGCGGGCAATGGACACCCGTTGCTGCTGGCCGCCGGACAGTTGACTCGGCTTGTTGCGCAAGCGCTCGCCCAGGCCCAGGCCGGTGAGCAATTCCTCAGCGCGCTGGTGCCGCTCCGCACGCGGTAAACCGGCGTAGATGGCCGGTACCTCCACGTTCTCTGTGGCACTGGCAGATGAGATCAGGTGATAGCTCTGGAAAATGAAGCCGAAGGTTTCACGCCGCAGGCTGGCCCGTTCATCATTGCTCAGGTGGGCGATGTTCCTGCCGCGGAACAGGTATTCGCCCTGGGTGGGTCGGTCCAGGCAGCCGAGCAGATGCATCAGCGTGGATTTACCGGAGCCTGAGGCGCCCATGATGGCGACGAATTCACCCTGGCGAATATCCAGCGAGACGTCGTGCAGCACGGTCGTCGCCAGTTCACCATTGCGGTACGTCTTGGTTATGTTATCCAGGCGTATCAGCGAGTCATTCATGGCTTACATGAACCGCCGTGGCGAGCGACCGTTTTCGGCCGAGGCGGCGGGCAGGCCGCTAGTCACGACCTTCTCGCCTTCCTCCAGCCCGTCGATCACTTCAGCCAGAACGCGATTGCGGGTGCCAATAGTCACGGTACGGGCTTGCAGTGCGCCTTGCTCATCGAGAACCTGGACTTCGAAGCGGTTGCCCTGGTCGGCTGCTTGCTGGCCGCTGTCGCGCATCGGCTTACCCAAGGCCACCACCGGAATGGTCAGCACGTCTTCTGCGGATTCATTGACGAAGAATACCTGAGCGCTCATTTGCGGCAACAGCTGGCCATCGGGGTTGGGCACGTCAAACAGGGCGTTGAACAGCACCACGTTGTTAATCACTTCGGGGGTGGGCAGGATTTGCCGCAAGGTGCCTTCCCAGCGACGATTAGGCTGACCCAGAGTCGAAAAATACGCCGCCATACCGGGCTTGAGTCGGCTTATATCCGCTTCCGACACCTGGGTGCGCACCGTCATGGTCGACAGATCGGCGATCTGGACCACAATCGGCGCAGTCTGATTGGCGTTCAGGGTCTGGCCCTGATTCGCCAGTTGTTGAACCACGGTGCCGGACATCGGCGCATAAATGCGTGTGTAATCCAGGTCCGCCTGATCGCCCTTGAGAGAGGATTCGGTCTGGCGAATCTGCGCCTTGACGGCGTCAATCTGTGCACTGGCTGAGCGCAATGTGGCATTGGCACTTTCCAGCGCTTCCTGGCTGGTGGCATCCAGTTTGCGCAGGTTGCGCTGGCGTTCAGCCTGAAGCCTCGCCAATGTTTCCTGGGCCTGGCGATCAGCCAGTTGCGCCTGCAGGTTGGCCAACTGAGCTGTGCTGGCTTCCACCTGCGCGAGGTACAGGGTGGGGTCGATTTCGGCCAACAGTTGATCTTTTTCGACGCTGTCGCCCAGTTCCACATGCAAGGTCAGCAACTGCCCGGATACCTGGGTGCCGACGTCGACGTAGTCAAGCGGGCCGAGCGTACCAAGGGCGGTAATATTGTCTTCAATAGTGGCGCGCTGAACTTCCACGCTGGTGTATTCCGGGGCGCCATTTCGAGGGCTTAGCCACAGCCACCAGATGAGCGCGGCGATGCCCAGCACGGTGACGGTGAGCCAGCAAAGCAGGCGAAATGAAAAGCGCGAAGGTCCAGCCGGCATGGGTCAGTATCCAGATCGAGTAATTGCCTGCAAGTTTACAGGCGAGGACGTCAGGGCGCGGCTGTTTTGGGTAAAGAGACTGTAAAGACCCGTGTCCAGGTGGCTATCAGTGCTCGGTGCTGGAGCGTACCACCTGATAGTCAGGATGGGCGGTGAAGAGACGGTCGAAGTCACCGCTGCTACGCAGCTGCCGCAAGCCGTCATTGAACTGATCGAGCAGGCGAGTGGCCTGGGGGTGATGTGCAGGGATCATCAGATGCAGTGTGACGTCGGCTAGCGGAGCAGGTAGCTCGCGCAGCGTGACATGCCGGGATTTACTGCGGGCCAGGGTAGCCAGGTAAGCGACGTTGGATGGATTGCTGATCAGTACATCCACACGGTCACGCAGCATCATTTCATGACACTGCTCAATGGTGCGGGGTCTGACAAAAGTCAGTTCCTCACGCTGCTCGGATACCCAGCCGGCAAACTCGTAGCCGACGGGAAGGCAGAATACTGCGCCGCCCAGTTCAGCAGGCGAGCCTTCACGCCAGCGGCTATCGGGCTCGACGTACAGACGCATTTTCAGCATGTACAAAGGGTCGGAGAATAGGAAGTTGGCTTCGCGTTCGGCGGTGGAGATATAGGGGAAGGTCGCGTCATACTGGAGTTTCAGGCTGTCTTCATAGCCCCTTACCCAGGGTTTGAAGTCAACTTGCGTGGCGATACTGTTGCGGGCATAGGCATGACTGACCAGTGCGGTGATTACGCCGCCTTCTTGCAGGTCGCTGCCGGTGAAGGGCGGATACTTTTCTCCGGTAACCAGTCTGAGCGGTTCTTCGCCCAGCACAGGGTAGCAGGTGACGCTCAGTGCGATCAGCAGCGTCCAACGCATTGCTGTGCTGATGCGCTCGCCAGGTAACCTCACAACAGCCTTGTCGAGAGAAGAGTCCATTCAATATCCTGTCATTTCGGCAGGGTTCTCTGAGAACCCCACGCTTTCCATCGCTTTGGAGTATACAAAATTATGGAAATTAGTGTAGCTGCTCTAAAGGCTTTTGCCCGCTACCGAAGCGCGTTGCGACAGCTCTATCCAGACTCCGTCCGGATCCTGGATAAAGGCGATTCTGGCCGTGCTGCCCATATTCACCGGCTCCCTGACCCCTGTCGCGCCATGACCAATGGCATGGGCGTAGGTTTTATCGCAATCAAATATTTGCAAGGTCAGGTATCTCAAGCCGCGCGCTGCCAGCGGTGAGGCGGCACAGGGCGGCTGCCCGGAGGCTTGCAGCAGCAATAGGCCTTTGCCGCAACTGAGCACGCCAGCACGCAATTCATGTAATCCTAATACCTCGGTGTAAAAGCGCGTACTGGTGGCGACATCGCTTACCGACATGCGCAAGGCCAAGCCCTGAATGTCATCCTTTCCGGGTGGAACCAGCCTGATGCAGTTGCCGTCTGGATCCTGCTTCTTCACCGCCTCAGAGCACCCTGGTAACGCAATCAACAGTTCCGTCAAGGCGCTGGCCGACGCTTCGGCGAGCGGGTCGCGCGCATCGTTGATCTTCAGTATCGCGTCGTCAGCCTGGTAGCGGTGCTGCAATACGCCACCACCCAGCTTGAGGCTATGGTCGAAGCTCAGGCCGAGCTGCTGATAATAGTCGCGCATGGCGCTGGCCTGGTTGGTAAACAGGCCTACATCGAAAAACGCTTTGGCAAAAGACATGATCCACTCTCAGGCTAAAAGAACACAGATTAGCCGCGCGCCCGTATGGCTGTGAGAGCTAATCACCAGTGGAATCAAACTGCATTCCAGCAATTGATCATGGCCGCGTCAGGTTAGCCAGCGATACAGCGTGCGCCGGGTGATGCCAAGTATGTCGGCGGCCTTGCGTTTGTTGCCCTGGGTCGCCTTGAGTACCTGATGAATATAGCGCCGTTGCACACTTTCCAGGCTCGGCATGCCAGCAGGATCCGCGCCGGCCACGAGCGGGGCGGGCATGGACTCAGCACTCTCGGTGTGCGGCAGTTCGTCGGGTTGCTCGAGAATACGCTGGGGCAGATGCCGCGCCTCAATCAAGGCGCTATCGCAAAAGGTGGCCGACCGCTCCACCGCATTCTGCAGTTCGCGCACGTTGCCGGGAAAGCTGTAGCTGAGCAGTGCCTTGAGTGCATCGTCGCTGAATCCCTTGATCACACGATGTTGCCGGGCGTTGAAACGGGTAAGGAAAAATTCGGCGAGCAGTTGCACATCCTCCCCCCGCGCGCGCAAAGGCGGCACTTGGAGGGCAAAGGTTTCCAGGCGGTAAAACAGGTCTTCGCGGAAGCTGCCGTCGGATACCGCCTGGGTCAGATTGCGGTTGGTCGCCGCCAGAACCCGTACATCAACCTGAATTTCGTGGTCGCTGCCGACCGGACGGATGCGCCCGTCCTGTAGAGCGCGCAGTAGTTTGGCCTGCAACGCCAGCGGCATTTCGCCGAGCTCATCGAGCAGCAGGGTGCCGCCGTCAGCCTGCTGGAACAAGCCTGCGCGCTGGGTTCGGGCGCCAGTAAAAGCGCCGGCTGCATGGCCGAAGAATTCGCTTTCCATCAGTTCGCTGGGAATGCCGCCGCAGTTGACCATCATGTAGGGCTTGTCCTTGCGCGAGCTCTGCTCGTGCAACGCGCGAGCCACCAATTCCTTGCCCGTGCCACTTTCACCCTGCACCAGCACCGGCCCGTCGGCCTGGGCTATTTGTCTGATCTGGTCGAACAGCTGCAGCATCGCTGGGCTTTGCCCGAGGATGCCGTTGAATTGGCGCACGGCAAGTAGTGACCGGTAATGTTTGACCTCGTTGCGCAGGCGCCGATTTTCCAGCAAGCGGGTTACGGTAAGCAGAAAGTGATCCATCTCCAGCGGCTTGGTGAGAAAATCATCCGCTCCGGCCTTGAGCGATTCGACTGCCTGCTGCACCGAGCCAAAGGCGGTGATGATCAGTACCGCTGGCGGCGCGTCGGCCTTCTGAGTCGCGGGCAGCAGACTCAGCCCGTTGGCACCGGGTAGGCGCAGGTCGCTGACCAGCAGGTCGACTGGCTCCTGGCCAAGGATCGCAAGACCCTTTTCCGCATCGCCGCAGGCGGTGACACGATAACCCTCGCTTTCCAGTTCTTCCTGCAATAACTCTCTGAGTCCGCTGTCGTCTTCGACCAGCAGTACATGTTCAGTCTGCGACATGGGTCAGGTTCTCCGGTGGCTGGGGTGTGTCCTGCGTGTGCTCGGCGGATGGTATGGGTAACCTCAGGCATGCCCGGCAACCGCCTAAAGAGCTCTTGCCCAGGACCAACTCGCCCTGATGTTCTTCGGCAATGGCCTGGACGATGGCCAGGCCCAGCCCGGTGCCCTCACCGGGAGACTTGGTGGTATAGAAAGGCTCGAGTAATTGCTCGACCGGGCCCTCGGGCAGACCGTCACCGTCATCATCAATACAGATGACCAGCATCTCGGGTTCTTCAGTAAGGTTGATACTGATCTGGCTGCGGGCGGCCTGCAGGGCGTTACGGGCCAGGTTGAGCAGCGCCAGCTCCAGACGTCCGGCGTCGGCATAGAGGCTGGGTATATGCTGTGGCAGCTCAATGCGCATCTGTTTGTCTGCCGCCTCTACCTCGGGACGGATGGACTCGGCAACGCCTTCCAGCAGCAATGTCGGTGCTATGTTGCGATGCTGCGTAGCCGCTGGCCGGCAATAATCCAGTAGTTGTTTCACCGTGCGCGTCAGGCGCCACACCTGAGAACGTATGCCCTCCAGCTGCCGTTGCTGACGCGCGTCCAGCCCCTCGGTTTTCTGCAGGCGACGGGCGCGTCCGTCGATAACGCTCAAGGGTGCGCCCAATTCATGGGCGATGCCTCTGGCCATGCCACCGATGGCAACCATCTTTTCGTTGTCTTTGAGTCGAGCTAACAAGGCGGTTTCTGCCTGACGATGGGCTTCCAGCTCACGCTGCGCCTGCTCGATGCTATCGAGCATGCTGTTCAGGCCATTGGCCAGGCTGGCGACCTCGCTTGGTCCATCCGGTGCGGCACGGTGCGAATGATCGCCTGCGGCGACGCGCTGCATATGCGCCAGCAGCTTGTCGACGTGACGCCCTACGCCACCATAGTGGCCGAGCATGACGGCGCTGATAATGGTCAGGCCGAGGAGTGACCAGACCAGCCAGGCAATAATAGTCAGTTGGTCAAGCGCGCGACCGAAGTCGCTGGCTCGCCGCGTGATCTGGATCAGGCCTTTTATTTGTCCGGTATGATCGAACAGGGGCAGGAAGTGCGAGAACAGGTCGCGGCCGGCCACCCGGCTGTAGGCTTCCTGGCCTTCGCCCGTGGTGACAATGCGTTCCGGGATACTGGTACGGCTGAGATCACTTTCGGTAATACCGGCAGCGGCGATGCGCGTTCCGTCCACGTCGAATACCGACGCGCCGTACACCTCACCAAGAACAAACACCGAGCCCAGTGCAAGCTCTATGGCCTCTTGGTCATTCTCTCCCAGCGCGGCGCCGACCGGGATACTGATAGCTCGGCCAATGAGCTCCAGGTCGTTCTTCAGCCGCTGCTCCTGAAACTGGCTGGCCTGGCCCAGGCCAAAACGAATACCCAGTGCGGTCAACAGCAGCAACGGCAATACCACAAACAGCAGCAGAGTGCGTTGCAATCCACTGACGCTGGTCCAGGGCCGCTTCCACCATTGTGTGTCAGATTTGTACGGGTAATTTTTGCTCATGTTTAAAAAAGATACAGATATAGCGGTTAATTGGCTAGTGGCTGAGTAAAGCTAACACCATCGTTCTTAATAAAGGTCTATTAAAACAGTTACTTAAATGTTTTTTGTCGATATTGGCATGGTAAATGGATAGTTATCAGGGACTCTAACCAACGGAGAAACAATATGACTAATCTTAAGACACTTACCGCTGCTATCTGTTTCGCCACCTTTGGCTTCGCTACTACTGCTGCAGTTGCCCAGGAAGGTGCCCCTGCGCAACCACCCGCCGCTCAGCAAGCAGCCGCGCCGATCTCTGATGCTGATCTGGAAAAATTTGTTGAAGCTGAAGAGAAAGTTGCCGAGATCCGCGAAGAGTTCACCCAGAAGCTGAATGATGCGGAAGATCAAGAGCAAGCCCAGTCTCTGCAATTGGAAGCGCAAGAAAAGATGATGGAAGCAGTGGGAGAAGTCGGTATCGAAGTACCGGTCTATAACCAGATTGCTACTCGCATCCAGTCTGATCCCGAGCTGCAGCAGCGCGCTCAAGAGTTCAACTAAGCGCACTGAACGCTTTGATAAAGCTCTGACCGGCACCCAGGGTGTCAATCAGAGCAGCAGAGCAAGCCGGAAGCGGTTCCCAGTGAACCCTTCCGGCTTTTTTATGCGCGGGTTCTTCAGCAGGAAACACCGCTTTGTTCTGCCGATTGATATTCGCTTCTGCGGGCCAGCCCCTCTTTCAGCAACGTCACCACCTGACGGACCTTGGGCGATAGATGCCGTTGCTGGGGGTAGAGCGCCCAGACGCCGGTATGCGGCGGCTCATGTTGGCTTAACAGCGCGCGCAAGGTACCGCGGTGCAGATGTTCACGCACGTAATAGTCCGGCAACTGACACAGGCCGAAGCCGCGTAATGCGGCCTCCAGGACCGCCTTGCCACTATTGCATTGCCAATTACCCTGAACTCTCATCGGTGTCTCTTTGCCGCGCTGTTGGAAATGCCAGGTGTCGCTGCTGCCGAGCAGGCAATTATGTCTGGGCAGTTCGGACAGGCTGTGTGGGGCGCCATGCCTTTGCAGGTAGCTGGGCGCGGCGCACAGATACATACGCCGGGGCGCGAGTCGAGTGGCGATCATGCTGGAATCCTGCAGCCGTCCTAGTCGAATCGCCAGGTCATAGCTGCCATGCAACAGATCGAGCATTTGATTGGTCAGGGTCATTTCAATTTTCAGCTGTGGGTGTTGCTGCATGAAGTCGTTGAGCAGCGGCATGATGAAATCCTCACCATAGGCCACCGCGCAGGTGACGCGCAGCAGACCCTTGGGCGAACCACCCAGATCGGTGACCGCCTGCATGGCTTCATCCCGGGCGTCGATCAGTCGCTGACAATGCGCCAGAAAGGTCACGCCGGCTTCGGTCAGGCTGACTTTACGCGTACTGCGGTAAAGCAAGCGGGTCTGCAAGCGATCTTCCAGACGGGCGACCTGGCGGCTCACATGCGATGATGAAATCCCCAACCGCTGGGCAGCGGCGCTGAACTGCCCCAGTTCCGCGACACTGACGAACTCGTCTATTCCTTCCCACGTCGTCATGATTATCCCTGTATGGCAATAATGTTTTGTTTGCTGGCTCATTATCCACCAAGAGAAGCTCAACTACACTGGGTGCAACGCGATTTATGCCGTTTTCAATTTTGGAGAACACTATTTTGAAGAACGCTATTTTGGAGAAAACCATGATCAAGTCCCGAGCCGCCGTTGCGTTTGAAGCTGGTCAACCGTTGCAGATTGTTGAAGTCGATGTGGCGCCGCCGCAGAAAGGCGAAGTGCTGGTGCGTATCGTCGCCAGTGGTGTATGCCACACTGACGCCTACACGCTGTCCGGGGATGATCCGGAAGGTATTTTCCCGGCGATTCTGGGTCATGAGGGGGGAGGCATCGTCGAGGCGCTGGGCGAGGGTGTCACTTCACTGGAAGTGGGTGATCACGTCATTCCGCTGTACACCGCCGAATGCCGTGAGTGCAAGTTCTGCAAATCAGGTAAGACCAACCTGTGCCAATCTGTGCGCAGTACGCAGGGCAAGGGCGTGATGCCTGATGGCACCTCGCGCTTTTCCTACCAGGGCAAGCCGATTTATCACTATATGGGCTGCTCGACCTTTTCCGAGTACACCGTATTGCCGGAAGTCTCGCTGGCCAAGATTCCCAAGGATGCGCCGCTGGAGAAAGTCTGTCTGTTGGGCTGCGGCGTAACTACCGGCATTGGCGCGGTGCTGAATACCGCGAAAGTGGAAGAGGGTGCCACGGTGGCCATTTTCGGTCTGGGCGGTATCGGTCTAGCGGCCATCATCGGTGCGACCATGGCCAAGGCCAGCCGAATTATTGCGGTTGACATCAACCCTTCCAAATTCGATATCGCCAAAGAGCTCGGCGCCACCGACTTTGTTAATCCCAAAGATCACGACAAGCCGATTCAGGAAGTTATCGTCGACATGACTGACGGTGGGGTGGATTACTCCTTCGAGTGCGTGGGCAATGTGCAGCTGATGCGCGCCGCGCTGGAATGCTGCCACAAGGGCTGGGGTGAATCGACCATCATCGGAGTGGCTGGCGCCGGGCAGGAAATCAGCACTCGCCCGTTCCAATTGGTGACCGGCCGAGTCTGGCGCGGCAGTGCCTTTGGTGGCGTAAAGGGTCGTACCGAGCTGCCCGGCTATGTGGCCAAGGCGCAGAGCGGCGAGATTCCGCTGGATACCTTTATCACCCATACCATGGGTCTGGAGGATATCAACAAAGCCTTTGACCTGATGCATGAAGGCAAGAGCATTCGCACCGTTATTCATTTTTAAGCTGACCTGGCGATCACGCGCCACAGCTTGCCGGAAGGAGATTTTATGCAGGATTCACTGGAACTGGTCGCGGCCAACAAGAGTTTTGATGGGTGGCACAAACGCTATCGGCATCGCTCGAGCACGCTCAACTGCGACATGACTTTTGCCGTCTATCTGCCGCCGCAGGCGGATCAGGGCAATGCCTTGCCCGTGGTGTACTGGCTGTCGGGCCTGACCTGCACCGACGAGAACTTCATGCAAAAAGCCGGGGCTCAGCGCATTGCCGCCGAACTCGGTCTGGTGATTGTTGCGCCGGATACCAGCCCGCGTGGCGAAGACGTGCCGGATGACCCGGATGGCGCCTATGATTTTGGCTCCGGGGCCGGGTTTTATCTGAATGCGACGCAGCAACCCTGGGCGCGCAATTACCAGATGTACGATTACGTCGTCAGCGAGTTGCCGCAGTTGATCGAGGCCAGCTTTCCGGTTTCCAAGCTGCGCAGCATCTGCGGCCACTCGATGGGCGGGCATGGTGCGCTGGTCTGCGCATTGAAAAATCCGGGACGCTACAAGTCGGTGTCGGCGCTGGCGCCGATGACCAACCCCAGCCAGGTACCCTGGGGGCAGAAAGCCCTGGGCCGCTATCTGGGCGATAATCCTGCCGACTGGAAGGCCTGGGATACCTGCGAGCTGATTGCCGGTGCCAGCGAGCGCTTGCCGTTGCTGGTTGATCAAGGCGAGGGCGATGAATTTATCGCGCAATTGTGCCCCGAAGCACTGGAGGCGGCAGCGCAAGCGGCAGGCCATCCTTTGACTCTGCGGCGGCAGCCAGGCTACGACCACAGCTATTATTTCATTGCCAGTTTTATCGAGGATCACCTGCGGCATCACGCCAAGGCGCTGATCAACTGAGCTACTAGCGAACTGCCGGACCCTGTAAGATCTACCCAGCTGTCGGTATGACCGACGATCGAGATCAGCAGGAGCATGTATGCGTATTGGGCACGGTTATGACGTCCACCGGTTCGGCGAGGGCGACTTTATTACTCTGGGCGGTCTGCAGATCCCCCACAAGCACGGGTTGGTCGCCCACTCTGATGGTGATGTATTACTGCATGCCTTGACCGATGCGCTGCTCGGCGCCGCTGCTCTGGGTGACATCGGTCAGCATTTCCCCGATACCGACCCGCAGTTCAAGGGCGCTGACAGCCGGGTGTTGCTGCGCCATGCGCTGGATCTGGTGCTGGCGAAAGGGTGGAAGGTCGCCAATGTGGATGCCACCATCGTCGCCCAGGCGCCAAAGATGGCGGCGCATATTCCGGCCATGCGTGAAGCCATCGCGGCAGATCTGCAAGTAGATACGGAGCAGGTCAACGTCAAGGCGACGACGACGGAAAAACTCGGCTTTGTCGGGCGTGAAGAGGGCATAGCGGTTCACGCCGTGGCCCTGTTGCTGCCGGTATGACCGCCGCTCAGCTTGACTGTCTCGGCCCGACTGCCTGGGGTTCACCCTGCGGCAGTGCGGTACTGAAAGCGCTTCCCGAGCATTTTTGCGTAACCGAAGTATTGGACATCGCATTCAGCGGGCAGGGTGAACACCTCTGGCTGTTGATCGAAAAGCGCAATCTGAATACCGAAGAGGTGGCCAAGCGTTTGGCCAGGGTGGCTGGGCTCAAGATACGAGATGTCAGCTATGCCGGTCTCAAGGACCGCAAGGCCGTCACTCGTCAGTGGTTCAGTCTGCAGTTGCCGGGCCGAGCCGACCCTGACTTCAGCGCCCTGTGGAGCGATGATCTGCAATGTATCGACAGCCGTCGCCATAGTCGCAAGTTGCAGCGTGGCGCGCACAGCGCCAATCATTTTGTTATTCACCTGACCCAGCTGCTCGCGGATGTCGGGCTGCTAAACGCGCGTTTGCAACAGATTGCTACTCGCGGCGTGCCGAATTACTTTGGCCCGCAGCGGTTTGGTCATGCTGCGGGGAATGTGCTGGATGCCCGTGGTTGGGCGGAGCGCGGTGCATTGCCGCCGGCCCGGGGTACTCGCTCGCGTCTGCTGTCCACGGCGCGCAGCCTGATATTCAACCGGCTGCTTGCCCAACGGGTGGCATCCGGCAGCTGGGACCAGGTGCTCGCCGGCGATTGTCTGGCCTTCACCAACAGCCGCAGCCAGTTCTCTGCCGAGCGCCTGGCCAGGGATGACCCGCGTCTGGCGGCGCTGGACGTGCATCCCACTGGCCCCCTGTGGGGGGCAGGGGAGCCACCCGTTGCAGCTGATGTAGCGGCGCTCGAGCGCCAGGCCGCTGATACTGAACCAGCGCTGGTCGCCTGGCTTCTGGCCGCCGAAGTAGAGCAGGCACGGCGCATTTTGCGCCTCCCCATTGCTGCGCTGACGTGGCATTATCCCTCACCGGATAGTCTTGTACTTGAATTCACCCTGCCGACCGGCTGTTTTGCCACAGCAGTGCTACGTGAGCTTGTTACGCTCACGGACGAGCCGGGCGGTGGACTGGAAAGTGAAAGCTGATGCGTATTTTAATTGCGAATGATGACGGGGTGCTGGCGCCTGGCCTTGCGGCCCTGTATGCGTCCCTGAGCAGTTATGCCGAGTGCATGGTGGTAGCCCCCCATGAGGATCGCAGCGGAGCCAGTAGCTCGTTGAGCCTGGATAAACCCCTGCGCCCGTTTGAACTGGAGAACGGTTTTATCGGTCTCAACGGCACGCCAACCGATTGCGTGCATCTGGGTTTGAACGCGCTGTACGAAGATCGTGTCGATATGGTGGTAGCCGGCATCAACCACGGCGCTAACCTGGGCGATGACGTGCTCTACTCGGGTACGGTGGCTGCGGCACTGGAAGGGCGTTTTCTAAAGCGTCCGGCGATGGCGTTCTCGCTGGTTGGCCGGCAGACGGATAATCTGCAGAGCGCCGCGATTATTGCGCAGCGGATGGTCACGGCGCATGAACAGCTGGATCTACCGCCGCGCACCATCCTGAATGTAAATATTCCCAATTTGCCACTGGACCACATCAAGGGCATTCGCCTGACGCGTCTGGGGCATCGCTCGCGCGCGGCTAAACCGGTCAAGTGGGTGGATCCGCGGGGCAAGGAAGGATACTGGATTTCCGTCGCCGGGGACGCCGAAGACGGTGGTGAAGGAACTGATTTTCACGCGGTGATGCAGGGTTATGTCTCTGTGACGCCGCTGCGAGTGGACAAGACCCACTACGAGGTGTTCGATCACCTCGGCCAGTGGCTTGAGGGGCTGGGCTGAATGGTAGTAAGAGAAGGTATGGATCGGCAAGGCATAGGCATGACGTCTCAGCGTACGCGCGAGAGGCTGCTTGAGCGTTTGTTCGAGGAAGGGGTGCGCAACTTGCGGGTGCTGGAGGCAATGCGTCGCACACCGCGGCACCTGTTCGTGGATGAAGCGCTGGCCCATCGCGCCTATGAAGATACCGCGTTACCAATCGGGCATAACCAGACTATCTCGCAACCCTATATTGTCGCGCGGATGACCGAGCTGCTGCTTGGTGGTGGGCCTTTGGATAAAGTGATGGAAGTGGGAACTGGCTCCGGGTACCAGACCGCCATCCTCGCCCAGGTGGTAGAGCGAGTGTTCAGCGTCGAACGTATTCATCCGTTGCAGGAGCGCGCCAAGGCGGTGCTCAAGGATATCAATATTCGCAACGTGGTTTTTCGCCATGCCGACGGTAACTGGGGCTGGCCGCAATATGGGCCGTACGATGCAATTCTGGTCGCAGCCGCGCCAGCGGAAGTGCCCAAGGAGCTGCTCAACCAGCTCGCTGATGGCGGCCGGCTGGTGATTCCGGTTGGCGACAAAGAACAGTTTTTGACGCTGGTGATACGCGAGGGTGATAACTTTATTCATCAGCAGGTCGAGCCAGTGCGATTTGTACCTTTACTGGCAGGAGCCATTCGATCTTGAGCAACCGATCTTGAACAATAAAGACAACCAACCTTTGGCCTTTCTGATGATTTTTCTGAAAGGCATGGCCATGGGTGCTGCAGACGTCGTACCCGGCGTCTCCGGCGGCACTATTGCTTTCATCAGTGGCATTTATGATCGTCTGCTTGCGGCGATTTCAGCCTGCACGCCAGCCAAATTGATCTGGTTGATCAAGGGGCGCTTTCGCGAAACCTGGCAAGCGATTGACGGCGCTTTTCTATTTACTCTGCTGGCTGGCATTCTCACCAGCATCGCCAGTCTGGCGCGGTTGATCAGCTACCTGCTGGACAACCACCCGGAGCTGATCTGGTCGTTTTTCTTCGGCCTTATTCTGGTCTCGGTGGTGCTGATCGGCAAGCAGATAAAGCGCTGGAATATCTGGACAGTAGGGGCCCTTGTGATAGGGGCGTTGTTTGCCTATCTGATTACTGTCGCGGTGCCTTTGCAATGGCCGGCGACGCCGTTGATGATCTTTATCGCTGGTGCGATCGCCATCTGCGCGATGATCCTGCCGGGTATCTCCGGCAGCTTTATCCTGTTGCTGCTGGGGCTGTATGCGGTGGTGCTGGGCGCGGTAAAGGACTTCAATCTGAGCTTGATCAGTGTATTCGCTTTGGGCTGCATAGCCGGTCTGCTGAGCTTTTCGCGCCTGCTGTCCTGGTTGCTGGAGCATGCTCGCAACGTTACCCTGGCCTTTCTAACCGGCCTGTTGGTAGGTTCGTTGAACAAGGTCTGGCCCTGGAAAGAAGTCATCAGCTGGCGGGTTGATAGCCAGGGTGAACGCGTGCCGCTGCTCGAAAGCAATCTCTGGCCGCAGCATTATCAGGCCGTCACCGGCGAGCCGGCTTATTGGCAATGGGGGTTGGTGCTGATGCTTGCGGCCGTGGTATTAGTGTTGCTGCTGGAATGGCTGGGCAAGCGTGTGTCCAATTGACCCATTCCACTAACTATAGTGAAATCAATCATTCATTCTTGCCTTGGGGCTGTGTGTGCCTGACGTGCCAACTGCCATGTTTGGATTAAAGCAACTGGGCCTCGTGGGCCTGGTCACTCTGTTGACTGCCTGTGCGGGTCCCAGCGGGATGGCACCTATTGATGACCGGGCGCGGGGCGGACAGCGTGCCGCGCCGACCACCACCTCAGGCCAGCACGTTGTTCAGCGAGGTGAAACGCTGTATCAGATCGCCTTCCGCTATGGCTGGGACTGGAAGGAGCTCGCCGCCGCCAATCGATTGCGCGAGCCCTTTACCATTTATCCCGGCCAACAGATCAGTCTGCAATCGGGTAGAACGCCAGCGGCACGGCCAGCAACAGCGTCTCGGCCGGGGTTTTCACGCACAACCAGTCCGCGCCCCAGCAGCAAGCCTACACCTTCACGAACGACAGAACCTGCCCGCACCAATACCCAGGTAGCGGCGCCAGCTGCTCGGTCTGCACCGCCAGCAAAAACCGTCAGTCTGCCGGCCAATGTGGCTGGCTGGGCCTGGCCGGTTCAGGGTCCATTGCTTTCCCGATTTCAGTCAAACGGAAGTTTGAATAAAGGCATTGATATTGCCGGTCAATTGGGACAGCCTGTGAAAGCAGCCGCAAGCGGTGCCGTGGTGTATGCCGGGCGGGGATTGCTGGGCTACGGCGAGATGATTATTGTCAAGCATGATGAAACCTATCTCAGTGCGTACGCTCATAATAGTAAGCTGCTGGTAGTTGAAGGCGACCAGGTCAAAGTCGGCCAGGTGATCGCTGAAATGGGTAGCAGCGGAACAGACAGGGTCAAGTTGCATTTCGAGATACGGCGTAAGGGCCAGCCGGTTGACCCTTTGCGTTACTTGCCCAAGTCTTGATTCCTGGTATGTTTTGATCGACAGTGAGACAGTTACCGACATACAGCTGTCACACTGCTAAGGCAGCCTGATAGCTGAGCGTATTGAGTAGTGCCATTGTTGGGGCGTTTGCCAGATCCTGATCGAATTGGAATGGGGCATGCATCATGGGATTGAATAATAATAAAGAGCCCGACCAGTACAACGAAGACATTATCGTTGTAAATGGACGTGAAGACAGGGATGAGGAAATCGAAATGGATGCACCTCGCGACGATAAGCCCCGGAGCAAGGTAGCCACCCCGCGCAACCACAAGCGCGAGAATGCCTTCGAGTTTACCAAGCAGCTGGATGCGACTCAGCTGTACCTGAATGAAATCGGTTTTTCCCCCCTGCTCACGCCCGAAGAAGAAGTGCATTTCGCGCGCCTGGCGCAAAAGGGTGATCCCGCCGGGCGCAAACGCATGATTGAAAGCAACCTGCGCCTGGTAGTGAAAATAGCGCGGCGTTACGTTAATCGTGGTCTGACACTGCTCGATCTGATCGAGGAAGGTAATCTCGGCCTGATTCGCGCGGTAGAGAAGTTCGACCCCGAGCGGGGATTCAGATTCTCCACTTACGCCACCTGGTGGATTCGGCAGACCATCGAACGCGCGATCATGAATCAGACCCGCACCATTCGCCTACCGATTCATGTGGTCAAAGAGCTGAACATTTATCTGCGCGCCGCGCGTGAATTGACACAAAAGCTTGACCACGAACCCTCCCCGGAAGAAATCTCGCAACTCCTCGATCGTCCGGTCGAGGACGTCAAGCGCATGCTCGGGCTCAACGAGCGGGTCGCCTCTGTAGACATGGCCTTCGGTCCTGACTCGGACAAGACGCTCCTCGATACCTTGACGGACGACCATGTCACCGACCCGTGTGAGCTGTTACAGGACGATGACCTGAATGCGAGCATCGATAACTGGTTGTCCGAGTTGACCGAAAAGCAGCGCGAAGTCGTTACCCGCCGCTTTGGCTTGCGCGGGCATGAAAGCAGTACGCTGGAAGAAGTTGGGCGGGAAATCGGTCTCACCCGCGAACGGGTAAGGCAGATCCAGGTCGAGGCGTTGAAGCGGCTCAGGGAGATTCTCGAGCAGCATGGCCTGTCAGGTGAATCGATCTTTCAATAGAGCCACTGCAGGATCAGGCCCGACCACCAGAACCCAAGTCAGTCGACTTGGGTTTTTACTTTACTGATCCAGATATACACCTCTGGCATATGCTCAGCTTCAGCCGTGGGTAGTTCCCGCGATGGCCCGGTTGCGCTATAACAGCAACTGGTTGTGCCATCGTCGGCAGAGCCTGTTTTCTGCTCATGGAGATAACTACTGATGGATCTGACAAACCCCTTTGTTTTGGCATCGCTGGCGATACTGGTGGTGGTGCTGTTGTATGCGGTGATGCTTTACAACCAACTGGTCAGCATCAAGCATGCGGTCAGCCAGGCCTGGGCGAATATCGATGTACTTTTGCGCCAACGCCATGACGAGTTGCCCAAGCTGGTGGAGGCCTGCCGCCGCTATATGCAACATGAACAAGGCACTCTGGAAAAGGTCATCCAGGCGCGCACTGCGGTGGCTCAGGCGCGCGAGCGCTCTGACGTGAAAGGGGTGGGGCAGGCCGAGTCGGCGCTGCGGCTTGGGCTGGGGCAGCTGTTCGCGCTGGCTGAGAGCTACCCGGAGCTCAAGGCCAATGAATCCTTTCAGCATCTACAGGAGCGCATTACCGGGCTCGAGAGCGGGATTGCCGACCGTCGCGAGCTGTATAACGCGGCGGTGAACATCAACAATGTGCGGATCGAGCAATTTCCTGATGTGATCGTAGCTCGTACCTTTGATTTCAAGTCTGCCGAGCTGCTGCAGTTTTCCGAAGCGGATACCGCCGATGTGGATATGCGAGCCTTGTTTTCATGATCAATGTGCACGGCATCATGGTGTTACCGCAGGGCTATTTTTTCCTGCTGCTCGCGCTTAGCAGCCTGGCGACCCTGTACACGTTGTACCGAATGCTGACGCGTTTGCGACGGGCGCGCTGGGTGGAAGATACGCCTACCTCACGTATCCGCTCTGCTGCCCAGGGGTTGGTAGAGCTGAATGGAGAGCTGGACGCTGGCGGTCACGCCCCGCTGGTTTCGCCGCTGGCTGAAATTGACTGCCTCTGGTATCGGTTTCGGGTTGAGGAGTACCGCCGCAGCGGCAAAACCAGCCAATGGCGCACGGTTGAACAAGGTGTGTCGGAACGCCCGTTTCTGTTGCGCGATACCACCGGCAGTTGCTGGATCGATCCGCAGGGTGCTGAAGTGCATCCACACAAGCGCAGGCGATGGGAGGGGCACAAACGCTGGCCGGCGGGTCATGGCCTGCGTACCGGGCTGCTCGGAAGCTTGATCGGCAGCCGCTATCGCTACACCGAGGAATGGTTTTCCGAGGGCGAGTCCTTGTATGCGCTGGGCTGGTTTCAGAGCCGTGGCGGTGGGCGGGAGGCGCAGGATCAGAACTCGGTGGCGCGGCAGGTCATCAGCCGATGGAAAGCCGATTATCTGGATCTCGTCGCGCGCTTTGACCAGAACAAGGACGGCCAGTTGGATGTGCAGGAATGGGACCGGGTCCGCGCTGCAGCAGAGCAGCAGGCCGAGCGCCAGACTCGGGTCGCCGGTCGCGAAGCGGTAGTGCACATGCTGGGTAAACCGTCAGTCAGCGGCTTGCCATTTTTGTTATCTGACCACCATGAGGAGCATCTCAGCGAGCATTTGCGGCGGCAATCGCGGTGGAGTCTTGCGGGGCTGTTCGCTGCGAGCGTGGTCAGCGGAGCCCTCTGGTTGGCGCTGCTGTCGGGCAGTTGAGAGTTAGATGTGCTGGTTGACGTTCTGGCGAGCGACCTTGCGGGCGCTGTAATTGCGTAACCAGTCAGCCAGCGCGGTGGCTGACAGCGGCCGACTGTAGTAATAGCCCTGACCTTCACTGCAACCCTGATCGATAATGTAGGCTTCCTGCGCGGCGGATTCGACGCCCTCGGCAATCACCTGCATATTCAGGCTGCGGCCCAGTTGAATGATTGCGCGGACGATGGTGGCGTCGTCTTCGTCGACCAGCACATCCAGTACAAAACTCTTGTCGATCTTGATCTTGTCCAGCGGCAGGCCGCGCAGATAACTCAGCGAAGAATAACCGGTACCGAAGTCGTCGATCGCAATCAGTACGCCGGCCTTTTTCAGGTTGTTCAGGTGGCCCGCAGCAGCGGAAATATCCTCCATCAAACCGGTTTCGGTCACCTCCAGCTCAAGGCTGTGGGGCGGCAACTTGTACCGCTGCATAAGGTTGGTAACCAGTTTGGACAGTTCGCTATGGTGCAGCTGCACGGTGGACAGGTTGACGGCCATGCGTAGATCGGTGAAGCCGTCTTTACGCCACAGGCTGAGTTGATGGCAGGCCTGTTCCAGTACCCACTCGCCAATCCCGATGATACTGCCGTTCTGTTCGGCCAGCGGAATGAACAGATCCGGAGGGACCAGGCCGCGTTCAGGATGCTGCCAGCGGATCAAGGCTTCCACACCCACTACCTTGTGACTGCTGTAGCTGACCTGGGGTTGGTAGACCAGATGGAACTCGTTGCGGGCCAATGCGCCGCGCAGGTCTTTTTCAAGTTCACGGCGAACGCGCATCTCGCTATCCAGGCTGGCAATGTAAAACTGGTAGCGATTGCGTGAGCGTGCCTTGGCCAGCATCATCGTCTGCTCTGCTTTCTGCAGCAGTTTTTCTGCGTCGTCGCCGTCATCGGGGAACAGGGTGATACCAATGGTCGCCCGCAGGCTGATGCTGTGGTCGCCCAGTTCGAACGGGCGGTTCAGGTCGTCAAGAATGGTTTGCGCGAGCTCGGCAGCTTCATAGGGCTCATTGATCCCGGTCTGAATCAGCGCGAACTGATCACCGCCCAAGCGCGCCAGGCTTCCCAGGCGCCCGCTGTTGGCGCGCAAACGGTCTGCAACGGCGACCAGCAAGCTGTCGCCCGATTGGTAGCTGAACTGCTCGTTGACCTCCTTGAAATCGTCCAGCCCGCAGCACAGCACAGCCACGCCGCGCTGACGCCGGCCCGCATCGGTCAGGATGCGGCCGAGCTGTTCCTGCAGCATGCTGCGATTGGGCAGGCTGGTCAGGGTGTCGTGGTGGGCCATGTGCAGCAAGTTGGCCTCAGCCTCACGGCGGCGATGGCTGTTGCGTTCGATGGAATCCAGCAGCTCGTTGGCTTTGTTGATCCAGACGCCCAGCTCGTTCTTTTCCTGGCCGGGCAACATAGGGATGTGCATTTTGCCCGGTTGGTCGGGATTGATGTCGGCGATATGGCCGATAATTCGTGCCAGGGGTTTGGTCAGCAGTACGTGATAGATCAGAAACAGCACGAAGGCCATCGCCATCGCCCGCAGAATGCCGGAGAGCATGATGATCAGCGAGCTTTGCAGAAAGTCGTTGCCGTAGGGATGAGTATCCAGCGTCAGACGCAGATCACCGTAATACTCGTTATACGGTGCGCGGCCATGCAGCTCGATGCTGTAACTTTGTTCCGCGCCGAACAACCAGTCGGTCAGCGTGCGGTATCCGGAGCTGGGAGTAGTCTCTTCACGGTATGCCAGGGGGGCTTCATCAGGATGGCCGATGGAGGCAAAGCGCACCGCTTCATGTTCGAAGAGGCCTTCCACTACCTGCATGGCCATTTCCCTGTCCAGGCTGTACACCGCCTGGGTCGCGGGATCGCGGGACATGGCCAGAATCTGGGCAGCGGTACTGTCTATCAGTGACCGCTCCTTCTTCAAATCATAGAGTATCTGTGCGCAGCTGAGCACGATGCCAACAAGCAATGCCCAGAGCAGAACAAGGCGCAGAAGCTTGATCGATAGACTGTGTCGGCGCTCCGGTTTCAATGTCTTGTTATTCCAGCATCAGTTGATAGGTATCTGTACATCATCGACGGCCCATCGCAATCATGCAATGGGGCTTCGCGCGCAGCACATAATACCCAGTATCGGTGAGGAAACGAATGACGTCAAAGTGCCAGCGTCATTTAATAGACATAAACGACACACCCCGCCGAAGCGGGGTGTGTTGGAACGACAACTACTTAGGTATTAAGCAGCGAAGTTTTTCGCAACGAAGTCCCAGTTGACCAGATTCCAGAACGCCTCGACGTATTTCGGACGGGCGTTGCGGTAGTCGATGTAGTAGGCATGTTCCCATACATCGCAGGTCAGCAGCGGCGTGTCGCCGGAGGTGATGGGGTTGCCAGCACCCACAGTGCTGACCAGCGCCAGGGAACCATCGCTGCGCTTGACCAACCAGCCCCAGCCAGAACCGAAGGTGCCAATCGAAGTCTTGCTGAACTCTTCCTTGAACTTGTCAAAGGAGCCAAAGGACTTGGTGATGGCATCGGCCAGCTCGCCAGTGGGCTCGCCACCGCCGTTCGGGCTCAGGCAGTTCCAGTAGAACGTGTGGTTCCAGACCTGGGCTGCATTGTTGAATACGCCACCCTTGGAAGTCTTGATGATCTCTTCCAGGCTTTTGCCTTCGAACTCGGTACCGGGGACCAGGTTGTTCAGGTTGTCGACATAGGTCTTGTGGTGCTTGTCGTGGTGGTATTCCAGCGTCTCAGCCGAAATGTGTGGCTGCAGTGCAGTTTTTTCGTAGGGCAATGCTGGTAATTCAAAAGCCATGTTGTATCTCCATCTTCAGGTATCAGGATCCGGAAACGGTATGAAAACGACACGAATCCGTGGTGTGACTGGCAGGCTGGCAGCTCTTGGTCCAACAGCCTGATGACGCCTCTTGTGAATTGGGCGTTGCCCGTCCAACCGACCGGGAAGCAATTAGCATAGCATCACCGTGGCACTCTATCCACGCACCAAGCATGTGGTTATACGCCGGCTAGAGCCTCAGGCTCAGGAGTTGGCGAGACCCCAGGCAACGCTCAGCATCATGCAGGCCACGCCTACATCGATCAGTTTCCAGGTGTAGGGACGGCTTAGCCAAGGCGCCAGCCAGGCGCCGCCAAGCGCCAGGACAGTAAACCAGAGAATCGAGCCGCTGACCGCGCCCAGGGCAAAGATGCCAGGCAGTTGCTGTTGCGCGCCGATGGACCCGATCAACACCACGGTATCCAGGTAGACATGCGGGTTCAGCAGGGTGACCGCCAGCGTCGCAAGGATCACGGCACGCCGCGTTCGCGGTGGCTGCAAGTCGACGTTCAAGGCAGTCGGCTTGCTGGCGCGGCGTAGCGCCAGCGCAGCATAGCTGAGCAGGAAGAGCACACCGCCCCAGCGCGTGATCTCCAGCAGCAGCGCATGTTCCTGCAGCAGACCGCCAAGCCCGAAAGTGCCGGCGACAATGAGCACGGCGTCGCAGCTCATGCACAAGATCGCGGCGCTCAGGTGATGCTCGCGTTTGAGACTCTGCCCGAGGACGAAAGCGTTCTGCGCGCCGATCGCGATGATCAGCCCGGTGGCGACAAATAATCCGGTGAAGTAAGTGCTCAGCATTAGGCTTGGTTCCTGGTTCAACGAGCTGGCAGTTTCGGTTACTCTGCTAAATAAGAAAAACAAATAATCGTTATGTAGTATTAAGAGAATTAATAACCATGGATTATAAATTGCTGCAGGCGTTAGCGGCTGTGGTAGAGCAAGGCGGCTTTGAGCGCGCGGCGCTGACACTGGGGTTATCGCAGTCCGCGGTGTCGCAGCGGATCAAATTGCTGGAGTCTCGCGTGGGGGCCCCGGTGTTGCTGCGCAAGGCGCCACCCGTGCCCACACCGGCTGGGCAGAGGCTGCTCAATCATATGCAACAGGTGCGTTTGCTGGAGCGTGATCTGCTCCAGGATGTGCCAATGGGCGAGCAGGGCGGTTGGCAAACGCGACTGCGTATTGCCTTGAATGCCGATAGCCTGGCCACATGGTGGGCGGCGGCCGTGGCACCGCTGTGCGAACAGCAGGGACTGCTATTGGATCTGCTGACCGACGACCAGGAGGTAGGTCTGCGGCGCATGCGCTCCGGCGAGGTGGCCGGATGTGTTTGCGCTACACCCACGCCGGTAGCCGGGGCTCGCGCGCTTAAATTGGGCGACATGCGATACCTGGCGGTCGCGCGCTCCGACCTGCTGGCGACTTATTTCCCGCCGGGGTGGGAGGCGCCTGCATGGGGACAGGCGCCGGCTATTGTGTTCGGCCCAGACGATCAGTTGCAGCATCGGTTCCTTGCCAACTGCGGCTACCAAGGCGAGTTCCCCTACCACCTGTGCCCTTCCTCTGAGGGGTTTGTGCGCATGCTTTGCGCGGGCATCGGCTGGGGCATGGTGCCAGGGCTACAGATTATCCAGGAGCTTGAACAGGGTCTGCTGCGGGAAATTCTGCCAGGGCAGGGCGTAGAGGTGCCGCTGTACTGGCATTACTGGCGCAATGGCGGGCGCCTGTTGGAGCAACTGACCCAGCAGCTGGCAAGCAGCGCGCCTGGCTTGCTGGGCAAAGGTCAGGTGTCGTCGTTGCCTAGCTGATCTGAATTTTTCCAGAGCCGGGCAACTCTTCAATGCAATGATCGCCCATCAGCCGTGAAGGGGTGAAGTAACCCGGCGCCCGCACGCCTTCCAGCACGTGTTTGACTGCCATCAATACGCCGTGCACCGTCACGTCATAACCGTTGGCAACTTCGATACGCGCGGTGACCTTCTTGCCCGCCCGGTTCTGCGCTTCGCCCCAGACATAGGTCCGGGCGCTGAGCCGTTGCTGACTGTCCGGCCCGGTGATCTTGCGGCCCACCAGATGCTTCAGCAGGGCCTGAACAGGCGCCAGGCCGAGCACCGGTCTGAGCCAATCCAACCGCCGCAGACGGGTGGCGGCACTCGGTGCCATGGGGATAAAGACTTCAATATTATCGATGCCGGTAGAAAACCAGGCGGTGGCGATATCGCCCCAGGGAATGGTGACGGCGTATTTGGTGCCGTTGCCAAAGTCAATCTCGCGGCTCTGCCAGGCCAGCGGAACAGTGCGGATCTTGTCTTTTTCCCGCACTTTCCCGCCATACTTGAGGCCTTCTACCGAGGTCTTGGCAGTGCCCGGTGAAAAACCACTGCGTGAGTCAAAGCCCAGGGCCAGGCGGTCGGCGTCTGGTAGTTCGGCTTTCAAGGCGGCGGCGATGCAATCGGTAGGAATGACGTCAAAGCCAACCCCCGAACAGATCACGATGTTGGCTGCCTCCGCTTCCGCATGACGCTCCTGCGCTGCAACAAAAACATCTATCTCTCCGGTGATATCCAGATAATGGCAATGGTTGGCGAGACAGGCGTCGATCATCGGCTGACTGGTGGCCGAAAAGGGGCCGGCGCAATGGGCGACGGCTTGCATGCCTTTCACCCCCTCAATGGCGGCTGCAGCATCGCGCAAGTCGAAGATCCGGCAAGGCAGGTCCAGTTCGCTGGCCAAAGCCTCCACCGCGCTGCGATTGCGCCCGGCGAGCACCGGTTTCAGACCCTGCTCGCAGGCCTCCCTGGCCAACAGGGTGCCGGTATAGCCATTGGCGCCGTATATCATCCATTCCTGCATGGTTCTTCCTCTTCTGCCGTGCGGCGCTGCCGCATCCAAGGCTTGAGGTTAACGGCTGCAACTCCACAGCGCCAGTGCCTGTGCCGGTGTATGCTTTAGCCTTGCAGAGGCTAACAACAAAAAAGGGGTAGGATGAGTATGCGGATTCTGGTCACGGGTGCCAGCGGCTTTATCGGCGGGCGCTTTGCGGCCCATGCGTTGGCGCAGGGGTTGCAGGTCGTCTGTTCAGGGCGACAGATGGCGGCGATGGGCTGGCTGGCCGAACGCGGCGCCGAGTGTATCGCCGGGGATCTGCTCGATGCGACATTCGCCCTGAAGGCCAGTGCCGGCTGCGACGCCGTTGTTCACTGTGCAGGCGCGGTAGGGACGTGGGGCAGCTACCAGCATTTCTACGACGCCAATGTTCGTGTGACCGAGCACATCATCGCAGCGATGCAGCAACAGCAGATTCCGCGTCTGGTGCATCTGTCTTCTCCGTCGATCTACTTTGACGGCCAGCACCACCGGGATATCAGTGAAGATTTCAAGCCGCCACGCTTTTTTGATCATTACGGCGCCACCAAATATCTGGCCGACCAGAAGGTTCTTGCTGCAGGTAGCCAGGGGCTGGAGGTGATTGCACTGCGGCCGCGTTTGGTTATCGGCGCGGGTGACACCTCGGTATTTCCTCGTTTGCTGCGGGCTCATCAGAGTGGCCGGTTGCGCATTATCGGTCGTGGCGACAATCGTGTGGATCTGACGCCGGTGGAGAACGTCAGTCAGGCATTGCTGTTGGCGTTACAGGCGCCCTCCAGTGCGCTGGGGCGCGCCTACAACATCAGTAATGGAGATCCGGTGGCGTTCTGGCCGACCTTCAATCGACTGCTTGGCACGCTGGGCCTGCCGCCGTTGACCCAGCATATGCCCTATGCCTTGGCTTACGGACTGGCCAGTATCGCCGAGCTGAAAGCCCGATTAACCCCCGGTCAGCCTGAGCCAGCCATATTTCGCCTGGGTATGGCCGTTATGGCACGCGATTTCAATCTGGACATCGGCGCCGCGCGCGAACATCTGGGCTATGTGCCTGCCGTGAGCACCGAGGAGGGCATTGCCCGGTTTGCCAACTGGTGGCAAGCGGGCATGCCGGCGCTAGCGGACTACCTGCCCGCGGTAGATGCGCACCGGCGCTGATTCATTATGCCGTACCGGCGGCGGTGCCTCGAAGGCAGGGGTGGGCGTCTGTTGCAACAGACGCTGGCGCGAAGCGATCGCACCCTGGCCCAGTTGCATCTCCGGCTCGGGCTCTGCTTCGGGTGTGGTCATATCGGCCAGGCGCAAGCCCAGTTCGCGGATGTCACCCAGACGACTGTCCCGACTGAGGCGGATCATGTGCTCTACCGCGTCGACGTCGCTAAGCCTGACAGTCACTCCCAGCTCCTGTTTGAGCCGGCGGCGCAGTGCGGTCATGCATTCGAGTGTAGTGCGATTGAATTGCGCTTCAGTAAACATCATGCCCCCTGGTGGCTTGGTTAACAGTCGAGGGTTCTGGCCAAGCGTTCCTGTAACAAGCAGAATATGTACCAATTGTCCGATTTGACGGATTTATGCGCGCTGTAGCGGGTCCAACGGCGCAAAGTGGCCCCCTACAGGGCTAGGGTTGCGATCTGCTGGTGCATTGCTGCACCGCTCTGGCGCGGCCTTTTTCAAGGTTTTTTGTCAAAAGAAAAGAGGTTAGTACATGAAAGGACGTGATCGGGATGACGACTTGCCAAGCTTCCGGGCAACGGATGACCATGATCCTTTGTCGGACCGCGATCACCCCTCTCCAGCGGTGAATCCCCGGGCGGAAACCATTCACACACCAATACGACCCGAGCCTTCCCCCCAAGGTACCGGCGCATTGTGGGCGCTGTGTGCGGCACTGACACTGGCGCTGATTGGTTTTGGTTACTGGAGCCACCAACAACAAACTCAGTTGCGCCAGCAACTGGTGGCCACGCAAAACAGCTTTGCACGCATCAGCGAGGATGCTGTGGGCCGTATTCAGGATATTACCGGTAAGGTCAGTGCGACTGAGTCCTCCCGTAGCGAAGCCGAGCAGGCGCGCGCGGCGCAGCTCGAGCAGTTGGAAAAGCAGGTAGCCGAGTTGACTGATCAAGTGCAGTCGCAAACGAGCCGTTTGGAAACTGCCGCTACCAGCGAGCGCGATTTGCTGGCCCGGTTGGCGGCCCAGGAAGAATTGGCGCAAGCCGGCGCTGAGCAACTGACTGAGCAACAGGAACAACTGGTTGAACAGGAAGAGCTGTTGGAGGCTATCGAGCAGCGCTCAAGCGACAATCTCGCCGCAGTGGAGGAGCTTGAACAGATGCTCGTTGCACTTAACGGCGAAGCCGGCCAATTGACTCAGCTGGAACAACAGCTGGAGCGTCAGGCGGCCCGTACCTCCAGCCTGGAGTCCAAACTGGAGATTCTTGCGCGTGAGCGGCAGTCGGTAAACCTCGACCAGGAACTGCTGGTGCTGCGCTCGGAAATTGATCAGCGCTTGAGCAGTACTCAGGATGCGCTGGAGTCTATCGACAGCTTCCGCGTGCAGGTCAATCGCAACATCAATACTCTGCGTACGCAGATGTCCAACCTGCAACAGCAGGTCTCTGCGCCCCGATGAATTTTCTCGCGCATCTGTTTCTTGGCCCCAAAGAGCCGGAGCAGGCCTTGGGTAGTCTGCTTGGAGACTTCGTGCGCGGGCCCGTGGAATGCCTGGATCTGCCCCAGGGGGTGCGCGACGGAATATGGCTGCATCGGCGTATAGACGTCTTCACCGACGCTCACCCTTTGGTGCGCCGCAGCCGCGAGCGAGTCAGCCCGGAGCGTCGCCGCTATGCTGGCATCATGATCGACATGTTCTACGATCATCTGCTGGCCCGGCATTGGCAGGCATTTTCGGACCAGCCGCTGGAGCAATTCACCCAGGACATTTACGCGGTATTGCTGGACCAGCAATCCATCATCCCCGAACAGGCGTGGCCGACGATCAGTCGCATGGCGAAAAACGATTGGTTGTCCAGCTACGCCCGGTTGCACCACCTGCACCGGGCGCTGGATAACATTTCGCTGCGGCTCAAGCGGGCCAACCCGTTGCCGGGCTCAGCGCAAGAGCTGGAGCAGGATTATCTTGGCTTCGAGGCGGATTTTATGGCTTATATGCCGCAGGTGATCGCGTACGCCACCGATCAGGCCGCCGATTTCAATCGCTCGACCGCGGTACCTGTGGCTAGCTCAGAGCTCAGCTCAGCCCCGGAGTCTGGAGTTAATCCCAAGGCCTGACTGACGGCCGCCTGACTCTTTCTTGCCAACTGGTTGCGGTTGCCGGCGCTGGGTTGCAGGTCTTCAAGAAAATGCAATTCCACGTCTATGCGTGGGCTACCCAGCAGCTTCAGCAGATGCGCAGAGAATTCGTCGTCGTTGATAAAAGGTGCGATGGTATCTGGCTGGCCCTGTTGCCTGTAGGCGATCGCCACTGGTTGTATCGGTGTCGCGGAGTCGATTGCGCAGCTCAGCAGGCGGCCGTGAAAGGTTCGCAGCTGATCGCCTGCCGTGGTCGTGCCTTCAGCAAAAATTACCAGGCTGTGACCTTGCTGCAGGGCGTTGGTCAACTGCGTCTGCAGGCTGGTGCCGCCAGTCTGCCCGCGCTGGATAAACAGCGTACCGGCGGCGGCCGCCAGCCAGCCGATCACGGGCCAGTCGCGAACCTCCGCCTTGGACAGAAAATGCACTGGGGTATGCGCGCCGATAAGAATGATATCCAGCCAGGACACATGATTGCTGATCAGCAGCCGCGTTCCGGTGGCCGGCAGGCCGTGGCACTTTACCCGTAGAGGCAAGACCCGGAGTAAGCCGCACATCCACCATCGGGCCCAGCGCTGGCGCTCGGCGCCCATTGGCCTGGCGGTGAGCTTTTGCAGTAGCGCCATCACCAGGCTTAGCAGCAGCCCGCAACCAATCCATACCACTACCGCAGGTATGCGCCAGAGGCGCCTGAGAGCCGCGCGTGTAGAGCTTTCCGTGGTCATCGTCAGGCGGTCTTGAAGTGGCGGGCGTAGCGTGAGCATAGCTGCTCGCGGCGTAACAGAATGAATACGTCAGCCACGTTGAACTCGGGGTCCCAGCAGGGCTCGCCGCAGATTTTGGCGCCCAGGCGCATGTACGCTTTGAGCAAGGGTGGTAACTGCGCGGTGACGTTGTCCGGCAGATCCATTTCCGGAATAGGCAGGCGCGGAATCGCGTTAAGCCATTCGCGGCACAGGTAACGCTCACGCAGGCGCTGCATGACCGCATGCGCCTGCACGCCGCCGTCGCCCATACCGACACTGGCGCAGCCCATTAGGAAGCTGTAATGCCTCTCGTTCATCAATTGCGCGATGCCGGACCAGAGCACGGAGATGGTCGCGCCGTTGCGGTAGTCGGCATGCACGCAAGTGCGGCCAATTTCCAATACGTCGCCGCGCAGTTGCCTAAGCCCCACCAGCTGAAACTCGCTCTCGCTGTAGAAGCCGCCGGCCTGGCGGGCGCGCGAGCTGTCCAACAGGCGGGTAGTGGCGACGACGGCGCCGGTGCGCTGGTCGCGCACTACCAGATGTTCACAATGCAGGTCGAATACGTCCTGGTCCAGGCCACTCTCGGGATTGGCCAACTGCGCGCCGCACTCCTCGCTGAATACTTGAAATCGCAGTGCCTGGGCCGCTCTCAGGCTCGTTTGGTCGTGGGCCATTTCCACGATCAGTGGACGTTCTTGGGTTACTTCCAGGGCAAGCGCAGCTTGTGACATCGGGCACCTCCGTCGGGACAGCCTCGGGTTGTTTCCAGACCGAGGCTATGGCACCGGGGTGTCAGCGCCGTGAAACTTTGGTGGCGGTTGTGTGACAGCGCTGTAGGTTTATTAAGTCAGCTCCGGCTGTGCAGGCGCATTCAGGCCTACCGGGATCGTCAATAAAGCGCTGGGAAAGAGTGCCCTGGCGTGAGCGGCCCTTTGTCTGGCCTGATATGATCGGTTTTTTCCTGGACGCAGTCGGGCCGCTCATCTACGGGTGGAAGCGCGGGCTCCAGATCGACTATCGCATCCCTGATGTAAGGCATGGCATGACAGGCATCACCTATCCCTGGCGGGAGGGCAATACTTACCGGTTGACGGTCAACGGCGAGCATTTTTTCCCGGAACTGCTTGAGCAGTTACAGCAAGCGCGGGAAACGATTGATATCGAGATGTATCTGGTTACCTCCGGTCAGGTCACTGCCCGCTTGGTTAAAGTGCTGATTGCCGCGGTGGAGCGGGGCGTGCAGGTGCGCTGCCTGTTTGATGCGGTGGGCAGCCGCGAGTTTGCCGAACCAGAGCGCGAGCAACTGCGGCATGCTGGCGTGGATCTGCGCTTTTATAATCCGTTGAACTGGCGTTTTGGCTCGCGCAACTTTCACCGGGACCACCGCAAAATTGTTTTGGTGGATCAGGTGCGCGCAATGGTCGGTGGCATGGGCTTGACCGATCCTTTCTGCCAGGCTGATGCATCCGGGCAAACCGAGTGGCACGAGCAGATGTTGCTGATAGAAGGCCCGGTGGTGGCGGACTGGCAGGACCTTTTCGAACAAGAGTGGAACAAGGCGGGCCTGCCGCCAGATGCACTGCTAGCGCCGTTGCGGCGCAAGGTCAGCGTACCACCGCACCCGCAGGGCGATGCCGGTCATGGCCGGGTAGCCTATATCGATTCGCGGCATGGCAAGGAAGTGCTCAATTGTCTGTTGGCGGCGGTGCGCCGTGCGGACACCCGGGTCTGGCTTGCTACGCCGTATTTTCTCCCGGCCTGGCGTATCCGCCGCGCGTTGCAGCGCGCGGCGCGGCGCGGGGTAGATGTGCGTTTGCTGCTCTGTGGTCAGCGTATTGACCACCCGCAAGTGCGCTATGCGGGTCAGCGCTTTTACAGCCGATTATTGAAATCTGGCGTGCGCATTTATGAATACCAACCCCGCTTTCTGCATCTTAAAACCGCACTGGTAGATGACTGGGTGTCGCTGGGCTCGTGTAATTTCGATCACTGGACGCTGCACTGGAATCTTGAGGCTAATCACCAGGCGGTGGATGCGGGGCTGATTGCCGATGTGGCGAGCAGTTTTGAAACTGACTTCACTGATAGCAAGGAATGGACGCTGACCCAATGGCGCGAGCTACCCTGGCAGCATCGGTTGAAGATTCGCGTCTGGGGTCAGATCAATCGGTGGGTGATGTTTTGGTTTGATATCAAGCGCTAAACACTTAAATCCCGCCTGCGAAGCCGGTGCCACGTGCAGCCGCGCAAGCCCCTTGCTGGACACGCCGTGAACCCATCCCTGGGGGCTCATCCGCGCCCGTCCAGGGCGCGGACGGTCCAGCAAGGGGCTTGCCCGGCTTCCCGGTAGAGTGCCGTAGCAAACACCTAGACCTTAAAGGCTTAAACCTCAGCTAAATACCGGCTTACGCTTCTCCATAAATGCCGTCAGCGCTTCCCGCGCTTCAGGGCCCTTGAGCAAGCTGGCGAAATATTCGCCCTCGCGCTCCATCACCTCATCGGCAACGCTAGTGACACCCTGCTTGATCAACTGCTTGCTCAAACGAATCGAGCTGGGCGGCAGTTCAGCAATACGCAGCGCGGCCTTACGTGCAGCCTCCAGCACGGGCTGGCCGGCAGGCAACGCGTGGTTGGCCAGCCCGATTTCGGCGGCCCGCTGGCCGCTGATCATTTCGCCCAACAGCAATAGCTCTGCGGCGCGCAAATGCCCGAGCAGGCGCGGCAGCAGGAAGCTGGAGCCCGCCTCCGGGCACAGGCCCAGATTCACAAAGGGCATTTTCAGCTTGGCATCTTCGGCCACATAGACCAGGTCGCAATGCAGCAGCATGGTCGTGCCGACGCCCACAGCAGGACCATTGACCGCGGCAATCAGCGGCTTGGTTGCGTGGCAGATGGCCTTAAGGAAGTCGTACACCGGGCTGTTCGGTCCGGACGGCGGCACATTGATAAAGTCGCTGACGTCATTGCCACTGGTGAAACAGCTTTCGCTGCCCTGAATGATTACCGCACGCAGGCTGTCATCATTCTGGGCGCTGGCGATAGCTTCAGCCATGGCGCTATACATATCGCGGGTCAGGGCATTCTTTTTGTCCGCGCGGTTCATGGTCAGGGTCAGAACAGCGTCGCTGCGGTCGATCAGCAGGTGTTGGCTCACGGGTGGCTCCTGGAAACAGTCAAAGGTGCCGCCAGGTTATTACGGGCGGCTGATAAAGGCTTCGTCGAGGATCTGACGGCCGGGCAGGCCAGCCATGAAAAGTGGCTTGCGCAGTTGCTCGACAAAAGCAGGCTGCCCGCAGAGTAATGCCAGGGTCTTGCGCGAGGCAAGACGCAGTTGCGTCAAATCCGACGCCAGTTCGGCGTGGGTACGCAAGTGCAGGCTGAGTTGTGGATGCTGCGCGGCCAGTTCAGACAGGGCATCGGCCAGGTAGCATTGGGCCTGCGACCTCGACCAGTGCCAGAGCGCTATGGGCGCTTCATGGCCGGCCTGCAGCGCATCCCGGGCAATGGCCTGCAGCGGGGCCAGCCCTGTGCCACTGCCGAGCAGCAGCAGCGGTGTTTCCTGCCAGCCTGGGTCGTAATGAAAGTGACCTGCGGCTGCGCCCATGTAGAGCGTGTCTCCGGTTTTGCGTTCACGGATGGCATTGGAGAAAGCCCCGTGGGGATGTAATCGCAGGTGGAACTCCAGATCCCCCTCACCGGGCAAACTGGCGATGGAGTAAGGCCGGGCGAGGGTGGCGTCCAGCCACAACACCATGTGCTGCCCGGCGCGGAAGCGCAGTGGCCGTTCGGGGGTCACACGCAACAGCAGTATGTCATCAGCCAGATAGCGCATGTCACTAATGCGCGCGGGCAGGTCATCCGTCGCCGGATTGTGCAGGCTGATATGCATGTCCTGCTGCAGCTGACACTGACACGCCAATAACCAACCCTTAGACTGCTGCTCCGCATTCAGCTGAGCCTGTGCCGCACTGGGTACTTCATCCGGTCTGGCCTGCACCAGGCAGCTCTGGCACTGCCCGGAGCGGCAGGACCAGGGCACTTTGTGTCCGTGCTCCAGCAGCACATCAAGCAGGTTGCTGCCGGGTTGGGCGGCAATCGTCTGCACCTCCACCCGGGTGCCGGCCACCGGTGTGCCGGCCAAATAAATCTCAGGCATACGCCGCCTCGTGAGTCTCCGAACGGTTGCGTCCGGCTTCCTTGGCACGATACAGCGCTTCGTCGGCTTGGTGAATACGTGCTTCCAGATCCTGCTCGGCGGCGATCAGGCAGAGCCCGGCGGAAAAGGTGCAGTGTTCTCCCTCAGGCAAGCCTTCAAACTGGGTGCTGGCGAAGGCGTTGCGCAGGCGATCCACGCACTGGTGCAGGGTTGCCAGGTCGGCGTTATTCAGCAGCAGAATAAACTCCTCGCCGCCAAAACGGGCGATCATGTCCTGATCCCGCAGGCTCTTGCTCGCCAGTCTGGCGAAGCCCTGCAGAACTTCGTCGCCGGTAGCATGCCCGTGGCAGTCATTGATCCGCTTGAAGTTGTCCAGGTCAATCAGAGCGATGCCCAGCTTGTTCAGCGGTCCAAGCAGGTTGATGCGCCGCTGCGCTTCCTTGAGGAAAAAGCGCCGATTGGTCAAGCCGGTGAGGCTGTCGGTATCGGCCAGGTTCTGCAACTGACCCATCATGCCCTTGAGTGTTTCCTGATGCAGCTGCAAGGTGTTGTGGCGCCGTTGCAGACGTTCGCGCAGCTCGCGGATATAGGTACAGAAAAAACTCAGCCAGGCCAGAAAGCATGCCAGTACAAACCATTCAAGCATATGCACGCTCAATGGCTGAGTGTTGCGATCAGTCAGGGTGTTGTAAACGATCAAGCCGCTGTACAGCAGCAGCGCCAGCGCCGCGTGGTAAAAGAAGGCAGAGCGTGAGAGCTGGAACACACCAAACAGCAGGATGATCGGGTAGACCATGATCAGGCTGCCACGGAATTCGCCTGAGAACGCCAACAGGTAGGTCAATAGCAGCATGGCGACGATGATCTGCGGGCTAGTCAGGCTGGGATCCTTGAAGCGCAGATTCAGGCCACTTTTCAGCATTGCGAAAATACTTAGCTGCAGTACCACGCCAAGAATCACATGACTGGCGGCCTGGGGCGCGCTGGCATTGTATTGCCCGGCCATCCAGGCCGCGCCGATCACCACGTAAGTGATCAGGTAATTCAACTGCGCCAGATAAAAGCGCTGCAGGCGGATAGCCTGAAACTTGGCTGTGTTGTCATCCTTGTCGGTCACGCTATGCCCTTCCTAATCAATGATGGCACTTTGGCGTCAATTTATCCCCGCGGCCGCTATTTGCATAGCCCTTATTCGCACAGTCCTTTATATGGCTCTTTTGTCATTGATTAAACAAAGCTATGGGCGGAGGACTGCCGTCAGTCCGAAGCTAAGGTATACTCCAGCACCCTGATCGTCATGGCGCGTTGTGCATTCTGCGCCGCCGATATCCGTGAAGCTGGCAGCGCTGCATTGAGCACTCTTCAGCGTCTAGCCAAACCGCACCCGAAGAGGAGCCTGGCCGAGCATGACCGCAATCAAGCAAGACGACCTTATCCAGAGCGTGGCTGACGCGCTGCAATATATTTCCTACTACCATCCCGTGGATTTTATCCAGGCTGTGCATGAAGCCTACCTGCGTGAAGAGTCGCCCGCGGCCCGGGATGCGATGGCGCAGATTCTGATCAACTCGCGTATGTGCGCGACCGGCCATCGGCCAATCTGCCAGGACACCGGCATTGTCACCATCTTCGTCAAGATCGGCATGAACGTGCGTTGGGATGACGCCACCATGGGCCTGGACGACATGATCAACCAGGGCGTGCGTCAGGCCTACAACTTACCGGAGAACGTACTGCGAGCTTCGATCCTGGCCGATCCGGCAGGCAAGCGCACCAACACCAAGGACAACACCCCGGCGGTGATTCACTACCAGATGGTCCCCGGCGATACCGTCGAGTTCCATGTCGCTGCCAAAGGCGGCGGCTCCGAGAACAAATCGAAGATGGTCATGCTCAATCCGTCCGATTCGATCGTCGATTGGGTCGTCAAGACCGTGCCGACCATGGGCGCTGGCTGGTGTCCGCCGGGCATGCTGGGTATCGGTATTGGCGGTACTGCGGAGAAAGCTGCGGTGCTGGCCAAGGAGTCGCTGATGGACTCCATCGATATCCACGAGCTGCGCAAGCGCGGCCCGCAGAATCGCGTCGAAGAGCTGCGCCTGGAAATCATGGACAAGGTCAACGCGCTGGGCATCGGCGCCCAGGGCCTGGGTGGCCTGACCACAGTGCTGGATATCAAGATCAAGGATTATCCGACCCACGCAGCCAGCCTGCCGGTGTGCATGATCCCCAACTGCGCCGCGACTCGGCATGCGCACTTCACCTTGAACGGCAGTGGCCCGGCGATCCTCACGCCACCGCCGATGGACGCTTACCCGGACATCACCTGGGAAGTCGGCACCGGTGTGCGCCGGGTCAATCTGGATACTCTTACCCCGGCCGACGTGCTGGAGTGGAAGACCGGTGAAACCGTGCTGCTGTCGGGCAAGATGCTCACCGGCCGCGATGCTGCGCACAAGCGCATGGTCGAGATGCTGAACAACGGCGAACAGCTGCCGGTGGATCTGAAAGGCCGCTTTATCTATTACGTTGGCCCGGTTGATCCAGTACGCGACGAAGTGGTCGGGCCAGCCGGTCCGACCACGGCAACGCGGATGGACAAGTTCACCCGGCAGATTCTTGATCAGACCGGCCTGCTGGGCATGATCGGCAAGTCCGAGCGCGGCCCGATTGCGATCGAGGCGATCAAGGATTACAAGGCGGTCTATCTGATGGCCGTCGGCGGTGCCGCATACCTGGTGGCCCAGGCGATCAAGAAAGCCGAAGTGCTGGCGTTCCCGGAAATGGGTATGGAAGCGATCTACGAGTTTGAGGTGAAGGACATGCCTGTGACCGTGGCCGTGGATACCAAGGGCGAGTCCGTGCATATCACCGGGCCGGCGATCTGGCAGAAGAAGATTGCCGACAGCTTGGCGGTAGAAGTGGATTAACCGATCGCTTCTGCATTGAGCGATGCGCAATAAAAAATCCCGGCCAGTGCCGGGATTTTTTATTGCGGGTTCAAGGCTGGTGTTACTGAGCCTTGGCCACTTGCCGCCAATGGTGCAACAACGGTTCGGTATAACCGCTGGGCTGCGTTAGCCCCTTGAACACCAGATCCAGCGCCGCCTGATAGGCTACCGAAGCTTTGTAGTCAGTCGCCATGGCGCTGTATTCCGGATCGCCGGCATTCTGCTGATCGACCACCTTGGCCATGCGCTGGAAGGTTTCGGTTACCTGGGCTTCGCTGACCACACCGTGGTGCAACCAGTTGGCCATGTGCTGGCTGGAAATCCGCAGGGTGGCGCGGTCTTCCATCAGGCCGACATTGTTGATGTCCGGCACCTTGGAGCAACCAATGCCCTGGTTAACCCAGCGCACGACATAGCCAAGAATGCCTTGGGCATTGTTATCCAGTTCCTGCTGCTTGTCGCTCTCGCTCCAGTTGGTCTCGGCGGCCAGGGGTGCGGTCAGCAGGCCGTTCAGCAGCGTCTCCTGCTCATCCTTCAGCGAGATGCTTTCCATGCCTTGCTGCACTTCCTGCACGCTGACCTGATGGTAATGCAGCGCGTGCAGAACCGCGGCAGTCGGGGAGGGGACCCAGGCGGTGTTGGCACCGGCCTTGGGATGACCGATCTTCTGTTCGAGCATCGCCGCCATCAGATCCGGCATGGCCCACATGCCCTTGCCGATCTGCGCCTTGCCGCGCAGTCCGCAGGTCAGGCCGACCAATACGTTATTGCGCTCGTAGGCCTGAATCCATTCGGTGGCTTTCATATCGCCCTTGCGCAGTACCGGGCCGCCCTGCATCACGCTGTGCATCTCGTCACCGGTACGGTCGAGGAAACCAGTGTTGATAAAGGCCACCCGTGAGCTGGCTGCGGCGATACAGGCTTTGAGGTTGACAGAGGTGCGACGCTCCTCGTCCATAATGCCCATCTTCAGGGTGTTCTGCGGCAGACCAAGCAGTTGCTCAACACGGCCAAACAGCTCGCTGGCGAAGGCGACTTCATCCGGGCCATGCATCTTCGGTTTGACGATATACATGCTGCCGGTGCGCGAGTTGCCCTTGCGCTGCAGATCGTGAATCGCGATCAGGCTGGTGCACACGGCGTCCAGAATACCCTCAGGAATCTCGCTGCCGTCCTTCAACAGAATCGCCGGATTGGTCATCAGGTGGCCGACGTTACGGATAAACAGCAGCGAGCGGCCGTGCAGAGTCAGGCCCTTGCCATCAGCGGTGCTGTATTCGCGGTCCGGGTTGAGCTTGCGGACGATGGTCTTGCCGCCCTTGTCCATCTGCTCTTCCAGGTCACCCTTCATCAGGCCGAGCCAGTTGCTGTAGACGACGATCTTGTCTTCGGCGTCGACCGCGGCAATCGAGTCTTCACAGTCCATGATGGTGGAGACCGCCGCCTCCATCAGCAGATCCTTGACGCCTGCGGCATCGGTCTGACCGATAGGGTGGCTGGGGTCGATCTGAATTTCAAAGTGCAGGCCGTTATGTAGGAACAGCAGCGCATCCGGGCTGGTAGGATTGCCTTGGTAGCCAACGAATAATTCAGGTGATTGCAGCCCGGTCTGCTCGCCCGATTGCAGGGTGACATGCAACTGACCATTTTCCACACGGTAGGCCTGAGCCTGGGTGTGGTCGCCCTGCTGCAACGGAATGGTGTCGTTCAGGAACTTGCGGGCAAAGGCAATCACCTTGTCGCCACGTACCGGGTTGTAGCCGTGGCCGCGCTCGGCGCCATTCTCGTCGGAGATTGCATCGGTGCCGTAAAGCGCATCGTACAGGCTGCCCCAGCGGGCATTGGCAGCGTTCAGTGCGTAGCGGCCGTTCATCACCGGGACTACCAGTTGCGGGCCGGCCTGCTGGGTCAGCTCACTATCAGTATTGGCGGTGCTGATGCGGAAGTCGTCCGGCACGGCTTTCAGGTAGCCAATCGAGGTCAAAAACGCGCGGTAAGCGGGCATGTCCTTGATCGGGCCAGGGTTGGCGGCGTGCCACTGGTCGAGCTCGGTCTGCAGGCGGTCACGCTCGGCCAGCAGCGCGCGATTCTTCGGCGCCAGGTCGTGCACCAGTTGGCTAAAGCCGGACCAGAAGGCACCCGCATCCAGGCCAGTGCCCGGCAGTGCGTTCTGTTCGATAAAACGGTGCAGGGCACTATCAATCTGCAGGCCCTGGATTTCAATGCGTTGTGTCATACGGCAATCCTCCTAAGAGCGTGGTTTAGAGCGCGGCGATGCCGGCTTTGGCAACCTGCGCGTCCTGGTCTGGCTTGACGCCGGAAACTCCAATCGCAGCAACAACCTGGCCTTCCACTTTCAGCGGCACGCCGCCTTCCAGCAGGCCGGTAATTTCCGGAGCGGACAGGAACGCGGTACGGCCGCCATTGATCATGGCCTCGAACTCGCTGGTCTCGCGGCGACCCAGTGCGGCACTGCGGGCTTTTTGCGGAGCGATATAGGCAGCCACTGGCGCGCAGCCGTCCATGCGACGCATCGCCAGCAGGTGACCGCCGTCATCGACCACGGCCACGGTGACTTTCCAACCATTGTTGTCGGCTTCAGCGAAGGCGGCATCGATCATGCTATTGGCTTCGTCGAGGGTCAGTACGGATTTGCTCAGCATTGTTATTTCTCCAGTATTCAGGTGAGTGCGTCTTCAACCACTTCGATCCAATGGCGCACGGGGGTTCTGTCTGCCGAGCCCAGATGGGTTTGACAGCCGATGTTGGCAGTGACGATGGTGTCTGGCTTGCCGGCTTCCAGCGCGTTCATGCGGTTATCCCGCAGCTGCTTGGCGAGCACCGGCTGGGTGATCGAGTAGCTGCCGGCCGAGCCGCAGCACAGATGGCCATCGGCAACGAAAGTCAGGCTGAAACCGAGTTTTTTCAGGATCGGCTCCACGCGGCCACCGAGCTTCTGCGCATGTTGCAATGTGCAGGGGCAGTGGAAAGCCAGGCGCTGGCTAGTCTTGACCTGCAAGGGCTGCAGATCTTCCTTTTCCAGTACCTGCACCAGATCCAGCGCGAGGGCGCTGACTTTCGCGGCCTTCTCGGCGTAGGCGGGGTCGTTCTTCAGCAGGTGCGCGTATTCCTTGATAAAGGCACCGCAACCGCTGGCGGTTTGCACTATGGCTTCGGCGCCGTTTTCAATCGCCGGCCACCAGGCGTCGATATTGTTGCGGGCACGGTCCAGGCCGGCCTGTTGCGCGTCCAGGTGGTAGTCCAGAGCGCCGCAGCAGCCAGCCTCGTTGATCGACTTCAGTGAAATACCCAGGCGATCCAGTACTCGTGCGGCGGCGGCGTTGGTATTTGGTGATAACCCAGCCTGGGCGCAGCCTTCCAGAACCAGTACCTGGCGGGCATGTCTTGCCGTCGGGCGCGGTTTGGCCGGCGTGATCTGGCCGGGAATCTTGTCCTTCAGTGCTGCCGGCATAAACGGCCGAACCATCTGCCCGGCTTTGAGCAGGGTTTTGAAGGTGCCTGCATTGGGCACCACAGTACGCAATGCCGAACGCAATACACGCTCCTGCAGTGGCCGTTCGATCTCGCCGGCCATGGCTTCACGGCCGATATCCAGCAGCGTGTGATATTCCACGCCAGACGGGCAGGTGGTCTCGCAGTTGCGGCAGCTCAGACACTGGTCCAGATGAATCTGGGTTTCGCGGGTGGTTTCTTCGCCTTCAAGGAAGGCCTTGATCAGGTAGATACGTCCCCTTGGGCCATCGCGCTCGTCACCCAGCAGCTGATAGGTAGGGCAGGTGGCATTACAGAAGCCGCAATGCACGCAGGAACGCAGGATGCTTTCCGCCTCTGCGGCGCGGGGCAGCTTGCGCGCCTTTTCGGTAAGATTCGTCTGCATGGTTAAATCTCCAGTCTCAAAGCATGGCCTGAGTTAAATGGCTGCATAGCTGCGCCCCGGGTTGAATATGCCCTGTGGGTCCAGCTGCGCTTTAAGCCGGCGATGATAGTGCTCAAGCAGCGGCGCCAGTGGCTGAAAAGGCGTGTCGGTAATGCCTGCGGTGTAGCAGGTGGCGTGGCCGCCGTGCTGGGCGGCCAGCGCCTGGATATCCATGCCTGAGGCGTCGCTTTTCAGCCAGCGCTGGCTACCGCCCCAGTCCAGCAAGGCATCGCCGGATAGATCGATCTCCGGAGTAACTGCCGGTAGCGACAGCCGCCACAGCGGGCGTGGGTCCTGGAAGAACGGCAGTTGCTGTTCGTTCAGCTGAGTCCAGAACGCGGGATCCAATTCTTCTCCGCCAATCCTGTCAGCAGCTGAACGGACCGAGCCGATACCGCCTTCCAAGCGCAGACGCAGTTGCCCGTCGATATGGCATGCGCCAGTGATGGGAATCGGTTGCTGACCCCATTCGGCCAGCTTCAACAGCGCTTTTTCTACGGGCAGGTCAAGGCTCAGATGGTGGGTACATACCGGCTTGGGCAGCACTTTCATAGATACTTCGGTGAGCACGCCGAGCAGGCCATGGCTGCCGGCCATCAAGCGAGACAGATCGTAACCGGCGACGTTCTTCATCACCTCGCCACCAAAGCGCATCAGCTTGCCGTGCCCGGTGATCACCTTGGTGCCCAGCACGAAATCACGTACCGAGCCGGACCAGGGTCGACGCGGACCGGAGAGCCCGGCGGCGACCATGCCGCCAACGGTGGCTGCACCACCGAAAACAGGGGGTTCGCAGGGCAGCATCTGGCCCTGCTGATCCAGCGCATCCAGCAGTTCTGCCAGCGGCGTACCGCTGCGCACGGTGACCACCAGTTCAGTCGGGTCGTAATTGACGATGCCGCTGTGCTGGCGGGTGTCGAGCACCTGCCCGGTCACAGGCCGGCCAAGAAAGGCCTTGCTGTTGGCGCCCTGAATGGCCAGCGGGGTTTTGCTCAGCAGGGCATCAAGCACCTGCTGCTGCAATTGTTGTTCAGCCGTGGAGGCAGGGCGTTCGCCTGGGCGGGCCGAATGGGTATGGGTCGCTGTCATCAGAAACGCTCCAGCTCGGGGAAAGGCAGCTTTCCGTTATGAATATGCATGGCTCCAAATTCGGCGCAGCGGTTCAGGGTCGGGATGTTCTTGCCCGGATTGAGCAGACCGTCGGGATCGAAGGCGGCCTTGACCGCATGGAAGGTCAACAGCTCGTCGTCGTTGAACTGCGAACACATCTGGTTGATCTTCTCGCGGCCCACTCCGTGTTCGCCGGTGATAGAACCACCGACGGCGACGCACAACTCAAGAATCTTGCCGCCGATGGCTTCGGCGCGCTCCAGCTCGCCTTCCTTGTTGGCATCGAACAGGATCAGCGGGTGCATATTGCCGTCGCCAGCGTGAAAGACATTGGCCACGCGCAGATCGTATTCCACCGACAGATCGGCAATGCCCTGCAGCACTCGGGGCAGTTCACGGCGGGGGATGGTGCCGTCCATGCAGTAATAGTCCGGGGAAATACGCCCCACCGCCGGGAAGGCGTTTTTGCGACCGGCCCAGAACAGCGCGCGTTCGGCATCGTCCTTTGCCAGGCTGATGGCAGTGGCGCCACTGTTTTCCAGCACTGCGCGTACGCGCTCGCATTCATCGTTCACGTCGGCTTCGACGCCATCGAGTTCGCAGAGCAGAATCGCCTTGGCATCCACTGGGTAGCCGGCATGAATAAAGTCTTCTGCGGCTTGAATGGCCAGGCTGTCCATCATTTCCAGACCGCCAGGAATGATGCCGGCGGAGATGATGTCCCCCACGGCTTTGCCGGCTTTGCCAACGTCATCAAAGCTGGCCATCAATACCTTGGCCACCTGCGGACGCGGCAGCAGCTTGACCGTGACTTCGACCACGATGCCGAGCATGCCTTCGGAGCCGGTAAACAGCGCCATCAGATCAAAGCCGGCACTGTCCAGTGCGTCGGAGCCGAGTGTCATGCGCTCGCCTTCGACGGTAATGATTTCCAGTTTCAGCAGGTTGTGCACGGTCAGGCCATATTTCAAGCAGTGCACGCCGCCTGCGTTCTCCGCGACGTTGCCGCCGATCGAGCAGGCGATCTGCGAGGACGGATCCGGCGCGTAATACAGCTGGTAGGGCGCCGCCGCTTCCGAGATCGCCAGGTTGCGCACGCCGGGTTGTACCCGGGCAAAGCGACCTTCAGGATTAATCTCGAGGATGGTCTTCAGTCTCGCCAGTACCAGCAGCACGCCGCCTTCCAGCGGCAAAGCGCCGCCGGACAGGCCGGTGCCGGCCCCGCGTGCAACCACAGGGACCTTGCGCTGGTGGCAGATCTTCATGAATGCCTGGACCTGGTCGACGGTATCGGGAATCACCACCAGCATCGGCAGAATGCGGTAAGCCGCCAGCCCGTCGCATTCGAAGGGCTGCAGATCTTCGCGCTCGTGCAGCAGCGTCATATCCGGCAGCGTTTGCTGTAGCTCTTCGATCAGCGCCGTTCTGTCCACGGGGGGCAGGGGGCCGTCGAGCTTTTCGTCATAGAGAAGATTCATCGGGTGTCACCTGTTGTATAGATGCTGGCCAGGGATCAGAAAATGGCCTGAATAGTGCGGTCATGTTGGCTGGTCGTCCAGCATAAAGCCTGCTGGTAGGACCAGTTTTTTCGGCGCCCGATAGCCGTTTTGTGGCTGCGAGTGAGCAATATGGGCTAAATAAATTTTGTAGTGGCTTTGTTTTCAGCCTAGCTCTAATCTGGTAGGACCAGTAACTAAAACAAGGTTTTGCTTTATGGTTGAAACTGTTCCCGAGCGGCGGCAAGTGGGTGATGTGGTGGCTGATCGCATTGAAAAGCTGATTGCAGACGGCGTGTTGAAGATGGGCCAGGTGTTGCCCTCGGAACGCCTGCAATGCGAAAAGCTGGGTATTTCCCGTAGTGCACTGCGTGAAGGGCTGAAGGTATTGCGCGGCAGGGGTCTGATCAGGACGGATCAAGGGCGTGGGTCCTACGTGGCCAACTTGATGGGCAATCGTGACGAGACGCCGATGATGCATCTGTTCAATAACCATCCGAGAACGCTGTTTGATCTGCTGGAAGTGCGGGCGTTGCTGGAGGGTGAATCGGCCAGGTTGGCCGCTTTGCGCGGTACTGACGCGGACTTTGTGCTGATCCAGCGGCGTTATGATGAAATGGTCGCCGCCCACGAGAGCGGATCGATAAAGGATCCGGAAGCCTTGGCGCGCCTGGACCATGCCTTTCATCTGGCTATCTGTGATGCGTCGCATAACCCGGTGCTGGTGCATACGTTGCAGTCCTTAACCAGTTTGCTGCTAAGTTCCGTGTTTGCCTCGGTCAAGAATCTGTATCACCGGCCGGTGCACAAACGTCAACTCGATCGTCAGCATGCCCGTCTGTATCACGCGGTGATGGAGCGTTTGCCGATCCAGGCCAAGCGTGCGGCCATTGATCACATCCAGAGCATTCGCGACAACCTGCACGATATTGAAAGCGAAGAGCAGCGACTGGAACGGGCTACCATGCGGCTTGAGGGTTGGCACTGACCGGATGGCGGAAGTGCTGCCAATCCGGTCAGTATTTTCACCCAGCAATGCTTGGCTTAGTTCCCGGTGGTGGTCAGGCCCGCAGCAGAGAGCGGGTCGCCGACACCGAAGACGTGAATTGCCAGCATGGTCAGAATGCCTGCCGCCGTCACATAGTAGATGGTGGGCAGAATCGTCTTGCGCAAGGTGATACCTTCGCGTCCGAGCAAGCCGACTGTCGCCGAAGCAGCTACCACGTTATGAATGGCGATCATGTTGCCTGCTGCCGCACCGACTGACTGCGCCGCTACAATCAAAGCACCCGAAACACCCAGTAGCTCAGCTGTATTGAACTGGAACTGCGAGAGCATCAGGTTGGAGGCGGTGTTGGAGCCAGCGATAAAGGCGCCTAACGCACCGACCATTGGCGCGAACAGCGGGTAGACATTGCCTACCGATGACGCAACCGCTTCGGCCATCGCCACTGGCATGGACGGCAGATCGGACATGTTCACGCCGGAGTTGATCAGAATACGCACCATCGGAATGGTGAAGATCAGCACAAAGCCAGCACCAATGATGGTGTTGGTGGACTCGCCGAAGGCGCGCTTCATCTCGCTGAAAGACATGCGATGCATGAAGTAGGTCAGAATCACCACCATCACCAGAATGCCGCCTGGCAGGTAGAGCGGTTCCAGGCTGGCGGACAGGCCGGCTTCACCCATGATGTCGGTAAAGCGCAGGCTGATCGAGTTCAACGCAGCCTTGGCGGTGGCGTTGGTGCGTGAGAACACCAGCAGCGCCGCGAGCAGCACATAGGGCAACCAGGCCATCCAGATAGCGATGGGGCGTTTGCCGGCAACGTCATCCAGTTTCATCTGGATGCTACCCATCCACTCGGCTGGCCAATCTTTCGGATCGGCGAAGTCCCAGCTTTCCTTGGGAATCAGGAAGCCGGCCTTGGCCGCCGGTACCACGATCGCCAAGCCCACCAGACCACCGATCATGGATGGGAATTCCGGACCGAGGAAAACGCCCGCCATGACATAGGGAATAACGAAGGCGAGTGCGGCAAAGATCGCAAATGGTGCTATTTGCAGGCCTTCCGACCAGGATTTGTTCTTGCCGAAAAAGCGCACCATGACCATCACCATGAACAACGGCATGAGAATGCCGATGATGCCGTGCATGATGGCTACTTCAGATACGATCAACTGGAAGAAGCTGTCCCAGTTGGCGCCCGTAGTGGCTAGCTGTGAGCCAATAGCAACCTGATCCAGGCCGCCACCCACACCCACTACCATGGGTGTGCCAACAGCGCCGAATGACACCGGAGTGGACTGCACCATCATGCCGACCACCACAGCAGCCACGGCAGGGAAGCCGAGTGCGACCATCAGCGGCGCAGCGACTGCGGCAGGCGTACCAAAACCTGAGGCGCCTTCGATAAAGCAACCAAATAGCCAGGTAACGATGATCGCCTGTACCCGGCGGTCAGGGCTGATGCCGGAGAAGCCTTTACGAATGGCCAGGATGCCGCCGGAATGTTTGAGTGTGTTCAGCAGCAGAATCGCGCCAAAAATGATCCACAGAATGGATGCAGTAAGCACCAATCCCTGAAGGCTGGAAGCGATGACGCGGACCACGGTCATATCCCAGGCAAGCAGGGCAATGATGACGGTGACAACAAAGACGACTGGCATCGCATGTTTCGCCGGCCAACGGAACCCGATCAACAGGATACCCGCCAGAACCAGAGGAAAAAATGCGAGCAGAGACAAGAGCGTTTGACTCATCTGGATTTCCCTTATTTTTGTTATGAGAAGCGCGCATTCAGGTGCAGCGCCGAACTGTGACCGCTAGATACTGCTACCGCCAATCAGGCAGGTCTAGCCGTTATCAAAGTGGTAGGACCAGTTATTTTTACGCGGCCAAGGGTGGATTGGGTTAAATCGCTTCTAGTTCAGCGGCTTATAAATACATGGCAGGGTTCTGGAGGAGTCGTTCTGACTGGTCATACCAGTTAATGTGCAGCGCTTTCGGCCGAAAGAAAAGCTGGGAGGAACGAGAGCGGTGGAGAATGGCTTGCGTCCTGACGGAAGCGCAAGCCATGGGGTTCGAAGCCGGAACTCCGAGATAGAGACTCAGAGGGCAAAAAGCGGTGTTACAAGCTTAGACAAGGCGCTCGCCAACATGCAGCAGCTTCATCGAGTTGGTGCCGCCCCGTGAGTTGTAGACATCCCCTTTGGTCAGAATGACCCAGTCACCTGCCTGCACATGCCCGCGGTCCAGCAGAGTGTTGACCGCTGCCTGGTTGACGTCGCTGGAGGTAATTTCCACCGGATTGAACTGGATGCCTTGCACGCCGCGGAACATGGCGACCCGGCCCAGCGTCTCGGCATTGGGAGACAATGCAAAGATCGGCAGATGGGAGCGAATGCGCGACATGATCAGTGGCGTGTAGCCGCTCTCGGTGAGGCTGATGATCGCCGTCACGCCGGGAAAGTGATTGCCGGTATACATCGCCGCCAGCGCGATGCTCTCGTCGCAGCGTTCGAATTCCTGGCCCATACGGTGTCCGGAGTTCTGGCTGGTTGGGTGCTTTTCCGCTCCGCGACATACACGGTCCATGGCCTGCACCGCTTCCACCGGAAACGAACCGGCGGCGGTTTCCGCCGAAAGCATGACGGCATCGGTATAATCCAGCGCGGCGTTGGCCACGTCCGAGACTTCGGCGCGGGTCGGCAATGGGCTGCTGATCATCGACTCCATCATCTGCGTCGCGGTGATCACCACCTTGTTCTGCTTGCGCGCACGGCTGATGATCAGCTTCTGGATCCCGACCAGTTCCGCATCGCCGATTTCTACACCCAGATCACCGCGGGCGACCATGACCGCATCGCTGGCGAGAATCAGGCCGTCTAGCGTCGCCTGGTCGGCCACCGCTTCGGCGCGCTCGATCTTGGCCACCAGCCAGGCGTTGGATTCCGAGTCCTTCAGCAGCTTGCGCGCCAGATGCATGTCCGCGGCGTCGCGCGGGAAAGACACCGCTACGTATTCCATCTGCAGCTCGGCAGCCACCGTGATGTCGAACCGGTCCTTGTCAGTCAGCGCCGCAGCGGAGAGTCCGCCACCGCGGCGGTTGATGCCCTTGTGGTTGGACAGCGGTCCGCCTGCGGTCACAGTACAACGCACCTCATCCTTGCCGACGCTATCCACTCGCAGGACCACGCGGCCGTCATCAAGCAGCAGCTCGTCGCCGGCGCGGCAGTCATTGACCAGCTCCGGATAGTCGATACCGACGATGTCGGCATTGCCATCGTCCAGCGGATGGCTGGTAGAAAGCCGGAAGTGATCACCAACCTCCAGCTGGATCTTGCCTTCGGTAAAGCGCGCGATGCGAATTTTTGGACCCTGCAGGTCGCCGAGCAGGGCAACATGAGTGCCTTTGTCGCGGGCGATCTCGCGCACCAGACGTGCACGTTCGCGGTGCTCATCGGCGGTACCATGGGAAAAATTCAAGCGAGCGACGTTCATCCCGGCATCGATCAGCGCGGCAATGCGCTCAGGGCTGGAGGTGGCGGGTCCGAGGGTGGCAACAATCTTGGTGCGACGTAGAGTCATGGCAGATCCATAGGTCATTGATACGTTGATATAGGTCGTTTGCGCTGATGTGGGCATAACAATAGATCATAAACGAGTACCATGACAGGCTGTAGTCAGCTGCTCGATTAGCGCATTGAGCATGTCATCAGGCACTTTAGGGTCATACTTTAAGGCCGTCGTTTAACCTTTAGTCGAGGTAAAGATCATGCATCCGGGGCTGATCGAAGTTACCGAGCGGCTGCGTATACGCAGCCAGACAAGTCGCGCCGCCTACCTGCAACAGATGGCAGATGCGGGCGATTTACCGCGGGGTCGACGCATGCTCTCCTGCGGCAATCTGGCCCATGGTATGGCGGCCTGCCAACCTACCGACAAAGACCGGCTGCGTATGATGGACGAGGTCAATGTCGGTATGGTCACGGCCTACAACGACATGCTCTCGGCACATCAACCCTATGAGCGCTTTCCCGAGCAAATTCGTCAGGCCTTGCGTGCCTTCGGTGCCACCGGTCAGGTGGCTGGAGGAGTGCCGGCCATGTGTGACGGGGTGACCCAGGGCGAGCCCGGTATGGAGCTGTCGCTGGTCAGCCGCGACGTGATCGCAATGGGCACCGCGGTGGCGTTGTCGCACAATATGTTCGATGCGGCCTTGTGCCTCGGCGTATGCGACAAGATCGTACCTGGCCTGTTGATGGGCGCGCTGCGCTTTGGTCATTTGCCGGTGGTGTTTGTGCCCGCCGGACCCATGCCCTCGGGCCTGCCGAATGCCGAGAAGGCCGCGGTGCGCGAACGCTTTGCCGAAGGCAAGGCGACACGGGAAGAGCTGCTTCAGGCCGAAAGCGAGTCTTACCATAGCGCTGGCACCTGCACCTTTTATGGCACGGCGAATACCAATCAAATTCTGCTTGAGGCGATGGGTTTGCAATTGCCTGGCGCCTCTTTCGTACAGCCCAATACACCGTTACGCGATGCGTTGACGGTTTACGCGGCCGAACAGGCAGCTCGCCTGGCCAGGGCCGGGCAGGGCAGTATGGCGTCGATCCTCAACGAAAAAGCCTTGATCAACGCGCTGGTGTTACTGTTGGCGACCGGCGGATCAACCAATCTTACCTTGCATCTGGTAGCTATCGGCCAATGTGCCGGGCTGCAGCTACGTTGGGAAGATATGGCTGACCTCTCCAATATCGTTCCGAGCATCGCGCGGATGTATCCCAACGGAAAGGCCGATATAAACCAGTTTCACGCCGCAGGTGGCACTGCGTGGCTGTTTTCCCAGTTGCTGGAGGCCGGCTTGCTGCACGAGGACGTAGACACCATCGCCGGCCGCGGCTTACGCCGCTACACCGCCGAGCCGGTATTGGAGCAGGGCAAGTTGGTCTGGCGTGACGGTCCGCAGCAAAGCCTGGATGAGAGCATTCTGCGCACGTGGCGACAGCCGTTTTCTCCCGAGGGTGGCCTGCGGATTGTCGAAGGCAATCTGGGCCGCGGGGTGATCAAGGTCTCGGCGGTTGCGCCCGCGCACCGCAAGGTGCGGGCGGCCTGCCGTCTGTTTGAGAGCCAGGAGGCTTTTGTGCAGGCTTTTCAGGCCGGCGAGCTGGAGCGGGATCTGGTGGCGGTGGTCCGTTTTCAGGGACCGGCGGCCAACGGTATGCCCGAGCTGCACAAACTTACGCCGTACCTTGGCCTGCTGCAGGACCGCGGTTTTCAAGTGGCACTGGTCACCGACGGCCGCATGTCTGGCGCCTCCGGCAAGGTGCCGGCGGTGATACACCTGTGCCCTGAAGCAGCTGCGGGTGGCCCGTTGGCCCGCTTGCGCGACGGCGACTGGGTCAGCGTGGACGCGGAGGCTGGCACCTTGCATGTGGATATGGACGCTGCAGCCCTCGAGGCTCGACCGCCAGTCAGTCCCAGTGAGCCGGTGCGTCGGGGTTGGGGGCGCGAGATGTTTGGATTCATGCGCGCCGCCGCCAGCCCCGCGGAGCAGGGTGGTAGCTGCTTTACCGAGTCTTTGGCGATTGCCGATCAGGTCGATCAATCATGAGCCTATCCAGTCTTGCCGCCGCCCGGGGCCTGCCGCTGCATCAAGCGAGCAGCGCTGCCGAACAGGCGCAACAACTGGCTGAACGGGTGGCGGAGGCTTTGAACCGCGCCCTGAGCACATCTGCGACGGCGAGCCTTGCCCTGTCCGGGGGCCGCAGCCCCGAAGCCTTTTTGCGCCAGTTGGATCGCCAGCCGGTGAACTGGAGCCGAATACGCCTCACTCTGGTGGATGAGCGCTGGGTGCCGGACACCCACGCCGACAGCAATGCCGGGCTGGTCAGACGCTGTATGCCCACGGCATTGCGCAGTGCGACCTGGTATGGGCTTTATCAGGGTGGAGCGCCGCAGCGGCAGCCTGAAAGTGATGCCCAGGCTGCCAGCGCCTTTCTTCAGGCCTGGCTGCCTCTGGATGTAGTGGTATTGGGCATGGGCACGGATGGGCATTGTGCGTCACTCTTCCCGGAACAGCCTGGGCTGGAAGCACGGCTGGCACGGAACGCGCCGGCCCTGTGCGAGGCGGTACCCGGACCGCAGCAGGCCCCACGACTGACGCTGACCGGAGCAGCCTTGCGCACAGCACGCTTGCAACTCCTGGCCATCTCCGGCGAGGATAAATACCAGCGCCTCTGTGACGCTTTTGTCGGGCCGGCAACCCAATGGCCGGTGGCTGCCTTTCTGGCGCCGCCCCTGGAGATTTTTTACAGCCCCGAAGGCTGAAAGGACGTACATGAGTCTGTTAGAAAACACCCAACGCCTGGACGCTATTTTTGCCAAGGCGCCGCTGCTACCGGTCATCAGCATCCAGCGTGAAGCAGATATCCTGCCGCTGGCGGATGCGCTCGCCGCGGGGGGGATCACCACGCTGGAGATCACCTTGCGCACGGCGCTGGGCATGTCAGCGATTGCGCTGTTGCGCCGCGAACGGCCAACGTTGTGTGTGGGTGCGGGCACGGTACTGGATGGCCGTCAGTTTCAGTCGGTGCTGGACGCCGGGGCGCAGTTTATTGTCACTCCCGGGTGTACCGATGAGTTGCTGACGCTGGGCCTGGAAAGCCCGGTGCCGTTACTTCCCGGTATCGCCACGGCTTCGGAAATTCTCATGGGTTATCGGCTAGGGTATCGCCGCTTCAAACTGTTTCCTGCCGAGGTGTGCGGGGGCATCCAGGCGCTTCGATCGTTTTCAGGCCCTTTTGCCGGTGTACGCTTCTGCCCCACCGGCGGTATTCGTCAGGAAAGCCTCGTTGATTACCTGGCACTGGATAATGTCATGGGCGTGGGCGGCACATGGATGGCGCCGCGCGCGGCCGTCGAGGCGGCTGATTGGCAAACCATCAGCCGCCTCAGCGCCGCGTCCGTCGCGCTACTGCAGAAGCGCTAGTACGAGCAGGCCGATCAAGGCTGGCTGGGATCGACGAAGCCGTCTGGTTTGATCACCAGGATATCGCAAGCACACTCATCGAGTAATCGCTCGGCGGTGTGCCCGAGCAGGGCACTGTCCAGTCTTGAGCGCGAGATGGCACCCATGATCAGCAGGTTGATGCCGTGCTGCTCGACAAACACCGGAATCGCTTCCTCGGGGTAGCCCTGCAACAAATGCCGAGCGCTGTCGGCTATGTCGTTGCTGCCGGCCAGACTATTGAAGGCGCTGGCGTGACGCTCGCGAACATCATGGGCATACGAGTCGTAATCGTGGATCAGGCTGGCGTCGAACACCATGGTGCGTGGCAGCGGGTTATAGCAATGCAGCAGATGCAGTTCGGCTCCAATCTGCTCTGCCATCGAGCGTCCGCCAGCAATCAGTTTCAGATCCAGAGCCGCTGGTTTATCGGCCTCGTGTAGCGGGTCGACACTCACCGCCAGTTTCGTCAGACGGTCCCCGGCGGTTTTCACCAGCCATACCGGTATCTCGCAGTGGCGAATCAGGTCCCAGTCGCTATTGCTCAACAACAGGCGCTTGATCAGGTTGTGGTGATGGGTGGTCTTCAGCACCAGATCCGGTTTGTGTTTGGCCACGGCAGCGAGGATGTGCCGCGACAGCCGCTTGCCCCATACCACCTCGGTGGTCACTTCGAGGCCCTTGTCACGCAGGGGTTGCGCCAGATGTTCCAGGCTTGAGCGTCGGTGCATCAGGAGCGAGGTCCGGGCCTTTTCCAGGCCGGCAGAGTCAAAGAAAACCCCGCCTTCCAGCGCCGAATTGAATTCGCACATGAATAGCGTCAAACGCGGCCGCGAATGCTCGGCTGCCAATTGCATTGCGCGCTCCAGGCACGGCTGTCGATCTTCGCTTGTCGGATCTATCACTACCAGCATATGTTCAAAGTTCATACTTGCCTCCAGGCCGTGACGGCGTCGAGCGCGCCCGGCTGATTCGGTTACAGCACCCTGTCATCTACAAGATAGGACATGGGGGCTGTTCGGAACCTGACCTGGGTCAAATTACCCGCTCCTATTGATAATGTGCGGTAAAGCTCAGTGGGGGGCTCCACTTCAGAAACTCATGCTGCTGCCGATATTGATGGGCATAACCACTCAGGTAACCGATATGAAAGCTATAGGTATGCTGGCGTTGCTGGCGGGTTTGGCCGGCTGCGCTGCTCAGAATCATGACGCCGACATCAACAATGCCTACCAGGCTTATGCGAGCGATAACTGCCAACAGGTGTACTTGCATCTGTCTAGCGCCGAACGGCGGACGCGCTACCGTGCGCCGCAACGCCAGCCGGAGGTATCATTGCTGCGTGGTTTGTGTCTGGAGCGCCAGGCGCTGTATCTGGATGCGGCTAACACCTACCTGTTTTTGCAGGCGCATTACCCACATAGCGAATATAGCTACCGGGCAGCCGCGCGTCTGGAAACCCTGCGTCAGCTCGGGTATTACCAGCCAAGCCAAGACTGAGATTACTCGGACCGGACCCCGTGATGCTCGGCAGTGGCCTATGGCCGCCTGGCTGGGCTATTCTAGTTATAGCAGACCACGCCCCATATTAAGGACGATAGCCCATGCGTTGGTTCCCGGTAATCTTGTTGTTGGCGTCGTTGACGGGGCATGTCCATGCCGAGATTTATCGCTGGGTAGACGAGCAGGGGAGAGTGCATTTCTCGCAGCGGCCGCAGCCTGGCTCTGAAGTGGTAGTGGTCAAACCGCAGGTCATCGAGCGTGATGCGCAGACGCGCCAGAGCGAAGACAATCTGCGCCGGATAATGGAAGTCAGGCAGACCGAGCGCGATGAAGAAAAGGCCCTGCGCCTGGAACAGCGCCAGCGCCAGCAGCTCGAATGCGACCGCATGGGCAAGCAATTGGCACAGTTTGACAGGCGAATGTACTGGTATGAAGAGGACGCCAGCGGTAAAAAGGTAGAAGTTGACACGCGGCGCGTCCAAGAGCGCCGAGCCGAGATTCAGGCAATGATAAGGGAGCGATGCTGACATGCTACCCAACACTCCGAGTGGCGCAGCTCTCAAAGATCAGCGCTGCATCGCCCGACACCAGCTGGGCGGCTTCCTGCAGGTCTACAACCGGCACACCGGGAAGCCGATTGGCTATTTGGGCAATATCTCCAAGCAAGGCATCATGCTGATCAGCAGCCTGCCGATCATGCTCGGCGCCTCCTACGAACTCCAGCTCAAGTTACCCTCATCCACTGATGCCGAAGCCGAACTGGTGGATTTTAGCGCGCGCAGCCACTGGTGCCGAGCAGATGCCTCCCCAGGTAATTACGACAGCGGCTTCAGTATTACCAGCAATCAGCAGGCGTTCGCCGGTCTCGCACGTGCATTGGAGCGCTACTTCAGTTTTCACCACTCGGTAGATGTCTGACGCCGGCCATTGGGTTACCCTGCGCCCTTGACCAAAGCTATGGACAGGGGCGGCAACCATGAGCAACACCTTCTTCTGGTATGACTTCGAGGCCACCGGGATCGACCCGCGACGGGATCGCCCGTTGCAGGTGGCTGGCGTGCGCACCGACGAAGATCTGAACGAGATCGGCGAGCCGCTATGTATCGATTGCCGCCTGCCCGAAGATGTTCTACCCCATCCCATGGCCTGCCTAATCACCGGTATCGGCCCTGAGCGAGCCAGCCAGGGTTTGCCCGAAGCGGCATTTATCTCACAATTGCATGCGCAGATGGCCGAGCCGGGTACTTGCAGTGTCGGCTATAACAGCTTGCGATATGACGATGAAATGACCCGCTTTACCCTGTATCGCAATTACCATGATCCCTACGCACGTGAATGGCAGGGCGGCAACAGCCGTTGGGACCTGCTCGACGCCCTGCGCGCAGCACATGCGCTGCGACCAGATGGCATTGAGTGGCCGCAACAGGAGGGCTTCACCAGCCTGCGCCTGGAGCTGCTGACGCAGGCTAACGGTATAGATCATGGGCAAGCGCACGATGCCCTGGCGGATGTGCGTGCGACCATTGCCATGGCTCGGTGTTTGAAGCTTGCACAGCCGAGATTGTTCGATTACCTGCTCGATCTGCGCAGCAAACAGCGGGTCACCGCCCTGGTTGATTTGCAACAGGTAAGGCCACTGGTACATGTCTCCGGCCGCTTCGGCCGCGAGCGTCAGGGCCTGGCGCTGGTGTTGCCGCTGGGCTGGCATCCGCAAAACAAGAACGCGTTGATCGTCTGGGATCTGGCCGCGGATCCTGCGATGCTGATGGATATGACTGCGGAGCAAGTGCGAGAGCGGCTGTATACCCGCAGGGAAGATCTGCCCGAGGGCGAGCAGCGTCCCGGCCTGAAACTGGTACATATCAATAAATGTCCGGTCCTGGCGGATACCAAAGTGCTGCGCGCCGAAGATATTCAACGTCTGCAATTGGATATGCCGACGCTGCTGGCGAATGCCGAGAAACTGGGCGTTTGGCGCACGACAGGGCAGTCCAAGCTGCAGGCCATCTATACCGCACAAGCGGTCGCCGAACCGACCCAGGCGGATCCCGAGTTGCAGTTATATGAGGGATTTATCGGCGACGCGGACCGGCGGATACTGCCGCTGATTCGGGAGGCGGACGGCCCCATGCTGGCCAAAACCCAATGGCCGCTGCGCGATCAGCGGCTGGTGGATATGCTGCTGCGCTACCGTGCGCGCAACTTCCCTGCGAGTTTGAATGAAGCCGAGCAGGCGCAATGGCAAACGTACTGCAGGGGTCGTATGAGCGGCGAACTGGCGGGTGCGCCGGTCACGCTGCAAGCTTTTCTGCAAGCCGCAGAAGAGGCGCTCACGCACTGCACTGACTCCGGGCAGCAGGCCCTGCTGGGCAGTTGGAAGCAGTTCGCCCTGACGCGCTGCAATGCCTTGGGTGTGACTGCGCCGAGTGGTGTGGAAGGTTAGTCCAGATAGCAAAAGCCCCCGGCCATTGCTGGTCGGGGGCTTTAGGTGCCAAAAAAATCAGCGGGGAAGATCAGCCAAGAATAGTGACCCAGGACTCGACCGTGTCAGCACCGTATTTTTCTTTCCAGGCTTTCAGCTCTTTGTGATTGCCACCTTTGGTTTCAATCACTTCACCGGTCTTCGGGTTCTTGTACTGCTTGACCTTGCGAGCACGTTTTACGCCACCTGAAGTTTTGCTGCTCTTGCCGCCCTGGCTCAGTTTATTGTCCGGGTCGAGAATGGCAACAACGTCTTTCAGCGATTTGTTGTACTGCGCCATAAGCGCGCGTACCTTTTCTTCAAACTCAATTTCCTGCTTGAGCTTCGTGTCGTTGGACAGGGAGTTCATGCGGTCGGTAAGTTCACGAATGGTGTGTTGGAGGTTGCGATATTCTTGTAAAGAGGACATGTAAAGTTACCTTCTTGAGCGCGGTTGAGCGTTTAAAATTGACTCACTAATAATAGGTCAACCACCAACTTAATACAATATGTAAGTTATTGGTGTGTGTGCAAAACCATAATAAAAGCCGGCCCAGTGTTTAACTTGTTCTTAATAACTAACATTAATTAGCCGGCACAGTGACTTGAGATCTGCTGGTATTGTCAGCGGGAACAGATAGAATGTGCGTCTTTGCCACGGGCCTGGCCCGCACGTCCGGAGTGTCTGTTATGCGTACCTTTCGTTTGGTCATCGCTTGCCCTGACCGGGTAGGGATCGTTGCCAAGGTCAGTAATGTACTGGCAACTTATAATGGCTGGATCACCGAGGCCAACCACCATTCAGATAATCTGTCCGGATGGTTCTTTATGCGCCATGAAATAAAAGCCAACTCCCTGCCTTTTGATCTCGAGGGTTTGCGCACCGCCTTCACGCCGATTGCCAACGAGTTTGAAATGGACTGGCATGTCAGTGACTCCGGAATACGCAAGAAAGTGGTACTTATGGCAAGCCGGGAGTCACACTGCCTTGCTGATTTACTGCACCGTTGGCACAGCGGGGAACTGGATTGCGATATAACCAGTGTCATTTCCAATCATGACGATTTGCGCAGTATGGTCGAGTGGCACGGCATCCCTTTTTATCACGTGCCGGTAGACCCACAGAATAAAGTTCCGGCGTTTAACGAGGTCGCCAGACTGATTGATGCACAACATGCGGACTGTGTGGTGCTGGCCCGTTACATGCAAATATTGCCGCCTGAACTGTGCAAGCGTTTCGCCAATCGCGTGATTAATATTCATCATAGTTTCCTGCCGTCCTTTGTCGGCGCAAGGCCTTACCATCAGGCGGCCCAACGTGGCGTAAAGTTGATTGGTGCTACCTGTCACTACGTTACCGATGAGTTGGACGCCGGCCCGATTATTGAGCAGGACGTGGTGCGCATTAGTCACCGGCACAATGCGGACGATATGGTCCGGCTCGGGAAAGACGTGGAAAAAATGGTACTTTCCCGCGGTTTGCGCTATCACTTGGAAGACAGGGTGCTGGTTCACGACAACAAGACGGTGGTTTTCGGCTGACCGGTGCCATACGGACGAACATCCCTCAGCGGAAGGAGGCAGCATGCTCAAGTCAGTGAAAGTGCGGGACTACATGACCCGCGATCTGGTGACCTTCAACGAGCATATGGATCTGTTCAAAGCGATTGATGTGCTTCTGATTAATCGCATCTCGGGAGCCCCGGTGATTGACCGTGCAGGTCATCTGGTTGGTCTGCTATCGGAGAGTGACTGTCTGCGCAGCATCTTGTCAGGCAGCTACCATGAAGAAGTGGGTGGAACAGTCAGTTCGGTCATGACGGTCGTCGTAGAGACGATTGATGCTGACGCCGATATCGTCAAGGCGGCTGAGCATTTCATCCACAAGGGCCGTCGACGCTTGCCAGTGGTGGATGAAGGCCGCCTGGTAGGGCAGATCAGCCGACGGGATATCCTCCGTGCGGTCAAAGCTTACAACGAGCATGGAGCGCCCAAGTGAGCTTTTACTCTGAGGATGATGAGCACAGCCCCGACCCCCTCGATGGCGGTGCCGCAGCGTTGCCCACCATCATCGGCGGCGGGTGCCTGGCGCGCTTTGATCCCGAAGACCTCAACGCTGAATCAGGCGCCGACTTCAGCGCACTCTGGCCAGCCGACTCTGCCAGCCCTGAAAAGGACTGATCAGATTCGGAAGCTGCCGACCAGTTGCTGCAGGTGCTCTACTTGCTGTTCCAGCGAGCGGCAGGCTCTGAGTGTGGATTGCAGGTTCTCCACCCCTTCCTGGTTCAGCGTATTGATGTCGGTAATATCTACATTCAGGCTCTCAATGACCGAGGTCTGTTCTTCGGTAGCTGCCGCGACCGATTGATTCATGTTGTCGATTTCACCGATGCCGCCGGTAATCTCGGCCAAGCGCTCCCCGGCCTGGCTTGCCACCGTGACGCCATGCTCACTGAAGCGCTTGCTTTCATCCATCGCCTGCACGGCCGTTGCAGCGTCTCCACGCAGATCGCCGATCATTTCGTGAACCTCCCGCGCTGAGCTTTGCGTGCGGTGCGCCAGGTTGCGGACCTCGTCAGCCACTACGGCAAAGCCGCGCCCGGCTTCACCGGCACGGGCGGCTTCAATCGCAGCATTGAGCGCCAACAGGTTGGTTTGTTCTGAGATGCTCTGGATAACGTCGAGAATCTTGCCGATGTCGGCGGTCCTGGCGTTCAGCGCCTTGATACTGACACCAGCGTTATCGATTTTAGCGGAAAGGTCATGCATCGCCTGCACTGTCTCGGCAACGACAGAGCTGCCCTGTTCAGCGCCCAGGCGCGCTTTGCTGGCCTGATTGGACGCGTCGGCGGCGTTGCGGGCAATCTCCTGCGCCGCGGCGCCCAACTGATTGATAGCCGCCGCAACGCTGTTGGTGCGGCTGGCCTGCTCATCAGAACTCGCCAGGTTGGCGTTTGAGGCATCCAGCACCCGCAGTGCGACGTTATTCAGTTCGCCGCTGGTAGAGGCTACCTGACGGATGGAGACGTGAATCCGTTCGATAAACTGGTTGAAAGCGCCGGCAAGCCGGCCGAATTCGTCACTGCTGGTCACCGGTAGGCGCTGGGTCAGGTCGCCTTCGCCCTGGGCGATGTTAGCCAGAGCTGCGCTGAGTGAGTTCAATGGGCGCAACAGGTAGTTGATCAGCAGGCCGAGCAACAACACGATGCTGACCAGTGCCACCAGGGTAGCGATGAGCGCCGAGACGCGGAAGCTGGTCAGGCTGGCAAAGGCTTTATCCTTGTCGATTGACAGGCCCACATGCCAGTTGACACCGGGCAGACCTGTTACCGGCAGGAAGGTGACAATACGTGGTTGGCCATCCAGCTCGACCTCGGTCAGGCGATTCTCGATTGCCGGGCTGGCGCCGGCAAAAACGGCACCCAGGCTTTTCATTTGCAGCGCCGCGTCGGGATGAACCAGTACGGTGCCGTCGCTGCTGACCAGAAAAGCGTGGCCCATCCCATTGAAATCCAGCGCATTGATAATGCTGGAGACTTTCTGCAAATTGAGATCACCGCCAACAACGTTATTGGCAGAGGGCGTGGCTACGGTGATGATCAGGTCGCCGGTAGCTGCGTCCAGATAGGGTTCGGTCAGAATGGTTGAGCGCTGAGCTTTTACTGCGCTGTACCACGGCCGGGTTCGGGGGTCGTAGTCAGCGGGCATGTCGGACTCGGGGCGCATGGTGAAGCCGCCGTTGGTCTCGCCCAGGTAACTGAAGTCGAAAGTCTCTTCCAGCGTACGCTGTTCCAGCAGGTCTATTCGGCGGCTGCCGTCATCGGCTGCCAGGTTCGCTGCCAGGCTCTGCATCAACAGTATACGGCCAGACAACCAGTTGCTGATGTTCTCGGCAGTCAGGCTGCCGGCGTCGGTCAGATAGGTGCGCAGGTTATCTTGCAGCGCCTTGCGTTGGATGTAGTCGTTGTAGACCGCGAAAGCCAGAAACACCGACATCACCACCACACAGGCGGCCATTAGTATCTTGTGACTGAAACGTAAATGAGTGGGCATGAAAGCAGCGCTCTGAAGGGTATTAAACAGCGTAACGTGCGCTGGCGAGAGAACTTTAAGATTAATACTGCTATTGGTCGGAAAGAATGCTCGGGGCGGACGATCAGCATGACGAAAAACCATTCAGTCAATTTCTCAAAATAGCTATCAAGATAGTGCATGCCCAGCCGACAACCACCCTACGCATCCTCACTGGCCGCGACACCCACTCCTCTAATAGAGACTCGATATGAATCTAAGAAATCTGTCTATTGCTGGTCGTCTGGCGGGCGGCTTCATCATTATTGCCGCTGTCGTGGTCTTGCTGGGTACCCTGGCGATGCGCGAAATGGGCGGCATGCGCGATCAGGCCCGCGAAGTTGAACAGGTGTGGATGCCGAGCATTCAACTGGTCGGTGGCTTTGGTCAGGATATTCTGCGCATTCGGGTGCTGACGCTGCGCATGTTGTTGGTGGAACAGGGTGACAGACAGGCGGTGGAAAACACCATTGTCAAACTGATTGGCGATCTTAACTCGGCTGAATCAGCTTACGAAAAAATGATCGTTCACGAGCAAGAGCGGCAGGCGTTTGCTAGCTTTACCCGCCAGCGCGGCGAGTACATGCAGGTGCAGTCGCGCGTTGCGCGCTTTGCGCTGGGTGGTCAGGACGATCAGGCATTGGAACTGATCAGTGAGCAATTGAACCCGCTGGCCGACGCCATGGTGCAAAGTCTTCAGGCTCTGGAGCGCATCAACCTGGAAGGCGCTGCTCAGGCCGGGGAGGCATCTCGGGCCAGTTACGCCAGTGCGCAGCAAATGGTCATCATCTTTATCATTCTGGCGGCGCTGCTGACGGTGTTTCTCGCCTGGATACTGACCAACAGTATCGTCCGGCCGATCCGCCAGGCGGTTGAAGTGACCGAGAGAGTGGCTACCGGTGATCTGACCCAGCAGATAACCGCCACCGGCAAGGACGAACCTGCTCGCCTGCTGCGTGCGCTGGCCAAGATGCAGGAGCAATTACGTAGCACCCTGCAGGGGATTGCCAGTTCCTCCACGCAATTGGCCTCGGCGGCGGAAGAGTTGAACGCAGTGACAGAAGACGCCACCCGTGGTTTGCAGCGTCAGGACGATGAAATTCAACAAGCGGCCACTGCCGTAAACGAAATGAGCGCTGCAGTTGACGAGGTCGCCAGTAACGCGGTCTCCACCTCCGAGCAGTCCCGGGCCACCAGCGACACCGCTATTGAGGGTCAGCAGCAGGTTGTGCGTACGGTGGCGAGCATCGACAAGCTGTCGGGAACCATTCAGGCCACTGCCACTGAGGTCCAGGAGCTAGCAGAGAAAGCACAGAACATCAGTCGTGTATTGGATGTGATTCGCGCCATTGCCGAGCAAACCAACCTGCTGGCGCTGAACGCGGCGATCGAAGCGGCCCGCGCTGGTGAGCAAGGCCGTGGCTTTGCGGTCGTGGCTGACGAAGTACGGGCATTGGCGCACCGTACGCAACAATCTACCAGCGAAATTGAGGAGATGATCGGTACCATTCAGCAGGGCACCGAACGCTCGGTAGAAGCGATGAACATGAGCAAGACCATGGCCGGCAGCACGCTGGAACAGGCTGACGCGGCGGGTAAAGCGCTGGAGGTCATCACCGCAGCGATCCTGCAGATCAACGAGCGCAACCTGGTTATCGCCAGTGCCGCGGAAGAGCAGGCGCAGGTAGCGCGGGAAGTGGATCGTAACCTGGTCAACATCCGTGATCTCTCCACCCAATCAGCGGCAGGGGCAGAGCAGACCAGCAGTTCCAGTCGCGAGTTGTCGCGTCTGGCCGTGGATCTGAACGATCTGGTCAATCGCTTCAAGCTGTAGGCCTCAAGCGAAAAGCAGGCAATAAAAAACCGCACCCAATTGGGTGCGGTTTTTTTCTGCCTGCGGGTTATATCAAGCAGGTTCAGTGCTTTGTTGTACTGCTTTGGTTTCAGTATCGGCGCTCTGTGGAGCCGGGGTGCGGATCAGGTAGTCAAAAGCACCCAGAGCGGCAGTGGAGCCTGCGCCCATGGCGATAATGATCTGCTTGAACGGCACGGTGGTCACGTCGCCTGCGGCGAATACGCCCGGCAGGGAAGTGGCACCACGACTGTCGATCTCGATCTCGCCGTGCTTGCTCAGAGTCACCGGTCCGCCTTTGAGCCAGTCGGTATTGGGTATCAGACCAATCTGCACAAAGATACCCGCCACATCCACCTGCTTGCTTTCCTGAGTTTCGCGATCGGTGTAGGTCAGCCCGACCACCTTCTTGCCATCGCCACGTACTTCTGTGGTCTGAGCACTCTTGATGATCTTGATGTTCGGCATGGAGCGCGCCTTGCGCTGCAACACTTCATCTGCGCGCAGCGTGTCAGCAAACTCCAGCACGGTGACGTGCTCGACGATGCCGGCCAGATCAATCGCGGCTTCGATACCTGAGTTGCCGCCGCCGATCACCGCAACGCGTTTGCCTTTGAACAGCGGGCCGTCACAGTGCGGGCAATAGGCAACGCCCTTGCTGCGATATTCCTGCTCGCCGGGCACGTTCATTTCTCTCCAGCGCGCGCCGGTGGCCAGAATGACCGAGCGACCGGACAGCGTGGCGCCGCTTTCCAGCTCTACCTGGGTGTAACCGCCTTCGGCAGTAGCTGCGCTCAGGCCGCTCGCGGTCTGCTCGGTGAACACTTCAACGTCGTATTCCTTGACGTGCTCTTCGAGGCTGGCAACCAGCTTGGGGCCTTCGGTGTAGTTGACCGAAATAAAGTTCTCGATACCCATGGTATCCATCACCTGGCCACCAAAGCGCTCTGCTACCAGCGCGGTACGAATACCCTTGCGCGCAGCATAGATGGCAGCTGCGGCACCAGCTGGACCGCCGCCAACAATCAGTACTTCATAAGGCTCTTTTTCGCTCAGCTCGGCTGCCTTGCGCTTACCGGCGCCGGCGTCCAGCTTGTTGACGATCTCCGGCAGGGTCATGCGGCCTTGGCCGAACGGCTGGCCGTTGAGATAAACCGATGGCACGGCCATGATCTGACGCTGCTCCACTTCGTCCTGGAACAACGCACCATCAACCATGACGTGGGTAATGTTCGGATTCAATGTCGCCATCAGATTCAGCGCCTGGACTACGTCCGGGCAGTTCTGGCATGACAGGGAGATATAGGTTTCAAAATGGTATTCGCCGGTCAGATGACGGATCTGGTCCAGCAGTGCTGGATCGGCCTTCGACGGGTGGCCACCAGATTGCAGCAACGCCAGTACCAGCGAGGTAAATTCGTGACCCATGGGCAAACCGGCAAAGCTGATACGCGGCGGCACACCGCTCTGGGCGATGCTCATGCTCGGTGTACGTTCAGCTTCGATCCAGTTGAGGGCGATCTTGGGCGACATTTCAGCAATCTCGCTCGCCAGTTCGCTCAACTCTTTGCTCTTGGGGCTGTCATCAACAGACACGCTGAGTTCTATCGGGGTAACGATATTCTGCAGGTACGTGTCCAGTTGCTTCTTCAGATTCGCGTCCAACATAAGCGTGTCCGTCCTTAAATTTGGTTAAATGCAGGCGATAAAAAACCCGGCCCGCCTACCGGGAGCGTGAGCTCCCCGGCGGGACGGGTTCAGGGGCAATGCTTAGATCTTGCCTACCAGGTCAAGCGAGGGAGCCAGCGTAGCTTCGCCTTCTTTCCACTTGGCCGGGCACACTTCGCCTGGGTGAGCAGCAATGTACTGAGCTGCCTTGACCTTGCGCATCAGATCTTCAGCGTTACGGCCGATACCTTCAGAAGTCACTTCCACTGCCTGGATGATGCCTTCTGGATCGATGATGAAGGTACCGCGGTCAGCCAGGCCCATGTCTTCGCGCATGTTGTCGAAGTTGCGGGTGATAGCGCCAGTCGGGTCACCGATCATGGTGTACTGGATCTTGCCGATGGTCTCGGAGCTGTCGTGCCACGCTTTGTGGGTGAAGTGGGTGTCAGTAGAAACAGAGTAGATCTCTACGCCCATCTTCTGGAACTCGTCGTAGTAGTCAGCAACGTCGCCCAGTTCAGTCGGGCAAACGAAGGTGAAGTCAGCGGGGTAGAAGAAGAATACTGACCACTTGCCCTGGATGTCGGCTTCGGTCACTTCAATGAACTCGCCGTGCTTGTACGCTTGGGCTTTGAAAGGTTTGACTTTAGTGTTGATTACGGACATCAGTAACTCCTTAATGAGTTGGTTAAATTAATTGAGTGGGTTGAAAGAAGTCACCATCTTAGTGACTGACTCGCGATTTGATAAATAAATTCCGACTAACCCGTACATAGACTCTAACTATCTATGGGCAGTAACCAATAATTCAAGGGGTGTGCAGCCGGTCAGAGCCTGCGGGTACAGGCCAAAAGCATCGATGGCTGTCTAGGGTGGGGCTTGTGCCCTCTATGATAGCCTCTACCGGGCTTTTCATTTAATCTTTGGTGAACGGATTATCGCAGATAACGGCGGTCGATTGGGTCGTCTGGCCATAGTATTAATCTATCCCATACATAGTGTTCCAACGTCAGCAATCTCGCTGCTGACGACAGCGCTTGATACAGGAATTCATAATGTTGACACACCTCGATGCCCAAGGGCAGGCCAGCATGGTGGACGTGACATCGAAGGCGGCCACCTCGCGCGAAGCGGTCGCGGAGTCGATCGTGCGCATGTTGCCAGCCACGCTGGAGTTGATCCAGCAGGGCGGGCATGCCAAGGGCGATGTGTTTGCGGTTGCGCGCATCGCCGGCATCATGGCCGCCAAGCGCACGCATGAACTGATACCGCTGTGCCATCCGCTGATGCTTACCAGTATCAAGGTTGAGTTGGCTGCCCAGGCGCCTGATGCAGTGCGGATCACTGCGCGTTGTAAATTGGCCGGCCAGACCGGTGTTGAAATGGAAGCACTTACGGCGGCGAGCATTGCCGCTCTGACGCTCTATGATATGTGCAAGGCCGTGGACAAGGGGATGGTGATAGAGGCGACGCGCCTGCTGACCAAGACTGGTGGCAAGAGTGGCGATTTCCAGGCGGAGCAACGGCCATGATCCACCTACAATTATTCGCCCGTTACCGTGAGACGCTCGGCGTTGAGCATGAGCAGATTCCCTGGCGTGATGATTTCAGGGACCTGCGCTCGTTACGAGACGCCCTGGTGCAACGCGGGGCCGCCTGGCAGGTACTGGACGAGACGCAGCTTATGTGCGCTCGTAATCAGACCATGTGTAGCCTTGATGAAACACTTGAAGACGGCGATGAAATAGCCTTTTTTCCGCCGGTTACCGGAGGCTGAAATGGGTATTGTTGTGCAGAACGCTAGTTTCGACCCTGGCCAGATGCTCAATCAGTTGCATGCCAGTCAGTTAGGTATTGGCGCGGTAGTGAGCTTCGTCGGCTACGTGCGGGATTTCAATGAGGGCAGGGAAGTGGCCGGCATGCTTCTCGAACACTACCCCGGCATGACCGAAAAAGCGTTGCAGGCGATCACCGAGGAGGCTGCTGAACGTTGGCCGCTTTTGGGGATAGAGGTACTGCATCGGGTGGGTCATTTGGCCCCTGGCGAGCCCATTGTGTTTGTCGGAGTCAGTTCCGCACACCGTCAGGCCGCCTTTGATGCCTGCCATTTTGTTATCGACTATTTGAAGACCCGGGCTCCGTTTTGGAAAAAGGAAAATACGCCAGAGGGGTCGGCCTGGGTCGAAGCGCGCGAGACAGATGAATCCGCACTGGCGCGCTGGCAGTAACCCGGCTGAAACACGGCTAGGTGGTCGTGGTAAGGTATGCGAATGAGATGTAACCGAACGCAGCAAAGAGAGGCCCAACATGGCAGCGCATGATGCCAGTGGTAACCAACGCTTGATCGACGGCCAAGGCCGGCGGATCGAGTATGTGCGCATGTCCGTAACGGACCGCTGCGACCTGCGTTGCGTTTACTGTATGGCTGAAGACATGACCTTCCTGCCCCGCGCCCAAGTGCTCAGCCTGGAAGAAATCGAGCGCCTGGCACGCCTGTTTGTGCAGCAGGGCGTCAGCAAGATCCGTTTGACTGGCGGTGAGCCGCTGGTTCGCCGCGGCATAGTCGATTTGTGCGGCCGCATCAGTGGACTGCCTGGATTGCGCGAACTAGTCATGACCACTAATGGCTCGCAGCTAACCAAGTTGGCCAAGCCGCTTGCCGACGCAGGTGTCAGCCGGCTGAACATCAGCCTGGATAGCCTCGACTCGGAGAAGTTCAAGGCAATTACACGCACCGGCGATTTGTCGCAGATTCTGGAAGGTATCGAGGCGGCGCGCAGTGCAGGCTTCAAGCGTATCAAACTGAACACAGTGGTGATGAAGGGCCGCAATGCCGACGAAGTGCCGGCGCTGGTCGACTTCGCCCTGGCGCGTGATCTGGATATCACCTTTATCGAAGAAATGCCGCTGGGCGATGTAGGTCGCTCCCGCGGCGAAGCTTTCTGTTCGAGTGACGAGGTGCGCGAACTGATCAGCCAGCAGTATCACCTGGTCGATAGCACCGAGAGCAGTGGCGGCCCGGCACGTTATGTGCGGGTTGAAGGTTATCCGTCAGCGCGTATCGGTTTTATATCCCCGCATTCCCACAATTTCTGCTCCACCTGCAATCGTGTGCGCATGACCGCTGAAGGGCGTTTATTGCTCTGCCTGGGGCAGGAGAACTCGATCGATATGCGCGCGTTGCTGCGGCGCCACCCGACCACTGATGCTCCGCTGCTCGAGGCGCTGGGCAAGGCGTTGCAGCAGAAGCCTGCACACCATGATTTCAATGTTAATGGCGACGTGCAGATCGTGCGCTTTATGAATGCCAGTGGCGGATAAACGACTTGTTGGTGCTCCAAGGGGTTAATAAAACCGAAGTGATAACGCTGTTGATGTGGATCAAAGACCTGGCAGCGAGCAAGGTCTAACCTTCGAACCTCTTAGTCCAGAGTTCGGAGCGCTTCGTCATGATTGATTCAATTCGCTGGGATGCGGGCCTTATCCGGCGGTACGACAAAGCCGGCCCGCGTTATACCTCTTACCCCACGGCGCTGCAGTTCCATGAAGGTATTCAGCCCAGCGACCTGCTGCAGGCATTGAGCGAGTCCTGCAGCGCGACTCGTAACCTATCGTTGTATGTGCATGTGCCGTTCTGCGCCAACATTTGCTATTACTGCGCCTGCAACAAGGTGATTACCAAGGATCGCAGCCGTGCGGTGCCTTATCTGCAAGCGCTTTATCGCGAAATCGAGCTGGTCAGTGAGCATGTCGGGGCTGGACAGAGCGTCGAGCAACTGCATCTGGGTGGCGGTACCCCGACCTTTCTCAGTCATGGGCAGATGCGCGGGCTGATCAGCAAGATCCGCCAGCATTTCACCTTGCATAACGATGATGACGGCGATTACAGCATCGAGATCGACCCGCGCGAAGCTGATTGGTCGACCATGGGCATGCTCCGTGAGCTGGGTTTCAATCGGGTCAGTTTCGGCGTGCAGGATATTGATCCTGTAGTGCAGCGAGCGGTGAACCGCCTGCAGAGTCTGGAACAGACCCAGGCGATTATGGATGCTGCGCGGACGCTGGAGTATCGCTCGATCAATATCGATCTGATCTACGGGTTGCCAAAACAAAGCCCGGCAAGCTTTGCCCGTACGGTTGAAGCCATTATCGATCTGCGCCCGGACCGGCTGTCCATTTTCAACTATGCACATATGCCCGAGCGATTTTTGCCGCAACGCCGGATCATGTCCGCTGATCTGCCGATCGCGGCCGCCAAACTGGCCATGCTGGAAAATAGCGTGCGCCAACTGACTGATGCGGGTTATCGCTATATTGGCATGGACCATTTTGCCCTGCCGGATGACAGCCTAAGCCTGGCGCAGGAGGGCGGCGAGCTACAACGTAATTTCCAGGGCTATACCACCCATGGTCATTGCGACCTGATAGGTTTGGGTGTGTCTTCGATTAGTCAGGTAGGCGATCTTTTTTGCCAGAACACCAGCGACATCAAGGTCTACCAACACCTGCTCGGTGAAGGCCGGCTGGCAACAATGCGCGGATTGATCAGTGGGGCTGAGGATCGCTTGCGCCGGGCAGTCATTGCCCAGCTGATTTGCCATTTCAATCTGCGGTTTGCTGATATTGAAAGCCGTTTCGGCATCGTCTTCCGCAATGTCTTTGCCGATGTCTGGCCGGCGCTGCAGCAGATGCATACCGATGGGCTAGTTTGTCTAAGTGAGCAGTCGATCGAGGTGCTGCCTGCGGGAAGACTGCTGATACGCTCGATCTGCATGCTTTTCGATGCCTACCAGCAGCCGGTCGATAGCGGTCGCTTTTCACGCATCATCTGAGCGAGAGGCGAGGGCTAGCGTGCGAACCAGATCGTGTGCTTGGGGCCCCGATTGCCGTGGGCGAAAACCTGTACTTCATTGACCTTGAACCCTGCCGAGCGCAGCCTCGCGCTGAAGCGCTGATCGATACTGGCGGACCATACCGCCAGTATGCCGCCCGGCCGCAACGCGCGCTTGCAGCCCTGCAACCCATCGGTACTGTACAGCCAGCTGTTCACTGACTGGGTCAGGCCTTCAGGTCCGTTATCTACATCGAGCAGGATGGCGTCGAACTTCTGGGTATCGGTTTTCAGGATACGTGCCACATCCTCGTGCAGGACCTGAGCGCGCGGGTCTCTGGTCGGGTAACCGGCTTTGGCGCCCAGTGGGCCCTGATTCCAGCGGATAACGCCTTCGAGCAGTTCCGCGACCAATACCTGTGCCTGCGCGTCTAGCTCCGCAAGCGCTGCGGCCAGAGTAAAGCCCATGCCCAGGCCGCCGATCAACACCCGCGCATCGGTTCTGCCGGCAATCTCGGCGCAAGGCAGCCGGCCCAGGGCATCCTCTGAACCGTGCATGCGGGTGTTCATCAACTGCCCACCCTTGCCATCTTCACGCTTGATGATGAAATCATCGCCGTATTCAAACAGGCACAGGTCAATCCCTTCATCGGGGATGGGCGTGGAGTCGAGCAACACGAATTTTTTCAAGTCGGGCCTTCATTCAGAATTGGCAGCGGGAAATGGCGAGCTATGGTCATACACCCGATCTGCGCAGGGCAGATCGGGTGGTCATTCAGGAACGTACCGGTATGCCGACACTGAAGGAAATAACCCCTTCGGCTTGCTGCACGTCAATGCGGCTGCCATGTGCACGGGCGATTGCCGAACAGATATACAGACCAATTCCCAGGCCTCCCTTGTTGCGCTCAGGTGAGTTGGTTTGCTGTTTGAAGGGGATGAAAAGAGTCGCCAGTTGCGTCTCGCTCAATGGCGTCGCGGCGTTGCGAATAGTTAGGCGCACCTCACCCTGTTGTTCTGTGAGCACAATGTTGACCGGAGACGCCGGGGTCTTGTGATGCCGGGCGTTGCTCAACAAATTGACCGCTACTTGCGCATAGCGATCCGGATCTACATTGGCCTGCAGCCCAGGCTGAATATCAATATCCAGCAGCAGGTCGGGATAGGCCAGCAAGGTTTCATCGACAATAGCTTGGACTAACTGGGATATATCGGTCGGTACGCAATTGATGACAATGTCTGATCCTGCCTGCAGGCGGCTCATCTCCAGAATCTGGCTGATAAGGCGCTCCATGCGGCTGCTGGAGTAGGTGATGTGTTCGCGCAGTTCGACGCTGCGCACATCTGATGACTTCAGCAGCGCGGCAGCCATGGAAATGGATTGCAGCGGGTTACGCAGATCATGCCCCAGGGTGGCAATCAACCGTTGGCGCATGCGATCAATTTCTGCCGCGCGGTTCAAGCACAGCTCGAGCAATTCCAGACGCAGTTTTTCCGCAACGCTGAAATCCTGTTCGGTCCAGGGCGCTGATCGCCCGCGTACCACTTCCTCCCAAGCCTCAAAAGAGCCTCTGGGAGTCAAGCGTGCTCCCGACGGGCCTTGAGCGACAATTTTCTCCGGCTTGCCGGCCCACTGCACCTTGTGTACTTCTTCCATCCTGAACCACAGCATCCAGCCACCTTCGTCCCGGTGAAAGCGCACCGCCAGCACGCCACAATAACGCTGGCTTGCGGCATCACTGGCGTTGTGCTCCCATTTTTCGCTGTAGTACATGTCCTGGTTTTCGTTTTTCTGCAGCTCGGCTATCAGTTCCAGGGCAATCTCGCCGAAGTCGCCGTGCATGCTCAGAATTCTGCCGCCAAGTACCGCCGCGGCGCCGTCGCAGGGCATCAGCTCCGCTATATTCAGCTCCGGCTTGGCCAGTGCTGCGAGCATGTCGTCTGCTTCGCGCACCTGGCGTACCAGTTCAGCCAGACGTCTCTCGGCCTTATGCTGAATATCATTCATGCGGTTCGCTTCCAGACGCTCGACCATCGCGCTACATACATGGGAACAGACCTGAAAAGACATGCGTACCGGGTGTGGCAGCGTCTTGGGCGCCATATGGTGGCAGGCAAACAAGCCCCACAGCTTACCCTTGACCACCAGTGAAACACTCATGGAGGCTTGCACGCCCATGTTGGACAAGTACTCGCAGTGAATCGGCGACACGCTGCGCAGGGTACTGAAGCTCAAATCGAATGGTGAACCGTTGGCCGGGTTGCGCGCTGGGAAAATCGCAGCGCTGGTGTAGGCCACATCGGCGATCAAGCGGATGGGATTCTGGATGTACAGGCGTCTGGCTTGTGCAGGTATATCTGAGGCGGGGTAACGCTGGCCAAGATAACTGACCAAATCCTCGCGCCGCGCTTCGGCGACTACTTCACCCGACTGGTCCGGGCGGAAACGGTAAGCCATGACCCGATCGTAGCCGGTCATTCGGCGGATTTCCTCGGTCACACTGGCCAGCAGCGTGTCGACATCATTGCACATCTGCACCTGGGTGATGATCCGCTGGGCGTATTGCGCAAAGGTTGAAAAGGAAGCAGATACCGGCGGGCGTGGTTCAAACTCAAGATATACCACGTTGTCATGGATGTGACCGACAACGTCGAAGGTCTGACCATTCAAATGGGTCTCGGCACTGTTGGCCCAGACGCCGTTGGCCGCCAGCCCTTCGCTCAACAAATCCATGACCGTGCTGCCGGCTTCGACGGCGCGCAGCTTGACGTTCTCGACGACCTCAAAGCCCAGCAGCTGGCTGAAGTTCTCGCTATAGGCGACTACCGTGCCGTCCTGATTGAAGGCAAGCATGGCGCCGTGTGGCTGAATGGCACCGGGCAGATGAATGGGCTCATCTTCACAGTTGGCGAGGGTTACTGCTTCGGAAATGGCACGGTCGGTTGCAGTCAAATCCAGGCTCTCTCAGTAGTCAGGTGTTTCGTCGATCACCCAACAACGAAATGAATGGAATGCCTGTCGAGCGGACTCTTGAGCTTCCAGAATACTTTCCTGGCTGACGACATGCTGGGCGAGCTGTCGTTGGAACGATGTCCAAAGTGGGCCGGTTTCAACGCCGTAGCCCTTTAGCCAGTTAAGGGGCAAACCGGGGAGAAACGATGCCAGCCGGTTGAACAGAAATGCACCGCCCAATGTGGCCCCTTCGGACACGTAGGCGACGCCAAAAGACTGCGCCAGCGTTCTGGGTACAGGGACGTAGGGGCAGTGTTCGAGCTCGGCCAGTTTAGCGGCGTTATAACCGGCGTTCAACAGGTCCTGTTCGATCCATTGGACTTTGCCACTGCGTTTGGCAACCTGAATTTCGTTGGGCCAGAGTGACGCAGCGGGCCCCTCCCACAGGGCCTGTTCAAGCGGCGCCATCCATCCGAGCACACGCGCTGCGTGGTCGTTGTAGACGCTTTCCGGCAGAGGGCTACGGAGCAAAGGCGACAGGGTATCAAGTTCTGAATGAAGGTCGCGGGTGGCCTCACGTAACGCGGTAAGGGCAGGAGAAACTTTCACTTGATCAGTCAAATTGACGGTCCTCAGGTGTGTAACGTTTAACATACCCAAGCCTGGTTCATTTGTTTGCATCAAGTCCTTCTGATCGATTCTCGGCCTCTCTCATACTTGCTGTTTTCACACAGCCAACTCGGCGTTACCAGGGTTGGATTTTTACTTTCCTATAACTATTAAGAATGTCCGGCGGGGCAAAAGTTCATCTTCGTTATGAAGGAAGGGCAGCCAGGACTGCCCCTGTTAATAGGTGCTAAGGCACGCTGGGCTGGCGCTTGGCAAGCTGCCAGCGCGGGATGCACGTGGTTACATATCAGCGCTATTACCCAGATTTATGCCTTTCTGGACATGGCTTTTTCAGCCAGTTCTTCGCTGCGCCGATTGGCCGGGCGGCCCTGTAACCCGCTCCAGTACTCGACAAATTCCGGGCGCTTTTCCAGCGTGCCAAACAGCATGCCCCAGCCGATATGCGCGCCAACATAAACATCCGCTGCTGAGAAACGCTCCCCGGCAATGTACTGGCGGCCACGCACCGCATCGGCTAGCACGTCCGTGACCCTTTCCAGGCGTCCGCAGCCGAGCTGCATTTCCTGCTCGGCATTGAGGTTCACATTACAGGCCCGCAGCCCGACGGCGGCCTCGAAGGGCCCGGCAACAAAAAACAGCCAGCGGTAGTAGGGCCCGAGTGCGTCACCCTCAGGTTTCAGACCTGCCTCGGGAAAAACGTCGGCCAGATAGGCACAAATGGCAGCAGTTTCAGTAACAATTACGTCGCCATGACGGATAGCGGGCACCTTACCCATAGGGTTAACTGCCAGATATTCAGGCGACTTCATCGAAGTGCCATATTCCAGATACTCGACCTTATAGGGCACGCCAAGTTCTTCGAGCATCCAATGCACGATACCGCCACGCGATTGGGGGTTGGTGTAGAACACAAGATCCTTACTCATGCTGACCTCCGGGGACGATGGGCTGGGTTAGTGACCGGGATATCGGCTTCCATCCCGGTGCGGCGTGCGCAAGGACGCCCCCAACTCGTGCGCCAACGCACGATCACTCACCGGCCTGCGGTGCCGGCGGAGCAACTGCATGAGATCAAACCGGCGTGAAGTGCGCGACACTATAGAAAGATAGCACGCGTAACTCTGATTCAAGGTGGAGCAGGAGTTACAGGGAAGCTACAAGAGCGCAGCGGGTAAGAAGTGGAGCGGGTGAAGGGAATCGAACCCTCGTCGTAAGCTTGGGAAGCTTCTGCTCTACCATTGAGCTACACCCGCGTGCTGCGCATTCTAAGCAGTTGCTCAGGGTTCGGCAAACACCTTCAGAAGTTATTTTTCTAAACGTCGCTGCCAACGCTCCTGGCGGCTTGAATCAGGCGGCTGTAGCTGTCTTTGCGCAAGCTCTGGTCAAAGATTGAGCTGCTGACAATAAGCTCATTTGCGCCGGTACGTTCCAGCAGATCGGCTAACTGCTCGGCCACTGCTTGCTCGTCGCCGATCAGTGTGCCGGCCAGCGTAGACATTACCTGATGTTTTTCATGCGGCAGCCAGAGCTCGCTCATGTCTTCCACCGGTGGCGGCATAGGCCCTGGCGTACCACGAATCAGGTTGAGAAACGCCTGTTGGTGGGAGCTGGCAAGAAAGTGCGCCTGCTCACGGCTCTCAGCCACATAGGCATTGATGCCGAGCATTGCATGCGGTTTCTCCAGCTCGGCGCTGGGCTGGAAACTGTCACGATAGGCGCTCAACGCGGCATGCAGGTAATCGGGAGAAAATTGTCCAGCAAACGCGAAGGGCAGCCCTAGCTGGCCAGCCAACTGCGCGCTGAAGGTACTCGAGCCAAGCAGCCAGATCGGCACGGCCAAACCGGCACCGGGTACAGCACGCAAACGCTGACCGGGCTTCGGTTCGGCAAACAGCCGGCGCAGCTCGTCGAGCATTTGTGGAAAGTCCGAACCGTCGCCGCGGCCGTGGCGCAGGGCCTGAGCGGTGGCCTGATCTGTGCCGGGCGCACGACCCAGGCCGAGATCTATCCGCCCGGGATAAAGGGACTCCAAAGTACCGAACTGCTCGGCAATCTGCAGCGGAGCGTGATTGGGCAACATGATGCCGCCTGAGCCGATGCGCAGGGTCTGAGTGCCGCCCGCGAGGTAGCCCATCACCACGGAAGTCGCCGCGCTGGCGATTCCGGTCATATTATGGTGTTCGGCGACCCAGTAGCGCTTGTAGCCGATGGCTTCCACGTGCCTGGCCAGGGAAAGCGCATTGTGCAGCGCCTGAGCAGGTGTGGAACCTTGCGGCACCGGGCATAGATCCAGCACGGAAAGGGGAATGGCACGGCTCGACATAAGTACTCCTGCACAGAATTAAGTAATGGCGTTATGCTAACGACTAAACATCCGGTCGCCTACCCGAACGGGCTGGCCTACATGGCGCGACCGAATGCATCCGATGTACCTGTCTGCTTATCGGAGTAGTTATGCAGAGATCAAGGTATCAGGCTTTGAATGCAGTGGTGATGGCTGTTTGTCTGATAGGTCTTCCGAGTTCGGCCAGTGCGCTGAAATTGCTCGACGAACAAGGCAACGTACTGAGTGACGTAGTCATTCTAGTGGATGGGGTCGCTCCCAAGCCAGCCGCTCCCGCGGTCATGGACCAGATAGATATGCAGTTTCAGCCGCGCGTGCTGGCTGTAGGTACCGGCAGCCGGGTGGATTTTCCCAATAGTGACGATGTGCGCCACCACGTTTATTCTTTCTCTGCCGCCAAGCGCTTCGAGTTACGCCTGTTCAAAGGTACCGACGCCCCTCCGGTGGCCTTCGAGCAGCCCGGCCTGGTGGTGCTGGGGTGCAATATCCATGACTCCATGGTCGGCTATATTCTGATCACCGACAGCCCTTGGTATGACGTCAGTGATGCCCAGGGCCAGCTCGATGCCAGCCAATTGCCCGGCGGCAACTGGCCCGTCTCCTGGTGGCATCCCAGCCTGGGTGAAGCGGCTCCTGTGAGCGTGGGCGAACTTGACCTGCAATTGACCGCGCAACTGACGTTGCCGGTGGCCTCGACGCCGGTAGCTGTGGAAAAACCCCTTTCACCGCTGCAACAGCGCTTCCGCAAGGCTGCAGAGCAACATGCGTATTAAGCAGCTACGTAGCCGGCTGATTCTGCTCTTGATGGGATTGTTGGTTGTCGTGCTGGGTGCCGTGTTTGTCGCGGTGTACAGCGCCACGGATATTTTTGCCGGGCGTCAGGCGCACAAGCAGCTGGAGTTGGGTGCAAACGTCTTCAGTCGGATTTTGGAGATGCAGGCGGAGGAGTTGTCCAGTGCTACCGCAGTGTTAGTCGCCGACTATGGTTTCAAACAGGCTGTGGCCTCTGGGGATCTGCCAACCATTCGCTCTGCGCTGCTTAATCAGGCTAGCCGAATAGGCGCTGACGAGGCGTTGTTTCTCGACGCCGAAGGCGTTATCAAGGTTTCAAGTCGAACGCCAACGGTGGGTGAGCCGGTGCGATTGAGCGCCGCGCAGCAACTTAACAACAACGCCTTGATCGCGATTATCGATGAACACGCCTATTTGTTGGTGGAAGCCTTGGTGATGGCGCCAGTGCTGATCGGTCAAGTAGCCATGGCTTTTCGTCTGGATGCTGAGTTGGCTGAAGAAATGAAGCACCTGAGCGGCTTGGAGGTCAGCTTTGTCGCCATGCGCGATGGTCAGCCCCTGGACCGCGTCAGCACGCTGGCTAGCTACGACTCCTCAATGGATAACGGCGGCGCTGGGCTATCCGTACAGCAGGTAGCGAAAGACGCTTTTTTATCCACTCGCATCGTCCTGCTGGAGCAGGACGGTTATCGCGTCAAAGCTGAACTACTGAGCTCGCTGAGCGAAGCGCTGGCGGTGTTTGACGAGCTGAAACGGCAACTGATCATCGTTACCCTGGTGGCACTAGGGCTCTCATCCTTGGCGGCCTACGCCATGGCGGGCAGTCTTTCGCGGCCGGTCCGGGTGCTGGCCGATGCGGCAAGACGCATTGGCCAGGGTGACTATGCCAGTACAGTGCATCTGCCCCGCGCAGATGAACTGGGACGCCTGGCCAGCAGTATCGACACCATGCGCCAGGAGATTGCCGAGCGCGAACGGCAGTTGACGCACAATGCCTACCACGACCCGCTGACCGGGCTGGGAAATCTGGCCAAGACCCGCGAGCGCCTGGCTGATGCATTAGCAAGCCAGCAGTCAGGCGTATTGGTGATGCTATTTATTGCCGGCGAAGAAGATGTGCTCAAAGCGCGCGGGCAACACGTTCATGACCAGGTTATTGGTTTCTCAGCAGAGCGATTGCATGACTGCGTACCAGCCAATAGCCTGCTGTCTTATTGCCCGGGGCAGGGCTTTTACATGGTGCTCAACGGCCAGGAGCTGGATCAGGCTGTCGTCACCACCGACGCTCTAATAACCCAGCTAAGCGCGCCGCTGCGTGTGGATGGCGTGAAGATGACCTTGACCTGGCTCGCGGGTGTGGTCGAGTGGCCACGTCATAGCGCGAACGCCGATGAATTACTTCGCCAGGTAGGCATCGCGGCGGCCGATGCACAGCCTGGGCCGGAACGCATTGCGGTGTACCAGGCGCAGCGTGATGAAGACTATATGCGCCGCATGCGGTTGATCCGCGATATCCATTTTGCCCCTCAGATGAGGGAGCTGGCTGTCGTCTACCAGCCCAAGCTGGACTTGCGCAGCGGGCAGGTGACGCAGGTAGAAGCATTGATGCGTTGGCAGCACTCCGAGCTGGGATCCATAGCGCCGGACGAGTTCATCCTGCTCGCCGAGCAGACCGGCAGTATTCACAAGCTCACGCAGTGGATGCTGGCAGCGATAGTCTCACAGCTGCGCGACTGGATAGACCGGGACATCCACTTGCAGGTGGCAATGAATATTTCGGCACTGGATCTGGATGACGAGAGCTTCCCCGAGTGCATCGCCATGATCCTTCAAGCCCAGGACATCCCTCCGGGCTACCTGTCCTTTGAAATCACCGAGAGCGCGTTGATGCGCGATCCGGTGCAAAGCATGCGCAGCCTGGTGCGCTTGCGCGAGCTGGGGTTCAGCCTGGCAGTGGACGACTACGGTACCGGTTACTCGTCGCTTGCAACCTTGAAGAGCTTGCCGGTGCAGGATCTGAAAATCGACAAATCCTTCGTGCTCGACCTCGCCGAGGGCAGCGGTGACGCGGTAATCGTTAAATCAACCATAGAGCTGGCCCACAACATGGGCCTGCGCGTGGTTGCCGAAGGGGTGGAAAATGCAGTGAGCCTGGAGTGGCTGCGCACCTTGGGTTGTGACACCGTGCAGGGCTACTTTATCAGCCGCCCGGTGACGGCCGCAGCGCTGGAAGGCTGGCTGGTCAGCCAACAAACAACGGATGTAGAGGGCAGCAGTTGATGAAAGGCTCCTGGTTATTGCTGGCGCTCGGCCTGAGTTCTATTGCGGCGCAGGCTGAGAACAGCCCGGGCGGGCGATTGCTGGCTACTGGTGGCGCCACCATGATCGAAGGCGCTGCTGGCGGCGGCCTGGTGCCCTGGGCGGTGTTGGCTGGCTACGGAACCCGCGATGAGTGGGGCGGGAATGTTTTCGCCACGCGAGTACAGACCGCCGATTATCGGCTGGATACCGCTGGCCTGAACTTCAGCTATGCCAATCGGATTGAGCTGTCTCTGGCTCGCCAGCGGTTGGATATAAGCACTTTGAGCAAGGTCGCCGGGCTACCTGAGAGCAGTTTGAATCAGGACGTCGTGGGCGCCAAGGTGCGCCTGTTCGGCGATCTGGTCTACGACCAGTTGCCGCAGGTGGCGCTGGGCATGCAATACAAGCGGCAAACCAATTTTGCCATTCCCGAAGCAGTAGGCGCGCGGCGTGACAGTGATACCGAGGCGTATCTGGCGGCCAGCAGGCTGGTGCTGGGAGGGGCCTTTGGCTACAACCTGCTGGTCAACGGCACCTTACGCTATAGCCGGGCCAACGAGACCGGCTTGCTGGGCTTTGGCGGTGACCGGCGCGATGCACGCAGTTTGCTCAAGGAGGGCGGAGTGGCTGTCCTGCTGAGCCCGCAGTGGGTGCTGGGGGTGGAGTACCGCGAAAAGCCCGATAACCTCTCATTTGCCGGAGAAAGTGACTGGCAGGATGTATTCGTCGGCTATTTCCCCAGCAAGCGTCTCGCCCTGGTCGCCGCCTGGGCTGACCTGGGCGAGATCGCCACGCTGGATAACCAGACTGGCGTGTATCTGTCCATGCAGTTGAGCTACTGAGGTGCTTATGCATTCTTTGCCGCGTCGTTTGGCCATACTGACTTTGTCCTTGGGACTCTCGGGCTGTGCCTCAACGGCACCGGTCGCCGATGACAGTTTGTATCAGGCGCTGGGTGGCGAGTCCGGGATAGAGCGGATTGTCGAAGGTCTGCTGATCAATATTGCTGACAACCCGCAGATCGTCGGCCATTTTGCAGAAACCGACATCGACCGGCTTAATCAGAAGCTGATCGAACAGTTCTGTGTGGAAAGCGGTGGCCCCTGCGAGTACACCGGCGACAGTATGCGTGACAGCCACACGGGCCTGAATCTGACCGAGGCCGATTTCAATGCCCTGGTGGAGGATCTGATCGACGCGATGCAGGATCTGGATCTGCCGGTCACCGCACAAAATCGGCTTCTGGCACGCCTGGCGCCTATGCGCAGCGATATCATCTACCGCTGAAGCTGCTCTACTGGTTCAAGTCGTGAGCCTGGTGGAGGTCGGTCAGCTCCTAGAGGCTGCTGGCGCGATTGTTGAAGCGCAGCACCTGAGCGCTGACCAGGCTATTGTCATTATCCGTTACCAGCGTTGCCAGTGGCTTGCCCACATGATAACCCTGGGCGAAATCGATATTCAGTAATTGCACCTTGTCCAGAATGGCCGAACTATGTACGTACTCAGCGACTGTCTGCATGCCCAGTCCGGCAGCGAATTGCTGAATACCGCGGGCTACGCTGTAGGCAACAGGGTCGGTATCCAGATGTTTGACCAAGGTGCCGTCGATCTTGATGATGTCCACGTTCAAGCGCAGCAAATGCTCGAAGTTGGAATAGCCGGTACCGAAATCATCAATCGCGATGCGGCAGCCGAGCTCTTTCACGCGGTCAATGAACTGGCGGACGGCTGAATAGTTTTCGATACCTTCGGACTCGAGAATTTCGAAAATGACCCGCGGTGCGATATTGCTTTGTTCCAAGCTGTTGACGATAAAGGTCATCAGCTCGGGGTCGAGCAGATCTTCGCAGGACAGGTTCAAGGAAAACTCGTAGTCGTTGTCAGCGAAGCGGCTGAAGCACTGCTGAACCATGGTGCGGGTGATATAGCGGTAGAGGCGTATTTTCTTCGCCACGGCGAGAAATTCAATCGGGCTGACTGGTTGGCCGTCTTCATCAATCATCCTGGCCAGGCACTCGAATTTGTCGATACGGCCGGTTTTCAAATCCAGAATTGGCTGGAAAAACGGCACGATGCGGCCTTCATCCAGGGCCTTCTTCAGGCGGTTGGCCCAGAGCAGATTGTGTTCATAGCTTTCACGGGTTTTCTGGTCGGGATCGTAAATCTGGCAACTGACCTTGTTCTGCCGAGCAGACTTCAAGGCGATATTGGCCGAAGTCAGCAGTCGCCCGTCAGCTTGCTCCGTGCCGTCAGGCTGCAGGCTGGTTGAAACGCCGAGGGTCACGTTCATCGGAATGCGATGGTCGAGCCAGGTGAATGACAGGCCGCCGACAAACTCCTGCAACTCAGTGGTCAATTGATTCAGCGTGGCAGTGTCGCGGCTTTCCGGTACCCAGATCGCCAGCTCGTCGGCAGGCATGCGATACAGCCGACTGGCGGACCAGGACGGGTGGTCGCTGAGGAAGCTCTGCAGCGCGCTTGCCAGTTCGCTGATGACGTGGTCGCCGCACTGATGGCCGTAGAAGTCGTTGATCTCCTTGAACGAATCAATGTTAACCAACAACAGCGTGCCGGAATTGGCCTTGCCCAGATCCAGCAGCAATTTCTCACGGTTGGGTAATTGCGTCAGGGTATCGGTGTGCAGTACGTGCACTCGGTTGAGCAAGTTGGCAACGAACAGCAAGATGATGCCGGATAGTCCCAGCGTGAGTGCACTGACCAGTCCGACAATTTTCAGGTTGCTCTCGCGCATCGGCAGAAGGACGGCGTCGATCTCCGCCTGGGGTACGCCAACACCGAAAATCATCCCGGCTTGTGTGCGGCTGAAAAACAGTGCATGTGCTTCGTCGTTGATGCCCAGTTCCATGGTCTGCATCGGTGCGACCAGCAAGCGCCCGGAAATGATCGCTGATTGCGGCAAGGGGCCGGTGAGTTTGCTGTGCAGGTCGCTGTTGATCACCGCGTCGATCTTTTGCTGAGCGTCCGGTGTGTCGCTGGAGGCGGCCAGGCTGGACAGGTTGCGGTTTTCGCTGTCGAGCAAAAAGGCAAAGGCGCCAGGGGTGACCTCGACGCGGCTGACCAGGCCGATGATCTCGTCGGCACGCCAATCGGTGGAGGCCATGCCAATGACGTTGCCGTCTGGATCACGCATGGCAGTGGTGAGGCTGATCACCACGTTATCAATCAGTTCCTTGTAGTAGGCGGGGGTCCAATAGAACTCCGGCATGCCTGCACTTCTGTCACCGGACATGGCTTCGGGCAGAATTCGCCGGTACCAATCCTGAATGTGATACAGATTTTCCACCGGCTGAATATGCACCCCACCGTTGTGGCGGTAGCCATAAGCGGAGAGTTGCTGTTGTACGTTGTCAATGCTGCCATACCAGATCTCTGCGCCGTAGGCCTCGCGCATATTGGTCAGAGCCGATTGCAAGCCGTACTCCAGCTGCTGCTTTCGATCGCTTTGCTGCCTGCCGCGATAGAGCATCTCACCCGCATGCGCCAGGTTGGCGGTGTTCTGCTCCATCAACTGGTGGTGTGCGTTGATGCGGTTGAGGTTGGCGTAAAAGGTATCGGAAATCTGTTGTTGGCGCAGGTCGGCCATCGCGTTCTGGGCGAAGGTCAGATTAAGTGACGACATCAGCAAAATGCCCAGGAAAAACACACCGACGAGCACGCTGAGTACCAGCATGATCGCCAACTTCGTCCAGAAGTTTGTCGGTGTTTTTAGTCCCATTTGCCGTTGATTCCATCCTGGATGCGAGATCTTGCCGCTGCCAACTGTTCCTCGTTCAGCAGCTTTTCCTGACGTTCTATTCCAGCCTTGGCCTGTTGGTTGCCGTTGAGTAGCGCCAGGCTGTACCAGATGTAGGCTTGTTCCTGGTCGGCGGATTTGCCGGCGCCGGCTGCATAACTATCGGCCAGTTTCAGTTGGGCTTCCGCTGAGCCTTTGCGGGCGGCTTGATCCAGCCAGTGCCGGGCGGTTTTGGGCTGTTGCTTTTCATACAATTCAGCCAGGGCCAGGTGCGAAGGCATATGCCCCTGGCTGGCGGCCTGCTGCAGGTATTTGTCGGCCTGGGTCACGCTGGCGCCAACGCCTGTCCCATCCTTGTAGGCCAGGCCGGTGTGGTAACTGGCTTCGGTCAGGCCCTGGTCAGCAGCCTGGCGCATCAACTGTAGTGCCTTGGTCTTGTTTTCGGCGGTGCCTTGGCCGGCTTGATATAGCTGACCCAGGATCAACTGTCCCGGCGCGTGTTGCTGACCGGCTGAGCGCCCGGCCCAGGCAAAGGCCGCCGGGAAATCACCGCGGGCTCGCTCCAGGCTGGCCATGTGTTGTTGTGCTTTGGCGTCACCGCTTTCCGCGATCGGCCGGCAGGCGCTTAGCGCCTGGGTGTAGTTCTTGATCGTGAAGAGCAGGTAGCAGTTGCTGTTCTGCCGACGACTGACAGCTTCTTCTACCGCGGCACTGATTTCGATCTCAGGCGTGGGTGCTTCAGGAGCGCTGGCAGTGCTCGGCGTAGGGCGCTCGGTGGGCTTGGTTTGTTTGACGCGAGCGGCGAAGTCCTGCACATCTTCGGGGCAGGACATCAGGTAACCGCGTTGCATACGCTGCAGGTTGTCCCGGGTAGCATCTCGGCCAGCGTAGGTCTGCGCTATCGCGGCGCAACGGTTGTCGCGCTCTTGGGCGACCAGAGCCAACTGTTTGGCCCGACGGTCGTCTGCCGAGTGTTCTTCTATATAGAGCGTCAGCGGGTCAATATAGGGCTGGGCGAACAGCGCGTCGATTTCCTGCTGCAGCAAGGCTTGGTCCTTGCTGCCGACCAGGCTGCCGGCAAAATCAGCAAGGCGCCGGCTCTGCGCGGCGATCATCTCGCTCGACTGGGTAAAGAAAGCCGTTGATCTGGACCAGATCTGGCCTTTTTCGGGCATCCCGGAGCATCCGCTCAAGGTAATTGCAGTGACAGTCAGCAAGGTGGCGGATAAACGGCGCATCAACTACTCCATGTACACCAATTGAGGTTACTGCCAATAAGGCGTGAACTGACGTCAGGTCGCACTGCGGTATGCCTGTATTTATTCTTACTACAGAAGCTAGCAAACCTTATCGACGGTTGAAAGAAACAAATTCCAATTGGCCATCATTCGGCCGTTTTGACGTCAAAATAATTACGTTTTGATATCGTATCTTAAAGGGTATCGGCAGATTTGAGAATTACCGCAGGTTTATTTCTGTAACCAGCGCGGCGGCCGGCATACCGATGCAGGCACCTTGAGCGTAATCAATGCCCAGGGTTCTTACCTGGTCATAGATGGCCGGGCTGTGTACAAATTCGGCGACGGTCTGTATGCCAAGCTCGCTCGCGAAGCGGACGATACCGCGGGTCAGAGTGACGGCATTGGAGTCGGTATCGAGCTGACGTATCAAGCTGCCATCGATTTTGATCAGGTCGACGTTCAAGCGCAGCAAATGCTCGAAGTTCGAGTAGCCGGTGCCAAAATCGTCAATCGCAATACGGCAGCCCAGAGCTTTTACCTTGTCGATAAACAATCGTACCGATTCGTAATTTTCGATGCCTTCGGATTCGAGGATTTCGAAAATCACCCGGTCGCCCATGCCACTGTTTTGCAGGCGGCTGATGATCTCCGCGCAAAGTTGCGGGTCGAGCAGGTCTTCGCAAGACAGGTTCAGGGAGAATTCATAGTGGTTGTCAGCAAAGCGGGCAAAACATTGCTCCACCATGCAACGGGTAATGTAGCGATACAGACGAATTTTTTTTGCCACCGGCAGGAACTGCGCGGGGCTGATCGGCTGGCCTGCTTCATCGATCAGGCGTGCCAGGCACTCGAATTTGAGTATGCGGCCGGTGTTTACATCGATGATGGGTTGAAAGAACGGCACGATGCGCTTCTCATCCAGCGCCGTGCGCAGCTTGTTGGCCCAGATCAGGTTGTACTCGTAGTTTTCCCTCGCGCGGTGTACGGGGTCATAAATCAGGTAGCTGTTCTGCGTCAGCCGAGCCTGTTTCAAGGCAATGTTGGCACTGGGCAGCAACAGCTCTGCAGGAAGTTGGCTGCCATCGGGTAAACGAGTGCTAGCCAGACCCATGCTGACGTGCAGCGATATATTCTGGCCTTCCCAGTCAATTCGCAGCTCACCGACAAAGGCCATGATCTTGTCCAGTTTGGCCTGCAGATGGGCGTCGCTATGCTCGCCCGGAATCCAGATCGCCAATTCGTCGGCAGGCATTCGATACAACCGCCGACTGGCGCCATTGGGTTGCAACTTTAGATAACGTTGCAAGGCCTGAGCGAGCAACTTGATCACGTGATCGCCGCATTGGTGGCCGTAAAAGTCGTTTAGCTCCTTGAAGTCATCAATATTCAGCAGAACCAGGCTGGCGGCCCGGGTAGCGCTCAGGTCGACCAGCAGGCGTTCGCGATTAGGCAAGCCCGTCAACGGGTCGGTATACAAGGTGCGCAACTGCCGCAGAGTACTGCCCACCATGTACAGAATCAGCGCCGAGAGGAGTAACAACACGCTGCCGATCAGCGCGACGATGCGCAGGTTGCTGTCGCGCATGGGGGTCAGCACCGCATCGATTTCTTTTTGCGGCACGCCGATGCCGAACACCATGCCAGCCTGGGTGTAGGCGAAGAACAGGGCGTAGTCCTCTTCATCGACTGTCAACTTCATCTGCTGCATCGCGCTGGCGGATTGTTGCCTGCTTGAGTCCGGGCCTTGTTCTGGCAGCAGCGTTTGCAACTTGCCGCTGGTAATCGATTCAATCAAGCGCTGGGCCAATTGCACGTTCTCTGCCAGTGCCAGGCTCGACAAGTTGCGGTTTTCTTTATCAAGGAGAAAAGAGAAGGTGCCGGGGGTGACATTGACGCGGCTGACCAAGCCAACGACTTCGTCAGTACCCCAGTCAGTCACGGCGATTCCCAATGGTTGACCATCGTCGGCATGCATCAGCGTGCTCAGACTGATGACGGCGTTGTCGGTGTCGTTCTTGTAATAGGCCGAAGTCCAGTGGTAACTGCGAACCAGCGAGCCGTCCTCAGACAGGTCTCTGACAATGGTTTTATACCAGTCGCGGGTATGAAAATCCGTGCCGGCCGACTCTGTGCGTATTTCGCTGGCATCCCGGTAGGCGCGCATGCCAAAGGCAGTCTGACCGATAGCTCCTGGCGCATAAAGAATGGCACTGCCGTAAGCGTCTGGGAAATCAGCGAGTGTCTGTTTCAGGCTTAACCGCAGCTGAACTGCGGAAAATCTGCCGGGGCTGGGATACAGGCGATGATACAGCTCGCCGAGGCGGGCAAGGTCCTCGGTGTTCTGTTCCATCTGATGATGGTGGGCGTTGATGCGGCCGAGGTTGGCGTAAAAGGTGTCGGTGATCTGGCGCTGGCGCAACTCCGACATGGCGCCTTGCGCAAAACCCAGATTGAGGCTGGACATCAGCCACATGCCGAGAATGAACAGGGCCACGAGAAGGCTCAGGGTCAACATGATTGAGCGTTGAATGCTCAGCATGCCTGACGCTTTGACCCTGAAAAGATACGTCCATGGCATGTGCAGCTTCCCGGTTCTGTCAAAGTGTCCGCAATACATTCAGGCTGGTTCCGCGCAAGCGCGACGGACCGCTCTGGAGCATAGCACCGAGAGTTCGCGGGAGCGTGATCTGATAAATAAATTGTTAGCTGGAACGGAATTTGCGTAGGAGGTAGGCAATCGCGATGTAGCGTCAAAAAATTGATCTGGGAAGCCTCACCGCATGGCAGTCGACCGCGCAGAAATGATGAGTAACGTTCGCAGCAATCTGTCTGGATTGCGGCATGGCGCCCTGGGTGTGCCCATTCTGCTGTTGGTGATGCTCGGCATGATGATGCTGCCGGTCCCGCCTTTTCTGCTGGATGTACTCTTTACCTTCAACATCGCGTTGTCGCTGGTGGTGCTGCTGGTCTGCGCCTACGCCCTGCGGCCGCTGGATTTTGCCGTCTTTCCAACCATTCTGCTGATCGCGACCTTGCTGCGTCTGGCGCTGAACGTGGCGTCCACCCGGGTCGTGCTTCTGTACGGCCATGAGGGTGGCGACGCGGCAGGCAAGGTGATTCAGGCCTTCGGTGAAGTGGTGATTGGCGGCAACTATGTCGTCGGTCTGGTGGTGTTTGCCATTCTGATGATCATCAACTTCGTCGTGGTAACCAAGGGTGCCGGGCGTATTTCCGAGGTCAGCGCACGATTCACCCTGGACGCGATGCCCGGCAAGCAGATGGCCATCGATGCAGACTTGAACGCCGGTCTGATCGATCAGGAACAGGCCAAGTTGCGCCGTACGGAAGTTGCCCAGGAAGCCGACTTCTATGGCTCCATGGACGGCGCGAGCAAATTTGTACGCGGCGACGCCGTCGCCGGCTTGCTGATTCTGTTTATCAACATCATTGGCGGCCTTGCTATCGGTATGGCCCAGCACGGCCTCAGCTTTGGCGATGCCGGCCGCATCTATGTGCTGCTGACCATCGGTGACGGCCTAGTCGCCCAGATCCCTTCGCTGCTGCTGTCTACCGCCGCGGCGATCATGGTGACCCGGGTATCCACCTCGGAAGACATGGGCTCGCAGGTCAACCGGCAGATGTTTGCCTCGCCCAAGGCGCTGGCCATTGCGGCAGCGATCATGATCGTTATGGGTCTGATTCCCGGCATGCCGCATTTCTCTTTCCTGAGTCTCGGCGCGTTGGCCGCGGGCGCAGCCTACTTTATTGCCAATCGCCAGCGGCTCAAGCAGAACGCCGAGCAGGAAGTACAGCGCCGGGCAACGGATGTCCCGGCCGCGCCGCGTCCTGAAACCCGCGAGCTGGGCTGGGACGACGTTACCCCGGTAGATATGGTCGGCCTGGAAGTCGGTTACCGGCTGATTCCGTTGGTGGATCGCAATCAGGGCGGGCAGTTGCTGGCAAGAATCAAGGGCGTGCGCAAGAAGCTCTCGCAGGACATGGGGTTTCTGATGCCCTCGGTACATATCCGCGACAACCTCGACCTGGCGCCGAACGCCTACCGTGTGACCTTGATGGGTGTCGGCGTCGCCGAAGCAGAGGTGTACCCCGATCGTGAGCTGGCGATCAATCCAGGTCAGGTTTTTGGCGAGATCAAGGGCCTCGCCGGCAAGGATCCGGCGTTTGGTCTGGACGCCATATGGATTGAGCCGATGCAGAAAGACCAGGCGCAGTCGCTCGGCTACACCGTGGTTGACGCCAGTACGGTGGTGGCCACGCACCTGAATCAGATTCTGAACAAGCATGCGCATGAGCTGATCGGCCATGAAGAGGTTCAGCAGCTGTTGCAGGTGCTGGCTAAAGCCTCGCCGAAGCTGGCAGAAGAGCTGGTGCCCGGTACCATTTCGCTGTCCGGGCTGCTCAAGGTATTGCAGGGTCTGCTGCAGGAGCAGGTGCCGGTACGGGATATCCGGACCATTGCCGAGGCCATCGCCAACCAGCCAGGCAAGAGTCAAGATCCTGGCGCGTTGATCTCCGCCGTGCGCGTCTCGCTGTCGCGCTCCATCGTGCAAAGCATTGTAGGGCTTGACTCCGAGCTACCTGTGATCACATTGGAGCCAAGGTTGGAACAGATGTTGCTACAGAGTCTACAGAAGGCCGGGCAGGGTGGTGATGACGGCATCATGCTCGAGCCGGGCATGGCGGAAAAGCTTCAGCGCTCACTGGCCGATGCGGTGCAACGTCAGGAAGTGCAGGGCAAGCCAGCGATACTGCTGGTCGCGGGTCCGGTTCGCGGGATGATGGCCAAGTTTGTCCGCTATGCGGCGCCAGGTGCCCACGTGTTGTCCTACCAGGAAATACCGGACAGCAAGCAGGTCACCATTGTCGCGACAGTTGGCCAAAGCTGAAAGGCTCAGAGTGAAAGGGCCCAAAGCTGAAAGCCTCAGAATTGGACACGCAGCGCTAAAGCCGCCGAGTCAGTTAAACGAATGTAGAGGGTGAGTCAGCCATGAAAGTAAAACGTTTCTTTGCCGCAGACATGCGCCAGGCGATGAAGCTGGTACGCGACGAGCTCGGTGCCGATGCCTCCATCATCGCCAATCGCCGCGTCGTTGGTGGTGTGGAACTGACTGCCGCAGTGGATTACGAAGCGCCACGGCTGACTCCCCCCACGCCCGGCTTGAGCCAGGAATTGAAAAAAACCCAAGAGCGTATCGTCACCGCTCGGGCTCAGCTTGAAGCGGGGGAGCGCGCCAGCTCAGGCCCCAGCGTCAACCGCCAGTTGTTTGGCGAAACCTTGCGTCAGGCGGCGCAGGGCGGATCGCCGGAAGCGCAGGATTTTCTTGATCGCCTCAATAACGAGATGGCGCAACCGGCCGCGGCCAGGATCAAACCGGAACCAGCGCCGCGGGTTGCTGAACCGGAAGCTGAGTCCGGTTCGGGCTTGAGCGCGATGCGCGCGGAAATCGCCGGGCTGCGCGAGATGCTCGAAGCGCAGCTGGGCAATATGGCCTGGGGTCAGATCAATCAACAGCAGCCGCGTCAAGCCAGCCTATGGCGCCGCCTGACCCAACTGGGTCTGCCCGCCGAGCTGAGCCAGAAGCTGTTGCGTCTGGTCGCCGATGAGCCCAACACCCGCCAGGCCTGGCGTATGTTGCTGGCTCACCTGTCGCACAGCATTCCGGTTATCCGTGATGAATTGATTGAAGAGGGCGGTGTGATTGCGCTGGTCGGTCCGACCGGCTCTGGCAAAACCACCACGCTGGGCAAACTGGCTGCGCGGTATGTGCTCAAGCACGGCAGCCAGCACGTGGCCCTGGTGACCATGGATACCTACCGCATCGGCGCCCATGAGCAGTTGCGCACCCTGGGCCGTATTCTGAACGTGCCAGTGCGGGTAGTAGACGAGCAGAATGGTTTGGCCGACGTGCTCAAGGAATTTTCCGGCAAACGCCTGGTGTTGCTGGATACCGCAGGCCTGCAAGCGCAGGATCCGCATCTTCAGGGTCAACTGAGCCAATTGGCCGCCTTGGGTACCAATGTCAGCAAGTTGCTGGTGTTGGCTGCCACCAGTCAATATCAGGTGCTCAAGGCCGCGTATCACACCTATAAGGTGTGTGGCCTGGATGGTTGTGTGATCACCAAGGTGGACGAGTCGGCTACTCTTGGTGAAGTATTGGGTCTGGCTATGCAGCAGGGTTTACCGGTAGCCTATCTGGCAGATGGCCAGCGCATTCCGGATGATATAAGCCGTGCAGTTGGCCACCAACTGGTTAGCCGGGCGGTAAGCCTGGCCGGCAACGAAAGCCCGCCCGATCAGGCGATGGCTGATGTGTTTGCCGGTATACTGCACAATCAGCGTGCTGGTTAACAGACGTTCAACAGTTTTATTGATAACAAGGTAAGCCACGCAGATGGGCAGCAAACATCCGGTTCAGGTTATCGCGGTCACCGGCGGCAAAGGTGGTATCGGCAAAACCAACGTGTCGGTCAACCTGGGCATCGCCCTGGCCGACATGGGGCGCCGTGTGGTGCTGCTTGATGCCGACCTTGGCTTGGCCAACGTCGATGTATTGCTGGGTCTCAAGCCTAAAGCCACCTTGGCTGACGTGCTGGAGGGCACCTGCGAATTGCGTGATGTGCTTCTGAATGGCCCGGGCGGCATGCGCATAGTGCCAGCGGCATCCGGCGCCGCGACCATGGTCAACCTCAACCCCCAGCAGCACGCCGGGCTGATTCAGGCCTTCAGCGATATTGGCGACAACATCGACGTGCTGATCGTTGATACCGCCGCCGGCATTGGCGACTCGGTCGTCAGCTTCGTGCGCGCCGCCCAGGAAGTGCTGGTGGTAGTGTGCGATGAACCCACTTCGATTACTGACGCCTACGCGCTGATCAAGCTACTCAACCGCGATCACGGCATGACCCGCTTCCGCGTATTGGCCAATATGGTACATACGCCACAGGAAGGCCGGGCCGTTTTTGCTAAGCTGACCAAAGTGACGGACCGCTTTCTTGATGTTGCTCTGCAGTATGTGGGAGCAGTGCCCTATGATGAGAACGTGCGCAAAGCCGTGCAGAAGCAGCGTGCAATCTATGAAGTATTTCCGCGCAGCAAAGCCTCCATCGCCATTCGAGGCATCGCGCAAAAAGTAGATGCTTGGCCCCTGCCGGCCAACCCACGTGGGCATCTTGAATTTTTCGTCGAGCGCCTGGTGCAGCAGACGGGCTCAGGCCTATGACACAAACGGCTGGTGGATTGAGCATGTATACACGCGCACAGTGTTCCGCTAACAATCAGGATCAGTTGGTTTCCCAATATGCCCCCTTGGTGAAACGCATCGCTTATCACATGCTCGCCCGTCTGCCTTCCAGCGTTCAGGTCGATGATCTTATACAGGCGGGCATGATTGGCTTGCTCGAGGCCTCGCGCAAATTTGAGAGCGGCAAGGGCGCCAGTTTTGAAACCTACGCGGGTATCCGTATTCGTGGCGCCATGCTGGATGAGGTGCGCAAGGGTGACTGGGCGCCACGTTCTGTGCATCGTAATACCCGTATGGTCAGCGATGCGGTGCGTGCAGTAGAGTCGCGCCTGGGTCGTGATGCCAAGGATCATGAGATCGCCGCAGAGCTGGAGATGAGCCTGGAAGAGTATTACGCCATTCTCAATGATACCTCCGGTAGCAAACTGTTCAGTTTCGATGAGCTGCTCGAAAGCGGTACGCGGGCCGATGCGCACAGCGATGAAGAGCCTTTGGGCGGTTTGCAGGATCAACGCTTTCGCGCTGCGCTGGTTGAAGCGATCGAAGGCTTGCCGGAGCGCGAACGGCTGTTATTGTCGCTGTATTACGATGAAGAGCTGAACCTGAAAGAGATCGGTGCGGTGCTCGGCGTCAGCGAGTCGCGCGTCAGCCAACTGCATAGTCAGTGTGCCGCGCGACTGCGCGCCAGGCTCAGTGGATGGCGAAACGATTGATTTTGTTCCCGGTATCCGGACAATGCCCGGCTGGACTGGAAGAATAAGTATTGAATGTCAGTGTAAGCAACACCGGATGGCCACTCCGGTTACACTGGCAGCTATTGAGTTTACAAGGCTTGTTTGGCCAGTAGCTTAACGGAGTGTGACAGTGCACTCTTCCTGGTTTGTACGGAGGTCGACTTGGACAAGAATATGAAAATTCTCATCGTTGATGATTTTTCAACGATGAGGCGCATTATCAAGAATCTGTTGCGCGACCTGGGTTTCACCAATACGGCAGAAGCCGACGATGGAACCTCGGCCTTGCCGATGTTGCAGAGCGGCAGCTTTGACTTCCTGGTGACCGACTGGAACATGCCGGGCATGAGTGGCATTGATCTGCTGCGCGCGGTGCGTGCCGATGACCGGCTGAAAAATCTGCCGGTGCTGATGGTGACGGCTGAAGCCAAGCGCGACCAGATCATTGAAGCGGCGCAGGCCGGCGTCAATGGTTATGTGGTCAAGCCTTTCACTGCTCAAGCGTTGAAAGAAAAGATCGAGAAGATCTTCGAGCGGGTTCAGGCAAAATAATAATTATCCGGGGTACAGGTTATGGCGTTAAGTAAGGATCCCGGCCAGGCAACCGCTCAGGAATTCGAACATTCCCTCAAAGATAATGCGCGGCAGCTGGTCGATTACCTGGAAAAGGGCCAGTACGGCGAAGCCATACTGGTCATACATGCAATCAATCAGGCTCGCGATCGCGGTCTGTATTACGAAGTGGGTCAACTGACCCGGGCGTTGCACAGTTCAATCGTCAACTTCCAGATCGATACCTCCCACGCATTGGCTGACGGTGTTGAAGTCTCCAAGATTTCGGATGCCTCGGACCGCCTTGATTATGTGGTCAAACTGACCGATAAAGCCGCCAATCGCACCATGGATCTGGTCGAAACCAGCGCGCCTATCGTTTCCAGCCTAGGCGCAGAAGCCAGTGCCCTGCGCGCCGACTGGCAGCGTCTGCAACGGCGTGAGATGGAAGCCGGCGAGTTTCGCGAACTGTATAGGCGTATGGGCGAGTTCCTCGCCAAGACCGAAGAATCCAGTGCCCAGGTCAGCGCTAATCTCAACGATATTCTTATTGCCCAGGACTATCAGGATCTCACCGGTCAGGTGATCAAGCGTGTGACCACGCTGGTCCATGACGTGGAAGAAAGCCTGGTCAATCTGGTGCGTATGGCCGGTCAGGTAGATCGGATTGCCGGCATCAACCATGGCCAATCCGAGCAAGAAGCAAAAAAAGTCTCCACCAGGGGTGAAGGTCCGCAGATTCATGCCGATAAAAGAGAAGACGTTGTATCCGGACAGGATGAAGTCGATGATCTTCTCTCCAGTCTGGGCTTCTAACTACAAGCACGCCCGGGAGTGGATGCATGAGTTTTGACGCGGATGAGGAAATTCTTCAGGATTTTCTGGTGGAAGCCGGAGAAATCCTCGAGCTGTTATCTGAACAGCTGGTCGATCTGGAGAACCGTCCTGATGACACCAATCTGCTCAATGCGATTTTCCGCGGCTTTCACACCGTCAAGGGCGGCGCTGGATTTCTGCAGCTTGATGCGCTGGTAGGCTGCTGCCATATCGCCGAGAACGTCTTCGACATTCTGCGCAAGGGTGAGCGCCAGGTTGATTCGGAGCTGATGGATGTGGTGCTCCAGGCGCTCGACAGCGTCAATGAGATGTTCACGCAGGTTCGCGAAGGTGAACAACCGCAACCGGCCGATCCGGCGCTGCTCGAGGCCCTTGCTGCGCTCGCGGTGCCCGCCAGCGCAGATGTGATCTCGGCAACCGCTGACGCTAACAGCGCAGCCGCTCCCGAAGCTCAGGGTGATGTCACCGATGACGAGTTCGAGCAGTTGCTCGATGCCTTGAAAGGCCCCGCCGCCACTGCCGTCGAAGAAGTTGTGCCGGTTATGGCGGCAGCGCCTAGCCATGGCAGCGGTGATGAAATAACCGACGATGAATTTGAAGCCTTGCTGGACCAGTTGCACGGCACCGGCCAGCAGGCGGCAGTGACTCCTGCACCCAAGGCTGAGGCCCCGGCTGCCATCTCTGCCGGCCATGGTGATGAAATCGATGACGACGAGTTCGAGAGGTTGCTCGACGAGTTGCATGGCAAGGGCGCCGCGCCGGGCAAAGTGAGCGAAGCCGTCTCTTCATCCACTTCTTCACCTCCTTCTTCAGCCGATGCTCCAGCGGCGGCTAGTCCGCCCGCACCGCCTCAGGCAGATGCGCCAGAGCATATCACCGACGATGAGTTCGAAGCTTTGCTTGACCAGTTGCATGGTAACGGTCAGGCGCCGGGCAAGTTGGACGACGCGGTAGCAGCGCCGGCGGCCAAAACATCCGCGGCGGTACCGGCTGCGGCAGTCGCCAAGCCGGCAGCCAAGGCGCCCGCATCTTCGCCCCAGCCGGCGAAAGCGCCTGCGCCGGCTGCGGACTTAGCCAAAGACAAACAGGCCGGAGGCGAGAATCCCGCCGTCGAAACGACCGTGCGGGTAGATACCGCGCGCCTCGACGACATCATGAATATGGTCGGCGAGCTGGTGCTGGTGCGCAACCGGCTGGTGCGGTTGGGCCTGAGCAGCGGTGATGAAGAGCTGAACAAGGCCGTGGGCAATCTGGATGTGGTCACCGCCGACCTGCAGTCTTCAGTGATGAAGACGCGCATGCAGCCAATCAAGAAAGTCTTCGGCCGCTTTCCCCGGGTTGTACGCGATCTGGCGCGCAGCCTGAAAAAGGAGATCAATCTTGAACTGGTCGGTGAAGAAACCGATCTGGACAAGAACCTGGTCGAGGCGTTGGCCGATCCGCTGGTGCACTTGGTGCGTAACTCGGTTGACCACGGGATTGAACTGCCCCACGAGCGTGAAGCCGCCGGCAAGCCGCGCACCGGCAAGGTGATCCTTGCTGCGGAGCAGGAGGGCGATCATATTCTGCTGACCATCACCGATGACGGTCGCGGTATGGATGCCGACGTGCTGCGCGCTAAAGCCGTTGAAAAGGGCATGATGGAAAAGGAGGCGGCCGACAGACTTTCAGAGAGCGAATGCTTCGACCTGATTCTGGAGCCGGGCTTCTCCACCAAAACCGAAATTTCCGATGTATCTGGCCGCGGCGTTGGGATGGACGTGGTCAAGACCAAGATTTCCCAGCTCAACGGCACGATCAATATTCAGTCGACCAAGGGCCAGGGCAGTCGTATTGTCATCAAGGTGCCGCTGACCTTGGCGATCATGCCGACGCTGATGGTCATGCTCGCCAATCAGGCCTTTGCCTTGCCGCTGGTCAGCGTCAACGAAATCTACAGCCTCGATCTCTCGCGCACTAACGTGGTGGACGGTCAGGAAGTAATCATCGTGCGCGAAAAAGCCTTGCCGCTGTTTTTCCTCAAGCGCTGGTTGATGCCCGGCGTTGCCGACACCAGTGATCATTCTGCAGCCAGTGTGGTGATCGTCTCGGTTGGCACCCAGCGTGTAGGCTTTGTGGTCGATCAACTGGTGGGTCAAGAGGAGGTGGTGATCAAGCCACTGGGCCGGATGTTGCAGGGCACAGCGGGCATGTCCGGCGCTACCATTACCGGCGACGGTCGCATTGCACTGATCCTCGATATACCCAGCCTGCTCAAGCGCTACGCCCGCAGGGGGTAATAGCGCTCACCGAGCGCTGGGCAAAGAACGGCAGGCATGGATGGATATCAGGATGGGCCGCCACAGGGCGGGTGATCCGGCAGGTTTCAGGAGAGTGTATGGCGGTCAAGGTGCTGGTGGTCGATGATTCGGGTTTCTTTCGCCGCCGGGTAACGGAAATTCTTGCGGGCGATCCGCAGATCCAGGTAGTCGGAGTGGCCTCCAATGGTCGCGAAGCCGTGGACCAGACCTTGGCCCTGCGCCCGGACGTGGTCACCATGGACTACGAAATGCCGGTCATGGACGGCATCACGGCGGTGCGTGAGATCATGCAGCGCTGCCCGACGGCGGTACTGATGTTCTCCTCGCTCACCTATGAGGGCGCGCGGGTCAGCTTGGATGCGCTGGATGCCGGCGCAGCAGATTATCTGCCGAAGAACTTCGAAGATATTTCACGTAACCCGGATAAAGTGCGGCAACTGCTTTGCGAGCGAGTGCACGCCCTGGCGCGCACTAACCGACGCTCGCTGGGACTGGCCAGTGCGCCGCCTGCGCCGAGTGCTGCGCCCGCAAGTTCGGCCGCTACCCGGCCGGCGTTGCGGCCCAGCGAGCCTGCTGCTCCCAAGCCGGCCGCCTCACGTGGCAACAGCCCGGCGCCGCGTAAAAAACATTATCAACTGGTCGCCATCGGTACATCCACGGGCGGGCCGGTCGCGTTGCAGCGCGTGCTGACGCAACTCCCGGCGAATTTTCCTGCGCCGCTGTTGCTGGTTCAGCATATGCCGGCAGCCTTCACCAAAGCCTTTGCTGAGCGCCTGGACAAACTGTGCAAGATTCGCGTCAAGGAAGCTGAGGACGGCGATACGTTGAAGCCTGGCACTGCGCTGCTGGCCCCTGGTGGCAAGCAGATGATGCTCGACGGCCGTGGCATCGTACGTATCCTGCCCGGTGACGAGCGATTGAATTTCAAACCCTGCGTGGACGTAACCTTCGGTTCCGCGGCCAAAGCTTTTCGGGACAAGGTGCTGGGCGTGATCCTCACCGGTATGGGGGCAGATGGCCGTGAAGGCGCGCGCATGTTGAAGACCGCCGGCAGCGACATCTGGGCGCAGGACGAAGCCAGCTGTGTGATCTACGGCATGCCCATGGCGATTGCCAAGGCCAATCTGGCAGACGGTATTTACAGCCTGGATGATATTGGCCGTTATCTGGCAGAGCTGAGCTGATGGATATCCTCAGCATCATCGGCATCATTCTAGCCTTTGTCGCTATCCTCGGTGGCAATTACCTTGAAGGCGGGCACGCTGCTGCGCTGATCAACGGGCCGGCGGCGCTGATTGTGTTTGGCGGTACGCTGGGTGCAGCATTTATTCAAACACCGCTGAAAGTCTTCAAACGTGCATTGGTGATCGCCCGCTGGATCATCTTTCCGCCGGCCAATCGTTTGCAGGAAGGTATCAACCAGGTGATCGGCTGGAGCACCATCGCGCGCAAGGAAGGCCTGTTGGGGCTGGAACAGATTGCCGAGATGGAAGCTGATTTTTTTGCCCGCAAGGGCTTGCAGTTGCTGGTCGACGGCAGTGAGCCGGAAGCCCTGCGCAGTATTCTGGAAGTCGACCTGCTGACGCGCGAAAACCACGACCTGATGGCCGCCAAGGTGTATGAGAGCATGGGCGGCTATTCACCGACCATCGGTATTATCGGCGCGGTCATGGGCCTGATTCATGTGATGGGCAACCTGGCTGACCCTTCGATGCTGGGTACCGGTATCGCCGTCGCCTTTGTCGCCACCATCTATGGTGTGGCGCTGGCCAACCTGTTTCTATTGCCGGTAGCGAACAAACTGAAGGCCGTCGTGTTGCAGCAGTCGCGCTATCGGGAAATGCTGCTTGAGGGGCTGTTGTCCATTGCCGAAGGGGAAAACCCGCGGTCCATCGAAATGAAGCTCGAGGGCTTCCTGGACTAACAGGGGGGCAGAGCATGCGTCGTCGTCGACACGAAGAACACGAGAATCACGAACGCTGGCTGGTTTCCTATGCGGACTTCATCACCCTGCTGTTTGCGTTCTTCGTGGTCATGTATTCGATCTCGTCGGTCAATGAAGGCAAGTACAAAGTGCTTTCCGACACCATGGAAGGTGCATTCAATCAGCCGCAGCGCTCGATGGAACCCATCCAGATTGGTGAGGAAATACCCCGTGGACTGAGCCGCAGCGACGCGCCGGGCACAGCTGGTACCGATGCCGCGGCGGCTGAAACGGCTGCTGCTGATCCGTTGCAGGAGATCACCGCGGCGATGGAGGCGGCTTTTGGTGAGCTGATCGCAGCCGGTGATCTGGAGCTGCGGGGTAACGAGTTATGGATCGAGATTGAGCTTAATTCCAGCCTGCTGTTTCCCAGCGGCGACGCCTTGCCACTGGATGCCGGCTTTAATCTGATCGAAAAAATCGCCGGCATTTTGGCGCCTTATCAGAACCCGATTCACGTCGAAGGTTTTACCGATAATGTGCCCATAGGTTCGCGGCTTTATCCTACCAACTGGGAGCTTTCGGCCGCTCGGGCGGCGAGTGTGGTGCGCATGCTGGGCATTGGCGGGGTCAATCCGGAGCAAATGGCGGCGGTGGGCTACGGCGAGTTCCGCCCGGTAGCGGACAACACCACAGAGGCAGGGCGCCGCGCCAATCGTCGGGTGGTATTGTTGATTTCCCGTCACCTGGATACACGGCACGAGGCGTTCCGTGGTGGCGAAGATGCAAGCATGGATGGAAGCGTGGATGGAAGCGTGGATGGAAGCGTGGATGGCATGCGCGCCGCGCGCAGTGAGTCTGGCACGGCTCCTGCACAGTAAAGGATTCAATTGGCACCCGTGGGTGCAGCGTCATTTTGTTGTCGTAGGTGGGGTGCGCCGACATGTCGGCAGCATACCCCCGGAGGAAGGTTATGAAAGTCTGGGCAGTGGCCAATCAAAAAGGCGGCGTGGGTAAAACCACGACGGCAGTGGCTTTGGCTGGCCTGCTGGCAGATCAGGGGCAAAAGGTGCTGGTGGTCGACCTGGACCCGCACGGCTCGATGACCAGTTACTTCGGGCATGATCCAGACAGCCTGACCAGTAGTGTATTCAATTTGTTTCAGCACAAGGGCCAGGTTCCGGAAGGGCTGGCACAGGCGCTGTTGTTAAACACCAGCCACGAGAATATTCGCCTGCTACCCTCCAGCACCTCACTTGCCACGCTCGAGCGGCAGTCTGCCGCGCAGGGTGGCTTTGGTCTGGTGCTGTCACGTGCGCTGGCACAGCTCTGGGACGACTACCAGTTTGTGCTGATCGACAGCCCGCCGCTGTTAGGGGTGTCAATGATCAATGCGCTGGCAGCGTGCGAGCAACTGGTCATTCCGGTACAGACCGAATTCCTGGCGATGAAAGGCCTGGAACGCATGGTGCATACGCTGGACATGGTCAACCGCTCACGCAAGCAGGCGTTGCCTTACACCATAGTGCCCACCTTGTTTGATCGGCGTACCCAGGCGTCGCTAAGTACCTTGCGGATGTTGCGGCGTGATTATCCAGATCACCTGTGGCAGGCTTATGTGCCCATCGACACCAAGCTGCGCGATGCCAGCTTGGCCGGCCTGGTGCCATCCAGAGTGGATGCTGGAGCGCGCGGCGTACTCGCTTATCGTGCACTGTTGCGTTATCTGCTGGCGCAGGCTGTACCGCGCCGCGAGCAGGTGGCCTGATGCAATTGCCGTTAATGCTCGGCGGCTTTCAGCCGATACTGTTTGATAGTCCGATACACAATACTTTCCTGTAAAAGCGAGTTATGACCAAGCCCTTGCCCGTACAGCAGTTTATTCCGCAACAGACGATCCAGAGTTATCTGGATGCGTTGCTGCAGGATGCTATCGAGGATTTGAGCCTCGCTGAAGAGCTGGAGGCGCAGCCTGTCGCTGAGGCAGTGCCCTATGCTGAGCCGCCCGCGGTCGACATCAGCCGCGCGGTTATCGAGACCACCGCGGTGGCGGTGAAAGAGGTCGAGGCTGAAGTTGAGGTTGAGGCAGAGAACGTATTGCCGTTGGTAGAGCAACCGCAATGGCGTGAGCAACCTTTCGAGGCGCTGCTTTTCGATGTTGGCGGCTTGACCCTGGCGGTGCCGCTGATTTTGCTTGGGACAATTCATCCGCTGGACAGCGAAATTACCCCGCTGTTTGGCCAGCCTGACTGGTTTCTCGGCATCATGCCGACGTCTGCGGGTAATTTGAAAGTGCTGGACACCGCGCGTTGGGTCATGCCGGAACGCTATACACCGGCGCTGCGCGATGATTTGCGCTTCGTTATCTCTGTGCAAGGGCATGAGTGGGGGCTTGCGGTGCATGATGTGAGCAAGTCGGTGAAGTTGACGCCCGAGCAGATTAAATGGCGCTCGCAGGAAGGCAAGCGGCCTTGGTTGGCGGGTACGGTGATTGAACATATGTGTGCGCTTGTGGACGTCTCGGCCTTGGCAGGTTTGATTGCCGCCGGTGCAAAGACTCAGCAGGGCGCAAAAGTAGAGCGGGCACTGGCGTGAGCGTCAGGGCCTGATGATAATGAGTGACTGGGTACCGGCCTCTGAGCCGGATCGGCATCAATGAAGATCGGGAAGCTAGAGAATGAAAAACAATACCGCACAGGGCGCTGAAGATCCGATCCTGCAATGGGTGACCTTCCGCCTCGACAACGAGACCTATGGCATCAATGTCATGCAGGTGCAGGAAGTATTGCGCCACACCGAGATTGCGCCGGTCCCAGGTGCGCCCTCTTATGTGTTGGGCATCATCAACCTGCGTGGCAATGTGGTGACGGTGATCGACACACGTCAGCGTTTTGGCTTGACCCCCGCACCGATCACCGACAATACCCGCATCGTGATCATCGAGGCGGACAAACAGGTGGTCGGCATTCTGGTCGACAGCGTTGCCGAAGTCGTTTACCTGCGTCAGTCGGAGATCGAAACTGCGCCTAACGTTGGTACTGACGAGTCGGCCAAATTTATCCAGGGCGTGTGCAACAAGAACAACGAGCTGCTGATCCTGGTTGATCTGGAAAAGATGATGACCGAGGATGAGTGGGCCGAGTTGCAGGGCTTCTGATCACTATGCTCGGGTCTGGCGCATGGCTTATGTTGTTACTGGGTTTGGGCCTCGGGGTATTGCTCGCGGCCTTTGTCGCTGTGTATCTGCAGCTCAAGCGCCTGGGCGGCAGGGTCACACAGCAGGATAGCCAGCAGCTCGAACGCATTCAGCAGCTTAAAACCGAAGTGCTGACGTATCAGCAAGGCAGTATTCGCATGGGTGAGGAGCTGGTGGCGCTGCGCGACCAGCTCAAGCGCATCGAAGACAAACAGATGCGCATCGAACAAACTGACCCCCAGTCCCTGCCTTACAATCAGGCTGCCCGCCTCGTCGGTCTGGGCGCCAGTGTGGAAGACCTCACGCAATCTTGCGGGCTGTCCAAGGCTGAAGCCGAGCTGGTTGCCAAGTTACACGCCGCGCGTAAGCCCTGAGCGGTTCACAACCTCTATATTTCCTCTTCTGGCTCTACAAAGCCGTCTGGCCTCTTGCCCTTGAGATACCAGGCAAAAGCAATGATCTCGGCAATAGTCCGGTATAACGCTTCAGGAATCTGATCGCCGAGCTCCAGCCGCGCCAGGACGCTGGCCAGTTCTGCGTTCTCGTAGATGGGCACCTCGTAGGCCATGGCCAGCTCAATAATCTGCTCGGCCAGGTCTCCCTCGCCCTTGGCGGTCAGGGTCGGAGCCTGATCGCCGTCGTACACCAGCGCAATGGCTTCACGGGGCTTGTGCATCATGTCACCTCATCAATCCAGCGTTGTTGCAGAGCCTGCTTGGGCTGTGGCGGCATGCCCTGGTGGCAACTCAGCTCACCAACATCCAGCCCTTTCGCCAGTAGGCGGTCACGCAACAGGCGCAGTTCGCCGTCTAGCAGGGACAGCGTCTGTGGCTGTTCGGCCCAGAATTCACTGCTGACCCGCCCCTTGTAGAGCTTGGCGATCGCCTGCAGGCTGCCCAACTGGTCCAGGTTGAAGGCCAGGCGGACCTCCCAATGCGGAGTTTTTTCTACCTGCCGCGCCTCGGGTGCACTGTCATCACGCTGAATACGTACCTGTACATGACTGAACTGTTGGCCATCACGTACAGGAATTTCCAGCTGCCAGACGGTCTGGCTGCTGCCATCGGAAAAGCTTTGCGACTGACCGAGACTTTGCAGTTGATGGTGCTGGATCCGCGACAGTAACGCCGCGGTCAGGCGCAGCAGGGCGCCGAGATCCGGCGCGTCGGTCATGCCTTGAACCACCCGGCTGGCTACTGGAAAGCTTTGTTCAGTGGCCCCGCCGGCGCCTTGTTTCCAAGGGCTGAAGGGTAGGGCCAGTTCCTTGATCGCGCCGGGGGATAACTGCTGCTGCAAGCTGATGGCCAGGTGTATCAACGACGCCTTCAGATCGGCACCCGGCAGCGGCGGAGTAGCGGGGCTGACCGGCAAAGTGGAGAGCGCGGCCAGCAACTTGCTCAGCGCCGGGCTGGGATTGGTGCCGGCGGGCGCCGCAGCCGTTTCGGCGGCAGCACCCTTCAGCAGTCCAGCCAGCTGCGCGAGGTTGGGCTCAAGAAAAGCGCCACTGCGCTGCACGGCCTGTTCCACGCCAGCGGGGGTCATCAGTTGTTGCAATGAAGCGACCTGCTGAAGCACCTGCTGCATGGCACTTTGCACGCTAGCCGGCATGGCTGGCGCCGCTACGGCAGGCGCAGCGCTCTGGCCCGAGGTTTGGCCGAGATTCTGACTAAGCTTCTGCAAACTGCTGAATAACGGCTCGGACGAACCCTGACGTTGCAGGCTATCTTTCAACCCTTGCAGCAATGCCAGAGTCAATTGCTGGCGTGCGGGGTCGGGAATGCGCAGCTCGCCCTGGCTACCCACCAGCGCGGTAATCAGCGTGCCCGGATCCAGTGGCTTGCTGCTGGTCAGGCTCAGGTTGCTGCCGCTGGCCGCGCCTTCCAGCAGCCGGGCGATGATCGCAAAACGTTGCTGCTCACCCTGCGCCAGCACCTGCTGACTGACAACTTGAGCCTGGACGCTGGAGCCCGGTGGAAACATGGCGGGATCAAGGCGCGTCAGCATGTCTGCAGCTGGTGCTTTACCGGTGGGCTGCAGCACGGCCATCAGCTGGGTTTGGCTGATCGCCTGCAGCACCAGCGCTGCGCCGCTGGGCACTGCTCTGGGGCTGGTGGCCACTACCTGTTGTGCCGGCGCCGTCGTGTTTTGCGCTAAGCGCAACAAGAGTTCAAACTCACCTCCCTTTGGCGTACTGGTGAGCACTTCAGCGCGGGTGGTTTGCCCGGGTGGGAACAGCAGTGCGTCAATCGGACGCAGCAGTTGCAGAGCCACAGCGGCGGGGTCTGCCGGCCTGGCTACAGGCCCCGTTACTGAGGGGCTGGGGCTGCTGGGTGGAAGTCTGATATCGGTGTTCATGTAGTCACATGTTGACGTAAATCACGGTCCTTGTCAGGGGGGCTGTATGTATAATGGCACAGCCTGCCGCCAGTGCCCGCCGCTGCGCATCAGTGCCTGGCCAAATGGCCCTGTCATAGTTAGCGGCCGCTGGCAGGTAAACATGAATACACCAGGCCCAGAGCCTGGCAATGTGCGAAAACAGTTGGAGAACAGGTGAAGACACTGCCCATCACTTTGCATCAGCTCGCCTGCGAACGCGATCAGCGTGAGTTGTTTGATGGGGTGTCTCTCCAGTTGCAATCCGGAGAGGTGCTGCAGGTGGCCGGCCCCAACGGCTCAGGCAAAACCAGCCTGTTACGCATACTGGCCGGACTGCTGCCTCCGGTCGCGGGCGATATTCGTTACGGTGATGATTCGATTTTTCAGGCCGCTGGACGCGACCGCTGGCGACAGGATCGTCTGTTTATTGGTCATGCGCCGGCAGTAAAAGGTGCGTTGAGCGCCGAAGAAAATCTGGCCTGGCTGTGCGCCCTTAGTCAGCCGGTCAGCACCGCCGCTATCTGGCAGGCGCTGGAGCAGGTAGGGCTGCGTGGCTTCGAGGACGTGCCCTGCCATCATTTATCCGCTGGGCAGCAGCGGCGTGTAGCCCTGGCGAGACTGTATTTGCAGGCGCATCCGGTGTGGATTCTGGACGAACCCTTCACCGCGATCGATCGGGCTGGCGTGGCTGCTCTGGAGCAACATTTGCTGGCGCATGCGGCGCGCGGCGGCACGGTGGTTCTGACCACGCATCACAGTCTCGATCATCTGCCGGGGTTGCGCACTCTGGATCTGGGGCAGGTGGCCTGATGCGGCAGATTGTCTGGCTATTGTTTTGCCGTGAATGGCGTCTGGCCTGGCGCAGGCCGGGTGACTTGCTCAATCCACTGGTGTTTTTTGCCATTGTCATCAGCCTGTTTCCGCTGGCCGTTGGCCCGGAGCCAGGCATGTTGCGCAGCATGGCGCCGGGGGTGATCTGGGTTGCCGCCTTGCTGGCCACCTTGCTGTCGCTGGACGGCATGTTCCGTAGTGATTACGAGGATGGCTCGTTGGAGCAATGGGTGTTGTCCGCGCACCCGCTGGCCTTGATGGTATTGGTCAAGGTGCTGCATCACTGGCTGATCAGCGGCTTGGCTCTGGTATTGCTGGCCCCGCTGTTCGGGCTGATGCTTTCGCTGCCACCCTCGGTGCTGCCGGTGTTGTGCCTGAGCCTGTTTCTCGGCACCCCGGTACTGAGCTTGCTAGGGGCGGTCGGTGCGGCGTTGACGGTGGGATTGAAAACCGGCGGGGTATTACTGGCCCTATTGATCCTGCCCCTGTACATTCCGGTGCTGATTCTGGGCACCGGGGCCGTTGAAGCGGCGATGCAAGGCCTGCCGGTTGCAGGCTATGCGCTATGGCTGGGCTGCCTGGCGGTACTCAGCCTGAGCCTGGCACCGCTGGCGATTGCCGCGGGTTTGCGCATCGGGGTGAGTGAATGAGCGGAGAAACAGAGCAATGAGTTGGCGTTTTTTCCACAAACTGGGTTCGCCCAAATGGTTTTACGATATCAGCGGCCGCTGGCTACCCTGGTTTGCCGTGGCGGCCGCGCTGCTGCTGGGCGTCGGGGTCATCTGGGGGCTGGTTTTTGCCCCTGAGGACTATCAGCAGGGCAACAGTTTCAGAATTATCTACATTCACGTGCCGGCGGCTTTCGTTGCCCAGTCCTGCTACGTGATGCTTGCCGTCGCCGGTGTGGTCGGCCTGGTCTGGCGTATGAAGTTAGCCGATGTAGCGCTGCAATGCGCGGCGCCCATTGGGGCCTGGATGACCGTGATAGCCCTGGTGACCGGCGCTATCTGGGGCAAACCGACCTGGGGAACCTATTGGGTCTGGGATGCGCGGCTGACCTCGATGCTGATTCTGCTGTTCCTGTACTTCGGCATCATCGCCCTGGGCCAGGCGATCAGCAACCGCGAAACCGCGGCTAAAGCCACCGCAGTGCTGGCGATTGTCGGTGTGGTCAATATTCCGATCATCAAGTATTCGGTGGACTGGTGGAACACCCTGCACCAGCCCGCCACCTTCAAGATCACTGAAAAGCCGGCGATGCCGGTGGAAATGTGGCTGCCACTGCTGCTGAGCGTTCTAGGTTTCTATGCGCTGTTCAGTGTCAGCCTGCTGCTGCGCATGCGCCTGGAAGTTCTGCGTCGCGAGAACAAGACTCGCTGGGTGCGTGACATGCTGGAGAAATCGCCATGACTGCATTGTCCGAGTGGTTGGCCATGGGTGGTCACGGGCCCTATGTCTGGTCCGCGTATCTGATAACCCTGGTCGTTCTGGTACTGAATGTCGTCCTGCCGCTGCGCGCTCATCGCCGGCTACTGCAGGTCGAAGCGCGCCGCCGGCGCCGGGAGGAGGTGTAATGCACCCGCAACGTAAAAAGAAACTGCTGCTGATATTGCTCGTGGTGTTCGGCGTGGGTATTGCCGTCGGTCTGGCGCTGACTGCGCTGCAGCAGAATATCAATCTGTTCTATACCCCCAGCCAGATCTCCGCCGGTGAAGCGCCGGAGGGCACGCGTATACGCGCTGGGGGTATGGTGGTGGATGGCAGCCTGACGCGCGCCACGGACAGTCTTGAAGTGCAGTTTGCTGTGACTGACGGCGACAAGCAGGTGCTGGTAGCGTATTCCGGCATACTCCCGGACCTGTTCCGCGAAGGTCAGGGCATCGTTGCACTGGGGCGATTGAACGAGGATGGCATGCTGATGGCTGACGAGGTTCTGGCTAAGCATGACGAGGAATACATGCCGCCGGAAGTGGCGCAGGCGATGGAAAAAGTTAATCAGATGAAGCGGGATGCCGACGCGGCATCCGGCTACTAAGTTGGAGGCAGGATGATTCCCGAGCTTGGCCAGATTGCGCTAATCATTGCCCTGGTACTGGCGGTGCTGCAGGCGACCGTACCCTTGTATGGCGCATGGCGCGGCGACTCCCTGGCCATGGGCTTTGCCCAGCCGGCGGCGATCGCCCAGTGCCTTTTTGTGCTGTTCGCTTTTCTCTGCCTGGTACACGCCTTCGTCACCAATGATTTCAGCGTGACCTATGTCGCACTCAACTCGAATTCGGCGTTGCCCTGGTATTACCGGGTCAGCGCGGTATGGGGCGGGCACGAAGGATCCCTGTTGCTCTGGGCGCTGATACTCGCAACCTGGACCCTGGCCGTCGCGATCTTCTCCCGCGACCTGCCGGATGAAATGCTCAGCCGAGTGCTGGCCGTGATGGGCATGATCAGCGTCGGCTTTCTGCTGTTTATGCTGATGACCTCCAACCCCTTCGACCGGCAACTGCCGTTCTACCCGGCTGATGGCAACGACCTGAATCCGCTGCTGCAGGATTTCGGCCTTATCGTGCACCCGCCGATGCTCTACATGGGTTATGTCGGCTTCTCTGTGGCTTTTGCCTTTGCCATCGCCGCGCTACTCGGCGGTCGGCTGGACGCGGCATGGGCGCGCTGGTCGCGGCCCTGGACCATTATCGCCTGGGCCTTTTTAACCCTAGGCATCGCGCTGGGCTCCTGGTGGGCCTATTACGAACTTGGCTGGGGCGGCTGGTGGTTCTGGGATCCGGTCGAGAATGCCTCCTTTATGCCCTGGCTGGTGGGTACGGCGCTGATCCATTCGCTGGCAGTGACGGAAAAACGCGGTGTGTTCAAGAGCTGGACGGTGCTGCTGGCGATTGCCACCTTCTCGCTTAGCCTGTTGGGTACTTTTCTGGTGCGCTCCGGGGTACTGACCTCAGTGCACGCCTTTGCTACCGATCCCGAGCGCGGCGTATTCATTCTCGGCTTTCTGCTGGTCGTCGTCGGGGGCTCGCTGTTGCTGTATGCGCTGCGCGCACCGGTGGTCAAGAGTCAGATCGGCTTTGCACTCTGGTCGCGGGAAACCTTTCTGCTGATCAATAACGTGATTCTGGTGGTGGCCGCGCTGATGATTCTGCTCGGTACCCTGTATCCGCTGGTGCTGGATGCCGTCAGCGGTACGCTGGTATCGGTCGGCCCGCCGTATTTCAATGCGCTGTTCCTGCCATTGATGGCGTTGCTGATGGCGGCTATGGGGGTGGGCATGCTCAGCCGCTGGAAGGACACGCCGGTGAAGTGGCTGTTCAGCCAGCTCAAGTGGGTGCTGATCGGTGCGGCCATCGCCGCTGTCGCTCTGGCGGTATGGATCGGCGATCACCAACTGGCCGTGGGCAGCATGCTCCTGCTGGTGTTCTGGGTGGTTGGCATGAGCATCAAGGATATCCGCAACAAGATTCGCCACAAGGGCACCGTCAAGGGCCTCCGGGGTCTTACCCGTAGTTACTGGGGCATGACCTTCGCGCACATCGGTATTGCCGTATGCGCGGTGGGCGTTGTGGGCGCAAGTCTATTCGACAGCCAGCGCGACCTGCGCATGGTGCCGGGTGATCAGTTGGAACTGGGTGGCTACAGCTTTCAGTTTGAAGGCGTGCGCCACCTGGAAGGCTCCAACTGGGAGTCGGATAAAGCGGTGGTCAACGTCTTCAGGGATGGTCGGCAGATAACCACCCTGCGTCCGGAGAAACGCCTGTACACCGTACAGAATCAGCTGATGACCGAGGCTGCGATTCACGCAGGTCTGACTCGCGACCTGTTCGTCGCCATGGGCGAACCGCTCGGCGGTGACGCCTGGGCCATGCGTGTGCACATCAAACCTTTTGTGCGCTGGATCTGGCTGGGTGCGCTGTTCATGACCTTTGGCGGCCTGCTGGCCGCCAGCGACAAGCGCTATCGGTTGCGCGGTCGTCAGCGCAAGGCTGCAGCAGTGGCTGTGGAGGGTAACGCATGAAGCGCTCATTGATGCTGTTACCGCTGGCCGTATTCTTACTGCTGCTGGTCTTCCTGTTCAAGGGACTCTACCTGGATAACGAAGACCTGCCATCAGTGCTGATTGGCAAACCTTTCCCTGCCTTTCAGCTGAGTTCGGTGCAGGAAGGTGAGCCGGACATCAGCATGGAAGATCTCAAGGGTCAGCCTTCACTGGTCAATGTCTGGGCGACCTGGTGTGTGGCCTGCCGGGTTGAGCATCCGGTGCTGAACAAGCTGGCTGAACAGGGTGTGGTGATTCACGGCGTCAACTACAAGGATGACACCGAGTCGGCGCGCAAGTGGTTGCAGGATCTGCACAATCCCTACCAGTTGAATATCAGCGATCCCGAAGGGCGTCTGGGGCTGGATCTGGGTGTGTATGGCGCGCCTGAAACTTTCCTGGTGGATGCCGAGGGCGTGATTCGCTATAAATTTATCGGCGTGATTGATGAGCGCGTCTGGCAATCCGAGCTAGCGCCGCGTTATCAGGCTTTGGTCGATGAGGCTCAACCATGATCCGTCGCCTGTTTCTGTTAATGGCCATGCTCGCGTTTGTACCTGCCGGCCTGGCTGCCATTGATACCTATGAGTTCGATACCGAAGAGCAGCGCGCGCGCTTTTATCAATTGAGTGGGGAGCTGCGTTGCCCCAAGTGCCAGAACCAGAATATCGCCGATTCCAATTCGCCTATTGCCAATGACTTGCGTCGCGAGATCTTTCGCATGCTCGATGAAGGCCAGAGCAATGACCAGATCGTCGAATTCATGGTCATGCGTTATGGCGATTTCGTCCGTTACAAGCCGGCGCTGACCGCGCAGACCGCGGTGCTCTGGTTTGCCCCGGCGGTCTTTCTGCTTGCTGGTTTTATCGGCCTGGTGGTCATGTTGCGGCGCCGCCAGCGCGCCCTGCGTAGCACCGGCGATCAGCATCTGAATGCCGATGAGCAGCAACGGTTGAAATCCCTGTTGGAGAAGAAGTCGCCCCATGACTGATTTTTGGCTATTGAGTGTGGTGTTGCTGGTAGTGGCTGTACTGGCGGTCATCTGGCCGCTGTGGAAACATCGTCAATACAAGCGGGTCGACCGTACTGCGCTGAACGTCGCGCTCTATCAGGAGCGCATGTCTGAACTCGACGCACAGGTGGCCGCCGGTGATCTCACGGTGGCGGAACGCGATTCGGCCCTGGAAGAAGCCAGTCGCCTGCTGCTTGAGGACACGGCGCGGGATGAGAGCGCCGAGCGCCCCAGGCGTCGTGGCGGCCCTTGGCTGCTGATCGTCTCCGCTGGTCTGCTACCGGTTATCGTGGTCGGTTTGTACTTCGCCTGGGGTAACCCTGCAGGCCTGAGCCTCTATCGGGAAATGCAAACCAGCCCGCAGCCGGAGAGTCTGGAAGCGATGATTGATCGCATGCAACGTATTACCGAGGTGCAGCCGGAAAATGGCGAGGCCTGGTATATGCTCGGTAGGGCGTATCTCTCTGCGCAGCAACCGGATCTGGCAGTGGACGCCTTCGGCCAAAGCCTGGAACGTCTTGGCGAGCGCCCGGAGGTACTGGCACAGCTAGCCCAGGCACGCTATTTCGCCGCCGGTAACGAGCTGGACAGCGCTGCGGTAGCGGCTCTGGACAAGGCGTTGGAACTGGAGCCCAACGAGCCCACGGCATTGGGTTTGCTCGGCATAGCTGCTTTTGAAAGTGCCGACTACCCAGGCGCCATCGAATACTGGCAGCGGCTGTTGACCGGCATGCGTCCGGGTAGCGACGGAGCGCTGGCCATCCAGGGCGGTATTGACCGGGCGCGTCAGCGAATCACTGCCGCAGGCGGTGAACTACCGGCACAGGCGGAGCAAAAAGCCGGTGAAGTGATCACGCTGCGCCTTGAGTTGAGCGCAGAGGTAGCTGCGCAGGCCGACCCTGATGCGGTCGTGTTCGTGTTCGCCCGTGACCCTGCCGGCCCACCGATGCCGCTGGTAGCGCGGCGTTTTAGCGTGGCGGATCTGCCGGTGGATGTGGTGCTCAGCAGTGCTGATGCAATGCTGCCTGACGTTGAACTCAGCCAGGGGCAGATATTGCAATTGACTGCGCGCCTGTCGCCGACCGGCGACGCGCTGCAGGGTACGCATCAGGGGCAGGTAGATGAGGTTACCGTAGGTAACCAGCAGGCAGTGCTGCTGACGATTGATCAAGCCCTGAAGCCGGCTCCCTGAAATCCCCGATTGCGCCCTGTCTTACACGGCGCAATCGGCCTCTTAATCTACCCTCTCAATCGACCCTCTCTAGACCCCGAATACCCAGCCCACCAGCGCGTAGCCGGCAAAAGTCACCAGCACTATGCCGATCAGGTTTAACGCAAACCCTGCCTTGATCATGTCACTGATATGCATATGCCCGCTGCCAAACACAATCGCGTTCGGCGGCGTGGCAACCGGCATCATGAAGGCGCAACTGGCGGCTATTGCGGCGGGCACGGTGAAGAAGATCGGCGACACGTCCTGGGACATGGCCAGGGCGCCAAGCAGCGGCAGGAAAGCGGCAGCCGTCGCGGTGTTACTGGTAACCTCGGTGAGGAAGATAATCACCGTAACCACCAGCCCGATCATCAACAGTGCCGAGAGCATATCCAGCACACCCAGACTTTCGGCAATCCAGGTTGCCAGGCCGGAGCTGCTGATCGCACCCGCCAGCGCCAGGCCACCACCGAACAACAGCAGTACGCCCCAGGGCATTTCCTTGGCCGTCTCCCAGTCCATTAGAAACACCCGGTCTCGTGCCCGTACGGGTATCAGAAACATGATGATAGCGGCGGCAATCGCAATCACCGTATCGTTCAGCCAGGGAATCAGGTTGGCCGACAGCAGGGGTTGGAATATCCAGGCCATGGCCGTGGCAACGAATACTATGCCCACCAGCTTCTCGCCCAGGCTCATGGGGCCCAGCGCATGCAACTGCTCACGCAGGCCTTGCGCGCTATGCTCGGACTGCTCGCCAAGCCCGAAGTCCTTGCGCGCCAGCCAGAACCAGATAGCTACCAGCATGGAAGCGGATACCGGCACGCCGATCAGCATCCACTGGGCAAAACCGATCTCAATGCCCTGATTTTCCGCCAGATAGGCGGCCAGCAGCGCATTCGGCGGGGTACCAATCAAGGTGGCAATGCCGCCCACGCTCGCGGCATAGGCAATCGCCAGTAGCAGTGCGGTGGCAAAACGCCGCACGGCTTCCGGGTTGGCGGTGCCCATCATGCTGATCACCGACAGACCAATCGGCAGCATCATGATGGTCGTCGCGGTATTGCTCACCCACATGCTCAAAAACGCGGTGGCAATCATGAATCCGGCAATCTGCCGACGGGGCTGGCTGCCCACCGCGAGCAAGGTCATCAGCGCAATGCGCTTATGCAGGTTCCAGCGCTGCATGGCCAGGCCGAGTACAAAACCGCCCATAAACAGAAAAATGATCGGGTTGGCATAGGGCGTGGTCGCGCTGGCGACCGAGCCCAGGCCGAGCGCTGGAATCAGCACGATGGGCAGCAACGCGGTAGCGGGAATGGCGATGGCCTCGGTGGACCACCAGGTTGCCATCAACAGCATCATGCCCAGGGCCAGCCAGGCTTCGTTGGACATACCACCCGGAGCGGGAAATACCAGGGTGGCCAGAAGGAACAGGGTGCCGAGGATCAGGCCGATGATACGGCTGGCTGGTAGACCCTGAGGGGCATCGGAGGATGCATCGATAGACATGGAAGGCTTCCGCTAACAGAGGTGATGGCGCTCAGGATTGAACGTCGTTAAGGGTAAAGGATAGCAAGGCACCGGCCAGACCGATGGCGGATAACAACACCAGCATCCCGGCCGCGCCAATCAGCGAGCTAAGCAGGCCAAACAGACCGGTAAAGAGTAACAGCAAGCCGATGATGCTGTTGCCGACGGCGACATAGTCGGTGCGTTTATTGCCACCGGCCATGTCCAGAACGTAGGTCTTGCGGCCGACGCGCACGCCGGCATGGGCAATTCCCAGAACGAAGAAAGCGACCGGGAATAGCCAGGCGTGAATCATCTGCGGCAGCTCGACCCACAGGTGCACCGCGACCACTGCCGGACCAAGCAGGCTGGCAAGGAAGGCCGCGCGGATCAGCACTTGCTTGCTCGATTTGTCAGCCATGCGTCCCCAGAACATGGCGCTCAGGCTACTGGCCAGGCCATTGGCGACCAGAAAGGCGCCGAGCATGCTCAGACTGCTGTTCAGTTCCTGCCCGAGCAGCACGTAATAGGGCGCGGACAGCGCAGAACAGAGCAACAGCGCACGGGTAATCACAAAACGCCGGAACGGCGCGTCATCGCGCAGCAGGCTGATCTTGCTCAAGGCCTGGCGCACGGCGTTGTCACCGCCCTCTGTGGCACCTGGCGCTTCGTCTATCACTGTATAGATCAGGCTGGCCGCAACCCAGAGCAACGCCGAAATGACCAGCAAGGCAGCGTAGAATAGCGTGTTGTCGTCGGCTGGCGGCCAGATCATGCAATAGATGCCGAACGCCAGGGCCAGCCAACCCGACAGGCTGCTGGCCAGGCCATTCAAGCGACCGCGGCGGGTCTTGGGCACGGTTTTGCCAATCACATCCTTGCTCGCCACCGAACACAAGCCACGCGCCAGGCTGAACACCACCAGACAGCCGAGGATCAGCAACCCGGCCAGCAAGCCGGTGCTGAGCCATGCGGCAGCGCCCATCGCCAGCAGGGCGGCGGCCTGTATCAGGCTGCCGACGATCCATACCCTCTTGCGCTTTTGCATCTGCCTGACATAAGCAGCTATGAATAACTGTGGCAGCATGGAGCCCGATTCGCGGATCGGTACCAGCCAGGCCACCAGCGCCACGGGTGCGCCGACAATGCCCATCAACCAGGCCAAGGTAGTCTTCGGATTGGTAAGAGTATCGCCCAGGCTGGTCAGGGTAGTGGCCGCGACCTGACGGAAAAAGTTCTGTGGGACGTTGCTGCAGGCACTCTCGGGGATATCCTTGCAAACGCGGGTATCCTCTTCTTCCATCAGGCTGCTGTAGAGCTGATCCATATCCGCGGGCAAGGGCATGCAGGTGTTCGCTTAAACGAGGTAGTCAATGGGATGCTTCGGGGTGTCCGCAATTTTGCCGCACCCGGTACTGCTTGACCACCCTTGGCATGCCTGCGCGCAGGGTATTTCGGCACTGGGGCTTCTCATTGCCTGGCTTGTGGGTAAAAATGCGGGTTTAAGCGACAATCCTCAAGGACAGATGATTCAATGCGATTGAAATGCATCAAATTGGCGGGGTTCAAGTCCTTTGTGGACCCCACTACGGTGTTCTTTCCGACCAACATGGGCGCAGTAGTCGGCCCGAATGGTTGTGGGAAGTCGAACATCATTGATGCAGTGCGTTGGGTCATGGGTGAGAGTTCGGCGAAGAATCTGCGTGGTGAGTCGATGACCGATGTCATCTTCAATGGCTCAAACTCGCGTAAGCCGGTGAGTCAGGCATCCATCGAGCTGATCTTCGACAATAGCGACGGTACCCTCAAGGGCGAGTATGCCGGCTATAACGAAATCTCCATCCGCCGCAAGGTCACCCGCGAAGCGCAGAATCAGTACTACCTGAACGGCACCAAGTGCCGGCGCCGGGATATTACCGATATTTTCCTGGGTACCGGTCTGGGCCCGCGCAGCTACTCGATTATCGAACAGGGCATGATCTCCAAACTGATCGAGGCCAAGCCCGATGAGTTGCGGCTGTTTATCGAGGAAGCCGCCGGCATCTCCAAATACAAGGAGCGCCGTCGCGAAACCGAAAATCGTATTCGCCGTACCCACGAGAACCTGGCGCGCCTGACCGATTTGCGTGAAGAGCTGGAGCGCCAATTGGCGCACCTGCAGCGCCAGGCCCAGTCCGCGGAGAAGTACAAGGAATTCAAAGCCGAAGAGCGTCAGCTCAAGGCCCAGCTGCAGGCGCTGCGCTGGCGCGCGATGGACGCCCAGACGGTGGAGCGTGAGCATCGCGTGCGCGAGCTGGAGATCGGCATGGAAGCACTGATCGCCGAGCAGCGCAATGCCGACAGCGAAGTGGAAAAGCAGCGCGACCAGCATGCCGATCTGACCGAATCCTTCAACCAGGCGCAGGCGCGCTATTACAGTGTTGGCGCGGATATCAGCCGTATCGAGCAGGTGCTGCAATTCAACCGTGATCGCCAGCGTCAGCTGTATGACGACATGGAGCAGACCGAGCAGGCCTGGCAGGAAGCGCAAAGCCATCTGAGTCAGGATCAGGCCCTGCTCGCTGACCTGCAGAGCGAACTGGCCGAAATCGAACCTGAGCTGGAAATGGCCAGCGCCGCGGACGAAGACACCAGCGGTGCATTGCAGACCGCCGAAGAGGCCATGCAAAGTTGGCAGTCGGCCTGGGATCAGTTCAATCAGCAGGCTGCAGCTCCACGGCAACAGGCGGAAGTTGAACAGTCGCGTATTCGCCACCTTGAACAGGCCATCGAGCGTCTCAGCGAGCGCATTCAGCGGCTTGAGGATGAGCGCAGCGGCCTGACTTCCGGGCCGCTGGACGACGAACTGGCCGAGCTCGGCGAGCAACTGGCCGAACTTGAACTGCGTAGCGAGAGCGAGCAACAACAACTGGAGGAGTTATCCGAGGGGCTTCAGCAAGAGCGCGAAACCCTTAACGCGCTGCACCAGGAACGGGATATCCGCCGTGGCGAAATCCAGCGCAGCAGCGGTCGGCTGGCATCCCTGGAGGCGCTGCAGCAGGCGGCACTTGATCACGGCCAGGGTGTGCAGCAATGGCTGCAGGAACAGGGCTTGCAGGGCCTGCCACACCTGGCGGAGCAGTTGCAGGTCGAGGCTGGTTGGGAGCGCGCGGTGGAGACGGTGCTCGGTGATGATCTACAAGCAGTGAGTCTGGACAATCTCGACAGTCTTGCCGAAACCCTGGGTGCTTTTGATCAAGGCAGTTTGCGCTTGCTGGATACTCGCCCGAGCACCAACACTGCTATGGAGAATGCGCCGGCCAGCCTGTTTGACAAGGTGCGCTGCCCGGTCGACCTGCGCGCCTGGCTGGGCGCAGTACGCACCGCCGATAGCCTCGAGCAGGCGCTGGGCATGCGTGGTGAGCTGGCCGCGCATGAATCGGTGATTACCCTTGAGGGCTACTGGCTGGGGCCGAACTGGTTGCGTTACCAGCGTGGTGAAGCCAACGAAGCGGGTGTGCTCGCGCGTCAGCAGGAAATCGACACTCTGGAAGCGCGTACTGCCGAGCAGGAAGCTGCGCTGGAAGAGGACAACAAACGCGTTGACGCCTTGCGCGAACGTATTCGTCAGCTTGAACAACAACGCGACGGCCTGCAGCAGGGGCTCGCCAGTCAGAGCCGCGAGCAGGGCGATCTCAAAGCCCAGTGGTCGGCCCGCCAGGTACGCCTGGAGCAGGTCAACGCGCGGCGCCAGCGGATTACCGACGACCTTGAAGACATCAAGGCGCAGCGCAGTGACGAGCAGGAGCAGATCGGCGAAGCACGGATGACCTTGCAGGCGGCGCTGGATCATATGGCCGCCGATGCCGGTCAGCGTGAAGAGCTGCTGCGCCAACGTGATCAGGTTCGCGAGGGATTGGACCATGCGCGCCAGCACGCCCGGCAACACAAGGACAAGGCGCATCAACTGGCATTGCGCGTGCAATCCCTGCGCGCTCAGCAAGATTCGACCAGTCAGGGCCTTGAGCGTCTGACTGCGCAAGCCGAACGCCTGGGCGAGCGCCGTGAACAGCTGAAGATGACCATTGAGGAAAGCCAGGCTCCTGAAGAGGACCAGCGCATGGAGCTGGAGGGGTTGCTCGAGCAGCGCATCCAGGCGGAAAAGGATCTGAGTCAGGCGCGGCAAGCGCTGGAAGCAGTCGATCAGCAGATGCGCGAACAGGATCGGCGCCGCGCACAGGCCGAACAACAGGCTCAACTGTTGCGTGGGCAACTGGACGAGCAGCGGCTGCTTGCCCGTGATCTGCAGACCCGGCGCCAGGGGCTGCAGGAACAGTTGCTTGAATCAGGCTACGATCTTAAAGCGGTACTTGAATTGCTACCTGAGAATGCGACGGAAGCCGACTGGGAGCAGCAGCTAGGCCAATTGGATGCGCGCATCCAGCGCCTGGGTGCAATCAACCTGGCGGCAATCGACGAATATCAGCAGCAGTCCGAGCGTAAACGCTACCTGGATGCGCAGAATGCCGATCTGGAAGAGGCGCTCAGCACGCTGGAGCAGGTGATCCGCAAGATCGACAAGGAGACCCGCAGCCGCTTCAAGGAAACTTTCGACAAGATCAATCATGGATTGCAGGCGCTGTTTCCCAAGGTGTTCGGCGGCGGGCATGCCTATCTGGAACTGACCGGCGACGATCTGCTGGACACCGGCGTGACTATCATGGCCCGGCCACCGGGCAAAAAGAACAGCACCATCCATTTGCTGTCGGGTGGGGAAAAGGCCCTGACGGCCATTGCTCTGGTGTTTTCCATCTTCCAGCTCAACCCGTCGCCGTTCTGCATGCTTGATGAGGTAGACGCGCCGCTGGACGACGCCAACGTGGGGCGTTATGCACGGATTGTTAAAGAGATGTCGAAGCGAGTGCAATTCATTTACATTACGCATAACAAGATCGCGATGGAAATGGCCGACCAATTGCTCGGCGTGACTATGCATGAACCTGGTTGCTCCAGGCTGGTCACAGTAGACGTGGAAGAGGCTGCAGCGCTGGCAGCAGTGTAAAGCTGCGCGCGGGCATGTTAATGTCAGCGCATCAACTTACTTTAAGGTTCGCGCCCAAGGGCTTGAGCCAGAACAGAATCTGAAGAACAGGGTCAGAATATTCATGGATTTCGGTTTGCGTGAGTGGCTCATCATTATCGGCCTACTGGTAATCGCCGGCATTCTATTCGACGGCTGGCGGCGTATGGGCGGTCGGTCGAAAATCCGCTTCAAGCTGGATCGCAGCGTCAAAGACCTGCCCGATCCCGAAGAAGGCAATGACCTGCTGGGGCCGCCCCGCATAGTGGGGCGGCACGAACGCCAGGAGCGTTTCGAACGTGAGGAGCCGTCTTTTGATGAAGATGATTTCGATCCGGATCCGGCGTTGCAGATGCCTGCGGAAAAACGCCAGCCAGAACAGGTAGGCCTGGATCTGGAAGAGCCTGTGCCGGTGCTGCTTGATCCTCTGGCCGCCAGCGGCGTTACCGGCAAACCGTCCAAGCCGGTGAAGTCACGCGAACCCAAAGCGCCGATTCAGCCGAAAGAGCCAGAACCCGCCAAGGAAGCAGCGCCGGTTGAAGAAGTGCTGGTGATCAATGTCATCGCCCGAGACGAAGACGGCTTTGCCGGCTCGGCGCTACTGCAAAGCATCCTTGAAAGCGGCTTGCGTCACGGTGAAATGAATATCTTCCATCGCCATGAAAGCATGAGCGGCAATGGCGATGTGCTGTTCTCCATGGCCAACGCGCTGAAGCCGGGTGTGTTTGATCTGGACGAGATGGATCACACCCGCGTGCGCGCCGTCAGCTTCTTCATGGGCTTGCCCGGTCCGCGGCATCCCAAGCAGGCGCTGGATCTGATGATTGCCGCGGCGCGTAAGCTGGCTCACGAGCTGGGCGGCGATCTGAAGGACGATCAACGCAGCGTTCTCACCGCCCAGACCATTGAGCACTACCGCCTGCGTATTGCCGAATTCGAGCGCAAGCACTACGGCATGCGCCGCTGAGCCAGGCTCTAACCCTTCGCGGCGAGGCCGCCGCTCCCACCGTCATCAGCTCAGGTAGGAGCGGCGGCCCCGCCGCGAAGGGAGGATTGCACGGAGCTGGCCTGGTGGGAGCGGCGGCCTCGCCGCGAATCGCTCTACAACCAGATCGCATCCCAATGCGGATAATCGCCCACACTATCAACCAGACCCGCTCTCAATGGGTTGGCAATGATGTAGCGAGCGATCTTCTTGATATCTTCCTCGCGCCTCAACGCATGATCATGAAAACCCGCTTGCCACCTGAGCGCGCCGATCTGGCGCGCCGATATAGATTTCACCCTACCCATTAGCAGGTTAAGTTGATCGTTCTGCAATTGCACCAACCAGTGCAAATGATCTGGCATGACCACAAAGGCGTGGCTGACGACTTTGCCCATTTCTTGTTGACGGGAAAGTATGTGGATCAAGGTTCGAGCTGCACGGGTGTCGGCGAAGATTGGCTCGCGCTTTTGCGTGACTGTCGTCAGCAAGTAAAACCTGTCTGACTCCGAGCTTCGGCCGAGCCGAAGTCGGTGGCTCCTAGCTTTTTCTTGTGTATCCATAGCTGTCCTCTTTGATGCTGCCAGTAAGCCTAGAGCGTTTATGGGTGGCGTTGAGGGTCGCATGATGGATTTGTGAGTCATTGCACATCTTTCGCGGCGAGGCCGCCGCTCCCACCGGTTATCCGCTCTGGTAGGAGCGGCGGCCTCGCCGCGAAAGCGGGCTGGCGTTAACGCGCAAAGCCTGACGATCTGCCCGGCATTGGTTACAATTGGTTCCTCGTTCTCCGGCCGACACCCATCATGACTCAAACTCAGGACCTGGCTGCCCGCGCGATTGAATTGCGTGAGCAGATTGACCTCCACAACCATCGCTATTACGTGCTCGATGAACCTTCGATTCCCGATGCGGAATACGATCGCCTGTTCAATGAGCTCAAGGCAATCGAAGAAGCCCAGCCTGACCTGATCACGCCGGATTCGCCGACCCAACGCGTGGGTGGCGCTGCGCTGTCTGCGTTCGGCACGGTAGCGCATGAAGTGCCCATGCTCAGCCTGGGCAATGCCTTCGATGAGCAAAGCATGCGCGACTTTGATCGGCGAGTTCGTGAAGGTCTGGATCTGCCGGCGGGTGATCTGTTTGGCGCTGGTGAAGCGGTGGAATATTGTTGTGAGCCCAAGCTCGATGGTCTGGCGGTGAGTCTGCTTTACGAGCATGGGCAACTGGTGCGGGGCGCTACTCGAGGCGATGGCAGCACGGGCGAGGATATCTCCAGCAACGTGCGCACTATCCGCAATGTGCCGCTGAAACTGCGCGGGCAGGGTTGGCCGGCCGTACTCGAGGTGCGCGGTGAAGTCTTTATCAATAAGGCCGGTTTTGAAGCGCTGAACGAGCGTGCCCGCGAAGCCGGCAGCAAAACCTTTGCCAATCCGCGCAATGCCGCGGCGGGTTCGCTGCGCCAACTGGATCCCAATATTACTCGCGCACGGCCGTTGGAATTCTGCTGTTACGGCATAGGCCGTGTCGACGGCGAACTGCCGGATTCTCAAGTAGGCATTCTGCATCAGCTTCGCGAGTGGGGGCTGAGCATCAGCAAGGAGCTCAAGCTCGCCGCAGGGGTGGATGAGTGCCTGGAGTATTACCGGGATATCGGTGAGCGCCGCGCTGTGCTGGGCTACGAGATTGACGGCGTCGTGTTCAAGGTCAACAAACTGGCTTATCAGCGCGAACTGGGTTTCCGTGCCCGTGAGCCGCGCTGGGCTATCGCGCATAAATTCCCGGCGATGGAAGAGATCACCGAGCTGCTCGACGTCGAGTTTCAGGTCGGGCGCACCGGTGCGGTCACGCCTGTAGCACGTCTGCGCCCCGTGCTGGTCGCCGGTGTCACTGTATCCAACGCCACTTTGCACAATATGGACGAAGTTGCACGGCTGGGGTTGATGATTGGCGACAGCGTCATCATCCGCCGCGCTGGCGACGTGATTCCGCAGGTCATGCAGGTGGTGGCTGATAGGCGGCCGGCGGACGCGCGACCGGTGGAAATTCCCGAGCAATGCCCAGTGTGCGGCTCGGATGTTGAACGTACGCAACTGATCAAACGTGGCCGGGGCCGGGAGACTATCAGTGAAGGCGCGGTGTATCGCTGCGTAGGGCGGTTGACCTGTCAGGCGCAGCTCAAGCAGGCGATCATTCACTTTGTCTCGCGGCGCGCGCTGGATATCGATGGACTGGGTGAGAAGATTGTCGAGCAATTGGTCGATACCGGGCTGGTCAGCTCGCCTGCCGATTTGTATCTGCTGACCTACGAACAGGTGCTGGCGCTGGAAGGCTTTGCCGAAATCTCCACCAAGAACCTGCTTGGCTCAATTCAGGACAGCAAACAACCTACGTTGGCGCGGTTTATCTATGCGCTGGGTATTCCTGATGTCGGTGAGGAAACCGCCAAGCTCCTGGCGCGCTCGCTGGGTTCGCTGCAGCGCATCAGTCAAGCCTTGCCTGAGGTACTGGTGTATCTGCCGGATGTGGGGATGGAAGTCGCCCACGAGATCCATGCGTTCTTTGACGACGAGCATAATCAGACGGTGATACGCCAGTTGCTGGAGCGTGGCCTGGTGCTGCAGGAGGAGGGCGAGCTCAATCCGGAACTGGCCGCCAGCGTCAGCCTCGCCGAATTTATCACCCGACTGGAAATTCCTGGGGTAGCGAAGACCGGGGCCGAGCGGTTGGCCGCCAGTTTTACCAGCCTGGAAGCGATCATGCAGGCTGACTGGCTTGAGCTGAAGCGAGTGGAGCGTTTTACCGAGAAGGCCCAGACCGGCCTGCGCGACTACTTCGCCGATGCCCAGCGCCGCGAGCGGGTACTGCAGATTGAGCAGCAACTGAAGGCCTTCGGTATGCACTGGGATAGCCCTCGTGCCGCGCAGAGCGAAGGTATGCCATTGAGCGGCCAGACCTGGGTGCTGACTGGCAGCCTGGAAGCCTTCTCACGTGATGTGGCCAAGGATTATCTGGAAAGCCTGGGGGCCAAGGTGGCGGGCAGTGTATCCGCCAAGACCCATTGTGTGGTGGCTGGACCGGGGGCGGGCAGCAAGCTGGCCAAGGCTGAGCAGCTCAACGTCCCGGTGCTGGATGAGCAGGGCCTGCTGGCTCTGCTCAACGACCATGGTATCGAGCCTTGAGCGATAACACTGCCGCTGCGCCGAGCCTGCCACGTATTGTCCTGGCGCCTATGGAAGGTCTGGTTGATCCCCCCATGCGCGATATTCTGACGCGCATCGGCGGCATTGATCGCTGTGTCAGCGAATTTATGCGCGTGACGGATACCGCATTGAATCTCGGCACGGTAGAGCGCTTTATTCCGGAAATGCACCATGGCTGGAAGACCTGCGCCGGCGTACCCGTGCACCCTCAGTTGCTTGGATCGGATGCCCATTGGTTGGGCGTGAACGCTGCACAGCTGGCGCAATGGGGCGCGCCTGCAATCGATCTGAATTTTGGTTGCCCGGCCAAGACGGTCAACCGTCACGGCGGTGGCGCCACTTTACTGCGCGAGCCGGAGCAGCTGGCGCGTATCGTCACCGCTGTACGCGCTGCCACCCCCGCGGAGATTCCGGTGACGGCCAAGATGCGCCTGGGTTACAGCGATACCAGCCTGACCCTGGACTGTGCTCAGGCACTGGCCGAGTCCGGCGCCGCAGAGATCGCCGTGCATGCCCGGACCAAGATGGACGGCTACAAGCCTCCGGCGCATTGGGAGTGGATCGCGCGTATTCGTGAAGCGGTAAAAGTGCCCGTGATTGCCAATGGCGAGGTCTGGGACCAGGCCGATCATCAGCGCATAGAGGCTATCAGCGGCTGTGACTCGGTGATGATCGGCCGTGGCTTGGTCGTGCAGCCGGATCTGGCGCTGCGCATCAGCCTTGCCCGCGCCGGGTCACCAGTCGAGCCCATGGACTGGCAGGCGCTACTGCCCTGGATCGCCGAGTTCTTCACCCAGACCCGCGAGCGCATGATCGACCGGCACTCACCGGGCAGAATCAAGCAGTGGCTGAGTCTGATGACACGGCAGTATCCGGAGGCTGTCGAGTTGTTCGCGCAGCTGCGTCGGGAAGTGCAGGCGGATGTGATTGAACAGCGGTTATTGGCACTGGCTCCACGTCAGGCTGCTTAGACTCGCGGGTCGCTCTGCACAACGGCATGCCGTTATTCTCCTCCCGAACATCAACACCAAGGTCAAAATGGATTCCCGCCTGCGCGGGAATGACGGTGTGTGTGGGGGAGTGCCGCGGTGTTCTGGTCCCATTCTCGCGAACACGGGAATGACGGGTGGAGATAGGAGTGCGCTGGCTTTCTCGCAGTCATCCTGGCGAAGGCGGGGATCCATTGTTAGGGTTGATTTTGGCATTGGCACTTGTGCTGGACGGCCCGATGCTGGATGTCAGGGTCCGCATGGATTCCCGCCTGCGCGGGAATGACGGGGTAGGGGGACGGAGTGCGGTGGTGTTTTTGTCGTCATCCTCGCGAACGCGGGGATCCATTTTCGGCTGTGGCAACGCCGGGGAAGAGGCGAACACAGTGTTTTCCTCTTACGTCATTCCCGCGCAGGCGGGAATCCAAGCGGTGTTGCCTACTACACCTAAGCCCGGCTCACACCACCTCCGGCCGATACCCCAACCTGATCCCACCCCAATGCCGCCCGCGCACGCGAATCGGCACTGACAGGTCATGCATGATCTCGCCGGTATCGCGCTTATAGGTCTGCAGTAGCAGGTTTTTTTCATGGCTACCGCAGCGCGAGCCGGTGCGGTCATTGAATAGGCGTTTGGTTCGGCAGTGTTGGGTATCGTGCTGCAGGTTGCCATTCGGGCGGGCGCAGAAGGCGCTGTTGTGGGTCGGTACGTAGCCGGCGATGGTGGTGGCTATGGCGTAGACCAGCGCAGGGTTGTCGCGCAGCAGCGGCTCCTGGATCGCGGGCAGTACCTGATCGGTGTAAGCATCGAACTGGCTGGTGTATTGCTGCGGCTGGGTGCCCTGGATGGGTTTGAGCGTTGTATTGAACAACTGCTCCAGGCTCAAATCGCCACTTTGAATATCCGCCTCGAAACGTTCCTCTATCGCCTTGGCCGCCGCCTGCGCGGCTTCGAAACAGCGCTGGTGGTAAGGATCCAGCGCCACCTCGGCCAGCACCTCACTGACCTGTTCGGCAATTTCCACCAGATGGTTGGCTTCATTGCCGAGCAGGCGTGTTTGCTCATCACTGCCGGCCAGATCGGACCTGACCTGCTCGACCGCTGCGGACAGGCTGTCCAGTTGATCGCGATTGGCTGCACTGCTGTGGGCAATCAGCGTGGTGGCCTGTTTGACTGCAGCACCCTGTTGATTGATGCCGGCCAATTGTCCGTCAGCCTGCTGAATCAGCTGCACGCCAGCCTGGATCTGCCCGGTCAGGTCATTGATGCTGGCGGTGACGCGTCCGGCTTGCTGGTGCATCTCGTCGATAATGATCGAAACCTCGGAGGTCGACTGGCTGGTGCGGCTGGCCAGGGCGCGAACCTCGTCCGCCACCACCGCAAAGCCCCGACCCATGTCGCCGGCCCTCGCCGCTTCGATGGCGGCGTTGAGGGCCAATAGGTTGGTCTGGCTGGCGATGCCTTCGATGACCTGGGTCACCTGCACTATCTTGGCTGCGCGCTCGTTCAGCTGCGCAAGCATGGTCAGGCTGTCATCGGCCTTGCTCGCCAGCTGCTGCATCAGGGCGGTAGTGGCGTCCAGGGCCTGTTTGCCCGAAGCACTGCTGGCTAGCGCCGCTTCTGCGGCATGATCGGCATTATCGGCGTAGCTCGCGGTTTGTTCTACCTGTTGCGCGATCGCGCCGGCGTTGCTGGCGGCCTGTGTGGTCGCGGCGAGCTGCGAAGATATACGGCCTGCCAATTGCTCGACCGAGAAGGACACCTCGGCTGCTGCAATGGCGTTACGGCAGGTGGACTGGGATAACTTTCTGGCCAGCTCTTCCAGGCTGTTAGCGTTGCTCGTGGCTGCGTTGGCGTCCGAGCGGCGCAGCTGGGTTAACCAGGGCAGCACAGACAAGGGCACGGCAAACCAGAGGATCTGCGGGCCCAGGTAGACAGCGCCAGCGACGAGGATCAGCAACTGGGCGATGAGGCAAAATATCTTATTATTCGAACCTTTCAGCATGGCGCTCTTCCTTGGCCAGTACATCATGGTGGAGCAGGTGACTCGGCGATGCTGTCGCAACGCAACCAATCACGACTCAAAGGCTGATTATGCGCGGCACCCAGCCGGATTGACCATCCGCCTTTGGTCTACCGCAGACCGTCCCGCGCAGATGACGTTTATCCCAAACGATGACGCTTCATAAAGCCGATATCCAAACGGTCTTTCCACCAGCCCAGCACACGCCCTGATGCAGTCCAGCGGCCGTAACTCATCAGTGCGCCGCCGTCGGCACTGGCCAGCAGGGCCAAAGCCTGTGGCTGAGGCTGATAGTCCCGCATCGGCTGGCGTTGGAGTAGGTTGATGATATTGTCGGCGAGAAACGAGCCCTGGCGCACCGCATACACGCCCGAGCGCAGCGCGCCTGGCAGGCTAGCGCAGTCGCCCGAGGCGAAAATCCCGGAGTGGCTGGTGCTCAGCAAGCTCGGATTGATACGGGCAAAGCCGCCACCGTCTACCTCAAGTCCGCTGTCGCGCAGCCATTCGGGTGCACTGGCTCCGGTGGCGGCTATAACCGCCTCGCATCGCAGCAACGGCTGATCTCTATTGAACAATTGCCCGTCCGCGATGCGGCTGACGCTCTGCTGTTCAATCAGCGGGATACCACGTTGCTCTAACAGCCGGCAGGCGCGATCGCGCAACGCCGGCGGATGCGTTGCAAGCAAGCTGGACGCGCAGACCAACGTCACCTCGGTAGGCGGCAGGCTGGCGCGCACGGCGAGGGCCAATTCGAACGCCGCCGGTCCGCCGCCCAATACGGCAATGGATGTTGGTGCTGTTTCCGCATGCTGGTGCCAGGTTCTCCAGGCCTCATGCAGGGCGGGGAAGGGTTTGGCTGGCAGTACCCTGACACTGTCATCGACTGAATCGGGTAGCGGCGGGATCGACCCGGTATTCAACGACAGCAGGGCAAAACTCATCTGGCTGCCGCCGGTGAGCTGCAAGATGCGTTGATCCGCATCCAGCATGCTTATCTGACCCAGCTGCAATTCAATGCCGCAGGCATGGCAGAGCGGGGCAAGTTCAATAGCACAATCAGCCGCGTCAAACCGCCCGGCCAACAGCCCGGGCATCATTCCCGAATACCAGGCTGCCGGCGTAGGATTGAGCAGCAGAGTGCCTGGCGGCGGGCGAAATCCGATATCTATCCAGCGCCGCAGTGTCACTAGATGCGCGTGACCCGCTCCGGCCAAAACAAGCGGTCGATTCATTGTCTGTCCTGTGTGCAGTGGCGTCAGCTTAGCCTGTTTTCCAGACCCTCTACAGCCTCTATTAGCTGACGGTCGCGGCTACTGGGCGGGCGATACCGCAACAGGGTTATAGCTGGCGCTAATGGACCCGCATGTAACTGGTCAATCGATCGTTTTCGGAATCGACTTTCGCACTGCGAACCTGATAACCTTTTTTGGATACTAAATATTCCTCGCCCGAACGGAGTTGATCGTGCCCCACAATAATAGTTTGTACCCAACAACCGCCCGAGCCTGGGGCACTGTCTCCATTCTGTTGTTGTGCTACGTGTTGTCTTTTATTGATCGGCAAATTCTCAACCTGCTGGTAGCTCCGATTCGTCGCGATCTTGATATCAACGATACCCAGATGAGCCTGCTGATGGGCCTGTCGTTTGCCATTTTCTACGTTATTTGCGGTATCCCCATGGGCCGCATCGCTGACAGTAAAAGCCGCAAGGGCTTGATCGGCTTCGGCGTGTTTATCTGGAGTCTGATGACTGCAGCCTGTGGTTTGGCGCAAACATATTGGCACTTCGTGCTGTTCCGTATCGGTGTCGGCGCCGGTGAAGCGGCTCTTTCTCCGGCCGCTTATTCGTTGATGGCCGACAGCTTTCCGCCGGAAAAGCGCGCTACAGCGATCAGCGTTTATTCCATGGGTATTTACCTGGGCGCTGGTATGGCCTTTCTGCTCGGCGGCATGGTCGTGACTTTCGCTTCGGCCAAGGGTGACGTGTTGTTGCCGATTGTGGGTATGGTACGTCCCTGGCAGCTCATTTTCCTGATTCTCGGCGCTGCGGGCATAGCCTTCTGTTTTGTGCTTATGGCGCTCAAGGAGCCCGTGCGTAAAGGCGTCGGTGCGGGTGTCGCGGTACCGCTGAAAGACGTGGGCGCCTATCTGATGAGCATCCGTAAAACCGTGCTCTGCCACAACTTCGGGTTTGCCTGTCTGTCGTTCGCGTCCTATGGCGCCTCGGCCTGGATCCCGACCTTCTTTATCCGTAACCACGGCTTGACCCCTGGCGAAGTGGGTATGTACTACGGCAGCATTGTGATGGTCGCCGGCTCGCTGGGTATCGTATTTGGCGGCCGGTTGGCAGATTATCTGGCCAAGCGCGGCTACACTGACTCGAACATGCGAGTGGGCGTGTTGGCTGCGGTACTGACGCTGGGTTGCAACGTGGTTTTCCTGATCGATAATCTGACCATCGTCTGGTTCGTGATGTTCTTTAACGTCTTTACCGTAGCCATGCCTTTTGGTGTAGCACCAGCGGCGATTCAGGAAGTCATGCCCAATTCCATGCGCGGACAGGCGTCAGCCATCTATCTGTTTACTGTCACTCTGATCGGTCTGGGTATTGGGCCGACCGCGGTAGCGCTGGTGACTGACTACGTATTTATGGACGATATGGCCGTGCGCTACTCGATATTCTGGGTAGCCAGTATCATCACCATGGCCTCGGTCGTGCTGCTATGGATGGGCTTGAAACCCTATCGTGAAGCCCGCGAAACATTGGTTCGCTGGGGTGACAAGCAGGCTCAGCCGGTCTGATAACCTGATCTGAATCCGCGCCAGGTTTCGCCTGGCGCACTTATTGTCATTTGAACAATGGTCATCTGAATACTTGAGAGGAGCGACATCATGTCTGACGCAGTTATTGTATCCACGGCCCGTACCGCACTGGGCAAATCCTATCGTGGCGCCCTGAACAACACGCACAGTGTCGACATGGCCGGCTATGTGATTGAACACGCGGTCAAGCGCGCGGGTATCGATCCATCACTGGTTGAAGACGTGATCCTCGGTGCGACCTTCCACGAAGGTGCCCAGGGCAAGAACATGGCCCGTCTGGCCGCGATCCGTGGCGGTCTGCCGGTGACTACCGCCGGTATGTCGATCAACCGTTTCTGCAGCTCCGGTCTGCAGTCCATCGCGATTGCCGCCCAGCGCGTTGTCAGTGAAAAGATTCCGGCCATCGTTGCTGGCGGCGTCGAGTCCATCAGCCTGTGCCAGAACGACAAGCTGAACAATTTCCACGGTGTTAACCAGTGGATCAAGGAAAACAAGCCCGATCTGTACATGTCCATGATCGAGACTGCGGACATCGTTGCAGCCCGCTACAACATCAGCCGCGAGTCCCAGGACGAGTACGCGCTGATCAGTCAGCAGCGCACTGCGGCCGGTCAGGAAAGCGGCAAGTTCGATGATGAGATCGTGCCTTACCTGGTCAAGATGATGGTTCAGGACAAGGAGACCGGCAACATCAGCGAGAAGGAAGTCAACCTGGTCAAGGACGAGTGCAACCGTCCAAGCACCACGCTGGAAGCGCTGCAAGGTCTGCAACCGGTACGTGGACCTGAGCACTTCATCACTGCCGGTAACGCCAGCCAGTTGTCTGACGGCGCCTCTGTTTGCGTGGTAATGAACAGCACCGTTGCCGAGCAGCAGAACATTGAGCCCATGGGCATCTTCCGCGGTTTCAGCGTTGCCGGTTGCGAGCCTGATGAAATGGGTATCGGCCCGGTATTTGCCATTCCGCAACTGCTCAAGCGCAACGGCCTGACCATGGACGATATCGGCCTGTGGGAACTGAACGAAGCCTTCGCCTCCCAGGTAGTTTACTGCCGTGACAAGCTGGGCATCCCGATGGAAAACCTCAACGTCAACGGCGGCTCCATCGCCATTGGCCACCCCTACGGTGTGACCGGCTCGCGTTTGACCGGCCATGCGCTGATCGAAGGCAAGCGTCGCGGCGCCAAGTTCGTTGTCGTCACCATGTGTATCGGTGGTGGCCAGGGCGCAGCCGGCCTGTTCGAAGTACTGTAAAGCTCAGCGGCAAGCTACAAGCTGCAAGCCACAAGCAAGCCCGAGCCCCTGCTCGGGTTTTGCTTTTCTACTTGCCGCTTGAGGCTTACAGCTTGCCGCTGAAATTCCCGAGGAATTTCCATGTCTCAGAAAATCATCAATACCGACGATCTGGCCTTTCTGCTCTATGAACTGCTGGATATCGAACGCTTTACCCAGTTTCCCCGTTACGCCGACCACAGCCGCGACACTTTTGACGCCGCGATTGAACTGGCACTCAAGGTCGGTGCCGAAACCTTCGCACCGCATAACGCACTCTGTGACGCCAACGAGCCGCGCTTCGAAGATGGCAAAGTCATCATCCGCCCTGAAGTGGCCGCCGCTCTGGCTGTGCTGCGTGACACTGGCCTTATGGCCGCGTCGCAGGATTACGAGCGCGGCGGCATGCAGTTGCCCTCGGTGGTCGCGCAGACCTGTATCGGCATCATCAAGGGTGCCAACGTCAGCACCCAGGCCTATGCCGGGCTGACCATCGCCGCATGCAACCTGATCATGGCCCACGGTAGCGAAGAGTATAAGCAGCGCTTTGCCGAACCGATGATGGCCGGGCGTTTCTTCGGCACCATGTGCCTGACTGAGCCGCACGCGGGTTCCTCATTGGCCGATATCAAGAGCCGCGCGATTCCGGCGGAGGACGGCAGCTACCGAATTACCGGCAACAAGATCTTCATCTCCGCCGGCGATCACGAGTTGAGCGAGAACATCGTGCACCTGATGTTGGCCAAGCTGCCGGATGCGCCACCCGGTGTTAAAGGTATCTCGCTATTTATCGTGCCGAAATTTCTGGTCAATGAAGACGGCAGCCTGGGCGAGCGCAACGACGTGCAATTGGCCGGCCTGATTCACAAGATGGGCTATCGCGGCACTACCTCGACCATGCTCAATTTTGGCGAGAAGGGCGGGGCGGTAGGTTATCTGGTCGGCGAGCCACACCAGGGTCTGGCACAGATGTTCCATATGATGAATGAGGCGCGTATTGGCGTGGGTCTGGGGTCAGTGATGCTCGGCTACACCGGTTACCTGCATGCCCTGGAATACGCCCGTGACCGTCGTCAGGGTCGGTCGCTCAAGGAGCGCGATCCCGCCTCGCCGATGATTCCGCTGATCGAACATGCCGATGTGCGGCGCATGCTGCTGGCGCAGAAGGCCTTTGTGGAAGGCGGGCTGGCGCTATGCCTGTTCACCTCCACGTTGATCGATGAGAAGAAGCACGCGGATGATCCGCTGGTGCGCGAGGAAGCCGCAGGGCTGAACGACCTGCTCACCCCCATCGTCAAATCCTGGCCCTCGCAGTTCTGCCTGGAAGCCAACAGCCTGGCGATTCAGGTGCACGGCGGCTACGGCTATACCCGCGAATACCCGGTCGAACAGTTCTACCGGGACAACCGCCTGAATCCGATCCACGAAGGCACGCATGGCATTCAGGGTCAGGACCTGCTCGGCCGCAAGGTTGCCATGCAGGACGGGCGCTTCTACCAAGCGCTGCTGGGCCGGATTCGCGCCACACTGGACAGCTGCGGCTCGGCGACTGAACTGGCTGCCCAGGCCAAACTGCTGAGCGATGCACTGGCGACCCTGGAAGAGGTCACCGACGCGTTGCAGGCACTGCGCAAGAGCGATCCGGAGCGGGCGCTGGCCAATGCCTATCTGTATATGGAGTGCTTCGGCCATGTGGTGGTGGGTTGGCTCTGGCTGCGTCAGGCGGAAACGGCGCTCAAGGGATTGCAGCAGGGTGGAGAGCGGCCGAAGGCGTTCTATCAGGGCAAGCTGGCGGCCTGTGAGTACTTCCTGCGCTACGAGCTTCCCAAGCCATTGGCGTTGGCAGCGGTATTGCGGGATGCCGACCGAACCACGCTGGATATGCCGGCGGAGTGTTTCTAAGCGCATGCCGGCCATCAAAGGCTGATCCAGGATGATCGAGTTTCACCTCAACAGTGGAGTCTTTGCCGACTCCGTTGGACAGGTGGGGCTCGTTTGCATCCTTGTGGGAGCGCCCGCCTGGGCGCGAAGGTTCTTCAGTCAGGCTCAACCTGACAGATAATCAGGTAACCTTTCTAAACGTCAGGTTATAGCGCATTGGTCCCGTCTGAGGATGTTCGGAGCGTTTACCCAGCGGCGCAACGCCATGGAAAAACAACCGGCTTTTTCCGCCCCATACCACCACATCCCCGTGTTCCAGCTTCCAGCGCGATGTTTTGTCGGTGCGCGCCAAGCCTCCAAACATGAAGGTGATAGGGGCGCCCAGTGATATGGACACGATAGGTGCGCTGAAGTCCGCTTCGTCCTTGTCCTGATGCAAGCCCATCTTGGCGCCGGTTTCATAGCGGTTGATCAGGCAGGCGTCCGGATTGAAACCCTCGTATCCGCTCGCGGCTGCCGCATCGATCGCTACTTGTCGCAGCAGGTCCGGCATGGCGGGCCAGGGTTGGTCCGTCAGCGGATCCTTGGTGCTATAACGGTAGCCCTGGCGATCAGTCACCCAACCCCATTCACCGCAGCTGCTCATCGCGGCGGACATGCTGTAGCCCCCGGGCGTGATCTGGTGGCGGAAGGGCGCCTGGCTGGCGACTTGGCTAATGGCGTCCAGTAACCGGTCCGCGTCACTCAATACGAAGCCACGGAGTAACCAGGCGCCCTCAGCTATCTGCTCGGGCGCGGCAGGGGTCGAGTCGGCGAACAGGTCGTCGGTGGTAGGCATTCATGGGCTCCGCTTGGCTTGCTGGAAGGGATTTTACCTCGGATGCTGATTGGGCTCACGGAGGGAAGATTGGTTTCATAAACGGAAATGGTGGATTTGGTCGGTGCAGCGCTTGGCGAACCACCGCTTGGATTCCCGCCTGCGCGGGAATGACGAGGAGTAATACCGCCCGCATAAGTGTTACCCATGTGCCCGGTTAGTACCCCAAGTCCCGTCATTCCCGCGCAAGCGGGAATCCATTTTGACGTTGGTGCTGAAGGTGCGCTTTCAGGCAGCGCGAGGAGTCAACGCCTGAAATTCAACATGGATCCCCGCGTTCGCGAGGATGACGCCACCGCGCGGTCCCTCGTCATTCCCGCGCAGGCGGGAATCCAGGCGGACTTTTGTAGCTGCCAGTCCCACCACAACCCCCAGCCTCGTCATTCCCGCGAAAGCGGGAATCCATTTTGACTTTGGCGAAGAGTCGGTAAGGTTTCAGGCTCTCCCTCAAACCGACTAACCCAACACACCCTGGATCCCACCTTCGCGAGGGTGACGTGTAGCCCACTTCGTCATTCCCGCGCAGGCGGGAATCCAAGCGGACTCGTGCTCATCACGCACTGCTCAGCCAGTGCCCTCAATCCCATCATCCTCGTAAACGCGGGATGCATCTAGCAATGAAACTTAAACCTTCATCCCCGGCAAATTCAGCGACGCAGTATTACCACCGTCCACCGCCAACGCCTGACCCGTCACATAGCTCGCATCATCACTAGCTAGAAACGCAATCGCCCCAGCAATTTCATCCGGCCGGCCATAGCGGCGCAGTTCGCAGCGAGCGCCAAGCTTCTGCTCCTTGTTGTTGGAGCGAGCATAATCAAACACCGGCTTGGTCATGCCGGTCTCAATCAGGCCCGGGCACACAGCATTGACACGGATATTGAACTGGCCCAGATCACAGGCCGAGGTCATGGTGAAGTTGATCACCCCGGCCTTCGACGCGCTGTAGGCGTTGCCACCCGCGCCAGAGCGGATGCCGGCCACGGAGGCGGTGTTGACGATGGCGCCCTGGCCCTGCGTCTGCATCTGCCGCGCGGCGTACTTGGTGAACAGCATCACGCCATAAAGATTCACGCCAATGATCTTCTGCCAGGTTTCCAGGCTCTGCTCGGTGGCGATATTGTAATCCCCGCCGGCGATCCCGGCGTTGTTGCACAGCACATCCAGTTGGCCATAGTGCGCAATGGTCTCGTTAACGCACTCCTCGACCGCCGCCTCATCAGCCACATCCACCGTACGGGTCTGAATCTCGGCACCTGCGGGCAGCTCATCAAGGGTGCCCTTGAGGCCGTCTTCATTGCGATCGACCAACATCAAACGCGCGCCCTCAGCGGCCATGCGTTTGGCCGTAGCGCGCCCGATACCACTACCGGCGCCGGTGATCAGTACAACCTTGTCGAGAAATCGTTGCATGGTGTTCTCCTTGTTTTTGAGCTTCAAGCGGCAAGCTTCAAGCTGCAAGATTAAGATCAACTCAGTTCGTCAGGCAGCTACGCCGGACTATGATTTTGTTTGAAGCTTGAAGCTTGAAGCTTGAAGCTGGGTCAATGATCGATACTGGGATCCTGACCGGCGCCGGCCAGTTCGTCATCAGTCTGGTAGACGATGCCCAGCTTTTCCGACATGGCCTGGTTGTCGACTTGCCAACTGGCGATGTCGCGCTCGAAGCGCAGTGGCGAGATGCTGATGCGTCCGGCGCGCAGCGCGCCTACATCGGTATCCAGGCCGATGATGCGTTCGGTCTGACGTTGAAAGCCCAGCCAGTAGTAGGGCACGTCGCGGGTATCGCGGCGGCTTTCGATATTGATGCCGCCAATGCTGCCTGCCCGTGCCCTGCAGGTGGCTACGCCCGTCACTTCGCCTGGCGGGGTGGCAGGGAAGTTGACGTTCATCGCGCAGTCGGTCGGCCAGCCTTTCTCCAGCAGTTGCCGAACAATGCCCGCACCAAATTGGCTGGCGGTTTCCCAGTGAATGTCGTTGCCCTTGTGGTAGGCCTGGGACAGCGCAATCGACGGTATGCCCATCAGCGTAGCGGTCAACGCACCGCCAATGGTGCCTGAGTAGGCGACCGAGTCACTTATATTGGCCCCGGCGTTGACGCCGGACAACACCAGATCCGGCGGCACCGGCATCAGTTCGCCAACGGCCAGCAACACGCAGTCGCTCGGTGTGCCGCTGATGCTGAAGCGACGCTCCTCGAACTGGTGTACGCGCAGCGGGGAGTGCAGGGTGATGGACATGGATACGCCGCTCTGGTCCAGATCCGGCGATATGATCCACACTTCCTCGGCGATCTGTTCGGCAATGTCTTCCAGGATTTTCAAACCTGGGCCGCGCCAGCCGTCATCGTTGGTGAGCAGCACGCGCTTGATTGGTTTGGACATGGAGTCTCCATCTGTTATTGAATCGAATGGCGTAACCCTTCGCCGCGAGGCCGCGGCTCCCACCACCGAGGGTGAGCCTTGCCTCCGGTGGGAGCGACGGCCTCGTCGCGAAGGGCTACTTGCTCTGTGCTATCTCCCAACCCCGCTCGGCCAATAGCCCCGCGCGCTTGCCCACTTCCAATGCATCGGCATTACTCGCATTACCCTGCACGGCGCGGTGATACACGCCCTGCAGAATCGCCGCCAGTCGGAACAGCGAGAAAGCCAGGAAGAAATTCCAGTCCGGCACTTCGCTGCGGCCGCTGTACTGGCAGTACCAGTCCAACACTTGCTGTTCCTCAGGCAAGCCCATGCCCTTGAGGTCGGCTCCGAGCATGCCCTTCACCCCATTCACCCCGGAAGGCAGATGGTAGGGCAGGCAGCAGTAGGCGAGATCCGATAGCGGGTGGCCCAAAGTCGCCAGCTCCCAGTCCAGAATCGACACGACCTTGGGTTCGGTCGGATGCAGAATCAGATTGCCGATGCGGAAGTCGCCATGGGCGATGGTAGTGTGATCGTCCGTGGGCATATTGTCTGGCAGCCAGGCCATCAGCGCATCCATGGCTGGCATGTCGCCGGTGCGGCTGGCTTCGAACTGGCCGCTCCAGCGCTTGATCTGGCGCGGAATGTAGCCTTCGGCCTTGCCATAACTTTCCAACCCCACGGCTTTCCAGTCGACATTGTGCAACTGCGCCATGGTTTCGATCATCGAGCGGTAGATAGGCAGACGCTGGCTTTGCTCCACGTCGCTCAGCAAAGGCTGGGTGTGCACCCTGCCTTCAACGTAATCCATGATGTAGAACGCAGTACCGATTATCTCCGGGTCTTCGCACAGCAGGCGCGCGGTGGGCACGGGTACATCAGTGCTGCCCAAGGCGTTGATCACCTGGTACTCACGCTCAACCATGTGCGCAGACGGCAGCAGTTTGCCCGGTGGCTTCTTGCGCAGCACATAGCGGTGTTCGCCCACGGTCAACAGATAGGTCGGGTTGGACTGGCCACCCTGGAACTGCTTCACCTGCATACCCTGTTCGGCGCCGGCCAGGCGGCCATTGAGGTAGGAAAGCAGGCGGGCTTCATCAAAACGGTGGGCAGGTAGTACGTCGATCAGGGTTGCTTCACTCATCTAGAAGGTCCTGTGCTATTGGAATTGTCAGGTTGATAACCTATCACGCCAGACCGAAGTCTGGCGTGATAGCAAGCCGGTGAATCAACCGCCATCACGCTCAGCCGGCCGGTGCTCGGTAAAACATTCAGGCAATAGTATCGCCGCCGTCGGCAACGATGGTCTGGCCGGTTACGTAAGCACCCGCAGAGGAGGCCAGGAAAAGCGCTACACCAGCGATATCCACCGGCTCACCAACACGACGCAGGGGCAGTTTTTCTTCTATTTTTTGCAGGCGATCCGGATCTTCCAGCAACGCTTGGGCGAAGTCGGTACGAATCAGACCGGGCGCGATGCTGTTGACGCGGATGTTATTCGGTCCCCACTCCAGCGACAGATTGCGTGCCAGGCCTGCTTCGGCCGCCTTGGACATGCCATAGACGCCGATATTGGCACTGGCGCGCAGGCCGGCGATGCTCGATAGCAGCACGATGGCACCGCCGCCTTGCCTGACCATCTCCGGGATAACCATATTGCATAGCCAGAAAGTGCCCTTGACGTTGGTGCCCATGATCTTGTCGAAGGCTTCGTCACTGACATTGTGGGTGGGGCCATAAACCGGGTTGGTGGCTGCGTTGCAGACCAGAATGTCGATCTTGCCGTAGGCTTCCAGGGTCTTGTCGACCAGGTTTTGCAGCTGCGCCTTGTCACCGACGTGGCAGGCCACGGGGATGGCATCGAAACCCTGGGCTTTCAGGTCATTGGCGACCTGCTCGCAAACGTCAGCCTTACGGCTGGAGATAACCACCTTGGCACCCGCCTTGGCGTATTCCTCGGCGATAGCCTTACCGATGCCCTTGGTGGAACCGGTGATGATGGCGACCTTGCCGGTCAGATCAAAGAGTGTGCTCATGGTGTCTGTGGTCCTTGGTTTTGTCTGACTGTTCGTAATAATGATAGACCGCTTGGATCCCCGCCTGCGCGGGGATGACGGGGGGAGGAGGTACTGTGCTCATAGCCAAAATGGATCCCCGCGTTCGCGAGGATGACGGCGAGGGGCGCAGCGGCCACTGTCGCAGCGCCGAGCTCTCCACCAACCCAACCCAACCCTGCCACTGGGGTGAACCTCGTCATTCTCCCCAACCCCGTCATTCCCGCGCACGCGGGAATCCATTTTGGCCTTAGCGGATTCCCTGCCAGCGTGGAGCCCAAACCCAACAATGGATCCCCGCGTTCGCGAGGATGACGGTGAAGGGGGGATAGCCGGTTTTGTCACATCTCCTGGCTACCCACTAAACCGTCATTCCTGCTCAGCCCCGCCATTGCGGGTTAACCTTGGCATTCCGTCCTAGCTCCGTCATTCCCGCGCAGGCGGGAATCCAAGCGGACTTGCCGATTACCAAAAACCAGCCTTACAAATACCGGCTCATTTCCAGCTTGGCAATCGTGCCCAAGTGCACTTCATCCGGGCCGTCGGCCAGGCGCAGGGTGCGGGCTTTGGCGTAGGCGGAGGCGAGGAAGGTGTCCTGGCACACGCCGGCAGCGCCGTGAACCTGAATCGCCCGGTCCAGTACGTTGCAGAGCATGGTCGGAGCGACCGCCTTGATCATCGCGATCTGCTGACGCGCCACCTTGTTACCGAACTGATCCATGCTGCGGGCAGCCATGATGGTCAGCAGGCGTGCCTGGTCAATCTCGCAACGGGACTTGGCGATGTTTTCCGAGGTGCTGCCGTGCTTGTACAGCGGCTTGCCAAAGGCAACGCGGCTGGCGGCGCGGCGGCACATGGCTTCCAGTGCGCGCTCGGCAACACCGATGGAGCGCATGCAGTGGTGAATCCGGCCTGGCCCAAGGCGACCCTGGGCGATCTCGAAACCGCGGCCTTCACCCAACAGAATATTGGATACCGGAACCCGGACGTTTTCGTATTTAATTTCAGCGTGGCCATGCGGTGCATGGTCGTAACCGAACACATGCAGATCACGCACGATGGTCACGCCGGGGGTGTTCAGCGGCACCAGGATCATGCTCTGCTGCAAATGCTTGGGCGCGTTGGCGTCAGTCTTGCCCATGACAATAGCGATTTTGCAGCTGTCGGCCATGGCTCCGGAGGACCACCACTTGGTGCCGTTGATCACATACTCGTCACCGTCACGGCGGATTTCGCACTCGATATTGGTCGCGTCGGAAGAAGCAACATCAGGCTCGGTCATGGAGAAGCACGAGCGAATCTCGCCGGCCAGCAGCGGCTTGAGCCAGGTTTCCTTGTGCTCTTCGCTGCCGTAACGCTCGATGGTTTCCATATTGCCAGTGTCCGGCGCGCTGCAGTTGAACACTTCCGGCGCGATGGAAGAGCGGCCCATGATTTCACACAGGTGCCCGTATTCTTCATTATTCAGCCCGGCGCCGCGTTCACTGTGTGGCAAGAACAGGTTCCACAGACCCATGCTCTTGGCCTTGGCTTTCAGCTCTTCCTGAATCGGCGGCGCGCCCCACTTGTTCTCTTTTACCTGTTGGTAGAACAGCGCTTCGTTCGGATAGATATGCTCATCCATAAAGGCTTCGATTTGCTGTTTCAGGTCTTGCACGCGCGGGCTGAGTTCAAACATGGGACATTCCTTGCTGATTCTGGTGATAGGTCAGGCAGCTGTTGCTGCATGGATGTGACCATATAGTCAGCTGAACGCAGGCGAAACTATGTCGCCAGGATGGAATGGATCTGCATAAACAACTGTGATGTTACCCGCATGGAACTATAAGTGGGGAGTGACCGGGTTCGCATTTTTCGCCCGTGTAACGGACTGTGAAAAGCCCTGTGCTAGAGCGGAGGCAGCGATATTGCAGCAAGGCGGGGTAGGTCTTCCGGCTCATCCAGGTCCCACAGGGTAGCGCCTTCCCACAGGCTTTTGCCGGCAGCCTCCAGCCGCCCCCGGGTGTCGGCCATAACCTGGGAATGGCTCCAGCTCATACCGACGAACGTGGCCGGATCAGGCCGGCGTTGGCCAATCATGACGTAGCCGCCGTCTTCGCTGGGGATGATGGCGGTGTCATGCGTTTGCAGCGCCTGATCCGCTTCTTGTAATACTGCCGTGCTGATCAGCGGGCAATCGGTGCCGATCAGCAGCGCACCATCAGCGTGTTCGGCCAACGCCTGTGCCATGCGCGAACCCAGGTCATCGCCGTGCTGTTGGCGCAGTTGCAGATGGTGCTCCGAGGCGAGGCGCGCGAAAAGCGGATGGCTGGTATCCGGAGCGCAGTACAGGTAGCGCGACCCCGGCCAGTCTTGCGTCTGATGCAAGGTGTGCAGCAGCAATTGCCGGTACAGGCTGCAGGCCCCGTCAGCCCCAAGCGCGGGTATCAGGCGGGTTTTGACAGTGCCGGGGATCGGTGCTTTGGCGAAGATTAGCAGCGGGCGTGTTGTCTGCGGCAGGGAAGCGGCCTCAGATTTATCGCCATAGTACTGACGCACCAGTCGGTCTGGCGAGACCCCAGCCCAGTATTGCAAGCGGATCCACCACATCAGGCCGATGGTTCGCCAGACGCCGTGTTTTTGCCATTTGCGGCTTGAGGTGGTCAGTGCCGGGCGCAGGCAGGCGGGGCGGGCGATTCTCCGCAGGCGACGGCTGAGTTCGATATCTTCCATCAGTGTAATATCCGCATAGCCGCCCAGTCGGTCGAACAGGTTGCGGCGCACAAAGATGGCCTGGTCACCGGTGCAGATGCCGGTGAGACGTGAGCGTTGGTTCATCATCCAGGCGACCAGATTCAGGATTGGAGAGGAGGGCGAGAACCGCACGTCGAAACGTCCCCATTGCGAGCGGCAGGCAAGGTCAAAATGGTTTCCCGCGTTCGCGGGAATGACTAGGGTTGCGGGAGGCGCAGTGTTGATCCTCTTGCCCCGGCGCTCCCCCCCACCGTCATCCTCGCGCAGGCGGGGATCCATTGTTGGGTCGGGAAGCACCGATTGCTCTTGGTCGGGGCTGGGTGCTGCCGGCAAGTCAGAATGGATTCCCGCGGGAATGACGGGAGGGAGTATGGGCCTGACAGAGGCGATTACGGGTATGGTGGGGGAGGGTGCGCCAATCTGCAGCGCCTCCCTGAGCAAGCTCTCGAACCCTGTCGGCAATCGCGTATCCGCATGCAGAAACAGTAGAACCTCACCCTTGGCCTGCGCTGCGCCGGCATTCATCTGGCGGGCGCGCCCTGGCCGGGAGGCGATGAGCTGATCGGCCAGCGGCATGGCCTGGTCTGCAGTGTCGTCGGTGCTCCCCCCATCGACCACAATCACTTCTAGCTCGCCGCGCAGCGCCTGTAACGGCGCCAGCGCTTGTGCAATGCCGCTGCTTTCATTGCGGACCGGAACGACCACCGACAGCCATACCATTCAGCGGCCCAGCCGCCAACGGTGCAGGCGTTCAACCCAACGCAATACGCCAGCCGGAGCATGCGCACGCTTCCATTCGCCGGCTGCATATTTGTTGGCTTCGGCCATGGTCGGGTAACTATGGATGGTGCCCAGAATCTTGTTCAACCCCAGGTTGTGCTTCATCGCCAGCACGTACTCGGCCAACAGCTCGCCGGCATGCTGGCCAACAATGGTCACGCCGATAATGCGGTCCTTGCCAGGTACGGTCAGCACTTTGACGAAGCCCACCGCCGCCTGGTCGGCAATAGCCCGATCCAGATCGTCGATGCCATAGCGGGTCACTTCAAAATCGATTTCCTCCGCGCGCGCCTCTGCTTCGGTGAGTCCGACGCTGGCGACTTCAGGATCGGTAAAGGTCACGCGCGGAATCACCCGGTAATCAACCTTGAAGCGTTTGAAGGTACCGAACAGGGCGTTGACCGCCGCATACCAGGCTTGGTGAGCGGACACATGGGTGAACTGGTAAGGGCCGGTAACATCGCCGACGGCGTAAATATTCGGGAAGCGCGTCGCCAGATATTCATTGGTCTGCAGCGTACCGTTGTCACGCAGCGTCAGTTCAAGCTCTTCGGCGCCGTAGCCGGTGGTGTTGGGTTTACGCCCCACCGCTACCAGCACGGCGTCGAACGGGATAACCGTGTATTCGTCATCGTCCAGCTGCTTGGCAATCAACTGCTGCTGGCCGTCTTCGAGTATCTCGAAACGTTCGGCCTGATGCCGCAGGCGCAGATCCACCCCTTCGCTGCGCAGATGCTGCATGACGATATCGCTGGCATCGCTATCTTCCCGGGCCAGCAGTCGAGAGCTCATCTCCACCTGAGTAACCTGGCTGCCCAGTCTCTGGAAAGCTTGAGCCAGCTCACAACCGATAGGCCCGCCGCCCAGTACCAGCAAACGCTTGGGTTGCTCACGCAGGCTCCATAAAGTGTCGGAATTGTAAGCGGTGACCTGATCCAGCCCGGGGATGTTCGGCATCAGCGGCTTGGCGCCAGCAGCAATAATGATATTGCGCGTGGTCAGCGCCCGGCCATTGACCTCGATTTGCCATGGGCTGGTAATGCGCGCTTCGCCCTGGATCACTTCCACACCCAGCTCGGTGTAGCGCTCGACCGAATCATGCGGCTCAATATCACTAATCACCCGCTGGATACGATCCATCACCCGCGCAAAGTTGACCTCGGCGCTGGCGGTATTGAACCCCAGCTCATGCGCCTTATTGACCTCTGCCGCCAGTTTGGCCGAGCGAATCAGTGCCTTTGAGGGCACGCAGCCGGTGTTCAGGCAGTCGCCGCCCATCGCGTGCTTCTCGATCAGCGTGACATTGGCTTTTACCGCGGCGGCGATATAAGCGCTGACCAGTCCGCCGCTGCCGGCGCCGATCACCACCAGATTGCGATCAAAGCTCTCCGGTTTGTTCCAGCCTTTGTAAACCCGCCGAGCCTTGACCACATCGAGGATCTTGCGCGCGATCAACGGGAATACACCAAGCAACACGAAAGCGCCAATCAGGCCTGGAGAGAGAATGCCGCCTAACGAATCAAGTTGGCCCAGTTCCCGCCCCGCATTCACATATACCAGAGTACCCGGCAGCATACCGATCTGGCTGACCCACCAGAAAGTGGTGACCTTCAACCGCGTCAGACCCATCGCCAGGTTAATCAGGAAAAACGGGAATACCGGCACCAGGCGCAGAGCGAACAGGTAGAACGCGCCTTCGCTGTCCACGCCCTGGTTGATCGCCTTCAGGCGTTTGCCGAATCGTTTCTGCACCCAGCTTTGCAACAGAAAGCGGCTGATGATCATCGCCACCGTGGCGCCCGTGACCGAAGCGAAGGACACCAGCAGCAAGCCCCAACCCAGGCCGAACAGCGCACCACCTACCAGCGTCATCAGTGCTGCACCGGGTAACGACAGAGCCGTTACCACCACATAAACGCCGAAGAAAATCGCCGCCGCCAGATAAGGGTTAGCCGCTACCTGGACATTGAGGTTTTCCTGCTGGCTCTTCAACCATTCCAGACTGAAGTACTGGTTAAGGTCGAACACAAAGAAGCTCGCTACCAGCGCAGCGATCAGCAGAACAACGATGATTTTTCCGGCTTTCATGGTGCCAGGTACTCCAGTGTCGGGTCTCAGCGGTTATACAGCTCGGTCAGGCGCTCGTAACGCTTGCGATTCAGACCCAGGTCCGATTTGCCGGCGCGGCTGGCCGAACGGAAATGCACCTCTTTTGTCTGTGCATCCAGATAGAACTCGGCATCGTCGCGAAAGCGCATTTTCTCGGTAACGAATACATAGCGCAGGTAGTCCGCGTCTTCGCTTACCAGCTCGGCGCCGCCATAGGCTGCTACCGCATCCTTGATCGCACTCAGGGTCGTGGCCTGGTCCGCTTTGAACTGCCAGGGCATCACCAGCTTTGCCGGATCGGCCGTTTGGGTTGAAACCCCATTGGGCTTGTCGCTCAACGGCGTAAGTTGGCCAGCCTGATGACCCAGCTCGGGAATTTGGCTGTTCTGCCAATAAATAAAGGCAAAACCGGCGATCACCAGCGCAACAATGACGATAAATATGGTTTTCATGGTGCGACTTCCTTGATGCAGTAGTAATGGGGAATATCTTGTGCGCAAGATAGTAGGTGTGACCGCTTGACGGGTCAATACCTTGTGCGCAAAATAAACCTCCACTGATTTGCCGAGTACGGTTATGTCCCAGCCCCCTTTGTCGCTTTCAACCGCTACTGATCCCAGCATGCAGCTGTTGCTGCGTAACCAGCTCTGCCACTCGTTATACAGTGCCAGCAACGCGATGGTGCGTGCTTATCGGCCGTTACTTGAGCCGCTGGGTCTGACCTATCCGCAATACCTGGTGATGCTGGCGCTCTGGGAGCATGACGGTGTGCCCATCAAGCAACTAGTCGAGGACACCCGCCTGGACTCAGGCACCCTTACACCCATACTCAAGCGCCTTGAGCAAAAGGAGCTGGTCCTCCGCCGCAAGGGCGTCGAGGATGAACGCCAGTGGCTGATCGATCTGTCCGTCGCCGGCCATTCGCTGCGTGAAAAAGCCAGCGATATTCCGCTGAAGCTGTTCTGCATGACCAGCCTTACACTCGAACAAGCCCAGGCTTTAAAAGTCGCGGCTGAGCAGATCTATCAGGATGTTCTGCGTCAGGCGCCCAGCTCTGACAGCATCAATCAATAGCGCCCATCGCGCACAAGGTTTGCGCCAAAGCAAAGCCGCCCAGCAGCGCTGCCTGAGGCGCGTCTTCACCACCGCGCATTACTCGCTCTCGGTAAGAAAGGGCGGCCGGGCTATCGGCAGGCCATTGGCGGTCGAATTCGCCAATAAACTGCGCGTGGTTATAGTTCAGCGGCACCGCTTCGATTACCAATCCGTCCAGCTCCGCACGATATAACGCCGAGGGGTGAGCCTGCGTGGCGATGCGCGTTACCAGCCCATAGCGGCCGTTATTGAAGTTCGGCATGCCGGCGGCGCCATTGTTGATCACTGCAAAGCCTGGTTTGCACAAAGCCGCAGCCGCGCAGGTGTGGCTGGTAGCCAATACGCTCAGGCGGTTGGCCGCCATCCACGCTTGCAACGCCTGTTGCCGCGCAGCAGTGGCCAGTGCAGTCCGCGCACATTGCCAGCCTGCCAGCGACTCCTCATCGCCGTGGGTAATAGCTATGCGGCGCCCGGCAACGCTGACCAGCGCAGTTGCAGGTCGGTCAGCCAACTGTGCAGCCATTCCAGGTAATTGCGCTGCGGTACCGGTTAGCCGGGCATGGATCTGATTGGAGCGCGCCACCGTTTGATCGTCAACGCTGTCCGGGTAGGCGCAGCCGCAACCGGCATCGTCATTGCCTGGGCGACCGAGTTCAGTCTCAACATTGCCGCGCAACAAGGTATGCGCTGCCAAGCGCGCTTCGATATCGGCAAATACGTCTGGGTCCAGGTCGAACCAGTGCGCATCGCCATTGAATACGGCTCTGGCACCAGGCTCGGCGGCCAAGCGCTTTTCCAGCGCGTGCAGCGCCTGGCAATTGCCGTAAAGGCCGCCCACCACATAGAGCGTCTGGCAGTCGAACAACGGCTCGCCGGCAAAGCTGTCAGCGGGCAGCCGATAATCCAGTGGGCAATTACGTCCTGCTTGCATGGGGCACGCTCCGATTCAGCCGTCCGGCGCCAACGTAACCTGCGGTGCAAAGCATCAGGCCATACAGATTGGTACCCAATAGCAGGGCGTACTTGCCATCACCGATAGCCCAGCTTGCCGGTATCCAGCCCAGCGTTAGCGCTATGCCTAGCGCCAGGCCGGTCCAGAAGCTCAGATGAAACCCCAGGCGGGTAGGGGTGACCAGGCCGTGCAGCAGGAACACAGGCGCTATACCAATCACCATGGTGCCGCTGATGGTCGTCGCCTTGAGAATATCGGTGCCCGCCAGCATGGGCAGATTGCCGAACAGGGCGAAGATCACCATGGTCGCCATGCCGATACCAATGGCCTTTTTGCCCAGATCCTTTCCCGCCATGGCCGGCAGTTCGCGGCCGACCAGCTTGGCCAGGCTGGAAAAGGTCGAATCCAGCGTCGAGCCCGCGGCGGAGATCATCACAATGGTCATCACCAGCAACGCGCCGATGCCCAGGGTTTTTGCCAGTGCGGCAGGGACGTTGCCCGATACGCCGACGCCCACCAGATCGGCATGCACACCAATCAGGCTGAACGCGAGTATCGCCACAAAGCCCAATAAGCCAGCCAAGGTGAATGCCTTGACCATGCTGCGTTCCTCGGTAATAAAGCCACGATCGGTCAGTACCGGATCGTGAAACGGGTAGCTGACCATCTGCAGTGCGGCGACCAGCAATAGGTCCACGCCGGCATCCATTGCCCAGTGGCTGGTGCTCATCAGCTCCGCCGGCGAATGCTGGGGTAAGACCAGGCCCAGCACCCAGACCAGCGCAATAACAAAGATCGCCGCTTGCGCCGCATCGGTCAGAATCGAGCTACGCAGCCCGCCGCGCAGGCTATACGCGAGGGTGACGGCGGTGAACAGCAGCGCAGAACCAATAAAGGCCGGGGTGCCGGTATCGCCATAATAGCCACCGACCACGGCGGTATTGCTCCACACCTCGTTGAACAGACGAATCAGAATAGCGGCAGAAAAGGCCAGCGCCGCGGCGCGGCCATAGTGCGAGGTGAGAAAACTCACCAGTCCGGTCGCGCCGAAGCGCCGCCGCAGGCGGTAGATAACCAGGCCGCAGAGCGGAATAGACAGCCAGTAAGTGGCATAGGCCAGGCCGCCGACCAGGCCATATTCCGCCCCCAGGTTGGCCGCATTGGTGACCGACTTGGCAAAGATCCAACTGATGAAAATACTCGTGGTCAGTAGAAACGGAGAAGCCTTGCGGCCTCGGCTGTCTTCACCCTGGAAGAAGCTGCCGAGCGTGACGGTGCGCGGTGAAAGGCAATACATCATCAGGCCGTAGAGCACCAGGAAACCCCAGAAAAACGCGCCCATCCAACTGGTTACTTGCATGTCCATCTCTTCTGAATGAGTTGTTGAAACCGACTTCTTTTGGCCGTTTTTTGCGTTATTGGCAATCGAGTGGGCTCGATCGTTCAGTGATAAACCCTTTCGCGACGGGGCCGTCGCTCCTACCAGTGGTCAAGCTCAACTCATGCTCGGTGGGAGCGGCCGCCTGGCCGCGAACGGGGTTCAGCCCAAAGCCCCACCGCAACTCGATCCCTGGCCCGCAGTACAGGCAAAACAATGATCCCGGGTCACAATCGGGTTGTTTTCCAGGTCCGCGCCGAGCAAATCCCGCAGATGGCTGCGATCCTTGGCCAGCACGCTCATCGGCAGGTCCAGCATCTGGTTGAAGTCGCAGTCATACAGATAGCCCTGCCAATCGACGCTGACCATGCTGCGACACATCAAGCCCGCCATGTTGGCTTCGCTGAAACTGTCCCTCAGCAGCGCCATATAATCGTTGAACTGACCCTTGCTCACCAAAGTGCTGCCGAAGCGCGCAATCGGTTGGTTGGTAATGGTGTGCAATTGATTGAAGACGATGCCGAAGTCTTCCGCCAGGTGGCTCTTGTAATCTGCCTGCAAAGCGGCCTGGGGTGGAGGCAGGTTGGGGCCCTGGGGGTTGTAGACCAGATTCAGCTCAAGCTCTGAGTCAGGTTGGCCATAGCCCAATTCGTTGAGCATCTGCAGGCCTTGAATGCTGCGCACAAACACGCCATCGCCGCGTTGTTTGTCGACATTGTCGCGTGAGTAACAGGGCAGGGACGCCGACACATGCACCCGCTGCTCTGCCAAAAACTCGGCTAGACCTTCATAACCCGGTTCGCTGAGAATGGTCAGATTGCAGCGGTCGATCACCTCCAATCCCTGCTCTCTGGCGTGCATGACGATCTCGCGAAAGCGCGGATGCATTTCCGGTGCACCACCGGTCAGGTCCAGTATTTGAACCGAATGAGCATCAATAACGTCATACAGAGTGGCCAATACTGCATCGCTCATTGCTTCGGTGCGCGTAGGCCCGGCATTCACATGGCAATGCAGGCAGCGTTGATTGCAGGTATAGGTAAGGTTGACCTGCAGGGTTTGCAGCCCGCTGCGTGCAATGGCAGGGAACGACAGATTGTCCAGCAGGGGTAGGGTATCGCGCACAGTAGGCGTCCTCTCTGGCTATTTGCTGATTTGAGTCAGGCAAAGGTTGATTGTTACAGTTCGCCGAGAAAAAACCCATCAAGAACATGACCCTTATGTATCCAACTGTTAGGGTAATGTCAGATTTCTACCAACATGAGGAGAGGCCATGCGCCCTTTGTTGATTGGAGTTGCCTGCCTGGCTGCGGCCTGTGCAGCCCATGCGCAGGTTGCGCCCGACTCGGAGACCGCACCGCCGGTACTTGAGTATGAAGAGCAGGACGTCATCCGCCAGGCAGTCGCCAGTTCGTCGCGGACCATCTCCAGTATCATGCGCGACGCCCATCGTAACCCGGCGCAAACGCTCAGTTTCTTTGCATTGGCACCGGACCAGACGGTCGTTGAGATCTGGCCTGGCGCGGGTTGGTACACCGAAATTCTCGCCCCGTTGCTGCGCGAGGACGGCAAGCTGATCGCCGCCCATTTCGATCCGGAAGGCGGTCCCGATTACTTCGCCAAATCCCGCAGCGACTATGAGCGCAAGCTGCAAAGCCGCGCCAACGTCTATGACCGCGTCGAGATGGCCACCCTCAACTACGACCCGGAACAACCTATCACTGCAGCCAACTCGGCCGACCGAGTGGTGACCTTCCGCAATGTGCACAATTGGCTGGCGGATGGAATGGATGAAACCAAGGTAGTGTTTGCCAAGATGTACGCAGTACTCAAACCCGGCGGCATGCTCGGCCTGGTAGAGCATCGCGCGCGGCCTGGGACGTCGCTGGAGGAGATGGTCAAAACCGGCTATGTCGATGAACAACTGATTGTTGATCTGGCGCTGGAAGCTGGCTTCGAACTGGTCTCCCGCAGCCCGGTTAACCAGAACCCCCAGGACCTGGCCGACCACCCGCACGGCGTCTGGAGCCTGCCGCCGACCTTGCGCGGTGGCACTGAAGACCGCGCCCGGTATATGGGTATCGGTGAAAGTGACCGGATGACGTTGTTGTTTGTGAAGCCGGAGTAGTGCGGGGCGAGCGGTTTGGGCAGGCTTAGTGTCAGTTCTGAGCGCTGAGTTTGCTGGAGCCTAGAATGGATTCCCGCCTTCGCGGGAATGACGGACGGGGCGGGAATGACGGAGTGGGTCGGGAATGACGGGGGACGGGAATGACGGCGGTGGGGCAGGGGTGACGATTGGAGCCTCTGGGGAGCTCTCTCACCCCTCAATCCCTACCCCGGTCAGCCTTCCCAGGCTCGGCCCGGCTTCCCGACTTAATCCCGCGACTCCCACCGCCACCCCGTCATTCCCGCCCCCGTCATTCCCGCGCAGGCGGGAATCCATGCTGACTTTCAGAACTCACTCGCATCTACCTAAGGCTTCCCCAACTGCCTTTTAAACGCAGTCGGGCTCATATCCGTCCAGCGCCGAAAAGCCCGAGTAAAACTACTGGGATCCAGAAACCCCAACTCATAAGCGATACTGGTCAACGACAGCTGGCCCTCACCAATCATGCGAATGGCTGATTCACGCCGCACTTCGTCAACCAACTGCTCGTACGAAGTGCCTTCCTGGCTCAATTTACGGCGCAAATGGCGCGGGCTGATGTTCATCGGCCCGGCCACCCGGTCCTCGGACATGTCGCCAGAGCCGAGCAAAATATGAATGCGGCGCTTTACCTGTTCAACCAGATCCTGGCTGGGCATAGTGGCCAGCAGGTCCTGCATGGCTTCGGTGAAACGCGGCAGCAGAAAGTTGTCGGCAGTCGCCAGTGGCTTGTCCATCAGGCGGCGTTCCAGCTGCAAGCTGTAGTGCTCGCCCACACTGACGGACGGCACATCCAGGACCCGAGCGTAAAACTCTGGGTCCAGATCCGGCCGGCACAGCGTCACGCTCTTTAACAGTCCCTCATCGTCCAGATCCAACTGGTTGAGCAGCTTGCTCATATAGCCGGTCAGAGCCTCGAAATGTTGTATATGAGGCGAGCCTTGAGGCTTGAGAACGATCTCGACCAGGTCATCCAGCGCTCGCACTTCAAGCTTCACCTGCGTGCTGACGATGGAAAAGAAGCGCGTCATATTATTCACCGCGGCCCCCAGATTTGGGCAGGCCTGGGCAGTGAGTGCAATAGCATTCAACGGTGTTGGGCAGAACAGGCGATGTAACCGCAGCCCAAAAAACGGGTCGTCGGATAGTCGGGCAGCTTCATCCCAGAGCAAAGAGCAGGAAGCCTGATCTATAAAGCCACTGCCCGGTTGACTGCTACCGAGCAGGTTTTGTATCAGGTTCGAGTGTTCCAGGCTGCGCTCGTACTGCTTTAACGCCTGATTGATCACGGGGACCCAGAAAATCCGTTCGCCAAGCCGCGAGCCGGTTGCCGCTTTGAAACCTTCAGTCTTCATTGACTACCTGGCACATGTCAGGATCCGACCTTTTATAGGACGTTGTATTGTTGCGAGCCGCCAAAAACCCTTTCGACGGAAAGCTCTGATAATTCATGAAACGGGATTTCGCAGTGCGATACATAATACAGCAGGCGATTGTGTGAAGGTTGTTTATCACCCATTTGGGTGAGAGCGCTGACGCAACATTCGGTATCTACCTGCGCACCACCCACATTGCGCAAGATAATATTGAAAGCCAGGGGGATAATGCCGGAATAGACGCTCTGATGCATTGTGTGCAGGCAACCTCATGTAACAGAGTTTGTCCGCGGCTCTCCGTATCTCCAACTGGCAGCATAACCATAATGCGAATTCATGTCCTGAATGGCCGGAAAAGTTAATTAAATTGGCCTTCTGGGACAAGTCTTGACTGTGGAGTGCGTGCCAGACTGCCGCTGTCCTGAACGTGTCTTCAGATACACAGGTTCACGTCACCCAAACGGAGCAGCACAATGACAAAAAAAATGCATGCTTGGTCGCTCGCGGCCTTGCCACTGGCTATCGGCCTGGCCAGTTTCACAGGTTCTGCAAACGCAGCTAACTTTAATATCGGCGAAATACAGGGTCAGTTTGATTCGCAGATGTCGATTGGCGCCAGCATGTCGACCACTGATGCGGACAAGCGATTCATCCATTACGGCACTTCTATCGATGGTGTGAACCAAGGTGGGCAGGCCGTAGCTCGTACTTCAGATGACGGCCGTCTGAACTATGAAAGCGGCGATATCTTCTCCAAGATTTTCAAAGGTTCGCATGATCTTGAGCTGCGTTACGGCGACTCCGGTGCGTTCTTCCGTGGCAACTACTGGTACGACTTTGAAACCAAAGACGGCAGCCAGCGTTTCTATGATATCGACGATTCCGGTCGTAACCCGTTGCAAAAAGGTTCCGGCGTAGAACTGCTGGACGCGTTCGTTTATCACAACTACTCCATCGGCAATAACCCAGGCAACGTGCGTTTGGGTCGTCAGGTTGTGAGCTGGGGTGAAAGTACCTTTATTCAGAACTCAATCAACTCCATCAACCCGGTAGACGTCTCAGCATTCCGCCGCCCTGGCGCGGAAATCAAGGAAGGTCTGATCCCGGTAGAGATGTTGTATTTCTCTCAGGGTTTGACCGAAAACCTGACCATGGAAGCCTTCTATCAGCTGAAATGGGCACCTACCGTTGTTGATAACTGTGGCACCTTCTTTGGTAGCGATACTGTTGCGAAGGGCTGTACTGACCGTCTGGTCGTGAATCAAAGCGATTTTCCACAGGGTGACGCACTTACTGGTGGGTTCGGCGTACCCGGCATCGCCAACTATATTGTGCGTTCAGAGAAAGATAAGGACGCCCGTGACGATGGTCAGTTCGGTGTAGCGATGCGTTATTACGCAGCGGCGCTGAACGATACAGAGTTCGGCTTCTACGCTATGAACTACCATAGCCGCTCGCCAAACTACTCCAACCGTTTTGCCGGTCTTTTGACGGGTCAGGGCGGTCCGGTCCAGGGTATTGATGGCGCCCAGGGTGCCGCCGGTTATTTCTTTGAATACCCGGAAGATATCCGTCTTTATGGCATGAGCTTCCAGACCATGGTTGGCCCGGCAACTCTGGCCGGCGAAATCAGCTACCGTCCCAATATGCCGATGCAGATCAACACCGGCGACATGAGCCGTAACGCACTGTTGAACTCCAACAACATCCATCGTGATGTGGTGTACAGCGCCGGCGATTACATCCAGGGCTATGACCGCAAGGAATATGTCCAGGCTCAAATGACTGCTGTTCACTTCATTGATCGCGTTCTGGGTGCTAGCCGTCTGTCACTCGTAGGTGAGATTGGTGCAGCGCATATTGGTGGCATCAGCAGTGCTCCGGGCGAGACCAAGTACGGTCGTGATTCACTGTTCGGTCAAAGCCCATTTGCCGATGGCAGCTGCTCTTCCCAAGCGGATGCAGCCAACAGCTCAAAAGCAAATAGCTGGTGTGAGACCGACGGCTTTTACACTGACTTCTCCTGGGGCTATCGCGCACGCGCCGCTCTGGAATACAGCAACGTCTTTGCCGGTGTCAACTTGAGCCCAAGCGTCGCCTGGTCACATGACGTTGAAGGTTATGGCCCAAGCTTCCAAGAAGATGCCAAGTCTGTCAGCCTCGGCCTCGCAGCCGATTACGCCAACAAGTACAACGCCAGCCTGAGCTACACCAACTTCTTTGATGGCAAGTACAACACCCTGGTTGATCGCGACTTTGCCGCCGTCAGCGTTGGTATGAACTTCTAAACAGGCAACAGGAGATAAAAATAATGATCCGTATGCAAAAAACTCTATTGGGTGCTGGTGGTCTGGCGTTAAGCCTGCTGGCGTCCAGCGTTATGGCCCAGAGCCTGACGCAAGAAGAAATCAACAGCCTGGGTAACACCCTGACTCCAATCGGCGCCGAGAAAGCCGGCAACGCTGCAGGCACTATTCCCGAGTGGACTGGTGGCCTGGGAACTGACGCAGGTCAGTCCCTGGCAGACGGTTTTCAGGAAGACCCCTTTGCTGATGAGCAGCCTGAGTTTGTTATCACCGCTCAGAACTACCAGGAGCACAACGAGAACCTGACCCCAGGCCAGATCGCCTTGTTTGAACGCTATCCGGAAACGTTCCAGATGCCGATCTACAAGAGCCATCGTACTGTGGGTTACCCGCAGGAAGTCTATGACCAGGTCAAGGAAACCGCTGGCCAGGCCAAGCTGGTCAATGGCGGCGACGGTATCGAGAACTTCTCTCACGGTACATTCGCCTTCCCGATTCCCAAGTCTGGCGCTGAAGTGGTCTGGAACCACAACACCCGTCACCGTCTGAACGTCAAGCGTTTGTACATGCAGGCCATGCCGCAGGCCAATGGCTCCTACACGCTGATCAAGATGGAAGAGGAAGTAGGCTACCCTGCGCAGATGGACGATGTGGACGCCTCCACCGTGCCTAACACCCTGTTGTACTTCAAGCAGCGTGTAAACGCACCGTCGCGTCTGGCGGGTAACGTGCTGCTGGTACACGACTCCCTGGATCAGCTGAAAGAGCCACGTATGGCGTGGGTTTACAACGCTGGCCAGCGTCGCGTACGTCGCGCACCGCAGGTAGCCTATGACGGTCCAGGTACCGCCTCTGACGGCATGCGTACTTCCGATAACTTCTCCATGTATAACGGTGCACCTGACCGTTACAACTGGGAGTTGGTAGGCAAGAAGGAAGTCTACATTCCTTACAACAGCGGCAAGATGGCCAGCCGTGATGTGAAGTATGAGGATGTACTGAAAGCGGGTCACATCAATCCTGAGCACACCCGTTTCGAGCTTCACCGCGTATGGGAAGTGCAGGGTAAGGTCAAGGATGGTCAGCGCCATATTTACGCTCAGCGTAACTTCTTTATGGACGAAGACACCTGGATGATCACTCTGGCTGATCACTATGACGGCCGCGGCACATTGTGGCGCGTAGGTGAAGGTCACCTGGCCTACAACTACAAAGAGAAGATTCCGGGTTACACCATTGAAACCCTGTATGACCTGCTGGCTGGTCGGTACATCGCCCTGGGCATGTACACTGAAGAGGCTTCCGCCCCTGATTTCGACTACAACCCCAGCTACAACCAATTCACTCCGGCAGCCCTGCGGGCCTCTGGCGTGCGTTGATCTGATCACCTTCGGGTAATCACAAAAAAAGGAGCCCTAGGGCTCCTTTTTTTATTCCCACTCCACCGTTATTCCCACTCCTCCAGCGTCATTTTCGCGCCGCGCCGCACCGTCATTCCCGCCTCCCCACAATCATTCCCGCCTCCCCAAAACCATTCCCGCTTCCCACCGTCTTTCCCGCCTCCTCACCGTCATTCCCGCGCAGGCGGGAATCCAAGCGGAGTCGCCTACACCACCAGACTACCCCTAAACGATAGATCTATACCTTCCCCGGTCTTATCACCACGCCCAACCCAGTCATACCCATACCCATCCCGTCATTCCCACACCCACCTCGTCATTCCCGCGAACGCGGGAATCCATTTTGACCTTGACGGTTTTCGGGGTACTCCACCTACGTAGTTAAAGCGCCGTGCTCTCACTCTGCCGAAACTGATCACGGAACGCGGTCGGGCTCATATTGGTCCAGCGACGAAATGCCCGTGTGAAGCTGCTCGGATCCAGGAAGCCCAGTTCGAAGGCAATACGCCCCAGATTCAACTTGCCATCCTGAATCAGCCGAATCGCCAGCTCCATACGCACTTCATCCAACAGCTTTTCATAGGTAGTTTTGGTTTCGCTGAGCTTACGGCGCAGGTGCCGCGGGCTCATATTGAAAGGTGTCGCTACCAGCTCTTCAGAGACCTCACGTTCAGCCACCAGAACCCGAATACGCTGCTTCACCTGTTCGGCGAAATCAACGTTGGGCATTTCGTTAAGCATATCTTCCAGCGAAGCATCCAGGCGTTTGCGCAGAAACGCATCCGCACTCGGCAGGGGAGTGGCCATCGCTTGCCGATTCAGGCGCACTGCAATGCGCTTGGCGCCCAGGCGCACACGCTTGCCGAAAAGTTGCTCGCAATGCGATCGGGTTTTTTCATGGTCCGCAATCAGACGCGTTTCCAGCACCAGAGGTATGGTCCCGGTTTCCAGCGCCTGCCAGATGTTGCGGCAGTGGGCGACCAGTGCTTCCATATGCAGGGGGTGGGGCGAGCCCTTGGGTTGGAAATAAACCGTGATGTGCTGGTCGTCTTCAACCGAATAGATTTGCACCTGGGTGCTGAAAACCGGGAAGTAACGAATGATGCGTTGCACTGCCTGGCCAATCGTCTCGCTGGAAATGGCCGCTAGGGCCAATACCTTGAGCGTATTGGAGCAGTACACCTCACCCATTCTCAGGCCAAAGCAATCATCCTGGGAAAGCTGAGCTGCAGCATGCCAAAGCCGGTTCATATCGGTCTGGCTGATTTTTGACATGCTAAGGTCGGCGGGTGAGCAAAAAGCCTGAAGTTCAGCGGGTAGATCGCCGACTGACTTACCGTATTCTTTCAGCGTCTGGCCGATTCCCTGGGCCCAAAAAGCTCTTTCTTGCAACCGCGCACAGGGCAGCGGATAGAGTATCTGGTTCATGTGGCAGAACTCTCTCTGTATTTATTCTTTTTATTGAGTGCGGAAATCTGTCTCGCTTGAAGACAACATAATTCAAATCAGCCTATTATGCAAAACCGCGCAACAGATAATTGCGGCTACTAGATAGTGGCCATTCAGCTTATGAATGTCCTACACGGTCAAAGCATTCGTCCTTTTCGGACAAATCAAAATCATTCTCCGTGACAGACTTATCCCCGATGCCAGACGCCTCCCGGCCTGCTGGTGTCCATGATTCAATCTAACGGAGCAGCACAATGACAAAAAAAATGCATGCTTGGTCCCTCGCGGCATTGCCGCTGGCCATCGGACTAGCCAGCTTCGCTGGTTCAGCTAACGCAGTAAGTTTCAATATCGGTGATGTTCAAGCCCAATTTGACTCCCAGCTTTCGGTAGGCGCCAGCATGTCGACCCAGAGTGCTGACAAGCGCTTCATTGGTGTTGCCAATGGCGGCGAGGCTGCAGCCAGGACGTCAGATGACGGCCGTCAGAACTACGAAGCCGGTGACGTTTTCTCCAAAATTTTCCGTGGTGTTCATGACCTTGAACTGAGCTACGGCGACTCGGGCGCGTTCTTCCGTGGCAAGTACTGGTACGACTTTGAAACCAAAGACGGCAGCCAGCGTTTCTATGATATCGACGATTCCGGCCGCCCACCGTTGGTAAAAGGCGCGGGCACTGCTTTGCTCGATGCTTTCGTTTATCACAACTACACCATCGGTACTAACCCAGGTAACGTCCGTTTGGGTCGTCAGGTGGTGAGCTGGGGTGAAAGTACTTTCATCCAGAACTCCATCAACTCGATCAACCCTGTTGACGTAGCCGCTTTCCGTCGCCCAGGCGCGGAAATCAAGGAAGGTCTGCTGCCTGTCGAGATGTTGTACATCTCCCAGGGCCTGACAGACAACCTGTCCATGGAAGCTTTCTACCAGTTGAAATGGGCTCCATTCGCGATCGACAACTGCGGTACTTTCTACGGTTCAGACACCCTGGCGACAGGTTGTAACGATCGTCTGGTAGTGGCCGGCGTGGATAATCCTCAAGGTGAGCAGCCATCGGCTCTAACCATTGTTCGTGCCAAGAAAGATGAAGATGCGAGTGACAGCGGTCAATTTGGTGTGGCATTCCGTTATTACGCGGCGGCTCTGAATGATACCGAGTTCGGCTTCTATGCCATGAACTACCATAGCCGCGCTCCGTTCTACTCCAGCGTTGTTGGTCTTCCACCGGGTGCGGGTACCCCGATTGCCGGTTACGATGGTCAAGGCTCTGGTCCAGCAGGTTATTTCTTCGAATATCCTGAAGACATTCGCCTGTACGGCGTGAGCTTTGCTACCAACGTTGGTGGTACTGCGCTGAGCGGTGAGGTCAGCTACCGTCCAAACATGCCAATGCAGATCAGCACCGGTGACCAAAGCCGTATGGCACTGGTCAACCCGGCCACTGGTCAGGACAACACGCACCGTGGATTGGCTTTGGGCCTGGGCAGTATTGGCGACGAAGTTCCCGGTTACGTACGTAAGGAGTTCTACCAGGCGCAGGTTACCGCCATTCACTTTATCGAACGCGTACTTGGCGCAAGCCGTTTGTCGTTGGTGGGTGAAGCTGGTGTGAACTACATCGGTGGTCTGGGCGACACTACCAAGTTTGGTCGTGACTCACTGTTTGGCCAAAGCCCCTACGTTGAAGGTGACGAAGGTCCTCCGGGTGTAGTAGCTGGCCAGTGTTCGTCCTTCCAGGGCACCCCGGTCGGTGGTTCACCCAACGCAGAAAGCTGGTGTGAAAACGATGGCTTCTACACCGAATGGTCCTCTGGCTACCGCCTGCGCGCTGCTCTGGATTACAGCAACGTGTTCGCTGGTATCAACCTGAGCCCAAGCGTGACCTGGTCACACGACGTTGATGGTTATGGCCCGAACTTTACTGAAAATGCCAAAGCCGTAAGCCTCGGTTTGAACGCCGATTTCGCTAACAAATACAGCGCCAGCCTGAGCTATACCGATTTCTTCGATGGTAAGTACAACACCAACGTAGATCGCGACTTCCTGTCGGCAAGCGTCAGCGTCAACTTCTAAGACTGGCAACTGGAGAATAAAAATATGATGCGTATGCAAAAAACCCTATTGGGTGCTGGTGGTCTGGCTCTAAGCCTGTTGGCATCCGGTGTTATGGCGCAAACCCTGACACAAGCCGAAATCGATAGCCTGGGCGACACTTTGACCCCGATTGGTGCCGAGAAGTCCGGCAACGCTGCTGGTACTATTCCTGAGTGGACCGGTGGTATCGGCCCGGATGCAGGCAGCAAATTGGGCGATAACTTCTCTAGCAACCCGTTTCCGGACGAGCAGCCCGAGTTTGTCATCACTGCACAAAACTATCAGGAGCACAGTGAAAACCTGACCCCTGGCCAAATCGCCTTGTTTGAACGTTATCCGGAAACTTTCCAGATGCCGGTCTACAAGTCGCACCGTACTGTGGGCTATCCGCAGTCCGTGTATGACCAGGTCAAGGCCACTGCAGGCGAGGCCAAGCTGGTTAACGGCGGCGACGGTATCGACAACTTCTCCCACGGCACCTTTGCTTTCCCGATTCCAAAATCGGGTGCGGAAGTAGTCTGGAACCACAACACTCGGTATCGCATCAACACCAAGCGTTGGTACATGCAAGCAATGCCGCAAACCAATGGCTCCTACACCCTCATCAAGCTGGAAGAGGAAGTAGGCTACCCACAGCAAATGGATGACGTCGACGAGTCGACCATTCCTAACACCCTGTTGTTCTTCAAGCAGCGTGTAAATGCGCCTTCACGTCTGGCGGGTAACGTACTGCTGGTACACGACACACTGGATCAGTTGAAAGAGCCGCGCATGGCGTGGGTTTACAACGCCGGTCAGCGTCGCGTACGTCGCGCACCTCAGGTAGCGTATGACGGCCCAGGTACTGCTTCGGACGGTATGCGTACTTCTGACAACTTCGCCATGTACAACGGTGCACCTGACCGTTATGACTGGAAACTGGTTGGCAAGAAGGAAATCTACGTACCGTACAACAGCTACAAGATGACCCAGCGCGAAGTGAAGTATGACGACGTGCTGAAAGCTGGCCACATCAACCCCGAGCACACCCGCTTCGAGCTTCACCGTGTGTGGGAAGTTCAGGGCAACGTGAAAGCCGGTCAGCGTCACATTTACGCTCAGCGTAACTTCTTCATGGACGAAGATTCGTGGATGATCAACCTGGCTGATCACTACGACGGTCGTGGCACCCTGTGGCGCGTTGGTGAAGGTCACATCGCCTTCAACTACAACGTCAAACTGCCAGGCTACGCTATTGAAACGCTGTATGACTTGCTGGCTGGTCGCTACATTGCCCTGGGCATGTACACCGAAGAAGTCTCTGCTCCGCAGTTTGACTTCACACCGACCTACAACCAGTTCACTCCTGCCGCGCTGCGCGCATCGGGTGTTCGTTAAGTCATAGTGCTGCTCAAGTAATTGTTTGGGTTTTAAGGGGCATCCTCGGATGCCCCTTTTTTTTTATGCCTGACACCTACCCCTACATACCACCACCCCATCCCCACCGTTGTTATCGCCTCACACCGTCATACCCAGCCCACGCCGCCATTCCCACCGCCTCACACCGTCGTCCCCATCCCACACCGTCATCCCCAGCCCAAGCCGCCATTCCCGCCCCCTCCGTCATTCCCGCCCCCCCTCCGTCATTCCCGCGCAGGCGGGAATCCAAGCTGACCGGTACTGACCGGGCACATGGGTTACAGATCAAACCGGGCACATAGGTAACAGGTGATAGCGTATTGGCCTCGATAAGGAGGGGCCAATGAACTGGAAAGCGACCTGTACCATGAGCGAGAGAACTGCTTTTATCGAGGCTTGGCTCAGCCGCCGATTTACCACTACAGAGCTGTGTTTACGCTTCGGTGTGTCACGCAAAACCGGGCATAAGTGGATTAACCGCTTCAAAGCCTTGGGGATGACCGGACTTGAAGACGACAGCCGTGCCCGGCATAGCCAGAGCCATCAAACAGCTGCTGCAGTAGTTGCTCGGATACTGGAACTGAAGAATCAATATCCGGACTGGGGACCCGTCACTATCCGATCAGCACTCTATCGTGAGGATCCATCCGCTCACTGGCCCGCAGCAAGCACAGTGGGTGAAATACTCAAGGCCCATGGGCTGGTCAAGCAGCGTCGACCGCGTCGTAAGACGCCGCCTCAAACGCACCCGTTAAGCCATGCGTCAGGTCCAAATGAAGTGTGGAGTGCCGATTTCAAAGGCCAGTTTCGCCTGGGCAACGGCCAGCTCTGCTATCCGCTGACCATTTCAGATAATTACAGTCGTTTGCTAATCACCTGCCAAGGCCTTACAAGCCCTAAGCTTGAGCCTTCTATCGCGTTGTATCAACAAGCTTTCCGCGACTATGGACTGCCGCGTGCGATACGCACAGATAACGGCTGGCCGTTCGCTATGAGCAGCTTGGGCGGGCTTACCCCGTTATCGATCTGGCTGATCAAACTCGGTATTTACCCTGAACGGATCGCTTCAGGAAAACCGCAGCAAAATGGTCGTCATGAGCGCATGCATCGCACGCTGAAAGCAGCTACTGCCAAGCCACCGAGGCAAGATATGCAGGCTCAGCAAAGGGCGTTTGATCAGTTCGTGCGGGAACATAACTACGAGAGACCACACCAGAGCCTTGGTCTAGGAGTCTGTCCGGTAGATGTTCATAGCTATTCACCACGGGCGTTCCCTGAGGTCATACCTGAGATCGAATATCCATCTGGATACGCAGTGAGAAAGGTAAAACACGGCGGCTATATCAAGTTGCACGGCGAACCGATTTACACAACCCGCCAGTTGGTTGGGGAATATATTGGGCTGGAGCCGCTGGAGTTTGATCGTTGGCAATTGTATTTTGGCGGAGTCTGTCTGGGCGTTGTTGATGAGCGCCGCGGGCGGGTGATACGGCCAGCATAGGTGTTACCTATGTGGCCGGTTTGCGGTGTTACCTATGTGACCGGCTCAACAACCAACGCACAAACCACACATCGCAGCCCAAACGGAAAATCATAACGGCTTCCCGTCCTCCACCTGGGCCGTTACTGCGCCACACCGTCATTCCCGTCCCACACCGTCATTCCCGTCCACACCGTCATTCCCGCCCCCACACCGTCATTCCCGCGAACGCGGGAACCCATTTTGACCTTCCCCCCGGCATCAGGGTGTTACACTACCCACCATTCAGCCCAATCACCGCCGTCCCCCGAGGTAAGCATCCTTGTTTAGCGAATTTGCCCTGCACGAACGTCTGCTCAAAGGTCTTGAAGAACTCAAGTTCGACACCCCGACCCAGGTCCAGGAAGCCGCCATCCCCCTGGCCATCGAAGGCAACGATCTGCACGTCATCGCCCAGACCGGCAGCGGCAAAACCGGCGCTTTCGTGCTGCCTTTGCTGCAACGGTTAATGACTGAAGAAAGCCAGGCCCTCGAGCCACGTGCATTGATCCTGCTGCCCACCCGCGAACTGGCCAGGCAGATCCTCAGCGAAGTACAACGCTTCGCCAAGTTCACCTTTATCAAAGCCGAGCTGATCACCGGCGGCGAAGACTTCAAAGTCCAGTCAGCGAAAATGCGCAAAAACCCGGACATCATCATCGCCACCCCCGGGCGCGCACTGGAGCATCTGGCCGCCAACAGCCTGATCCTGTCCTCTATCCAGGTGCTGGTACTGGACGAAGCCGACCGCATGCTGGATATGGGCTTCACCGAAGATGTCATGAAGCTGGCTAATGCCTGCCCGCCTGAACGGCAGACCATGCTGTTCTCCGCGACCAAAGGCAGTGCCGCGCTCAAGCGCGTCGTAGAAGAGGTGCAGCGCACGCCACGCCTGCTGCAACTCAGCACCGTCCGAGACGACACCCCAGCGATCACTCAGCAAGTCATCGCCGCCGACGACCAGACGCATAAGGAGGCGCTGCTCAAGTGGCTGCTAATCAACGAGAGCCCCGGTAAGGCCATTGTGTTCACTAATACCCGAGTCATGGCCGACCGCCTCAACGGCGTATTGCGAGCCATGGATCTGCGGGTTTATGTGCTGCACGGCGAAAAAGATCAGAAAGACCGAAAACTGGCCATCGAACGCTTGAAGCAGGGCCATGTCGGCGTGTTGGTCGCTACCGACGTCGCCGCACGCGGTCTGGATATCGATGAACTGGACCTGGTGATCAACTTCGACATGCCACGCAGTGGCGATGACTACTTACACCGTGTTGGCCGTACCGGTAGGGCAGGGGCGGAGGGCGTCGCTATTTCGCTTGTAGCGCCACACGAGTGGAATTTGATGTCGAGCATTGAGCGCTACTTGCGCCGGCAGTTTGAGCGCCGAGCTATCAAGGAGCTACCCGGTAGTTACAAGGGACCAAAAAAGACCAAGTCATCCGGCAAGCCGGTGGGCAGCAAGAAAAAGAAAGACGACAAGAAAGACGGCAAGAAGCGGCCCAAATCCAAACCGGCTGCAAAGCGTAAACCCGCGGCGCCAGCAGGGCAGGTCGTGACCAGCTCAGACGGATTCGGCCCGCCGAAAAAACGCAGCTGATTACTGCCTCATTGATGCCCTGCGAAAGCGGGGTGTCATGTACTCCACCCACCCCGCACTGTGCCCAGTATTCCCGCACCATTCCCGACATCCGCGCACCTTTCCTGTCATCCTCGCGAACGCGGGGATCCATCTAAGGTCCGCATACCGCTTAGATCAATCGTCCGTCCCTTTACTACCCTGACGAAACAGAAAAATCACGACCCACCCGCTCAATACGCCCGCCCCATTTGCCCCAAGGTCAGACCAGTCAGCTACGCGCAGCGGATGAAAGGACTGAACATATTCGATGCCTACACCGAGCGCGAAGATCATTAGTCCGCGCGCCCACCAACGCCAGCGTGGGAAGCTCAGATAGCTCAGTAACATCAAAACAAACAGCCCACCCGCATGATACAGATCGCTCACCCAGCTATAGGCGGCTGGGGTAGGGGACGGGCGAAGCCCCAGGTACAGCGCCAGGAGCAACACGGCAAAAAAGATAATCTTTAATACAGGGCGCCACTGCGCCCATCTGCGTGCAAAGCTCACTCGCATACGCCCCCAATCCGTTGGAGCATGGAAGCGATGATTATGCGGGGCTTGGAGGGGAGTCTTAGCTGTCTGGAGCGATTGAGAGTTTTCATAGGGGCGAATCATAACCCGAAGTTTTCGCGAATCCGAGAGTTGGAAGGGGAAATGATTTTGGTCATTGACGAAGGGGAAGGAGGGGCACGTTTCATGGACGGATAATCAGAGCGTCAATAATCGATCAATTTCCGTCCTATTAAGCCATAGTGCCATTAAATCTCCTGCACAATGCAACGTCACGAAGTTGTCATTCTTTAGTCGTAAAAACGCCACGTCTGTCCTTGTGTCGCTGGTACACGGTCGTTAGAATCGCCCCCTGATGCACTTCACCACGCATGCCTACTTTCATGCTGCATGCCTTAACACAAGATCTAACGGAAAAGGACATTCCATACGGCGCTCGCCTATCGATCTGCACCCGATTCATCCATACAAAGTCAGTCGGCCATTGACCGCCAGAATTTTGGGTTAAGCCAAGGTGATCCGCTATAGTGAAATAAGCTGAAGTGGATCGCACCTTGGTCGCCACGTGCGGGTGGATGACCGCACAGTTATGTCCGTTTTCAAGAATCAGACAATTAATCTTGGGGCGGTAGCGTACTTGTGAACGAATAATTTATTGCAACCATATCGGAGCCAATGTGACGACCATCAAGAAAACGCCGCCACACAGTAGTAATGATGAACTCGATTTATTAGACGTGGCTCAGGATTTATGGCAACAAAAGTACCTGATCGCAGTCATTACAGTCGCAGTTATGCTGATCGCGGTTGGTTATGCGTTTCTTGCAACGCCGGTTTATCAGTCAACTGTTAGCGTTATACCGCCCCGTGCAGCTGATATCGCTCCGGTCAATTTGGGCAGGGAAAGAGCTGAAATCGACGAATTAGATATCAAAGAAGCCTATTCGATCTTTACCCGCAATCTAAATTCACAGACCAGCCGGCGGTGGTTTTTTGAAGAGCGCTACAGACCGTATCTCGAACAGTTGGGCATCACCGGGACACGCGATAACCTCATGGAACGTATGGGTGGAGTGTTAAGGGTTAACCTGCCTGATGCGCGCAATAATCCAGATAATTACGTGGTCCGAGTCCATTTGAGCGATCCTGAGTTAGCGGCAAAGTTTGCCAATGATTTCGTAGCCGAGGTTTCAAAACGCTCTATCCGTGACTTGGAGCTGGACACGCGTGCGCAGGTAGCGAACAAGCTCCGGGCGTTTGAAGAGCACATTCACGCTCTCCGCATGACGGCGAAAGCTGAACGGCTTGATAGAGTCGCGCGGTTGGAAGAAGCATTGAAGGTCGCAGAAGCAATAGGGCTGCAAAGCCCCGAGGTGACGGGTGGACGCACCCAGATATCAGTCGGCTCTTCCGGCTCGGCTCAGGTCTCCGATGGAAGTATGCTTTTCCTTAACGGAATAAAGGCAATTGGGGCCGAACTTGCGTTGCTTAAGGCTCGCGAAAATGATGATCCTTTTATAAGCGAACTTCGTGACATTCAACAGAAGATAGCCATGCTGAATCTGGTCGATCCGATCCCGGAGTTCGTGCAGTTATTCACGCTGGATAGCGCTGCTGAGGTATCTGAAAACCCCGTCAAACCACAAAAAGCAAATATCGTGATGATCGGAATCACAGTGGGTGGAGGGCTAGCTGGTCTGGTTGCATTATTTCGAGCCGCGATTCGGCGGCGCAAACATGAAGTACAAACTGGTGAGCGTTAATTTCAGTCTTTTCTGTGCACAAGCCAGACGTTTAGGTTTTCAAATTAATAGTTGATTTAAATTATTGTGCGGCGGTTTAGGTAACGTGACTAAAACAACGGGTTTGATATGAAATTTGCAAGGCACACCATATATAACCTGTTAGGTCTCGGTCTGCCTCTGATTGTAGCCGTGTTTTGTATACCTATTCTTATAAGCGAGTTAGGTGCCGCCCGATTTGGCCTGTTGACTTTGATATGGGCCGTGGTTAGTTATTTTGGGTTATTTGACCTAGGATTGGGGCGTGCGCTGACACAGTTACTGGCCGTCGCTCTTACTGAAGGCGACAGTAAGAAAGTGGGGGCGTTAGTAGCAACTGCTACGGTTTTAATGGCGGCGCTGGGCGTGGTCGCTGGTGGTGTAATGTTTTTATTAGCGCCTTGGGGCGTCGGGCTAATACAGTCGGTACCTGACCGGCAGGAGGCTATTAACGCAGTTCTGATTATGGCGTTTGCCATGCCGGCCATAGTCTTAACCTCTGGCTTTCGAGGAATTCTAGAGGCGAAAAATGCGTTTGGTATTATAAATTTGATTCGATTGCCAATGGGGCTATTCACCTTTTTAGGTCCTGTTTGCGTATTACTTTATGGCTCGACCCGACTGGATATGATTACCGGCGTTTTAGCGTTCGGCCGTATCGCAGCATGTCTAGTACATGCCTGGTTTGCGTGGCGTGTTCTTCCTGACTCCCATGGCAAACTCAAAATTAGTAAAGATTACTTGAGGCCTCTTTGTATATCGGGAGGGTGGATGACACTGAGTAACGTGATCAGTCCTTTTATGGGGTATGTGGACCGTTTCATTATAGGTGGCGTCGTTTCAGCGGCCGCCGTTGCTTATTACACTACTCCGCAGGAAATTATCTTAAGATTATGGATTGTGCCTGGAGCTCTAACGGCTGTTCTCTTCCCGGCCTTTGCTGCACAAATTGCAGTAGATGGCAGTCAGGTAAGGGATATGTTCTCTAGGGCGATATATTATTTATTTTTGGTTATGTTGCCCATAACGGCATTTATTTTTAATTTTACACCTGAGATTCTAAACTTATGGGTTGGAGAACGCTTCGCTGTTGAAAGCTCCATTATCATGCAAATCTTCACGTTTGGCATACTTATAAATTGCCTGGCGCATATTCCATACACATTGATACAAAGCGCAGGCTCTCCGCGGGTAACAGCGCTGATACATTGTCTTCAATTTCCCTTTTTTATCATAATGGTTTGGTTTATGACATCAGAGTTCGGCTTGTTGGGGGCGGCTATTGCTTGGTTGATTAGAATGATAGTTGATACGGCGCTAATGTTTGGCGCCTGTATATATTTGCAGAAATGGTCTTTAAAGTCGTTCACTGGCGCTCGCATTTATATTTGCGTGTTAGTAACTGCAATTGCTTTTGGCTCTGGCATTATTGAAAGCATAAGTACACGAATAATTGTAGTGGCAATGGTGGGTTTGTGTGTTGCTCTTGTTGCTTTTCGTGAATATAAAGAATTTGTTAGAAAGACAGAGAGTTCTAAGTGCAGTATATAGTATTTATTTTGATTGCATCGCTGCTTTCATTTGTTCGACGATCAAAGCTCGATATCGTTTTTGTAGTGGCGATAGCCTTCATATTGTTTTCTTTTTTTACAAAAGAAGGTTCTTGGGATTACTACGGGTATCAAAAATATTTTTTGTGTGCGATAGAGTCAAATTGTGCAGAGGGTAGTTTCGAAAAAAGTTTTTCGCTTGTTTCTCTCGCGGCAGGCAAGTTGTTAGGAGATTACGCATTTGAGGCGGTTATCCTGCTTTATGTAACTTTAAGTATTATTATTAAGTTCAAATTATTTTATAAGCATTCCGCATGGGTTGGCGTCTCCATATTTAGCTATGCCTGTTACGGGTTTTTTTTAGGAGAGATGACGCAGCTAAGAGCATCCATGGCAATCGCAATATGCTGGTGGTCGCTTTCCGAGTACTCATCCGGGAAAAGGGTTCATGCAGCTCTATTGCTGGCATTGGCCACGTTTTTTCATGTCTCCTCCGTTCTGGCGTTAGTTATACCGCTTCTGAAGCTCATTAAAATAAAAACCCTGGTGGTAGTGGTGTGCTTTTCAGCGGTGCTTGGTTATCTTGTTGCTGCAAGTACTTCAATTCCACTCATGCGGTTTGGTTTTGAAAGGATTGATGTCTATTTAGCGGCAATGGGGTCTGAATCGTTGACCGCTAAGCAACTAAATCTATATGCAATCGTCATGCTGTTAACAGCGTTGTTCGCCATGAGACAGAAGGATAGCGAAATTGTTGGATTTGATCGTTTATGTATTAAAGCTGTTCTTTTCGGTGTGAGTTTTTACTTGTTATTCTTCTTCGTACCTATTATTCCTTTGAGGGTGCTCGAGTTTTATACCAGTGTGTATCCATTTATAGTAGCGGCGATATTCAAGTCTAATAGAAGCTTGGTCGTGCGCTGTGGTTTTGTTTTTATATACATTTTGCTTTTTGCTAACTTGGCGATTAAAAATAATACGCGTATGGACTTGGTTTATGATTGGCAGTCAATTCCTTATGATAATATGAGTCAAGACCAACTTGAGCAGTTTAATCGATATAGTGATTAGAATATGATTTCACCTGTCGTTGTGACCATAGTCGTGCCTGTATATAACGGAGAGCAATATATCCGTGATACTTTAGTGTCCATACTTGATCAAAGTTACGAGCATGTTGAGTGCATCGTCGTTGATGATGGCTCAATAGATCGTACCGTCGAAGTCTGTAATGAGTTCTCAAACAGGATTACTGTTTTCAGTAAGGCCAACGGCGGACAGTCCGATGCACTAAATTTCGGCTGGAGTAAAGCTACTGGAAAGTACTTGTCTTACTTAAGTGCTGACGATCTTTTGGATAGAAACGCTATTAGAATTCTGCTGGATGAGGCGGAGAGATTTAACGGGGACTTGGTCATATATCCGAAGTACAAGTTGATTGATTTTAAAGGTGCGCCAATAAAGAATGTAAGCCCACTTTTTACTGACAAGCACAGTATTGTTGAGCGGTTTTATTGTCCTGTGGGTCCAGGTGCAATTTTTTCAAGAGGTCTATTTGATCGCTCGGGTGGTTGGCGCACTGACATCAGGCAAATACCGGATTTTGAATTTTGGCTTCGGCTGATTAACAAGGCAAATTTTGTGTTTCATGATGAAGTTCTTGCTTCATTTAGAGTTCACGCCAATTCAACAACTCATGCTGTCTCAGATTCTGTCAAAGCTGACGAGTCGATTAATGTGGCAGTATCGCTTAAAAAGTCTGGGGCTGTAGAAGGCTTTCGATATAATCGCTTTCTAGCGTCAGCATATATATTTTCGGGCTGCCTGCATCTTAGGTCGGGCCGTGTTTCGGTAGGGACGAGACGCTTACTCAAGGCATTCGCATTGTCTTTCGTGACTGTTATAAGTGGCTATTCAATAAAGCGCATACTGTCGTCATGTACTTCGTTAATGCGGTACAAATGAATATTGTTTTTAATTTTGCTATTGACTAGGGTGGGCTTGTGAAAATCGCTGTTTTGTTACCTTCGCTTAGTCGTTCAGCCACGATAACAGTTGCATTTAATATCGCTGATGGTTTGGTATCTGCAGGGCACGAAGTCGATATTCTTTATTTTGACGATCTGGTGGAGCGCCCGGCGCCTATTGGGTGCGCTGTATTTAAAGTTAACTTTTTTGATAAGATAGATTTTTCCAAGTACGACGTGTTGCACTCCCATAATTTGCGCCCGGACCTATATGTTGCTGTTAATCGTAAGCGAATAAAGTGTGTGTGTGTTTCTACAGTGCATAATTATGTTAAAGAGGAGCTTGAAAACTATCACGGCAAACTAGCTTCATTTTTTGTTACTCGGCTTTGGTTGTGGGCGTGGCGAAAACAGGACAGAGTTGTTTGTTTAACACGTGATGCAGCTAATTATTATAAGAAGCTGTTGCCCGGCTCTACTGTCGAGTTTGTATATAATGGTGTGGCTTTAGCCGATGTATCCCTCATGCAGTTGGATGCGAAAGTTGTCAATGCTGCAGCATTGCTTAAACAAAATAATCTTTTTGTGTTGGGCACCTATTGTAATCAGACTAAGGGTAAAGGGCTGGATCAAATTGTTCGGCTTGTACACCGAAGCAAAGAGCTAGGTGCGGTTATTATAGGCTCTGGGCCAGAGACCGAGTCGTTAATGTCGCTTGCTAAGGAACTAGACGTTGAATTGCGTTGCATTTTTATACCATTCACAGTTTATGCGTACGCGTATAATCAATATTTTGATGCGTATATTATCCCTTCCCGACGTGAAGGGTTTGGTATTTCGCTAGTTGAAGCGGCTTTATCAGATGCAGTACTTATTTGTTCAGATATTCCTGTTTTCCGCGAGATGTTTGATGGATCTGAGGTTGCCTTCTTTAAGTTGGATGATATCGAAGGCCTGCTTACAATAATAGATGAGATTAGGGCGGGTACCAATCAGCAAGGGTTAGCAAAGAAAAAAGCCAAAGAAATTTTTTCGATCAATGCAATGGTTGGCAAATATTTGGAAATCTACACGCAAGCGCTGAAGCGCTTGGATAATTGAGCTATAAGTATTATGTCCCGAGCAATTCTTCTGTTTGGTCGGAAAACAATAAATAAACGTATTTTATTAAAATACCTGGTCGGTGCTCTGTGAGGATACTGCTTGTTACCCAATACTTTTGGCCTGAGAGTTTCATTATTAGTGACGTCGTGCGAGAGCTGGTCAAGCAGGGCCATGAGGTCCTGGTTGTAACAGGAAAGCCAAATTATCCTGACGGACAGATTTTTTCGGGGTATCAGGCCGGTGGAGTTCAGCACGACTTGTTCGAGGGGGGCGTGGAGCTTTTGCGGGTCCCGCTTTGGCCGCGAGGTAAAGGCGGCGCGAAAAACCTGATTTTCAATTACCTTTCGTTTGTTATCTCGGGGCTCGTCTTTTGCCCATGGTTGCTCAGGAACCGGGAGTTCGACGCCATATTGGTTTTCGCTCCCTCTCCCATTACCCAAGTGATTCCGGCCATCCCACTCAAATGGCTCAAGAAAGCTCATCTTGCTGTCTGGGTTCAAGATCTGTGGCCAGAAAGCCTGTCAGCCACTGGTTTTGTTAAACAACCTTATCTCCTCAAAGGAATTGGCCAGTTGGTGAAAGCCATATACGCTAACTGCGACACGCTGCTGGTTCAATCCAAAGCGTTCGTCGAGCCGATTGCGCGGTATACGCGGCGGGAGAAGATTGTTTATTACCCCAATTCAATAGACGTAGAGGCGCTATCTTCGGCAGTGGCACAGCTCCCCGCAGATTTATTAGTAGAGCTGGAGCAGAATTTCTGTGTTGTGTTCGCTGGTAACCTAGGTACAGCCCAGTCACTCGAGACGTTGGTTGAAACAGCCAAAAAACTTGAACAATACGAAGGTATCCGTTTAGTTCTGGTTGGCAGCGGTAGCCGCCTGGCCTGGTTGCAAGAGCAAAAGACATTGCATCGACTAGACAATTTACTCCTGCCCGGACGCTTCCCCATAGAGGCGATGCCCCTCATATTTGCACGTGCGGGTGCGCTACTGGTGTCGCTGAAAGATGAGGCTATTTTCGCTCAGACAATACCCAGCAAGATCCAGGCTTATCTTGCCGCGGGCCGGCCGATTATCGCATCGCTGCGGGGAGAGGGCGCGCACGTGGTGATTGAGGCGGGGGCGGGCAGAGCCTGCGAGCCTGAGGATCCGTCCGCACTTGCAGCGCTTATCTACACTATGAAGAATTTACCAGCCGCAGAATTGCAAGCCATGGGCGAGGCGGGTAAAGCCTATTTTTATGAAAACTTCGAGATGAGCAGTCAGGTAACACGCCTGGTTGAAATTCTTGATACGCAACGTAAGGAGCGCTAGTTGTGCGTGTATTGATATTAGGCGTTACGGGAATGCTCGGCAGTGCAGTATTCAGGACCTTTAGCCAGGATCCTGAGTTCGAAGTATGGGGCACGCTGCGCAGTGCCAGTGGGCTTGGACATTTTGCCGAGCCGCACCGGCAGCGTCTGCTTCAGGGGGTGGATGTTCTGGACCAGGATGCGCTGGTGCATGTGCTTACGCGTGTCCGGCCAGAGGTCGTCATTAACTGTGTAGGCCTGATCAAGCAGCTGTCTGATGCTAAAGATCCGCTTTCGGCTTTGCCGATTAATGCCATGCTGCCACATCGTTTAGCCAAACTCTGCGGATTGGCAGGCGCTCGGCTGATTCATGTGAGCACAGATTGTGTGTTTTCCGGCAAAGAGGGTGGGTACGTTGAATCTGATGTCTCGGACGCAGAGGATCTTTATGGCAAATCCAAATTTATTGGTGAACTCCATGAGATACCCCATGCAGTCACTTTGCGCACATCAATTATTGGCCATGAGCAGGGCACCCATTTCTCTTTGATTGACTGGTTTCTCGCCCAGGCGGGGCCAGTCAAAGGATATGCGAAAGCGATTTTTTCTGGGTTGCCAACAGTCGAAATGGCGCGAGTAATGAAGGACTATGTGATTCCTCACCCTGAGTTACAGGGGCTTTACCATGTGTCGGTAGAGCCCATCGACAAACTGTCGTTGCTCAGGCTGGTTGCTGAGGTTTATGAGCATGATATTCAGATTTCGGCAGATGATAAGGTCCGGATTGATCGCTCACTGGACTCATCACGATTTCGTCAAGCTACCGGTTATGTACCTCCGACCTGGCCTGAGTTGGTCAGATTAATGCGCGAGCAACGTTGATTTTCTATTTTTCTAGTGGGTGGGCTATTTATGTTCGATAACAAAGTATTAATGATTACCGGTGGCACCGGCTCCTTTGGTAATACCGTGTTAAAGCGCTTTCTCGATACCGATGTGAAGGAAATTCGGGTATTCAGCCGGGACGAGAAGAAGCAGGAAGACATGCGCATCGCTCTGGCCAACGACAAGGTCAAGTTCTACATAGGCGATGTGCGTGATTACACCAGTGTGTCCCAGGCTATGGTCGGTGTTGATTATATATTTCATGCCGCAGCACTGAAGCAGGTGCCTTCCTGCGAGTTTTATCCGATGGAAGCGGTCAAAACCAATATTCTAGGGACTGAGAATGTGCTGAACGCGGCGATTGCCACCGGTGTCAAGCGAGTAGTGGTACTCAGTACCGATAAGGCCGTATATCCGATCAATGCCATGGGCATCTCCAAAGCGATGTCTGAGAAGCTCGTAGTTGCTAAATCGCGCATGATCCCAGAGTCAGGCCCCGTTATTTGTGCGACTCGCTACGGGAACGTGATGGCTTCGCGCGGCTCGGTAATTCCACTGTTCGTCAGCCAGCTCCAGAGCGGCGAGCCGCTCACGGTCACCGACCCGAACATGACCCGCTTTCTAATGTCGCTGGAAGATTCAGTCGATCTGGTATTGCATGCGTTTGAGCACGCAGAGCAAGGCGATATCTTTGTGCAAAAGGCGCCCGCCTCCACGGTGGCTGATCTGGCTCAGGCGCTCAAAGAGCTGTTCTCCTTTGATAACCCGATCAATATTATCGGCACCCGGCATGGCGAGAAATTGTATGAGTCGCTGATTTCTCGCGAGGAGATGGCCAAGGCCGAAGATATGGATCGTTATTACCGCATTCCGGCAGACAACCGCGACTTGAACTACAAGAAATTTTTTGTGGAAGGTGAGTTGGATATATCTGCGCAGGATGACTATACCTCGCACAACACCGAGCGCTTGAGCGTTCAGGGCATCAAAGATGTGCTGCTAAAACTGGATTACATTCAGGAGCAGCTCAGTGCTTAAAGTTATGACATTGGTCGGCACCCGCCCTGAGCTGATCAAGATGAGCCGTGTGATCGCCGAGCTGGATAAGCAGGTTAACCACGTCCTCGTACATTCAGGGCAAAACTACGACTTCGAACTCAATCAGGTGTTCTTCGACGATCTGGAAATTCGAAAGCCAGATCACTTTCTCGGTGCTGCCGGAGATACCGCAGCGAAGACCATCGCAGAAGTGATCGCCAAGGCGGATGAGGTGTTTGAGCTCGAGCAACCTGATGCTCTTCTGTTATACGGCGATACCAACACCTGTTTGGCGGTTATTTCTGCCAAGCGTCGCAAGATCCCGGTTTTCCATATGGAAGCAGGCAATCGCTGCTTTGATCAGCGGGTACCGGAAGAGCTCAATAGGAAGGTGCTGGACCATCTCTCTGACATCAACATGGTGCTTACCGAGCATGCCCGTCGCTATCTCATCGCCGAAGGCATACGGCCTGAGACCATCATCAAGACCGGCTCGCATATGCAGGAAGTGCTTGAGTACTACATGCCAAAGATTGAGCGTTCCGATGTACTGGCCCGAGAAGGTCTGAGTGAGGGCAAATACTTCGTTATCAGCACTCACCGCGAAGAAAACGTGGATACGCCCAGTAACCTGCGTGACCTCCTCGCAACGCTGAATGGGTTGGCAGACGAATACGGCTATCCGGTAATCGTTTCCACCCATCCGCGCACCCGCAAACGGTTGGAAGCACTGGGGGAGTCGTTGGATCACCCCCTTATCCGCTTCGTCAAACCCTATGGCCTGCTGGATTACATCAAGTTGCAGATGTCCGCATTTTGCGTCCTCTCCGATAGCGGCACTATCACCGAGGAAGCCTCGCTGCTCAACCTGCCTGCAGTAACGCTGCGCAACGCCCATGAGCGGCCAGAGGGTATGGACCAGGGCACGCTGATCATGAGCGGTCTGAAGAAGGAATCGGTGCTGGCGGCGGTCAAAGTCATTACCAGCCAGCACGTGGCAGGGAAGCGAACCACGCCTTTGGTGCCGGACTATGAAGGCGGCCCGGTCTCCTTGCAGGTAGTGCGCGTAGTGCTCAGCTACACCGACTACGTGAACCGTACTGTGTGGCGTAAGGATTGACGATGAAGGTTTTTCTGACGGGCGCAAACGGTTTTGTTGGTAGGGCGATTGTAGAGCGCTTGTCCATCAGCTCTGAACACCAACTGGTGGCAGGTTACAGAAGTGAGGTCCAAAACCAGCAGGCAGGAGTCAGTAGCTGCCAAGTCCCTGACCTGGACGCCGCAGCTGATTGGAGTGGTGTGCTCACGAATATCGACACGGTAATTCACAGCGCCGCACGTGTTCACGTTATGAATGACCAGTCAGCAGACCCGTTGACCGAGTTTCGCAAGGTCAATGTCGATGGCACCTTGTGCTTGTCCCGTCAGGCTGCCGCCGCGGGAGTGCGTCGATTTGTCTTCATCAGCTCGATCAAGGTCAATGGTGAAGGTACGGATAATGGCCGGCCGTACACCGCAGCAGACACTCCCACTCCGCAGGACCCCTACGGCATCTCCAAGATGGAGGCTGAGCAGGGGCTGAGGCTGATTGCTCAAGAGACCGGTATGGAAGTGGTCATCATTCGCCCAGTATTGGTATACGGACCAGGTGTAAAAGCCAACTTCCGCAGCATGATGAACTGGCTGAATAAAGGCATCCCTCTACCGCTGGGCCGCATACACAACAAGCGCAGCCTTGTTGCACTCGATAATCTGGTTGATCTGATTGTGACGTGCACTCAGCATCCCGCCGCAGCGAACCAGACGTTTCTGGTCAGCGACGGTGAGGATCTTTCTACGACAGAGTTGTTGACGCGAATGAGCAAGGCGCTTGATCGCCCAGCGCGACTTCTTCCCGTGCCCGCAGGCCTGCTTGAACTGGGTGGCAAGCTGCTGGGCAAGGATGCTGTGATGCAACGGTTGTGCGGCTCGCTACAGGTCGATATCAGCCACACACGGCAGACCTTGGGTTGGGTGCCACCTGTTTCGGTAGACAGTGCTCTGCGCAAGACCGCAGACCACTTTCTCGCCACCGTTTGACATTCGAATTAGAAAAATAAATCGAGCGAGTCGTGATGATGACCTGGTTACTCCTGATCGTGGCGATAGCCGTGATTACGTTTTTACTGACCTTTGTATTACGTCGATATGCGCTGGCTACCAGCATGATCGACGTACCGAACGCTCGGAGCTCGCACTCGATTCCGACTCCGCGCGGCGGGGGTGTGGCTATAGTGATCGTGTTCCTGTTGGTCCTGGTGTACCTGTTTTTCCAGGATGGCCCTGAGCAACGCATTGTGATTGCGCTGGGCGGTGGCGGTCTGGTGATTGCATTAGTTGGCTTTCTGGATGACCACGGCCATATTGCTGCGCGCTGGCGGCTGCTGGCACATTTTGCCGGTGCTGGATGGGCGCTTTTCTGGCTTCCTGGAGCGCCCCCGCTGCATCTGCTGGGGATGACGTTAACCTCGCCCTGGATTGTGTACCCGCTGGTAGGGTTGTTTCTGGTCTGGCTCCTCAATTTGTACAACTTCATGGATGGTATTGATGGTCTTGCCAGTGTTGAGGCAATCACGGTGTGTGTGGGTGGGGCGCTGATTTATTGGTTTATGGGTTATCCAGAGAGAATGATATTGCCGTTGGCCCTGGCCGCTTCTGTGGCGGGCTTCCTGGTTTGGAATTTTCCGCCTGCACGTATATTTATGGGTGACGCTGGCAGTGGATTTTTGGGCATAGCGCTTGGCGTGCTCACCCTCGCGGCGGCGTTGGTAGAGCCGCAGCTATTGTCCAGCTGGCTGATCCTGCTTGGCGTGTTTATTGCTGATGCCACCTTCACCCTGATGAGAAGACTTATCCGGGGCGACAAGGTTTACGAAGCCCACCGCAGCCACGCCTATCAATACGCTTCCCGCAAGTACGGGTCGCACCTTCCGGTCACCTTGGCTGTGCTGGCTGTAAACCTGTTATGGCTACTGCCCTGGGCCTGTTTCGTAGCCTTGGGGCATGTTGATGCCTTGCTTGGCCTGATGATTGCTTATGCTCCTTTAGCAATCTTGGCAGTTGTGTTCAAGGCGGGTGAACTGGAGGTGCCGGAGTGAGTCGCACATTGCTGGTGTTAGGTGCTGGAGGCCACGGTAAATCGATAGCCGAATCGGCTCTATCAGGGGGTGAATGGTCGTCAGTCCTGTTTCTGGACGATGCCTGGCCGCAAGTCACTGAGGCGTTGGGCTGTGAGGTGGTCGGCAAGGTCGCGGATCTCGCTCTGGTGGCAGATCGTGGCCAGGGCGCCATCGCCGCCGTGGGTAACAATTCAGTGCGCGAACAGTGGATTGGCGTGATTGAGGGAGCAGGTATCGAGCTGGTTTCAATAGTGCATCCCAGTGCATGGGTAAGTTCGAGCGCGACGCTTGGCGCCGGTACTGCGGTTATGGCTGGTGCTGTGGTCGGAACTGGGTCTGCAGTAGGCCGCGGGGTGATTATTAATGCGAATGCGACTGTGGACCATGATGTGGTGATGGAAGAGCTATCGCATATCAGCGTGGGCGTGCAATTGGCAGGCGGTGTGAGGATAGGTGCGCGCGCCTGGTTGCAAGCAGGAAGCTGTTGTGGGTATCACGTCGATGTTGAAGCGGGCGCACGTTTAGGGCCAGGCACTGTGCTGTGTGGATCTGCCAAGTCAGTTGTAACCTGAAATCAGTCATCCCTTGTTTAAACTCTAGCACTGGAGGATTGATATCTGATCCAGGCACGACTCCTGCATGTTTCAAAGTCTGCAGTGTGATGAGTGGTAGCACTATCAGGCCTGGTAGCTTTGAACTCTTTGGAGCGCCGAGCCTCTTAACGACAGGACGTTTGACGAAAATTTAGGAGTTGCTGTGAAGGTTACCAAAGCCGTACTACCCGTTGCCGGTCTAGGCACGCGTTTCTTGCCAGCCAGCAAGGCCATTCCCAAGGAAATGGTGACTGTGGTTGATAAGCCGGTCATCCAATATGTGGTGGAAGAGGCTCTGGCCGCCGGCATCAATGAGATCGTGCTGGTAACCCATTCCAGCAAGAAAGCCATAGAAGATCACTTTGATGTGAACTACGAGTTGGAAGCCGAGCTTGAGCGCCGGGGCAAGCATGAGCTGCTGGAGATTCTGCGGGATACCGCACCCTCAGGATTGAAGGTCACGGCTGTACGCCAAGGCAAAGCACTGGGGCTGGGGCATGCGGTAGCTTGTGCCCGCCAGGTAGTGGGCGATGCTCCCTTTGCAGTGATGCTCCCTGATGTTCTGGTGGAGCAGGCTGGCAGTATTGGCGACCTGAATCTGATGAATGAGCGTTTTGCTGAAACCGGGCACGCGCAGATCATGGTCGAACCCGTACCCTATGCCAGCGTGCATCAATACGGGGTTGTAGATCTGAATGGGGTTGAGCTGAAGCCCGGCAAGCACGCTGCGATGATGAGCGTGGTAGAAAAACCAGCGCGCGAGGATGCACCCTCGAACCTGTCAATCGTGGGCCGTTATATACTGCCCGCCGGTATTTTCGACTTACTGGCCAAGACGCGCCCCGGCGCTGGCGGCGAGATTCAGCTGACCGACGCCATTGCCGCACTTATGCAGCAGTCTGGCGTCGAGGCATATCACGTTCGTGGGCGCTCCTACGATTGCGGTAATAAGCTAGGCTATTTAGAAGCAACTATCGCTTACGGGCTGCAGCACCCGCAGCTGGGTGCTGACTTTCAGGCTATGCTGGCGCGATACCAGCGCTAAAGGACGCAATTATGTACTTGGACGTTTATGGCGATACCTTGTGCGCGCTGGTCAGCGCCACTGCGCTTGCCTCCGCGGGCAATCAGGTCTTTCTGCATGTGCCGGAAGGCACCATCGGCAAGCAGTTGGCGCGGGGCGAGTGTCCTTATCGCGAGCCTGGCCTGGCCGACATGATGGCCGAGCAGAGCCAGGAAGGGCGCCTGGTACTGTCCGCGATGGACGTACCGCCGGCGCAGCAGAGCAAGGTGATCTGGTTAGCGTTAAGCCCCGACGCAATCTACCTTGCAAAGAGTATTGTCTCCTCGCTTCCGGGTAATAAAGCCCACCAATGGCTGGTAGTCAACCAGTCGACTTTCCCCGTAGGCAGCAGTGAAGAACTGCAGCAGGCGCTTGCCGCCCACGAAGCTGAAGGTTCGACCGGCAGCGCCGTGGTAAGCCTGCCGGACCTGCTGACTGAAGGCGATGCGTTGCAGGGCTTTATGCGCGCGGGTAGCTGGCTGTTGGGCGCGGATGTGGAATGGGCTCGGCTGCTCGTTGCTGAGCTGCTGCGGCCTTTCAATCGCCGCAAGGAAGGCATCCAGTATATGCGCCCGCGCGAAGCAGAATTCACCAAGCTGGCCATCACTGGCATGCTCGCCACCCGGCTCAGCTACATGAATGACATGGCCAACCTGGCCGATAGCCTGGATGTGGATATTGAACGTGTGCGCCTGGGGATGGGCGCAGATAAACGTATTGGCGAATCCTATCTGTATCCGGGCTGCGGTTTTGGCGGCCTGAGTTTCTCCCGCGATGTGATGAGCCTGGCATCCACGCTGCAGGTCAGCGGCATGCAGGCGCAGTTGCTGGATGAAGTGCTGCACATCAACGAGCGGCAGAAAGAAGCATTGTTTCGAAAGCTTTGGCGGCACTACGGTACCAGCCTGCGCGGTCGCAAGGTGGCGATCTGGGGTGCGGCGTTCAAGCCTGAATCCTCCCGTATTGATAATTCCCCGGTATTGAAACTGCTTGAAGCCCTCTGGGCGCAAGGCGTTGAGGTACATGTGCACGATCCACGCGCTCTGCGCGCGCTGGCAGACTGGGCCGGCGAGCGTGAAGACCTGGTGCTGCACACCGATCCTTATGAAGCAGTGGTTGGCGCAGATGCTTTGATGTTGGTGACCGAGTGGAAAACCTACTGGAGCCCAGACCTGCTGCGTTTGAAGATGAACATGAGCAGCCCCTTATTGTTGGACGGAAGGAACGTCTGGGACCCTGCTTTTATCAAGCAAAGCGGATTTGAATACTACGGCATAGGGCGACGCTAGTCATGCAGACCATTAAACCTCAAGGTGCCAGCTGGCAGGCGTTGATCCGCCATGGCGAGGCGATGCAGGGCAAGCATCTGGCCGACATGTTTGCACAGGACAGCCAGCGTTTTGAAACACTGCATCGGCAGTGGGGCCCGATTCTGTTTGATTTTTCCAAGCAGCGTGTTGAGCAGCAAACGCTGACCCACCTGATGGAGCTCGCCGAAGCGCAGGGGTTGCAGGGCTGGATTGACGCGCTGTTTGCCGGTGAGCGCATCAATAACAGCGAAGACCGCGCGGCTATGCACTGGGCGTTACGTTTGCCCGCCACTGCGATCTGCGAGATCGATGGCGAAGACATCACCGGAAAGGTGCATGCGCAGATAGAACACATGGAGCAGATAGTCCGGCAGATTCGCGCCGGGCAGTGGCGCGGCGCTACCGGTGAGGCTATTACTGATGTGGTGAACATCGGCGTTGGCGGCTCTGACCTGGGGCCATTGATGGTCCATGGCGCGTTAACCGATTCGCGCCTGCCATCGCCATCCCCGCTGAGTATTCACTTCGCTTCCACCATGGATGGCAGCCAGCTGTCTCAGTTGCTGGGCAATCTCAGCCCGCATTCGACGTTGTTCATTATCTCGTCAAAATCCTTTTCTACTATCGATACGCTGACCAACGCAGCCACCGCCCGACATTGGTTGCAGCGCGGCTTGGGCGAGGCGCGCACCGGTTTGCTCGATTGCCATTTTCTCGGGGTGTCTTCAGCGCTAGGCAAGATGACCGAGTGGGGGATCCCATCGCAGAACCAGATGCACCTGTGGGACTGGGTAGGTGGACGCTACTCGCTGTGGTCGGCGATCGGCTTGCCGGTTGCGCTGAACATCGGCATGCAGGGCTTCCGTGAGTTGCTCGCCGGCGCCTATGACATGGACGAGCATTTCCGCACCACGCCCTGGATGGACAACTTGCCGGTACTGCTGGGCATGATCGGCGTGTGGAATACCAATATTCTGGACATCAACGCCCACGCCATTCTGCCCTATGACGGCCGCCTGAAAGAGCTGCCGAACTATTTTGAGCAGTTGGAGATGGAGTCAAACGGCAAGAGCGTCAACCGCGCCGGTGAACCCGTTGAGTACGCTACCTGCCCGATTATCTGGGGCAACGTAGGGCCAAACGCGCAGCACGCGTTTTATCAGTTGCTGCATCAGGGGACTGAGGCCGTGACCTGCGACTTTATCGTGCCGGCACGGCGTTACCTGGAAGCCCAGCACGATGAGGCCGCACCTGAGTTGCTGGCGCAGCATGAATTGGCGTTGGCCAACTGTCTGGCCCAGTCCCGGTTGTTGGCCTTGGGCGACGCTGCGGTAAAAGGCGCGGAGGATATGCCACGCAGCAAACGCTATCGCGGTAACCAGCCGAGCTCTACCTTGCTGCTCGATGAGCTGACGCCCTATAGCCTGGGCGCGCTGATTGCGCTCTATGAGCATAAGGTGTTTGTGCAGTCGGTAATGTGGGACATCAACCCCTTTGATCAGTGGGGGGTTGAGATGGGCAAGAAGATTGCTGTGGATACGCTGGATCAGATACGCGGTGAAGGCGCGGCGTTGTCGAGTACGGATGGGTCAACGGCGGGGTTGTTGGAGAAGATTCTGCGGGGGTAACACACACTCCCGTCATTCCCGCGGAGGCGGAATCCATTTTGACTTTCGGGCTTGGAGGTGTGGAGAGGTGTTGCACACGGGCATCGCAAAAATGGATCCCCGCGTTCGCGGGGATGACACCCACTCCCGTCATTCCCGCGCAGGCGGGAATCCATTTTGATTTTCGGGTTTGGGGGTTGGGTGAGCTGTCGCATACGGGTATCGCAAAGATGGATCCCCGCGTTCGCGAGGATGACGGAGGAGTAAGATGCGCGGTGTATTTCCTGCCGGTTTCAGTGCTGGTCATATAGAACTGCCAGTCTCGCCCACATTCTCTCATTCCGGCCCCTACACGGTGATGTACGCGCACTTGCTCATTCCCGTATCCCGTCACTCCCGCCCCACCACGCCGTCATTCCCGCGAAGGCGGGAATCCAATCGGACTTGCGGGGTACTCCGGCCTTGGTGCCAAACGAGCCACCGCTTGGATCCCCGCCTTCGCGGGGATGACACCCACTCCCGTCATTCCCGCGCAGGCGGGAATCCAATCGGACTTGCGGGGTGCTCCGGCTTTGGTGCCAACCAAACCACCGCTTGGATCCCCGCCTTCGCGGGGATGACGGAAAGGAGCGGGGATGACGGAAAGGTTAGGATGCCGGAGTAGGGCGGGATGACACCCACTCCCGTCATTCCCGCGAAGGCGGGAATCCAATCGGACTTGCGGGGTTCTTCGGCTTTGGTGCCAAACGAGCCACCGCTTGGATCCCCGCCTTCGCGGGGATGACGGAAAGGAGCGGGGATGACGGAAAAGGTTAGGATGCCGGAGTAGGGCGGGAATGACACCCACACCGTCATTCCCGCCCCCACCACCGTCATTCCCGCGAAAGCGGGAATCCATTTTGACCTTCGCGGTCTGTATCAATTAGCGCCATGAACTGCATTCAAGCGCCACGCATTCTTTTAACTGGGGAAGACCATGTCTGAGATCACCTGTTTCAAAGCCTACGACATCCGTGGCCAGCTCGGTACGCAGCTTAACGAAGATATCGCCTACCGCATCGCCCGGGCCTTCGCCCAGTGGCTCAAGCCCGACCGCATCGTGCTCGGCGGCGACGTACGTGACACCTCCGAAGCACTGAAAATGGCCCTCGCCAATGGCCTGCGTGACGAAGGCGTGAACGTCCTGGACCTCGGCCTGGCTGGTACCGAAGAAGTGTACTTCGCTACCTTCCATCTGGGTGTAGAGGGCGGCATCGAGGTCACAGCCTCGCACAACCCGATCGATTACAACGGCCTCAAATTGGTGCGCGAAGGCTCGCGACCCATCTCGGCGGACACCGGTTTGGTGCAAATTCGTGAGCTGGCTGAAGCCAATGTCTATGACCTGGTAGACGGCCGTGACCCAACGGTGCCTGACGCAGAACGCGGTAACTATGAACGGGTAGATACCCGCGAAGCCTACATTCAGCACTTACTCACTTATATCGAACCAGCCAACTTCACCCCGCTGAAACTGCTCGTGAACGCGGGCAACGGCGCTGCCGGCCCGGCAATCGATGCGCTGGAAGCGGCGTTCAAGCGGCTTGAGATACCGGTCGAACTGATCAACATCTGTCACGAACCTGACGGCAGCTTCCCCAATGGCATTCCCAACCCGATCCTCACCGAAAACCGCGGCATGACGCGCGATGCGGTGCTGGAACACAAGGCGGACATGGGCATTGCCTGGGATGGCGATTTTGACCGTTGCTTCCTGTTTGATGAGCAAGGCCGGTTTATTGAGGGGTATTACATCGTCGGCCTGCTGGCAGAGGCTTTCTTGCAGAAAGAACCCGGTGCCAAGATCATCCACGACCCGCGCCTGGTCTGGAACACGGTAGAGCAGGTACAAGAGGGCGGCGGTGAAGCAATCCAGACCAAGGCCGGGCATGCCTTTATCAAGGAACGCATGCGCGCCGAAGACGCGGTATATGGTGGCGAGATGAGCGCTCACCACTACTTTCGCGACTTCGCCTACTGCGACAGTGGCATGATCCCCTGGTTACTGGTGGCCGAGCTGCTGTGCGTGAAGGGCAAGCCGATGTCGGAACTGGTCGACGAGCGCATTGCGGCGTATCCGTCTTCGGGCGAGATCAATTTAACCGTCTCCGACGCGCCCAAGGTGCTTGAGGCGATTGAAGCCAAATACGCTCCGGATGCACTGGATGTAGATCATACCGATGGTGTGAGCATTTGCTTTGCTGACTGGCGCTTTAACCTGCGGGCTTCCAACACCGAACCGGTGATTCGCTTGAACGTCGAGAGCCGGGGTGATCAGGCGTTGATGGAACAGGAAACGCAGAAGCTGCTGGATGCAATCAAAGCGATATAAGAATACGCGCCAGGCTGAGATGCCTGGCGCCCATCCTTTATCAGTGCCTGCTTAATCTCGCAGGCTATTGAACCCGTCATTGAACCGATCAGTATCGGAATCCCGAGTCAGGTCATACAGCGAATAGAATCGGCTCAGCTTGGCGCCACCATCCCGCGTCAGCGGGTTCCAGCCCAAAGTGCCTTGAGACTGGCTGGAGCGGGCGAAGAAGGCATCGAAGGGGAAGGTGAAGTAAATGCCCTTGTCGAAGCTACCCTCACCAAACTCTTCCGAAGACACATTCGTTCGTGTGGCGTAGCCACCCACAGTAATGCCATTGTTGAAGCGCCGTGACAGATCCAGCGTACCGCCGATATCACCAGCCAGGTAACGTCCGGCACTGGCCTTGACCAGCACATTGTAGAAATTGGTCTGCAGGTAAGTAGTGAAATGGCCGGTCAGGGTCGAATAGTCACGGAAACTGAAGTCCTGGCGGAAACCACGCTGGCGCACCCAGTTAGCGTCCACACCCACTGCCCAATTGCCGCCGGCAGGCCGGTATAGTACTTCACCACCCACACCACCAAACATGCTTTCCAGCATGCCGCCGTAACCCATCGCATACAGGTCACGATCCAGACGTTTGGTATGCGTGTACTGGAAGTTTTCCAGGATAACGTCTGAGCTGGTCAGGTACTCGCGAATGTCGGTGCGTACCTGCGGCAGCTCACTCTCGCCCTCAACTCGGAATTTGTCGAAGTTGTTGATCAGGTTGGCCGCAACGCTGGCGTGCAGCCACTGGTTACGCTTGAAGCGGTACTCGCCTTTAACTCGAGCCAGGAATTGGTAAAGAATAAACCCGTCCGGGCCGCCGACGTTCTGGTTGTAACCCAGTGAGAGGCCGTAGGTGAACTTCTCCAGCGGCTCGGTATGCAGCAGCTCGGTATCCAGCACGCTAGGCGTGGCCAGCACGGTAGAGCGGCGCATGGCCATTTCATCTATGCGGTTCTGTTCCAGATCGCGTAGACGGCTGGCATCAATGCTCGCTTCGGAAACGGCAATACCGCGTGGCTTGTTGACCAACGTGTACCAGTCATAAGTACCTTCGCCGGTGCTGTTATCCAGAATGCGGCTGGCACGACCCAGGCCCTGGGCCTGATTTCGAAAGGTTTTCTGCTCGCCGGTCACGATCAGCTCGCGATCCTTGACCTCAATAGTTTCCACGACAAAGCCGGCATTTTCACGCAGGCGGTCGCTGACGTTTGCCCAGTCTACCGATTGCGCACTTACACCCGCAGGCAACGGCTCACGCCGCTCCGGCGGTGGGTCCAGCAGTTTGGATGGAAAAGGGTCGTCTTTCAGGTTGGCATGCATGGTAATACCGAACATCGCAGTATTACCGCGCTCCCAGCCCAGGCTCAGGTCGATACCATTGGTCAGGCGGTAAACCACCCCCAGGTTGATTGGCGAATCTTGATCCTGGTTGTTCTGCTGCGGCTCGCTCTGGTAGTCATTGCCATCCAGCTCGATCTTGAAGCGTAACGGATCCCAGGGCGTCTGGTATTCCACGCCACCAAAAATACCCGGCCGGCCGCGGAAATAGTTGTCGATACTGAAGTCACCACCGGTGCCCACAGTAGTGGCTTCTCGGGAGTCGTAATCGTCACCGAGAAAGCCCAGTGGGTTGCGGAAATCCCCGCGGTTACCTATGTAACCCCAGGCCACACCCAGGCTGAAGTCCAGATCATAAAAGCGTTTGTTCGCCACCACAAATTCACTGGAGAACAAGCCAGTACCTGCCAGATCTCGGAAGCCGACCGAGAGGTCAGGCAGCCAGTAACTTTCCTGCAGCAGGCGGAATTTGAAGTCAAAAGCCTTATCTTTCAGGCTCTGATCACCACTGAATTCATCTTCCTGGCTATAACGCCGGTTGCTGATCGCAATATACCGGAGCGTGCCTTCCATCCACGGCAGCGGCTGCATGGAGATGCTGTAGCGGCTGTACGGTGACGTGCGGTTGGCGTTAAAGCTGAAGGTGCCCTCGGGCGCCATACGAGCGGTGGGGGTTTGCAACAGGCCCACGCCACCAAAGTCATGTTGGGTAGTGCGGTAGCGGTCAGCCATGACACTGGTGGGTAACGCCAAGCCGGCAATCAACACAGGCACAAGATAAACAGAACGCAAAATCACTTTACTCACTAAAACGACCCCCCCAGTTGGTACTGGGTAGCCAACATGGCCGCCATATCGCTGTTCAGGTCACGGGTAGCGGGTGACAGCTTGTTGTGCTGAGTGGGGAGGTAAATAACCGCACCTGTAGCCACAACCGTGGGCTGCAGGTTCCAGTAGGCGATACCGTACTCCTGCCAGGTACCATTGGGTTGTATCAGGTAGGCGCTATTGCGATCAGCAAGTGGATGCCTTTGGCAGGCCTTCAGGTAATCGTGCATTTGCCAGCTGGGATCATGCGGCAATACACAATCCGCCTTGACCGCCCCGGTCACCCGCACTTGTTCTGCTTTTCGCGGATACAGCAGGCGGTCGCCACTTTCCAACAAGGCGTTGTTGTCCAGTATCAGTTGTTGCAGAGGATCAAGCTGCGCCACAGTACGCCCGGTGACGGGCATAGCTGCCACCGCCCGGTACAAGCGGGTAACCAGTTCATGCAGCTCAGCATTCTCCAGCGCCAGTGCATGTATGCGATTGGCATTGAGCTCAAACAGCAGCCCGACTTTAAGCCGTTGTTGCTCTTCAAGGGCGCTTTCACGCAGTAAAGCAGCGCCCAGGAACCAGGCTCGTGAATTGATCTGGCCGGTAACGGATGCATCATGCAGCCGCGCGCCTGGCGGAAAGTCATAGATACCAGGTTTGATGACTTCGCCGCCAATCTGTACACCGGTGATATTGGCTGCTGGGTCTGCGCCAACAACTTGCGCCTGTGCCACGCCGGGCAAGCACGCAAGGCAAGCGACCAGTGCATAGGGTTTAAAACCCAGCTTTTTCAGCCAGAGCCTCATGGTTGTTGCTCCGTATCAAGCGGAGTCACTTCGGTGAGGTAAAGCACCGGCAAATCAGGCGCGAGATGCTGAGCGCTGGCTAGCACCGCGCCACTGGCCGGGTCTATCCAGTAATAATTGGTGGTCTTGAAATCAATGCTGGGCATACTGATGGCTTCATCCACCCGCTGCAGCTCACGCTCAACGCCCATGATGTCGATGGTTTCGACCGGGCCGCTGCGGTAGCGAGCGTGCTGGGGAATATTGGTCAGAAAGCGAGCGGGCATATCTATAATGCGGGTAACTTCATAGCCCTCAGCCAAGGCGCGCAGGTCACCAAGAAAGGGGTCATCACGCAGCAGCGGGGCAATGATGTCGCCCTGTTCAGGTATGCCAGCGGATTGCACCAGTCGGCCATTATGGGTCACCAGCATTTGCGCGGGTCCGTGCCATTCGGCGAAAGAACCGGAACGCCCAGCTTGCACCAGCAACGTTTCAGACAAGCCGAACGTCGCCAGCAACCCTGGCCGCCCCAGGCGATTTACCTGTGCGGCGGTGATACTGGATTCAGGCCCGCTGATAGCCAGATTGATAGTGCGGTAGGCAGTGCTGGTGGTTGAATTACAGCCAGCCAGCACCAGCGCTGCAAGGCAAAGCGCGCCCGCGTGTGCAAGGTTGATCACCGCAGGCCCCTTTAGTCGTTGTTGCTGACATCTTCGTTAATCAGCACACCAGTACGCAGGATGTTCGCAGAGGGGAAGATCTGGCTGATAAAGCGATTCCAGCGGGTAACCTCGGCAGCGCCAACAAACACTACATCCTGTGGCTCCATCTCAAACTGATCTGCCAGAATAAACGCGGAAGGGGAGGCGGCGTTAAGCTGGAAAATGGTAGCGCGCTCGTTTTCCAGGTTCTCGACACCGCGAATCACATATATCTCTTTACCGCTGGAGGTCTCAGGAGATGGCCCGCCAACCGTAGCCAATACTTCGCTCAGGGTCATACGGCTGGTGCTGTAGGGGAGTGCACGTGGAGTGCCAACTTCACCCATTACAAAAACCTTGCGGGAATCGTTCAAACCCAGGTGCAGCTTGTCGCCCCGGCGCAAATAGACTTCGCCGATATTGCTGGTGTTGCTGGTAAGCCGGTCATAATCCAGGTTGTAAGTAGTGCCATCGCGGGTCAGGGTCAAGTTCGAAAGATCTGCCCGCTCCGGATCAATGCCCGCCAAGCCAACTGCCTGCAACAAGGTAAGGCGCTGGGCATCAACCGGAATGAAACCGGGATTCATAAATGCACCGCTGACAATGATCTTCTGGCTGTTGTACTCAATAACATTGACGTCAACCTGGGGCTGCTCGATAAAGCGGGCCAGGCGATCTGCAATAATTTCCCGTAGTTCTTCCAGCGTCAGCCCCTCTACCTGAACGTTACCGATAAAGGGGTAGAACAGCGTGCCATCGTCACGCACTACACGGGCGTTAGCGCCGGAAGGTTGCTGCTGGCCGCCAGGAATGGTCAGTTCGGGATGGTCCCACACGGTAATAAACAATGCGTCGTTGGCGCCAATCCGGTAGTTCTCCGGCTGGTAGTCCAGCAGCGCCTGCGGGATAGTCATTTTACCGTTGACGGATTGGTCCTGGGCGATCAGCTTCGGCGTAATCTCGACCACCTCAACCAGGCTGTTTTCTGCGGAATCATCACTGATCAGTCGGTCCGTATCCATATGCATGCCGGGGGAGAACATGCAGGCCTGAAGAAAGAGCGCAGAAGCACCTAGCGCAAGGAGAGGGTATCGATTCATGGTCGGATTACTTGCCTTATTATTCGAATTTACACAATAAAAAAGCCACCTAAACGAATCTAGGTGGCCTTGATTACTGCTACCGGCTTACGGGGTGGTAGTAGTAGCGGTAGTAGTGCCAGAGCCGGAGCCGCCGCTATCAGAAGCAGCTGCAACTGCGCCGCCAACGATGGCTACGCCCAGTGCGATCTTGCCAGCAGTCATGCCGCCAGTGCCAGCTGCACCAGCATTGGAGCTGGTGGTGCCAGCAGCAGGAGTAGCGGAAGTGGTGTCAGCATCTTGAGCAAAGCTCATACCGGAGGCGAGCAGCAAACCGCTAGTCACCAATGCAAAAACTTGTTTTTTCATAACTCGTCTCCTTGTTTACGACTAAAATTTAAATTCCAATATTGCAATCGATTATACGCATTAGTTAGCTTGTGTGAACCCCTAATGCCATTTACTTCGCATCTGACTTGTACTCGTACTGGTAGTAACCGTAATTGCCATAGCCATAGGCTGAGGCTTTCTTCTCCACCGCGTTGAAGATCGCACCCTTGATTTCAATGCCGTTATTTCTAAAGCGCAACAGCGTTTGTTCAATTTCACGTGCCGGGTTCATGCCGAAGCGCGTAACAATCAAGCTGGTACCGGCCAGACGGCCGACCAGGGCGGCATCGGTCACCGCCAGAATAGGTGGTGTATCGATAATCACCAGGTCGTACATTTTGCTCAGCTGTTGCAGCAAGGTTTCAAAATTGGCGTGCATCAGCAGCTCAGAGGGGTTCGGTGGTATTTGCCCCCGGCTGATAAAGTGCAGGTTTTCTACTTCAGTTTTATGAATCACGTCAGCCAGGGTATGCGTGCTGACCAGCAAGCCGGACAGGCCGGGCTCGGGCTCTTTGTTCAGCAGCTCGTGCACATAGCCCTTGCGCATATCGCCATCAATCAGCACTACCTTCTTGCCGGTCTGCGCGACGATCGCCGCCAGGTTGGCGGAAACGAAAGACTTGCCCACGCTGGGGCTGGGGCCAGAAATCATCAGTACGTTGTTCTTGGCTTCCAGCATCGCGAAATGCAGGCTAGTGCGCAGGCTGCGCAGCGATTCAATTGCCAGATCCGCTGGGTTGGTCGCGGCCAGCAGGTGCGACCCCTGGGTAGTGAACTTACCCTTGAAGCTTTTTTCCAGTACCTGCTGATCCTTACTAAAGGGCACAGACGCGTATACCGGCAAACCAAGCTGTTCGATCAGCTCCGGGTTCTCAATGCCACGGTTAAGGGCGTGACGCAGCAAGGCGATAGCCACGCCGAGCATTGCACCCAGCAGTGTTGCCAGCACTACAATCAGCGCTTTCTTGGGCTTGACGGGCGCACGGGTGTCTACCACTGCTTCGTCAATAATGCGCACATTACCCACGGTACCCGCTCTGGTTATATCCAGTTCTTGTGAAGTGTTGAGCATGGCGGTGTAAATTTCGGTGCTGACCTTTACATCCCTGGCCAAGCGCAATAATTCCTGCTGTGTTTCCGGGAGGTTGCCTACACGCTCAACCAGGCGATCGCGGCGTGCTTCAAGCTGGCCCAACTGCTCCACCAATGCCTGATAGCTGGGATGCTGTCGGGTAAAACGGCGTTCCAGTTCGGAGCGCTTGAGCAGCAATTCAGAGATAGAGGTTTCCAGCTCTACCACTTGATCAAGCACGCCTTGGGTTTCAATTGTGATGTCAACCGAGCCGGCACTGGACTGGTAGGCGTTTAATGCATTCTCAGCCGCTTCCAGGTCTTGTCGTACTTTAGGTAATTGATCTTGCAAGAAGTCCAGGCTTTGCTGTGCTTCAGCAGATTTACGCTCGACGTTCTGCCGAACGTAGAGCCGGCTCACCTCATCAAGCGTCCTTACGGCGTGCTCTGGTATTGGGCTCTGCAAGCTGAGGGATAAGATTCCGGAATCCCGACCCTTTTCGTTGGCGGCGATCTCGTTCTGATAATTTAAGGTGGTCCTTAAGGGGTCGCTTTTAATGACTGTAAATTCAGTACCAGGCCGGGCGACGAGCTCGGCGACTTGCAGTTTAAAGCCAGATTCATTGATGCTCTCGCCAACCTCGCCCTCAACCAGCATTTCATCCTCTGGCCCATAGAGCACAAAGTTGCCGTTATCACCTGCACGCAGTGTCAGCTCTTCATTCTGGTAAGCCGGTGGCACTTCAATCTGGAAGATATCGATTACTTCTCCGCCCCAGGCGTAGCTATCCATTGACAGGAACGGCTCAGCTACGGGTTGCTCTGGTAAACTCTGAAAGCGGCGGTTAAAGAACGCCCCTATTACCGGAAATAAATTGGGCTCAGCGACCACATTCAGCTTCAGGTTGGTCACGGCCTGCCCAATCACGCTGCGAGACTTCAGCAGTTCAATTTCGGTCACCGCCGCGGAAGGGGTCGAGAACATATCGCCAGCGCCACCTTCGCCCAACAAATTGCCGATACCCGGTGATTTTTCTTCAATCTGAATCACTGCATTGGCGACGTACACTGGCGTTGTCAGCATGGCGTAAGCGACCCCCACCAAGGCAAAAACCAGCGTGCAGATAATGATGGTGAATTTGTGATCGATCAGCGCGCCAAGCAGCGCTAACAAATCGATTTCGTCACTGGTGGCATTGGCAGGGGAGGTGGGCGTGTTCTGCATTAAAGGATCATTTCCATTGAAAAAGAGACATCATTTTTTGAGATAGGGCAGCCAGGCGCTGGTTGCCTCGTCAAGAATTCGGTAAACATGCTCGAAGGCGGGTAACTGCTGGCGGTAAGGGTCTGGCACTTCACAGTTGTTCAGCCACTTGCCCAGCAACAGGGTCTTGCCTCGCGCTTCAGGCGCCATAGCGTGAATAGACTGGATGTGCCGCTGCTCCATGGCCAGAATCAGGCCCGCCTGACGAAGCATGCTGGAGGTAATCTGGCGCGCTTTGTGCTCTGGCAAACTATAGCCGGCGGCTTCGAGTACCTGGGTAGCCGTCGCATCCAGCGGCTTATCCACCAAGGCACCCAAACCGGCTGAGCTGACGGTGATGCCACTGCCTTCCAGCTTGGCTTTCAGCAGCGCCTCAGCTGTAGGGCTGCGGCAGATATTGCCAACGCAAACAACCAGTATTGAATCGATCATGGATTTGTAAACATGCTTGCTTGATTGTCCGGTGCTTGGTCAGCGACTTCTTAAAAGCCGCAACTTTAGATTCTAGGGCTCACAGGGTCAAGCAACGTTGGTCGTTGATGTTAAAAAGATGGCGCTTTCCAGTGGCAGATTTCCGTCAGTGGCTTGACGCGCCATGCATTTATCATTGCAAACCAACGCATTACGCAAAAATGTGCTGCAGGTCTCAGCAATTCACAGCTCGACTCGTTATTTTGGGCGTCACATTTTCATCGGCAAAGGAGTTGCCCATGCCCGCTGACACTTCGGCTTCACAATCTTCCGAAAAATCTTTTCCATTTATTCAGCATCATGGCGCCGTCAAAGGCGTTACTGGCTCATGTCATCAGCTATGGCTCACCCCTGAAGACAGCCTGCTGATCGACTGCGGCTTGTTCCAGGGTGCGGAAACCTCAGGCGGTGGCGATGCAGGAGCTGATGCCCTGGCTGTGCAGTTCAGCATAGACAGCGTGCGGGCCTTGATTGCCACCCATGTGCATATAGACCATATAGGGCGGCTGCCCTGGTTAGTGGCGGCGGGCTTCAAACAACCTATCCACTGCACAGAACCTTCCGCTTTATTAATGCCTACCGTATTAGAGGATGCCTTTCTGGTCGGCATCAAACGTGATAAAGCTTTGGCTGATCGTTTTGTGCAGCAAGTAGGTAAGCATCTGGTAGGGCATCGCTATAAACAATGGGTCACTCTGGTGGAGCGTGCTGACTTAATCTGCCGCATTCGCTTTCAGCGCGCCGGCCACATTCTTGGCTCCGCCTATATAGAGTGCGATATAAATTACCCAAAAGAGAAACGCAGCCGCCGCATCGTATTCTCAGGCGACCTAGGCGCACCCCACGCGCCAATGCTGCCAGCACCCAAGCCGCCGTGGGGGGCAGACATAGTGGTGCTGGAAAGTACCTACGGCAACCGCCTGCACGAAAACCGTCACACCCGCCGTGCCCGTTTTCAGAAAGTATTGGAAAGTGCACTTGCAGATGGCGGAACGGTCATCATTCCCGCCTTCAGCATCGGCCGCACCCAGGAGCTGCTATACGAACTGGAAGACATCATTACCACCCAAGCAAAAAAGAATGCTCAAAAGTCACCCTGGCACGACCTCCCTATTATTCTCGACGCTCCTCTAGCCACCCGCTTCACCAAGCTCTACCGCCAACTAAAACCCTGGTGGGCCCAAGAAGCCCTCAAGCGGGTAACCCAGGGCCGTAAACCTCTAGGCTTCGAGCAACTGCTTACAGTTGAAACCCACGCCCAGCACCAGGCAATGGTCAACCGTCTAGCTCATACCCGCCAACCCGCCATCGTCATTACCGGCAGCGGCATGTGCAATGCCGGCCGCGTAGTCAATTACCTAAAGGCCATGCTCGGCGACTCACGGCACAACGTGGTCTTCGTCGGTTACCAAGCCCAAGGCACTCCCGGCAGAGCCATTCAACAATATGGACCACAAGGCGGCTATGTTGAGCTGGACGGAGAGCGCTATCCGATCAAAGCCAGCGTATATACCTTGGGCGGCTACTCGGCCCATGCCGATCAAAAGGGTCTGGTGGGTTTTATAACGGGAATGCGTCATGGGCCGCAGGAAGTCAGATTGGTCCATGGCGATCAGGCAGCCAAGGCAGAGCTTGCGACAGTGTTGCAGGCCCAATCCGCTAAAAAGGGCCGGGAAGTATCAATCATTATTCCTACTGAATAAGAGCTTTATGCCTTTCTGCCATTATGGCAACTGAGGCCACCCGACTGTCCCAATTAGCCATTATAACGCTGTCAAGACTTGTAAATTGCCTATTCCCACAGTTAACATCGCCGACCTTTAAAGCCTCTATGGCGGCTGGATCGAGGCGGCGTGAGCGCTCGTTGCGCATGCATTTAACGGGAAGAAGGGGACAGGATGTCATTTTCACATCAGAACAGGCCTTTGCCTGGCAATCGGCTAGTGAATTACCACGTGCTGAGTTCATCCAGTATAGCTATCCAAAAATATGATCGGCGGCTAACAGCCATTCGGCGAATACAGGCGGATTCCGTGACCGCCTGAATATCCAGCCCTTACCAAACTATATGAAATAAGAGCGGTCACAGAGCCGCTGACACTGCCGGACCAACCGGCGGTGTGATGTGGATTTACTGATTTTTATACCGCTGCTGGCCATGGTCCTCAAGAAATCGACACTAAATCTTGGGGCGGTAGCGTGCTTGAGAGCGCTCTTGGCCGCAGCAGCTGAATGCCAATACAACCAAGGAAGAACCACGGAAATGTGCGGAATAGTTGGCGCAGTCGCACTGCGCAATATCACACCCATATTGATTGAAGGCCTGCGTCGCCTGGAGTACCGCGGTTACGATTCCGCTGGCGTTGCTGTTCTGGATGATGGCAACGGTATAAAACGCACCCGCGCCATGGGCAAAGTGGCTGAGCTGGAGCAGGCGCTGGAATCCAATACTGCCAACGGTCACCTCGGCATTGCTCATACCCGCTGGGCTACCCATGGCAAGCCCTCTGAGCGCAATGCGCACCCGCATTTGTCAGAGCGCTTGGCAGTAGTGCACAACGGCATCATCGAAAATCATCATTCCCTCCGCACCCGGCTGCAATCCCAGGGCTACGAGTTCACCTCCGATACCGATACGGAAGTGGTAGCCCATCTGCTGGCACACCATTATTCCCACAAGCCGGATATGCTCAGCGCGTTACGTAGCACGCTGGAAGAGCTGCGTGGCGCCTATGCATTGGGAGTTATCCATCAGGATGAACCCAGCACGCTGTATTGCGCGCGTATGGGCAGTCCGCTGGTAATAGGCGAGGGGAGTGAAGAACATTTTATCGCGTCCGACCCTCTGGCCTTGCTGCAGGTCACGGATCAGTTTATTTATCTGGAGGAAGGCGATCACGCGCGGCTTACGTTGAATAGCTGCGAGATCTGGAACAGCCAGAACCGCAGCATGACTTATCCGGTGCAACGCTATGCACATGCAGCTCATAGTCTGGATAAAGGCGAGTACCGCCACTTTATGCTCAAAGAGATTTACGAGCAGCCCCGTGCGGTCACCGACACACTCGCCGGTTTGCTGGGTGAAGATCGCGTACTGACCGCCGTGCTCGGCCCCGATGCGGAAAGCCGCCTGAAGGACGTGCGGAATATCCATATCGTTGCTTGCGGCACAAGCTACCATGCTGGCCTGGTTGCGCGTTATTGGCTTGAAGAACAGACCGGGCTGCCCTGCCAGGTAGAAGTCGCCAGTGAATACCGCTACCGCAGTGTCTCCGTGCCTGAGGGCACTTTGCTGATTACACTCTCCCAGTCGGGTGAAACAGCCGACACTTTGGCTGCTCTGCGCTACGCCAAAAAACAAGGTTACCTGGGCACGCTGGCAATCTGTAATGTGGCTGGCAGCTCTCTGGTACGCGAGGCAGATTGGCGCTTACTAACTCACGCTGGCCCCGAGATCGGTGTTGCCTCCACCAAAGCATTTACTACTCAATTGGTAGCACTTCTCTGGCTAACCACAGCACTCGCTCAAGAGCGGGATCGTGCTCCGGATATGATCGCCGCCAATATCCGTGCTCTGCGCGGCTTACCCAAACTGATTGAGCAAGTGCTTGAACTGGACGGAGTTATCGAGAATTTGGCTTACAGTTTTGCGAATAAACACCACGCGCTTTTCCTTGGCCGCGGTACGCATTACCCCATTGCGATGGAAGGAGCGCTCAAGTTGAAAGAGATCTCTTACATTCATGCTGAAGCTTACGCCGCAGGCGAGCTGAAACATGGCCCTCTGGCCTTGGTAGATGAAGATATGCCTGTGGTCAGCGTCGCACCGAGCGACAGCCTGTTGGAAAAGCTCAAATCCAACCTCCAGGAAGTCCGCGCCCGTGGCGGACAGTTAATCAATTTTGCCTGTGAACGGGCAGACCTGGATAACGGCGACGGTATTACCCACATAAAACTGCCATGGGTATATGAGAGCATTTCTCCCATTGTTTATACCATCCCATTGCAACTACTCAGCTACCATGTTGCGCTGGTAAAAGGAACAGACGTAGACAAACCCAGAAACTTGGCTAAGTCGGTAACAGTAGAATAGGCGTATGTGACATTTTCCTGATAAGCTTTAAGCTTATTAAAAGAGATAGTCACAAGTCGTTAAGTTTAAAGCGGGCTTAGTGTCGAAAGTTAACCTATCGTTTACGGTTTACACGGATCGTAGATATAATTCAAATTTAAAAAAGATTCTTCAGATAATGAACTCAAGATACTTAGTTTCGATAGTTGTTCCAACGCATAACCGTTCGAGTTACGCTGTGCCATGCATCAAAAGTATGCTCAGTATGATTTCCGAAGAAATCCAGATTGTAGTGCATGATACAAGTAATGATAGTTGTGATTTAAAAAAGTGGGCTGCAAAGCAAGAAGATCATCGACTAAAATACGTGCATTGGTCTGGAACTTTGTCTATGACTGAGAACTACGAAAGAGCTCTTGCTTTAGCTGAAGGTGAATATATATCAGTGATTGGAGATGACGATACTGTCTCGGAGAAAGTGCTGGAGGTCGCTAAGTATGCTAAAGTGAACTACATTAATCTGATAACCCCCAAAGCAAACGCCTCTTACTATTGGCCGGATTTCAGATCGCGCTTCTATGGAAATGTTCATGCTGGACGTATCTATATTAAAGATTTCGATGGGCACATAGAGCAGCGTGATTGCCATGAGGGTCTCAGGAAGACTTTAAAAATGGCCTGCCAAGGTACAGAACACTTACCTAAGCTCTATCATGGATTAGTCAGTAAAAAGATACTAGATGATTTGCGTTTGAAAAACGGAAAGATTTTTTTTGGTGTTAGTCCTGACATTTCGTCATCTATAGCCTTGTCTCTAGAGGGAGGGCATTATCATATTGTCGATTATCCCTTTACTTTGCCTGGATCTGCAGGAGGAAGTAATAGTGGGAGAAGTGCCCAGGGTAAGCATAAAGGGGACCTTTCGAGCGATCCGCATATCACACCATTTAAGAGTCTCGTTTGGCCATCTGAAATCCCAAAATTCTTTAGCGTTGAAACTGTTTGGAGTCAAGCTGCTTGGGAGACACTCGTAGGAACTGGAAATAATAGTTGGCTAGATAAAACTAACTTGGCAAGGCTTTATGCTTTATGTTTTATAAGACACACTTCTTATTATCCGTATATTATTGAATCTTGGAAAATGGTAAGAAAAAATGGTGGTGTTGAATTGACAGCGATACTAAAGGAGTTGATGGTACTAATATTTGAAATTAGCCGGGCAAGACTAAAGCGGTTAATGCGCCCTAGCGCAAGTAACGGTCAAAATATTGTAGCGATTGTCGACGACGTGGCGTTAGCACGAAATGAATTCGATGCTTATATAGCATCGAATTACCCTAATATTAATTTCACTGCGACTGCTAAATGAAAGCAAAGAGCTTAAAAAAGCTTTTTTTTGCAAGTTTTACAGGACGTCTGATTTTTGCAGTTACTAGCTTAATAGCACTACCCTTTTTAGCTAAAATATTTGGAGCTGAGGGTATAGGATTAATTGGCTTTTTTAATACAGTCGTAATGGTGGTGATGATTCTTGAAGGTGGCCTGACCAGTAATTTGATAAATAAGCTGGCAAAGCTTGAAAAGCGATACAGTTATGCTCCCAAAAGATATTTCTCTCATTCGTATGGCATGATAAATTCTTATATTATTTGCTTTGCATTAATAGGGGGGGTAGTTGCTGTTTCCGTGAATGCGCTTGCCGATTTAGTCGCGAACAATTGGCTGGTGGCTGAAGATTTGTCTGTTGCTGTTGTTGCGAACTCAATAAGGTGGATTGGGGCTTTTGTAGGAATTAACTTCATAGTTGTTGTGGCTCAAGGAGCGCTTGTAGGACGAGAGCAGCAAGTGGAAATGAGCATGCTCTATTCGCTCTACTCTATAGCACGAACAGTTGGTGTGGTTGCATTTATTTATCTGTTTGCCAAGGAAATAAATGTAGCAGGGTATTTTGCGGCCCAGGTTTTGTGCCAATGTTTATATCTAGGAGCTTTGATTTATTTTGTATATAGAAAAGAGTGGTCGGTTGTAATCGAGTCTCGATTTGGGTTTAGATACATCGTCAGCGGAGGCGCATATAGCGTAAATATATTTGTTTTATCAATAACCTCTGTTTTAGTTGTTCAATCAGATAAGTTATATTTATCAGGTGCTGTTGCTCTGGGTGACTATGCTGCATATTCTTTGGCTGCCACTGTAGCAGCGCTACCTTATATTTGCTCATCAGCATTGTATTCTGTAATTTTCCCTAGGTTTTCAATAGATGTGGCAAAAAATAATGTTTTGAAACTCGAGCAGGTCTTTACTTCAGCGATCTGCGGAGTTGTTATACTGATGATTATATTATGCTCTGTAGTTTGGATGTTTAGCGAAATCACAATGAGAGTTTTGTTTGACCAGGACTTGGCTTCTGGGGCCGCAAAAATACTACCTATATTAATGTTAGGAACTGCTATCCAGTCGGTGTTGATAATACCATTTGCGTTGCAGCTTGCAAATCGTTGGACGTCGTTAGTACTAAGGCTGAATTTGTATTTGGCACCAGTTTACTTGGTTTGTTTATGGGGTCTTGTAAGTTACTTAGGCGTGGTGGGTGCTGCTTATGCATGGTTAACATACAACGTGCTCTCACTGGTAGGTACAGTTTATTTCATGGTCAAAAGATATAGGTATCTATCTAAATCTTTCAAAGTAGGACTTAAAGTAGTTTCTTTTATGTCGATTATTAGTATTTTGCCAATTTATTTTACCAGTCATTATGCAAAAGGCGGCGGCGGAGATTATCAGGCGTTGGGCCTGATGGTTCTTGTTTCTATAATCTTGTTGTTACTGGGTGTACTCCGCTTTAAAAGAGAACTTTCAGGATTTTTTTAATATAGTGTCGAATAGATAATTGATATGGATACCAGGAAATGCCGATTTTTGAGTTTTATCAGCATGCAAGAAGCATAATTGTTTTGGGGGCTAATAGAAGCTAAGTCGGGTAGAGATTTTCGTCCAGAAGTAATGATGCGACTTTAAATGAGTTGCAACTGGTAAAGCCTGATGTTCATGACCTGACGTCGCGTGAGTATTGGGAGGGGGATGCATCTTGGATGAATTTACCAAGTCTGTTTAATCGACGAGTGACCGAAAGGGCTAACTTGACGGGTAGGAGGATCATTGATAATGAGTAAGCATGCATGCTGTCCCTAAATAACCAAATTATCAACAGCGGCTGATTTAATGAATTGAATCAAAAGCTGGTGGCCGTTTATTAAAATAATATCGAGGTTGTTGTGACAAAAAACAAACTAGATACTGCTTTTTTGTTTTTGTTAATAGTGCTTTCATCGTATCTTGTAGGTGACAGGGATGTTTCTGTCGGAACCGATACAATAAACTATACTAATACATTTATTTCAGGTGCCGCCTGTAAGTGCATAGGTGACAGCGAGCTTGGGTTTGAGTTATTTCTTTATCCCATGTATGTGTTGGGTATGGGGCCTACTTTAATATTTTTTATCATATCGCTAACGTTGTATTCACTTATGTACTTGTCAGCTCTTAAAGTGGCGGGTGTGGCTGTAAGCAATTTCAATAATGAAAGAGCTCAGCTGAAGAGCGCATTTCTGATATTCGGGTTAATGGTAATGGTACCCTTTGTCATTCAGTTGCATGTTAATGCAATAAGGCAAGGATTGTCGTTGCTCTGTCTTCTTTTGTCTTTTCTATATTTATTAGAAGATAGAAAGCGCTTGTCGGTAAGTTTGTTAATTTTAGCTATTGGTTTTCATTACAGTACCATCTTAATTCTTCCATTTTATGTTGTTTTTTTTTATACGCGAATATTTTTTGGGAAGAGCTTTTATTTGGCAGTATTTATATTTGTAATATTAAGTATTCTTTATTTGCTGGGCTTTTCCGAGCTAGTTGTAAAACGCCTATCTGAGTTTTTTTATATTCCTGTTTGGGAGGTGGTTAGTAGTTATGCTAGTCATGCAGAATATAAGAGAGGGGTTCGCTACGACTTTTACGCTTTTAGTTTTGTGCTTGTGGTTCCTATATTTCTATATGCACTGAAAAACGTTAAAGCTAGAGTGTATCTGGTCTTTGTTTTGATCTCTATGATTCCTTTCCTACTTCTTGGGTGGGGGGCATATTCTAATAGATATGTGTTGAATTCTTGGATATACGCTTTCTTTGGTTTGTTTTTATACGTTGTCATTGCTTTTCCAGTTGTTAAAAAATTCTATTGGGTTGCTGTGTTAATTGGCCTATTTGTTAATGTCTATCGCGGAACTGTAAGTGTCTGATTTTTGGCTGTCTGTTGGTCTTAAATCCTGGGAGTGTGACAGTTATGGTTTGCATGTATTTAAGTTGTTTGGATGGCAGTCTTTTTTGAGGTGCGTATGATTACTGTTTTAACGCCCACGTTTAATAGAAAGAATGAGCTGATCAAGCTTTACCAGTCTTTGGTTAATCAGACATCAAAAGATTTTGAGTGGCTAATTGTTGATGATGGTAGCACTGACCAGACGCCAGAATTAATAGAAAGATTTATTAATCAAGGATTGCTTAGTGTTCGTTATTTTAGGCAGGATAATGCAGGAAAGCACAGTGCATTGAATGCGGGGTTTTCTAATGAAGAAAACAATGAATGGATATTTATTGTTGATAGTGACGATATGTTGGTTAGTGACTGTATCGAAGTTATTCTTAATGAGGTTCGCAACCTCTCTTCAGAATATGTTTCAATTAGAATGTTGCAAATTAATAATGAAGGCAGGCTTTTAGGAGAGTGCTTTCCAAATAGCTTTGACAGTTATTTCGATCTGATTAACTCTAAGCTTGCTAATGATAATGCTGATATTTTTCGAAAAAACGCAATATTTAATTACCGTTTTCCTGTTTTCGACGGCGAGAAATTTATGGCTGAGTCGCCCTTGTTTTTAGCAATTGGTCACTTGGGTAAGACAAAGTTTTTAAATTATAAAGGTTATATTGCTGAGTATTTACCAGGCGGTCTTACTGATAGTAGTGTTGTAAGCAGGCATCGGTATTTTAATTCTACTCTATATGTTTATGAAAATAAATATATAGAAAACAATCTTAGCTATTTTGAGAGGTTTAAGTCGGGAGTTAACTGGTGGCGCTTCAGGTTGTTTAAAGGAAGATTGATGCGCTCGTTTTCTGTACCTTATTTTTTCATGCCTTTTGGTTTTGTTCTCTATTTAAAAGATGTTTTTCATGGAAGCGTTGATTTAAGCGCCTGCTTGCGAGGTGATTAGCGCTAGAGTCGATAGTCTGTATATATTTCTTTAAAAATCTGCCGTTGAGTGCTAAAAAATGGTGCCAGAAAAAATTTACGTTCCAATTTATAAAAAAATACTTAGATCGAAGTCTCTAAGACTTAAGGTTTTATCTATTCTTGATTTTTTTCCTGATAAGATCATGATTAAAATCCAATATTTTATGTATTTTGGCCGGGTGGCTGATATAAAACAGCCGAAAAGGTTTAGTGAAAAGCTGCAATGGTATAAGCTAAATTATAGAGACCCGCTTATGACAAAGTGTGTGGATAAAGTTTGTGTTCGAGATTTTGTTAGGGAGCGGGGCTTGTCGGATATTCTTACTACTGAGTATGCAGTGTACCATAGTGCTGAAGATATAGAATTTGAGGCGTTGCCAGAAAAATTCGTAGCGAAATACAATAATGGGGCGCAGCGTAATTTGATAGTTAGAAGCAAGAAAGATATACATAAGGCAGATTTAGTAAATAAGTTGACATCTTGGATGAGTGCTCCTCTGTCTAAGCTGGGGCGGGAGTGGAGTTATTATGATGTTGTTGGTAAAATTTTAGTAGAAGAGTATCTTGAGCCGGAAGAAGATGGCGACCTTACAGATTACAAATTTTTTTGTTTCAATGGGGAGCCGATGTTTCTATATGTCCTAAAGGATCGCTTTTTGAATGACGGTCTTAAGTTAGGGGTCTACGATACACAATTCAACAAGCTTGATGTGTATAGGGCAGGAATAAAAAAGCTGCACCAGGGTTTGGCCAAGCCGAAGGACTTTGAGCGAATGCTGGATGTAGTTAGAAAATTGGCTGTGGGTTTTCCTCACGTTAGAGTTGACCTGTATAATATTGACGGCCGTATAGTATTTGGTGAGCTGACATTTTATGATGGAAGCGGTTACATTAGCTATGAACCAGATGAGTTTGATTTTAAAGTTGGTTCAATGTTTAAGCTGCCATAAGCTGCGATTTCAATAGTTTGTTGCAGTATGAGCTTTTTTGATTAGCAGGGTGGTCTTTATGAGATGCAAGGTACCATTTTGTTAATGTTTATAAGTGTTTCATGTACAGACAGATCTGGATAGTCCTGCGTTTCATGGCAAAAGGCGCAATGGTAGTCCGCTTTCGCATTAGCAGTTTGGCTGCGAATTATAAGCCACCTTTTTTATTGTCAAGAGATCGCTATGTTACAGAAGGAAAGAAATTAATATGGTGAGCTGGGTACAATGCTTTCTCTACATTAAGTATTTGAAAAGCTACAACTGATATTTTCCACTTACCAATCATCACTCGTTACCCGTACGTGGTGGTAGCTCCAAGTTTAGCAAGTGTGTATGTTTTGGAGTCCGCTGTTTCTCGGGCTGGGTATCCTGTTTAGTCAAAACCTTTTTAAATTCGTTTCTTGGGAAGGTTGCTGCGAACTTTGTATCAGCTTGCTTTCGGCTATCACAATCAAAAGCCATTTCCGGGCACATTGTTGATTGCCTATTCTACGGATTTTCGCCGGCCTATATAACCAGAAATCGTTTTGAACCGTGGTGCTAGAGTGGAGCCCTTTCAATTTACCTACAAGCCTGTTTCTGGCGCTCCCCGTGATTAGCTTAGCTGTCATTTATTGGAAGGCAGCGGTGCATTCACATTTGTTAGTACGTTATAGATTCTTCAGGAACGCTCAGGAAAGTTCGATTTGTCGCTTATTATTACTTTTGAACGGTAATTCAGATGCAGCAACTCAATCGCAATTGAGTGCGGGGGCAGGTTTGGCGAAGGTGTGAGCTGGCGTGCTTATATTTTTAAGGGCCGCATGGCCTCAGCCGACTCGGCCGAGCAGTTGAACATAAGTTCCGAGAAAGATCAGAAGTTGGGTCTAACCGGCATAGAATTTTTTTAAATGGAGAATGTTATCGATGAGCACGTCCGAAATTATAAGTAGTTATTGAAACTTAGCGGAAAAATTTTGTGATCTAGGTTATGCCTTGCTGGTAGGCGTCACACTTTTATGGGATTTTATATGAAATACCTCGTTACCGGCGCTGCCGGTTTTATTGGAATGCACGTTGCCGAACGCTTACTTAAGCAGGGGCATGAAGTGATTGGCCTCGATAATATGAATAGCTACTATGAGCTACTTCTCAAAGAATACCGTTTGGCTCAGCTTGTAAGTCATTCCAACTTCCGTTTTATCAAAATGGATTTGTCTAACCGAGAAGGTATTGCTGAGCTTTTTGCTATCGAGAAATTTCAGAGGGTTATTCATCTAGGGGCCCAAGCTGGAGTGCGTTATTCTTTGCAGGCACCTTTTGAGTATGTAGACAGTAACCTTGTGGGGATGATGACAATTCTTGAAGGTTGCCGTCATCATGGTATTGAGCACTTGGTGTACGCATCATCCAGTTCGGTGTACGGCATGAACGTTAAAATTCCGTTTAGCGAGGCTGATCAGGTTGATAATCCTGTTTCTCTTTATGCTGCCACCAAGAAGGCCAATGAGCTTATGGCTCACTCCTATGCGCATCTGTACGGTATCCCTGTGACGGGCTTGCGTTTCTTTACCGTTTACGGCCCTGCTGGCCGACCTGATATGGCCCCATGGCTTTTTACTGACGCCATTCTCAAAGGTGAACCGATCAAAGTGTTCAATCACGGTAAAATGCAGCGCGATTTCACTTATATTGAAGACATTGTTGAGGGTGTACTGCGCATTCAGGATGCTATTCCCGCGTGCAAACTACCCTATGCGCTGTTTAATATCGGTAATAACCAGCCTATTCAGTTGGGTCGCTTCATCGAGGCTATCGAAAGTGCGATTGGTATCCCAGCTAAAAAAATCATGCTTGACATGCAGCCCGGCGATGTGGAACGCACCTACGCTGACACCCATCGGTTGGAAACCATTGTGGGCTACAAACCACAGATGGAGATTGAAGAGGGTATGGATAGATTTGTTCGCTGGTTCAAGGAGTACAAAGGTTTATGAGGAAGATTGCAGTTGTCGGCACGGGATATGTAGGCCTTTCCAATGCTGTTTTGTTGGCACAGCACAACCAAGTTATAGCGTTGGATATTATCAGGGAAAAGGTTGAGCTTCTAAATGATAGAGTGTCACCTATCGAAGACGCCGATATTTCAGAATACCTGAATAACAGGAAGTTAAATCTTACTGCTACGTTGGATAAGAGAGAGGCATTATGCGGAGCAGAATATGTAATTATCGCTACGCCAACCGATTATGACCCGCAGAATAATTACTTCAATACTAGCACTGTAGAGACAGTTATCGCTGATGTTTTGGCAATCAACCCTGGCGCGGTGATGATCATCAAATCCACCGTGCCGGTTGGCTATACGCAGGCCCTTAAGAAAATAACCTCTTCTGAGAATATTATTTTTTCGCCGGAGTTTCTGCGTGAAGGTAAAGCGCTGCATGACAATCTGTATCCATCACGAATTATTGTAGGCGAGCAAAGTGAGCGAGCTAAAGTGTTCGCTGGGCTTTTGCAGCAAGGTGCTATTAAGAAGGATGTGAGGGTGTTGCTCACCGACTCGACTGAGGCGGAGGCAATCAAGCTGTTTTCTAATACGTTTCTTGCGATGCGTGTAGCGTATTTCAATGAGTTAGACAGTTACGCTCAAGTACACGGTCTCGATACAAAACACATTATAGAAGGCGTTGGACTGGACCCGCGTATTGGTAGCCATTACAACAATCCTTCGTTTGGCTACGGCGGCTATTGTTTGCCCAAGGACACTAAGCAGCTGCTAGCTAACTATGACCAAGTGCCGAACAGCCTGATCAAGGCAATTGTAGAAGCTAACCGCACTCGCAAGGACTTCATTGCTGATTCGATTATTGCAAAAAATCCTAAAGTTGTAGGGATTTACCGGTTAGTAATGAAATCCGGGTCAGATAACTTCCGAGCTTCTGCTATTCAGGGAGTGATGAAGCGCATTAAGGCGAAGGGTATTGAGGTCGTGGTATACGAGCCTGTCCTTGAGGAAGCAGCTTTTTTCGGCTCTCGGGTTGTCAATGACTTGGACGAGTTCATGAAGGTGTCAGATGTAATAGTGGCCAATCGTCCAGAAGAGGCTCTAGCAGGCGTAATGGACAAGGTCTACACCAGAGATATCTTCGGTGTCGATTCTTGAGCAAAATATATAGCATCTGTAAACCCTCAGTGAGTTTTTTACACCTATGAATATTGGTTTTCTATGCGCATAGTTATCCATGCAGGTTTCGCTCGTTCGTTAATCAATTTTCGCGGGCCGCTAGTCAAGGCGCTGTGCGAGGCTGGTATCGAAGTTCACGCCGTTGCTCCGGGACTAAGAGAGGATGAGGCCACCCGCCGCGAACTAGAAGCTTGGGGCGTAACGCCTCACAATGTTGCCATGCAGCGCACGGGCATAAACCCGCTTAATGATTTGAATACGTTGCTTTCGTTCTATCGTATCTTCCGTCAGATCAAGCCCGACGCGGTACTAGGTTATACCATCAAGCCGGTGATTTACGGCACTCTCGCGGCTAGGTTGGCTAGAGTACCCAAACGTTACGCGCTTATTACGGGTCTGGGCTATGCCTTTACCGGTGAGGCCCGGGGTAAGCGTGGTCTTGTTCTGCGGCTGGTGCGTGGCTTGTATCGGTTAGCGTTGAAGGGCACCGAATTGGTTTTCTTTCAAAATCCCGACGATGAAGCACTCTTTCGTGAGAGTGAGCTGATTGATCCAGGCGTGCATTCGAAAGTCGTTAATGGATCAGGGATTGATACGTCTCACTTTTCTGTCGCGCCGCTGGATCGGTGCGTGCCAAGTTTCCTACTGATTGCTCGGCTAATCGGGGATAAAGGCATCCGAGAGTATGTGGAGGCTGCAACAAGGATCCGCAGGCGTTACCCCCAAGCGATGTTCCGGCTGGTGGGTGACATTGATGGTAACCCTGATTCAATTACGCGCTCAGAGTTGGATATGTGGGTTGAGGCTGGGCATATTGATTATTTAGGAGCATTGACGGATGTTCGCCCTGCGATTGCCGATACCAGTGTCTACGTACTGCCTAGCTATTACCGCGAAGGCACGCCACGCACCATACTTGAGGCCATGGCCATGGGCCGACCTATCGTCACAACCGATTCCCCTGGCTGTAGGGAGACAGTGGTCGATGGGGAAAATGGCTATTTGGTGCCCGTGAGATCTGTTGATGCACTTGTTGCGGTTATGGAGCGATTCATCCTAGAACCGGCATTGGTTTCTCAGATGGGGAGGCGTTCCCGCGAGATAGCGGTAGAGAAATATGATGTGCACAAGGTAAACGCAGTTATGCTAAAAGAAATGGGCATTGTATGACGAAGAGGTTGTTAGACATCATCTTGGCTTTGGTAGGCTTGGTCATGGTTTCTCCCGTCATCGCCATCGTCGCCTTGCAAGTCGGCCGCAACATGGGCTCTCCTGTTCTCTTCCGCCAGATACGGCCGGGCCTGAATGGAAGGCCCTTTGAAATGGTGAAGTTTCGTACGATGAAAGATGCGACTGATGCTTGGGGGAATCCATTGCTCGATTCCGAAAGGCTTACTTCGTTTGGCCAGTTTCTACGCTCATCAAGCTTGGATGAATTGCCTGAACTATGGAACGTGATTAAGGGTGATATGAGCCTGGTTGGCCCGCGCCCACTGTTGATGGAGTATTTACCGCTGTATTCGCCTGAGCAGTATCGCCGCCATGACGTCCGGCCCGGTGTGACTGGCTGGGCCCAGATCAATGGCCGGAACACTCTCAGTTGGGAAGACAAGTTCGCGCTGGACGTATGGTATGTAGAAAACCGCACGCTCTGGCTCGATATCAAGATCCTATTTCTTACCGTAAAAAAAGTGGTTGTGCGCGACGGCATTAGTGCCGACGGAGAAGCGACCATGAGCAAGTTCACCGGGAACGACCAGTGAAACGCCTCGCTATTGTGGGAGCCAGTGGTCACGGCAAGGTCGTCGCTGATTGCGCTGAAATGTGTGGTTGGGATGATGTGGTTTTTTTTGATGATGCATGGCCGGCACGGTCTGAACTTGGGCATTGGACTGTGGTGGGGAATACCGACGCGCTACTGAATCGGTTAGACGAGTTTCAGGGTGTAGTGGTCGCCATTGGTAACAACACCGTAAGGCGGGACAAATGCCTGCTGCTTCTGCATGCCGGCGCCTCCTTGGTCACCCTTGTACACCCGTCTGCAATGATTAGCCGTTATGCTCACCTGGGTGATGGCACCGTGGTATTATCTGGTGCGATAGTGAATACGGATGCGCGATTGGGCAGCGGCTGCATTGTTAACACCGGTGCCTGCGTTGAGCACGATTGCCTGCTAGGGGATTTTGTTCACGTTAGCCCGAATGCGGCCCTTGCCGGGGGAGTGACAGTGGGTGATTTAAGCTGGATAGGCATTGGTGCTGTTGCCAGGCCCTTGATTCAAATAGGGCGTGAAGTACTGATTGGCGCTGGTGCGGCCGTAGTGAGTGATGTACCGGATAACGCCACATTCGTTGGCGTACCCGCAAAACCTATTAAAAACTAAAATCCGTGACTGCCTGTTTTATTACGATGGATTAATGTCTGGTGAGTGCTGCTGTTGCGCTGCTACCGCCAGTTGACAAGGATTCTTATGCTAAACACCCCCTTCGCTCCTTGGCCCTCTTTTACCCAGGAAGAGGCGTCTGCTGTAAGCGATGTTTTACTTTCTAACGCGGTTAATTACTGGACCGGGCAGCATGGGCGCGCGTTTGAGGAGGAGTTCGCTCGCTGGTCCGATTCGAAGTACGCGATTGCGTTGACCAACGGCACTGTGGCCTTGGACCTGGCGTTAAAGGCCTTGGACGTTGGCCCTGGGGATGAGGTTATTGTTACCTCTAGAACTTTTCTAGCCTCCGCCTCAAGCATTGTAACGGCCGGGGCAATCCCGATTTTTGCCGATGTGGATGCTGACTCGCAGAATATTACTGCTGAGACAGTACGCAAGGTGCTGAGCACTCGTACCAAGGCGGTAATCTGCGTGCACCTGGCTGGTTGGCCCTGTGACATGGACCCCATCATGGCATTGGCCGATGAGCACAATCTCTATGTGATTGAAGATTGCGCCCAGGCGCATGGTGCGCGTTACAAGGGGCGCTCGGTTGGTTCCATAGGGCACATCAGTGCCTGGTCTTTCTGCCAGGACAAGATCATGACCACGGGCGGTGAGGGCGGGATGGTCACCACCAATGATCCGGAGCTGTGGTCGCGCATGTGGTCTTACAAGGATCACGGTAAGAGTTGGGAGGCCATCTATGAGCGTGAGCACCCGCCGGGCTTCCGCTGGTTGCATGATAGCTTTGGTACCAACTGGCGGATGACGGAGCTGCAAGCGGTGATCGGCCGTATCCAGCTCAAGCGTATGGCTGCCTGGACGGCGGCGCGTACGACAAACGCTGAGCGCATCTGGCAGACTTGTCAGGACTTCTCAGTGTTGCGTGTGCCGCAGTTTGGCTGTGCAGCTACCTGTAATCTTGACTGTGCCAACCGCAATCAATGCACGCATGCGCATTATAAATGTTATGTGCAAGTACGCCCTGAACGCTTGGCGGCCGGCTGGAGCCGGGATCGGATTGTTGAAGAGATCATCGAGCGAGGCGTGCCTTGCTTTCAAGGGTCTTGTTCTGAGGTCTATCTGGAAAAAGCGTTCGACGATACCGGGTGGCGGCCTGAGCAACGCTTGCCGATGGCGCAGGAATTGGGGGATACGAGCTTGATGTTTCTGGTGCACCCCACGCTAACGGAAGCGCAGATGGATAAAACCAGTGCAGTGATTGCGGAGGTAATGCGGCAAGCGGGGCGCGCTGAGCGCGCACGTTTATCTGGCAGCTAATATCTGTTAGCTAATCCGAGACAAGTGTCAGGTTTGGTCTGACGTCGGACCAGCTAACGCAATTTTCCTTTTCAGTTTTCACATCAGGAACTCCTCGTGACCGATTCCAGAACTCCGCTGGTGCTTGTGGGTGCGGGCGGGCACGCAAAGTCCGTGATTAGCACCATTGTTGATTCCCCTGAATACCGCATAGTTGGTTTGATCGACGACGGTTTCGCCTCAATGCCAGACCAGGTGCTGGGATTTTCGGTGCTGGGAGGTCGCGAGTTGCTGCCCAAGCTTAAAGAGCAAGGTATACACAACGTTCACGTTTGCATCGGTGATAATTTGGTAAGGGGCCAAATGAGCCGGTGGCTGCGTACGCAGGGCTTTGATGTGGTGTCTTTGCGCCACAGTTCCAATTTTTCGGGGATAGGCAGCGAATATGGAGCGGGTAGTTTTTTCCATGTGTACAGCTTATTGGGCGCGGAGTGTATAGCGGGTGAGGGTTGTATCCTGCAACCGTATTCAGACATCGGCCATGAGACGCGTATAGGTGACTATGTGCAGTTCTGCCCCGGCATACATACAGGGGGCGCCTGTGATATTGGCGATTATGCTTTTATCGGATTGGGAGCTGTAATCTTGCCGGGGATCCGTATCGGGCGCCATGCGATCGTTGGGGCAAATGCTGTGGTCCGCGAAGATATACCCGATGGCGGTGTTGTTGTCGGTAATCCTGGGCGGCTGTTGAAAGTTCGGGAGATACCGGAGGTTACTTCTCTGGCGGGTTAGTGGCGGGAATGACTGGTGGTGCCGGGCATGACCCGCACTCTTGTCATCCTCGTGAACGCGGCGATCCATTTTTGTATGACGGTAATGAGTCAATCGACGCCTGGAAGGTGATAAAATCACACCAGACTTCAGCGGAGATCGGCATTATATGAGTCAAACCATTCTGGTCACCGGCGGTGCGGGCTTTATTGGCACGCATACTTGCATCAAACTGGTTGAGTCCGGTTTTGCTGTGCTGGTATTGGACAACTTCAGTAATAGCTCCCCTGAATCGCTCAAGCGCGCCGAATACATCACCGGTAAATCGATTCCCTTCATTGAAGGTGATATCAACGATGCGCGTCTGCTTGACGAGATTTTTGCCCAACACTCGATTGATGTTGTGATTCACTTTGCCGGCCTGAAAGCGGTGGGTGAATCGGTGCAGCAGCCGCTTCGCTATTACCAGAATAACGTCAGCGGTACGCTGGTGTTATGTGACGCGATGCAGCGTGTAGGCGTCAAGAATCTGGTGTTCAGCTCTTCTGCGACGGTTTATGGTGACCCCGCCAGCCTGCCTGTGCGCGAGAGTTCCCCGACCAGTGCAACCAATCCCTATGGCCGCTCGAAGTTGATGATCGAGGAGCTGCTTGCGGACCTGCACCGTGCAGACCCTGAGTGGAATATTGCTCTGCTGCGCTACTTTAACCCGGTGGGTGCGCACCCTAGCGGCCGGATTGGCGAAGACCCTGGAGGTATACCGAATAACCTTATGCCCTTTATTGCTCAGGTAGCCGTCGGGCGGCGTGAGCATTTGACGGTGTTTGGCGGGGACTACCCTACGCCGGATGGGACGGGTGTGCGGGATTATATCCATGTGATGGATCTGGCGGCGGGGCACGTGCAGGCGCTGCGCTGGCTGGAGCACCGGCGCGGGATCAAGGCGTTCAATTTGGGCACGGGCCGCGGCTATTCGGTGTTGGACATGCTCAAGGCCTTCGAGCGGGCCTGTGGCAAATCCTTGCCCTATCAATTGGCCGAGCGGCGCCCAGGCGATGTGGCCAGTTGCTACGCTGACCCGCAATTAGCTGCGGATGAATTGAACTGGAAGGCTGAGTTGGGTATCCAAGCAATGTGCGAGGACGCCTGGCGTTGGCAGTCAGAGAACCCCAACGGTTATTGATCTGCTGATGCTCAACCTGGGCAATGGATCATAGATGTAGTGTCATTTTGACATAACGATAGGAGTATGAAGTGGTCAAGGACCGATTAATCAGTTTGAGCTACCGCCGGAAGCGGGTCATTCAGATAGCCGCCGATTTCGTGCTGCTGTCTATCGCCATGTGGGCGGCGTTGTTTATGCGTCTGAGTCAGACAGGCTGGATTCTGCCCGAAGGCAAACAGATTTGGCTGTTTTTAATCGCTCCCGCGGTAGCAATACCGATTTACATCAGGCTGGGCATGTACCGCGCGGTTATGCGGCACTTCGGCAACGATGCGCTGATGGTGATCTTCAAGGCTGTGACCTTGGGTTTTCTGGCTTATACGCTGGTACTGATGGTGCTTCGCGATTCCGGCTTTGAGGTGCTGTTCCCGCGGTCAGTGTTTTTCTCCTACTGGAGTCTGAGTTTGATGCTGGTGGGCGGACTGCGCCTGCTGGCACGGCAATACTTTATGGGTGATTGGTTTGGGTATGGTGCTTCCAAACAGGAGAAGGACGAGAACCCAGGTGGCAAGCCGGTAGCGATTTATGGCGCGGGCGCTGCTGGTAACCAGTTGCTGGCTTCATTACGTGTTGGTCAGTTGTACCGTCCAGTGGCGTTTGTGGATGATAACGAGAGTGTTATCGGCCGCATGATCGCCGGTTTACCCGTGTATTCGCCCGATCAGGTTGGGGTGATGATCAACGACAAAGGGGTGAAGGAGCTGTTTATGGCGATCCCCTCCGCCACGCGGGCGCGCCGCCAGGAAGTGCTGAGTACTTTGCAAAGCTATTCGTTGCATGTGCGTACCATCCCCGGGTTGATGGACCTTGCAAGTGGCAAGGTCAAGGTAGATGACCTGCAGGAAGTGGATGTTGCAGATTTGCTGGGTCGTGATTCGGTGCCACCGGACCAGTCGCTGTTTGAGCGTTGCATTAAAGACAAAGCGGTGATGGTGACGGGCGCGGGCGGGTCGATCGGTAGCGAGCTTTGTCGGCAAATTGTGCTTTCCAATCCAAGAACGCTGGTGTTGTTTGAGCACAGCGAGTTCGCGCTGTATGAAATTCACTCAGAGCTGACGGGTTATCTACGCGCTCAGAACCTCAAGACAGTGCTGATCCCGATTCTTGGGTCCATCCGCAACTATCGGCGCCTTCAGGATGTGATCAACGCTTGGGACATCCATACGATCTATCACGCTGCTGCTTACAAGCATGTGCCTATGGTTGAGCACAATGTGGCTGAAGGCATCATGAATAACGTGTTTGGCACACTGAACACCGCCCAGGCTGCCATCAAGTGCCGCGTCGAGAACTTCGTGCTGATTTCGACTGACAAGGCCGTGCGCCCGACTAACGTCATGGGCTCTACCAAACGCATGGCCGAGCTGGTATTGCAGGCGCTGAGCTCCGAAGAGGCGCCGCAATTGTGGGGCGAGAAGGCAGAGATTAATCAGATTAACCGCACGCGCTTTACCATGGTGCGATTCGGTAACGTGCTTGGGTCGTCGGGCTCGGTTATCCCATTGTTCCGCGAGCAGATTCGCAATGGCGGCCCGATTACCGTGACCCATCCGGATATCACCCGCTACTTTATGACCATCCCCGAAGCAGCTCAGCTGGTTATTCAAGCGGGCTCGATGGGCACAGGCGGCGACGTGTTCGTGCTGGATATGGGCGAGCCGGTGACGATTGTTAACCTGGCGCGCAAGATGATTCAGCTGTCAGGCCTGACCGTGCGCGACGAGATGAATATCAACGGTGATATCGGCATTACCTTCAGCGGCCTGCGCCCGGGTGAGAAGCTGTATGAGGAACTGTTGATCGGCGATAATCCGGAAACGACCGCACATGAGAAAATCCACCGTGCCAACGAGGTGTTTATTCCCTGGGCGGAACTGTCGCCTATTCTCGACAAGCTTCGTCAGGCGGTACGTGAAGATGACTATGAGCAGGTACGCCTGACCCTGTTGCACGCGGTGCAGGGTTACCAGCCGAGTAACGGGATTGTGGATCTGATTTACGAGCAGAAGACGCTACGAGCGGAGTAAGTTGGTAGAGCGATTGAAAACCCGGACATGTTCAGGGTTTTTTTATGCCTGCAATCTGGTGGCTCCTACCGGCCCACTTCACCGAAGCTGGCGCAGGCATGGTCGAGAAATCGCTCGACCTTGGCCAGCGCTGGGGCGGTGAGGGTGACCAGGCGGATGCGTTTGTCCGTCTCGCATTCATGCTCGGCGAGCATGCCCTGGTCTATGGCGTTCTGTACGTATTTCACAGCCGTGCGGCGGCTGATATTGGGCATCAGGTCGTAGAGGTCGGTTTTTGCCTTGGCCTGCTCGTTGCGCGTAAGCCACATCTGGGTGAACAGGTCGCAGTAGTTCAGATCGCTGAGGCTGGTATCAGCAAAGGTTTCGGCCCAGAAACTGTCAATCGCAAAAATCGCCTGGGCTGCCTGGATGCGGTGGGTGTTGAGTTTGCTCATGGGTATGTCCGTATTCCTTAAGCTGTGTATTAGGCGTTATTGGGGCGTTTGGTGCAATCGGTGATGAGGTTCGCGGCGCACCTATCGTCATCCTCGCGAACGCGGGGATCCATTTTTGGGTTTGATCTGATGGCTTGTTGGTGCGCGCCGAAAGTCAGAATGGATTCCCGCGTTCGCGGGAATGACGGGGTGGGGCGGGGAATACCCACTCAGTTCGTCATCCTCGCGCAGGCGGGGATCCATTTTGGGTTTGATCTGTTGGCTTGTTGGTGCGCGCCGAAAGTCAGAATGGATTCCCGCCTTCGCGGGAATGACGGGGTAGGGCGGGAATGACGGGTTGGGGCGGGAATGATGGGGTGGGCGGGAGCTACGGTGGGGGCGCGGGAATGGCGATGCCGGGAAGCACCCTCTGTTCGTCATCCCTGGAACACCGGTCGTCATGCCACTGACCGTCATCCCCGCGCAGGCGGGGATCAATCGGAGGTGGGTACTGACCGGGCACATGGGTTACAGATCAAACCGGGCACATAGGTAACAGGTGATAGCGTATTGGCCTCGATAAGGAGGGGCCAATGAACTGGAAAGCGACCTGTACCATGAGCGAGAGAACTGCTTTTATCGAGGCTTGGCTCAGCCGCCGATTTACCACTACAGAGCTGTGTTTACGCTTCGGTGTGTCACGCAAAACCGGGCATAAGTGGATTAACCGCTTCAAAGCCTTGGGGATGACCGGACTTGAAGACGACAGCCGTGCCCGGCATAGCCAGAGCCATCAAACAGCTGCTGCAGTAGTTGCTCGGATACTGGAACTGAAGAATCAATATCCGGACTGGGGACCCGTCACTATCCGATCAGCACTCTATCGTGAGGATCCATCCGCTCACTGGCCCGCAGCAAGCACAGTGGGTGAAATACTCAAGGCCCATGGGCTGGTCAAGCAGCGTCGACCGCGTCGTAAGACGCCGCCTCAAACGCACCCGTTAAGCCATGCGTCAGGTCCAAATGAAGTGTGGAGTGCCGATTTCAAAGGCCAGTTTCGCCTGGGCAACGGCCAGCTCTGCTATCCGCTGACCATTTCAGATAATTACAGTCGTTTGCTAATCACCTGCCAAGGCCTTACAAGCCCTAAGCTTGAGCCTTCTATCGCGTTGTATCAACAAGCTTTCCGCGACTATGGACTGCCGCGTGCGATACGCACAGATAACGGCTGGCCGTTCGCTATGAGCAGCTTGGGCGGGCTTACCCCGTTATCGATCTGGCTGATCAAACTCGGTATTTACCCTGAACGGATCGCTTCAGGAAAACCGCAGCAAAATGGTCGTCATGAGCGCATGCATCGCACGCTGAAAGCAGCTACTGCCAAGCCACCGAGGCAAGATATGCAGGCTCAGCAAAGGGCGTTTGATCAGTTCGTGCGGGAACATAACTACGAGAGACCACACCAGAGCCTTGGTCTAGGAGTCTGTCCGGTAGATGTTCATAGCTATTCACCACGGGCGTTCCCTGAGGTCATACCTGAGATCGAATATCCATCTGGATACGCAGTGAGAAAGGTAAAACACGGCGGCTATATCAAGTTGCACGGCGAACCGATTTACACAACCCGCCAGTTGGTTGGGGAATATATTGGGCTGGAGCCGCTGGAGTTTGATCGTTGGCAATTGTATTTTGGCGGAGTCTGTCTGGGCGTTGTTGATGAGCGCCGCGGGCGGGTGATACGGCCAGCATAGGTGTTACCTATGTGGCCGGTTTGCGGTGTTACCTATGTGACCGGCTCAACAGGTGGTCACTTACGCAGTATTCCGGTGCAGCTCAAAGCAGCCTGCTCCGATGTTGTGCAGTTATCTAAGAAGGCCTCTACGCCTATACATGCCGATTAGCATGTAAAACAGAGACCTATGCAAAGTTGCACCTATATGGCATGCGGATTGCTTTAGTACTGGTTAGTGATTAACCGGTTTGGAGTAAGTGGCATGCGATTGGATCTGTTTAAAACGGTGTGGGGCCATGAAGGCACGTTTGAGGAGGCCGCGACCTTGGCGGTGGATGCCGGCTTTGCGGGCATAGAGGCGCCTGCGCCCGCGGACGCCGAAGAGTTCCAGCAACTGGCCACAGTCCTGGCCACTCACGGCCTGGATTTCATCGCGGAGATCTGCACTGCGGGCAGCTACGTGCCAGACCGCCACGCCACACCGGACGAACATTTGGCGTCCCTCGAAACCAAGATCAAACGCAGCCTGCCGCTGGACCCGCGCTTCTGCAATGTGATGGGCGGCTGTGATGCCTGGCCTTTGGACGTGCAAATCGACTTCTTTCGCCGGGCGCAGGATCTGGCTGACCGCTTTGGCGTGATGTGCAGTTTTGAGACGCACCGCGGTCGTTCGTTCTTCAACCCTTGGGTCACCCGCGATGTACTGCGTGCAGTACCCGATTTACGCATTACCTGCGACTTCAGCCACTGGGTGGTGGTGTGTGAGCGGCTGATGGATTCGGAGTGGGAAACCATTCTGGAAGTCGCCGAAAAGGCGCACCACGTGCACAGCCGCGTTGGCTACGACCAAGGCCCCCAAGTCCCGCACCCGGCCGCCCCGGAGTACGCCGAGGCGCTGGCTTCGCATGAGCGGTGCTGGCAGGCGATCTGGGAAAGCCAGGCGCGGCGAGGGTATGCGGTGAGCACCATGACTCCGGAGTTTGGGCCAGACGGTTACCTGCATACGCAGCCCTTTACCGGGATGCCGGTGGCGGACCTGTGGCAGGTGAACAAGTGGGTGGGGTTGCGTGAGCGAGATCGGTTTGCGGAGTGGGTGGGTTTGAAGCAGACGCGGGCGGTGGGCTAGGCCGAGCCTGGTTTGAGACACCGCTTGGATTCCCGCCTTCGCGGGAATGACGGGGTAGGGCGGGAATGACGGGGTAGGCGGGAATGACTCCTCTCTCCCGTCATCCTCGCGAACGCGGGGATCCATTTCGGGTTGGTTGTATGAAGTTTGGCCGGGCTGAAGGTCAAGGTGGGTTCCCGCTTTCGCGGGAATGACGGAGTGGGGCGTCGTCCCCGCGCAGGCGGGGATCCAAGCGGTTTACGTGTATTAACAGGAGATATCAGACATGCAGTTTTACAAGAACATCTGGCGCGACGAGGGCATGGTGCCTAACACGTTGGCCATCGGCTACGTATTGCTGACCTACTTCGGTGGCTGGGCGTTGCTGTTTGTCAGTACCTGGTGGAGTCTGCCGCTTGGCGTGCTGGCCGTCGCACATGGCATGACCATCGCCGCCTACTTGCTGCACGATTGCGGCCACAATGCGCTGTGCAAGAAGGTCGAGCACAACACTGTGATCGGTCGTTGGATGAACGTGATTACCGGCTCGCATTACGGCACCTATGAGGACATGCGCTACAAGCACATGCGCCACCACGTGGACAATTGCGAGCCGGTGGCCTTTGACTACCGCTCCTTTATCACCAAGCGCCCGTTACTACACAAGATCATCCGCGGCCTTGAGTGGTGTTATATCCCCGCGGTTGAGCTGCTGATGCATACCATGCTGATCGCCGCGCCCTTTATGTATGAAAGTAAAAAGGCTCAACGCGGACGGGTTCTGCGAATCACTTTGCTGCGTTTCAGTCTGTTTGCTTTGGTTGTCTGGTTCGCGCCTTGGGCGGCTTTGGGGTATGCGGTGGCCTACTGCCTGTTCCTGACCTTTTTGCGCTTTATGGACAGCTTTCAGCATAACTACGAAATCTTCTACACGCTGGACACGCCCGACGCCAAGCCTCCGTACAAAGGCGTGCGTGAGTACGAGGAGGCCAACACCTACAGCAATCTGATCTCCTCGCGCTGGCCCTGGCTGAATCTGCTGGCCTTGAATTTCTCCTATCACAACGCCCATCACACCAAGCCGAACATGGCCTGGTTCCGGCTACCGGCCTTTCATCAGCAGATTTACTCCGGGCAATGCCCACAGCAACTGAGTGTGTGGGGGCAGGTGAAGAGCTTTCACCGGCATCGTGTGGCGCGGGTGCTGGCTGAGGAATACGGCACGGCGGATGTGCGCGATACGGTGCGTGATGGCAAGGCGGTTGGGGTCAATGCGTTGTCTTTCCTGACGGCATTCTGAGCGCAATGCTAGCTGGCTTTTGCCCTGGATTGGGGCGTTTACGGGGAGTGTAGTGATGCCGGGATTAATGGCAGCAGTCTGGGAGCAGTTGGATTTCAAGCAGCCAGTGGCACCGGGTATCAAGTTGGTTTTGGGCGTGGTGGCGTGGGTCGCCTTTGTGTTGGCCTGGCATTTTGCAGCCACGGCTGACGGCACACCCAGCCCGCTGTTTCCCGGGCCGCTGCAGGTGCTGGAGGCCCTGCGCGAACTGTTTATTGAGCGTGGCTTCAGCTCGGACGTGCTCGGCAGTTTGCGGCGTATCGGTATCAGTTTTGGGCTGGCGGTGGCTATCGCAGTGCCGCTGGGTGTGCTGATGGGGGCTTTTCCGCTGCTGGCGGCGTTCTTCAACCCATTGGTCTCGGCTTTCCGCTATCTGCCCGCACCGGCATTCATTCCGCTGCTGCTGATGTGGTTGGGCACTGGCGATGAACAGAAGATCGCGCTGCTGGTGCTGGGGGTGGTGTGGTTTCTGATCACCCTGGTCAGTGACGTGGTGCGCCAGGTGCCGACCGATTTTATCGAGACATCCAAGACTTTAGGCGCGTCGCGCAAGGTGATTCTCTGGACGGTGGTGGTGCCAGCGGCTTTGCCGGGCATCGTCGACACCTGCCGACAGATGCTCGCGGTGAGCTGGACCTACCTGGTGATCGCCGAGATTGTCGCGGCCACTGACGGCATCGGCGCGATGATGATGCGCGCCCGGCGCTTTGTGCATGTGGACGACATCATGGCTGGGATCGTGGTGATTGGGGTGTTGGGCTTGTTGTGTGATTTGGCGTTCCGTGGGGTGCATTGGCTGGCGTTTCCTTATTTGCGTCAGCGGGGAAGGTAAAGATTTACTCATCTAGGAGAATCACTATGCGATTGAGCAACTGGAGCAAGGCAGCCAAGGGCTGTGTACTGGGCGCGGCGCTGATGTGCGCTGCCGGGGTCGCTCAGGCGGCGGAGAAGGTCAATGTGTCGCTGTTCTCGTGGCCGGGTTATGGCTTCTGGTTTATCGCCAAGGAGAAGAATCTGGTACCGGAGCTGGACTTGAATATCAGCATTATTGAGGATCCCTACGAGAGCTTTGGTCTGATGACCGCAGGGCAGTTGGATATCACTTCCAGCACCGTTGAATACGGTCCGATCGCGGTAGATAAAGACGTGCCGATCAAGCTGGTGACCTATACCAACCCGTCCTACGGCACTGACAAGATCATTCTCGCGCCGGGTATTGAGTCTGCGAAGGATCTGATCGGCAAGAAGATCGCAGTGATGGAAGGCGGGCTGACGCAGATATTCATGGGCATCTGGCTGGAAGAGAATGGCGTGGCGATTGATCAGGTCGAGTTCGTCAATGTGATCATGGATGAAGCGGTGGGTGCCATGCTCGGCGGCAGCGTCAGCGCGGTCGAACTCTGGGAACCCTTTGGTAGCCAGCTGCTGAAAAACATGCCCGGCGCACGCGTGGTCGCGGACTCCAGCCAGGGCGACTGGATCAGCACCGCGCTGCTGGGCGACGGTATGTATATGAGCGAAGCCTTTCTGAATGAGCGCCCGGAAGCGGCTGCACTGGCGATGGAGGCTTATTTCAAGGCGGTCGATTTCTGGAAGGCCAATCCGGAGGAAGGCAACCGCATTATCGCCGAAGCCATTCAGTTTGACGTCAGCGATGTGGAGATGGTCATCGGCGCGGACGGCGAAGTGTACAAGGGCGGCATCATGGTCTTCGACCTGGAAGAAGCCTCGCGCTTTATGGGCATTGCCGAAGGCGAACTACCGCTGGGCATGACCAATGGCCAGATTGTCGAGCATTGGAATACCACCAATACCTGGTGGCAGAAATTCGGTATGGCCGACGCCATGCACGACTGGACCACTGGCGTGGAGCTGAGCCCGCTCAAGGCGGCGCTGGAGGCTGAATGAGTGCCGCTGCGGTAAAGCTGGATGCCGATTTGCAGGGACTGCAGGTGCGGCAGGTGGGCAAGGTGTTCTCGGATAACGGCCGCGAGGTAGTGGCCGTTGAAGGGGTCAGCTTTGACGTGGAGCCGCGCCAGGTCTGTGTGCTACTCGGGCCTTCCGGCTGCGGCAAGTCGACCGTACTGCGCATGATGGCCGGGCTTGAACGCCCGTCCAGCGGCAGTGTGAGTTTGAACGGCGAAGTGGTGCGTGGGCCGCATCGGGATAGGGGCATGGTGTTTCAGGGCTATACCTCTTTCCCCTGGCTCAAGGTACGGCAGAACGTCGCTTATGGTTTGCGCGTTAATGGCGATATGTTGGCGATGCAGGAAGGCACGGTGGATTACTTTCTCGACCGTGTTGGCCTGAGCGCTTTCGCTGACGCCTACCCGCATCAGCTTTCCGGCGGCATGCGCCAACGTGTTGCCCTGGCACGTGCCCTGGCCAATACGCCCAAGGTGTTGCTGATGGATGAACCCTTCGGCGCGCTGGATGCGGAGACTCGCTGGCAGATGCAGGAGCTGCTGCTGGACGTGATCCGCAAGGAGCGCATGACAGTGGTGATGGTCACCCATGATGTGGAGGAGGCGCTGTTGTTGGGGGATCAGATTGTGTTCCTGTCCCGACACCCGGGGCGGGTAAAGACCATTTTGCATCCGCCGTTTAAAGCCGATAGCGAGATTAATACCCGCGAGGATATGCGTGCGCATCCTGAATATGCGGGCATGGAAAAGCAGATTCTGGGGATGATGCGGGAGGAGTGCGGGCATTGATTGGGTGGGCGAATCCGCTTGGATCCCCGCCTTCGCGGGGATGACGGGGTGGGGGGGGCAGCGCGTTGGTTTCTTACAGGACGTCGCTAAACCCGGTCGTCCCCAGCCACCCCAACATTCCCGCCCCCACCGTCATTCCCGCTCCTCCTCGTCATTCCCGCGCAGGCGGGAATCCATTCTGACTTTCGGTTTACACCGCACCATCTGCGCAGGCTAATCAAAATGGATCCCCGCGTTCGCGAGGATGACGAGGGAGGGTACTTCCGATCTCAGCAGGGGGTCCTGTCCGCCAGCTCCCATACTCCACCTAGTCATCCCCGATTCACGCGATCATCGTACCCATTCACTCTCGCCGTTCCCGCCCCCATCCGTCATTCCCGCGCAGGCGGGAATCCATTCTGACTTTCGGCTTACACCGCACGATCGGCGCGAACCGATCAAAATGGATCCCCGCGTTCGCGAGGATGACGGGGCAAGGCGTTTCCTATCTCAACAGAGAATCTTCAGACCCTTCCATAATTCCCACCCCCATCCGTCATTCCCGCGCAGGCGGGAATCCATTCTGACCTTCGGCGGACACCACCCAATCGGCTTCCAGGCAGGAACACTACTCTTTTAACGCGAATGATAATGCATGCTATTTGCAATTGTTGTATGGTGCGCGGCCAATGTGTTGTTCACCCTAGGAGAGTGCCTGTGTTCCGTCGTTCCCGTCTTTGCCTGAGTATTTCCCTGACCTGCCTGACTTTGCCCGGGCTACCCGCCTTTGCCCAGCAGGCTGTTGCGCTGGATGCCGTTACCATCAGCGCCACCCGCGCCAGGAGTGAGGCCGGCAAGACGCCACAGAAAATCACGGTCATCAGCCGCGAGCAGATTGAGCAGCAACTGGCGATCACCTCCGACCACGGCCAGGTATTGAGCAATCTCATTCCATCCTACTCACCAAGCCGACAGAAGATGACCAGCTCCGGCGAGACCTTCCGTGGGCGTTCGGCGTTGGTGTTGATCGATGGCGTACCGCAGTCCACTCCGCTGCGCGACAGCTCTCGTGATGGCTACACCATCGATCTGTCGATGGTTGAACGCATCGAAGTAATCCACGGCGCCAGTGCCGAGCACGGCCTCGGCGCTACCGGTGGGATTATCAACTACGTCACCCGGCGGCCCGCAGGCGGGACGTTCAAGCAGCATGCCGGGATCAGCCTTAATGGGCCGACCGACTATGAATCCGAAGGTTTGGGCTACAAGCTGGATTATCGCTTCGAAGGTAATCAGGGCAACTGGGATTACCTGGCTGCCCTTGCTTGGCAGACCCGCGGCATGTTCTACGACGCCGATGGCGAACTGATCGGTGTTGACGATACCCAGGGCGACATCATGGATTCCACCAGCACCGACATGCTGCTCAAGCTGGGTTACTGGTTCAACGACGATCAAAATCTGGAGTTGATGATCAACCGCTTCGAGATCGAAGGCGAGCATGAGTACGTCAATGTGCCAGGCGACCGCGCCAATGGCACACCGGCCACTTCGCGCAAGGGTGAGCCGCTAGGGGAGGCGCCGCAGAACGAGGTGCTGGCGACCAGCCTGAGCTACAAACACCATGATTTTTCGGGCAATCGCCTGACCGCGCAGCTGTATAGCCAGCGCTTTCGTGGGCGCTTCGGCGGCGGCAGCCACGCCTCCTTCCAGGATACGTCCATTGCGCCGGCGGGCACCCTGTTCGACCAGTCGCAGAATGAGTCGGACAAATACGGCGGCAAGTTCAGCATCAGTCGAGAGGATATGTTCGACGGCTTGCTGGGGCTCACCGGTGGTTTCGACCTGCTGCAGGACACCACCAGCCAGATGTTGATCGAGACCGGTCGCGAATGGGTGCCGGAAACCCGTTTCCGCAACTTTGCGCCTTTTCTCCAAGCCGACATCCAGGCCACCGAGCGCCTTAGCCTGCACACTGGCGTGCGTCATGAATTCGCCAGGCTCGATGTCGACGGTTTCCGTACTATCGCTTCCACGACGACACCACCGGGTGGTGTGAGTGTCGAGGGCGGGAGCCCGACGTTTGAAGAAACCCTGTTCAATGCTGGCCTGGTATTCCAGGCCACGGACTGGGCGCAGGTGTTTGCCAATTATTCCGAAGGCTTCGGTATGCCGGATGTGGGCCGTGTGCTCCGCGGCATTAGCCAGCCTGACCAGAGCGTCGACAGCTTCCTCGATCTGCAACCCATCGTCACCGATAACCGCGAGATCGGCCTGCGCTTCAACCACGGTCCCTTCGATGCGGAAATCAGCTATTTCGAGTCCGATGCCGAGCTGGGTTCGCGCTTGCAGAATGTGGGCGGGATTTTCCAGGTTCGCCGCGAGCGCACCGAAATCAAAGGCATTGAAGCCACAACCGGCTGGCAGATCAACCCGGTTCATCGCCTGCAGGCCACCTATGCCCAGATGGATGGTCAATCCGATACCGATGACGATGGCAAGGTCGACACCGACCTGGACGGCGCCAACATCTCCCCGGACCGCTACGGCCTCAGCTGGCAGGCCAACTGGAGCGACAAGCTGAACACTCGCGTACAGGCCAATCACTACGCCAGCCGTAGCTTTGACAATCCGGATCTCGAGTTCGACGGCTACAGCCTTTTTGACGCGTCACTCGGCTATAGCCTGCCGGTGGGCGAGGCCAGCGTGGGTATAGAGAATTTGCTGAACAAGGATTATCTAAGCTACTACGCCCAAGCGGCCAGCGTTCGAGATGACCAGATGTTCAAGGGCCGTGGACGCACTCTTACCCTGGGTTATCGGGTTAGTTTTTAAGCGCGGCGATGGGCGCGCACAGATCAAAATGGATCCCCGCCTTCGCGAGGATGACGGAGTGGGGCGGCGGGCGTAGTGCGAGTCCGCCCCCCCTGCCCGCCGCAGTCCTTGGCATTCCAGCGCCCACACCCGCTGTCACTTCCGTGTTCAAACCCCTCCATTCCCACCTCCATCCCTCGATTCCCGCCTCCGTCCCGTCATTCCCGCGAAGGCGGGAATCCATTCTGCCGTTCGGGTTACACCAGGCCATCTGCGCACACAAATCAAAATGGATCCCCGCGTTCGCGAGGATGACGGAGTAGTGGGGAGTAGTGTCAGCCCGCCGCATCTTCATTCCCGCGTCCATCCCGTCATTCCGGCCTCCCTCCCGTCATTCCGGCCCCTCTCCCGTCATTCCCGCGAAGGCGGGAATCCATTTTGACTTTCGGGTTACACCAGGCCATCTGCGCACACAAATCAAAATGGATCCCCGCATGCGCGGATGACGGAGTAGTTGGGTGGAAGGGGCGGGGTTACCCTGAGGTCAGAATATGTCTCAACCCGCTGCACTCGACCATCGGGTCATCGGAGTTGATGACAATCTCCGAGCGGGCAAGTACGTAGGCTCTCCCGGTAATGGTGTTCTCAACCATCTGATGCGTGCCGGGCTCATGCGTCCCGGACGAATGCGTCCCGGACGAATGTGTCCCAGTCATCTCACCTATAAAGCCGGTATCCCTTAGCGATACCGTTTCCAGCTTATCGCCCGCTCGGATACGCCCCTCATAGTGCATCAGCGCTAAACGTGCAGACGTGCCGGTGCCGGTGGGGCTGCGGCAGATGACGCCGGGATGCACGTAGGTGGTCGAGCGGGAACGGTAAAAGTTCTCGGCGATCTGGTCCACCGGGCCCATGAAATGCAGAAAGGGCAACGGTCCCACATCCCCCAAGGTGTGATGGGAAAATCCCCGCTCGGCCTGCAGCGCCTCGACAATCGCAAAAGCGCAGTCATTCAGCGCGCGCTCTTCTTCGCGGGTCAGGGAGAATCCAAGCTCTGCTGCATCCACCAGGGCGTAGAATCCGCCGCTGTAAGCGACGCTGTAATTGACAGGGCCGATGCCTGGCACGTTGATGCTGGCGTTGTGCGTGTGGATATAGCTGGGCAAGCCTTCGCAAGTGATGGATTCAACCACGCCGTCACGTACATGTGCCTCTATATGCACCAGCCCAGCCGGTGACTCCAGGGCAAAGCGTTGTGTGCCTTCCTGTTTGGCCACCAGGCCAGATTCCAGCACCGCGGTGGCGGTGCAAATGGTGTTGGAGCCGGAATAGATCGGGTAACCCATGACCTCCATGATGATATAGCCCGCTTGCGCCTCTGGAAGCGTAGCGGGCACGAGCAAGTCCACCGACATTTCTGGTATGCCATAGGGCTCATTGAGCAACAACTTGCGCAGTCCATCAGCGTCATCGCGCAGGTAGTGCATCTGTTCGCGCACGGTATCTCCGGGCAGGGGGTTAATGCCGCCAATCACGATACGGCTAACGTCGCCGCCGGCATGGGTGTCGATCAATTGCAGGGTCAGTTCGGTGCTCATGGGCTCTCCGGTAGCGCATAGGGGGCGCCGTGCTGCTGCCATTGTGCGTCGGGCACAATGACGATCTTGCCCAGGTAATGGCTGCCACGATTAACGAAATATTCTTCGGCGCGGTGCAGGTCCGATAGCTTGAACGCGGCATGCAATACCGGTTTGAGCTCGCCGCTGCGGATCCAGGCGATCAGTTGCTCGGCTTCTTCACGGGTACCGTGCGATACGCCGAAGATCTGCACCTGGTACAGATAGATCCGCGTCCACATGATTTCGCTGACATTGCCACCGCTGGCGCCGGCAATACTGAGACGCGGGTAGCTGGTGCGACTGTTCATGTCGAAGATCATGCTGTCGATAAACAGGTCGGTCATCTCGCCGCCGATCAGGTCCATCACGGCGTCGATGGGTTTGTCTTGGGTAAGGGCGCGGATCTGACCGGTGAAATCCTGCATGTTAGTGCGATCCAGCACCGCCTCAGCGCCTAGCTTGATCAATGCGTCTGCCTTGTCTTGCTGACTCAGCGCATAGGGGATGGCGCCGATAATGCGGCATAGCTGGATAAGCGCGGTACCCACGCCGCCGCTGGCGCCGGTAACCAATACGCGTTCACCCGCCTGAATGCCGGCGGAGGTAAGCATATGCAGCGCGGTCTGATAGGAGCACATACCCATCGAGGCCAACTCGGCATCGCTCAGCTCCGGATTAGCGATGGTGTGGAACTGATCGGCAGGCACGGCGATATATTCGGCGTAGCCGCCATCCGCACCATGGCCGTAGTAATCGGGGGTGAGGTTAATATCCCGCCGGTCATCGGCGTACAGATTGAAGTCAAGCAGACCACGGTCGCCGGTACGTGATGCGTCTACACCAGAGCCAACCGCTACAACTCGCCCAGCCACGTCCGCGCCCTGGATGCGGGGGAAGGTCAGGGTAGGGGTGCCACCCATTTGGAACGAGGTGGTGTCGGTCTTGTCTTTGGTCGGGTAGAGGCCTTCGCGGGCCTTGCGGTCGGTATTGTTCTTGGCGGTCGCGGTGACGCGGACCAAGACCTGGCCGTTTTCTGGCTGGGGCGTGGGGACATCCTGCTGGTAAACCAGCTTGTCGAGGCCGCCGTGGCCGGTAAGCAGCATCGCTGCCATGGTATCGGGGATGTTGTCGCTGCTGGGCTCTGACTGATCGTGCGCCATCGTCTGCCTCCTGGTGGGGGTATCTACCCCGACCTTAACAAACTTCTGGCGCCGTGCGGGAATCCTGCGAGGACCGATGCCCCAGACATTGTCACTCTGGCGACCGCGGGATCGTACCTTCTCGTCATTCCCGCGAGAGCGGGGATTCACACACCCTCGTCAACCGAGCTGCCACTCTCGTCATCCTCGCGAAGGCGGGGATCCATTTTGCTTTTAGGCAACAACCGTTAAAAGCTATTAGCCCGCGTAGCCGGTTCCCCAGCCATGGCATTGACCAGAGCCTGAGTCATCAAACAGTCTTCCAGCGCGCGATGGGCACGGCCAACCGGAATGCCCTGTGCTCGGCACGCCTCGGTAAGGGCTTTCCAGCGCCACCCATCCGCACTCTTGGCGCTGGCAGTAGGTTCTTGCCAGAGCTGCGCATAGGCCTGCATCACGCACTCCCATGTCGTGCCGTCTGACAACTCAATCCGGCCCGCAGTGCGCGAAATGACCGCCGGGCAATCCAAACCATATAAACGCGCCATGACGTCGAGCCGTCCGAAGTCAAAAGCCGCGCTGTATGCCAACACTCGTCGGCCCCTGATCAGCTCCCATACCTTGTCATGCACCTCCGGCCAAGCGGGTGCGTTGGCGACCATGTCATCCGTGATGCCATGTACGGCTGTAGCTTCTTCCGGAATGGGATGGGACGGCTTGATCAGCGAGTTGAACAGCAATACGCCGCCCATGGTCATGATCGAGATTTCGATAATCTCTGCTGCCTCGCCCAGACCGCATGTCTCACAATCCAGCACCAGACTGTCACCCAGAATCCAGCTCCGCGCCTGATCAATCACTGACTGCTGCAGCGCGTTATAGGCCGGTAATACGGGCAATGGGGCGTAGTTGAGTAGCGCGTTCATCTGACGGGTCCTGATAGCTAAAACGTGACGCTGCAACATGCAGCGCTCGGCCTTGAGAGACGGATGATGCGCTTCAAACAAGGCGGATTGATTAAGGTCTCGTGACGTTGGTGTCACATTGGTCAAGGTACGAGCCTGGGTTGGGGAATTGGTTCCGTGTTTGGGTGTTCGATCTGGTTGCTATCGCCAGCCGACCCCAACCCGCATTTCCCGCCCCCCCCTCCGTCATTCCCGCGAAGGCGGGAATCCAAGCGGTCTAGCGACGATAGAAAGCGTCTAACCTGATCACACCGTCAGTGTCTGACTGAGAGGCCGCTTGGATCCCCGCTTTCGCGAGGATGACGTGGATGGTTTAACGAAATCGACCAGTCTGACCCTATTGAATCTTGTCTTAAATATCAGCTTGAAAAATCGTATTCGTACCTGCCGTTTTCCAGACTTACACTCATTGGCAATTTGCTAGAGACCAACTCAATAACTCGACTTTCCTGGTCTTTCCGGAAATAGAGGGGCGAACCTTGGCGATTGTACTGTTCGGGATTGTCTACTTGGGCTGCGACATCGGGAGGCAACTCATAAGGCCAGCGCAAATGGATCAAGCCATGATGGGTATCTAAGAGCGCATCAGCAACTTCGTCCCATCGGTAGGCATTGTGTTCCAGATCTTTGTAGATCTTTTTGTAGTTTGAGTCGGCTCCCATCGAGGCAATCAATATACCGACTAAGGCAGGACCGACCAGGGCTGCAATGGAAAGACCTGGATTACTGATGACAGACATCAGAATGATTCCCACGATGATGAAAGGAAACACTCGCAGGAACGTGAATACCAAGTCTGGAATATCCTGCCATTGGCATACTTCTAGGTGCTCGTTGGTTGCGCGGTAGACGAAAACCGTTCTCTCCAGTCCGATTTTTACGTAAAGAAAAATCCCAACTGCCATCCAAAAAAGTGCAAGCCAAGTAAAGAGGTTGACCCCATAAAAAAAAGTACCGATGAAAATCATCAACGGAATTATTACAAATGGTGAGAAATGCGCTGTCCAATATGCAACGCTTCTATCGATGGCCTTTACTGTCCAAGTCATTGCCAAGGGGTCATTAGCATATTGCCACTCCATTCGCCCTGACAGATCCGGAGTCTTTCGCCAACCTGTACGCCGCATTAAATTACTCCTAAAGTAAAACTGCTTCGTGAGCCGCTGGGAATGCTGTCTAGCACCAATTTCTCAATGCTATCAGTTGGCTCGGTTACCTGGCCCTTTACGTAAGGGTTCTCATAGAGTGTTCCTGCTTTCACTCCATTGAGGTCAACACTGAAGCGATACCCCTTATTGTCGGGACGTTGCAACAGTGCAGGTGGGTAATGGATTTCTACTTCCATACGATCCATGCCTTTGCTGTGCGGGAGATGAACGAGCCAAACTCGCCAGTCATTTAGCCCATACTGGGCGGCAGTTTGATGCCTATATCTGCGCGCTTCCAGTGAATCCCATTCAGCTAGGTCATCCAGTCTCACCCAGTTTCCTTGCGAAAAGTAACCGGCATACATGCCCGAACGGTGGGATGTTTGACGGTCGGCACTTAACCAACCGCCCTCGGTGACCATAGCGGGGTGGATATTAATATCGTGCCCCGCGACGTCTGGGGGCAATACTAGCTTTATCCAGATTCCACCGCGGTTGGGGTTATAACGGTCGCTCAATGTGCTATCGAGAGTTTGCGCGAGAATTGTTGGGCGCATTAGTACTTCATGGAGAGCGCGCATTTCATCCTTGTGGCCTTCGTCAGTATCGGACCAGTAGTCTGCGTCGGAACTGCTCCACCGACTCCGATGTAGCCAAAGCTTAAAGCCTTCGCGCTTGATACTCTCGAGAATCGCAGAAGAAATCAAAATAATCGAACCGAATATAGCTACTGCTATGAGCGTCCAAGGCGCAAAAACAGCGCCCGCTGCACCCCCACCAAGCCAGGCAGAAGAGGCTGCATATAGTTGATAAGCGCCAATAAGACCAAGACCAGAAACTCCAAATAGCTTTGCGCCATTTACGATCTTCTCATCGGTGGCTCGGGACCGCTCAATATCACCCCAAATTTGTACACCTTCCATTACTGAAGCTATTACTGCCAGCCCGGACATCGTGATGGCTCTCGCTGCAAAGGTCTTAAACATGAGTTTAAACTCATGGCCAACGAGCCACTTATTGGATGCGGCTTTTGTCAGCAACATTGTTTTAGATTTGCCATTGGACATCGCGATGTTACCGGTCAACTGCGCCATTCTTGACCACATAGGCATTAACGACAATGCGGTTAGCCCGCTCAACATCGTTGCCGTAGCTGTTCCCACCGACAATGAGTCGCCCTGGCTCCATTCCCCGTCCGCTCTGGCGACGATCATCGCTGCGTGCACGTTCCAGATGTTGAGGACGGTAATAAGTCCGGCGAAACCTCGATTGAAGTTGTTGATTACCCAGTCGTTGACCCGCCTCATATAGGCGCCGTAGTCGCGGGCCTTGAGTTCCATCTGTACAGCCAGCTCAGAACGGCCGAGAGTTTGAAGGGCAACCAGGCGCTGCTGGATTTCGTTCGATTGGACTTGAGCTCGGATCGTACCGCGCGCAACAATCTGCTGAGGCATTTCCGCTGTCAGCTTTTCAAGGTCGCTGGACAGCCTACGGACATGAATATCCGCGGCTCTTTGATCATGAGTATTCCCGGTACGAACGATACGTTGTTGGGCTGATATCTGACGTTTGAGCAAGATCTCTTCGCGTGTCCAGCGTGCCAGTTGTTGCCGGTACTCAGGGTTTTTGACGACCGTCGGGATAATCACGTCAAGCTGTGTTTGGATCGAGATCGTGATGGATACGTAGCCGATGGTTCGCCATTTTGGGGCCAATCGCGAGCTGATTGCCGGCAGCAACTTGTACTCAAACCCTTCCCAGAGTTTCTCGAAGTTACTACTGGCCACTTTTATCAGGGTGTCAAAGCTCTGCTGAGCTGGTTGGCTCAGGCTTTGGAATATCTTGCTGTTGCGGATGGTCTCATTGCTCAGAACGTCAGACACTTCCTGAGTGCGTTTGGCGACAGAACTGGCTGTAGCCAGGCTAATGCTTTCCTCATCAATGAACTCGTTCGCCAGTTGCTCTATACCAGAGGCGAGCTCAGCGTCGAAGTTGTACAGGGCCAATCCCAACAGGGTCTGAGGCGAGGCGTAGTCTTTAGCAAACCAGCTCTGGCCGACCTGATCTTGGGTTAAGAAGCCAAGCCAGGCATCAGCATTGCTGATCAGTTCCAGGCATTGTTCTTCGTCAGTCTGGTCGTGAAATATACTGAGCGGGTCGCTCCCCAGGTGCTCCAACCAGGCGATCAAGTCCTCCAGGCTTGGCGTCAGAGCGGCTTGAATCTGCGCTAATTCCTGGCGTTTTTCGAAGGAGAACTGCTGCGATTCCTCAAAGCGTACCTGGCCTCTCAAGTCGTCACGGGCGGCCCATTGATCTATCAGGCTGTTCAACTGGTCGACGATAGTATCGCCGTACTCGGTATTGAGTTCGATTTCTAGGCGGGTCGAGTCTATGGATGACGAAATTCCGCTAAACTCGCTTGGGCTCTGCATCTCCTCTCGATGGGTAGCTTTGGCGGTCAGATAACGCTGAGCTTTCTGTTTGAACTGGTAGAACTCATCGGGCGTCAGCCCCATCTGCGACTCAAGCTCGGAAAAGTTTGTGCCTGCGAGCATTTCTACGTGTTCTGCGATGGTGAGGCGGTGCATGTGCTCGGATTCGAATGTTGCCAGCTCAATGGCTGGGCCCGCCGCCTGCATGCTGAGGTCGTCCAGTATGCCCAAGGTGTCTTCCAGGGCAATAAACAGAGCTGAATCCTGGTCGGGAACACTACCGAGCACCGTATCGCTGCCTAAAGCGGATTTGTAATAGGCATCAGTATCTATTGGTTCGCTGGGGGTTGTGGTGCTGTCAAAACGTTGTCCAGCTAAGGCTTGGCCTGCATCGATATCAGCTACCGTATCCGCTAGCTGCTTGAGCGGGGCGCAATGCGGGGCATCCAGGGTGCGCACATAACTGTTTAAATCAAGTTCGCGCATCCAGCGCGACTGTAGCTCAGGATCCGCCATCCGTTCCCGGGTGTATGAGGTCCACTCGACACTGGAATAGGCGAGCAAAAGTTCATGGTCGCGAGGGTAGAGCAGGTGTCTGGTGGCATTCGCGCAGCTGGACGGGTCGCCTGACTCGGCGCTGCCCTGAGACACCTTGCTGAAGCTGGAACCTTGTACCTGGTATTCGTCAAGCGTGTTGGTGGTGCGATCTACTACATACAGCCAGCCGTCGCGAAGTTGGCGAAGGGTGTAGGTGCGTTTGTGTAGTCGCGGTAAGGACTGGTGGCCCTGCCAGTCGGCCGGAATAGGATTGGGCGCTGGGTCGTCTGGATCTTGCGGTGCTTCATCGACAGCATAACGTACCGGGAAGATTGCCACTTCCTGTTGCTGAAGCGGGCACTGTCCGGTAAAGCCTGCGGGCTTGTCTTCGAAATTGGCCTTAAGGCTGTCTTTGGTCGCGTTATCCTGCTGCTGCATCGTCATGTTCCTGGTCATGGCCTTGGTAATCCTTTATCAAGTCTCATACTGATTCCTGGTAATACTGCTGCAGTCGCTGATCGGCGGTGTGCAAGGGCTTGCCCTTCTGGCGCACACTCCATTGCTGATAAACACCTTCGTCCGCTGCAGCGAAGTCGTCTCCTTGGCTCAGGCTGAGCGCGCACCAGATGGCAATGCTTCGCTCACTGGTCACACCAAATGAATCCGCGCTGGTCAGGCGTTCGGAAAGCCAGGTATCAATTTGTTCAGCGGGAAGCCGCGCCAGGTCAGTTGGCTGGTTTTCCTTCAACCAGACATAAAGCCGTTCTTTCAGTTGCCAGTGATAAGCTTTTTCCAGCCCGGTCATTTGTGCTTGGCCGAGCTTTTGTAATGGCTCGCCGTCAGTGGCTTCAATACTGCTGAAGACATGCCTGCAGATATCAGACTGCGGAGCCCATGTGCATTGCGGTTGCACAATCTGCCATTCAATTATTGGCCCTAGAATCCGCCTGAGACTGGCCGGGCCGCAGCTATTCAGCCAGAACCAGGCTACTAGCGGATCGGCGTAACGCAGTAGGCGCTCATTGCCAAGGGTATCGGTGAGTTTGTTGAACTGACGCAGATGGCGAGCAACATCAACCATCGGGTCCGAGCTTGAAAGTTTAGCTGCGCAGGTACGCCATTCAGGTTCGTTCTCTACCTCTTCCAAAAGGGTGGAGCGTGGCCCAGGTCTTACCAGAATTGGCCCCAGGTCAGCGACTTCCTGCCAGGGCGTGCCTGAGTAAAGTGGCTCGATTTCCAGATCGTCGTCGCGACCGTACAGACGGGGGAGTGCCTGGTCATACACAACGCCGTCCAGCAGCAAGTACTCTGTAGTCATGGCGTGGCCTTGGATGCTTTCGGATCATTACAGATTGCGCACAAGGGCGTGGCTTTCTGCAGAGCCTGACGTTGGGCTCGAGCCAAAACGCCACCCGCCACATCACTATCCGCCGCCTGTACCTCACCCGGTAACAAGGGCGCTGCTCCGCTGCCGGCACCAGGACTGCCACCGGAGTTCATTTTGACGCTCGGGCCTACCAGCGTTACACCGCTGGGATCGAGTTTGACGAAGCTGCTGCCGACCTTGAAGGTGATTTCGCTGCCGGCTTCGAGGACGACTTTCATGCCGCTGGAGAGATGTATCTCCTGACCGGCTTCGACGAACTGGCCGGTGCCGAGCTTGACGTGTTGGTTGTTGCCGACGGTCAGATGCTCATCGGCTTTGATCTCGGTCTTTCTGTCTGCGTGAGTAGTGTGATGTTCTTCGGCCATGAATTCCGAGTAGCTGTTGGCTTCGACGCGGTCATGGCGTTCGTGGCCAACACGGATCTTCTGGTCGTTCTCGATGTTTTCGTCCCAATCACGCTGGGCGTGCAGGTAGATCTGTTCTTCGCCTTTCTTGTCTTCGATGCGCAGTTCGTTGTAGCCATCCCCGCCGCCGCCTGGCGCCGTGCTCAAGGTTTTGAATACGCTGCGGGTTTTGTGTGCGGGTAGCTCGTACGGAACCGGGTGGGTCTTGTGGTACAGGCAGCCGGTAACCAGGGGTTGGTCGGGGTCGCCCTCGAGGAAGGTGATGAGGACTTCCATACCGATGCGCGGAATGGCGATGCCGCCGTACTGGTTGCCGGCCCAGCTGGAGGAGACTCTGAGCCAGCAGCTGGTCTGGTCGTTGCCCTGGCCTTCACGATCCCAATGAAACTGGACCTTGATGCGGCCGTATTGGTCGCAGTGGATTTCTTCGCCTTCAGGGCCGGTGACCACGGCGGTCTGGCTGCCGAGCACTTTCGGTTTTGGGTGGGCGAGTTGTGGACGGAAGGGCACATCCCAGGGAGTGGCGGTGAATTGATTGCGGTAGCCCTGGGTGAATCCATCTGATGCTTTGGTGTCGCTGGTGACCGACTCTTCCAATACCTGGGGCTGCTTGCCTTCGTGCTGAATACCAGTGATCAGCCACAGGTCATTCCAGTCGGTTCTGGGGTGCTCGGACAGCGTGAGGAAGTGGCCGCTGATCAGTGTAAATACATCACTCTTGCCTTCAGCCAGGCGGTAGTCGCTGCGGTGGCGTTCCAGGCTACGTTTGGCCAGGTGTTTGCCGCGGGCGCGTTCGCTGAACAGGCCGGGGTAGTCGTAGTCTTCCAGGTCGGGTAGCGGGACTGGCGGTTGATCGCCTTCGACCGGCTGCTCGGTCTTGTGTGCCGCTTCCATCAGTAGATGGGGTTTTTCGAAGTCGTAATCCCGGCGGGTGACGCGGCTAGGGCGGGTTTCGACGCGCATGGCGAAGCGCTTGATCACTGGCTCGTCTGCGACCAGGCCGCTGTCCTGAATGTAAGCGGTGGGGCGATCCAGTTTCGGGAAGCCGGTCTGGTCGTCGCCGAACACCAAAAGATGATTATCGGTGCTGTGTTCGAAGTGGTAGTGAATGCCCTCTTCTTCGCACAGGCGCTGAATGAAATGCAGGTCGGTTTCGTCGTACTGGGTGCAGTAGATTCGTTGTGGGTATTCGCTGTTGAGCTGGAAGCGGTAGGTGTCGGCCTGGATGCCGTGGTCGCTTAATACCCGGGCGATGATCTGCGGTACGGTCAGGTGCTGGAAGATGCGCTGATTGGTGCGGTGGCCCAGGTAAAACAGATGAGGGACCAAGTCGATATGGTAGCGCGTCAGTCGCTTGCCGGCATCGCCCTGGGCGACGCGGTGGATCAGGCCGTGGATGCCCTTACCATTCCCTGCAAAGCTGAAGAAGGCCGGTTGCTGCAGCAGGCGGTCGATATCCAGGTCCGGGCGTTCGCTGACCAGTTCCAGTTGGAAATGGTAGGGCTGGCTGATGTGCTCGACGCCCTCGAAGGACAGGACTTTGAAGTCGTGGCTGAGGCCGCGAATATCGAGGGTGAAGTGGGCCTGGTTGGCGGCGGAGAACATCCAATGTTCCTTGTGCTGGTAGGGCTGAAAGCGAAAGCGGCCGTGCTGGGCGCGCGCAGATTATCGCAGATCGAGGTGGGGAGTTATGTGAGCCAGTCGGCAAAATGGGTGAGCTGTACGGGGAGAAAGGTCAATCAGATCAATGGGATATGTGTGCAAGAAGTTGCGCAGATGGTGATCCGTGGGGCGGAAAGACAATAAAAACCAAGGTCAAAATGGATTCCCGCTTTTGCGGGAATGACGAGATGACGGGGAAGGTGTGTTACTGGTCCAGACCGCTTGGATTCCCGCCTGCGCGGGAATGACGGGGTCTTAGGGTGTGCTTTTGCGGCTTCGCGACAAACCGTACCCTCTCATCGCCACTGAACCGTCATCCTCGCGAAGGCGGGGATCCATTTGGCGTTTCGGCTGGATAAACGGGCGGGAGTGAACTGCGAGACCGCTTGGATTCCCGCCTGCGCGGGAATGACGAGGATTTAGGCGGATTCCATAGGTTGGACTATTAGCCGTATCCTCGCCTCGCCACAGAATCGTCATCCCCGCGAAGGCGGGGACCCATTGGGGTTATTCGACTGTGACGGACTTCGCCAGGTTGCGAGGCTTGTCTACGTCGGTGCCTTTGACCAAGGCTACGTGATAACTGAGCAGCTGCAGCGGAATGGTGTACAAGATCGGTGAGATACAGTCCTCGACGAAGGGCAGGCATATGATTTCGTGATTGCTGTCGTCGCTTTGATCGATGGTCTCGCAGGCGAAAGTGATCAACTGACCACCGCGGGCGCGGACTTCTTCCAGGTTGGACTTGAGCTTTTCCAGCAGGGCATCGCTGGGGGCGACGCTGACGACGGGCATATCTTCGTCTACCAGGGCCAGGGGACCATGCTTGAGTTCGCCTGCGGCATAAGCTTCCGCATGTATATAGCTGATTTCTTTGAGCTTTAGTGCGCCTTCCATTGCGATGGGGTAGTGCGTGCCGCGGCCCAGGAACAGCGCATGATGCTTGTTGGCAAAGCGCTCTGCCAGGGTGGTAATGCGGGGTTCAAGGGTCAGCGCCTGGTCAATGATGGCAGGCAGATCCTTGAGCGCTTTTACGTTGGCGGCGATCTGGTCGGCTGGTTTGCCCTTCACTTGGGCCAGTGCGGTGGTCAGCCATAACAGGGCTACCAGTTGGGTGGTGAAAGCTTTGGTCGAGGCGACACCAATTTCCGGGCCGGCGTGGGTCAGCAGGCGCCAGTCGGCTTCGCGGACCAGCGAACTGCCGGCAACGTTGCAGATCGCAAGAGTGGCAAGGTAACCCTGGTCCTTGGCGAAGCGCAGCGCAGCCAGAGTGTCGGCGGTTTCGCCGGACTGGGATATGGTGATCAGCAGGGTGTTGTCCGGCACTACGACAGTGCGATAGCGGTATTCGCTGGCAACTTCGACAGTGCAGGGGATATCTGCCTGGGCTTCGATCCAGTAGCGCGCGACCAGACCGGCGTGATAACTGGTGCCGCAGGCGACGATATGAATATTGGCGATATCGACCAGACGGGTTTCTGCGTCGGGGCCGAGGATTGCAGTAAGCACATGATCGTCACCGACAATGCCGGCCAAGGTGTCGCGGATGGCTTGGGGCTGCTCGAAGATTTCCTTGAGCATGTAGTGACGGTATTCACCTTTTTCCAGACTGTGCGCGGCGTGTTCATAGCGGATCAATGGACGATCGACGCTCTGGTTTTGGCGGTCCCAGATTTCGCAGGTGTTGATGGTCAGGCGCGCGTGGTCGCCTTCTTCCAGGTAGCGGAAGCGGTCGGTTACCTGCAACAGGGCCAGCGGATCGGAGCCGATATAGTGCTCGTCACTGCCTTCGCCGATCACCAGCGGGCTGCCCATGCGGGCGCAGTAGAGCGTTTCTGGTTGGTCTTCGTGCATCAGAGCTAGTGCGTAAGCGCCGTGCAGTTCGCCTAACGCAGTGCGGAAGGCGCCGAGCAGGTCGTGGCTTTCGCTGTAGTGATGGGCAATCAAGTGCGCGACGACTTCGGTGTCGGTCTCCGAGGTGAACTGGTAACCGAGCTCAATCAGCTTTTTACGCAGCGGACTGTGATTCTCGATGATGCCGTTATGCACGATCGCCAGCTTGCCGGACATATGTGGGTGGGCGTTGTGCTCAGCCGGCTTGCCGTGGGTGGCCCAGCGAGTGTGGGCGATGCCCAAGTGGCCGACCGCTGGAGTGGCTTGCAAGGCGTTTTGCAGCTCGACGACCTTGCCGACTGCGCGTACCCGGTGAATTCCATTGCCTTCGGCAAGAACGGCGACGCCGGCGGAGTCGTAACCCCGATACTCAAGACGCAGCAGGCCTTCAATCAGAATTGGGGTGATATTGCGCTGGGCGACGGCGCCGACGATTCCGCACATGGTGATGTCCTTGGGGCTGAAAGCAAAGAGGCGCAGTTTAGCACTATCAGGCGAGTTTGGAGTGGGGTGGGTGTGTGAGATGGCCAGTTGAAGGTCAAGATGGATTCCCGCCTGCGCGGGAATGACGGGAGGGAGCGGGAATTGGCGCGGTGAGTGGGCCGGAAACGTGGGGACGAGTGGGCCGGGAATGTTGGGGTGTGGCGAGGGTGACGGAGTGTGGCGGGAAGACGTGTTGGGATGGGGGAGATGCGGTCTTTTGTCGTCATCCTCGCGAAGGCGGGGATCCATTGGGCTTTTCGTTTGGCGAGTGAGTCGAAGTATGCCGCGAGGCCGTATGGATTCCCGCCTTCGCGAGAATGACGGGAGTGAAGGCGGGAATGATGAGAAGGGGCGAGAATGACCGGAGCGGGGTAACAACGAAGGCCTTGAGGTGGGCACGGTGCAGCTGAAATGACTAAACGGCGGGACGATGAGGGTAGGCGGCTTTGGGATCCATGCCCCTTGGCCGCTCCCCGATTTGTCTCAGCGCTTGTTAAACCGCTCCACCAACGCCGCCTGCTGCGCAGCAGTACTTGCCAACTCATTGCTCAGCACCGCACTGCGCTGGGCTTGAGTCGCTGTGGTGTCGGCCAGGCCGGAGATGTTGTTGACGTTGCGGTTGATTTCCTCGGCGACAGCGCTTTGCTCTTCTGCTGCGCTGGCGATCTGGCCGGTCATGTCGTTGATGCGTTCGATTGCAGCGCGAATGCCGTCCAGCGCCTCGTCAGCTTCTATCACCTGGGCAACGCCGCGGTCGGCCTGTTCGTGGCCGGCGCGCATGGTGTCGACCGCGCGTTTCGCCGCCGTCTGCAGATTGCCAATCAGGCCATGAATCTGTTCTGTGGAGTCAGCGGTACGGCTGGCCAGAGCGCGCACTTCGTCGGCTACCACGGCAAATCCGCGACCCTGTTCGCCGGCGCGCGCGGCTTCGATGGCGGCGTTCAGCGCGAGCAGGTTGGTCTGGTCGGCGATGCTCTTGATTACATCGACGACCTTGCCGATCTCCTGGGCATCGGTGGCCAATTGTGAGGACACGGTGGCGGCGGAGCTGACGGAAGCAGAAAGAACCTCGATAGCTTCGCGGGTTTTACTGGCAACTGCCTTGCCATGGGCGGAGAGCTGATTGGCTTCGCGCGTGGCCTCGGCAGTGCGCTGCACGTTACCGGACACTTCCTGGGTGGCGGCGGCCATTTCGTTGATCGCGGTGGCGACCATGTCGGTTTCGATGCGCTGCTGGTTGAGGCCGTCGTGGCTTCGGGTGGCCAGTTCGCTGGCTTCGTTGGCTTGGGCCTTGAGCTGTTCGGCGCTGTCGAGTACGCGGGTCAGGCAGGTTTGCAGGCGCGCTTGCTGACTTAGCAAGGCCATTTCCAGTTGACCCATAACGCCACGCTGCGAGGTGTACATAGTGGCGAGCAGGGGGTCGTTGATACTGTTGTCGGCGACCTTGAGCACGCCCTGCAATCCCTGATCATAAAAGGCTTTCAATGCAAAGCCGGCGGGCAGGGCGATGGCGGCAGCCAGGGCTATGCCCCAGCCATCAAGAAATAGCCCGGCCAAGGCGCCGCCGGCGGCGATGGCGACGACGGGCAGGACATCTGTCGCGATATTGGACCAATCCAGCCCTACGGGCTTTTTACCTTTGTTCAGGCGAGCGTAGAGCGCTTCTGCGCGCGCGACCTGCGCCGGGGTTGTCTTGACTCGTACGGATTCATAGCCAACGGTCTTGCCGTTCTCCCAAATGGGAGTGACAAACGCATTTACCCAATAATGGTCACCGTTTTTGCAACGATTCTTGACTATGCCCATCCAACTCTTACCACTCTGCAAGTAGCCCCACATGTGGGCAAATACTGCGGCGGGGGTATCTGGATGGCGGACCATATTATGCGGACTGTTAATCAGTTCATTGCGGTCGTACCCGCTGACGGCGACGAAAGCATCATTGCAGTAGATGATTTTGCCTTTAAGGTCAGTAGTGGAGATCAGGCGTTGCTCCGCACTGAACGTTTGTTCCCGCTGTGTGACTGGCTGATTGTTGCGCATTAGGGTTCCGTATCTGGTTGTTCGGCTATGCTTTATATCGGCCTGTGCTCGTGCATCTTGAGCGAAGGTTGCGGTATCTAGCATGGCCATTTAGGGTGAAGCATAGCCAATATGATAAGCGGCACTCAGTCGCCGGCCGATTAAGGAGATAACTATGTCTGATGTAAATAGCCTGGGTACGCTCAGCACATTGAAAGTAGGCGAGCAGGAGTATGCCTACCATTCGCTTCCCAAGGCAGCAGAACAGTTAGGTGACCTGAGCCGACTGCCGACCTCATTGAAGGTATTGCTTGAGAATCTGTTGCGTCACGAGGACGGTAAAACGGTCACGCGCGACGATATTCAAGCGATGGCCGACTGGCTGAAGAACAAGAAGTCAGACCGTGAGATCCAGTATCGTCCGGCACGGGTGTTGATGCAGGACTTCACTGGCGTTCCCGCGGTAGTCGATCTGGCCGCCATGCGCGATGCGGTGGCGCGAGCCGGTGGCGATCCGCAGCAGATCAACCCCCTGTCGCCAGTAGATCTGGTGATTGACCACTCGGTGATGGTGGATCACTTTGCTGATGCCAGCGCCTTCAACGACAACGTCGAGATGGAAATGCAGCGCAACGGCGAGCGCTATGAGTTCCTGCGCTGGGGTCAGAAGGCTTTCAATAATTTTCGCGTCGTGCCGCCGGGTACGGGTATTTGCCACCAGGTAAACCTGGAATATCTGTCCCAGAGCGTCTGGGCTGAAGAAAAAAACGGTAAGCACTGGGCCTATCCGGACACGCTGGTGGGGACTGACTCGCATACCACCATGGTCAACGGCCTGGGCGTATTGGGCTGGGGTGTCGGTGGTATCGAAGCCGAGGCAGCCATGCTCGGCCAACCTGTATCCATGCTGATTCCCGAGGTGGTTGGCTTCAAGCTGACCGGTAAGTTGCGCGAAGGCATGACCGCTACCGACCTGGTACTGACCGTGACGCAGATGCTGCGCGGCAAGGGCGTAGTAGGTAAATTTGTCGAATTTTATGGCGATGGACTGGCGGAACTGCCATTGGCAGACCGTGCGACCATTGCCAATATGGCGCCGGAATACGGCGCTACCTGTGGCTTCTTCCCGGTGGATGATGAAACCATGCGCTACCTGCGCCTGACCGGCCGCCCGGATGACGTGGTCGCGCGGGTGGAGGCTTACAGCAAGGCTCAAGGGATGTGGCGCGAAGCCGGGCATGAGCCCGAGTTTACCGACAGCATGCACCTGGATATGAACGACGTGGAAGCCAGCCTTGCCGGCCCGCGTCGCCCACAGGACCGCGTGGCCCTGGGCGATGTGCACAAGGCTTTTGATGAACTGCTGGGCCTGCAGATTCGGCCAGTGGATAACGAACAGTCGCGGCTCGAAGGCGAGGGCGGTGGTGGGACCGCAGTAGGTTCTACCAGCGAGGATGCCCTGGTGCAGATCGACGGCGAAGAGCATGTGCTCAGCCATGGGGCTGTGGTCATTGCGGCGATTACCTCTTGCACCAATACATCCAACCCGACGGTCATGATGGCGGCGGGTCTGGTTGCCAAGAAGGCGGTGGAGCGTGGTTTGCAGCGCAAGCCCTGGGTCAAGTCTTCGCTGGCGCCGGGTTCCAAGGTGGTAACGGATTACCTGCTCAAGGCAGGGCTTACCCAATACCTGGATGACCTGGGCTTCAACCTGGTCGGCTACGGCTGCACCACCTGTATCGGTAACTCCGGCCCGTTGCCAGAAAGCATTGCCAATGCGATTAGCGAACATGATCTGGTGGTGTCTTCGGTGTTGTCGGGCAACCGCAACTTTGAAGGCCGCGTGCATCAGCATGTGAAAGCCAACTGGCTGGCATCGCCGCCATTGGTGGTGGCTTATGCGCTGGCGGGTAATACGCGGATGAACCTGACCGAAGAGCCATTGGGCTTGGATAAGGACAACAAGCCAGTATTCCTGCGAGATCTGTGGCCCACCAACGCAGAGATTGCCGAGGCCGTCGCGATGGTAGAAGACAGCATGTTCCGTGAGCGCTACGCCGATGTGTTCAGCGGCGACGAGCATTGGCAGTCGATTCCGGTGGCGGAGGGCAAGACCTATGCCTGGAAAGAAGACTCTACCTATGTGAAGAATCCGCCGTACTTCGAGCAGATCGACCAGCCTATCCAGGCGCTCAAGCCGGTAAATCAGGCGCGCGTACTGGCGGTATTTGGTGACTCGATCACCACTGACCATATCTCGCCTGCGGGCAATATCAAGGCCAGCTCACCTGCTGGTGAATATCTGCAGAGCCTGGGTGTGAATCCGGAGGACTTCAATTCCTATGGCTCACGCCGGGGCAACCATGAAGTGATGATGCGCGGTACCTTCGCCAACATCCGCATTCGCAACCGTATGCTGGGTGGAGAAGAGGGTGGCGAGACCATTCATGCGCCAAGTGGTGAGCGGATGTCCATCTATCATGCCGCGATGCGCTACCAGCAGGATGCGACGCCATTGGTGGTGTTCGCGGGCAAGGAATACGGTACCGGTTCCAGCCGGGACTGGGCAGCCAAGGGGACCAATCTGCTGGGCATCAAGGCCGTGATTGCCGAAAGCTTCGAGCGTATTCACCGCTCCAACCTGGTAGGCATGGGCGTGCTGCCACTGCAGTTCGTGGACGGGCAGAACGTTGGCGAGCTAATGCTTGATGGGCATGAAATGGTTGATATCGAGGGTATTGATGACAACCTGCGGCCTGGGCAGACGCTGAATGTGACGGCCACGCGGCCTGACGGCGAGAAGGTCAGCTTCAAGGTGCTGTGCCGGATTGATACCGGTAATGAGATCGACTACTTCAAGGCCGGTGGCATTCTGCACTTTGTATTGCGCGAGTTGATTGCCGAGGGGTAAGACGGTCATTCAGTTGGCCCGGCGGTTGGGTTCAGCCGCCGGGCCAAACAAAAAAGCCGAATGGATCCCCGCTTTCGCGAGGATGACGGGGCTTGTTGTGCGTGTCTCGTTGTTCCCATCCCCCGCTGGCATCCTCAGCCCCCACACATTCCTGCATTCACCTCGTCATTCCCGCGCAGGCGGGAATCCATACGGCCTCGAGTATTACTTCAGTGGTTGTGCCAGAAGGAAGTCCGCTTGGATCCCCGCCTGCGCGGGGATGACGGGGAGTTGGCGCGCCCACCTCGTCGTTCCTGAATGCTCAACTCGTCGTTCCCCGCATCTCAGCTCGTCATTCCCCGCATCTCAAATCGTCATTCCCGCGAAGGCGGGAATCCATTTTGACCTTGGCATGGTTCGTCAGAAAGCCAGCCTCAATTCCCGGCCGGCTCCAGCTCAATCTTGTACAGCCCATTATCCACATCAGAGGTGAAATACACTGTGCCGTCAGCAGCCACCGCGACCCCAGTCGGAATCCCGCTGGGCGGCATGCCGGGGCCGGCGGGGAAGCCTATGGGCAGATTCTCTGCCAGGGTGATACGTTCACCGGTTTCAACATTCAAGCGTATAAGTCGCTGAGCGGCGGATTCCGCGATAACGAAATCTCCATCGGCGGTCTGCGCCAAACCCTCGGGCATCAGCAGGCCTTCGGCAACACGCTTTACTTCACCGCTGGCGGGATCCACTCGGGTCAGAAAGCCCGCGGCTTCAGTCAGATAAATCTTTCCGTCCTGGCCCAGAATCATCTGCACAGGGCCCTGAAGCCCGTCTGCCAATGTGCGTTTGTTATCCAGCTCGGCACCACTCAGCTGCGCCAGTGATCCGCTAGCCAGCTCGCTAACCACGATGCTGCCATCGGGCAGTTCGATGGCATCGGAAGGGGCGTTCAAGCCGTGGATGATCCGGATGGTGCTGTGACCATCGCGGTCGATAACGTGAAGGGTGCCGGTGGAGAAACTGGTCAGCAGTAGCCGCGTTTTACCCAGACCAACTGCGATGGGGTACTCGACGTCTGAACCATGTGCGCGGCGAATATCATGCACCTCACCGGTGGCTGTATCTACCGAGCGAAAGGCGAACACATCGCTGACGTAAAGGGTTTTGCCATCTTCCGCCAGCGCAATACCCCCAGGTACCGCCAACTCGCCCTGAGTGATAACGCGGACGTCGCCGGTGCTCGGGTTGACCTGGGAAATGCCATTGTCGGCCATGTTGGAAACGTATATGCGGTCCTGTGCATCGATCGCCAGGTTGTCCAGCGCTGTGTCGAGCTCAGCCACCAGCTCGGTGTCGCCGGTGGCGATATCTACACGCATCAACTGACCGCTTAACGTGTCGACCACATAGAGGTTGCCTTTGGAATCGAAGTTCACCGCAGCCGGGGTGCCAAAGCCGTCAGCCACCGTTTCCATCTCACCATCTACCGGGTTGATCTTGACGACTTCCCCTTTGAACCATAACGGGCCATACACCCAACCATCCTTGCCCACTTCAAATCCATTGAAGCCGCCCATGTCTTTCTTGATCAAACGCGGTTCGGACTCACCCTTGACGTCAATCTCCCAAAGCGCGTCGCCGAGGAACACCTGGCTGGCGAACAGTTTGCCGGTTTGCTGGTTGAAGGCGATGGAGTTGATGCCGGGTTTGCCTTCAGCGAGGACGCGGATGGGCGCATCATCATTCTCCCGATAGAGCACCTGGCCTGAGTAGAAACCGGTCCAGGCCATCTCGCCATTTGGGCCGATAGCGATGTCATCCGCCTGGCCATGGTCGGGGCCAATAACGGTGCTGACTTCGCCACTCTCCGGGCTGACCTGATAGATGCTGTTACCCACGACGCTACCAGCCAGCAGACGATCCTGATGGTCCACCGCCAGGCCGTGCACGCCTTTGAATTCGGACGGGGCAACGAGGGGCTGAGGTGCGGAGTAGGAGGCGGCAAAGGTGCTGGCGGAGATCAGGCTGGCCAGAAGCGTAATGGGGAAAATGGCTTTCATGGGGCATCCTTGTTTTTAGTGTAATTGCTCTATCTTAGCTGGGAATTTTGCTGCGGGTGGGTTTTATGGGCGGGATTGATGATGGGCGATAGGGCGGGGTTAGGGTGGGGTGGATATGGAGGAGTGGGGCTGCGGTTGCATTCGGGGGGTGTTGGAAGCGCGGTAGCTACGGGTCGATACCACGAGCTCACAGCACCGTCATCCCCGCGAAGGCGGGGATCCATTTGGCTTTTCGGCTGGCTGGCATGGTGATGCGAGCTGCGAGGCCGTTTGGATTCCCGCCTGCGCGGGAATGACGGGGCGGGGGCGCTGTAGTTGGGGTGGAAGTATTAAACGTCCTCTCCGAGAAAACCGCCTGATTGCCGCGCCCACAGCTGAGCATAGAGCCCGCCCTGCGCGAGCAACTCCGCGTGGGTACCGTCTTCGATAATCCGCCCCTGGTCCATCACAATCAGCCGATCCATGGCTGCGATGGTAGACAGACGGTGAGCGATGGCGATGACGGTTTTGCCCTGCATCAGGGTATTGAGGCTTTCCTGAATCGCGGCTTCGACTTCTGAATCCAGTGCCGAGGTCGCCTCGTCCAGAATCAGAATCGGCGCATCCTTGAGCATCACCCGAGCAATGGCGATGCGCTGGCGCTGACCGCCGGAGAGTTTCACGCCGCGCTCACCCACGTGCGCATCAAAGCCGGTGCGGCCTTTGGCATCTTCCAGCTCGGCGATAAAGTGATCTGAACGTGCCTGCCTGGCAGCCTTGATCAGCATGGTTTCGTCGGCATCGGGGCGGCCGTAGAGAATGTTGTCGCGTACCGAGCGGTGCAGCAGCGAGGTGTCCTGGGTGACCATGCCGATATGCTGGCGCAAGGACTCCTGATTGACCTCGGCAATGTTCTGGCCGTCGATCAGAATGCGCCCGCCTTCCACATCATGAAAACGCAGCAGCAGATTGACCAGGGTCGATTTGCCGGCGCCGGAGCGGCCGACCAGGCCGATTTTCTCGCCGGGCTGGATGGTCAGGTGCAGGTCGTCGAATACGCCCTGGTCCTTGCCGTAATGAAACAGCACGTGGTCAAAGCGAATCTCGCCGCGCTCTACCTGGAGGGCAGGGGCGTCTTCCACGTCCTGAACGATCTGCGGCTGGGAGATGGAGTTGATGCCGTCCTGCACGGTGCCGATATTTTCAAACAGCGCCGACAGCTCCCACATGATCCACTGCGACATGCCCCACAGACGCAGCACCAGCCCGGTCGACACGGCGACGGCACCGATAGTGGCGGCTTCATTCAGCCACAGCCAGATCGCCAGCGAGGTCACGCTGACCAGCAACAGGCCGTTGAGCATATACAGCAGGAAGTTGACCTGGGTTACCAGGCGCATCTGCTTGTAAACCGTCAGCATAAAGCCGTCCATACCCTCGCGGGCATAGGTCGATTCGCGCCGTGAGTGGGAGAACAGTTTTACCGTCTGGATATTGGTATAGCTGTCGACAATCCGCCCGGTCATCACCGAACGCGCATCGGCCTGACGCTCTGCGACCTTGCCCATCTTCGGGATATACACGCGCATCAGCAGCACATAACCGAGCATCCAGGCGATCATCGGCAGGGTCAGGCGCCAATCGGCGATGCCCACGACCAACAGCGTGCCGAGGAAGTAGACCACCACGTAGTTCAGCACGTCGATCAGCTTGATCACGCATTCACGCACCGCCAGTGCGGTCTGCATCAGCTTGGTCGCAATGCGCCCGGCGAACTCGTCCTGGTAGAAGGCCATGGACTGCTTGAGCAGGTAACGGTGCACCAGCCAGCGGATGCGCATGGGGTAGTTGCCCATCAGCGTCTGGTGGCTGACCAGCGAGTTGCTGAGGATCATCAGCGGTAGCAGCAACAGCACGATCAACCCCATGCCGACCAACTTCCAGCCTTCGTTCTGAATAAAGGTCTCGCGGTTCTGTACCGAGAGCCAGTCGACGATGTTGCCAAGGAAACTGAATAGCCAGACTTCGGTAATCGCGATACCGGCCATCAGCACCGCGGCGATGCTCAGATACAACCAACTGCCACGGGTGAAGTACATGCAGAACGCCAGCAGCGTGCGCGGCGGCTCCAGGGGTTCGTCCGAGGGGAAGGGGTTCAGTCGTTGTTCAAACCAGCGGAACATGTAATGGCCTGTGCGGGTGCGGCGAGGGGGCCGGTATTATGCGCGGTCGTGTTGGGCTGGCTCAAGAGTACAGATGGGTTCGGCCGTGCAGGACTGTACTGGTTCACCTTCATTTTGTGAGGTGATTCCGGTCTTTGGCTGGGTGTGGGGGGTAGGATTGGGTTTTGCTGACAGCGAGGTCGGGGTATGAGGTTGCCTGCGGTTTATATGATGGCTTCGGGGGTGCGAGGTACCTTATATGTGGGCGTGACATCGGATTTGGTGCAGCGGGTGTGGCAGCATCGCGCGGGTACGTTCGGTGGGTTCACTGGGCGGCATCAGGTCAAGGAGTTGGTGTGGTATGAGCGGCATGGGTCTATGGAGGCTGCGATCTGCCGAGAGAAGGTACTAAAGAAGTGGCGTCGCCTCTGGAAGTTGGAGTTGGTTGAAGAGCTCAATCCGGAGTGGCGGGACCTGTGGGCCGAGATTGCTGAGTGACTCTGACTCAGTTGGGTGAGTACTCAACCACGACAATGGATCCCCGCGTTCGCGAGGATGACGGTATCTGAATGTGCGAGGTAGCAGGTCGTGCAGAAGTGCGTGCCAAAACCCCGTCATTCCCGCGCACGCGGGAATCCATTTTGACCTTGGTTTGGTAATCAAGATGCATATGCGCGCCTCGTTTACACCCGACAATGGATCCCCGCGTTCGCGAGGATGACGGTGTGGGAGGGTGGTGTGTTAGTGGTCGAGCATTTTGCGTCCAATACCTCGTCATTCCCGCGCAGGCGGGAATCCATTTTGACTTAAATGTCTCGGCAGCCCCTTACCGCCGCGCCTTCTTCAACGTCTCCGCAATCATAAACGCCAACTCCAGCGACTGGTCCGCATTCAGCCGCGGATCGCAGTGTGTGTGGTAGCGGTCAGATAGTCCGGCTTCGGTGACCGGGGTGGCGCCGCCTATGCATTCGGTGACGTTCTGGCCGGTCATTTCGATATGGATGCCACCGGCCCAGGTGCCTTCGGCCTGGTGCACGGCGAAGAACTGTTCCACTTCCTTGAGAATACTGGCGAAGTCCCGTGTTTTGTAGCCGCTGGAGGCTTTGATGGTGTTGCCGTGCATCGGGTCGGAACTCCAAAGCACCTGCTTGCCTTCGCGCTCGATGGCGCGCACCAGCTGCGGCATATGCGCTTCGACCTTGTCTGCGCCCATGCGCACAATCAGGTTCAGCCGGCCGGGATCGTTCTCAGGGTTGAGCACGTCGATCAGCCGCAGCAGCTCGTCCGGGTCGGTGCTGGGGCCGGTTTTGACGCCGATCGGGTTGTTGATGCCGCGCATGAATTCCACGTGGGCGCCGCCGGGCTGGCGGGTGCGGTCACCGATCCAGAGCATGTGCGCGGAGCAGTCGTACCAGTCGCCGGTGAGGCTGTCCTGGCGGGTGAAGGCTTGTTCGTAATTCAGCAGGAGTGCTTCATGGGCGGTGAAAAAGGAGGTCTCACGCAGTTGCGCGCTATGTTCCAGATCCACGCCGCAGGCGCGCATAAAGGCCAGGCTTTCATCGATGCGGCTGGCGAGGTTTTCGAAGCGGTGGCTGGTCGCGGAGTTGGCGATAAAATCCAGGTTCCACTGGTGCACCTTGTCCAGGCTGGCAAAGCCGCCGGAAGCGAAGGCGCGCAACAGATTGAGGGTGGCGGTGGCCTGGTGGTAGGCCATCAGCAGGCGCTGCGGATCAGGAGCGCGGCCGCCGGCTTCGAAGGCTATATTGTTGATGATGTCGCCACGGTAGGCGGGCAGGGTCAGATCGCCCTGGGATTCATCATCGGCGGAACGCGGTTTGGCAAACTGGCCGGCCATGCGCCCAACTTTAACTACCGGGCAACTGGCGGCAAAGGTCATGACCACAGCCATCTGCAGCAACACCTTGAAGGTATCGCGAATCTTTGGAGCAGAGAACTCGGCAAAGCTTTCAGCGCAATCGCCGCCCTGCAACAGGAATGCGCGGCCCTGGGTGACTTCGGCAAATTGGCGGCGCAATTCACGCGCTTCCCCGGCAAATACCAGCGGTGGATAACTCGCCAGCGTGTTTTCTACCTGCGCCAGTGCATTGGCATCGGCATACGTGGGTTGCTGAATGATCGGTTTGCTGCGCCAGCTGTCGGGGGTCCAGGGTGCGGTCATGAGGTCTCTTGAATTGGGTATTGAAGTGCTGCAATGGTACTCTGAGTCATGACATTCAGACAGCCCATCCCTTTTTTCAAGCGTGTTTTCAGCGCTTTGAGGCCTTTTTCGATGAGTAATGAAGAGAGCCTGCTCGAAGCCATTCGTGACGACTACGGCGTGCTGCGTGTGACCGAGGCAGAGGGTTACCGTTTTTTGTATTTTGGCGAGCAAACCGAACAAAGCTGCTGCTTTGAGGCGGATCCCGCCTGGTTGGAATATGACTACACGCGGGCCATGTTGCTCGCACTCTATTGGCAGAACAAGCCGCAACAGGTCACATTATTGGGCCTGGGTGGGGGGAGTCTGGCGAACTGTCTGCTCAAGCATTTTCAGCCGCAAAAGGTGACCGCTGTGGAATTGCGCCCGGCGGTGGTGGATGCGGGTCGTAAATGGCTGGGGTTGAGTGAAGACCCGCGGCTGGAGATCAAGATAGGCTGCGCGGAGCAGTACATCAACGAATCACCGGCCAGTTGCGATCTGCTGTTTGTGGATCTGTATATGGAGGGCGGTATCTCGCGTCTGCAGCTGCAGGCCGAATTCTTCCAGCGCTGTCACCGGGCGCTGCGGCCCGGCGGGCTGCTGGTCATCAATCAATGGCAGTTGGGCAACACCGGTAACCCCTATGCCGGGCGTATGCTGGAACAGCTGTTTGGCGACAAGTATCTGCAAGTGCCGGTCGAGGAGGGCAACATCCTGCTGTTCATACCCGCCAGTGGGCAGTTGTTTCTGGAAAAGCTGGCTTTACGCAGCTGGGCGGATGATTTGGAGGCGCAGCTGGGTTATTCGCTGCGCCCGTATGTCGAGGCGCTGCGCCGCGCAAGCGAGGCGCCGGTTATCGACTAAGCCGGCTAGTCCCGAGCGACAGGGCGCTGTGGGTCGGTAATCCATTCACTCCAGGAGCCCGCGTATAATTTGGGTTCTGGCAGCCCGGCCTCGACGGCGGCGAGAATGTTGTGGCAGGCGGTTACGCCGGAACCACAGTAACTCACCAGTTCTTTGCCGCTGTCGTGCCAGGGCGCAAAACGGCTTTTGAGTTGTTCCGGCGTTAACCAACGCCCATCGGCGAGCGTGTTCTCGGCGCACGGCAGATTGGCCGCGCCAGGAATATGCCCGGCGACCGGGTCCAGCGGTTCCACCTCGCCGCGATAACGTGCTGGACCGCGGGCGTCGAGCAACTGCAGCGATGAGTCATTCAGGCGCTGGGTAATTTCCGCTGCATCAATCAGCTTGCTGTTGTCCGCTTGGCCTTGAAAATTGCCTTCTGCCGCCGGGCGCGGCGTTTCCTGGCTTACCGGCAGACCGGCGTTGGTCCAGGCTTGAAACCCGCCGTCCAATACCTTGACGCTTGTATGGCCAAGCCAGCGCAACGACCACCACAGCCGGGCAGCAAACATACCGGCGCCGTCGTCATAGATTACTACCTGGTCAGCATTATTCAGCCCGATGCGTTGCAGCCGGGTTTGCAGCAGGCCAGGGTCGGGGAGCGGGTGACGCCCGGTGGTGCCGGGAACGACCTTGGCAGACAAGTCCTTATCCAGATGCATATAGCGCGCGCCGGGAATGTGGCCAGCGGCATAATCGAAACGACCCTGATCCGGTTGGTCCAGAGAAAAGCGACAGTCGATAAGGCATAGCTTTGGGTCATCAAGCAGTGTTGCCAGGGAGTGGATATCGATAAGCTGGGACATGTGCCGGTCTCCTGAAGAAGCTGATTGGCCAGTGTAGCTGCATATGCGTGGCGACAGCGGACTATTGGTGAGAACGTCAATTCTGCTAGTTCGTCCTGATTCTGGCTTACCTGCCATATGGGTCGCGAGCATGCATCGCTATGCTGGAGAACCTGTTCATTCAACGGCAGTTAACGACGAAAGGAGGCGACATGCCCGGCCCGCTGGAATCACTGAAGATCCTCGACTTCTCCACGTTGTTACCCGGCCCTTTTGCTTCGCTGATGCTCGCCGACATGGGCGCCGAGGTGTTGCGCGTGGAGTCACCCGAGCGCATGGACCTGGTGCGCATGTTGCCGCCCCATGTCAATGGGGTATCCACCAGCCATGCCTACCTCAACCGCAACAAGGGCTCCATCGGGCTTAACCTCAAGGCTCGCGAGGCGCAGGCGATTGTGCGGGGCTTGATTGCCGACTACGACGTCGTTATCGATCAATTCCGTCCGGGTGTGATGGATAAGCTGGGCGTGGGCTATGAGGCGCTCAAGGCCATCAATCCGCGGCTGATCTATGTGTCCATTACCGGCTATGGCCAGACCGGGCCCTATCGAGATCGCGCGGGGCACGACATCAATTACCTGGCGTTGTCCGGGTTGGCCAGTTATACCGGCAGGCGGGAAGAGGGGCCGGTGCCGCTGGGCATGCAGGTGGCGGATGTGGCTGGTGGGTCGCTGCATGCAGTGGCGGGCCTGCTGGCAGCCGTGGTGCATCGTGAGCGCACGGGTGAAGGTCAGCATGTGGACATCAGCATGACCGATTGTGTATTCAGCCTGAATGCCATGGCGGGTGCGGCGTGCCTGGCGGCCGATGTGGAACCCGAGCTGGAAGGCACCATGCTCAATGGGGGCAGCTTCTATGATTACTATCGCACCCGAGACGGTCGCTGGATGGCCGTCGGCAGCCTTGAACCGCAATTTCTAAAAGCGTTGTGCGAAACCCTGGGACGGCCGGAATTGGCGGCTACCGGTTTGTCCGCCAGCAAGCGTGATCAGCAAAAGCTCAAGGCCGAGCTCACCGCCGCTTTCCTGCAGCATGACTTCAGCCACTGGTGCGAGCAGTTTGCCGCAGTGGATGCCTGTGTTGAACCAGTGCTGTCATTGAAGGAAGCCGCACGGCATCCGCAGCTGGTGGCTCGTGGAGTGGTGCAGCAAGTGCCGGTTGGTGACGTCATGCAGCCGCAGATGGCCTGCCCGATCGTATTCGGTAGTGGTCTGAATGTCCCCAGGCATGGCGGCAAGGCCCTTGGCGAGGATTCGGAACGGATACTACTGGGTATGGGTCTAACGCCAGAGGAGATTGCTGCCTTGCGGGCAGCCAGGGCGGTCGGCTAAGGCTGGCGATACCCAAGATGCGCTATTGAGAAGCATCCGACCAATGGTCCTGAGTTTTTCCTGATGCTGGCCGATAACCACTCATTAGCCGGACATCCAACGCGGGTGTTCATTCGCTGGATATGCATCCGGGAGAAGGTATCGATGACTCAATTCAACTCCATTCAGCCAGGTATGGTGCGCCAGAACGCATCTACGTCCAGCGGCATGCCGCGCCTTGATCCGCAGCAGACCCTGGCTAACCGGTTGGCCGAACGGCTGGGCCTGGAAAAGGCCAGCCTGAACGGCAAGGCCGACGACTTTGCGCCAGCCAAGGTCGCTGAACGTATTCTGGGCTTCATCGGTGGCCGGCTGGAGTCGCAGAAGGCCGCGGGCGCGGACACTACCGAGCTGCAGAAAATGTACGACCAGGCCGCGAAAGGCGTGGAGCAGGGCTTCAAAGAGGCACGCAAGATTCTCGATGGCATGGGGGTGCTGGCCGGCAACATTGCCGCTGATATCGACAAGACCTACGAGCTGATTCAGACCGGCATGAAGGATATGGCCGAGCGTCTGCTACCGCAAGCGAGCGAGGCAAACCAGTCTTCGTTGTCGGCCAATGCCAGCCGTTTCGAGGCGCAGTCCCAGACTTTTGATCTGTCAGTCACCACCCGCGAGGGTGACCGTTTGCGTATCAGTGTGGCTCAGGCGTCGGCCAGTGCGTCCAGCAGCCAGGTAGAGGCGGGTGGCACCCAGGCGCAGGGTCAAAGTATCCAGGTTGGCGGCTGGCAGGTGGAGGTCGAAGGCGATCTGAATGATCAGGAACGCAAGGCGCTGGAGCAGTTGCTCGGTGAAGTGCAGGGCCTGTCGGACCAGTTCTATTCAGGGGATTACGCGGGTGCCTTTGACCGTGCGTTGGAATTGAACCTGGACGGCCGGCAGCTGGCATCCATGTCACTGAATCTGACGCAGACCAGTGTGCGCCAGGTGAATGAAACCTATGGCCGGGTAGCTGGCCAGGAAGCGCCCTCCAGTGCGGTGAACAGCGATCTGCGTGAATATGCCGATGGCTTGCTTGAGGCCCTGCGCACGGCCAACGAATTGACCTCATCACCCAGCGATTTGCTGCGTGATCTGCTCAAGGGCGGTATGGCGATGGACGACCGCTTTGATCAAGGCCGACTGGACAAAGCCATGAGCCTCAACGATCTGTTGCTCGAAGGCCTCAAAGGGCAAGTCGAGAAGTCTGCCGAGCAGACAGTCGCCAGCGAGTAAGCTCGCGGGCGTATCTGCGCCAAGTCGAGGCGATCAGGGGCATGCACTGGGTGATCTTCGGAAGGTCAGGATGGATTCCCGCCTTCGCGGGAATGACGGAAATAGCGGGATGAAGGAAATAGCGGGAACGGCGGCCGTTAAGGGAATGACGGAAATGCCGGGAAAAGAGATTAGCTGTGAAACGCCTGCTGGCCGGTGAAATGCAGCAGGTTTCCGCAACGCCGGCATTGGTATTGCCGGCCACGTTGCACCCAGGCATGGCGCTGTGGGGTGAAGTGCACTTCTGCCGGGCAACCACAGCGGTAGTAATAACGGGTGCCGCGGCGTTTGACCGGATAATCATGGCAGCGTTGCGCGGGTAGCTGGAACAGCCCGGTCATGATGCTCTGCCATTCCGGCCCGTGCGGACGGATGCGCGCCCCGAACAGCTGATCGGCGAGCAGGTGCGCTACCTCGTGTGGCACCGTTTGCTGGAGAAAGTCTTCACTGTGATCGCGATACATCTGCCCATTGAAGCGCAGCAGATTGCGGCCCAGATAAGCGACACCGGCGCGCTGCCCGCGCAGATCGATATCCACCCGCGGACGTGGAAAGCGGCGATTGAACCGGGTTTCCGCGAGCTGGTAGCAATGTTCGAGACGCGCCATGAGTTTATCCATGGGGCGCATTATAAGATGAGGGCGCGGCCTGGCAACGCCACAGGGTCAAAAAATACCGGCTTCAAGACCGGCGGCCACGGTCAGCCCCAGTTCTTGCGCTTGCGCAACAAAATCTTCCTGCCAATCGCCTTTGAACACTACAGGTTCCTGTACCCATTCCCAGCGTAAGCCAGTGACGATGCTTTGCACCGCGCGGCGGGTGCCGGTCCCGTCCAGGCCTGCACGAATGTACAGAGCGCAGGGCAAGCCCTGCTTTTGCTCCAGGACCGGGTAGTAGCACCGGTCAAAAAAGTCCTTCAGGGCGCCGCTCATATAGCCCAGATTCTCGGTCGTACCCAGGATGATCGCATCGGCCTGCAACACGTCGTCCGGCTGCGCCTCCAGCGGTGGCTTCCAACTCACGTTTACGCCGCTGACCTCAGGATGACGCGCACCCTCAAGCACCGCCTCGACCAGGCGCCGGGTGTTGTCCGACGGGGCATGGGCGACGATCAGCAAATGCTTCTGAGTCATGCGGCTCTCCCATAGTCGATGGCATGTACGCGCTCAGGCTAGTCCTGGCACGCGGTGAGGGACGCCTAGCGCCGATTTCCCCATACCTTGGCCACTGCGCGTTCGGTACCCAGCCAGGCGACCACGATGGCGAAAAGTCCGACCAGACAGAACACGCCAATCGGTACATATACCGCCACATCAATACCGCGCGGGATAAACACCGCGAGGGCGGTACCCAGCCCAAGAAATAGCAGACCAACTACCCATAAAATCAGCCGGGCTCGGGGGGTGTAGGTATACGCCTGATCACCACCTTCTAGGGGCGTGAGCAGGGGGCTGAACAGTCGGCGGGCAAAATTATTCACGCTGTGCATGATGGGTCCGTGATGCAGATAGGGCGGTTGATGGTGACGCCAGTGTAACGCCATGCAGCGGCCGAATTGAAATCTTCTTGTGCGGATTAGCGGTGGCGGGCGCCTGCTCGATGGGGTATGGTTTTTTCATAAGAGCCAGAAATACTTACTATTTTCGATCAGTTTAGAGCTGACAGCATTTTTGCACCCCCTCTGTCTGGAACCGATAGCAACCCATAAGGACTCGGCTCCATGATGATCATATTGCTGCCTATCGCAGCATTGTTGTGTGGTATCGCCCTGCTGTTGCTGGGCACCGGTTTACTCAATACCTTGCTGGCCCTGCGCGGCAGTGGCGAAGGTTTTGCCGACCAGACGCTGGGCCTGTTGGGCTCGGCTTATTTTGTTGGTTTTATTGTTGGTACCTGGCTATGCCCGAAGCTTATTCGGCGCATGGGACATGTGCGTGCGTTCGGCTTTTTTGCCGCCGCCGCTGCCGCCTCAGTGCTGATCCATGTGCTGTTTATCGATGTTGGCGTGTGGCTGTTCTTGCGCGTGCTGACCGGTACCGCGCTGGTGGGGATTTATACCGTTATTGAGAGTTGGTTGAATACCCAGGCGCCGCCGGAGCGACGCGGTCAGGTGTTCGCAATCTATATGGCGGTGAACCTTGGGGCGCTGGCACTGGCCCAGCAGCTGTTGCGGCTGGACAGCCCAATGGGCTTCAGCCTGTTTGCCGTCGCCGCCATTCTGATCATCGTCGCGCTGATGCCGGTTGCCGCCACCAAACTGGATCAGCCGGTAATAACCAACACCCCCGGGTTGTCTCTCAAGCGTCTCTGGCACGCCGCTCCCGTGGCTTGTGCGGCGGCAACCCTGTCTGGCCTGGCGATGGGCGGCTTCTGGGGTCTGGGGGCGGTGTATGCCGGTCGTATGGGCATGGACGCCACCCAGGTCGCCGGCTTCGTTTCAGTGGTGATTGTCGCTGGCGCTTTATTTCAATGGCCGATGGGCATGCTTTCCGATCGCGTGGATCGCCGGCTGGCGTTGGCCGTGATTGCCGGGGTCGCCGCTGTCGGCGGTGTGCTGATGGCGCTTTTTGGACCTTTAGGGCAGTGGCTGCTGGTCGCCGCTGCGCTGTTTGGCGGCGGTGCATTTGCGGTTTATCCGGCTGCGGTCGCGCACCTGATCGACCACCTGCATCACGAAGATATTCTCTCCGGCAATGCCTCGCTATTGATGCTGCACGGTGTAGGCGCCGCAGTCGGCCCGGCACTGGCGGGGTGGTTGATGGGCATGACCTCGCCCATGGCCTTGCCGCTGTTCTTTACCCTGATGTTCGGGCTCTGCGGCCTGTATGCGCTGCAGCAGTCGCGGCTCGGTAAGGATCGGATCGTCGACGGCGCAGCGCACTATGTGCCTATGGTCCGCACTTCGCCAGCGGTGCTGGAAATGATGCTGGAAGACGCGGAGACCGACATACCGCCGCCGTCCGCTGACAGCGAGTCTACAATTAAACCGGCAGCAGACAGGAGTAAAGCCGATGATTCTGGCAACTGATCTAGATGGAACCTTTCTTGGCGGAGACCCTGATAACCGCCAACGCCTGTATCAACTGATTGATGCCCACCCGGATATCCAGCTGATATTCGTCACCGGCCGCGGCCTCGAGGTCGTGGTGCCGCTGTTATCCGATCCGGCCATACCGCGTCCGGATTACATCATCTGTGATGTGGGTGCGACGCTGGTCGACGGCCACACATTGCAGGCGGTGTATCCGCTGCAAAGCGAAATTGAAGCCACCTGGCCGGGTGAGCAGGTGGTGGCGGCGCGCATGGCCGAGTTTCCTGGAATTGACCGGCAGACGGTGCCACAGCAGCGGCGCTGTTCTTACTTCTGTGATGAGGGCGCGGTCACGGAGGAAGTGCGCGAGGCTGTCAAAGCGCTGGGTTGCGATCTGCTGTATTCCGCCGATATGTACCTGGACTGTCTACCCGCAGGGGTTAACAAGGGCAGCACCCTGCGGCGTCTGATCGAGCATCTTGCGGTGTCCGAAGACGAGGTGTTGGTCGCGGGAGATACCTTGAATGACCTGTCGATGTACGAGCAGGGCTTCAAAGGCGTGTGCGTCGGTGAGTCCGAGACCGCGCTGCTGGATGCCACGGCAGACCGTGCCAAGGTGCTGCATGCGCGCCTGAGCGGCTGCGGCGGGATTCTAGAGGCCTTCGGGCATTTCGGTTTTCTTGGGCCTCGCGGTGTGTCTTCCGAATTGCCGGAGTTGAGCATCAAGGGCAAAGCTGACCTGGTCATGGTCTATCACCGGCTGCCCTATGAAGAAGCGGTGGAGGATGGGCAGTTGGTGCGCCGGCCGCATACCTCGCCAAACGGCATTCTGCCGACACTGATGAGCTTCTTTGGCGGTGAGCAGCGCGGCTCCTGGGTTGCCTGGTCGATTCACGATCCACGCCAGGGCCGGGTGTTCGAAGTGCATACCAAGGTCGACGACGAACGCTATCCGAATCTGGTTGCCGCACGAGTGGCGTTGACCAAGGAGCAGGTCGATGTGTTTTACAAGCGCTTTTCCAAGGAAGCTTTCTGGCCGACTTTGCATACCTTCTGGGAAAGAGCGATTTTCCGCGAAGACGACTGGACGGTTTTCCTCAAGGTCAACCGTCTGTTCGCCGAGCGTACCGCGTCTGAGGCGGCTGAGGGCGCGGTGGTCTGGCTGCACGATTACAACCTGTGGATGGTGCCGGCGTTTCTGCGGCCCTTGCGCCCGGATCTGACCATCGCGTTCTTTCACCATACCTACTTTCCTTCGGCTGACGTGTTCAACGTGCTGCCCTGGCGCCGGCAGATTATCGGCAGCCTGCTGCAGTGCGACTACATTGGTTTTCACATTCCTCGGCAGTCGGAGAATTTTGTCGATGTGGTGCGCGGCGTAGCGCCGGTAGAAGTGCTGGAAACCCAGGGTTGCGCGCCGCGCTTTCTCACCTATGGTTGCGCGGTCGGACTGGACAACATGACCCGGACCATGGCCGTGCATGGCCGGCACATCGGCCTGGGGGCGCATCCGGTGGGGCTGGATGTGGGCCGAGTTGCGAGCGTGATCGACGAGCCCGAGTGCCAGGCGCAGATGCAGGAATTGCGCGAGCAGCTTAAAGGCCTGCGCGTGGTGCTCTCGGTTGAGCGGCTGGATTACACCAAGGGCATTCTGGCCAAGCTGCTGGCTTTCGAAGCGCTGTTGGACGCGCATCCCGAGCTGATCGGCAAGGTCTCGCTGTTAACCATCTGCGTCCCGGCAGCCCGCGAGATGACCATCTACGAAACGCTGCTGGCGCAGATCGAACAGGCGGTGGGTCGTATCAATGGGCGCTTCTCACGGGTTGGCTGGTCACCGGTGCAGTTCTTCTACCGGGCGTTTCCGTTCCGCGACCTGATTGCCTATTACCTGATGGCTGACGTGATGTGGATTACCCCGTTGCGTGATGGTCTCAATCTGGTCGCCAAGGAGTATGTCGCTACCCAGGGCTTATGCGAGGGTCGCGGTGTGCTGGTGTTGTCCGAGTTTGCTGGCGCGGCGGCCGAGCTGCATGGCGCCTTGCTGACCAATCCGCACGATCCGCATGATATGCGCGATACGCTCTATCTGGGGCTGACGCTGGGCCGGGCTGAGCGCGAAGCGCGCGTACGCGAGATGTTTGGCGTAGTGCAGCACAACGATATCAAGCGCTGGGGGGATGAGTTCCTACAGGCCGTCAAGGATAGCCGCCGCGAAGGCGAGGCGTTTCTGAACAAGGGTTAGGGCAAAACAGGGTAGGGATTGAGGGAAGGGGTTGAAGAACGGGACTGGAAGACCTGTTCGCGCACTGCGGCGCGAACAGGTTATTCGGTATTACAGCTGATCTATCTGATAGATCACCGTGGTGCCGCTAACTTCGTTGCCTACCACCAGCAGAGCTTCACCACTTGGGGAGTCTGCAGCGGGTACGAAATACAAACCTTCCGGGCCCAGGTCGCCCACTGCTGCCAGGTTGGTCTCCGGGTCAAGAAGGAAGTCTTCACGGGTGCTGAAGTAGTCTTCGAAGGCCGGCGCCTGCGGGTCGGTTATATCGTAAACCATGATGCCGCCCATGCGCTCCAGACCAATAAAGGCGAAGGTCTTGTCTCCCAGTTGACCCAGTGCAATACCTTCAGGCTCGGGGCCTTTTGCGTCGCTGCGACTGTCGAAGGCATCGCCTTCATCGTGACCGGTATTGAAGTAGTCCACGCAGGGAATATCCCGGTTGCTGCCGGCAAAGCAGTCGGCGCTGGCCAGATATTGCTCGAATTGATCGCCGGAGTCCCATACCAGAGCACCGTCTTCATCCCAGATCGCGAATGAACGAGCGCCGTAGGAGTACAGCTTGTCGTACATCAGACGATCACCAGCGGGATTCTCGGTACCGGTGGTGTCGAACATGACCGGGCTGCCATCGCTGTTCTTGCGGTAGCCATCCACCCAGGTGATGTTCAAACGGCCGAGGACGTCATCCTCACGGCAATCGCCAGGCTCACCAGCAGAAGCGCCGCAGTAGCCGAAGACGTCCGGATTCAGCAGGGCACCAGCGCCCAGCTCACGCAACTGCGGAGGCAGGTCATCACCGGCGCGACGGTCAAAGCCGTTGGCATGCACCAGATGCTTGACGCGGAACTCTTCAACAAAGCCCTGGCTGGCATCACCGGCCCAGTACAGGTCATTGTCTTCGCCCCAGGCTCTGGCATCGCCTTCGTTGGCGGTGACAATGTAGGTGCTGCCTTCCAGGTTATAGCTGGCGATGGCATCCGGATGATAGATACCCACCACGCCCGGCCAGGTGCTGATGTTCAGCACGCTGTCCTCGTCGCTGGCATCGATGCCATTACCGGCAACACCGTAATCCTTGAAGCCTAGCGGCAGAATATCGGTCACCTGGGCGTCGGCAATATTGATCTTGGCCAGGGCGTTGTTTTCCTGCAGCGCTACCCAGGCGGTGCTGCTGTCGGTGGCGATGGTGATGTACTCAGGTTCCATGTCCTGGGCAACGCTGGCACCGGGGCCGTAAATGCGCACGCCAGCATCTCGCAGCGCGTCGGCTTGCGTGTTGTAAGCGCTGAAGCCGGCAGTGCGCACGTCACCCATGGTGCCGCCGTCCAGTGCAATGATGCTCACTGAGCCTTCGGGATCAACACTGTAGTCATCACTGGGTTCGCCTTCGTTGGCGACCAGCAGATACTCTCCGTTGGGTGTGAAGGTGAGCATGTCGGGCAGCGCGCCTACCTGGGTCGAGTCGATCAGTTGCAGCGTCGTCGCATCGTATATGGCGGCAAAGCCAGGGTCGGTCTTGTTGGCCGCCTCAATAGCGATGGCCAGAAAGCCATTGTGGTAGGCAATGCTGTTGACCACAGCGCCGGCGGCGATGTCTTCGACTGTCAGGCTGCCAGTCCGCGCCGGGTTGGCCAGGTCACGTGCGTCGAGCACATCAACGCTGCCATTCAGCGCGTTGACGACGAAAATTTGCTGGTTCTCAGGATCATACACCGGAATTTCAGCGGCGCTGACACCAAACTCGTTGGAGCTGTAGCGGCCCTGGAAACTCAGTGCAATGCTCTCAGGCGTAATGACGGGTTCGGTAACAGGGGGTGGAACGGCAGCGCCATCATCATCGTCATCATTGCTGCCAGAATTGCAGCCGGCGAGCGCGGCAATCAGCGCCACGGTGCTGGTGGCCATCATCCACTTTTTCATGTCTTTATCCTTGGATTGTGAAAGACGTTATTGATACGGCATAGTGATGACAAACTGATGGCGACTTCTTTTCAGTATGATGACCGTCTTGCTTGGCCGCCATTGGTTGGGGCGGCCGAGGCTTTGGTCTAGACTGGCGGCATGGCTGATATCACTCCCGACGCATTACTCCCTGCCGGTTTCGAGGCTGAGCTGCTGACCCTGCTGGCAGCGCGACCGAACGGCATCGACGAATTTGCCCTGATTCGCGAATTGGCGACGATGTTCCCCGACTCCCTGTTCGCCGCTCCAGATGTGCTGCGCGAGCCACTGAGCTTATTTCAGGCGCATTTTCTCCTGTTTCATGTGCTGCATCGGTTATCTGATCGGCTGGCAAATGAGCGTCTGGAAATTGAGGTGCATGCGTTGCGGATCCGTTTGCTGCCGCGGCGGGGTGGGGTCGATGGCATCGTCACGCCAGACCCGTTGCGCGCCTACTATCTGGACTGGAATCAATGGCTGACCACCCAGGGCGACGATGTAGAGCAATTGCTTCAGGGCTTTCGTCAGGGACCCTTCTCGGTCCCGGAGGATGAGCTTGCGCAGGCGCATGGGGTATTCGAGTTGCCAGTGCCGTCCAGCGCCCAGCAGGTCAAGCGGCGCTATCGATCGCTGGTGCAACAGCATCACCCGGACAAGGGCGGCGAGACGGCGAACATTCAGGCGGTGAATCAGGCTTTCTTAATACTCCAACGCTATTACGGGAAAGCTTGAAGTTGCGAATCACTCTAAGCAAAGCAGCACATTGGCAACAAATTTGTCTATAGTCGATGGCAAGGGAATGCGGCAAACGGTCGCACCTGGACACCCGCTGCCGGCGCTACATCACCACTGCAATCAGAGGTGAAAAAGGTCAGGACCGCGGGAATGAATAATAATTTCGGAGAACTGACCATGATCCACCACGTAGTGGGGTTATTCACCCATCCTGACCAGGAATGGAAGGAAATCAAGGGTGAAGAAGAAACCATAGGCCACATGTACCTGACTCATGTGCTACTGCTCGCTGCCATTCCGGCGGTATCGGCTTATATCGGTACTACCCAGGTGGGCTGGGCGATCGGCACCACTGAAGCGGTCAAACTGACCACTGCCAGCGCACTGTCCATGACGGTTCTTTCCTATCTGGCGATGCTGGTTGGTGTCGCGGTAATGGGCGCCTTCATTCACTGGATGGCGCGCACTTATGATTCCAGCCCTTCTATCAGTGATTGCATCGTGTTTGCTGCTTACACCGCCACGCCACTGTTTATTGCCGGCGTCGCGGCTCTGTATCCGAGCCTTTGGTTGGCCATGTTGGTAGGCACTGCCGCCATCAGCTATACCGTTTACCTGCTGTACCAGGGCATTCCGATTTTCATGGATATTCCACCGGAGGAGGGCTTCATGTTCTCCAGCTCGATTCTCGCCGTCGGTCTTGTTGTACTGGTGGCGATGATCGCTACATCGGTCATTTTCTGGGGTATGGGCGTAGGGCCGATCTACCTTCGCTAGCCAGCGACACCTGTCAAAACTGCTGTAAAACTCAAGCAAAGCCCTCGGACGATGGAAAGTCGCCGGGGGTTTTGTTTTTTAGCGCGGCTATTTCCGGCTAAAATAGGCGTTTTTCTCGCCGGAGTTGCCATGGCCAGCCTGAGTGTCAACCAGAACAAGTTGCAGAAACGCCTGCGCCGCCAGACCGCGGAAGCGGTGACCGATTACAATATGATCGAAGACGGCGACAAGGTGATGGTATGCCTGTCCGGTGGCAAATTATGGGCAATATAGTTTTTGCAAGGAGAGCGTAGCCGGGGTTAGGCCCGCCTGGTCGATAGCTGTAGGCAGAAAGCCCCAGTTTTTGTTTGACAAATTCCGTTATCTGGATAGGCTGAATAGGAATGGAAGCCAGGCCATACTTTTAATAAAACTCATGAGAGTCAAACGATACCAGTTCAACAGTATCCCTTTCGTATCAATTACGGATGAAAACGATTGTCCCGCGAGCGTTTATGCTACTGCTTATCTCTCTACGCAATTTGGCGGGGCTTTCAATACGCAACTGAGGAAGGCCCAAGAACTTTTGTTCGTATTGCATTACTTTGCTCAACGAAAGATCGATCTTGCAGATAGGGTTCTCTCAGGGACATTTATAAGCCAAAGAGAGTACCTCCAGTTTCACACTGCTTCGGCTAGCAAAAAGAACAACGAACCAAGCACACCCACATCCACAGTGCCATATGTTTCCAGCAAGACTATGCGCAATGCACTTTCTGCGAATGCTCGCCAGCTTGTTCGAGTGTCGAACGAAACTCAACAAGGAAGACTTAGGAGACTGCGCAATTATCTCGAATTTCTTTTCCAGGAATTTCACGATTCTTTTAGCGTCAGCTTAATAGTCTCTGAACGGTACGAGAAGCTCTATTCTCAGATCAGACTTGATGAGGAGAGCTTAAGTAGTAATGTTCCGCAACGAGTAGCAAATATCACAGACTCTGTTATATCGGACCAAGATTTCGTGCGATTGTTAGAAATGATTCTCCCGTCATCTGAGAATAATCCGTTCAAAGGTTCTAAGATTAGAAACTACTTGATAGTGTCCGTGTTAGCCCAAAGCGGTATCCGGCGGGGTGCGCTCGCCAAACTGAAGATTTCAGACCTCCAGTTTTATGGAAGCTTTGACCAGATAAAAGTTTACCGCTCAGATATAGATTATGATGATCACCGTTTAGAAAAGCCGAAACAAAAAACTAAGTCTCATATAGCAATTATCTCTCCATATCTAATGGGGCAGATCAAGTATTATATCAATCATGTTAGAAGTGAAATTCCCGGTACCGAGCAGCATGACTTTATTTTTGTGAGCGAGAAGGGATCCCGAGGTACATTGGGGATGCCGCTATCATTGAAATCAATAAATATGATCTTTAAGCGCCTGTCTGAGAGCTTGAAATTGCATGTTCATCCTCATCTTCTTAGGCACAAATGGAACGAAACATTTGATAAAAAGGGTGCTGAATTAAAAATAGATTACCGATTGCTTGAAGACGCTCGTAAATACGCTATGGGCTGGTCCGCAAATACCAGTATGAATCAGATCTATAATGAAAAACGAATAGCAGAGAGGGCCATAGCTATTTCCGCCGCACACCAAAAGCGAGTGGATCAAAAGAATGATTAATAGCATGGAGATTCGCCGCAAGGAAAACCTTTTATTAGACGGAATACCGTTGATGGTAATTTGTAAATCTGGTATGGAGGTTAACATCCTAGATAACGAATGGAGGATTCTGCCATCAACCAGTAAAGGTTATTTGATTTCTGTTGATTGGCTACACAGCTCTCCTATGCCTGATAAAGATTGGCGTCAGCTTTTGGAAGTATTTATCCATTATCTCCGAACGAAGGCAGCCAGCACCGTTTCGGGGGTCGTCTGTAATTCCAAGCCGCATCTGGTCAATGGTTTCCCAGATCTCGCTGCGCTCAAGTCTAAATGGAGTGGATTGCCAACTCATCAAAAAAAAACCATTAACCAGGTTTTTGGTACGCTTCGAAAACTAGGCCATAAAAATTTTGCTGGTCATCACGAATTTACTAAGAATCACCTGGATAGGGAATCCAGTAATTTCCTTAATCCAGCCAAAGGTGCCTTAACAGAGTTGGAGTTCGATCAGCTAGCAAAATTGATAAATAACACTCTAGCTACAATTGATTGGTCACAGCCAGCAAATCTCTCATTTTACCGGACGACTGTCTTCAGACGTATTTGTAATGCTGTTGCGAGCAAATTAATGATTGCGACTGTAAGGCGCCCCATTCAGTTGTCACTGCTTAAGTGGTGCGATTTGATTCCAGCGGGAGCAAATTTTAAGAACCATGATATTGAAGTGATGAATGAAGTAGGTACGCTGGGTGCATCGACATTACAGCTTAGGGTATATCATGCAAAAGAGGCAGGTAGCGGACCAAGGTCTCATCCAGAGCGCTATCCGCTTCATCTTTCTGAAGAGCTGTCTATGACATTACTTCAGTACAAAAAGCTTTATATGCGGGGGGTGAATCTGTTTCTGGAATCTTGCGGGTTTAGGGTTGAGCAAGAGAGCCTCTTACATATGGCAAGCAATATGCCGATCTTCCCAAGCTTAGAATTGTTTAGCTGGCAGGTGTCCTGCCTCAATACATTCATGAGTGCATTTACATCTAAGTCGACCTTATTTCATGCATCTGACGCACAACTTACCTTTAGATTAACTGTGCCGTCAGATAGGGCAACAACTTGCATTGTGACCAATAACAGAATTCGCCACACCGCGCTGACGCGAGGAGCTCAACAAGGACTTCCCGTTGCGCAGTTAGCGCGAATCACAGGTGTGACGATTCCGGCGGCCAGACATTATATCGATATGGACTATGAGTCGCGTCGGATGATCGATGAAAATTATTTGGGTAATGAGTTCCTCAAACAGGCCTTTTCTGCGTCGGTCACTCTCGCTCCGGAGGGGCAAGAGATAATTGTAAGCCATTCTTTCAATGAAGTTGGGGGCGTTAGAAACAAGCCGACTTGCAATACTTGTGTGGCTAAGCTAGGGAGGCCATTAGGTTGTTATGGGTGTCCGAACTTCCGACCCTTTCTCGAGGCTGACCATCGGGCTGAATTGGATTTTGCTCAAAGTAAACTGGACATTAACCGTAGATTTCTAATTAATCCTCTCGAAACTAAGAGTATTAGTAGATTAGAAACTCAGATCGAATGGATTAAAATTACGATCGCTCTCTGTGACGATATTCTGCTAAAGCAAAAGGCTTTCGATGTTAAATAAATATCTAGACCGCCTTGAGAAGCTGATCCATGAGTGTCAAAAACAAAAGCTAACTCAGTTTTGTGGTCCAGAAGAAAAGATGGCCCAATGGAGTGATCTCGTCTGGTATCACATTGACCCTAACACCGGTCGAAAGGTCCGTTTTCTCTGTGGAAGGCACGGATTAAAAGGGAAGGCGGGAGCTGGGAATAGATCTGAGTACGCACTGCGCCATCCATATGATCAGCTTATTAAAATTTGGATCATTGAAGTCAATAATATGGGGGTTTCGGCAGGCCATAGGCAGGCATTAGTCGTATATGCTAGACGTTTATTGTCGGAGATGCAGGGGGAGCTATACTCACAGAACACTAGTAGTTTGGTTGAGTTCATGAGCCTGTACCATCATCAGGATCGTATAGCAAACTTCATTGAATTCTGCATTGCAAAAGGTTTGATGCCTAAAATATCAATACCGCGGTCTGTGGACAAACGTGACCGTACAGGCCACGCGGTGTTCGATTCTAGAGTCGATAGCATGCCTAAGGTTGAAGTTATTCAGGCCCTAGGGACTATTCACCATCAAATATTTCAAACAGTCAGTCAAAACGGATCAGTGAGTACGGGCAGCGAAATTAATATGCTCGATGCCTTTGTTTCAACAGCGGCGTTGTTGGGTTTGGCCTCACCCAATCGCATTAGTGCCGAATTACCTCTTATTCCCAGCCAGCAACTTAACACCTTTTCAGAAAGTGAAAATTGTAAAGTTTACTACCTTGACTGGCCGGGGAGTAAAGGATTCAAGAACAACCGTAACCATATACTTGCGGCCTTAGCACCTGAGGTGGAACGAGCAGTTAATTTTTTCTTTCTCGCCTGTGAGCCGGCTCGGGTGCTGTGCCGTTTTTACGAGAATCCCAGACAAAGCCTTAGGACGCTGTTAGGGAGATTTAAAGTATCTAATGCTGCAAGTAGTAATCTCAATTTCGATACGGTACCAAACCTGTTCGTGTTAGGTTATGCGCTCGGTTTCTACGAAGTTGACGCTATTGTGCCAGTCATTTTGCCTCGCCACGGTGTTCCTCAAACGGCTCACAAAAGGGGCAAAGTCCCCTCATGCTTCACAGATAAACCTATTCATGCGCTTGAATCTAATGATCTATTGTCGACATCCATTTATTCTCGAGCCCAAAATCTGAGCATTCCCACGCTGATGGGTTATCAGACCTTGAGTGTTCAAGGACAGAGGATTTTGGGTTGTGCTGGTAAAACCTCGATCACCGTTGGCGAGTTACAGGACAACTGGATTCGATATTTCACGACGACGCTTTTACCTGAGTTTCCGGATTCTTTTGCTGCAAGTGAAGGAAAAATCAGGCTGAAGAACGCGTTGTTTTGTTTATTAGGATCACAGGTATATGGAAGGTCGGCCGTGAGGTCGGGCGGCCGGGTGTTGTCAAGATCTCACTATAACATCACCCCTATGCATTCACTTTCGAGTCAGATCACTGGGCGTCTGAGAGGTGGAAATTGGTGGGTAACTATTTTTGAAAGTTATGGATTTGAGGGTCTAAGTTTGAAGCCGCACAGTCTTCGTCACTTCGGCAACACGCTTGCAGAGCTCAGCGATATCCCTCGCGAAATAATCACGGCTTGGTCGGGTCGTAAAGACAAAGAACAAACGGAGGCCTATTTGCACCGTAGGCATGAGGAGCAACCAGCACGTGTGCGTACCGTGATGGACAAATCTGACCCCAAAAAAAGGGAGATTCGTGTTGTGGCACGAGAGTCGATCAAACAAATAGCAAATTTGCCCGCAACCGTGACATCTTCTGGAGTCTGTACACAAGAGCTTAATCTTAATCCTTGCGAGTATCTCAACGATTTCGTTACTCAGTGCTTTATGTGTTCCGCTGCGTGTCATATTGCTGGTGATGCCGCTGGGATAGAGCTCTTTCAAAAAGATTATCAAGTACAGGTAGCAAGGCTCGACAATTTAAAAGCTGACAGGCGCATGAGGTCTTCTATAGCCATGCAGAGATGGTTTGTTATTCATTCTAAAAATACTTATGTTTTGGCGAGCTTGCTTGATTTAATGAATACCCTTAGAAAAGGCACTATCATTCGCTATTCACCAGGCGCGAGTGAGTTTCACGTTACAGATGTGGATACAAAAAAGTGCACAAAGAGCCATTGTCATCTTCCTGACGTGGAGGAGGAATTGCGGATACTGCTTACCGATCAATCTGATGACAAAAGCTCTACGTCCAACCCCCAGCTAATTAGTTTGCTTTCGACGTTCGGATTATCAGGCGGGGAGGGGTGATATGGCGAGCCCAAAGATTTCTGCGCAACAGCAACGGAAGATCGAGGTCATGCTGACAAAATGGTCCGGAAAACTGACCTGGGAGGCTCTGGTCTCACAATTAGAATTAGCTATGGGGCTGAAGACGACCCGACAAACGCTATCAAGCTATGCAGGAATCGCGGCCTGCTATAAGAAAAGGAAGGCTCAACTTCGTGGGGCTACCCCGGCGGTCTACACTAAAATCTCTCTTTCAGATATCACCCTTATAGAGCGTATTGAAAGACTTGAAGCGGAGATTATCGTTCTAACCAGAAACAATGCTGAACAATTGCGGATGATTGAGAGGATGCTTGCGAATGCCCGTTCGATTCCTAACCTCGATTTGAAGGATTTGATTCAATCGAGGCCAGAAGAGAGTTTGAAGTCTATGCCTAGAAGGGCCAGATGAAGCGTTCTGACGAGCAAGCCTAGAGCTGAAAAACGGATATCGATACCTAGCTGGTATTTTATTACATAGCTGGAGATTCAGGGCAACCCCGCAATTCACACACGCCCTAGACAAGCATTATCAATGAGGCTGGCACTTAGGGTTGAGGAGATTGATACTCTTTCAAGGCCGGTTTCGGCAAAGTGAGTAATTCCTCCTCCAGTGACCAGTCCATAAAGGGCAAAAGCCTTGAGATATTTCGAGCATCATCTACCCCCCGATGATGATTGCCCTCAAATACCAAATCATGAAACGCCATCGCGTTGGTTAGCCCGGTTTTCTTTCTCTGTCCCGTTGTGCGTCGCCATAGACGTTTTAGATTCAGATGGGGATAGTTGAGAATGAAAGCCTCTGGCCCACTACGATCATTTTGAGCGGTCAAATGCTTCAGATCGTAATTGCCCCAACTGCACCAGATGAAATCTTTTGTAGGTTGCCCCAACCAAAAATTTAATTTTTGAATCGCCTCTGGAAAAGTTAATGCTGTATCTACCATTGACTGGGTTATGCCGGTCAATTCCGTGCAAAAACTACTTAAGGTTGAATATCTTTCAGGCTTGACCAAAAAGCTTCGAGTATCCAATATCCTGCCCGCGCGGGTTGTCAGCGCGCACCCCAGTTCGATAATTTCCATATTATCGATGCTTTGAGCTTCTTTGTCGGGCGTTGTCTGGTTCTCCCAACACGTTGCCTCGAGCTGCATATTCCGGCCCATCGTGACCGCCCATTCCGTTTGAACGTGACCGCCTGTTCCGGGCTAACGTGACCGCTCATTCCGTTTTATCGTGACCGATTTTGGGTGATATCCCGGAATCACCGGTCACGATGCCGGAATCGTCGGTCACGTTCCCCCGGAATCACTGCCAACACACTGGAATTCTTCAACTTAATCGCGCATACCGCTTCCTTTTTTCACGAGGAAGAGCGGATGCCGGCTGCGAGGATTTCCATGCGACAGATCATCGAGGTCTTGCGCCTCAAATACGAAGCCGGTCTCAGTCACGAGCGCATTGCTCGTGCCTGCGGACTCTCCAAGGGCGTGGTCGGCAAGTACGTCAGCCTGGCCCAGGTTCAGGGCGTTACCTGGCCACTGCCGAAGGACCTGGACAAGGTTCGGCTGTACGCGCTGCTGTTCCCGGCCAAGGCGCCACCGTCACGCTTTGCCGAGCCCGACTACTTCGAGGTTCATCAAGAGCTCAAGACCAAAGGCGTCACTCTGCAACTGCTCTGGGCCGAATACGTAGAACGCCACGGCGACAAGGCGTATCGCTACAGCCAGTACTGCCACCACTACCGGCTCTGGCGTGGCCGGCAGCGCCGCAGCATGCGACAGGTCCACCGGGCTGGCGAGAAGATCTTTATCGATTACTGCGGCCCTACTGTGCCGGTGGTGGACCGCTCTACCGGTGAGGTGCGCAAGGCCCAGGTCTTTGTGGCAGTGCTGGGCGCGTCCAGTTACACCTTCGCCGAGGCTACCTGGAGCCAGAGCCTTCCAGACTGGATCGCCTCCCACCAAAGGATGTTCAGGTTCTTTGGCGGGGTACCGGAACTGCTGGTTCCGGATAACCTCAAGGCGGCGGTGACCAAGGCGGACCGCTACAGTCCGACGATCAACGAGACCTATGCTGAGCTGGCCTGCCATTACCAGACGGCGGTATTGCCAGCACGGCCCTACAAGCCCAAGGATAAGGCGAAGGCCGAGACGTCGGTGCTGTTGGTCGAGCGCTGGATCCTGGCCCGTTTACGGCATCAGATGTTCTTCTCCCTGGCCGAACTCAATGCCGCCATTGCAGCGTTGCTACCAGCCCTGAACCAGCGCCTGTTCCAGGGTCGAACCGAGAGCCGTCAGAGCCTGTTCGACGCACTTGATCGACCGGCACTGCGGCCTCTGCCAGTAGCGCCCTATACCTACGCCGAATGGCGCAAGGCCAGGCCAGGCATCGACTACCACATCGAGGTCGACAAACGCCTGTACAGCGTACCTCACGCCTTGGTGGGGCTGGTTCTGGACGTACGGTTAACGGATACCGCCCTGGAGGTCATGCACAAGGGCCAGCGGGTGGCATTACATCCCCGCCACGGGAAGAGCCGCTTCGTAACCCTGACCGAACACATGCCCAAGGCGCATCAGGCCCACAAGGACTGGTCGCCGCAGCGCTTCCTCAACTGGGCCAAGGACATCGGCCCCGGCACGCTGGAGGTGGTGCAGAGCCAGCTCAAGGACCGCCCTCATCCAGAGCATGGCTACCGCGCTTGTTTGGGATTGCTGAGTCTCAGTCGGCGCTACAGCCGTGAACGCCTTGAACAAGCCTGTGCCCGGGCGCTGTCGATCAACTCGGCCAGCTACCAGAGCATCACCTCGATCCTGAAACAGGGGCTGGACCAGTTCCCGCTGCCTCTGGCCGACGATGAGCGTGACCTGACCGACCTGCCGGCGCACACCAACGTTCGCGGCCCGCATTACTACCACTGATCCCGGAGAGACCTATGCTGACTCACAACACACTCAACACCCTGCGCCACCTCAAGCTAACGGGCATGTGCGACGCCTTGGAACAGCAGCGGGCGCAGCCCGCAACCCATGACCTGGCGTTCGAGGAGCGCCTGGCCCTGCTGGTAGACCGGGAAGTGCTGCACCGGGAGAACCGTCGGCTGGACCGGCTACTGAAGGCTGCTCGCTTGCGCGTGCAGGCCTGCATCGAAGACATCGACTATCGCCACCCGCGAGGGCTGGAACGTTCCCGTATGGCAGGCCTGGCCAGCTGTGACTGGATCGGTCAATCGCTGAATCTGTGTATCACCGGTCCCACCGGCTGTGGCAAGACATGGCTGGCTTGCGCCCTGGGCAACCAGGCCTGCCGCCAAGGGCTATCCGTCCGCTACTTGCGGGTGCCACGGCTGTTCGAGCAAGTGCGGATCGCCCACGGCGATGGCAGCTACGCCCGCCTGATGACGCAGCTGTTGAAAACCGATCTGCTGATTCTAGATGACTGGGGCATGCAGAAGGTCAATGCCCAGCAACGACAGGATCTGATGGAGGTGATCGAGGACCGTCATGGACGTGGTTCAACGCTCATTGCCAGTCAGCTACCCACCGAACACTGGCACGAGTACATCGGCTCCGCCACGCTCGCCGACGCCATCCTGGACCGGCTCCTGCACGGCGCCCACCGGCTCAATCTGAAGGGGGAATCACTGAGAAAGGCTAACGCTCAAAACGCGGTATCGATTGACCCATCGTGACCGCTCAGAGTACAAAACCCGTTCCAGCGTGAAGGCCGTGTGCAAATCGGTCACGATCACCGGAATGACCGGTCACGTTCGCCGGAATACGCACGAGATCCACAACCAACAATAAAGCATCCTCCTTGGCTTTGTATCCATGTGTATTCAATGTCATTTGAAGCTCATAGTGAACTATCTGGAAAGCTTATAGGGCTTGGGAGCGAGCTTGTACATTGCTCGCTCAGGTGCGCCAATATCTTCGGTTTCAAGGATATCGAGGAGCCTACCTCCCTCTAACCATCCCCGTCATTCTCCATCTCCTCTCCATTGCATTCAGTGGATAGACCGCGAGGCTAATCGCACAGGTCAGATTGTCTATTAAGGGCGCTAGATTTGCCCATATACGATGCCTCACGCCGCGCTTCCTGACTCGATTGCGTGCAGGATGCGACGTACCTGCCTCCCCCCGAGCTCTGTATCACACAAGCTAACCGGAGGCTCGCCTCCCAGAGCATCGTTTGGAGTCGATAGCCATTGTGCCGCGTACTCGTCTCGCTCGAATAGAACACGCGCTAGTAGAGCAACCTGCATCAATCGCACAATGCGCTCAGAAGCCATAGAATCTAGCGGCTTCCCGTCCTTTAGCCTACGTTTCACTGTCGCAATAGCCAGATTTAACGCTCTACACAACATATTCTGATTTATGTTGAGAGCTACTAGGGTCATCTGGATTGTTTCTGGGGGCAGCCCTTTCCGGATCATGGCAATGCGTTCGATTTCTTTCAGTTCCGCCATGCTCTCCGCAGCCTGCCAGAAACTTACGTTCGTTGAGAGAACAGGAATGGCTTTGAAGTGCTCGGGTAGATCAATCATAGGCACCACCAACTGAATTTTTGGATAACACCAAGATAAGCCATTTTGTCGAATGCACAACGAGTGAATAACCGATGATTGATTTGCCGCAAAGGCGGATACCTGGAGCCAGCTTTTCAGCGCCCGGAAACACTCTGACCAGCGATGGACAGAGAAGAGAGAGGTCTCCGCAGCTTTCTGGGCATGACTGCTTTCCATCTGACCTAGCGCACTCTTACCGCAACCGTGTCCGCCAATGCTCTGCGTCGCTCGCGCCCTGATCTTCCGTGTCGCTGGGCTCAATCTGCTATACGAGCTTTTCAATGTTATGGTTTCTTTTTCCAGCGCTTTTTCGGTGGCACATGTCTGTGCGACTGGTTTTGGCTACCTGGGCGAGCAATTGCCGGACTGCGGTATTGGTGTATTGACCGGGAGCAGCAGCTGAACAATCGGGAGGAAAGTCCTAGCCAAGAAGCAATAGTGCGGGAGTAACCGCTACAACTCGCACTTGTAGCGGTGCAGAATCTCCATTCCGATGCGCTCGATTTCGGCTCGGGCGATTTCGCGCTCAGCTTCGGTCAGCTCTTCGCCTTCAAAAGCACCGGCATGCTCACTAGCGTCTAGGAGCAGACTTGCAATGTATGTTTGGGCCGCCTGTCGGGCTAGTGTTCCTCTAATGAGGTTATGAGGCGGTGACGCTGAGATGTACTTCATTCGCCAGCCCCGCTGCTCTCGGTAGCAGATTCGGATGAGCTAAAGTCAATCCGTCGAGCTACTTGGCCAGTTGTGTTGGAGATCTTGTAGATACTATTGTCAGACCGCAGGTAGATAAAACCTTTGTCCGCGATCACTAGTGTGCCAGTGATATTTCCATCCTCCGTGGCAACGGTGTGCTCCCTTAGCAGGTCGTCTGGTTGAGAAATTCCAAGGCTTACCAAAGTGTTTTTTTCTGCTTTTTCGCTTCCTGCGATGATGGTCCAGCTGGGACCCATGACAAGAAGCATGGTCAGCGGGAGTGCAACGCAGGTGGCTCCCCAAATACGTTCAGTTATTGACCAAGCAGGGTACATCGATTGGTATGGAGGGTAGAACAAAAATGCAACTACTAGCGAAACAATAGGAATGGCAATGTTAACCACCCATACGCTTCCTTTCATCATCGACTCTAATAGAAATACGTACCCGTGTAGCAACAGCGTAGGAAGGCTAATTTCCAGCTCGCCCATCTCTATCCCAAGTTTGCTAAGATACCCAGCAAGAAATAAATACCCAGCTCCGGTTAGCAATCCATTTATTAAAAGCAGAACTCTAGGGAGCCAGTTAACTAATGGTGCAATTGATGTCTCGACTTTTGTCCCTTTAGCTTGCTTTTTTGGCTGCTTAGGGATGCTCCACCTTTTTTTGACCATACATTGATCATCCTTGATAAAAACCAAAGTTTATCATGGCTGCCTATCACCAGCTCAGCTGTCGGCACGCTCGACGTCTGCTCCATGCCCGTATACACGGACTTTAATGTCTGGACCTAACAGCTCGCTAATTGGACTCGCGTCTCACAGCTTGCGCAAGGGCTTCGATGTTGGCGGCTGTTGTCGGCACCGCATGGCGTCAGTACCGTCAAAGTTGGCTTACATACAGCAGGTCAGGGCATACAAGGCAGAGCGCCGGCTGAGCCTGAACAGAGATATGAGTGCGGCCTGAGTACTGAATCGCCCCCAGTATTCTAGACACTCGCCAGACTCTGGTAATGACGCTTTTCGTACTCGACCGGTGACAGGTCACCACTCGTTCCGTGCCGGCGCTTTGGGTTATAAAACATCTCAATGTAATTGAACACGTCTTGTCTTGCAGCCTCGCGTGTTGGATAGATCTGCCGCTTGATTCGCTCCCGTTTGAGTAACTGAAAAAAGCTTTCAGCGACTGCGTTGTCATGGCAGTTCCCGCGGCGGCTCATGCTACCCACCAGGTGATTCGCTTTCAGGAAGCTTTGCCAGTCACCGCTACTAAATTGACTGCCCTGGTCCGAATGAACCATGACACAGCCTTGTGGTTTACGACGCCAGACTGCTGCTAACAGCGCGTCTAGCGCCAAGTCAGACGTCATGCGCGGCTTCATTGACCAACCGACGACCTGACGAGAGAACAGGTCGATCACAACGGACAAATACAACCAGCCTTCGTAGGTGCGGATGTAAGTTATGTCTGTCACCCATGCAACATTGGGCGCCGCTACATCGAATTGGCGATCCAAGTGATTGGGTGAAACCACCGCAGGCTTGCCACTGTAATGACCGGGGCGGCGGCGATAACCCGTCTGTGAGCGCAACCCCTCGCAGCGCATGAGACGGGCTACCCTGTGCTTACCGCAAGCCTCACCAGCTTCACGAAGATCCAGATGAATTTTGCGATAGCCATACACACCGCCGCTCTCAAGCCATGAATGTTTAATCTGGCCTAGCAGACGCTGGTCTTCACGAGCCCGATCAGACAGCTTGTTGCGACACCAGGCATAGTAACCACTGGGGTGCACGGTCATCATCTTGCACAGGCGGCGCACGGGATAGTTGTCCACTTGACTCTGAATAAACGCGTACCTCAGTCGGACTCTCTGGCGAAGTACGCGGTGGCCTTTTTTAATATATCTCGCTCTTCCGATACGCGTTTGAGCTCGGCCTTCAATCGCCGGTTTTCAGCCTGGAGATCATCATCCTGCTGTCGCTGGGCAGTGGGCTTATCATAGCGCTTGAGCCATTGATACAGGCTGTGTGCCGACACTCCTAATCGAGCGGCGACCTCCGCAACGGAATGGCCACGATCAGCCACCTGTTTGACGGCTTCAATTTTAAATTCTTCGGTATAAAGTGGGTTGCTCATTGGACCTCCTGGGTGCCTCGATTATAAGGCCTGGAGGTGTCTACGAAACTAGGGGCGATTCATACGGATGCTGGACGGGGAGAAGTAGGAGATGGACTTTCGCTGTGCATACCGATGAGGAAACACGAGGCAGTCCAAGTGTTGGAGCTCAACAGTGGTACACATCGGCCGCCTGTGTGTGAGTGCCTGATTATCCTCTTTAGCCGCTGCCACCACTTGCTAGATACACTGCGTCTGGCTACTCAAGCGTTACCAGAGACCATTGCGCAGGCTATCAACTCGGCGATACGTTTCAATAAGCGTCAGCATACTGCCCCGTGATATGAGGTCCAACGGTACCCGCCCATTAAAAAATTCATTGTCATTTGGGCGGCCCATAAATCCATAGACGTTTGCTGGATTTTCGAACACGGTGCGCATGGTTGCGTGCATGTTCAGCACTATGCTGATGCGTTCAAGCTGGTCACAGTCCAGCCGCGACGCGGTTGCTTCGCCCTTTGCTCGGAGCAGAGTAGCCCGGGAAATTCGTAACACCTGCTGGATCTGGTTACGGTTTGCTTTCCAGCGCTCAAGGACAGTAACGGCCGCGCGCAAACCAATCATGTGCTTCGTGTTCGCGCTAGACGGGCTATGTTCTTGAGCAATAACCATCGTGATGTTCTTCAGGTTGAGTTGACCCAATCCAGACCATAATGCTCGGGACCTGCGAGGTCAATCAACAATGGCGCTATCGAAAAGTGATGCAACAGTGTGCATACATTTGAAGTGCGCTTAGCCCCTAAGGCTGGCCCGGCCTGATCATATCCGAACCCTTATTCTTCACATTACCCACTTGCTTCCCCACCTCATACCATTCAAACGATTCGATTTGCTCAGCGTGATGCCGAGCAAGATCCTCTGCGCGCTCCGGTGCCAGCCCACTTTCCAGCCATTCCCTGGCAACATCCGGCGGTAGTACCACAGGTGCGCGGTCGTGAATGTCAACCATGCCTTTATCGCTCGCGGTGGTCACTATCGCAAAGCCATCTGAATCGCCTGGCTCGCTGTCTGTGTCGCGTGGGAATTGGCCTATGGCTGCGTAGAACATGGGCTCATTGGATATGAGCTTGATGTAGTAGGGTTGCTTGCGCTTTGAGTCGTCCGGATCCTTGACCCATTCATACCAGCCGTCTGCCGGTACCAGGCAACGGCCATTCTTCCACGCGGCTGACCAGTATTTGCTGGTGACGGCCGTTTCCAATCTCGCGTTGATTGCAGGCGGTCGCTTGCCTTTACCGCGGGCCCAGTGTGGCGCGTAGCCCCACGGCACTGCATTCATCCGCAGACCTTCTTCATCCAAATGCATTAGCTGCACATGGGTGGTGGGGGCGACGTTGTACCGGTCTATGGGTTCGTCGCTGGGCTCGAAAGCCAGTGGAGCTTGCCAGTTCAGCCGCTCAAGGTAGCGCACCTGGGTTTGGTATTGGGTGAAGCGTCCGCACATGATCATTCCCGCCTGTCTGCTGGTTACACTTTTCCTTTGACCCTGATTCGGTAATTTCGTTTACTGTATGCACATACAGTATTTATCAAGGTTATCTGATATGAGCGCGGTTACCATTCTAGGCCCTGTGGGCGGCTCGGGTATTGAGCTGCCCTTTTTTTCCTCTACGGTTTCTGCTGGTTTCCCTAGCCCAGCACTTTTCCCATGTCTTATGTCTTATCAATACGCAATGTTTAGTCAAAAATTTATTTTAGAACATGAGGTTACCCTTCTATATTTTGATGCCCTCTTTTGGAATGGCATTGACAACTGTCAATAGGCATTCAGCATCGGCGAGAATCAATCAGTTCGGCCAAGCTACTGACCATTTGAAGCAATGCAGTGCCATTACAAGTCCGCTTTCTAGCCAGGTTGCCAGCTGCATGGGATAAACGGGTACCCGGATTTTTTGGTTGATTGGTTCGTAACACAAGGCCGCAACCAACCCCTCACTACAGCGGATTATCTGGTTGATGTCAGGTCTATATGGAGGAGCAACCTCACTGGCCTAATGATTACTCCTTGGGTAGGGAAATAGCATAGAGCTAACTAACTAATAGGACGGCGAGCCCCTGACACTGGCTGATTTTCAGGGCAGGGCGATTTTGCTCAATATCTGAGCGACCTGGTGCCTGCCCTGGCGTGAGGAAATGCCGACGCTGGACTCACTTCAGGCTCAACTGGGCGGCGAGCAATTTGAAGTGGTCGCGCTGTCTGTTGACCACGCAGGCATCAGCGTTGTCGAAAAATTCTACCTGGAAACAGGCATCCAGCACCTTCGCAAGTATATTGATCCGTCCACACTGGCGACCTCAACACTGGGCATAGAAGGTGTTCCTACAACGCTGCTGATTTACCATGACGGTCGTGAAATTGGCCGCCTGGTTGGTACTGCGGAATGGGACAGTCCAGCCATGGTGGACTTGATGACCCGGGCCATTGCCGGGGTTCCGGACTGACTGGGTTCACGCAAGGGAAAAAGCGGGTGGTTAATGCTTCAGGCTACTACTGCACGCTCCCTTCGCTGAGTCCTTCGAGAACCCCACAGGCCTCAATTTCCCGATCATCGTTACAACTCGCTCGCAGCGACACGAGTTGTTTCTCCAATACCTGCAGATCGGTTATCTGAGACCGTACATGAGCGATGTGATCATCAAGTAAGGCGTTGATGGCCCTGCAAGGCTGATGGGGCGCGCCCTGATAGTGCTGTAATTCTTGAATTTCAGCCAGTGACAAGTTGAGGATCCTGCAGCGACGGATGAAAGCCAGTCGCTCACCATGCTTCTCGGTATAGACACGGTAACCGTTTTCCTGCCGATCTGGCGGTGGCAACAAGCCCTCCCGTTCGTAGAATCGGACAGTCTGAGTATCGACCCCTACTGACCGTGCCAACTGTCCAATGCGCATCATGCTTCTCCTCAACGTATTCTCTACCCTGTTGACCTTATAGCTACTATATGGTTTTGAATGGTAACACCATATTGTTCAAGTGGAGCCGTGTCATGAGTAAATCTTGTGATGGCCCATGTGGCTGCGGACTGAATTGAGCGGAGCAAAAAAAGGCATGAGCCACAGGGTTGATCTTGATTTCGGAGGCGAGAGCATTGGGTGATAAGTGCGCGCTACTCTTCGACCTATCCACGGGAATGCGCTACAAGACTCTTGTAACGAGGGTGATGGCTTTGCTTGCCGGAGGCGCCATGCCGCTTGCCTTTGCCCCTTTTGGTTGGGCATGGCTTGCGGTGGTCGCTCTGGCCGCATTGTTTGTCCTGACCGCGCAACCTTCAAAGCGTCAGGCGTTATGGTCGGCTTACTTCTTTGGCCTTGGTTACTTCGGTGTAGGTGTCTCCTGGGTCTTCGTCAGCATCAGCCAGTACGGCAATGGCCCCGTGGTGGGGATGTTAGCTACAGCGGCCTTTGTCTCGCTGCTTGCCCTCTTTCCATGGGGCGTCGCGTACCTCGTACGCCGCCTGCACCCTGAGATGGATGCGACGGCCCTCTGGCTAGGGCTACCAGCGACATGGGTGTTGAGTGAATGGATGCGCACCTGGTTCTTAACCGGCTTTCCCTGGCTCTTTGTCGGCTACAGCCAGACCGACACCACACTCGCCACTATCGCGCCTGTCTTTGGTGTGCTTGGCGTGAGTTTTCTGGTGGCCTTGCTCGCTGGCGGCCTGGCTTGGGTTGTTTTAAATCCAAGCCTGCGCCGTGCAGCGGTAGCCGGTGCCGTGTTAACCGCTACTCTTGCCAGCTTGCAGCTCCTGGATCATGAGTGGACGCAGCCAGCCGCTGATCCTATCAATATTGCCCTCTTGCAAGGAAACATCGCGCAAGACAGAAAATGGGACCCGGATTCACGGGGAATCACGCTGGACCGTTATCAGGCGCTTACGAAGCAGCATCTCGGGGCCGACATTGTGATTTGGCCAGAAACGGCAATCCCGATGTGGCATGACGAGGCTAGAGAATATCTTGCTGAGCTTAAGGCGTTAGCCGATCAGGCAGGCACCTCGTTGATGATTGGCGTCCCGATACGCGAGGAGGACGGTCGCACCTACAACGCGGTGACAAGCCTCTCCGATCCCTCAGGCTTCTACTACAAACGTCACCTGGTGCCCTTCGGTGAGTATGTTCCGTTTCGGGAGTTTTTGGGTTCGTCCCTCGACGTGCTCGGGGCGCCCATGTCCGATTTCACACCGGGACGGGAAGCGCACGTCCTGAAGGCAGCAGGGGTGCCTGTAGGGGCACTCATCTGCTACGAGGCGGTCTTTGGTGCTGAAGTCACGGAGTTTCTGCCCGAAGCGCAGTTGCTGGTGAATGTCAGTAACGATGCCTGGTTCGGCAGCTCGCTCGGCCCTTTCCAGCACTTTCAGATGGTCCGCATGCGTGCCATCGAAACCGGACGTGACCTACTGCGAGCCACGAACACGGGTATCACAGCAGCTGTCAGCTACGAGGGAAAGGTTCTTACACGCGCTCCTCAATTCCGCGTAGCCACCCTCAGTGCCGAAGTGACCCCCAGAACTGGCGCAACCCCTTATGTGCGCTGGCGGGATTGGCCTGTCCTTGGCGTGATCGCACTCGGACTCGGCTTGCTCCTGCTTCGTCGAATTCGGCAGTATCATCGCTTGGGTACATGACAGCGAGCAGATTTTAAATCGGATGAGGAGGAAGGGATTTGTCTACATGTGGCAATTGGCTATCAAGAAAAAAGCTCACAAGCCGGGAAAGCGATGCGTTGCTGTGGCTCTCGCTCCTGTTAATATTGGCGGCGTCTATATGGAGAAGAGATATGAGCACTCAAACAACCTTCTGTTTAAGGATGCAAGCGGCCAATGGCGGGGTCAGACCGGACGTTTCAGTCGGGAATCGTGGGAAGGGCTGGAATAGCTGAATGATCGATCACATTCCCTCTTTACTCATCGCCAGCCAGCTCTTAATGGCGACAGTGGCAGGTTTGCTGCTCAACCTGACGCCCTGCGTTTTGCCCGCGATTCCTATTAAGGTCCGGACTATCTTACGAGAGGCGGGCAGCCAACGATCGCACCGCGTGCTGGCCGCATTGGCGTTCACCGCAGGAACACTCGCGTTTTTCTTGACGCTGGGCGGATTGACCGCATTTCTTCAGTGGAGCTGGGGCACTTTGTTTCAGTCCGCGGTGTTCGTTGGTATCCTTGTTGCCTTGCTGGTCGGGTTTGCGGTGGTCACGTGGCTGGATTTGCCCATTCCGATCCCGTCGTTCGCCGCCTCGGCCCATGGCCGGCGTTACTCTGAAGCATTCTTATCGGGGTTATTGAGTGCGGTTTTGGCTGCACCTTGTGCTGGTCCTTTCCTGGGTGGAGTCCTAGCCTTTGCCGTTACCCAGCCGGCGCCGGTAACTATGGGGATATTCGGCAGTATCGGGCTGGGGTTGTCGCTGCCCTACGCGGCACTGATCCTCAAACCCAAGTGGCTGAGCCGGTTGCCCAAGGCGGGGCCCTGGACTCTGGCCATTCGAGAAGTGCTCGCGCTGATATTGCTGGCCGCCGCCGTCTTTTTCAGCGCGAGCCTGGTGCCCAAAGCGGTATACCCCTGGCTGTGGTGGGCCTGGCTGGCGCTGGTGCTGGTCTGGGGTCTCCGTCGTTTCGTTCAGGGGAGCGGTGCCGTTCGCGTGATCACTGCAACGGCGACAGGCCTTGCCCTTGCGGTGACAGTGGTATTCGCATCTCCGTTGGGCAGCGGCGAAGACGAACTTGTCTGGCAGCCCTACTCCGCAGAACTCCTGGCGGACACAAAAGCCCGGGACACACCGTATTTGCTGGAGTTCACTGCCGATTGGTGCATCAACTGCAAGGTCCTGGAGCGCACCGTGTATAAAGAGCCCGCTGTGGCTGAAGCCGTAGCGCGGGCCGGCATGGTGCCGATTCAGGTTGATGTGACAGCAAGCGATCCCGAAAAAGACGCATTGTTAACCGCAACGGGAGGGCAGGCTTTACCTTTTGCGGCGATTTTTGACGCTGACGGCACCGTTGTCGCCCGTTTCACTGGGCTATTTGATACCGACAGCCTGGTCGAGGCGATCAACCGCACCGAGAACTCACAACGCTAGCTACTGGAGATGAACCATGACAACCCGAACCAAAGTATTGCTGACCGGCGTAGCGGTTTTTCTGATCGCGATCGCGGCGTTCACGTTGATCGGTACCAATTCCGGAAACGCTCCTGGCTCGGCCCAGACCGAACGAGCCAATTCCGACCCCCAGGCGCCAGTTGCCCGCACGGGGTTGGCAGATTCTTCCGATAAGGTCCGCCTCAATCTTGCGGAAGGCGGCAAAGCCCTGATAGGGGAGACCGGTGAAATTATTCTGACACTGGACATTGAATCGGGCTGGCACGTGAACGCCAACCCGGCCTCCATGGAGTTACTGATTCCCACCGTCGCCAGTTCTTCGGTCAACGGTCAGTCGCTTGACATCCCGACCCAGTACCCCCGCGGCAGGGTCAGTGACATCACACTGGGTGACACCGCCCTGGAGGTGTACGACGACGGTGCGAGTATCCGGCTGCTGCCAGACGAAAAACAGACCGCCGCGCTGAAAGAGGCAGGCAAGCTAGACATGACGGTACGGGTACAGGCCTGCAGTGACGAGGGCGTTTGCCTGGCACCAGCTGACCTGCCCGTTGCGCTGAATCTGGACGATATCAAGCCACAATAAACCGGGACTCCCTTCGGAAAACAACTCAAATGGAGAATGACTGTGAACAGTGTATTCAGAATTGCTGATTGCCATGGTTGCCCAGGTCAGCACCAATGCCATGGCCCATTCCATGGAAGATGTGGAGGCCTCGTTGAACGAGAAAGAGCGGTATGCCCAGTTTGTGGATCAGCCGGCCCCTGAATTTGATCTTACAGGCGTTGATGGCAATACCCTTGCCCTTGCCGACTTAAACGGCAAAACCGTTGTGCTTAACTTTCTCTACACGCGCTGTACCGAGGCCTGCCCTTTGCATATGAACCTGATCCGGCAGTTGCAAACCGGGGTTGAAGAAGAAGGGCTGAGTGAAGAGGTGGTGTTCATCACCATTGCCACGGACCGGGAAGATGTTGCAGGCACCCGGAGAAACATGCGTGCCTACGGCGAGAATTTCGATCTGAATCCCCGCAACTGGCAATTCCTCTACCGAGCCAGGATGGAACCACCTGAACTGACACCAGAACTTGCTAAAGCCTACGGCGTTCAGTTCAGGGATACGGGTGAGGGTGTACAGGTCCATGGTGTGGTAACCCACGTGATTGACCCGGAAGGGCAGATGCGGGCCCGGTTCCATGGATTGAAATTCAAGCCTGAACACCTGGTGACCTACCTGACGGCCATTGCCAAAGGCCCCAACGCGGCAGCCGATGATGGGTTCTGGGGCCGACTGCACGGGCGAATTGAAGAGCTGTTACAGAGTGAGTAACGCGTGGGGCACCATGCCGGCAACAAACCGACCACTGTAATCAGGAGTAATGTCCAATGAGTCACCAGCGCATATCTGCCGCCCGGGGAATCGCCGTAGTCCTTTTTGCGCTTGCTATTTCCATAGCCGCTCAAGTTATGGCTGCAGGGAAGGTTCCGAAGTCCGTGGGGCCCCAGGGGTTCCTGATCTGGGAGTCCCCTCGCACTCTGCCCGAGCTGGCTTTTGAAGACGAAAACGGCAGGCCGCTGACACTGGCTGACTTTAAGGGTAAGGCGATTTTGCTCAATATCTGGGCGACCTGGTGCGCACCCTGCCGTGAGGAAATGCCGACGCTTGACTCACTCCAGGCTAAACTGGGCGGCGAGCAATTTGAAGTGGTCGCGCTGTCCGTTGACCACGTAGGCATCAGCGTTGTTGAAAAATTCTACCGGGAAACAAGCATTCAGCATCTTCGCCAGTATATTGATCCGTCCACACTGGCGACCTCAACGCTAGGCATAGAAGGTGTTCCTACAACGCTGCTGCTTGATCATGACGGTCGCGAAATTGGCCGCCTGGTCGGTGCCGCGGAATGGGACAGCCCGGCCATGGTGGATTTGATGATCCGTGCCATTGACGGGATTCGGAACTGACCGAGGGTCACTCCGACTGAAAGTCTGTCTTTGCAGAGATGAGGCGATGACCAAACCAAAGACTTTATTGAACCCATGGCTCGGCTCCGTAGCGATAAAGCCAGGCATGGGCGCCTTCCATGGAGAGTCGGGAGACAATAAGCCCCATAAACATTGGGCTCATCAAATCGTGATCGGTTTAGACGCAAGCGTTGAAGTCATGTCCGGTGAAACACGGTGCGAGAGAAGGGGGTTGTGGATACCAGCTGGAGTTACCCATCAATTAAAACTGTCCAGGGTACTGTGTATTTACATCGATCCAAACCTTGATGTCTGCAATGCTTTACTGCCTTATATCAAAAACCCGTCGAAGCGATCCATCCGGGCACTCGAAGAGGATTTCATTACGGAGTGTTTGTCTCGCTTTACTGGCACCGAAAACCTGTTAATTGCACTGAAAGCTTTCGAGCGACAATACCGGGGTAGTAAGCCATCTGGTCCAAAGAGCAGGTTGAGCGACGTTTTAGAAGCATTGAATGCCGAAGCATCGGGAGGACGATCAGTCTCACGAGCCGAGTTGGCGAAAATGGTTTGCCTTTCTCCAAGCCATTTTTCCCACTGGTTTACCGAATGTACCGGTTTACCTTTGCGCAGCTATAGAAAGTGGCTAAAGCTACTAACCGGGTTTGAGTTATCGCGCGAGATGTCACTTACTGATGCAGCAATTGCTTCGGGATTTTCTGATCAAGCCCATTTCTGCAGGTCTGTTACTGAGGCATTTGGCGTTTCCCCAACGGTTATTCAACGGCTTTTATCCAAATAATCAGCTCTTTCGTTCAATTTGGCTGCGTGCATCCGTGAGATGCTGAACGCTCTAGTTAGCGAGGACTGTTGGAATGATTCGTAACGTAATGTGGTTAGTTAGGCTTTTGTATTTGCCGTTGTTTTTGCTCGTGGGTAATGGTGTTGCTGTCTATCTCGTTGCCGAAGGTTTCAACGCCGGTTGGCTGGGGTTTTTGATCCTGGTGTTTATAGGGATTTCTTTCGCCACTGAAAGACTTATCCCCTATGATCGGGCGTTTAATGAGCCTCAACAGGATCAGCGGCGCGATATGCTCCATGCACTCATGAACGAGTCGCTTAATGTTATTGGCATAGCTGTACTCCCATTAATTGCAGGATTGCTCGTTTTGGCACCGATCTGGCCTTCCAGCTGGCCACTGGTTTTCCAATTGCTGTTGGCAATCCTCATTTCTGATATCGGTATCACCCTGGCGCATTTTGCGAGTCATCGCCTCCGGTTTCTGTGGCGCCTACATGCTGTTCATCACAGCGTAAAACGGTTGTACGGCTTTAATGGGCTTATGAAACATCCACTGCATCAATCTATAGAAACAGTTGCCGGAACGACACCATTGCTCATTATAGGAGTACCGCAGAATGTCCTGATGTTGTTGGTGGTTGCAGTTGTGCTCCAGTTGCTACTGCAACACTCGAATGTAGCGTATTTTACCGGACCGCTGAAAAAGGTTCTCGCAATCAACTCCGTACATCGTTTCCATCATTTGAATACGGCAAAAGAGGGTGATGTGAACTTCGGGCTTTTTACCACCTTGACTGATCGCTTTTTAGGCACGGCTTACTTCGATTCCGAGCGAACGATCGGCACTAAGGATCTCGGTATTGCTTCAGAGCCGAATTACCCAACGAACTACTGGCAGCAGTTGATGCAGCCTTTTCAACGAAACAGGAGATGATGAGGTGCTTGCTCCATCTGCCGGCTACTCAGGCTCCGTGTTGCCGAAAAACTCTGCCAGGGAGCGGATGTTCAGCACCTACGCAAGTATCTTGATCTTTCCGCGCTGGCTACCCTAATACTGAGCATAAGTGCTTCAGGCTACTGCTGCATGTTTCCTTCGCTGAGCCCTTCGAGAACCCCGCAGGCCTCAATTTCCCGATCATCGTTACAACTTGCTCGCAGCGACACAAGTTGTTTCTCCAGTACCTGCAGATCGGTTATCTGAGACCGTACCTGAGCGATGTGATCATCAAGCAAGGTGTTGATGGCCCTGCAAGGCTGATGGGGCGCGCCCTGATAACGCTGTAACTCGTGAATTTCAGCGAGTGACAGCTCAAGTATTCTGCAGCGCCGGATGAAGGCCAGTCGCTCAACATGCCGTTCAGTGTAAATACGGTAGCCGTTGTCCTGACGATCCGGCGGTGGTAACAAGCCCTCTCGCTCATAGAAACGGATGGTCTGGGTGTCAACCCCTACGGACCGCGCCAACTGACCAATGCGCATCGGGTGTCTCCTCAACAAATGGTATCTGCTCTATTGACCTTATAGTGGCTATATGGTTTTAAATCATAATCCGACAATACGCAAGTGGAGCCGTATCATGAGTAAATCCTGTGAAGACGCCTGTGGCTGCGACACAACACCCGCAGAGGGTAACACCGGGTCGAAGGCCTCTGAAGCGTCCGGCAACTGGATCAGTGTGTATACCGTACCGAAGATGGATTGTCCTTCGGAGGAACGGATGATTCGCCTGGCCCTGAACGGTTTTGAAGACATTCGCGGGCTGTCCTTTGAGCTGTCTGATCGGCAGTTGAAGGTTGTGCACGATGGCGAGGCTGAGCCTATCACCGCGAAGCTGGCGACCCTCGGGCTGGGAGCTTCGCTTCAGGAAACGGCCGCTGCCGACCCTGAGTCAATTAAGGCGGTCGGGGATACGGCTATCTCTGCCGAGCAGGAGTCCGGCACCCTGCGTTGGTTGCTCGGTATCAATGCCGTCCTGTTTGTGGTGGAAATGACGGCCGGCCTGATCGCGCACTCCACCGGCCTGATTGCAGAATCCCTGGACAATTTTGCCGACGCGGCCGTGTATGGGCTCGCGCTGTATGCGGTTGGGCATAGCGTGAAAATGCAGGTGCGTGCGGCGCATCTCGCGGGCGTACTCCAACTGATACTGGCTGTAGGCGTACTTGCAGAGGTGGTGAGGCGCTTTGTCTTCGGCAGTGAGCCGGAGTCGCTGGTAATGATGGGGATTGCGTTCATTGCATTGATCGCCAATACCACCTGTCTGCTGCTGATATCCAAACATCGGGAGGGTGGGGCGCACATGAAGGCGAGCTGGATATTCTCAGCCAACGATGTGGTGATCAATCTGGGGGTCATTACCGCTGGCGCCCTGGTCGCGTGGACTGGCTCCAATTACCCGGACCTGATCATCGGCAGCATTGCGGGGATTATCGTACTCAACGGTGCCAGGCGCATCCTGGCGCTTAAGGGTTAAACAATGTCCATCGTTACCAAAAAACTCTTGCCGTATAGCCTGCTGGCGATTTCGGGCCTGATTGCGGCATCTGATCAGGTTGTAAAATGGCTGGTCCAGCAGTCAATGGCGTATGGCGAATCGATTCCGGTGACCCCGTTCTTTAACTGGGTTCATGTCTGGAACACCGGCGCCGCATTCAGCCTGTTTGCCGATGGCGGAGGTTGGCAGCGATACTTTCTTATCACAATCGCGGTAGTTGTCTCGATTGTACTGATCGGGCTGATTCTTCAGTGCCGCCGCAGGGGAGAAGCCATCGCGTACAGTCTTATTCTTGGCGGTGCCATGGGCAACCTGATTGACCGGATATTCCGCGGCTATGTTGTGGATTCCTTTGATGTCTATTGGCAATCCTGGCACTGGCCAGCCTTTAACCTTGCCGATATCGCCATTGTGCTGGGCACCGTGCTTTTCCTCTATGTCAGTTTCATACCCGAAAAATCGGGCACGAACGTCGAGCTCGATGGATCAGGCTAAAAAACATCTGACAAACGCCTTGACCTTAAAGTTGACTTTAAAGATATCGTCTGTACTGACGAACCGAGAACGACAGCCAAAGCAAAGGAGAATGAAACGATGACATTGCAACTTGGAGAAACCGCTCCCGATTTCACCGTCGCATCCACCGAGGGAAACATTCAGTTTCATGAGTGGCTGGGAGACGACTGGGCCGTGCTGTTTTCACACCCCGCCGACTACACCCCTGTCTGTACCACAGAGCTCGGCGCCTTCGCCAAGCGTAAGGACGAGTTCGCCAGTCGCGGTGTGAAGCTGATCGGGGTCTCCGTCGACCCGCTCGACTCCCATAAAGACTGGGCGAAGGATATCGAGAAAACCCAGGGCAAGGGGCTCAATTTTCCCCTGTTGGCAGACAAGGATCAGGTGGTTGCCGACCAGTACGGAATGATCCATCCAAAAGCCGATCCCAAGGTGACTGTTCGAACGGTATTCATTATCGATTCCGCGAAAAAAATCCGTCTGATGCTGACGTATCCGCCCAGCACCGGGCGCAATCTGGACGAGATCCTGCGCGTCATTGATTCGCTCCAACTGACCGACAACCACAAAGTGGCCACGCCGGTGGACTGGAAGAATGGCGAGGATGTGATCATCGTTCCGTCGCTCTCCAACGAAGAGGCCAAAGAACGTTTCCCTAAGGGATGGGATGAGCAGACACCGTATCTGCGCGTTACCCGCCAACCTGGTCGGAAGTAATAGAGAATTCGTCAGCTGGCCTTGTGGCTGGCTGACGAAGCAATACCTGAGAAACCTTCACCGATAGGTTCGGTCATCGCCGAACCCGCAACCGAACACGGCCCCGAAATGCTTACCCTGACAATCCCTGAAGTTGGTCTCTTCGCGTTATTGATTGCACTTTGCCTGTCGCTGCTTCAGGCGACCGTGCCCTTGCTGGGAGCCGCCACCCGGCGCCCGTTGTGGATGGCATTTGCAGAGCCCATGGCATGGGGGCAATTTGTTTTTCTACTGGTTTCTTATGCCAGCCTGACCGCCAGTTTTCTTCTGGATGATTTCAGCGTGGATTATGTGGCCCGTAATTCCAACTCGATGCTGCCCTGGTACTACAAGTTCACCGCCGTCTGGGGCTCTCATGAAGGCTCGGTGCTGTTATGGAGTCTGATTCTCAGTGGCTGGGGCTTTGCCGTCAGTCTGTTTTCCCGCCAGTTGCCACGGGATATGCTGGCACGGGTTCTGGGAGTTCTGGGTGTCGTCAGCGCAGGGTTCCTGCTTTTCATCGTCGTTACGTCCAGTCCCTTTGATCGCCTGTTGCCGGGCATGCCAGCCGACGGTGCCGATCTGAATCCGTTGTTGCAGGATGTTGGCCTGATCATCCATCCGCCGATGCTTTACATGGGCTATGTGGGTTTTTCAGTGGTCTTTGCTTTTGCCATCGCTGCGCTGATCGAAGGGCGTCTCGATGCGGCCTGGACGCGCTGGGTTCGGCCGTGGACCAACATTGCCTGGGCCTTTCTGACCCTCGGCATCGCTCTGGGTAGCTGGTGGGCCTACTACGAGCTGGGCTGGGGCGGCTGGTGGTTTTGGGATCCGGTGGAGAATGCATCGCTTTTGCCCTGGCTGAGCGGGACAGCCCTTATTCATTCTCTTGCGGTCACGGAAAAGCGCGGCGCGTTCAAGAGCTGGACGGCGCTACTGGCCATTGTCACCTTCTCACTTTCGTTGCTGGGGACCTTCCTGGTGCGCTCAGGAGTACTGACCTCGGTTCATGCCTTTGCCAATGACCCGTCACGGGGGCTCTTTATTCTGGTGTTGCTGGGCATCACGGTCGGCGTCTCGCTGTTGATCTTTGCGCTGCGGGCGCCGCGAATGAGCGCCAATGCGGGCTTTAGCTGGCTTTCCCGGGATGCTCTGTTGCTGATCAACAATATTTTGCTGGTCATCATGACGATCACGGTCCTGATGGGCACCCTGTACCCCTTGATCCTGGATGCACTCGGGCTGGGCAAGGTCAGTATCGGCGCGCCTTACTTTAATAGCCTGTTCGTGCCACTGACCGTCATGCTGTGTGCCTTTATGGGGCTGGGGCCGGTCTCACGCTGGAAGCAGATGCCCGGTCGGGAGCTGTTCCGGCGACTACTGGGGGCGGGCTTGGCCGCACTGGCGATTGCGATATCGATACCGTTTCTTTACAACGGCCAGTGGAATGTCGCCGTGGCGCTGGGGATGGTGGCGGCCCTGTGGGTAGTACTGGCGTTGGTGCGCGACCTGTTTGATAAAGTCCGCAATGCGTCCTCTGCGCTGTCCGGATTGCGTAAGTTGACCCCTTCATACTGGGGCATGGTGGTCGGCCACGTGGGCCTGGCCGTCACCATCGTGGGCGTGGTGATGGTGTCGAACTACGCCATGGAGCGTAATGTGCGGCTTGATATCGGTGAGCAGGTGAATCTGGGCGGGTACGATTTTACGCTGACCGAACTGGGCGAGCGTCGGGGGCCCAACTTCCTCGCCGATACGGCGACCATCGAGGTTGCCCGTGAAGGCCGGATTGTCACCACCCTGTACCCGGAGAAGCGCCTGTACATTGCCCGAGGGCAGCCGATGACCGATGTCGCACTCGACCCCGGCCTGTTGCGGGACCTTTACGTGGCCATGGGGGAGGAACTGGACGACGGCAGCTGGGCAATGCGCCTACAGGTCAAGCCATTTGTACGCTGGCTTTGGCTGGGTGCGCTGCTGATGGCCTCCGGGGGCGTGCTGGCCGTGGCAGACCGTCGCTACCGTCGCCGCCGTGCAGCCGCAGCTGACCGCGAATCGATGAGGCCGGCACGCGAGGTTCGCGCATGATGCGTCGCCTGTTGCTGCTGCTTCCGTTTGTGGTGTTCCTTGGCCTGGCCTTCTTTTTGTACCGGGGGCTTTCGCTGGATCCCAGTGCTCGCGAGTCAGCCCTGATAGGCCAGGCGTTTCCCGCGTTCACGCTCCCGACGCTGGAGGACCCTGATACCGAGGTGGATGAATCCCTGCTTCGCGGGCAGATATCTCTGGTCAATGTCTGGGCATCCTGGTGCCCGACCTGCAAGGAGGAAATGCCCCAGCTACTGGCGCTCTCCGAGCGCGGCATTCAGATGGTGGGCATCAACTATAAAGACGCCCGTGACCTGGGGCGACAGTTTCTCGAAGAGTTCGGAAAACCTTTCGAGGTCAACATCTTCGATCCTGCCGGTGACCTGGGTTTTGAAATTGGCGTGTATGGCGTGCCCGAAACCTTCCTGGTCGACGCAGACGGTATCGTTCGATACAAGCACGTTGGGTACATAACGCCCGCCCAGGTGGATGAAGTCATGATGGAGGTAGAGAAATGGCGCTAACCCTGAAGATCCGTTGCTGTGTGGTCATCGTGCTTTTGATGGCCTCGTTCCAGTCGATGGCGGATACGGCAATTGATGCGCGTCATTTCGAGGATCCGGTGATGGCGGAGCGTTATCGCGACCTTACGGCGTCATTGCGGTGCCCTAAATGTGATGCTCAAGCCATCGACAGCTCCGATTCGCCGGTGGCGGCGGACATGCGGGAGCGGGTAGCGCTGATGCTTCATGAGGGGCGTGCGGATAAGGAAATTCTTGATTTCATGGCTAATCGTTTTGGCGAGTTCGTTCTTTACAATCCGCGCCTTGACGGGCGCACGTGGCTGCTTTGGGCATTGCCGGCAGCGCTGGTAGCAGGAGGCGCCCTGGTTGTGATTGCCTTTGTCCGGGCACGCAGGCACCGGCGAGTGCGGCCGCTCTCCGAGGAGGAGCGTACCCGCCTGTCCTCTTTGATTCATCGTCATCGTGAGAGGTCGGAATGACTATGCTCTGGTTAAGTATCGGCACACTGTTGCTTATAGCGCTGTGGTTCCTGAGTCTACCGTTGCGAAGAGCAAGGGCGATCCATGACTGGCAGCAGCGGTTTGAGGCCGATGATCACGCTGAGGCGCAAAACCTGGCCGTCTATGAACGCCGGCTTTCAGCCCTGAAAAGCGCCCGCGATCGCGGCGAGATTGACGTCGCCCGTTTTGAAGAAGGCCGCCACGAGCTGGACCGCAATCTGCTGGAGGACACCGAGGCCCATCGCCGAATGCCTCTCAGGCGCCCCCTGTCAGGACGTTTGATGATTCCACTGGTGATAACGGCAGTCATGGCTGCCAGCATGATCGGCTATCGATGGCTGGGTGCCGATGGCGATCTGGCGCTGCATGCCGCCCAGCAGGACGTGCTCAACACGCCCGGTGCCTCAATGAAAACCCTGGTTGGTCGGCTCGAAGAGGAAGCCGGGACTCAGCCGGATAATCCCAAGGTCTGGTCCTTGCTGTTTCCGCTTTACCAGAAGATCGGTCAACCGGGTCAGGCGATTGACGCCCTGGAACGACTGATCGAACTGGAAGGCCGCAGAGTAGATCTTCTGGCCCAACTGGCTCAGATAAAATTCTTTGTGGCCGGGCGCAGCCTGACCGATGAAGTGCATGCGCTGATCGACGAAATACTCGACAAGGATCCACGTGAGCCAACGGCGCTGGGCATACTGGGGGTCGAGGCCTTTGACGACGGCCGCTATGAACAGGCGATCAATTACTGGCGCCGGGCATTGGCTGGCTTCGAGGATTCCGCCTCCGCAGAGGCCATTCGTAAAGGTATCGCTGTTGCTGAGCAGCGGCTGGAACAGTCTGCCAATGAAGCTGGCCTTGTTGTTGATTAAAACCCGGACACACTTTCATAAACAGAGTCAGGACGGCCAATGTTTATGCCGACTTACTGGCACCACCATTCTTTTCCTAACCCTGAGCCTCAAACACGGCGTTTACCTATCAACTCGACAAATATCGCAAAACTGATCGAGGTCATTCCGGATGTGAGCAGGACGACCTATCAGAGGAGACGACGCTTCATTCTGGTCAAGCTTCTGGAGATTACGGGGGCAAGGCGAGTTGAGGTCGCGAACATCAGAGTCGAAGACATCTATAACGCGAGGGGGTTGAAGCAAGAGCCGGTTCTGAAGGTCTTCACCGCCAAGCGCTCAGGAGGAAGGGAAGAGTACAGGTACTTGCCCGTCTCCAAAACGGACCTCGAATTGATCGTGAACTTCATCGAAAAGTTCCGGCACCGGATCATTAAGAAGACGGTCGGTGCCGCTGGTGACTTGGGCTATCTGCTTCTTTCCGAGAGTAGTGGGCTAAGGCTCGCTACCGAGACTCTGACGAATGAGCTACTGCTGCTTGCCAAGGCTGCCAAGATCGAAGAGCAGGCCTGCGCACACATGTTCCGGCACAGATTCATTACCAAGCTTTTTGTGGCTTTGATTGAACAACATGAGTACGAGAATGGGGACGATTTCCGACACGCTCTCCTGGATGGTGAGACTCTCAAGAGGAAGGTTCAAGAGTACACGGGTCACACCTCGATCAGCAGTCTTGAGCCGTACATTCACTTGGCATTCGAGGAAGTGGCGAGGTTTGGAAGCACCTTGGACCTGATTAAAGCAAAGCTTGCCGTCGAATCCCTACAGTCCAATCTTAAGGATGTTGCTCTCGAACTCAGCCACGGCAGAAGTCCTACTGAACTGAGCGTCCTCCTCAGCGACTACATCAACTTGGCGCTGGAGGAACTCGGCAGCGCCTCTATTTCTATCGAGCGCTGACAAGATATGGGCGGAATGAGTTCATATGGGAATGCGGCGCAGGACCACATGGAGCAAACGCTCTCGCTGGATGAGTTGCTGGAGATCAATGCGCCGCACACCTACCTTGTGCGCATCAACGGCGAAAGCATGATTGAAGCGGGTATTAATGATGGTGACCTGGTGGTGGTTAACCGAGCGCTCAATGAACAGCACCGGGATATCGTCATCGCGGCGATCAACGGTGAGGCCGTGGTTAAGCGTTTGTTGAAGCAGGCAGGCCAGATCATTCTGCATGCGGAGAACCCCAAGTTTGCGCCGCGGTATGTGATGGAAGGCGATGAGCTGGTGATCTGGGGAGTGGTGACCTGGAACATCAAAAGGCAGCGGTGCCATGGCTGAGCCGGTGTTTGCGCTGATCGATTGCAATTCATTTTATGCGTCGTGCGAGCGAGTGTTCCGGCCGGACCTGCTGCGGGTGCCCATTGTGGTGCTGAGCAACAACGACGGCTGCGTGATTGCCAGAAGTGCGGATGCCAAACCCTTTGTGAAGATGGGCGAGCCTTATCACCAGATCCGCGGGAAGCTGGAACGCAATGGGGTGCTGGCGTTCAGCTCGAACTATGCGCTGTACGGCGACATCAGCGAGCGGGTGATGACGGTCATTGAAAGCCTGGTACCGGCGCTGGAGGTTTACTCGATTGACGAGGCCTTTGCCGATATGACCGGGATCGATAACCGCGACAAGCTGGGCCGAGAGATCCGCGCCAAGGTGCTGAAGCTGACGGGCATACCCACGTGTGTTGGGATCGCACAGACGAAGACGCTGGCTAAGCTGGCCAACCATGGTGCAAAGAAGTGGCAGAAGCACTATGGCGGCGTGATGGACATTTGCGACCCTGAGCGGCGCGATAAGTTATTAAAGGCGCTGCCGGTGGGTGAGGTGTGGGGCGTCGGCCGGCGGATGAATGAACACCTGACTGCTATGGGCATCAAGACTGCCTGGGACCTGGCACAGGCGGATGCCTGGACGCTGCGGAAGCAGTTCAGTGTGGTTATCGAGAAGACCGCGCGCGAGCTGCGGGGCGTTTCATGCCTAGCCCTGGAGGAAACCGCGCCGGCCAAGCAGGAAATTTGCAGCAGCAGAGCTTTTGGTCACCGGCTGCACGAGATGGAGCCAATCAAGGAAGCGGTGGCCACCTACGCCGCGCGCGCTTGTGAAAAGCTGAGGGCCCAGGGCTCGCTGTGCAAGCGGATCCGCGTGGCGATCCGCACCGGCATGTTCAATCCGGATGAAGCGAAGTTTGCCAAGGGCATTGTGTGCGAGTTGCCATATCCATCAGATGACACCAGGTTGATCGTCCGCGCAGCTTTGAAGGGTTTGGAAGCGATATTCAGACCTGGCCATGCCTACGCCAAGGCGGAAATCATGCTGCTGGATCTGCGACAGCAGGGTGAGTTCACGGATGATTTGTTTGCCGAAGTGCAGCCGGCTGCAGCTGAGAAGGTGATGAGCCTGCTGGATGAAATCAATGGGCGGTGGGGTAGAGGAACTCTTCGGCCGGCTCGGGTGCCGGGGACGCCAGGGTGGGGGATGAAGAGGGAGCTGAAAAGTCCGAGCTATAGTACGAAGTGGGATGAGCTGTGGAGGGTTGGGGGTAGGTGAGACAATTTAAAAGAGCTCCAAAGATATGTGTTGGGCTCAGATATGCGGGAGCTGTCGGCCATAGGCGTTCAACCAAGGCTAGTAGCCAAAAGCTTAGCTGTATGAGCCTCGTGGCTTCCCTCCATGAATTCCTTATAAATTTTGCTTAGTTTTGATTGAACCGATACCCTCTGACCAGCAGGTATATGGCTGTAGCAGAGTCTCTAGCCAGTTAAGATACTGCGCAGCAATCCTCACTATGCAGCTGCTTGGCTGGAGTCAAATTCATGTCGACCAAATCCGTTTCTATCTTTGGAGACCCCTCTCAGGTCTGGCGTGTTCCATCAGAAGATCTGATCCGGCAAGCAACTGCGTCGCTTCGTGGTTATGTCTACCAGCTCCACGCCTCGGCTGCCGCTTGGTTGGAGCTAGGTGAAAACGATGAACTCTACTTAGAGGTCGCCGAGGATTTTGCCGAGCTCCTTCGTGAGCCTGGTAGGTCGGATGATGTTCTGAGGGCCACGCAGGTTAAAGATACACGCGAGTCAGGCGCGGTAACGCTGAACTCGCCAGACGTGCTGGCCGCAATTGAGTCTTTGTACAGGCTGCGTGCCCGCAATCCTGGCCGCGAAGTAAGATTTGTATTTCTAACAACATCGAGTGTCGGACAGGAGCGAAAGGATACGTTGCCTTCCGGTGTGGCTGGTCTGACTGCTTGGAAAGCCGCAGCATCAGGAGGGGACGTCGAGGAGATTCGCGCGGCTCTTCTCCAGCGTAAGCTTTCTGAAGAACTTCGAAGCTTTGTCACAAGTAGCCTTCCCCAGCAGCTTAGAACTGAACTTCTCAGTCCGCTGGTCTTCGCGTGCGGAGCACCGGATTGGCGCTCTCTTGAGCAGAGCAATCGGCGGGCTATCGTGGATCGACGCAATGAGCTCCGGTCGACCACGGACATGGCAGATCGAGCATACGATGCTGTGTTTCGCGATGCCATCGAGTGTGCGCTCGGGCCGGGTCAACGTCGCTTAACCGGGACACAACTTCAAGCTTGCCTGGAGCGCGCGACCTCGATCTCAGTTCCGTCAAGTGTCGCCGTAAAATTATTGGGTGAGCGTGCTGAGCGGCCGAGCAATGACCTTTCTATTGCCGAGTTACGCGACCTGGCGGAGTCTTTAATTGAGACTGGTGCGCCACCATCAATCGAACTGCTGTTCCCTGAAGCCAAGGTTGCAGCTCGGGACGCCCTTGTGGCCGCATTTTCAGGGGAGCGACGTGTCATCGAGAGCACGTTAGATGGTGTTCCCACGAGCGCTTCGGTGTCGGACCTCATCGGGCTCCCGGAGAAAAAGCACCTCATCGTCGGCCAGCCTGGCTCAGGCAAGACGTATGCGCTTTGGCATGCAGCAAGCCAGTTACTTGCATCTGGAAAGGTTGTCCCACTGTTTCTCCCAGCAGGACAAGCGGCAAGCTGGAACGACCTGGAAAAAATGGTCATGGAGGCGGCTCCGGAAGTCAAATTATCTACTTTGTTCCAAGACCCAAGAATATGTGTTTTCGTAGACGGTTGGTCCGAACTTGCGAGTGCTGGGCAAATAGGCGAGAAGCGGCGCGCGCTGCGTGCTCTCAGAAGCACACGGCTTGTTGCGACGTCCAAATTCGCAGACGTCGACGACGGCACATTTAAGCAATGGGTCCTCGAACTGCTGCCGCCCGACCGAGTAGCGCTTGCAGTCGCAGCCGCAAATCCAGGTGAAGTGCTTCCACCTTATTCCGTTATTGACCTTCTGCGACTACCCCTCCTTCTCGCCATACACGTTCTTTCAGGCGCGTGCCCAGGTACGACGGGGGATCTTTTACGCCAATTCCATGAGCATCTTATGCGCGGATTACCCGAGCGCTTCACAGAAGTGCTCGCCGGTGCCGTGGCCGACTTATCCCTAGCGGGAACGCGATCCTCTGGTCGCCTAGCGAGTGAGCTCCAGACTCGATCAGCTATGGTGGGCATCGCCGACCCGGCCAGACTCCTAAAGAGCCTCGGCACAATTCTTGATCGCGGCAATCAGGCAGTTCCTTTTCACGATCTGTACTGGAGCTGGCTCACTGGGCGCGGATTGCTGAGCGATGCTGTCTCCCAGCGCGCTATAGGCCTTCTTAGGACGCGAGAGAGCTATACTTTGGCTATCCAGTCGGGTGCACGCGCAGCAGAAACCGACGTAAACGCCGCTGTTGGGGAAGATATTGTGCTGGCCGCTGCGCTCGACGTAAGCCGCGGCCGAGAAAACCCCACTCCTGCACTAGAAGAAGCTCTCTCCCGCGCTCTTTTAGATCCTCGCTTGGCTGTGCGCAACCGAGCCGCCATTGCTGCGCTGGAGGGGGAGCGTTCGGAGCTTCTCCGTCCGGTTTTGGACGTGCTCGCCGATCTAGATCGATCTGGCATCTACCTATCTGATTGGAAGCAGGCTCTTCGCCCCCAAGCCCTCTATGCGCAGCGGGCTACGCTTGCTGGATGGCTAGGGGCACCGAATAGCGGCTTCGTCCTGGATGTAATCGCGGAGAGTGGTGGGGAGGAATGGAGCCTTTGGTTAGAGCAAGTTGCGGCTGACGGCCGAATAAGCTGGGCAGAGGCGGCTGGCACCGCGATTGGTTGCTGTGGCGATTTACCTCAATGGGTTCGTCCGCATCTCGACACTGTCATTGCTTCGCACGCTTGGTTGCTTCGGCACGCCGCCTCAAGACGCAGAAATGTGGCCCTAGCCCGATTCATCGCTATCGAATACGAACGTTTAGTGGAATCCGTCGTAGCGCTAAATTCCAGCGGTTGGATCGAACTCAACCGAGCGCTAGTTGGTTGCGGTGATGACGATGTGTTCGGTCTACTACTCGCCCGCTTTCCTACCATGAGGCCGCGTGCGCAAGAGCTGCTCGGCTATGCCGTCGCACAACGTGGCTCACCATGGGTCGCTCGTTACCAGCGTGTGGCTTTAGCGACTGGTGCCGCCCATCATCACAAACTCAGCGAGGAGTTCTCGTGTGAGATCGATGACGAAACAGCGCGGTCTTGGATCACTGCGGGGCATGCCGAGGCTGGTTGGCGGGTACTAATTACGCGTCATGGTGAGAGCGTACTGCCTGAAATGATCGGGCAATTGCCTGCGTCCTTCGCGGGTATCCACGACGTCCCTGCGCTAGCTCACATGCGTTGGCTCCCAAATGCTCCAATATCGCTCATCGACGAGGTCTGGCGGCGGCTGGGTAACCCAATGCAGCCAAAGGCGATGCAAGATGTGTTCAACGCTATTGCGCGAGTGTATCCGGCCGGGATTCCCCACATTGTAAGATTCATAGCGGAACAACCCAGCGCACTTCCTAAATACCACCTTCGACAAGCCCTTTCGCTGTATCATGATTGGCAAGACAGATCTGGCTTAGTACTTAGCTTAAAGGCGACCGATGGTATCGAATATCCTTTTCCTCATTGGATCGCGCTGCAAAGCATGATGAGCCAATGGGAGGATCACTACACTCCAGAACTATTAGCTCATTCGCCCGAGTTAGCTATCGACTATGCCTTGAATCATCTAGATGACGACCGTGCTGCAGCGGTGTTAAAGGCGTTGAAAGGGGCTGCTGCCTACAACCCCAAGCTGCTGGATCGCATGCTTGCGGTACCTGCCCTAGCGGCGCTCATTCCGCAAGTATTCTCCGAGGGCTTCGATCTGTTTCCTGTCGATGCCCTGCGGCGGTGCATTAGATCGGGCGATATAGACCAAGAAATCTTGCTGTATCGACTAGCCGAGAAGGCAAATCCCCTGCACCGTGCCGTGCATGAGGAGCTCCTTGAGCGCGCCCTCTCTTGTTCCTATAAATGTCTGGAACTGCGTCATATCGCGGATATGCTTAGAGCATACTCGAGGGCCGAGGTGCTTCAAATTATTAATGCCGCACCTCATGGCCGAGAGGATTGTTGGTTCTGGTTTGTCCGCTGGGTAGAAGCAAGGAGGGGCGAACGCTTGATCGACGAGGAAGGTGCTGTCCGGCATTAACTACTATAATAGTTACCGTTATTGAATGCTGGGCAAGTCCAGGTTTTAGTCAATGGGCGCTTTTGGCCGGTTCCTACCTGTAGGCGCCGAAACGAACCGTTCAGAAACGGACGATCTGGTTTGCATCAACCTGTCCCCATTACGCTTGGGCTTACTACAGAGCAGGCTAGGCGGGAGCTGCTGGTATCTTGGAAGCGCTCTGCCTTTTGACGATCATCACGGGCGCGTCAGCATAGGACCGGACGTTGCTCCGATGGCGGGCTCTGCAGGCTTACCGGCCAATGTGCAAGCTGAGTATCGACCTCGATGCCTTCTAGAGCGACGAGCCGCCCCAACATGAGCTCACAATTGCCAAAAAACCAATTTCGCAGGACGATGCTTCGTGTATTGTAATCCTATCGCCTTAATTTTGCGTACATGGACGAAGCATCATGAAATTCAATGCAGGTACCCTGCAGGACTACCTAGTAGCAACTCTCGAGAACGCGCAGGATCACGCAGCTGAGCCTCCTCAGTTGATGTACTTGGTTGACCAGATGGATCGGATATTCCAAGAAGAGATCTTCGGCCGTGAGTTTAACGCGAGCCCAACAGCCGGCGTGCTGGTGATGAACTCTTACACCATGCTCCTGAGCGGTGTCCGCCAAGCGCTGTCTGGCCATGTAGTGTCAACGTTTCCGATTACTCGCACTGCGCTTGAATCGGCATGCTATGCATTCATCATTGCTCGTGACGAGAAGAAGGCCGACATCTGGTTTCAGCGGCATGCTTCCAAGACCGCTCATAAAGATTGCCGGGACGCGTTCACCGTGGCGAAGGCTGTGAAAGAGCTCAAGGCGATCAATTCAGGAATGGCCGAGTACGTACAGGCCTACTACGACGCTTCGATCGACTTTGGCGCTCACCCTAACCGAAAATCAGTGATTGATCACTTGAAGGACACCGGGTCGATTGGTGAGGACTTGCATGGTTTTGAGCTGACTGGCGTTTATGGTCGGAATAGCTGGTATGTAAATTTTGCATTGTTGGCTTGTGTCGAGGTGGGCCAGGCGATTGCGTTTCTGACAGCGGCATCAACCGATAATCACCCCCTAATCCACGAGCGTGTCGAAGTATTTCAGGCTTGGATGGACGCGAAAAATCGAATGGCCGAGGAAATAAACGGGGAACCGATCAACTACACAGGCCCGATGTATTCTTCAGTCCTTCCTCCTGCTTAAGATTCTGCACTGCCTAGCCTGGAGGTTGAGATAAATCGTTAAAGCAAAAAGAGCGGCGCAATCCAATTAGCGAGTAATAAGTGCCTCTAACGCCGCGTCCAATGCCGTGACAGATTCCACAATTGTTCGTACGGTGGCACGGTCGAATTCGTGGTCGCGCTGCGAGTCATGCACACCGCTGTTGAGATAACCCCACTCTATACTTCCCGGACCTATTCCTAGCAGGCGGTCTAGGGCAACAACGATTTCTGTGGAGCCAGCATACTGATGTGTGGTGCGGTTAACAGCTGACCGCAGCTTGGCGCATTTGTTATTTAGCTCCCAAGGCGAGCGTGGTCCCCCGAGCTTGAGTTCAATGCGCCCATCGGTGCGACGACCCAGCCAGATCCAGATGCGATCTGTCAGGCTCTCCAGAGCGGGTCGCGCTTGACGTAGCGCTTCGCGCTTCTCGTCATCCGCCAATGCCTGCTGGGCCAGCAGGACGTAATTTTTTGTTGGCGGGGCGGTGTCGACACGCAACTCATGTTCGCCATTATGCGGCAAGAACTTGTAGCGCTTTATGGCCGCGGAGCGCTGCGCGCCCAGCTCCTGCTGGATCCGATGCAGAAACTCTTCTGCATGCGAAGTCAGAATGACTTGCTTTCCGTCCAATAGACCGTCTTCGAAAAAAGTGCGCCAAATACCATCGCGATGGTCATCGTCGATCGCGTTAACCACGTCATCGAAGATGACCACGGGGCAGCCTTGTGCAATGTTCTTCGCCAGCAGAATCGCAAGGCCCAAGCACTTGATATGTCCTTCGCTGAAGACGATCAGCGCGTCATAGCGCACGCCCGGTTCTCCGGCAAACTCCACCTCGATCTTGCCGTTCTCTGCCACCGGAAGCCACAGCGCATGCAACAGGTCGCTGGGCGGATCACCACGATTGAATGCGTTGTACAGATTGCGGGCTTGTTCCCCCAAGCCTTGAAGTAGCGCACCCGGCAGTGCGGCCAAATAGGCCTGGATCTCTGGCAGAAAACTGTCGTAGGCGGCCTTGATCCGCTGATGGTGCGCCACCACCGGCACTTCTGCTGCGACGGCTTGGATCAGTTCGCGATTCACCTCGTCGAACAGGGCCACTGTCTGGCGGGCTGCGGCCAGTTCCTGATCCGCCGTCGTGCGCATCGTTCGCAGGCGTTCGATCTCCAACCGATACAGGTCCAACCTGTCCCGCTCCTGGGCCAATGTGCCGCGTTGGTCATGCACTTCGCGAGCTTGCGCGTCCATGCGTCCGATGATTTCGGCGATCTGCAGCAGAGCGTTCCAGGCGCACCGCTCAACATCAACCCAGGCGCCCAGCCAGTTGCCTGCCGCGGTGGCAGGCAGCACAGGCAGGCCCGCCGCCTGTAGTTCCGCAGGGCATATGTTCGCAGCAACCGCGAGCACGCGACGCATCTCGTCCCATAGTCCTCGCACTGCCTCACTCAACTGAGTCCGAAGGCTGGCTTCGTGCTGCTGAAGGTCGGCCAGTTGTGCAAGTTGCTCCAGGCCAGCGCGCGCTTTGGCGAAAGGGTCTTGAGCCACATTGGCCAGCCCTGTCCCGCAGGCAGGACAAGCCGTTGCCCCGTCGGCTAAGGCCAGCACCGCCTCGTAGAGCTTGGCATACGACACTTCGCCGGCGCGGCTCGCGAGCTGCCCGGAAGATTCCTGCCACAGGCCCTGGAGACGGTAGGACTCTGCCAGCAGTGCCTGCAGCTTGGCCTGGGTTACCTCGTGGATGGCAGGCGGAACCGCATCGAGCTGGGCTTGTACATACGGCAGTCGTCCCTGTTGTTGCGGGGTGCCAAGCAACCATTCGACACAGCCCAGGTACGTCGCACCAGGCGACATGCGCTGTGCTAGAGCGTGCTCTAGAGCCTCGATCCCTGCGATCTTTTGCGGATAGTCAGTGATCGTTTGTTCAGAGTTCGCCAGTTGCAGGCGACGCTGTGCCAGTTGAGAAGCCTGGGCCCCGATTAGCATGAGGTCCTGATCGAGCAAAGGATTGAAGCCGCGCACGAACTCGCTGAACTGATCTACGCCGAACAAGGTTGCGATGAGCTGTCGTTGATCGCCAGGGGTCCGTGCTGCGATGCGAGCAAAGTCGTCGAGGCGGTTCTTTTCGATGAAGCAGAAGCGGTACTCAGACTCTTTTGGCTGCACGACCTCGACTTCGTCTGCCCCCCTAACCGAGAGCACTGGGGCGACATGGCGGCGCAGGCGCGCGTTGTTGCAGTAGTTGCGCTGGTCCACCCTCTTAACCTGCGCCTCGCTGATAGTGCCGAGCATCGCCAGTTCCAGCGCCTCGCAGAAACTGCTCTTGCCGGTACCGTTGGCACCGTAGACCAGGGTGATGTCATGGCTGAGATCGAATGTTTCCTGCCGCATGAACCCGCGAAAGGGTCCCACTTCAAGCTGATGCAGGCGACCCAGAGCTGGACCGGCTTCAGGCCCGCCAGCATCCCCGCCGTACGCGACAGGTATCTGCGCCAGATGCGTCACCGCCAGCGGAGCGAGGCGCGTTGACCGTCCGCGGCGCGCGGAACCGACCTCCGAAAGTGGCTGCAAATGGTTGAGTATCAAGTGCGCGAGCCGGCGAACGTCGTCGTGCACCTCTCGTTGCATCAAGTGTGAAATGAAGCGGTGGTACTCCGAATGAATGCTTGCCATGCAACCCTCTAAATAGAAAGACGCTTTCGGCTGCGTCCGTGACGGTGTTAATCAGCCTCTCGCTATGTGGCGTGCGATCAGGTTTTACTTCTATCCGCTGTTATGGCTTATGGAAGTGCCGGGCGAAATAGTCGATTGTCTGCGCCGCCTGGGTCCCCTTGCGGAAGCGTTTCTGTTCCTCGAAGTCGATCGAAGGCAGCATGTGGATCAACTGATGATCTGCATAGAGGGCCAAGACTCGCTGAGCATCCAGCGTCCCGTGGCGTTTTTCTGTGAGCGTGTTCGCTGCTTCTATGGTCGCGCCGATCATTACGTCCGCCAGTTGCACCGCTGGACTTGTCTTGGAGTCAACTTGTGTCACCGACTGGAGCTTGAGTGGAAATGTGATGCTCGCGATCTCCGACTGGCGAAGCGTGATCGCCTCCTCGTGGTGGATAAAGCGCTGTAGTAAGTCGTGATAAGTGAGCAGGTTATTGGACTGATCGTGCTCGACCCGATAGGGGCCGTCGGCGATGACTTCCATTCGGCTGATCAGCGACTGCAGTACCACGAGGGCGGCGTCTGTAGTTACACCAGGGGTGGATATCGCTTGCAGGCATTCCGGTGCCGCAAACTGCGCCAAGGGGCCCAGTGCTTCTGGCAGTCCCTGCCAGCGCGAGGCACGAGCGGCGTTGACCAAATTGGCAAGTGTCCCTGGGCTTTTCTCCTTTACTGCGCGTTGGAAACAGGCCAGCAACTGGTCAAGAGCGCCTTCCCCGAGGAGCGTTGGCCCTGTGGCATACAGCAGCGATGCGAGCGAATAGTTCTGCCCATCTTTATAGAAGTCGATCCCGCGCTCGTAGTAGAACGGCTCGACCGCGTAGTCCAAGAACATTAGCAGCAGAAGGAAGCGCTTGTCGCAGACGTATGTCACGCATTTGTGCTGGGTTAGCATGTCGCGCAGTAGCGCCAACAGACGCGGGTGGTTGGCTGGGCGGCGTGCCAGAGCCCGATATTTGAGTTCGTCCGCCTTCAGCTTGGGAAAGTGCTCCCGGATCAAGCACCTGGCCTGGTCATCGTCGATGGCGATGGCCGCTGCCCCCTGGAACCGTTGCTCAGGGTTAAGCAGGTCGAAGCCGGTGTAACCGCTTTCATCGATTCGGAAGCATTCCATCGCAATTCCCAATATTCGGCAGGCAGATTTAATTCAGATGTTACAGCTTAGAGGCCTAGTTTCGTACGCACACGTTTAGTCCTTGTCCATTTTTGCCATTTGCACTGGCAAGTATGGGGCATTCAATGTCCTGGAGGTTATAGTCTAAGCATATCAGGGGCGCTTGCCGTAGATTTATGTGTTCTGCTAACCAAATTCCAAGGCGCGATGGCGAAGCAGCGTCATGCTGCCAAGCATCCACTCAAGACCGGACGCCCACAAATCTTGATCAACACGAAGCCGGCAGGTCGGCTGGCTTAGGCCTGAGGAGCGCAGTATCCGTGGCAAAAATAAAGAGAAAAGCAAAACCGAGCTCGAATTCGACACGCTCCTCCCTAAGGAAGCCTGCAATCAGCGAACTTGCTGAAGTGCTCCAGTCATTGCCAGCAAGCGGTCAATCAGGCTTTGAAGGACTTATTGCCAAACTTCTTACAAAGCTCACTAGCGTGCCTTTCCTCGTACGAAGGGCGGGTTCGCAACAAGGTCGCGATGCTGATTCGAGTGTCAGCGCAGCCGAGTGCATTTTTATAGAGTGCAAGCGATACGAAGAGTCAAGTTCTCTTGATGAACGAGCGTTGCGCACGCAAATCGAGATCTCGGCAAATGCAGCGCCAGGTCTTGATATGTGGGTGTTGGCTACTACGCGCTCTGTGGATGCCTCGGCGGTAGAGTGGCTAGCGGAGAAAACTCGGGAAATGGGCGCCGATTTTTTCGTTCTCTCTTGTGGCACTCTTTCTGAACCAGCGGATCTTGACTACCTCGCTGCCGCTTTCGGTGATGACGTTGTTTCCTTCTGTTCCGGCAGCGAAGCCATCGAGGCTACTACCCGAGAGTATCTAAGGAGAGTGCGGGAAAGAGAAGGATTCAACGACGCTCTAGCTCGAATCAGAAAAGCTTTCGATAGCGCGACTGTGGGGTTGCCGAGCTTTCGCTCAAGGTTGAATGCATCACTATGCAGCACGCTAGAAAATGAGGAAACCAGCCGATTGAAACTAAATGCTCACTTGACCTCAGGCGAGCAGACACCAGTAAACGTTCCTAGACCCGTCGTAAAACAGCAACTAGACGCCTTCGCATCGCCTTCACGGGACAGCGGAGCTCCGCGGATATGTGTCGTACAAGGTGATGAAGGTAATGGTAAGTCTTGGGCAGTCGCCACTTGGGTACGGGCGTTAATTTCCAAACCATCAGCTCCCCCGGTCTTCTGGTTTAAGTCTTCCGCGAGTAAAGAGGGGTTCTACCCCGTTACTGCGGACACTTTTGAAAAAAGGCACAATGTGCCAAAGGAGTGTTCATGTCCAAACGCAGAAGATACAGCCCCGAATTCAAGCGCGAAGCCATCGCGCTATCTCGCCAGCCAGGTGCCAATTGCCGCCAGGTGGCCTTAGAGATTGGAATTAATCCCAACCTGTTGTCCCGGTGGGCGCGTGAAGCCGAAGAATTGCCAAGCAAGGCCTTCAAGGGCTCGGGAACGCCGCGTGACGAAGAGCTTGCCCACTTGAAGCGGGAACTGGCACGGGTAAAAAAGGAACGTGATTTTTTGCGCGAAGCGGCAGTGTTCTTTGCAAAGGAGTCGTCCTGAGGTATCAGACGATTCAACACTGTCGCAGTCTTTTCCCGATACGTCTTATGTGTCGTTGCCTGAAGGTATCGGCCAGCGGCTATTACGCTTGGGCATCTCGTCCGCAGTCCAGCAGGGCAAGAGCGAACGACCGTCTGCTGTCGCGTATCAGAGAGATTCACGATGACAGTGGCGGAATGCTTGGGTCGCCCCGAATGCACGAAGACTTGGCTGCCGAAGGCGTTGCAGCCAGCCTGAATCGTGTTGCAAGGCTAATGGCCAAGCACGGCATTCAGGGGTGGCCCCGTAGGAAGCGAGGACGCCTCGGACGCGCATCAAATCGGCCACAAGGTATTCAAAATCACCTTGAACGGGATTTCTCCGCACTGGAACCTGATACCAAATGGGTCACTGACATTACGGAGATCTCCACCCAGGAAGGAAAACTATTTCTCTGCGTGGTTCTGGATTTATTCAGCAAGCTGATCGTTGGCTGGTCTATGCACCACCGGCAGGATCGGCAGATGGTAATCAGAGCTGTTCAAATGGCTGTCTGGCAACGTCAGGGCGAAACCCCAGTAATACTGCATTCAGACCGAGGCAGTCAGTTTACCAGCGGTGATTACCAGCGATATCTAGGCAGTAACGATTTGGTCAGCAGCATGAGCGCGGTTGGCCATTGCGGAGACAACGCAGCCTGTGAGGGGTTCTTCGGCATGCTAAAACGAGAGCGAGTACACCATCGGCGTTACCGTACGCAGGACGAGGCAAGAGCTGATCTGTTTGAATACATCGAGCGGTTCCATAACCCCAGGATGCGACGTAGAGTTGCTGTTCAGGATCGGAAGCTCACAGCCGTTTTATAACCGTCCGTGGAAACGGGGTAGAACCCGAGCGAGGCCTAAAAGACTTAGCACGACTTGCTGTTATCCAGTTGCAAACATCCGAAGAAGATATCTTCTTTCCTAAGATTCGAAGGTGGCTTGGTATTACGTCGGACGCATGCGGAATCATCGTCCTAGATGGTATCAATGAGAGGCATGACATCACTTTTTGGACAGATTATATAGCGAATATAGTAGCGGAAGCGGGGCCTCAGATATTGCTTGTCATCACGTGCAGGGCAGATACCTGGCGCAAGCAGCTTAAGCCTCGACTCAACCTTCAGGCTACGGAGGTTGATCTCTCTGGGTTTAACGAACAAGAGTTCGCTGTTGCAATGCAAAGTCAGCCACGGGAGATTGTTGAAAAGCTTTGGGCGCTCGGCCCTGTTGCTAGAAAACCCCGCTATCTGGCAGATGCGCTAGCGTACTTGCGACAAGGGGGTCATGCGAACGAGCTCACAGTTGAGATGCTTCAGTATCACGCTTGGAAAAATCTTTACCGCAGGCGTATGGACTATCCAGTAGCACCCGATGAATTTGAGAGTGTTCTGCGACACCTTGCCAAAGAGATGAGTCGGCGGGTCACTTCGGGTGAGTTGAAGGATTTACTTGCATTTAATCCACATGTGCTTGAAGCCTTGTCCGAGCTCGCATCTGGCGGAGTGCTACGCCAGGAAGGAACTGCGTTAGTTCTTGAGCGACCGTACCTTGTTGAAGGGCTGGGCCTTCTTTTAATTGATACTCTCGCGTTAGCTGCTGGAACGGTTACTGAATTGCGTCAGCAGATTGGTGTATTTCTGCATGACACGCAGAGAAATCCACTCACCGCAGAAATATGCGCATCGGCGTCTTACAAGGCGTTGGCTGATGATAAAATGCGAGAGGAGGTTGCTGTTGCGCTCACTCTGGAGTTTTTAGACTGCCAGAACGCTCAACAGACCTCGGTACAGGGCGTTATCGCGCTCGCATCGAAGCGGCCCCATGTCATTGCTCAAGTAGCCGAAGAGTTGTGGGCGGTGCCGGGCTCGGATTCCGCCATTGAGCACATGATTTTGGATGGGCTCATACAGATCGCAAAAAATGCAAGTTCTGGAAGTGCGATTGTGAACGTGCTTGCTCGCTGGTCGAGCTTTATACATGAGCACGGTGAATTCTATCGTCGTGATGCCGGAGAGTTAGCTGCCCGGTCTAGTGCAAGTGTTCACGCAACAGCTCCCACATTCGGCCGAGTTCAACTTACCGAAGACGGCTCCGTGATACTCACTCGAGTGGAAAACCAACGGCTCCTTCGGCTCGCGAGACTGGCCCTGGCCGTGATTTCACTAGCGGATCGTGAAACATTTTTCCAAATTGCGTTCAACAGCTTAATCGCCGATTCGGTCATGCTGACTTCAAGAAGCAACGTCAGCGGTTGGATTTTGGGTTCGAGTAGGTCTGTGCTTACCCAGCAAGTGGGGGCAGCCCTCCGGCGGGTGGATATGCTTACCTTGGTGTCAGCCGACGGCAAGCGTCGAATCAAAAGAGTCCTTTTAGAGTCTGCGGCTGCTGCTGAATATGCTGTGCAGTTAAGGTCAGCGCGGGAAGAAGCCGAAGAGACATTGCGGCGTGATGGCCTAGGTCTTAATTATATGAACCCAACCCGAGAAGAACTTCCTAGCTTTTTGATGGAAGCTGACGTCGGATTCTGGGCGAAGATGGAGGCTGCTAGCAAGTACGCGTCTGATCCAATGTTTGAATATCCGATTGATTTTGTGTCCGAGTTGCGGGCGCATGCGCAGAAGTTTTCGACAGTGGGTCTTCATATAACTCGCGGTCAAACTTCGGAAGATCACGAGTGGACGTTCTTAGAGCCGCTGCTTTGTAGACTCTGCAGAGATGTATACGCCTCCAAGGTTCGTGACTTTATCCGGACAATCGATCAGCGGCAAGACGAAGCTATTTATTCTTGGGTATTTGCTGCAAACAGCTACGTAAGTTTGCTCGGATCCACTGAGGTTGAATCGATCCGCCAGACGTGGGAGCGGATAATCACTACGGCGAGCAACGATACCGATGAGCTAAGGACAGTAGAGTTCTTCATGTTCGGCATGCTTTTGGCAACAATGGAGCCGCAAGACCAGGTAAAAGAGCTTCTGCGGCGAGGTGAATCCAGGGCTCATCTGGAGAGCTTTGCAAATGAGTTTCAGCAACTGAGATCGGCTGAGGCTCAGCAAAAGATAGCGTGTCTTGCGGAGGCAGACGATCAACTGCTACCAGTGCTTTGGTACGCAGTTGAACAGGAAGAACCTTCAAGTACCGTTTGGTTGCCACTAATTGACCGTTCCCTTGACAATGGGGAGAACGTCGCTCGTGGGTTCGCGTTGCGATTACTGTTCCAGATGCCCGAAAAAGAGGTGCTCTGTAGGTTGAGCAGCCTTCAGTTGCCGGAAAAGCCTACGCATGTTGAAAGTCATTGGTATACCAGGCTTCTGCTTCAGCATTCACCAGATACAGCTCGTTTAATCTTGGACCGGTGCGATCTAGCCACTTGTGCAGAGGTCCTCGGGACAGTCACGGGCGAACGCCTGGAGGGATTAGTTACAGCGTTCGCAGGCTATGTAATTGCTTGGCTAAGATTGCAGGTTGACCCACACGAGCCACCATCTCCAGAGTTGCGAGTGACAGTTCAGGCGCAAGCGCCAGGTCGGGGAGGCTTGGCCACCGTTTCAGTTGACTGGAGTCAAATTGACAGCACCGTATCCTTTCGCTCTGAGCTATCTACGTGGGGAGGGCTAGATCAAGGTGACGGACTTGGTACGTTAAAGGACAGCTTTTCTGATCGCCGGTTCACAGACCTCCAGAACGCCCTTAGGGAGGCCATGAAGTTGGCAGAAGAGCGCGGGAACTGGGCGTACACTGCTTATTGGTCGGACTCAACGCTCGTTGCGATGCTCGACAAAGTGCATGGTTTCCGGACTGAAGTTCAACTCCTCATTGAAGAGGCCAAGAACCGGAAGCGTCTAAGGTCTATCGGGAGCTTCGTTTCCGCACTTGCTAGAACGTTGTTGAGATCTGGTGACTCAATGGGGCTGGAACTCATGCGACTAATCCGAACTGAGGACATAGTTGTTCGCTCAATTGATAATCAGGCTGGGGGGGACGAACTAGACGCTGCGCTCTCATCTTATCCTCGCCCTGACGAAGCCTGCGATCTCTGGCTTGAACGCATCGATGCTTCTAAGAGCGACGCCTATGTTCTTGCAAATTGCGAACTACTCATCCAAGGGGGGAATGTAGAATGGCTCCTCGGACAGGCAGCGCGCGAAATAAATTCAGATGCTCCCTATTTCAGACGGAGGGGACTACTCCTTTTGGCTGGGGCTGGATGCAGTAGGGCAGAATTAGATACTGCAGTGTTGGAGCTAGGCGACGGTGGCACGGGTTTGGAAAACGTAGTGCAAACAGCCGAAAATTACATCTTGAGGCTATCGCAAATGCGGCATTGGATATCGGCAATGATGTTAACCAACGACTCATCTGAGGCAAAATGTGCGGCCATACTGCTTATGCATTGCGCAGACTCTCGGTTTTGGCCTCTGCTTGTAGAGGCTGTAAATCAACACGAGCGGCCCCGCTGCGGAGCGACGCTAACGCAGTTGCTTCCTCTCGACGACGTCAAGAAGGCGATTAAAGCTACCCTAAAACAGCGCGATAAAATTTTGCTCGGATATCGTAAAGCCGAAAACGATGCCGCGCCTTGGCTTAAGTCGCAGTCAATGGCGTCTGCTCGGCTCCCGATTTGATTCTATCATCGCTGTTGCAATAAGAATGCTAATGCTGCTGGTCTCACGATCAACCCTGGTTGATCGACTACATATTGCTTAAGTCCCGTCCGGCAGATTTAGCCGATACCGGCCAATCTGAAAATAGTTATACCTGCTTCAAGTGATCATTTTATTAGCTGCTGAGTCGGTAGGAGCCACGCCAAAAAGATTTGTCATGGAAATGAGTGCTAGAAAGCAGCTAGCTGCGGGAAGAGACGCTTCTCAAGCATTCTCGTTCGTGTGGTGTTTGACTATGGGCGTTTGTATACTGGCCAAATAGAATCTGCCTTGTGTGCCCAAATTTCAGCCGTTGAAAAAATGCGAAAAGGACTTCCATGAGAATTGTAAACCATGGCCGAGGGATCCACGCCCGTGAAGTGCCTGGAATCGACTACTTCAAAAGTAACCTTCCTGAAGATTGGGTTGCACACACGAATCTGGATTTGTCGCTCCCCCACGGCGGGCCGAGAGAAATCGATGTAATTCTTTTTGCCAACGATCGCATCTATCTCATAGATCTCAAAGATGGTCGGGGACATTACGAAAGTAGTGGAGGTGATTGGGTTCACAATGGTAAGCCCCCCGTACGATCTCCTGTCAAAAAGATTATCGAGAATGCGAGGCAGGTAAAAATCCTTCTTGGCGATTATCTTGCAGATCTCGCTAGGCGGACGAAGCATCCCAGACTACCGACTCCTCGCGTAGAAGGGGTTGTTGTTCTGACTGGTAGTTCAGACCTTAGCGGTATTGCACCTACTGAGATCGGTCAAGTTTTCACGATGAAGAAATTTGTTGCGACGATCACTGATACCCGAAAGAGGCTGTCTCACTTTCCGCCCGTAAATCCCGATTTTCTCTCCCGCCCGGTCAATTCTGCCGAATGGAAGCCACGACTGGAGAAGTTTTTCAATGTGAGGGATGGAGTCTTCCAAGAAGGAAAGCGTCGCTACGGAGGATACGTCGCGACAGGCATAGGCAGTCCAACTTATGAACATCCAGCAGGTATTTACGCAGAATTCAATGTTCAAGATGACTCTGCGGCCCAGGCCATTGGAATTCTTCGGCGGTGGGACTTCTCTAAAGCTGACACCCGATTTCAGACGGAGGAGGGTCGCGGGGAAATAGCAAGCCGAGAGCGTAACGTCATTGCATGGCTTAACGATAGAAGTCCCGACTGCCATGCAGCAATACTACAAGTGAAGGCCTTCGATCCTGAGGCCTCGGTTGATTCGTGGGAAGTTTACGACAGACGGCGTCAAATGAAGCGGCTTTCAGAGTTCCTGCCAAGCGAGTTGCCGGCGCTTCGTCCTAAAGAGCGCCTGGAGCTTGTCCGTCAAATGCTTTCGCATGCTCAGGCGTTTCATGCCTTCGATGCGGCTCACCTTGACCTAGGTACTCACAGTGTGTGGGTAGATCTACCCTCTGTTGTAAGGTTTTCACATCTAATGACGGCCCGATATCCTGAGGCCAGGTCGCTTGGTGAGTCGCGATATCAGTTTTTGTCCAGTTTAGTAACGCCAGAAGAAGTGCTTGACGGTAGTCTCTCGCCGAAGCAGAAAGATGTCTATCATCTCGGATGCCTGATGCATCTTTTTCTATTTGGAATAGGCCCTGAGCTGATCGACTCGGTTCCTCACTGGAATTCCGACGTCGACGTAGAAGGGACTTATCGTCAGGTTCACGAGGTGCTTGAAAAGGCTCTGTCATGGGATACCTCGGAGAGGTATTCAACTGCCGCAGAGATGCTTGACCGGTTTAACGCGCTTCTGAGCAGCCATGTGAATGGCGCTACCATATTAAAAAGGCTCGAAAAATTCAAAACGGTAGCTAATCAGATCCAGCTATCCAGGCTGTATCCTTTTGCTGGTGACCTACTGAAAGAAGACAACTACGTGATGTTGTGGCCCTCTGAGAAAGATGGAGAGCGCTTGATCGTAAAGCTCTGGAAGAGAACTGCTTGGAGTGACGGCGATGCAGACTATCCACGAATACTCGACTTTTTGGAAAAGGCTCAGGAACTATCTTGCTCGCCACCGCCATCATGCGTTCCGATCAAGGATGCTATCTGGCTTCAGGATGCTATTGTTATAACTCAAATACAGGTGGACGGGCCTACTCTTGCCGAGCACGTCCTGTATGGCGACCGAGCGACACTAGCCCCTGAATCTATTCTTGGATTTCTCCTTGAATTAGTTAGAAGCGTTATCGTGATGCATGACGCAGGTGCTGCTCACGGAGACCTAAAGCCCGGGAACATCCTGATTACCGGAGAGCCGTTCGCACCCAACTTCATTGACTACCATGATTTTTCATGCGGAGCTGATGGGGAAATTCAGTCATCTGCCTATACGCCCCAGAAAGGGGGGCGCTTCGAGCGCGATCGCTTCGCCGTAACTGTAATGATTACGGAGATGTTGGATGGTGTGCAGATTGCTGAGATAGACAGGAAGGGTATTAATAAGGCGATCGAAGTTTGCCGGGGAGAAGCACTTGAGAACGCTACGCTTCTGCCTCTGTTTGATGCTATTGAAAACATACTATCGCCTGAACCTCCGAAGCTCACTCGCCGACTGACTATCGGCCTGCCGGGCGCAACATCCGGTGAGATTCTCTCTGACGAAGGGGTCTTCGGTTACGGGTTTGATAGAGGATATTTTTACCTGAGGGGTGCGAGTGAGGCGCTATTCTTTACAATACAGAGTGGCCAGATTAAGTACGCAAGACGTTCACCAATTCCTTTTCTTAACAGCAAGATTCTTTCCCAGCGTCAGTTAGGGTCGATTTCTCTCGAAATTCAAGTTTTGGGTGGAGTTGCCTATTCCTTTGATGATTTTCAAAACCTGTTCAATGAGACACCTTTTTCAGCCTTGCTATTGGGGCCGAATTTTAAGGAAGCAGTTGGCGCTGAGGAACTGGAAGAATATCAAGAGCAGCCGGAAGAGGAGCCTACTGAAGCAGAGACCGATGAAGATGCGATAGCCGAAATAGTCGATAGTCAGTTAGAGAAAAAGCCTACCAGCGTCCCCCTCCTTTGGCGAAAGCTTGTTGATGTCGAAAAAGAGTTAACGATCGAGGCTGTGGCATCGGGCATCAGCAGTTTCAGGAAGGAAACCAGACTTCATATCGTTCCAATTGAGCTTGAGTGCGGGACGCTCGAGTTCAGTCGAAATGACCGGGTATACGTCGAGCGCTTGGGCAACAAAGGCTGGAGGAAGATCGGATTGCTCGATGTGAGCGGTTCGAGCGATAAGATTATTTCGGTAGATGCAGAGGGCTGGATGCCTGCCAGTGGTTATTTAGTAGAGATGGATGAGAGGCTGCGTTTCCAGAGCCATATGGAACAGGCAAACATTGATCGACGGGTTGCCGCGGTTAGGTAATCCCCCCATTATTAGCGGAGCTCAGAAGTAGAGTCAGGCCACCATGGCCAACTTCTGTCGGGGCGTGATACCACCCAAGGCCATGTTTGGCCGTTCATTATTGTAGGTCCATAGCCACCGAGTTGCATATTCCTGAACCTCCTCAATGGAGTCGAACAGGTATTGGGCCAGCCAGTCGTAGCGCACGGTGCGATTGTAGCGCTCGATGTACGCATTCTGCTGCGGGTTGCCGGGCTGGATAAAGGCCAGTGCAATGCCCTGCTTCTCAGCCCAGGCAGCCAGCGTAGCACTGATGTATTCCGGTCCATTGTCACAGCGGATCTGGACGGGCTTTCCTCGCCATTCAATGATCTGATCCAGAGCCCGTATGACGCGCTCAGAAGGCAGCGACAGGTCTACTTCAATGCCAAGACCTTCCCGGTTGTAATCGTCAATCACATTGAACAGCCGGTAGCTGCGACCATCTTCTAACTGGTCGTGCATGAAGTCCATAGACCAGCTGGCATTGATTACCGTGGGCACCGCGAGTGGCTCGGGTTTCTCGCGTACCAAGCGTTTACGGGGCTTGATGCGCAGGTTCAGTTCCAGTTCCCGATAAATTCGATAAACACGTTTATGGTTCCAGAGGTATCCCTTTACGTTGCGCAGATACAGAAAACACAATCCAAAACCCCAGTTGCGCTGGTTATGGGTCAACCGAACCAGAAGGTCCGCGATCTCGGAATTCTCACTGTTGAGCCTGGCCTGGTAGCGATAGCAGGACTCACTGACACTGAAGGCTACACAGGCCAGGCGAATACTACAGCGACCAGCTGCAACAGTTTTTTGCGCCATCTCGCGGCGAAGAGATGGCTTTACCACTTTCCCTCAAGAGCCTCCTTGCGTAACTCGGATTTGAGGCGCTCTTCGGCGTACATTTTTTTCAGCCGCCGGTTCTCATCTTCTAGCTCTTTCATGCGCTTGATCATGGACGTATCCATGCCGCCGAATTTCGCTCGCCACTTGTAAAAACTGGCACTGCTCATACCGTGTTCGCGGCAGAGCTCCGGCACCGGTATGCCGCTCTCGGCTTGTTTCAGAATCGCCATGATCTGGCTGTCGGTAAAACGTGATGTCTTCATGCAGAATCTCCCTCCAAATAGCTTACGGAAAATTCTACTTCTAATCACCGCTGTTTTTTGGGGGGATTACCGTTACACGCCTACTGAATAAGCAATCTGTGGTACGAAATTTGGTCGATTACTTTAATCCGGACAGTAACGCTCAAGTGAGTTCAACCTCAATTGAGGTCAATGTCGATGAGGTTAAGTCCCTTTACGGCTTCAATGATAGTCAAGCAGAGGCCTTCGCTGCGCTGTTCAGGGTCCGGCCGCTCGGTCTTCTTCAGGGGCCACCAGGTACGGGGAAAACACGTTTCATAGGGGCGCTCATCCACTATGCGCTGACCAAAGGGTATGTACGTAACGTGCTTCTCTCAAGTCAATCTCACGAGGCTGTGAATAACGCGGCAGAGGCGGTACTTAAACTCTATCCGGCACTGTCGGAAGCCCCAAGCATTATTCGGGTAGGGCAGGAACTCAACGTGTCGGAGCGCTTACTACCCTTCCACGTTGCACGCGTCGAGCAACTCTACAAAGACAAATTTCAAGCCACACTGAAAGATCGCTTGATCGTCGCTGCAAGGGCCATCGGAATTCCCCAGGAAGTTTCAGCAACGCTCATTTTGCTCGAGATCACGGTGAGGCCTGTTATCGAACAGATCAACGCGCTAGCTGAAGACACAGAGCGTGACGGAGCCATTGATCGAATTGATAGCTTGATGAAAACCCTCGACACATTAAACGTTGATCATGAGTTAGAAATTGAATTGCCGAGCATGTCCGCACTCCCGGATCCAAAGTTGCTCGAAGAAGTATTTGATAAGGCTGCCAAGCGGAGCAACTGCTCGCTAGATCTAGTGGCTAGATTTAGGTCAGTAGCGCGTTTAACGCGAGACATTATCGGAAGTGTCTCTACCGCCGAGCGGAGCTTTGAGACATTCCTTGCGGGTACCCGTCAAATCGTTGCCGGCACCTGTGTTGGACTGGGGCGGTCCTCCCTTGGACTTACATCTACTGTGTTTGACTTGGTTGTGATCGACGAAGCGGCTCGATCCACTGCCAGCGAGCTGGCTGTTCCAATGCAGGCTGGAAGCTGGGTGGTGCTTGTAGGTGACCAAGAACAGCTAGAGCCCAGGTTCAAGGAGGAAGTCGTTTCTACTGTTGTTGATGAAACGGGATTCGCCGCTAACGAGATTGTTAAGAGCGATTTCGAAAGAGTCTTCGAGTCTCCAATTGGAAAAGAGATCGGCCGAAGAATAACAACTCAGTACCGGATGCTGCCACCGATTGGTCGTATGGTCTCGAACACATTCTATAACGGTGAGCTTGACTCGGGACGGGTTGTTTCTGAGCACAGCCCTGAGGTCTTTCCTGATAGTCTGAAGCATACTCTGACATGGGTTTACACGGACGACCTGAAAGAAAAGGGGTATCAGAAATCCGAGGTCGGCAAGTCTCGGAAGTCACTTACGAATCCTAAAGAGCTTGAGGTAATTATGGGGATGATTTCCGAGTGGGATAAATCTCCCGAGTTTATCCAGTGGCTAGAAGCTCGTAATGACTTGGATTATGCAATCGGAGTAATTTGTACATATGGTGCTCAGGCTACTGCCTTAAAGCAAAAACTACGAGTGGCCAGTGTGAGCAACGTAATGAGGCAGGCGATTAAGATTGATACTGTAGACAGTTATCAGGGGAAGGAAAACCTCATCGTGATTCTATCCCTCGTTCGCAATAATTCGGACGGTAGGATCGTTGATGGGAAGCCCACCATCCGGTCTGGGTTCATGAAAAGACCGAATCGAATTAACGTGGCCACAAGCAGGGCAATGGACAGATTAGTCATCGTCGGCGCCAAGCATGGCTGGGCTGCGGACGAACCCATGGCTGAGCTCGCCAAGAACTTCGATGCCGAAGTTGCAGCGGGAAATGCAGTCATCAGAGAGGCGTCGGATCTCTTGGAGGGACAGCGGGCGGCCCAAGAGGCTTCGGCCCCATCATCCAAGGCTCAAAGAGATTCTAAGGTGAGATTATGAAAGGTACTTTGACACTTAGAAGTCGAGAGCTGCCCTCCGGAGATGAACAGTCAGTCGATGTCGTTATTGGTGTTTACGATGCGCTGCTAGCCGGTCGCAACTACAAGATCGAGCATAAAGTCGCTGAGGTAGGAAAGGTGTCTCAGAGCACAGAGTTCCTATTACGATTGATCCACTCAGTGGATGGAATGCCCGAAGCGGACGTTACCAAGTTTTTTGATTTCTCCCCTCAGGAGATGACTTACCTGCTCAATGATGCAGTCAACCTTGGCTATGTGAGCCGCGACTCTGGTCGGCTTTGGACTACTCGCGCGGGGCGGGATCTCTTTGTAGCAGGGGGAGAGGAGCCTCAGATCTTCAATGTTGAAAAGCGTACATGGAATTTTGGTTTCGATCTCATCTCCTTTGCTCCTCAAGACTCCGTTAGGACTACTGCTTTTGATCACTGCTTACATTCTCTGGAAGTTGACCACGCGCTAGTCAGCAAGGGCAAAGAGCAGATCCCGGCTTCGTTCAAGCGACACTTTACTGAGCTAAACACCAAGCAGGGGTCACGTGCTCTGCTAAAACGTTCATTGTACTCGATAGATTCGGTCACTCCTGGGGATAAGTTCTCTGCCTTGGTGCCTGTGGTCGTCAAATCTCCTCAAGCATTCTTACATCAAGGAGAGCCAGATCTTCTTGAGTGGCGGCCGGAGCATGAGCTGGATGACCGGGTACAGGTGGCTACGGCAATTGGAAAATTTGTAGAAGATTTACGGTTGCATGTCCCAGAGAGCGCCGTTGACGACTATAAGATACTGATGGAATTAGCTCCTGAGTTTCTCCGGAGCTACACTCTTAAAACCGGATTTTCGGTTGAACGATACCAGCGTGATGCTGTTGCGGTGAAGGATCACAAGTTTCAGAAGAGACGGAAAACTATCGCTATAATAGGTCCATTCTTTACCCCCATCAATTCGGCTGTTCTTGACTTGGCTGTAACCCGAGCCGTCAACTACACACCAGCGACTTGTTTGCCCAGAAAGTTTTATTGGCATGCTCCCCGTAGGCCTTATTGGGGAACTACAAGGGTGCTTCCCACCATTATTCAACGAGTGCAGGACCAAATCGCTGAGAAGCTTGGTAGCGAGGAGCAAAAGCCTAGTGCAGTACTCTTGCTTGAGCGCAGCGCACAAGGCCCCCATAAAGCGTTCACGGAAAAACAACATTACCTGAATGACAGTCCCCCACAATCAGTCGAGATTTTCCTGGTGCCTGGTGTGGCGGCTGGTGTTTTGATTCATCTGCCTGGTTCATCTACCATCGGTCACGCTGTCCCAGTTGGGTTCATGAGTCTTGATCCACTAGTTGTCAGCAGAACGGAAAACTACCTCAAACAGTACGGTAGTATTGAAGTGCCAGAAGAGCGAGTATCAGAAGAAGACATTGATCTCTTGGAGGAGTGAAGTGTGGGGTTTCACGCCTGATTTCGAGGCCCAGATTAGTACCTAAACTCGAGTGTAGAGATCAGAGGCGAATCAGACCCGGCATCCGAGCCTGGGGTTGGTTATAAGCCTGGTCGTCAGGTGGTTAAAGCTGCAAACCACCGCCAGCCTGTGATTAAAGCGCGATTGCAAGTTCCTGGGCGATGGGCTAGCGGCTTCTTACAAGATCTAGTAATTCCTTTGCGCTCAGTAGGGTTGGTTGTCCGGTCCGTTCTAAAGTATCTATCCAAAGCTGGTTACCGCGTATGACAATCTTGTCTGTACCAATATGACCAGAGACAACAGCTTCCACATTCTGGATATATTCGCCATGCTGGTAGGCACGCGACCATGCCCAGGTACAGCACTTAGCCAATGATTCAGAGAAAACAATGTGCTGCATTTCGTTCCAGTCGTCGACAGGGCTTTGAGAATGGACCAGCCCAATCATCCCTATATCTGTTGGTACGCTATAGGATAAAGGGAAGTGAGTCTGTACGGCCTCTGCGAGGATACGCAGCTCCTCACTATCCAGCGAGTGGGTCCAAGCTCCACCCATGGCTAATCGTTTACTTGTGAGTTCGGGGTTCTGGACAGCAGCCCATAGCATAAGCTCATGGTTACCTATCACGCTGTGGCACCACGGGGTGGTGAGCACCCATTGTAGGGTTTGATAAGAATGGGGTCCGCGATCAATCAGGTCACCCAGTAATATTAGTCTGTCAGAGAGGGGGTTAAATTTCACTGACCTCAGCTGTTCCAAAAGTTTTGGCAGATGTCCATGAAGGTCTGAGCAAACCCAATCTCTTCCGTTCAAGTTAGCTGGAAGGATGCGGTGAACACTCAGCACTGGTGAGACTGGCTCATTAAGTCTCATTGGAAGGTTCCCATGACTTCATATATGGCGTTGGCATTCGGACTTGCCCAGCTTAGAGTACTACTCAGAGGGTTTATTATCATGCACAGGTTATCCAGATGCTGTTATTTCTCGATTACGATGGTGTCTTACATCCCGACGCCGTCTATAGGCGAGTGGATGGTCAGATCGAGCTCCTGTCTGAGGGCGCTCTGTTTATGTGGGCACCGCTGCTTGAAGAACTGCTCCAACCCTTCCCTGAAGTAGGTATCGTACTGTCCACGAGCTGGGTTAGGAACCTAGGGTTTCAGCGAGCCAAAGGTATGTTATCAGCCGCGCTTGCAGCTAGGCTGGTGGGTGCCACGTGGCATTCTGCTATGAAGCGAAACAGCACAGACACTGTTCTTTGGGATCAACAAAGTCGTTATGAACAAATTGCCACCTATCTCAATCGCTTAGGCCGATTCGATAGCTGGCTTGCAATTGATGATGATGGATCCGGCTGGCCAGAGGACAGTCTGCATAGATTAGTTAAGACTGATGGCATGCTTGGAATTTCCGAGGCAAGGGTTCGGCAAGAGATTATTTCTACCTTAAGGCGTTAGGTTCATGACAGCCTAGTTAGCGGGACAAACACAGTGCGGCTGGCCAAGGCGTTGCTTTCGTCTACTCTTGATGGTGACCCAAGGATCTCCACAAGGTGTTATTCCAATGGGGAGTAGGCGTTTCGTCAGTACGCGGCATTTGGCTAAGGCATTTCACACATGCGCGATTATTCGACGACGCTATGCAAAGCCAATTGACATTCACCACTTAAAATCACGGTACTGTGGCAAGCGGGTAAACAAGCTGCCAAGGATGGTTAAGCCTTTATGAAAAAGCTAAGCTGGTTCATACCTCTCAGCGAAGCAACGGTAGATACTCTGGTTGGCGGAGCGCCTCCTGATTTACTAAGCCTGCCCAAGTGCGAGCTCGCTGCTATCCATTTCGTGCTTCAGCTTTCTAAACCCCTAACATCACCCGTACGGTCTGCTCTCGACATGGAGCGGAAGTTTTCAAATATCTTCAATATTTCCAGCGATCAGCTTAAGGCTGCTTTAGCTGAAGTCTACGATACAGGGGGCTTCATTAAAGGCCTTGTGCATATTCCGGCCCATCGTGACCGCCCATTCCGTTTGAACGTGACCGCCTGTTCCGGGCTAACGTGACCGCTCATTCCGTTTTATCGTGACCGATTTTGGGTGATATCCCGGAATCACCGGTCACGATGCCGGAATCGTCGGTCACGTTCCCCCGGAATCACTGCCAACACACTGGAATTCTTCAACTTAATCGCGCATACCGCTTCCTTTTTTCACGAGGAAGAGCGGATGCCGGCTGCGAGGATTTCCATGCGACAGATCATCGAGGTCTTGCGCCTCAAATACGAAGCCGGTCTCAGTCACGAGCGCATTGCTCGTGCCTGCGGACTCTCCAAGGGCGTGGTCGGCAAGTACGTCAGCCTGGCCCAGGTTCAGGGCGTTACCTGGCCACTGCCGAAGGACCTGGACAAGGTTCGGCTGTACGCGCTGCTGTTCCCGGCCAAGGCGCCACCGTCACGCTTTGCCGAGCCCGACTACTTCGAGGTTCATCAAGAGCTCAAGACCAAAGGCGTCACTCTGCAACTGCTCTGGGCCGAATACGTAGAACGCCACGGCGACAAGGCGTATCGCTACAGCCAGTACTGCCACCACTACCGGCTCTGGCGTGGCCGGCAGCGCCGCAGCATGCGACAGGTCCACCGGGCTGGCGAGAAGATCTTTATCGATTACTGCGGCCCTACTGTGCCGGTGGTGGACCGCTCTACCGGTGAGGTGCGCAAGGCCCAGGTCTTTGTGGCAGTGCTGGGCGCGTCCAGTTACACCTTCGCCGAGGCTACCTGGAGCCAGAGCCTTCCAGACTGGATCGCCTCCCACCAAAGGATGTTCAGGTTCTTTGGCGGGGTACCGGAACTGCTGGTTCCGGATAACCTCAAGGCGGCGGTGACCAAGGCGGACCGCTACAGTCCGACGATCAACGAGACCTATGCTGAGCTGGCCTGCCATTACCAGACGGCGGTATTGCCAGCACGGCCCTACAAGCCCAAGGATAAGGCGAAGGCCGAGACGTCGGTGCTGTTGGTCGAGCGCTGGATCCTGGCCCGTTTACGGCATCAGATGTTCTTCTCCCTGGCCGAACTCAATGCCGCCATTGCAGCGTTGCTACCAGCCCTGAACCAGCGCCTGTTCCAGGGTCGAACCGAGAGCCGTCAGAGCCTGTTCGACGCACTTGATCGACCGGCACTGCGGCCTCTGCCAGTAGCGCCCTATACCTACGCCGAATGGCGCAAGGCCAGGCCAGGCATCGACTACCACATCGAGGTCGACAAACGCCTGTACAGCGTACCTCACGCCTTGGTGGGGCTGGTTCTGGACGTACGGTTAACGGATACCGCCCTGGAGGTCATGCACAAGGGCCAGCGGGTGGCATTACATCCCCGCCACGGGAAGAGCCGCTTCGTAACCCTGACCGAACACATGCCCAAGGCGCATCAGGCCCACAAGGACTGGTCGCCGCAGCGCTTCCTCAACTGGGCCAAGGACATCGGCCCCGGCACGCTGGAGGTGGTGCAGAGCCAGCTCAAGGACCGCCCTCATCCAGAGCATGGCTACCGCGCTTGTTTGGGATTGCTGAGTCTCAGTCGGCGCTACAGCCGTGAACGCCTTGAACAAGCCTGTGCCCGGGCGCTGTCGATCAACTCGGCCAGCTACCAGAGCATCACCTCGATCCTGAAACAGGGGCTGGACCAGTTCCCGCTGCCTCTGGCCGACGATGAGCGTGACCTGACCGACCTGCCGGCGCACACCAACGTTCGCGGCCCGCATTACTACCACTGATCCCGGAGAGACCTATGCTGACTCACAACACACTCAACACCCTGCGCCACCTCAAGCTAACGGGCATGTGCGACGCCTTGGAACAGCAGCGGGCGCAGCCCGCAACCCATGACCTGGCGTTCGAGGAGCGCCTGGCCCTGCTGGTAGACCGGGAAGTGCTGCACCGGGAGAACCGTCGGCTGGACCGGCTACTGAAGGCTGCTCGCTTGCGCGTGCAGGCCTGCATCGAAGACATCGACTATCGCCACCCGCGAGGGCTGGAACGTTCCCGTATGGCAGGCCTGGCCAGCTGTGACTGGATCGGTCAATCGCTGAATCTGTGTATCACCGGTCCCACCGGCTGTGGCAAGACATGGCTGGCTTGCGCCCTGGGCAACCAGGCCTGCCGCCAAGGGCTATCCGTCCGCTACTTGCGGGTGCCACGGCTGTTCGAGCAAGTGCGGATCGCCCACGGCGATGGCAGCTACGCCCGCCTGATGACGCAGCTGTTGAAAACCGATCTGCTGATTCTAGATGACTGGGGCATGCAGAAGGTCAATGCCCAGCAACGACAGGATCTGATGGAGGTGATCGAGGACCGTCATGGACGTGGTTCAACGCTCATTGCCAGTCAGCTACCCACCGAACACTGGCACGAGTACATCGGCTCCGCCACGCTCGCCGACGCCATCCTGGACCGGCTCCTGCACGGCGCCCACCGGCTCAATCTGAAGGGGGAATCACTGAGAAAGGCTAACGCTCAAAACGCGGTATCGATTGACCCATCGTGACCGCTCAGAGTACAAAACCCGTTCCAGCGTGAAGGCCGTGTGCAAATCGGTCACGATCACCGGAATGACCGGTCACGTTCGCCGGAATACGCACCTTGCACAGTTGTCTGAATTAGGAATAGGTATTGTCGATAACGAGAGCATCTCAAGGCATTCCTTTGTAAGGTCAGATGGATGTTGGAATTTTGATTTTGCTGAGCTTTACCGGAGAAAAAATTCGGCTTTGAATCACCAACTTGTACGACCTAGTGGCGTCACCACCAAATTAAGCGACCATCAGATTCGATTGATCAACAACATTCAGGCAAATCAAGAGGACTCCATAGAAGCTCAAGCTTACGCAGGCACGGGAAAGACGTTCGTTTTAGACGAAATCATGGCAAGAATGCCAGATCGAAAATTCATTTTTTTGGCAGACGTTGAACCCAAGCTCAGAGCGATTCGTGATCGCTTTCCTAAAGAACGTCTAAAGACTTCAACTTTTAAAAGATTAGCTGAGTCTCTGCTATCAAATGGAAGCAGAGCTCTACAAATTAGAATGGTAGAGGCATCTAGGTTAACACTATCTTATTCAGGTCTAGCTGAGCGAGCCTCTCTTAGTGGTATAGGCAGTCAGAGTGCGACTCAGGTAGCAGCAATATGCTGGGCAGCTATCTTCAAGTTTTGCATGTCAAAAGATCCTCAGATCACCCTGGATCATATTCCATTATTACCTGCTCAAGGGTATAGCAACTATGAAAAACAAATCTTGATAGCTGCGGCTACCACTCTATGGGTAAAGCTCTCACATTGGGACTTAGAAGCCCCTCTTCTACCAATCCGAGGCTACCATAGAATAAAACAAGCTTCATTGGCTCAGCTCTACATTCCTGAGAGCATTGACACGATACTGATCGACGAGGCTCATGACCTTACTGCGCCGATGGTTGAAATACTCGATAGATCTCCTCAAACGGTAATATCCCTCGGTGACCAGCTCCAAAATCTTGAAGGTAGTTATATTCCTCATAATGCACTAGTACGACATCGGGATATGAGTATTTCCCTCCGGGCAGGCCAGCCTTTAGTTCATCATATCAATCAAATCATAGAGCTTTTTCCTGCCGCGCCGTCAGACCCCTTCGTCGCGGATAAAGAGAAGGAGATGATTGTTGCAGAGTATCCGGCTAACTCTTTTCCACCTGAGCATACCGTGATACTTGTAGCAGATGATTGGGGGCTTTTTGATTGGCTTATACGCAGCCGTCACATGAATCAGAGTGTGGCCGTTGTAGACTGGGATTCGAGTTTTGAGCGGTTTTTAGAAAGCTGCCTTAATTTGTATTTACGCGATGAAAAACCAATATCGGGTCCGATTACACACTATAAAACGTGGGGTCAGCTTCGTGATCAGATGATGTGGAATGACGCTTTCGTCCGGGTTGAGCAATGGCTGGGGACGGTTGGTGCCAGATATGGTGTTTCAGGCCTTTATAAGTGTGCCCACATTGGCGAGCTTTCAAACAAAAGACTTGCACGATCATTAATCGCAACAGTTTTTACTGTCAAAAACTTTGAGTTCTCACGATTAACGATTTCTGAAGATCTGTACTATGCACCTGATTTAAGAGGTAAAAAGTTGATGTCTAAAAAGTTGGCATTGCTGTACACAGCAATGACGAGAGCTTCTGGTAAGCTATACATTCCTGAGAGTCATCGTGAGTGGACTTCATATATCAGACGCGAGTCAAGTTTTCTGAAATAACCTTTGCATAAGTTGGGGGGGTGAGCATGAGAGGTCTTGAAGAAATGTCACAACTTTTGTATGGCCCCGGCGTGGCCATGCCGGGGTCAAGCATGACCAAAGAAGATGCTCTTTTGTATATGCGAGAGCGACAAGATCTTAGACCGTACTGCATTGTACGCGACTGGATATGGGTTGATCTGGACTTAAATCAACAGCAGCTAAATGTCTTAGAGTCAACTGGTAAGCAGCCAGCTATAATATATGCGCACACTGTCCTGTTTGACTCCGAAAAACGCCTCGATATTGGTGATTTTGTGCGCACTTCGCCACTTGTTGCTTTCGAGGATGGGTACCTGTTTGCGACTGCAAACACAACTTATGTATTGCTGGGAAATGGTGTGCGTAAGCTTGCGAAGGTAGAAATGGTAGGACGTATTTTTTGAGGGCGAGTTGCAAGTGTGGCCGCAGAGGAAGAGGCATCATTGAGTCAGCCATTTTGAGCCAGCTCGGCTAGTTGCGTTTGCTAGCCCCTAGGCTTTCCTTCGACACTCACGGCTCAGCACAGCCCAAAATAGAGGGCATCCCTCTTGTTTCAGGTTTAACCTCACGCTTACTCGTTTTGGGTTCGCTTCCGTCCGAGAGAAGTGTAAAATTACACTGAAACTGATTGGCGGTTGATAGGGGTTTTATTATTTTTTGAAGAACCTCAGGCTAAATTTGTGACGAGACAAGGCGCATATCTAATGAGAGAAAAAGAGCAGCACAATGCAAACAAGCTCCTAAAGAGGCTTCGTGGCAATGTTGGAAAGGCTGTAGCTGATTTTTCGATGATTGAGGCGGGAGACAAAATATTAGCTGCGGTCAGCGGGGGGAAAGACTCATATTTTATGTTAGATTGCCTCCTGCATTTAAAGAGAGTAGCGCCGTTTAATTTCGATGTTGTTGCTGTCAACCTTGATCAGAAACAGCCAGGTTTCCCTGAGCGTATCCTGCCGGAATATTTTGAAAACAATGGAATTGACTACTTCATTATTGATAAGGACACATACTCGATAGTTAAGGAAAAAGTGCCGGAAGGTAAAACTACGTGTGCGCTTTGCTCGCGCCTTAGAAGAGGTTCGCTGTATGGTTTTGCAGAAGAAATTGGCGCTACGAAGTTAGCTCTGGGGCACCATATGGATGACATGGTTGAGACACTTTTCTTGAATATGCTGTTCAACGGGAAAATGAAGGCGATGCCTCCAAAATTGTTAAGCGATGACAAAAGAAATATTGTCATACGGCCCTTGGCGTATTGTCGTGAGAGAGATATTGCGAAATTGGCTGAGCTGAATAATTACCCAATAATCCCTTGCAATCTGTGCGGCTCCCAAGAAAATCTCCAGCGTCAGAATATAAAGCAAATGCTGCTTGATTGGGAAAAACGCCAACCAGGCTGCATTGAGAGTATTTTTAATAGCACGCAAAATATCAGTCCCAGCCAATTAGCAGATCGAGCTCTCTTCGACTTCCATAGCCTCGCTTTAAACAGGGAGGATGAGGTTAACCGTACTCAAGACATGCGTGTAGAGATATCTTCGACTAGTTTTATTGAGGCAATCAATCTCTGATATTGAGTGAAGTCGGAGGTTCAAATGCGAGTGCATCTTCATGTTTATACCCGGTTCGCGCATCAAGGATTTTATATTCTTTACAAAAAATTCCAATTGTGTAAAGGTATTTATGTCCAATAGTCCGTGTTATGAGCATCGCGGGGCTTTCTTTGATATGTTTATGGCCTATAAGGCAAAGACAGCTACACCTTGCTGGATATGCTGCTGCACCTGCAAAAGGTTGCGCCCATCCGCTTTGATCTGGTCGCGGTGAATCTCGACCAGAAGCAGCCTGGCTTTCCTGAGGAGGTATTGCCAGCGTACCTGCAGGCATTGGGAGTGGAATACCACATCCTTGAGCGCGACACCTACTCGGTGGTGATGGAAAAAGTGCCGGAGGGTAAAACCACCTGCTCACTGTGCTCGCGCTTGCGCCGCGGCAACCTGTACACCTATGCCGATGAAATAGGCGCGAATCGGTTGGCGCTCGGGCACCATCGTGACGACATAGTCGAAACCTTCTTTCTCAACATGTTCTACGGTGGCAGTCTCAAGGCCATGCCGCCCAAGCTGCGTTCCGATGATGGTCGCAATGTGGTGATCAGACCGCTGGCTTACTGTAATGAGAAGGACATAACCGCGTACGCCGAGCTACAGGCATTCCCGATTATCCCGTGCAACCTGTGCGGTTCGCAGGAAAATCTGCAGCGCAAGGTGATCAAGGAGATGCTGCAGGGCTGGGAGCGCGAAAATCCAGGGCGGGTGGAGAGCATCTTTCGCTCGTTGCGGCACATTCATCCGTCGCAACTGGCTGATACCCAGCTGTTCGATTTCGCCAATCTTCGTGTTGATGAAGCAGCGACGCCACGCATGGTCAAATTGATGAATCTGTGACGCTACAAAGCTGTTTTTTGCCTGGGGGGCCTAAATGCGTGACTATCGCTGGTTGCACGAGTTCTGTCTGAACCGTTTTGGCTCTGCCGCTGCGTTGGAGGCGCGGTTGCCGACGCCGCGCAGCCCCGAGACACTGCGCCAGATAGCCGACGACCGCTATCTCTCCACGCTGGCTCTGGGGGTATTCCGCGCGGGCTTGAAGCACAGTCTGGTGGACGCCAAGTGGCCGGCTTTCGAACAAGCCTTTTTCGGTTTCGATCTCGATAAGGTCGTGTTGATGGGCGGGGAGCATATCGAACGCCTGATGCAGGACGCGCGTTTGATCCGGCACCTGGGCAAGCTTCGCAGCGTACCGCGCAATGCGCAGATGCTGATGGATATACGTACGGAACACGGCAGCGTCGGCAACCTGATTGCAGATTGGCCGGTGACGGATATCACCGGGCTCTGGCGTTTGCTCAGCAAGCAAGGCAATCAGTTGGGAGGGCTATCTGCACCGCGGTTTTTACGCATGGTCGGCAAAGATACTTTTGTCGCTACCGACGATGTAGCCGCAGCGCTGAAGGCTCAGAACATTGTTGATAAAAAGCCGACCAGCCAACGGGATCTGGCCGCTACTCAGGCGTTTTTCAATGAATTGCACGCGCAAAGTGGCCGACCTATGTGCCAGTTATCTGTCATGTTAGCCAGCACCGTCAATAATTAAGTGGGTCGAATTTTGGGAAATAAGTTGACTATCTGGGACTTGAACGGCATGGTTCAACCATTGTCACACTTGCCGGTAGTCCCTATGCGCGTAAAAGCTCTCGCTGTTCTGGTCATGCTTGCCTTGGTGGCAGGGTGTTCCAGCGCGCCCAAGCCACGTGTCGCGGCCACCTCGACGCCCGCTTGGAATACCTCTACTGACTCCTCCTCGACCTCGTCCAGGTCAACCAAATCACCCAGATCAACCTCGAACTACGCTCCTCTGGTGCGCACTTTGCCGCCAATCAATCAGGATGTTGTGTTCCACGCCATCAGCCTGGTGGGCACGCCCTACCAATACGGCGGCAGCACGCCGGAGACCGGCTTTGATTGCAGTGGCTTGATCAACTATGTCTACCGCCAGGCTGTGGGTATGGCGCTGCCGCGCACTACTGCCGGCCTGAATGCCCTCTCTGCGGAAAACCCGGCTGTGGGTGCTCTGGAGCCGGGTGATCTGGTGCTGTTCGCGATGAACGGTGGCAACCGCGTTAACCATGCCGGTATCTATGTCGGCGATGGGCGTTTCCTGCACGCCCCCAGCAGTGGCGGCAAAGTCCGGATGGACAGTCTGCAGGCCAACTTCTGGCAGCGCACTTACACCGGCGCCCGCCGGGTACTCGAGTAATCCCGCTGCGTTTTTACCCCTCGTTTATTTGATGCTCAAGATCGGATTGCGCTTGTAGTTCTATTCAGGCGTGGCCGAGCTGTCGTTGAAATGTCATTGCCCCGTCACCGTCGTGTCATGAAATCACCCTAGCGTTGCATTGTGAGTTGCAATACAGCGGCTCGCATTATTGCAAAAGGTGATCATATGCCGCCGAACCTATCTCAACCGGCGATGCTGACGGTAGACAAGCTGGGAGTAATCTATCCCGGTGGCGTGGAGGCATTGCGCTCTACTTCCGTGAGCTTTCAGCGTGGCGAATTCACTGTGTTGCTGGGCCTTTCTGGCGCCGGTAAATCCACTTTGCTGCGTACGCTCAACCATCTGGTAACCCCCACTAGCGGGCAGGTCGTGTCCAGCGAATTCGGCCAGCTAACCGACGCCGCCAATCTGCGTCAACATCGCCGCAAAACGGCCATGGTCTTTCAACACCATCAGTTGATTCTGCGGCACAGCGCGCTGGACAACGTGCTGACCGGACGCCTGGGGTACCACGGCACCTGGCGCAGCTTCTTTCCGCTGCCCCGTGCAGATCTGCAACTGGCAATGCATTGCCTGGAACGTGTCGGCCTTGCCGACAAGGCGCTGATGCGTATCGACCAACTATCGGGTGGGCAGCAGCAGCGGGTGGGTATTGCCCGGGCCCTGGCACAGCAGCCAAGCATGATCCTCGCTGATGAGCCGGTAGCCAGCCTGGACCCGGCGACATCGGAAAAGGTTCTGTCGCTGCTCAAGCGGATCTGCGCCGAGGACGGCATCACTGCGGTGGTGTCCTTGCACCAGCTGGAATATGCGCAACGCTTTGCCGACCGGATCATCGGGCTGGCAAACGCTCACATCGTTTTTGACGCCACTCCTTCGCAGCTCAACGATAACCAGTTGGCGCGTATCTATGATGGCCATCGCCGGCCCCGGCCGGCTGAGACTGCCGCCTCTGCATTACCTTCCAATGCTGTTACTGAACTGGAGATCGCACCATGAATCTTTTTCGCACTGTTGTTCTTGCTGCAGGTTTGACCTTTGGCGCGGCCCAGGCCGCGATGGCTGCTGATGCCAATCCCGATACCCTGAAAGTGGCGTTGCTGCCGGATGAAAATGCTTCCGAGCTGATCAAGCGTAATGAGCCGCTGAAGAATTATCTGGAAGACAAGCTGGACAAGAAAGTACAGCTGATCGTGACCACCGATTACTCGTCAATGATCGAGGCCATGCGTTTCGGTCGTATTGACCTGGCCTATTTCGGGCCGCTGTCCTACGTGTTGGCGAAGAGCAAAAGCGAGATCGAGCCTTTCGCAGCGATGGTGATCGACGGCAAACCGACATACCGCTCGGTGATCATTGCCAACGTCGAATCCGGGGTTGAATCCTATGCCGACCTGAAAAACCACAAGATGGCTTACGGTGACCGGGCCTCGACCTCCAGCCACCTGATTCCCAAAACCGTACTGCTGGATGCCGGGCTGACAGCAGATAAGGACTACGAGCAGCATTTTGTCGGCACGCATGATGCGGTCGCCGTCAATGTGGCGAATGGGAATGCGGACGCGGGCGGGCTTTCCGAGGTGATCTTCAAGCACGTTTCCGAGAGCGGTCTGATTGATGCCAGCAAGGTCAGAGTGCTCGGTTACAGCGGCGAGTTTCCGCAGTACCCCTGGGCCATGCGTTCGAACCTGGATGCCGAGCTCAAGGAGCGTATCGCTGATGCCTTTATCAGCCTTGAAGACAAGGAAGTGTTGGGCAACTTCAAAGCAGAGGCCTTCGCACCCATTGAAGATGCTGACTACGACGTTATCCGCGAGATGGGCAAGCTCCTGAATCTTGATTTTGCCACCATGTAAGGGGTACCGATGAACATGCACTCCAGCGAAGCAATGCCCCAACCGCTCTCTGAGCATGAACAGACACTTGATCGCTACAGCCAGGGTTGGAAGCGGCGCCTGCTGCAGCTGCTGGTACTGCTCGGCATCATACTGACTGCCGCCTGGTATGTCGGCTTGTTGAACGCAGGCACACTCGCCGAGGGTGTACCGGCGATCATGACACTGGCGGGGGAGTCCTTCCCCCCCGACTTTGGCAACGCAGCCGACTGGTTTCTGCCACTGGTGGATACCCTGGCGATGAGTATCGCTGGTACGGCCGTGGCAGTGCTGTTTTCGCTGCCTCTGGCGTTTCTGGCGGCACGCAATACGTCGCCTCACCCAGTGGTGTTCCAGCTTGCACGCGTACTGCTGAATGCATTGCGTTCGGTGCCAGAGCTGATCATGGGCATCATCTTTGTGGCCGCCGTGGGTTTTGGCGCGTTGCCGGGCGTACTGGCGTTGGGTCTGCACTCGATAGGCATGGTCGGCAAGTTTTTTGCTGAAGCGATTGAGCATGTGGATGAAGCCCCGGTAGAGGCGGCCAGGGCGGCGGGCGCCTCGCCATTGCAGGTGCTCTATCACGCGGTGCTGCCCCAGGTGATGCCGCAGTTCGCGGACGTATCCATCTACCGCTGGGAATACAACTTCCGCGCGTCCACGGTGATGGGCATGGTTGGCGCAGGCGGGATCGGCTTCGAGCTCATGGGCTCGCTGCGCATCATGCAGTACCAGGAAGTGTTCGCCATTCTGTTGGTCATCCTGTTGATGGTCACCCTGGTTGACGCCCTCAGTGGCCGCCTGCGTAAAGCATTCAAATAAGAGAATTTTATGAAACCACGTGTAGTCATTACGCATCGGGTACATCAGGAAGTGCTCGACATGCTGGCGCCGCATTGCCAATTAATCACCAACCAAAGCGATGACACGCTGCCGCCCGAGGAAGTTCTACATCGGGTCCGCGATGCCCAGGCGATGATGGCGTTCATGCCGGACCGTGTCGGGGCTGATTTTCTTGACGCCTGCCCACATCTGCAGGTGATAGGCGCGGCGCTCAAGGGTTTCGATAACTTCGATACACAGGCCTGTAGCGAACGTGGTGTGTGGCTGACCTTTGTGCCGGACCTGCTGACAGTGCCGACGGCAGAATTGACAGTGGGACTGACGATCGGCTTGCTACGTCAGGTCAGGGCCGCTGACGCGTATGTGCGCACGGGGCAGTTCCAGGGCTGGCGGCCGCAGTTCTACGGGCTGGGTATCGAAGGTACGCGTCTGGGCATCATCGGTATGGGCGCGATTGGCCAAGCCCTGGCTCAGCGCTTCAAGGGCTGGGGTGCGCAGATTTGCTACAGTGAGGTACAGCCGCTGGATAAGGCGCAAGAGACGGCGCTGGAGATGCAACACTGCGCGTTGGATACGCTGCTCGAGGAGTCCGACGTGGTGATCCTGGCATTGGCATTGACGCCCAGAACGTTGCACACGCTGAACGCCGCGCGACTCGCGCAGATGAAACCTGGGGCCTTTCTGATCAATCCCTGCAGGGGCTCGGTAGTTGATGAGAAAGCCGTATTGAGCTCGCTGCAAAACGAACACCTGGCGGGCTATGCAGCCGATGTATTCGAAATGGAAGACTGGGCTCTGGAAGGGCGGCCGCGCTGCATTGATCCGGACCTGCTGGCCCACCCCAATACCCTGTTCAGTGCCCATATTGGATCAGCCGTCAGCCGCGTGAGGCTGGCGATAGAGCGTCGCGCCGCGGATAACATTTTGCAGGTGCTGCTGGGCGAGGAGCCGCAGGACGCGGCTAATCGGCCGGTCAATCCCCGGGCGGTTGTATGTTGAACCTCACCTGGATCAATACCTTGGTTACCTTGTTTCAGCAGGGCAGTTTCAAGGCCGCTGCTGACAGCCTGGGGTTGGCCCAGCCTACGGTGACCCAGCATATCCAGAAGCTTGAGGAGCAACTGGGTATCGCCCTGGTGCAGCGCGGCCGCAGTGGCTGCCACCCCACTGCGGGGGCCCAGCGGTTGATGCCTTTTGCCCTGAGCATGCTGAGCCTGAACCAGCGTGCACTGGCAGCGGTGCATGGCGAGCAGTGGCGGGTCGGTGCCAGCTCCAATATCGGCATCTATCTGCTGCAACCGCACGTACGGTCGTTTTTGGCCGAGCAAGGCGATGCCGCACTCGACCTGGTGATCGACAACAATCCGACTATTGCGCAGAAGCTGAGCCAGGCTGAGATCGATATGGCGGTAATGGAGTGGTGGCAGCCGCTCGATGGCTTCGAGTCCCGGCCGTGGCGCAATGAGCCTGTGGTGGTGATTGTGCCGCCGGATCATCCGTTCGCCTGCCTGGCAGAGATTACGCCGGAACATCTCGCCGGTATGGCACTGATAGGCGGAGAATCCGGTACGGGTACCGGGCGGCTGCTGGCTGAGTTCTTCGCACGCGCTGATCAGCTTCCCAGCGTGTCCATGCAATTGGGCAGCACCGAAGCGGTCAAGCAGGCGGTACGTGCAGGGCTGGGTATTTCGCTGGTGCTTGCGTCTACTGTAACGCAAGAGGTGGAGAGGGGTGCGCTCTGTGCTATTCCTCTGGCGGGGGCTGGCTTGAACAAGGAGCTGATGCTGGTTTGGCGCACGACCGCCGGAGCCCAGGTGCCGCATTTTATCCAACATTTACTTGCCAGCCCGGCGCCTCATTCCAGCGCTACCAGTAGCAGCGTCAGGCCGTTGTAGAGCGCGTGGGCAGCAATGCACAGGATCAACTGGTCGTATTTCCAGCGCAGCCAGCCGAGCAGGGCGCCGAGCAAGGCAATCACCAACACGCCCCCGGGGCTGTAGAAACTGTGCATTAAGGCAAAGATCAGCGTGGTCACTGGCAATGCCAGCCAAATGCCCGGGCGGGTGCGTTGCAGCGACTTGAATAACCAGCCGCGAAAGACCACTTCTTCGGCGATCGGTACCCAGAGGATGGCGATCAGTAGCCCGGCTATCAGGCGCGGCCAGGGTAGATCGAGCAACGGTGTAATGGCTTGGGGCCGACTGGGTGCTTCGGGCTCCAACGCGATGGGTAGGCGGATATCCAGCCAGCTGGCGAGCGGATCTGCGCCCAGCACCATGGCAACAGCAAACAGGCTGGCTAGCAGCAAACCGGGCAACGAGAGGCCGGCGCCCCAGAGCCAGGGCATCGGCTGGCGCGGTGAAAGTAACCAGGCAATAATCAGGCTGCCCAGAATGACTAACCCGGCAAACAGCGCATCCAGCAGCAGGAATTGCGTATCGATATGCCAACGGATGCCGCTCAATTGCATCAACAGGGCTGCGGCATGATGGCTGAACAGGGCGAGCAGGGCGTAGGCGATGGCCAGCCGCGCCAGGATCAGCGCATCGTCCAAGGCATGCCTGCTATCCATGGGCAGCGCCAGTTGGCGCCTCACGCGGCCAATCGACCAGGTGATTGCAGGTCCCTACTGTTACAGCGGCTTGATGCGTTCATGCATTTTTCCTGAGTCAGCCAATTCGAGAAATTCATCGCCGAGCCGCTGGCTCTCGGCCATGGCGGTGCGCCAGTAACGCTGGCGGCCAGCGTCATCGCCGAGAAAACGATTGAAGTCGCGCCTATCCGGCAACTTGCCGAAGGGTAATTTGGCGAGATAGTCGCGCGAGGGCGACATCAACAACACGTTTTTCAACTGCTCGAGATTACCCCGACGCCAGGGCAGGCTCTTGTCGAACCAGCCAGGGACAACGCGATCAAGAAAGTGCGGGTAAAGCACCACGCCGGGGGCCTGGTAAGGCAGGTCGAGGTGATAGTCGAGCAGACCGCCATCCCGATAGACGCCAAGGCGAGCGCCGGGAATATCGCGTACCCCCTGCATAACCCAGGGGATGGCGCCGGAGGCCATCAACGCAGAGCGCAGGTTGCCGGTGTTTAAACTGATGTGCTCACTGGGAAAGTCGACCAGGTCCGCCAACGGCGGACGCTGACGCGGATCATGCAGGATCACCCGTTCGAAATAGCGCTTCAGATGTCGGCGGCCCAGCAGGTTGGCGCCAATCACCCCGCCCAGCCCCAAACCCAGCCGCGAGCGCGTATCGTGTTGCAGCAGGCCCAGGCTTTTCACCACCATGATGTTCAGATGGTACTGGGGGTTGTGCAGAATGCTGTGCGCATCCCCACCCAGCAGGTCGTCGAGCATGGCTCCGCAGCGCTGGCTGATCTGCGCCATACTGATGCCCTTGGGAAACTGCATGCTGGTGTACAGCTCGCCGAGCCGACGAAGACCCTCTACCGGATCGGGCAAGCAGGCGCTGGCAAACCGCCAACTGCCAATCGATGCGCCAATCAGGCTGCGCGGTTGTGGCGTGCGCGGCAGCCAGTCACCGAACAGGGCCAGATCCAGACCCTGAATGCCCAGCGCCTTGGGGCCGCCGGCAGCACCGGGGATCATGTGCACGTCAGCCGGCTGCAGCCCTTGCTCACGGATATGCACTAGTGCCTGATGGCCGGCGCGTAGTTCCAGTGCCGGGGATGAAATATGTATTGCGGTCATGCGGTATCCTTGTTGCAGCCTGTTTTTCCAGGACCGACCGTTTTTAAGTTTGGCTTCAGCTTGGGCTACTAGTATGCAAGCGTACTCAAACAACGGAGATCTATAGTATGAAAAATCTTATCGCAATGTCCTGTGCTGCTGTTCTGACTCTGGGTAGTGCTGCTGTGTTGGCCGATGACGTACGCATTGATGAAGCTCAAAAGCTGATCACTGACGGTACTATTCAGTCCTTTGACAAATTGAACGAAAAAGCCCTGGCCACTCAGGCCGGTACCATTACTGATACCGAGCTGGAGCAGGAATACGGCCGTTATATCTACAAAGTCGAAATCCGCGATGCACAAGGTGCAGAGTGGGATATTGATATGGATGCTACCAATGCTGAAATTCTCAAGAATGAAAAAGACAGCTAATCGTTCCCGCAGTAACCAGAAAGCCGCCTTGCGCGGCTTTTTCTGTTGGGCGCTGTTAAGTTTGTCGCTGGGCTGGGCCACAGTCAGTTACGCAGGGCGGGATATCGATCAGGATGAAGCGCTGTATCTGGTCGAGCAGGGCGTGGTCAAACCCCTGCAGGAATTTCTCGACGATGCGCTCGAACGCTTCCCCGGGCGCTTTCTGGAGGCGGAACTGGAGTGGGACGATGGGCGCTATGTCTATGAGTTGGAAATCGTCACCAACGCGCACCGAGTCCTGGAGCTGGAATACGATGCGGTGACGGGCAAGCTGTTGGATATCGATGAGGAAGATTGATGCGGTTGTTACTGGTGGAGGACACCGTCGAGCTGGCGGACAGTCTGTGTGCTGTGCTCAAGGATGCTGGTTACGCGGTGGACTGGCGTGCCGACGGCCGCGATGCGCTGATTCTGGGTGAACAGGAGCCTTATGATCTGTGCATTCTGGATCTGGGTTTGCCGGGGATGGATGGGCTGGAGATTCTGACGCGTTGGCGCGCCGCCGGAGTCGCCTTGCCAGTGCTGATACTGACCGCCCGCAGCAATTGGAGCGAGCGAGTCGAGGGCTTGCGCGCCGGCGCGGATGATTATCTGATCAAACCCTTCCACTCCGAGGAGCTGCTGCTGCGGGTGCAGGCATTGCTGCGGCGCAGCCACGGGCGTCAACCGCAAGCGCTATTGCAGGCGGGCGGTCTGGCGCTGGATGAAAGCAAGCAGCAGGTGTCTGGAGCAGGGTTGGACGCTGTGCAACTGTCTGCTACCGAATTCAAGCTGCTGCGCTATTTCATGCTGCACACTGGCCAGTTGTTGTCGAAAACGCGGTTGTCCGAGCATCTGTATGAATATGAAAGCGAACGCGATTCCAACGTGATCGAAGTACAGATCAATCACCTGCGTCACAAGGTCGGTCGCGACAGTATCCAGACCCGGCGTGGGCAAGGTTACATATTTTGCGGGCGCGCGCAGTGAGAAGCATTGGCCGGCAACTGGGCCTGGGGTTGATTGCGATCATGCTGGCCACCGTCATGCTGGTGGGGCAGGGTAGTGTCTGGCTGTTCGATCAGGCCCTGCGCGGCTACCTGACTACGGTGCTGCAGCGGGAAACCGATAGCCTGCTGACCGCCCTGCGTTCCGGTCCCGACGGGCTGTATCTGGATGTGCAACGGATTGATCCGGATTATCAGCGGCTGTATTCAGGGCGCTATTTTGTCATCGACGCCGGCGAGCGCTGGCGCTCGCGCTCACTCTGGGACACCCGCCTGCCGCTGGACGCCGAAGGCCTGCACAACACTCTGGTAGCTGGCCCGGATGATCAACAGCTGTTGGTCTGGTCCGGGCGCTACGAGCTGCCAGAAGAGGCGGTGCGGATCAGCGTCGCCATCGATTACCTGCCATTGCTCAAAGCCTTTGATCGGACTCGCTGGCTGATCTGGGGGCTGGGCGGCGTAGCCATTCTGATCAGCCTGCTGGTCCAGCAATTGCTACTCAGGCGCGCGCTGCTGCCGTTGCGCCGCGCGCGGGGGGAGTTAGCCGAGTGGCATGTTGGCAAGCGCCTGCAGCTCAGTGAAGAAGTGCCTGAGGAGCTGCAGCCTCTGGTCGCCGAGATCAATCATCTGGGTCGCCAGGTGGAGCAGATCATCAAACGATCGCGTAGTGGCCAGGCAGACCTTGGCCATGCACTGAAAACGCCGTTGGCGGTCCTGGAAACGCTGGTAGGCGAATGCTCCGGACGCCTGCCAGAGGACAAGGTGCAAGCGCTGAAAACTCAATTGGTGTCGATGCGCGGGCAGATGGAGCGCGCCTTGCAGCGCGCCAGACTGGCGCCGGAAAGCCAGGCCGGACGACGTTTCAACGCCGCTGAGGATCTACCCTGGCTGTTGGAGTCACTGGAGCGTATTCATGGTGACAAGGTACGCATGCAAACCTTGATTCATCCCCAGGCGGCTGCGGACTGGCCGTTTGAACGCGAAGATATGCTCGAGCTACTAGGCAACTTGCTGGATAACGCCTGCAAGTGGGCGGGGGCAACAGTGCAGTTCGAATGCGCACTGAACCACAAGGAGCTGATCTTGCATGTCCGTGATGACGGTCCCGGCGTGCCGGAAGAAGAACACGCGCGGATCCTGCGTCGGGGTCAGCGGCTTGACCAAACCGTCAACGGCCAAGGTCTGGGTTTGGCTATTGTCGGTGATCTGGTCGAGGTTTACCGCGGGCAGGTGACCTTGGCAGAGGCCGCCCTGGGCGGCCTCGAGGTGACAGTGGTGCTGCCCTGGCAGAACTGATCCGTGGTCAGGTTGATCAGATCAATGCTGTATCGATGTCGACCAGCAGCAGATGTCGACTGTTGTCGATGAACAGCCCTGAGGTGATGCAGTACTGGTTGGTTGTGGCGTCCCTATAGCGGTTGGACAGGATCACCCGGCTGTCTTGCCCGGCTTCGGCGAGGATCTGATAGAAGTAGGGGCGCCAGGACCAGTTGTGATCCAGGTAGCGGGGGTCAGCCTGCCAGCTATTATTGGTCCACTCATAGTTGGGCGAAATCTGCGTGCCATGGGCATCGCAGAGAAAACAGCGGAGTAGCCAGGGGTAGGCTTTGGGCGAGGGCAGGTCGGTCGGTTTGCCGCCCTTGGCCAGCCATTGTCTTAAATCACCGAAGAGTACCGAGAGCGAGTTGCGCAGTTCCATCAGTTTCGCGCGCTCTGCCAGCTTGCCTGCCGCGTAGTCATCACGCATGCGTGAGAATTCTGCTTGTACCGCATCGGGCGGGAGAAAGTTCTCCGCGGGGCGAGCAAACAGGTAGCCCTGCACATAACGCGCGCCACATTCCAGAGCAAAGTGCAGCTCCTGTTCGGTTTCCACCCCTTCAGCAATAATCCAGCAGCCACTCTTTTCCGCCATCAAAGCCAGAGCCTTGACGAAATCGCCGCTATTGCCGTTGCCGCTGGCGGCCTGACGGAATAGCTGTATATCCAGTTTGAGAATATCCGGCTCCAGGGCCAACACGCGATCCAGCATGGAATAACCAGCGCCAAAGTCGTCTATCGCAATGCGGATGCCTGCTTCTCGATAGCGACGTACGGCGTCCGTGAGCTCCTGAAGGTCCCCTTGCAGCTCAGTGATTTCAAAGACCACCTGTTCCGGCGGCAGGCCTATTTCTTCCAGGAGTTGCAGGCTGGGCAAGGGCTTGCCCGGTTCAAGCCGGCTGACCCATAGCGGCGAGATATTGATGCTGATAAAGCCATCGGGGTTGTCCCTGAAGGCTTCCAGAGCCATGCGCCGGATCGTTCTGTCGAGTTCCAGCAGATCGTCAGGGTCTACACCGGGGTCGGTGAACAGCGGGCCGGCGCTGACAATCTGGCCCTGTTCGTCGCGAAGCCTGGCAAGGGCTTCGTAGCCAGCAATGCGACCGGTGGCGGTATCGATCAGCGGTTGAAAAAACGGCAGTGGTTGACCATTGAACACAACTTACTCCAATTGAGAGGGACAGCGGCTGGGCGGTGCATGCAAGATTATAGCCAAGGGAAATGAACGCGGTGGCATTACCGGGTTTAGACGGCCGCCTGCCTTTAGTTGAAATCTATCCTGTCTGTTATTGGTGCGTTGAAATCATCTTGGTATGGCGTTTGCACTCTTGTGGTGAGTTATTGCAGATGGTGCGCACGATTATGGTGCCAATCCATTCAGCCAGTAACCTACACCCTTAATAAATGTCTGAAAAACATAGAAAAAATTCACCGGACAGAATTTATGCGTAATTCCTATTGGTGTCGCGCTGGTGTGATGCGCACCATTTAGACGCTGAAACAGGTATTCATGCATTTATCTGGTGCGTTTTTCATATAAAAGAGGCTCGCTATGGAAAACCTGCACAGCGCTGTGGAAACACTAATGCATGGCGCCAACACCATGTTCATTTTGATGGGCGCGATTATGGTTCTGGCCATGCACGCCGGCTTTGCGTTTCTTGAGGTAGGCACTGTACGGCAAAAGAACCAGGTTAACGCGCTATCGAAAATCATCAGTGATTTTGCCATCTCTGGCTTGGCGTACTTTTTCATCGGCTACTGGATAGCTTACGGCGTGACCTTTTTTCAGGGGGCCGAGGCGCTGACCGACCAGAACGGTTATTCGCTGGTTAAATTCTTCTTCCTGATGACCTTTGCTGCAGCCATCCCGGCGATCATCTCTGGCGGCATTGCCGAGCGCGCACGCTTCGCGCCCCAACTGGTGGCGTCGCTGTTGATAGTCGGCTTTATCTATCCTTTTTTCGAAGGCCTGGTATGGAACGGCAACATGGGCTTTCAAGGCTGGCTGGAAGCACGCTTTGGCGCGCCCTTCCATGACTTTGCCGGCTCGGTTGTAGTGCATGCGGTCGGCGGCTGGTTGGCGCTGGGCGCGGTGCTGATGCTGGGTGCACGGCGCGGGCGCTACCGCGACGGGCATGTGGTGGCTATGCCGCCATCGAATATTCCGTTTCTGGCACTGGGAGCCTGGATCCTGACCATCGGCTGGTTCGGCTTTAACGTGATGTCGGCGCAAACCATCGATGGCATCAGTGGTCTGGTGGCCGTCAATTCGCTGATGGCGATGGTTGGCGGGACGTTAGCCGCGCTGCTGGTCGGCCGCTTCGACCCCGGCTTTTTGCACAACGGCCCGCTGGCAGGGTTGGTGGCGGTATGCGCCGGCTCGGACATCATGCACCCGATCGGTGCGTTGGCCACGGGTGCAATTGCCGGCGGGCTATTTGTCTGGACCTTCATCCTTACCCAGAACAAGTTGAAAATCGATGACGTGCTCGGTGTATGGCCCCTGCACGGACTGTGTGGCGTCTGGGGTGGTGTAGCGGCAGGTATCTTCGGCGCTCAGGCGCTGGGCGGTTTGGGTGGTGTCAGTCTGGTTTCCCAGGTGGTCGGGTCGCTGGCTGGTGCCATTTTTGCGCTGGCAGGCGGTGTTTTGGTTTACGGCGTGATCAAGGCTACCGCGGGTATTCGTCTGAACGAAGAAGACGAGTTCATGGGTGCGGATTTGGCCATTCACAAGATTGGGTCTGTGTCTGATGACTAATTGGGTCTTTTTCTAAGCGTAGGTTGTGTCCAGTCCCGTGCAGGGGCGCCGCTGGCTGTTAGCCTGTGCGCGACACGCTACAAGCCATCCTTGGGGCTCGGCGGCGCACATCCCTGTGCGCCGACGGTACGCGCACAGGCTAACAGCCAGCAACGCCCGAGAGCATTGAGTAGTCTGAACCATAAAAGCGGGTTTTCTTGTCGCACGCTCGGTGTCTGATTGGCGGTCTTGACCTGGCCCCGTCCAGGACCGTCAGAGCACAGGGATGTGCGATGACGAGCCCCAGGGACGGCTTGGAGCGTGTCCTGGACGGGGCCAGGTCAAGATCGCCACAGCACTCAATCCCAAGCCACAGCATGTCCCCAAACTCCGAAATCATAAAAAAGCCCAAGCATTTGCTCGGGCTTTTTTGCAATACAAAGACGATTACATCAAAGGAATGGTGTAGTTGACGATCAGACGGTTTTCATCCAGATCACCCGTAGCTGCGTTAGAGCGCACCATCGCATTACGCCATTGCAGCGCTACGTTCTTCAGCGGGCCGGACTGAATGGTGTAGGTGAAGTCGATATCCCGTTCCCATTCCTTGCCTTCTCCGCCGCCAACAGCAGTAAAGTTGTCGCCGCTAACGTAGCGGATCAGACCCTTCAAGCCGGGGATGCCGTATTGCGCAAAGTCCAGATCGTAGCGTGCCTGCCAGGATTTTTCGTCTGAGCGAGCAAAGTCCAGAATCTGAATATAGTTGGCGATATAGGGGTTGTTTTCGGCAAGGTAGGGGAACGCGGTGTCACCGTCGCTGTGCTGGTAGCCGAGGCGGAACACGTGTGGGCCCGTTCCGGCTGAGAGCATAATCGACTTCATCTGGTGATCGATATCGAGCGGCTGATTGCCGTTGTCGGACGTATCAAAGTACGCCAGATTGGCACCCAACGCCCAGTCACCCAGACTGACCGTCTGAATCAGGTTAACCAAGTTCTGCTCGTACACATCGTCCAGTTCGCCACGCCACAAACCGAGGGTCGAGCCGATTTCAGTAAACTTGTAGGTACCCCCCAGGTAGTTGAAACGATCAGAAGTACCGCCCACAGTCGCGCCGATGTCCTGACGATCCGTACTGGCGCGGTAGTTGACCTGGCGCAGCTGGCCGGCCTGAACATCCAGGTTTTCGATCTCACCCATGCTCAGGGCGCCGCCGGTATAAGTCTGTGGCAACAGACGGATGTCGCTGGCCTGGGCTATCGGAATGGTCGGGAACAAATTACCGACCTTGAGGACGGTGTTGGAGGCCTTGGCTTTTACCGTGCCGGTAATGTGGCTGTAACCATCCGGGCCTTCGTTGCCAAAAGCGCTGGGCAGCAAGCCGGTACCGGCAGTGTCGTCCTCGGAGTGGAGCTTAAGCCCCGCAGCGCCATAAACATCCAGGCCAAAACCGACAACGCCCTGCGAGTAGCCTGATTCAGCTCGCAAGATAAAGCCTTGAGCCCATTCTTCAGCTTTGGACGCAGCGCCGGGAGGAGTGGAGCGGAAATCGCGATTGAAATAGAAGTTGCGCAGTTGCAGCGACGCTTTGGTGTCTTCGATAAAACCAGCCGCGTTGGCGGTGGTGGCTAGGGGAGCTGCCAGAGTAAGGGCCACAGCAGCTGCCAGGGCGTTGGTCTTCACATGCTTCATTATTGTTCTCCTGGTGTGATCAAGTGCAGGCCGGTGCTCGCCGGGCGCGGAAACAAATAAAGCACTTAAGCAGGAGATGCTCTCTAAGACATTCGTCGAACTGTCATAATTCGGCCCAGACCGACCCTCGAGAGGCTGATCGACCTCGCGGCGAAACAGTTGTTTTTGACAGCTCGATGCCGCTGACAGCGACGTCAATCGTGACGGCCAGCGGCTATTAGACTTTAGCAGGGTGCCGCACTTTCAGTCATAAAAGCGCGGTGGGTGGGCTCACATGCCGTTGGCAAAATCCGGATTGCTCATGTCGATTTCACTGCGCAAAGGTTTGAGCGCCTGAGCATAGCGCAGCAGGATATCCAGGTTGTAATCCATTCGGGCGCGAATACGGCGGTCATCCTCAGCGACCGGTTCAGGCATGTTCAGCACGTTCTCCACGTTGCGCACGATCAGGTGCTCGGGGATGTAACAAAGCCGGCAATTCTTGTAGCTGGAGGCACGCAGTTCGCTGATCGGATAGGCGCCGCCAACGCCTGAGGAAATGCCGCCCAACATCGCCGGCTTGTGCGCCAGCTGCGCCTTGGTTGCATACAGGAAGAAGTTCTTGATGGCCGGACAGGCCATGCCGTGCCATTCGGGAGCAAGAATCACTAGCGCATCGGCCTTGGCCAGTTGCTTTTCAAACATGCTCCAAGGGCCAGTATCTTCTGCAGGCCACAGCGGTAACGGATAGTTGCCCAGGTCGATTACCGATACGTGTTCGGCATCCAGTTGATGCTGACTGATCAGCGCCTGGCGCATAAAACGCGCTACTTTGGCGGTCTGGCTGTTGCTGCGACTGCTGCCGGCGACGATGGCGACATTGAGCATGGGGCGTCCTCTGAAATGGATGATGCGCGACATGCTAGCGCTGCTGGCGGCAGGGCAATAGCGCAAAAAAGTGATCGAAACTATCGAAGGAGTCTGACGAGCAATTTTGCCCCGGGCTTTTTGACAGTTCTCGCAGCTTACGGCAGAGTACGCGCCCTTCGGCAATTGCCTTCCTTCCTTGATATGAGAACTGGACAATGAACGCTGTGATAGCCGCTGTAGCGGTGATGCTGGCCCTGAGTCTGTGCCGCGTGCATGTAGTAGTCGCGTTGATCATCGGCGCGGTAGTCGGTGGCCTGATGGGTGGCCTGGGCCTTGAAGCCACGTTAGAGGCCTTTCAGGGCGGCCTGGGCAAGGGCGCCAATGTGGCGCTGAGCTACGCCCTGCTGGGTGCCTTCGCGGTGGCGATTGCCAAGTCCGGCCTGGCCCATGCGCTGGCGGACAAGGCCCTGATTCTGGTCAACCGCCAGGAATCGGGCGGGCAGGGCATGTTGCGTGGGCTGTTGCTCATGGTGTTGCTGGCGGTGGCGATCTCTTCGCAGAACATTCTGCCGATCCATATCGCCTTCATCCCGCTGCTGGTGCCGCCCTTGCTGTTCGTCATGGCGCGCCTCAAATTGGATCGCCGTCTGGTGGCTTGTGTACTGACCTTCGGCCTGATAACGCCCTATATGTTTCTACCGGTCGGCTTTGGCGGGATCTTTCTGAATGACATCCTGCTGGCGAACGTGGCCGAGAGTGGCAGTGAGATCGAAGGTGTGAACGTGATGCAGGCCATGGCCTTGCCGGCACTGGGGATGCTGCTGGGTTTGGGCGTAGCGGTGTTTATCAGCTACCGCCGGCCACGTGAGTACGATGTGACACCAATAGAGACGGTCGAGCGCCTGGAAAAGGGCTACAACCCGCGCTCGCTTTTGGTCGCGCTAGTGGCGGTGGTCGCCGCCTTTGCGGTGCAGCTGTGGCTGGACTCGATGATCATTGGTGCGCTGGCCGGTTTTGTGATTTTTTCCATCTCCGGTGTGGTGCGCTGGCGTGAAGCCGATGACGTCTTTACCGAAGGCATGAAGATGATGGCGATGATCGGTTTCATCATGATCGCCGCGGCGGGCTTCGCCGAGGTCATGCGTGCTACCGGGTCCATTCAGACGTTGGTGGACAGCTCGGCGGGCATCATCGGTGATAACCGCGCACTGGCTGCATTGCTCATGCTGCTGGTGGGTCTGCTGATCACCATGGGCATTGGATCGTCGTTCTCGACCATCCCGATCATCGCGGCGATTTATGTTCCGTTGGCCATGCAGCTGGGTTTCAGTCCATTGGCCATCGTCGCGCTGGTGGGCACTGCGGCCGCACTGGGCGATGCCGGCTCGCCCGCGTCAGACTCAACTCTGGGCCCGACTGCGGGTTTGAACGTAGACGGTCAGCACAACCATATCTGGGACACGGTGGTGCCAACCTTCCTGCACTACAACCTGCCATTGATTGCCTTTGGCTGGTTAGCGGTGATGGTGCTCTAAAGGCCGCTTGAAGCTTCCGGGTCTAGATCCGGAAGCGACTTACCAGACCGTCGATCTGCTTGCCCAACTGGGTCAGATGCTGGCTGGCTTCGGCGGTTTGCTGCGCACCTTCGGTGGTTTCGCGGGCCAGTTCGGCCGCTTCGGTCACGTTGCGGTTAACGTCTTCGACCACGGTTGACTGTTGGGTGGTGGCACTGGCAATCGAAGCGTTCAGCGCGACCATCTGCTGCATGGAATGGGCAATCTGTTCCAGCGCAGCACCCGCAGCATTCACCTGTTCGACGCTCTGCTCGGAATACTTGTCGCTCTGATTGATCACGTCGACCACCACCTGGGTGTTGGTCTGCAGTTTGCTGATCATGTTGTGAATTTCTTCGGTGGACTTCTGCGTGCGCTGAGCCAGGTTACGCACCTCATCAGCAACCACCGCAAAGCCACGACCCATTTCCCCGGCCCGTGCCGCCTCGATAGCCGCGTTGAGTGCCAGCAGGTTGGTCTGCTCGGCAATGTTGCGGATAACGTCCAGTACCGAAGTGATCTCGTTGGCATCGCTGGACAGGGTTTCCATATGCTGCACAGCGGTCTTCACGCTGCCAGACAAATGCTGGATCTGCTCGATGGTTTTCTCTACCTGAACGCGACCGTTGTTGGCGCCTTCATTGGCATTTTCCACTTCCTGAGCGGCGGCGTTGGCGTTCTGCGCGACGTCCTGTACACCATAGGTGATCTCGTTGATCGCGGTCGCCATCAACTCCATACGTTCGGATTGGCTGGTCATGCCGCGCAGGCTGTTATCACTGATCTGGTCCAATTGCTGGCCCGCGCTGATCAACTGCCTGGCACTGTCGCCTAGCTGTTGCACAATGCCGCGCAAATTGGCGGTGAAGGTGTTGAAGTGCAGAGCCAGTAGAGACAGCTCGTCTCTGGCGTCATCATCGAGTTTGCGCGTCAGGTCGGCTTCGCCGCTGGCAATGTCACGCATGGCCTCGACCACGCGGTTCAGCGGTTTGGAGATGCTGCTGCCAATGACGAACAGAATAGCGATCATGACTGCGGTAATGCCGGTGATAATCAGCAGCAGACGGATCACCTCATCACGGAACTTGGCCTCCATATCTTCGATAAAGATGCCGGTACCGACCATGTAATCCCAGGGTTTGAAATGCTTGAAGGCGGCGATCTTGTCCTGGCCTACATCTTCACCGGGTTCCTGCCCGGGGCGGGTCCAGGTGTACTCGATAAAAGCGGTGCTTTGCGTACGGGCCATGTTGACCATGTCAACGATGACGTTACTGCCGCCGGTGGAACTGTTGATGTTGCTCAGGTCCATGCCTTCGGTCTGTGGCGCCATGGGATGCATAATCATGACGTTGTCCATGTCATTGACCCAGAAGTATTCTTTTTCGTCATAGCGGAGCCCGCGCAATGCGGCCAGCGCTTGCTGACGAGCCTGTTCGCCGGTTAGCTCGCCGCTGACTTCCAGGCTGTGGAAATACGCCATCATGTCATGGGCGCTCTCCACCAGATGGGTGGCCTTGGTAATCTCCGCCTGGCGAAACTCTTCACGCATGCTCAGAAGCGAGACCACGGCGAGCAAGGTCATACTTGCCAGCGCAACGATGAGTATCAACCAGATCCTTTGACTGATCTTTATCCGGCGCAACAAATTCATCTACAACCTCCAGGTTACCGCGGCCAACTGCTATTTTTATTAAGGGTCTAATGACCTGACACATCCTGCAATCTATGTCGGCAGCCGGAGGAAAAACCTGAGCGATATTTTCTTGGCGCCAATGATGTCAATTTGACGGCATTTGCGCTTTGATTCAATAGGCATTGATCTGTATAGCTGGCATCTATCGAGCACTATTGGCCAAAGCGTTATGGGCTGATTTCCAGCAACCGCTGACGATGCCGCACCTGTTGCCCGGCGCTGACCGCGACGCTGGAGATAACGCCGTCGCAGCCGGCTTTGAGCTGATGCTCCATTTTCATCGCTTCCATCACCATGAGCAGTTGCCCGCGGCTGACCTGATCACCTTCGCTGGCAAGTACGCTGACGATGGCGCCGTCCATCGGTGCATGCAGGCTGTTGCTGTCGGATGACTGTGCAGTGCTGGCTGGCCGCTGGCTGGCATCCCGTAACGTCAGACTGCCGTTTTCGCCCTTGAGCCAGATCTGCTGACCATCGATTCGATAGGCCAGGGGCATGCGCACGCCGTCGAGCTCAATCCAGGATGGCGGCTGATCAAGAGCTGGTAACTTGAGTTCGAGCAGTTGCTCGCCGACGCGGGCCTGCATCAAGCCGGGGGTAGTGGGGGCTTTCGGTGTGAGATAAACCGGATATATTTCGCCTGCATGCTCAAGCAAGTAGCGGCTGGGCAGACTTGCGCTGTTGCTCCAGCCCGGCATCCGGTAGCGCGCGGCGGACTGTTGAAAGAGAAGGGCCGCTGCCATTGCCAGTTCCGGAGCGGAGGGTGGTTGCGGCGTCAGGCTCGGGTCTGCGGCGAATTGTTCGGTGGTCAGCGCGGTGGTCGCCTCGCCTGAAATAAAGGCGGTGCTTTGCAACAGGTTGATCAGGAAGCGCTGGTTGGCGACAACGCCCAGCAGCACCGACTGCTCCAACGCGCGAATCAGTTTCAGGCGGGCCTCTTCACGGCAGTTGCCGTGGGCAATCACCTTGGCGAGTAGCGGATCGTAAAAGGAACTGATGATCTGGCCCTCTTTCAGGCCGTGATCCACCCTTACGCCGGCACTATCGGTGGGCTGCCAGCAGCGAATCTGGCCGGTCTGCGGGATAAAGTCGCGGGTGCTGTCTTCGGCGTACAGGCGCACTTCCATAGCATGACCTCGCAGGGCTATCTGCTCTTGCTGCAGCGGCAGCGGGCGCCCTTGGGCTACGCTGATCTGCCAGGCGACCAGATCCACACCCGTGAGCATTTCGGTCACCGGATGCTCGACCTGCAGGCGCGTATTCATTTCCAGAAAGTAGAAATCACGCTGCTCGTCGAGCATGAACTCCACTGTGCCGGCGCCATAATAGTCAACGCTGGCGGCGGCCTTGACTGCGGCATCGCACATGCGTTGGCGCAGTTTGGCGGTCATCACCGGGCAGGGCGCCTCTTCGATGACTTTCTGATGGCGGCGCTGCACCGAGCAATCACGCTCGCCCAGGTGCAAAAGATTGCCGTGCTGATCGCCAAACACCTGCACCTCGACATGCCGTGGCCGCAGCAGTGCTTTTTCCAGAATCAGTTCATCACTGCCAAATGCGCTGAGCGCTTCCGAGCGGGCGCTGCGAAGTTGTGCGAGCAACTCGCCGGGTTCGCTGACCAGGCGCATACCGCGACCGCCGCCACCGGCGCTGGCCTTGATCATCAGCGGATAGCCAATTGATTGGGCGTGCTTGCTCAGGGTCTCGTCATCCTGTGCGGCGCCTTCGTAACCGGGGATGCAGGGAACGCCAGCGGCGAGCATGGCGATCTTCGACAGGCGTTTGCTGCCCATCAGGCGAATGGCCGCAGCGGAGGGACCGATAAAGCAGATATTCGCCTGGGCGCAGGCCTCGGCAAAATCGGCGTTCTCGGAGAGAAAGCCATAGCCCGGGTGGATGGCGTCGGCGCCTGTGCGCTTGGCCGCAGCAATGATTGCCTCGATATTCAAGTAAGACTGGTTGACCTGCGCCGGGCCGATACAGATCGCTTGGTCAGCCAGCTGCGGATGCAGGCTGTCGGCATCTGCCTCGGAATAAACCGCTACGCTGCGATAGCCGAGAGCGCGCACGGTGCGCAGAATGCGACAGGCGATTTCGCCACGGTTGGCGACCAGTATGCAGTTGAAGGCGCTCATGCGGATTCCTTGGGCATTCGATTATTCAGCCCAGCTGGGCGGTCTTTTCTGCACAAATGCCTGGGTGCCCTCGGCGCCTTCGGCTCCGGTGACGGACTCGGCAAAGGCCTCGGCTGCCTGGTCGAGCAGGCTGTGCATCGACTGCTCGCCGCAGGCCAGTAACAGGTGTTTGGTACGGGCATTGGCCTGGGGTGCGCATTGGCGGATCTGCTGCAGATAGCTGTCGAGCTGCATTTGCAAGTCCTCGCTATTGTTCTCACTGTGGTGCACCAATCCCAGACGTAGCGCTTCGTCGCCATTGAAGCGGGCGGCGGTCAGCGCCAGGCGACGGGCCTGGGTCAGGCCGATGCGCTTGACCACGAAGGGTGCGATCTGCGCAGGAATGACACCCAGGCTGGTTTCTGGCAGACCGAAGCGGGCATCCTCCAGGCACAAGGCAATATCCGCTATGCAGGCCAGACCCAGGCCACCGCCCAGCACCGTACCTTCCAGCACCACCAGCACCACTTGCGGCTGTCGCTCGGCCAGCTCCAGCAGACGGCCGAAGTGCCTGTTCAGTTCGCGGTAGGCGTTCTGGCCAGTGGCTCTGGCGTTGGCCATGTCCTTTATGTCGCCGCCGGCACAGAAATGACCACCGGCGCCGCGCAGAACGATGGCCCGTAGCTGCTCGTCATTGGCGGCGATGGTCAGGGTATCGATCAACTCTTCAAGCATCGTCAGGTTCATGGCGTTGCGGCTGTCTGGCCGATTCAGGGTGATTTGCAGCACGCCGGGCTGCTGGTCCAGCAGTAACGTCTGGCAGGCAGGGTAGGTCATCACTGGGTGCCCTCACGCTGGGTGGGTGAGGCTGGCCGTTTGCCGGGCAGGGTGCCCATCAGCTTGCAGATGATGCCGAGCATGATTTCATCGGCACCACCGCCGATGGAGACCAGGCGCACGTCGCGATAGGCGCGGGCGACCGGGTTGTCCCACATATAACCCATGCCGCCCCAGTACTGCAGGCAGGCGTCGGTCACTTCACGGCCGAGCCTGCCGGCCTTGAGCTTGGCCATTGAGGCCAGTTGGGTGACGTCCTTGCCGGCCACGTATTGCTCGGTGGCCTGGTAGACCAACGCGCGCAGGCATTCGATCTCGGTTTGCAATTCCGCCAGGCGGAAGTGAATCACCTGGTTGTTGATCAGCGGCTGGCCGAAGGTCTGGCGTTCCTTGCAATAGGCGATGGTGCTGCTGATGCAATGCTCCAGGCCTTTGAGGATATTCGCTGCGCCGAACAAACGCTCTTCCTGGAATTGCACCATCTGCATCATGAAACCGGCGCCTTCCTGGCCGAGCAGGTAGCGCTGGGGCACGCGCACGCTGTCGAAAAAGACCTGCGCGGTTTCCGAGCTGCGCATGCCGAGTTTATCCAGTGGCTGGCTCAGGCTGATGCCGGGGGTGTTCATAGGCACCATGATCAGCGACTTGTTGCTGTGCGGCTTGCCGTCGGAGGTATTGGCCAGCAGACAGATGAAGTCCGCCGAGGGCGAGTTGGTAATCCACATCTTGCTGCCGTTGATCACATAATCATCGCCGTCCTTGCGCGCTGTGGTACGGATGCTCGCAACATCCGACCCGCCGCCGGTTTCCGACACACCGATGCAGCCGACCCATTCACCGCTGATGGCCGGGCGCAAAAACTCTTCGCGTAGCGCATCCGAGCCAAAGCGCGCAAGGGCCGGGGTGCACATGTCCGTCTGCACGCCGATGGCCATGGGCACGCCACCGCAATGAATGGTGCCGAATTCTTCTGCGGCAACGATCGAATAGCTGTAATCCAGCCCCATGCCGCCATAGGCTTCAGGTTTGGAGATACCCAGCAGGCCGAGATCACCAGCCTTGCGGAAAAGCTCATGCATGGGGAAAGTGCCGGCCGCCTCCCAGTCATCTACATGGGGATTGATCTCCCTGTCGATAAACTGCCTGACTGTGCGGCGCAGGGCGTTATGTTCTTCGGTAAACAGCATGGGATGATCTCCGATTACAGGCGGGCAACGCCAAAGGTGTTGGGGGACAGCGGCCGGGCCGCCGCTTCAGCGCAGATATCCAGCAGCAGGCCGAACAGCGTACGGGTGTCGCGTGGGTCGATCAGGCCATCGTCCCAGAGGCTGGCGGTGCCATAGAGTGCGCTGGATTGGCTGTCGAGCTTCTGCGCGGTGGCCTGCTCAAGCATATCCAGCATCGCCGGATCGGCAGTCTTGCCGTCGCGGGCGTGTTTGCCTTCGGTAACGATGCGCAGGACTTTGCCGGCCTGCGCGCCGCCCATCACCGCGGTGCGGCTGTTGGGCCAGGCGAAGATAAAGCGTGGATCCAGGCCGCGGCCACACATCGCATAGTTGCCCGCACCGTAGGAGCCGCCGACCACCAGCGTCAGCTTGGGCACGCGGGCGTTAGCCACCGCCTGGATCATCTTCGACCCATGTTTGATCACACCCTGGCGCTCGGCCTCGGTGCCGACCATAAAACCGGTGGTGTTATGCAAAAACAGCAGCGGGGTATTGCTCTGGTCACATAGCTGAATAAATTGCGCGGCCTTGGCTGCACCCTGGGGCGTGATCGGGCCGTTGTTGCCGATCAGCGCGCAGCGGTGACCGTAGATACTCAAATGGCCGCAAACGGTTTGACTGTCGAACTCGTTCTTGAACGGCAGAAAGGCCGACGCATCGGCGATGCGGGCGATAATCTCGCGCACGTCATAGGGTGTTTTCGGATCGGCCGGCACGACGCCTAGCAGCTCTTCGGCGTCATGCAATGGCGGCTCCCAAGGCTGGGCGACAGCCTGCGGTAAGCGTTCATTCCACGGCAGGCTGGCGAGAATATCGCGGGCCAGGCGCACACCGTCGGCGTCATCCTCGGCCAGATATTCTGCGGTGCCGGCGACCTCAGCGTGCATCTGCGCACCGCCGAGTTGTTCCTCAGTGGCGATCTCGCCGGTCGCGGCCTTGAGTAGCGGCGGGCCGGCGAGGAACATCCGCGCCTTGCCGCGTACCACCACCACATAATCCGACAGCCCTGGCTGGTAAGCACCGCCGGCGGTGCTGGAGCCATGCACCACAGTGATCTGCGGAATACCGGCAGCGGACAGCCGAGCCTGGTTGGCAAAGGCCCGCGCGCCTTCGACGAAGATCTCCGCCGCGTAACTCAGATTGGCGCCACCGCTTTCCGCAAGCGTAATCACCGGCAATTTGTTCTCCGCGGCGATCTGCTGCAGGCGCAGGGATTTTTTCAGCCCGCTGGGGGAAATGGTGCCGCCCTTGATCGCGCTGTTGTTGGCAATCACCAGGCAGCGCACCGCTGATACGTAGCCGATGCCGGCGATCAGCCCGCCGCCGGCCAGCGTGCCGTCCTTGTCGTCATGCAGCTTGTAGCCGGCCAGCGCGCAGAGTTCTATAAAGGGGGCGCCGGGGTCCAGCAGCAGGCCGAGACGTTCACGTGGCAATAACTGACCGCGTTGTTCAAAGCGCGCCTTGGCCTGCTGGGCCTTGTCCAGCACCTGCTGCTCGACGCTGCGAAAGCTGTCGATGGCGGCAAGCATGGCCTCGCGGTTGGCAGCAAAATCACTGTCAGACGGATTGATTTGCGATTCAAGAATGGGCATATCAGTCACCCTCTTTAAGCACGTCGGGGGTCACTGCGCGGTGGAAACCATCGAAAGGCGCATTGTTTTTTGCTGCCGGCAGCGGCCATACCGCGTTGCCCAGGCTGGCACCGCCATCAATGCGCAGGCTCGCGCCATTGATAAAGGCGGCTGCCGGGGAGAGCAGAAAGACAATTGCCGCCGCCACCTCTGCTTCAGTGCCCAGCCGCTTGAGCGGCACGCCGTCTTTCAGGCGCGGGATGATTGCCTTCATGGCGCCGTCGTAGGTGTCCATGCCGCTGGAGGCGATCCATCCCGGTGCGACGGCGTTGACCGTCACCCCGGCATGCGCCCATTCAAAAGCAGCGGTCTTGGTGAAGTTGTCCATACCGGCGCGTGCTGCGCCCGAGTGGCCCATGCCCGGCATACCGCCCCACATATCGGCGAGCATATTGACGATACGCCCGCCGGTTTTGCACATACTCTGATTGAACACCTCGCGGGCGACCAGAAAGCCGCCGACCAGATTGGTCCGCATGACGGTCTCGAAGCCCTTCTGGCTGATCGCCGCTAAAGGCGAGGGGAACTGTCCGCCAGCGTTATTGACCAGTCCATGAATCGCGCCGTGTTCTTGCACCAGGGTCGTGACTAACTGGCGCACGGATTCCTCCTCGCGGATGTCACAGCGCTGCCAGGATGCCCGCCCGCCGTCTTCAATGATTTCGGCGCAGGTGTTTTCCAGTTTCTCCGGCTGCCGACCTACCAGCACCACGTGGGCGCCCAGCGAGGCCAGCTCGTGGGCGGTGCAGCGACCGATCCCGCTACCGCCGCCTGTGACTACGATGGTCTGATTTCGAAATAAGTCGGGCTTGAAGATGCTGCTGTAGCTCATTGGTTTTTATCCCGTTATTGTTCTGATCAAGCACGTTGGTCAAGCGTGTTGTTGAAGTAAGTCGGGCGGAATGCTGATCGGGATTTCCAGCAGCTGCTGGGCGAAAGCCTTGCCCTGCGGATCGATGCGCAAGCTCGCCACGCCGCCGCCGCCCAGGCTGTTTTCCAGCAGAAAATTCAGGCTGTGGCAGCCGGGTAGATACCAGCGGGTTACCCGACCGCGCTGCGGGTCCAGTACATGGGCCATCCACTCGGCGACTGCCTGCTCGCTCAGAGCCGCTGCGATCCAGGGCAAATACTCCGCTCGCCGGGCCATGACGCCGATATTGCTGTGGTTGCCTTTGTCGCCGGAGCGAGCGACGGCCAGCTGCATCAAGGGCACCTGCATCAGCTTGGCGGTTTCCTTGAGGGGTGGTGCGGGTCCCGTTGCGGTCGATACCGGCCCGGTTGAGACGGCTGCCAGGTCAGGCAGCCCCACCGGCGAGGTCTGCCCATTCAATTGCACGCTGAGTTCGCAATCGGCTTTGTCGATGAGAAAAGAGAACAGTCGAATCATCGGGTATACCGTCGGTCGGCCGCCGACGATGCCGGTCAAGCCCGGTGCCATGCCGGTCGCGGCCTGGGCGATCTCTCGGGAGAACAGCACCAACGCCTGCTTGTTGGTATGGCTGACCGCCATCTTGATCACCACCTCCCGAGTGTCGCCCCGGCGCGCTTGGGGGCCGTAGGTAGCCTCGCTGCCGAGTAGCTCGATATCCACCCGGCGGTAATCTTCCCAGCCACGTTGGCTAAACATCTCTCGGGTTCTGTTGATAATCGCCTGACTGACGCGTTCCGCCTTGGCCACGGCTTCTACCCCGGCCATCAGGCAACTCGCTGTGCACTTGAAACCATCAGGCCAGGTAGCGCTGACTTTGTACTGGTCGGTGGGCGCGCGGCCCTGGGCTCCAGTGACTTCAACCAGATTTTCCGCGACTTGCCTGAGCTTGACCGCGGTGAAATCGCAGATGACATCAGGCAGCAGATAGTTACCCGGATCGCCGATTTCATACAGCAACTGCTCGCCTACCGTCAGTGGACTGATCAGCCCGCCACTGGCGTCGGGCTTGCTGATCAATATGCGCCCAGTCTGGTCTATCTCAGCAATGGGAAAACCGATGTGCTCAAAGTCGGGTACTTGCTGCCAGTCGGTAAAGTTGCCGCCAGTGCATTGCGCGCCACACTCGATCAAATGGCCTGCCAGTGCCGCCTGGGCGAGGCGATCGTAATCGTTCCAGGCCCAGCCGAACTCATGCACCAGCGGCGCGCTGACCAGTGCGCTGTCCACGATACGGCCGGTGATGACAATATCGGCGTCCTGCTGCAGAGCGGTGACAATCCCGGGTGCGCCCAGATAGGCATTAGCGGAAACGCATATAGCGGGGAGGGGCTCGTCACTGAACATGTCTTTCAGGCCCTGGCTTTTCAGCGTGGGAAGCTGAGGGCGCAGATCGTCCCCCAGCAGCACGGCGATATTCAGGTTTACACCTGCGCGTTGGCAGGCCGCTTGGAGCGCGTTTGCGCAGCCTTGGGGATTGATGCCACCGGCATTGCTGATGACCCTGATGCCGCCTGTGGCCAGTTGCGGCAGCAGCGGCTCGAGCACCTCGACAAAGTCGGTGGCATAGCCGGCGTCTATGTTTTTCATCTGGGCGCCGGCCATGATCGACATGGTGATCTCGGCCAGGTAGTCAAACACCAGATAATCCAGCTGCGCGCCATTGACCAACTGGGCTGCCGCAGTAGATGTATCACCCCAGAAGGCACTGGCACAGCCTATGCGTACAGCTTTATTCATGTGCTTCTCCGTTGCATCTGAACTCACCTTACCAAGCAAGCGCTTGGTTTGAAAAGTCATGATGAATAGCGTTTAATGCCTCCCACTGACGTTTGGCGTAAATGCCATCTTTCCTTCGTGAATCTAGAGAGCCTGATGCAGCACAGCGCCCCTGAAAATAACCAAAAAGTACTTGGCGAGCTGATGGCCGCGGGGCTGTTGACCGACCCGGCTACGCCGCGTGGCCGGTTACTGCAAGCCTCCGCACATCTGTTCAGCAGCAAGGGCTTTGAGCGCACAACGGTGCGTGATCTGGCCGCGGCGGTTGGCATTCAGTCGGGCAGCATCTTTCATCACTTTAGAAGTAAAGACGACATTCTGCGGGCGGTGATGGAGGAAACCATTCACCGAAATACTGCGCTGATGCGCATGGCAATCGAAGGTCTGGAAGATCCGAGGGAACGCCTGCTGGCGCTGATTCGCTGCGAGCTGCAATCGATCATGGGTGGTACCGGGGAGGCCATGTCGGTCCTGGTCTATGAATGGCGTTCGTTATCCGAAGAAGGTCAGTTACTCATTCTGGGGCTGCGTGATATCTATGAAGGCGTCTGGCTGGATGTGCTGCAGCAGGCTTATGAAACAGGTCTGGTAACGGTGGAACCTTTTGTCCTACGCCGTCTGCTGACTGGCGCATTATCCTGGACCATCACCTGGTTCAACCCTCAAGGGCAGATGAGCCTGGACGATTTGGCCGAAAAGGCCTTGGAAATGCTGACCTGTTCCGCGAATAAGCATCCGATTTAGCCTGGGGTAATCACTTGGCGGCATTGTGGTGGCAAACTAGACAAAAGCTATATGGATGATCTGTTTCAGCAGTTGAGAAACCAGGGTGAGCTCTCACGCCTGCTGGCGCTGCATGGCTTAGCTGACGCCGACTGAGTCTGTACGTTTTATGGAAATAGGCTAAAATGCCGCGTCCGTTCAGAGTGAAGCGGACAGGTTGATAGGGGGCACTTATGCCGAACTGCCCTGTCTACCCAGTACTCTCTTCAAAGGATTCCCCATGCAATCAGCTTTTAAAACGTCTTTTGTGGCCGCCCTGATGACGGCCAGTATCGCCTTTGCCGGTGCTCTGCATGCGGAGCCCGAAGAGAAGAAAAAAGGTAAACAGAGCTCGGAAGAAGTGCAGATCGACAACAAGGTCGTCGTCGGCTGGATTGAGAAGGGTCGCATTCTTCCTGAGCACACAGCGGTCAAGATCAAGGTCGACTCGGGCGCGCTCACCTCATCCATGCATGCCGTCAATATTGAAGATTTCAAGCGCAAGGGTAAGCAGTGGGTCCGCTACGACGTCCCGGTGAAGGATGCTGACACTGGCGAATTAATTGAAATGGAGTTCGAGCGCCCGGTCTTCCGGCGCATTCTGGTACGTGGCGCCGGTGGCGAGGATCGTCGTCCCGTGGTCAAGATGTCGATCTGTATGGGTGACCGCGTCTATGAAGAGCAGTTTTCCCTGCGTGATCGCGGCGACATGACCTATCCGGTGTTGATTGGCCGTCGGACTATTGAGCATATCGGCCTGATCGATGTGTCACGCACCTTCATGCTGCCGCTGGAATGCTCCAAATCGGATGAAGAAGAAGAGCGTGACAAGCAGGAGCGCATCAAGGATGACGAGGCGTTGGATAGTGACGTCGATGCACCTGAAGAAGTAGAGGAAGAGCACGAAGAGTAATCTTCAGTAGCATACTGACTAAGTGCTCTTGACCAGCATGTGGTGAACGTCTTTATTGACTCACCACATGAGGTCATCCGGTACCTGAAAGGCAGCGTAGGGGTCATCCTCTGCCGGGGCCTGCTGTTCCACCTTGGCAATATGCACGGGCCACTGCGGCGCCCGTTCACTGACCTTGTGCGCGATCTCAATCGGTATCAGTTCAAAGTTGCCTGACATCCGAACCACGCCCAGCTGGCCTCGGCTCAACTTGCCAAATTGCTCTTCGGTGACATAGATCTTCTTGATCTTGTTCTTGCTGGCGAACTGGTAGGCGGTCTCACCGCCGGCCCTGTCCAATTTGTTCTGTTCGATCAACTGCTTGGCCTGGGCCTCACGTTCCTTGCGTGCAGCGTCGTCCTTGCGTTGCTGATTGAGGGCGCGGTCGCGCTCGGCCTTCTCTGCACGGGCTTTATCTACCGCAGCAGCTGAATCATAAGACTTTTCCGGTTCGTTTTTCGCGGCTTTCTTTTTTGCCCGCTGGGCTTGTTTGAGCTTCTTCTCGTCGACCAAGCCGGACTTGAGTAACTGAGCTTGCAGTGAATTGACCATACTGGGGAGCTACCTGCCTCGAGCGGTGAATAATAAAGGGCACATTCTAACGTCAATCCTGCTCTTTTTCCCGCGCTTCCTGTGCTTCAACTTCAGCCTGCCGCGCCTTGATTCGCTTCATTTTTTCCTTGCTGATGGGCATTTTGTAAGCAGTTATGTAGACTTTATAGAGTGCACCCGCGACGGTTAACACCGCGAGTACTACGAATATCCAGCCAATTAAAGACATGAGCATTTTCCTCTGGGCAGTTGTCCATAGCTTCATGATGCTCAACACCCGTTAACAAGGCAAATTATGCTTGCACCCGAGTTGGCCGATACTCTGCGCGGCCGCATGCCCATGCTCTGGCTTAATCCTGGTAGTCGCAGCCTGGAAGATCCTTTATCCCCCGATCTGGTTGATGCCGCGGAGCGGCGGTTGCTGCGTGCCGGCCCATTGCTGGCAAAGATATTGCCCGGCTTGGCTGGTAGCGATGGCCTGATCGAATCGCCACTAATGGATGCGCAAGCCTTGCGTGATGCGCTGGGCGGTCAGTCACGCTGGCTGTTCAAGGCGGACAACCGTCTGCCGGTCGCGGGCTCGGTGAAAGCCCGGGGCGGGTTTCATGAGGTGTTGGAGTTTGCGGAGCAAGTCGCCCTGAGCCACGGATGGGATGGAGTCAATTTCGCCGACCTGGCTGAGCCGCGCTGGCGCGCCTGCTTTGCTACCTACCAACTGGTGGTGGGTAGCACCGGTAACCTGGGTATCAGCATCGGGCTGATGTCCCGCGCGTTGGGGTTTGCTGCCCAAGTGCATATGTCAGATGACGCCAAGCAATGGAAAAAACAGCTGCTGCGTGACCAGGGTGTAGATGTCGTGGAGCACGCCGGTGACTACGCCAAGGCGGTCGCTGCCGGTCGGGCCATTGCCGAAGCCGATCCGCAGGCGCATTTTGTCGATGACGAGCGCTCTCTTTCGCTATTTTGCGGTTACGCCGTGGCCGGGCGGCGCGTCGCGGCGCAGTTGGCGGAGCAGGGTATCGAAGTTAACGCCGCCAACCCACTTTTGATCTATCTGCCCTGTGGCGTCGGTGGCGCACCAGGGGGCATCACCTATGGGCTCAAGCAGGTGTTTGGTAACAATGTGCACTGTTTTTTTGCCGAACCACTTGAATCGCCCAGCGTGTTGGTGCAGCTGGCGTCCGGTGTGCGTGATCCGATGTCGGTGCACGATATAGGGCTGAGTAACCGCACGCTGGCTGATGGTTTGGCGGTAGGCCAGGCCTCAATGCTTGCGTCGACCTGCATGCAGGATCGTCTGGCGGGGGTGTTCACCGTGCCGGATACGTCGCTAGGCTATTATCTCGAGTTGGCCTGGGAAAAGCTGGGCGAGCGCGTCGAGCCCTCGGCAGCGGCGGCCTTTCCCGGACCTGGTTGGATCACTGGGTCGCAGGCGGGCCTACAGTGGTGTGCCCGGCATCAGATTGATCCTTCCCGAGCGACCCACATCCTTTGGTGCACGGGCGGCAGTCTGGTGCCTGACGCCGAATTCCAGCAGTGGTTAGGCCTGTAACGGGTATTCAGGGCCGCATCGAATGTCCAAGCATGCCAATGGTGTAGCTGATCAGCGCATCGGCATCGGGTAGATCCGTGGCCTTTTGATCCGGCTGACGGGCCTCCATGATCACGCCATGCAGTGCACCACGCAGAAAGTAAGCGGTCATTACCGGATCGGCCACGCGCTCTGGGCTCAGGCTCCCGTCGGCGATGCCCTGTTGCAACACCTCCACCATCAACTGCATGACCTGGTTACCGCAGCCTTGCAGTGCCTGGCTTTGATCGTCCTCATCAAGCAAATGCGGAAAAGTACCTGACTGGGTCAGCACGTCAAAATAATCAGGTTCCTCGCAGCTGAACGCGTAATAAGCCGCGCCCAAAGCCCCGACCTTTTCTATGCCCACGGCATCGGACTGGGCCACCGCGACAAACCTGTCACGCAGCGCCTGCACTGAGCGCAACATGATGCCGCGCATGATCGCGGTTTTGTCTTTGAAATACACATACAGCAATGCACGGCTCAGCTGCGCTGTACGAGCAATTTCATCCATTGAGCATTTATCGAAGCCCTTACTGAAGAAGGCCTTCTCGGCGGCGTCGAGAATGCTGTCCCGGCGTTCCTGTTTTTCCTGCTCACGACGTTGATCTAGGCTCATAGGCGTTCTTTTCAATCCTGTTCTGTTCTCTTTCATGCTACCCGAGGTCGTTCTGAAATACGCATTTGCTGGTTTGTTTTACTAGCTTGTTGACAAAATGTCAATTAATGACAATATGTAAAGCATAGGTTCCCCAGCGGCCGATATTTTGGAGTACATCATGTCAACGGCAACGGTTAAAGCTAATGCTCTCATACTCGCTCTGCTTGCTTCGGTCGTTTTCCTGAACGGTTGCGGGCCTGCTGGCAGCGCGGATGCGGCGATCAGTGCGCAGCCACATGTGGTGCCCGTACGCGCGGTGGAGGTCACCGGTAGTGTCGCCGCGGAGCCACTGCGTTTTGCCGGCTCGGTGCGTGCCAGAGATCGCGCCAGCCTGACCTTTCAGGTGGGTGGCGTGCTGCGTTCAAGGCAGGTGGAAATAGGTCAGCAGGTGCAGGCCGGCGAAGTGTTGGCCGCGCTTTACAATCCGGAACTGGTACCTGCGCGTGACGCCGCGCGCGCCCGATTGAATGAATTACAGGCGCAGGCAGAGCAGGCGCGTCGTGAGCAGCAGCGCGGTGAGCAACTGTTCGAGCGCGGCGTGCTGTCGACCCAGGAACTGGAACAACAGAGCGCCCGATTGGCGGCATTGGATGCGGGCGTTGGCAGTGCCAGGGCCGCATTGAAACAGAGCGAACAGTTGAGTGCTGAAAGCCAGCTGCGGGCACCTTTTACCGGCCGGGTAGAGGCGCTGCTGGTGGAACCAGGGGAATTTGTCGCGCCTGGCCAGGCGGTCATGCGGCTGGCTTCATCCAACGGGCTGGAAGTCGAGGTCAGGGTGCCTGCGCATCTGATCGGCGATCTGGTGGTAGGTCAAACGTTGCCGGTCTGGTCTAGCCTGACCGGGTCGAGCCTGACCGGGTCGAGCCTGACCGGGTCTAGCCTGACCGGGTCTAGCCTGACCGGTCCGCAGGCGGACGGGCGGCAGGCAGTAGGGCGGTTGTTGGAGTTGGGGCAAGGTGCTTCCCAGGCGGGGGTTCTGTACCCGATGGTGGTCAGCCTTGACTCGACCCAGTTCCGTTCCGGCGACGCGGTGGAGGTCGGCATCGAGCGCAACATGGGCGATGCTTTACGGGTGCCGCTGTCAGCGGTAATGCGCTCCGCCGATGGATTGGCGGTATTTCAGGTGACCGAGGAGGGCAAGGTCAAGCGCGTACCAGTCAGCGTGAGCGCAATGCAGGGCGAACAGGCGATTTTAAGTAACAGCCCGCTAAAGCAGGGTGACCAGGTTGTGTATGCGGGGCTGACACGCTTGGCCGATGGCGATGCCGTGGAACTGCTGCCATGAACCTTCTCGGGCTGGTACGCCCACGACTGATCAGCCTGGTGGTGGTCATGCTGTGCCTGCTCGGCATAGCCTCATACCTGACCATGGCCCGCCAGGAAGACCCGAGCTTTCCGCACCGTGCCGGGCTGATTACGGTGGTTTATCCCGGCGCGACGGCTGAAGCAGTAGAGCGGCTGGTGCTTGAGCCGTTATCAGATGAGCTATCCCAGGTCGAGGAGCTGGAATATTTTACCGCCACCGCGCGCACGGGTGTGGCGCTGATCAGCCTCACTCTCGAAGATGCGATCTATGACACGGATTCCGCCTGGGATCGGGTGCGCCAGGCGATGACGCGCGCCGAGCTGGAGTTTCCGGACGGCGTGGCGCAGATTTCACTGGATGATCGCATGATCGATATTCCCGCCGTGGTGTTGGCCGTGCGCGGCGATGCCTCGCTGGTGCACCTGGGGCTGGAGGCGGAACGCCTAAAGCGCGAGATGCTGGATATTCCCGGATTGTCGCGTATTGATCTGGAAGGCAAGGCTGACGAGCAGGTCACCATCGCCCTGCGTGACGCGCAGATGAGCCGCCTGGGCATTTCCCCCGCCTATCTGGCATCGATCCTGGCGCAGCGCAACCAGGTTATTCCGGGTGGCTTTGTGGTCTCCGGTGACAAGCGCATGGGCCTGTTACCCAATAGCGAATTTGTCAGTATTGATGCCCTGCGCGGTACCCAGATCCCACTGCCGGAAGGTGGTGAGATACCGCTGGAAGCCATCGCCGATATCTGGCGCGGGCCCCTGGAACCGGCTCAGCCGAAAGCCTGGTTCGACGGCGAACAAGCGGTCATCGTTAGTCTGACGGCGGTAAGGGGTCAGCTCGATGCGATCCGCTTCGGGGAGCAGGTGCGTGAACGCCTTGAGCAGTTGCGGCCCGAGTTTGCGCCGTTGCATATAGAAGAGATGTTCTTTCAGCCGGATCAGGTCAAGGAGCGGCTGGACGGGCTGGAGTGGAACCTGCTTGGCAGTGTGCTGATCATCGTGCTGGTGGTGTTTGCCGGCATGGGCTGGCGCATGGGCATTCTGGTCGCCACCATGCTGCCGATGGTCGCCCTTATCAGCCTGGGCATTTACGATCTTGGCGGCGGCATACTGCATCAGATTGCGGTAATCGGCATGGTCATTTCGCTGGGCATTCTGATTGATAACGCCATCGTCATGGTCGAAAACGTGCAGGATCGGCTCAACCGTGGCGAATCCCGAGCTCAGGCCGTGCGTCATGCCATCGCTGAGCTGGCCGGGCCTTTGGGCGCCTCGACAGCGACAACCCTGGCAGCTTTTACGCCCTTGCTCCTAGCCAAGGGTGGCACAGCCGATTTTACCCGGGGCATTCCAGTGATGATCATGCTGACGCTGACGGTCAGTTACCTTCTGGCGATAGGCGTCGCACCCTTGCTCGCCGGCCGTTTTCTCAAGCCAACGCAAACACGCTCTAGCCGGGTAATGGAAAATATCGGCAATGGCCTTGCCCGATTCAGTACCGGATCGCCGGTGTGGATGATCCTGCTTGGCGTGGTCATGGTTTGCCTGAGCCTGGCTTTGCTGCCGCAGTTGAAACTGCAATTTTTCCCCAATGCTGATCGGCCGTTAGTGGTGGTCGAGCTGTATATGCCGGAAGGCACCGACCAGCAGCGTACTGAACAAGTGGCCGCCGAGCTGGAGAGTCGGATTCGCCAGCGGCCCCAGGTCACGCAGGTGCATCGGTTCGCCGGGTCTGCCGGCCCCAGCTTCTATTACAACCTGATGCGCGCACCCCAGGCGCCTAATCGGGCGCGCATTGTTATTCATACCGAGGATCTGGCTGCCACTAACGGGATCATCCACTGGGTCCGCGAGCATGTGGCCAGCAGCATGCCTGAACTGGATGTGGTCGCCAGCACTCTGGGTCAAGGCCCGCCGCGGGCAGCGCCGGTCGAGGTGCGGCTCTATCACCCTGACGACAACGTGCGCATAGCCGCAGCCGAACAGGTGTTTGCGCTGCTCAAGGCCAGCGAGGGCGCGGTGGATGTGCGGCATGACATCGATCTGGGTGTGCCGATGCTACGCGTGGACGTGGATGATGCCCTGGCGTCGCGTTACGGTCTGACCCGAGCAGATGTTGCTCAGGCATTGAATACCCGCAGCCTGGGTCTCACCGTGGAGCAATATCGCCAGGAGCGCGATCCTCTGCCGCTGGTGCTGCGCTCGCCGGAGGGCACGCGGCAGTCGTTGGAGCGCTTGATGTCAGCCAGCGTATTCAATGACGAGGGCGAGGCGATTCCGTTGACGGCATTGGCGCGTATCCAGCCGGGCTGGCAGCCAGCGGGTATCCGCCAACGCAACGGGGTGCGGGTGTATACCGTTACCGCGGGCCTGGAGGACGGTTACAGTTTCAGTCAGGTGCTTGATCATATGTATAGCGGGCTGGCCGAAACACCGCTGCCAGCCGGCGTGCGGCTGGAGCTGGGCGGTGACAGTGAGGGCTCCGGTGATGCCAACAGCGCGATCTTTACCACCGCGCCCGTGGGTATGCTTCTGCTGCTGTTTTTCCTGCTACTGCAGTTCAACTCCTTTCGCCGTGTCGGCATCATTTTACTCACTGTGCCCCTGGCCGCAGTGGGGGTGTTTCCGGGTCTGGTATTTTCCGGTTCACCGTTCGGCTTCCAGTCGGTGCTGGGAATTATCGCGCTGGTAGGAATTGTAGTGAACAATGCCATTGTGTTGATCGATGTGGTGGATCAACGTCTGTCAGAGGGTATGGATATCAAAGAAGCGGTCTACGAGGCGATAGTGCGTCGTACGCGGCCGATCCTGTTGACCACGGCCACGACCATCGCCGGGTTGCTGCCGCTGGCATTCTCCTCCTCCACGTTATGGCCGCCTATGGCCTGGGCGATTATCTCCGGTTTGCTCGCCTCCACGGTACTCACTTTGCTGGTTATTCCGGCGGTATGCCGCCTGGTATTGAAGGCGCCCGCGAGTTCGTCATTAGCGATTGAGGGCCATGCTCAGACATCGAATGAATAACTGCGCTAACTGCTTGACTGGCTTCGCAGAATGTTTACAATGCGCGCCTGTTCAGACGGACGGGTTAGATTGAATTGGCGCTTGCGCCAGCCAATGGACCTCAGCCGCTGTACCGATGCGCAGCGGTAGTTCAGTTGGTTAGAATACCGGCCTGTCACGCCGGGGGTCGCGGGTTCGAGTCCCGTCCGCTGCGCCATCTTGTAGAAGCCCCGAGTAGCGATACTCGGGGCTTTTTTTGTTTGAATCCCCGTTTTTCTACTCCTCCATGTTCACGCAATCTTGGCCCGCTATGTTTGTGACCTGGCGGCTCAGGCAATCTTTTGCCGGGCCGCATCACCAGCTCATTCCAAACCGGAGGTCCCAGGATGCTACACCGTCATTGTCACTCACACCGCCGATCCTTGTTGCTAGGCTTCGCTGCGCTGATATGCGCCGCCGCATTGTATGGATGCGTATCGAGTGCCGAACGGCACCAGGCGAACTTTCAGGAAGATGCCAATACATGTGCCAGTTTCGGGTCGACATATGGCTCGGCTGCTTATAACGAATGCATGCTTACGCAGCAATACCGACGCGACGTCAAGCAACGTGAGTCGCTTGAACGAACCCAGATGACCACCGAGATCGCTAGAAACGCTCAAATCATGGCTGATCGGGCGCGCAAACAACGCTGTGATCGCGATCCGGATCGAAAGGAATGCCGACAATAGAAGGGGAAAGTTTACTAACTGTCTTTCTCAGGGGCCGAATGCTTTCAGCTCTGGTAGGGCGTACCCAACTTGCGCAGTCTTATATGCAAGGTATGAGGTTTGGGAGATGGCGATACGGCCCTGGAACACCGATTGAAATTTTCAACAAAATTAGCGGGAGATACACATGCTTTGGGAATACTTAGTGATCGAAAAGACGCTCAATTCCGACAAACTGAACGAGCTAGGCGCGCAAGGGTGGGAGCTCGTCGCAGTCGTCTCACCGGGGCATTTCGTGCTGCACTACTTTTTCAAACGTCTGCTGAAAGAGTGAATTCGTTCCGTCAACTTGCTCCAGAGAGGCCTCACTGCCGCGACTCAGGTTCTGCCGAACGTCTGTAACCCAAGATGGCTGTCAGTTGCATTTCTGCACGCCGGATTCGCCTCATTGGAGTTGAATATGGAAACGATTACGAACCCCAGGCTCGATACGCCAGGTTGGCCGGAAGTCGCAGTTGGCCTCATAGCCTATGTTGTGCTGCTTGTCCCCTTGGCATTAGCCTTTGGGCTTCTTCCTCACGATCAACCCGTTCTTCTAGGCGTCATTGGGTCGACGGTGGGAGGTTTGGCTGGTACGGGCGCCTTCGCTGCGGCGGTTGGCTTGCGGATCCGGTCTCTACGGCCTTTTGGTTTCAAGCCCGTCGCCACGCGTTGGCTCATAATTGCTGCGGGGCTGGGTATCGCTGGTTACGGTCTCAATCTGATCATCCAGTCCGTCTATGTAGCCTTTTTTGGATATGACGATCCCCAGGGGATTCTGCATGCGGCAGCGCGAGGCGGTGCTCTTCCTTTCATCGCGTCTCTGATTGGCGGCGCCGTTTTCACCCCGTTCGGGGAAGAAGTCTTGTTCCGGGGAGTCGTCGCAAATGCCCTCAACCGCTACGGCTTACTGGCGGGCGTTGGTCTCAGCTCGATCATATTCGGGCTGGCGCACGGTGTGAGCGTAATCCTGCCCGTGGCAATCATGGTCGGGGCGCTGTCTGCTATTCTCTTTCGCCAAACAGGGGCCATATGGCCCTGCATCATTTTGCACGGCGTCTATAACGGCGCGAATAGCGTTGCCTCCGCGCTGAGCTTTACACCAATGCAGTGACGATACCACGCGCGATCGTCAGCGTCAGCCTGCGGTGAGATCAACTCGCACGATCGTACCGCCGCCAGCCGCGTCGAAGAGTGATACCCGCCCACCATGCCGCTCTATCACCTGCCGCACCAGATTGAGTCCAAGACCGCTTCCCGTGGAGCGTGGGCGAAGCCGGTGGAAAGGCTCGAACACGCGTTCGCGCTCCTCAGGCGGTATGCCGGGGCCGTCGTCCTCTACCTCGAACGCGGCTCCGATGACACGTACCGTGACATGGCGGCCGCCATGTTCGATTGCGTTCTGGACCAGGTTAGTCACCACACGTTCGAGAGCCGCCGCATCGCCGTGACACGGCAGCCTGTCATCGATCCGCACCTCTATGGTTCGATCGGATGCAATCAGTAGGGGAGCCAGATCCCCTACGACCCGGCGGACCAGCTCGGCGAGATCCAGCTCATCGGTTTTCATGTCGTTATCGAGTCGTTGAATGTCGAGCAGCTGCTCGGCCAATGTGGCCAATCGCTGCACGTCTGCGCCGAGGCTGCGCGTGGCCGCATGCTCCGCGCTATCCACCTTGACGCTCAGGATGGCGATGGGCGTGCGTAGTTCGTGCGCAGCCGATGCGATAAACCGCCGTTGCTGCTCGTAACCTTCATCAAGACGCTGGAGCGCTTCGTTTACCGCGCGAACGAGCGGCGCAATCTCGGTCGGCACATGTTCCTCGCTTAGCCGCCGGCCGCGCCGATCCGTATCGATCTGCTCAGCCTCTTGTGCTATGCGAGACACGCCGGCAAGCGATCGCCTCACAATCCACGGGGTCACAATGAGAGAAGTGAGGGCCAGCAACAGGAAGATCGGCAGAATGACGATGTTGGAAGCCATCAAGACAATAAAATTCAGCTCGTTGAGCTTGCCATGAGCGAGAATCGTCAGCGGCCCGGCTGCCCCGTCCTCCCTGCGAATCACCGCTGCCAAATCATATGGTGCCTGGCGATCCCGCAGTTGGGCATAGGACAAATCGCTCAGGTTGCCAATAAGTGATGAATATTGCGGGGGCACTTGCCCGAATGCGACGCTTCTGCCAGCGTCATCTTCGGACACGAACCACAAGTCGGGTGAGGTCGCGCGCAATTCCTCCAGTTCTGGCGTCATACGCACGGCAAGCTGACCATCGTCCTGACGTACTATCGCGCGGGCGATCACCGGGATGATCTGTTCGTCGGCATAGGGGCCGCCGCTGTCGATGCGGATTGCCACAGCGAGCAGGATTGCGAACGAGACCATCAGCGTGGCCAGATGAAAGATCAGCGGATAGATGATCAGCGGCCGCTTGAGGGAGGGCGGCTTTCTCACGACGACTCGCGCAGCAAGTAGCCGACGCCTCTGATCGCGTGGATTTCGATCCCCGCCCCGGTTTCCTGCAGTTTCCGCCGCAGCCGTGAGATATGCGAGTCCAGCGTATTCGACTGCACCTCGTCATCGAACCCGAAAACTGCCTGCTCAAGCGACTCGCGCAGCACCGTTCTGCCGCGTCGCTTCAACAGCGCCGCCAGCACACGCAGTTCACGGCGCGGAAGCTCCATGCGCACTCCTGCCACAGCCACTTCCTCGTTCGAGAGATCGAAGACGAGGGAGCCGGCACGGATCTCCTCACCGGCCAGGTCGGCAGGACGCCGCCGTATTGCGCGGATGCGGGCTAACATTTCGTCCAGTGCGAACGGCTTGATGAGGTAGTCATCAGCACCCTCATCGAGCCCAAGGATACGGTCAGAGACCTCACCGCGCGCGCTGAGAACGATGATGGGAAGGCCAGGATTGTTCGCACGCAGGACTGGAACGAGCGCCAGCCCTTCGCCGTCCGGCAAGGTGCGGTCCAGCAAGACCAGGTCGAAGGAGGTGAGCAGCGCCGCCTCCCGCGCGCTCGCCAACCGGTCGGCATGATCAACGATGAAGCGTTCCCGCTCCAGCGCCGCGCGTAACGTCTCAGCCAACTGAAGTTCGTCCTCGACCAGTAGAATTCTCACCATAGCACCTCGTGTCGGCGCCGCCGATCGCCAATAAACGCTGAGTATGCCCGCAATAGGTTGCGGCAACATTGCGTCACCGGCAAGGGGGTCGCTCTTGAGTTGGCGCGGCCCAGTCGGCACGGCGCAGATCGACGATAAAACCTTTATGAGTACTTCGAGCCTGATTGCCGACGATGGACGTCTCGCAATGCGAACAATAGCCTGGTTTAGCGGGCCCTTCGCCGGAAGTCGCAGCCTTTTGTTTGTGTGACTTCCGGCGTAAGAAACCCACTGGTGCTGGTACGGATGCATCCGCCAAGCCGCAGGCGTAAACTCGTCTGACCTCTCCCCGTGCGAGTGATGCATTGCAAAGCCTTTATATTCTTCAGCTCACGGCAGCTTTCTTCCTGTTCGGCTGGCGCCACTTGCCCGAGCCGTACCTGGGATGGCTGTTGCTGCCGGTCTGGGCGGTGGCTGGTTACCTTATCTTTGCCTCCAGCATCGAGGCCGCACGCCTGCGTCGCAGCGCCTGGTTGAACCAATACCTGCTGGCTGATTCGCTATGGCATGTGCGGCTGCGGGGTGGTTGGCTGCTGAATAGCTGGCATCTGCTGCTGTCAGCCGTACTGGCGCTTTTCATGCTGGTCAAACTGCTGTGGCTGAGCCCCTGGTTATGGCTGATGTTGCTGGTCGGCCTGCCACTGCTGTGGTGGCTGGACAGCAAGCTCCGCAGCAGACTGCAAAGCCATGTAAAACCGCCGTTACTCAATGCCGTGAGCCGCCGCCTGCTGGTACCGTTGGGTGCTGCGCTATTTTTGTGCGGTTATCTGCTGATGTCGCTCAGTCTCTCGCAGCCGAATATGCAAGGCATGGACTGGATCGATGCGCTGGGCAGGCATATGCAGGATAGCCAGAGCAGTCTGCCGCTGCTGGCGCTCAGTGAAAGAGCCCACCAGATACTGGAGCTGAGCGTGCAGTGGGCGCTGCAGAATACCCTGGGTGATGCTGATAACAGCGGTATCCTCGGGGTGCTGGCGTGGAGCCTGCTGTTGATCAGTGGCAGCGCCTTTATCTGGGCCTGGATGCGCATGCTTACTGGCATTGCTGCGCTTCGTAGCAAGCCCGCTGGCGTGAAGAATGCTGAGACCCAAGCCGGCCACAGGCAGGCCGCAGCTGCGCAGGAGCATCGATGAAACGCCTTTATGCAAGCCGTTGGGCCAAACCGCTGGCCATGCTGGTGATGGTAGCACTGCTATTCGCCGGCCTGACTGCGGGCGTGCGTTTGCTGCAGGAGCGGGCCAGCGACAATCAGCTGTTTGCGGTGCTGATCAACGATCAGCAACTGATCCTCGACGGCGCTACCCTGAGCCGGTTCAACACGGACCTGTCGCGCCTCAGCACTCAGCAACGCCGCCATGCGGACAGGTATATTCAGCAGTGGCTGGACCGCTGGCTGGATGACAGTTTCGCGTTGGCACATCAGGCGTTGCCCGGTTATCTCGACTGGTATTATTCGATGCCCGGTTCCTACAGTCGTCTTTACTATGCGCTGAGCGGGGATCTGGATGACTATCTGCAACGGCGCCTGAATACTCACTTACTGAAGCAGTCGGGATTGGACGCCAGGCTAGCGGCGCTGGAGTCCGAACTCGATACCGAACTTTCCCGGGTGTTGGCGGAGCAGGCAGATGTAGTGCGCCGACAGTTGCTGGGTATCTATGCCCAGCAGCAGCCTACTGCGCCTGCCAGAGAAAGAGCGATTGAGTTTAATCTGAACGTCGATGCTGCGTTGCAGCGCGGCTTCAGCCCGACAGAGGCGGACCGCCAACGCTGGCGAGTCAGTTCCCAGGCGTCCATGGTGGCTGGCACCGGCGCCTTTGTATTGCTGGCGCGCCGCGCGCTGGTGCCGAGGCTGATGGCGCTTTCATCCATGCAGGCGGCCCGTCGCGTATTGGCGGGCTTTGCCGTGCGGTTGGCGCCACGCATGGCCTTGGCGATTACGGCTGGCGGCAGCGCGGCGGCGGTTACCGCGCCCACTGGTCCCGGAGCGCTGGTGGCCGGTGGAGTGGCTTTTGTCACGGCCGCAGGCACCATTGTGATCACCGATTTTGCCCTGCTCAAGGCTGAAGAGATGCTGTTGCGCGATGAGAAGCAGCAGCAGGTCAGTGATGAGTTGCTCGCCAGTCAGGTAGCACTGCGTGAACAGCTGCGCGCACAACTGGAAGAGGCGGGCAGCGCCTCGCAGGCATTTATTCAGCAGACTTTGGCGCGCAGTTACGATCAGTCCGGTGTCGAACAGCGCTTTCATATTCTCGGTCGGCCCGCCCCGGGCTCCGCCGCCGATCGCTGACAGAGCCGAAACCGATCCCTCTTCTTTGGGCCCCTTCTTCAGGCATGAAAATTGCCTTGTTTAACCTGAGGTCTTAGCAGCTTAACCGCGTCATCTGGAGGGCAGTCATGGCGAGTGCGTTGGATTTCATGCTCGCCGCCCGGCGTAGCGAAATGCAGGGTCTACGCAGTCTGGAGCTGACCTGCGAACTGGTCGGCTGCATCGGCCGTTTGATCCATGCACTGCAACGCGAGCGCGGCTTCTCGAATATTTATCTGGGCAGCCACGAGGAGCGTTATCGCGCAGGCCTCGACGACCTGACTGCAGATAGCCAGCGCATGCAGCAACAGGTAGTTGAGTGCTTCGCCCGCATTGATCTGGAATCTGGCTGCGGGGCTGACAAGGCGCGGCTGTTCAACCATATCGCTTATGTACTGCACTATTTCGAGAGTTTCGCGGAATTACGCCGGCGGATTCGCTTGCTGCAGATTCTGCCCATGGACGCGACCCGCGCCTTTAGCCGGCCTATCAAAGGGCTGTTGAATGTGGTGTTCGAGGCAGCCGATACGGCCGTCGATCCGCAAATTACCCGCCATCTGGTGGCGCTATTCAACTTTATGCAGGGCAAGGAGCTGGCTGGGCAGGAGCGGGCGGCGGGGGTTGCCGGTTTCACGCTGGGCTATTTCGATCCTGCAGCGCAGGCGCATCTGCGCTTTCTGGAGGACGCGCAAAAGCGCTGCTTCGAGATTTTCAATGACTATGCAGAGCCGGGCCTGCGCCGGCTATGGCGCAACTTACGCGCTGATCAGACGGTCGTGGAGTTGGCTAGACTTAGGCAGGTTGCCCTGCGCTCTTCGCAGGCGTCACCCATTGCCCCTGCGCTGGCGGAGATCTGGTTCGAGCTGGCCAGCCAACGCATTGATGTGATGAAACAACTCGAAGATCAGATGACCGAGCACCTGCACAGCCAGTGTCAGCGCAAGATCCTTCAAGCCCAATCGGATCTGGATAACCATCGAGCGTTGTTGAAACGCCTGGCTAGCCTTGATGAAGACGCCAGCCTCTTGGCCACCCGGGTTTTCAATCTGCAGTCAACCGATCTGGATGCGTCGGATTCCCTGGGAGGCCAGCTCAATCGCTCGGTGATGGATGTGTTGCATGCCCAGAACCTGCGTTTGCAGGCGTTAGGCGTCGAGCTTGAAGAGGCCCGCCGGTCGTTGAACGAGCGCAAGCTGATTGATCGCGCCAAGGCGCTGTTGATGAAGCAGCACGGGCTCACCGAAGACGCGGCCTATCGCATGTTGCAGAACGCGGCCATGGAGCGCAGCCAGCGACTGGCTGATGTGGCGCAGCATCTGCTCAATTACGCCGAGCTGCTGCAGGGCAAAGCGAAGCTCTGATTGCACGGTGCTCCCCGCCACCGAAACGCACCTGCTCAGCGCATTCGCAACCCGCTCGCCCCGTTACTGTGCGAGCGCCCCGGCACTTTCAGCGACTAGCCCAGCCATCAACCTCTTCGATAACCAGAAGTCTTTGTTTTTGCAATGATTCAGATTTTTGGCACGCATTCTGCTTTATACCGGTAGGCCTGAGTTATCGACTGGCCTCTACATATGAATATGGGCAACGGCGTCCACCCGAGTTTCGAGCTATTTATCGAAACCTGCGTGTACGCCGTTTTTTTTGTGCTTTTTTCAGGGGATTGAGCAATGGATGACAACACCACCAAGGACGCCAAAGGCGCTCCGAGCATGATCAAGCGTCGGGACTTTCTCAAGTACTCCATAGCGGCTGTCAGTGGTGCTGCGCTGTTCAGTTCCTTGCCGCCTGGCATGCGCACAGCGGCTTGGGCCGCCGGCAGCGATGGGGTGGAAACCACCAAGGCGAAATTGGGCTTTATTGCTCTGACTGACGCGGCGCCGCTGTTTGTAGCCGATGAAAAAGGCTTCTTCGCCAAGCACGGCATGACCGATGTAGAGGTGCTCAAGCAGTCTTCCTGGGGCACCACGCGGGACAATCTGGTGCTGGGCTCGGCGCGTAACGGCATCGACGGCGCACACATCCTCACGCCCATGCCGTATCTGATCACCACCGGGGCGATGACCGCGAACAATATCCCCACGCCCATGTATATTCTCGCCCGTCTGAATCTGGGCGGGCAGTGCATATCGGTAGGGCAGGAATACGCAAACCTGAAGCTGGGCGTGGACAGCCAGCCATTCAAGGCGGCGCTTGAGGCGAAAAAAGCCACTGGCAAGCCGGTCAGCGCAGCAATGACCTTTCCCGGCGGTACTCATGATCTGTGGATGCGCTATTGGCTGGCAGCGGGCGGCATCGATCCGAACAGCGACATTTCCACCATCGTCGTGCCCCCGGCGCAGATGGTCGCCAACATGAAGGTCGGCAGCATGGATACCTTCTGCGTCTGCGAGCCGTGGAACGAGCAGTTGATCAACCAGAAGATCGGCTATACCGCGCTGACCACCAGCGAGTTGTGGCATAACCACCCGGAGAAGGCGCTGGGCATGCGCGCCGACTGGGTAGATGCCAACCCCAATGCCGCCCAGGCATTGATCAAGGCGGTGATGGAAGCGCAGATGTTCTGCGAAGACCCGGCCAACCGCGAAGAAGTGGCGAAGATCTGCTCCAAGCGCCGCTGGATCAATGCACCGTTCAACGACGTGGTTGAACGCATGAAGGGCAACTTCGACTACGGCAACGGCAAGGTGGTCGAGAACAGCGACAACCAGATGCGCTATTGGAAGGACAACGCCTCTTATCCGTACAAGAGCCATGACAAGTGGTTTATCACCGAAGATATCCGCTGGGGTTATCTGCCGCAGGATCTGGACATGGACGCGCTGGTCGACAAGGTCAACCGCGAGGATCTCTGGCGGGCAGCCGCGACCAGCCTTGGCGTACCGGCGGAGCAGATCCCCACGTCCACGTCCCGTGGCGTCGAAACCTTTTTCGATGGCAAGACCTTCGACCCGGAAAACCCCATGGCCTACCTGGATAGCCTGGCTATCAAGGCCATGAGCTGAACATGACGTCAGATTCAATGAGGGGCTTGCCCATGAACGCCAATGTAAAGATTGATGCCGCTAATGCGCTGGAGCTAAAGCCGGACCCGCGGCATAACGTCGAACTGCCGGCCTGGCTGCAGCATTACGGGGGGATTTTCATGCGCCAGGTGCTGCCACCGCTGATCTTCACCGCGGTGCTGCTGATCATCTGGCAGATGCTCTGTTCCATGGAAGGTAGCGCGTTGCCGCCGCCTACCCAGGTGGTGACCGATACCTGGGAGCTGATCATCGACCCGTTCTATGACAATGGCGGCAACGATGTGGGCATGGCCTGGCAGATTCTCGCCAGCCTTGAGCGGGTTGCCTACGGCTATATGCTCGCGGTGGTGGTGGGCATCAGTCTGGGTGTGCTGGTCGGGCAGTCGACCTGGGCCATGCGCGGTCTGGATCCGGTGTTCCAGGTGCTGCGTACCGTGCCGCCGCTGGCCTGGCTGCCGCTGTCACTGGCGGGTTTTCAGGACAGTAACCCCTCGGCGATCTTCGTCATCTTCATCACCGCGATCTGGCCGATCATCATCAATACCTCGGTGGGCGTGCGCAATATCCCAGAAGATTACCGCAACGTTGCCCGGGTGCTGCGGCTGAATGGATTCGAGTACTTCGGCAAGATCATGTTGCCTGCGGCCGCGCCCTATATCTTCTCCGGGTTGCGTATCGGTGTGGGTCTGTCCTGGCTGGCGATCGTCGCAGCGGAAATGCTGATTGGCGGCGTAGGCATAGGTTTCTTTATCTGGGATGCGTGGAACGCGTCGCTGATCAGCGACATCATCCTGGCCCTGATCTACGTCGGCGTGGTGGGATTCTTCCTGGATCGCCTGGTGGCCTGGATTGGTCGCCTGGTTACCCGCGGCACCTCAGCCAGTTAAGGAGCAGCATATGAGTCGTTATCTGAATATCGAAAAAGTCTCCAAGACCTTCACCACCGGCAAGATGTCCACCGAGGTGCTGGTGGATATCAACCTGAGTGTGGCGCGGGGCGAATACATTTCCATCATCGGCCACTCCGGCTGCGGCAAGTCCACAGTGCTGAATATCGTGGCCGGCCTGATGGATTCCACCTCCGGCGCGGTGATTCTGGATGGCAAGGAAGTCAGCGATCCAGGCCCGGACCGTAGCATGGTATTCCAGAATCATTCCCTGCTGCCCTGGCTGACGGTGTATCAGAACGTCGCCATCGCGGTGAACAAGGTCTGGCGCAGCAAGAACGCCAAGGAAAAGGACGAATGGGTGCGGCACAATTTGAACATGGTGCATATGAGCCACGCGCTGGACAAACTGCCGAGCGAAATCTCCGGCGGCATGAAGCAGCGTGTCGGTATCGCCCGCGCATTGGCCATGGAACCCAAGGTGCTGTTGCTGGATGAGCCCTTCGGCGCGCTGGATGCATTGACCCGCGCCCACCTGCAGGACGAAGTCATGCGCATCCAGAACGACCTGAAAAATACCGTGATCATGATCACTCACGATGTGGATGAGGCGGTGCTGCTGTCCGACCGTATCGTGATGATGACCAATGGGCCGTCGGCAACTATCGGTGAAATTCTGGACATAGATTTGCCGCGTCCGCGTGACAGGATCGCGCTGGCAGACAACCCAAAATACAACCAGTACCGCCAGGCCGTGCTGCGCTTTTTGTATGAAAAACAGCGCAAGGTCGAGGCGGCTGTCTCGGCTTGATCTGGCAACTGCTGGGCAGATGCAGGGCAAGAATGCGTTGACGCTTTGTTACAAAATCACTAATCTTCACCCCGCTTCAGGTGCCCGCTGATGCCTAATCAGCGGGTGAAACTGGGAAGCCGGTGCGTCTGCCAGTTGCAGACAATTCCGGCGCTGCCCCCGCAACGGTAAGCGAGCGTCAGTCGATGTGAATCGGCTGGCACGTCACCGCCATACACCACTGTGCCAACGGCATGGGAAGGTGCGGTGACGGGATCATTGGATCCGCTCGCAAGCCCGGAGACCGGCCTGACGCATATCACAGCAGAGCGGCGGGCTTTGCGGGTGTGCGGTCTCCTGCTGTGCCGGATCCGTCTGCCTTTTGCTTCGCCGACTGCTACCTCTCAGCAGTGTCGTACGGGTAGGTACGACGGAGCCAGAAATCGCATGTCCAGTAACCGCATTATCAGTTCTTTTCCCGCTTCTGTAGCGGTGGCCTGCATGGGCCTGTCCTCGTTCTCCTTCGCCAACTCCGTCAGCTTGAATGATCAGGTGGTCACCGCCACGCGTTCCTCCTTGTCCGCCAGCCAGGGCATCGCCTCGGTCAGCGTAATCGAGCGCGCGGAGATTGAGCGCTTGCAAGCGACCAGCGTGGCGCAATTGCTGCGCCGGGTGCCGGGCATCAACATCACCAATACCGGCGGCCATGGCAAGAACGAGGCGCTGGGTATTCGCGGTACCAACAGCAATCATGTACTGGTGTTGATCGACGGCATACGCCTGGGTTCGGCGACCACCGGCGATGTGGCCCTGCAGAACTTGCCGGTAGAGCAGATCGAACGCATCGAAGTGGTGCGCGGCCCGCGCTCCAGCCTGTATGGCTCCGAAGCCATAGGCGGTGTGATTCAGATCTTTACCCGTCGCGGTGAGCAACAGGGCGCCAAGCCCTGGGCTTCGGCCACCGCCGGTAGCCGTAACTATCACGCGGGTAGCGCCGGCGTGTCCGGCGGGCTGGGCAACGCCTGGTACAACCTGGGCGCGACCAGCATGGGTACGCGGGGTATTGACGCGCGGCCGCGCGCGCCGTCGCCTGAGCCGGATAACGACGGCTATCGCGAGTGGTCGGCGAACATGACCGCCGGCTATCGCTTCGATAATGGCCTGGAGCTGGATGGCCATGTCATCGAGGTGCGTTCACACAATGATTACGACTCCGGCTTCAAGGCCAACGCTGACAATCTGCTGCGTACCCACGGCTTGCGCGCGCGCTTTACCCCGACCGATCCCTGGCTGGTGACGCTGCAGGCAGGGCGCAGCGAAGACAAAGTCGATACCTTCAACGGCAATGTATTCAACACGCGGATTGATACCCGTCGCGATAGCTTCAGCTGGCAAAACGATGTTCAGCTCAAGCCCGGGCAGGTGCTGACACTGGGCTATGACCTGTTGCAGGACTCGGTCAACGGCAGCACTGATTTTGCCGAAGACAGCCGCGATAACCACGGCGCCTACGCCCAATACCTGGCGCAGCTGGGGCGGCACGAACTGCAACTCAGCGCTCGCCATGACGACAACGAGCAGCACGGCACCTACAACACCGGCAGCATCGGCTATGGCTACAGCATCAGCGATAGCCTGCGTGCCAGCGCCAGCTACGGCACCGCATTCAAGGCGCCGACCTTCAACCAGCTCTATCATCCCAGCTTTGGCAATCCGGCTATTTCCGAGGAAACCTCGCGCAGCCTTGAACTGGGTCTGGATGGCGCGCACGCCTGGGGCAGCTGGGCGGTAGCGGTGTACCGCAACGAGATCGACGATCTGATCGCCTACTTCAATCAAGGCGCTGGTTTGCGCGCGCAGAATATCGACAAGGCGGTGATCAACGGCGTCGAGCTATCGGCGGTCAGCCAAGTACTGGGGTGGGACCTGAGCAGCAATCTCACCCTGCAGGACCCGGCCAACGAATCAAACCGAGCAGGCCAGGGCTATCTGTTGCCGCGGCGGGCCGAGCAGATATTCAATCTGGATCTGGACCGTCGGTTCGGCCGAGTCGGCCTGGGTGCCAGCCTGCACGTGGAAGGCCGGCGCTGGGATAACGCCGCCAATACCACCGAGTTGTCCGGCTACAACACCGTCGATCTGCGCTCGGAATATCAGTTGAGTGATACCTGGCGCCTGCAGGCGCGCATCAGCAACCTGTTCGACACCGACTACGAGACCGCCGCGACCTATCAGCAACAGGGCCGGGCTGGCTATCTGACTTTGCGTTACCAGGCGCTGTAAAGCGCCTGTTTCTTAAAAACCATCCAAGGAGGATGACCCATGTTAGAACTGTCCAGACGTAGCCAGGTGGCTATCGGTATCGTACTTGTTTTGCTGGTCGCCATGAACCGTGGCAGCCATTTCAGCCTGGTCAATCTGCCCAGCGCGTCCTGGGCGGTGTTCTTCCTCGCCGGTGTGTTGCTCAAGCCGCGCTGGGTATTTCCTCTACTGTTTTTGCAAACCACCTTTATGGACATTATGAGCGTGGGCTGGACCAACGCCGGGCATCATTGCATGACTGTTGCCTATTGGATGCTGTTGCCAGCCTATGCTGCGCTGTGGTTCGGTGGCCGCCTGTATGCGCGCTGGCACCGTGAGCAATTGAGCTCACTGCTGGTACTGATCCCTGCCGTGCTCAGCAGCGCACTGGTATGTCAGCTGTTTTCCAGCGGCGGTTTCTACTTTTTCTCCGGCCGTTACGACAACCCGACTTTCTCCGGCATGCTTGAGCGCATCGCAACCTACTATCCGCAATACCTGAGCAGCATGGCGTTGTATGTGGGTGCGGCTGCGGTGATCTATATCGTTATGCGTGTTTATGCGGTGCGTGAGGCGCAGCAAGGCCGCCAGGCATGAGCGATAGCGCCGAACGCGACGAGCGTCATCGGCTGCGCATGCAGCGCAAGAAGGCCATTGTCGACGAGAAAATTGCCCAGGCTCAGGAAGAGCACGGCCTGCTGCTGGTGCTGACTGGCAACGGCAAAGGCAAGAGCAGTTCGGCCTTCGGCATGGCTGCTCGCAGTCTGGGTCACGGCTTGCAAGTGGGCATCGTGCAGTTTATCAAGGGCGCGCGCAGCACCGGAGAAGAAACCTTCTTCCGGCGCTTTCCCGAGCAGGTGCGCTACCACGTCATGGGCGCCGGCTTTACTTGGGAAACCCAGGACCGTCAGGACGATATCGCCAAGGCGCAAGCCGCCTGGGCGGTGGCGGTGGAACTGATGAGCGATCCCACGGTAGCGCTGGTGGTGCTGGATGAGCTGAATATTGCGCTGAAATACGGGTACCTGTCGCTGGATCAGGTATTACAGGATATCGGCTCGCGACCCATGGCCCAGCATGTGGTGGTCACCGGTCGTGGCGCGCCACCGGCTCTGATAGACGCTGCCGATACCGTGACCGAGATGGGCGTGGTTAAGCATGCATTCAAATCCGGCATCAAGGCGCAGAAGGGAGTGGAGTTTTGACCGAATCCGTCGTCACAGAGCAGCAGTGCCCGGCACTGCTGATCGCCGCGCCTGCTTCAGGGCAGGGCAAGACCACCATCACCGCAGCCTTGGCCCGGCTGCATAGTCGGCAGGGCAAACGGGTGCAGGTGTTCAAGTGCGGACCGGACTTTCTCGATCCGATGATACTGCAGCGCGCCAGCGGGCGACCGGTCTATCAGATCGATCTGTGGATGATCGGTGAGCAGGAAAGCCGCAAGCTACTCAGCAAGGCGGCCGCCGAGTCCGACCTGATTCTGATTGAAGGGGTCATGGGGCTGTTTGACGGTACGCCCTCAGCGGCGGATCTGGCGCGCTGCTTTGGGGTGCCGGTGCTGGCGGTGATCGATGGCTCCGGCATGGCCCAGACCTTTGGCGCCATGGCCCACGGCCTGGCGAGCTATCAGGCTGGCTTGCCCTTTGCCGGGGTGCTGGCCAACAAGGTTGGCAGTGCCCGGCATGGCGAGATACTGCGCGATTGCCTGCCCGATAGTTGTGCCTGGTTCGGCGCGCTGCCGCGCAGTGAAGCCATCGGCTTGCCGAGTCGGCATCTGGGTTTGGTGCAGGCGGATGAGCTGGCGGATCTGGATGCCCGGCTGGATGCGGCAGCCGATGCGCTACTGGCCAGTGCTGATACCCAGTTACCTGCGCCGATTCGCTTCAGCGCGCCGGAGGCTGCTCCAGCTGGTACATCTAGTGCAGCGCTGGCAGGCGTACGTATCGGTGTGGCGCGGGATAGCGCCTTTGCCTTTATCTACCAGGCCAATCTGGATCTGCTGGCGCAACTGGGCGCGGAGCTGCTGTTCTTCTCGCCGCTGACCGATACCCAACTGCCCGAGATCGACAGCCTGTATCTGCCGGGCGGTTATCCCGAACTGCATCTGGCCGAGTTGGGCGGCAACCAGGCGATGCAGGCTGCTATCCGCGAGCACCATGATGCCGGCAAGCCGATTCACGCCGAATGCGGCGGCATGCTCTATCTGTGCGAATCACTGACGGATGCCGAGGGGCAAAGCGCCGAGCTGGTCGGCCTGTTGCCGGGTCGTGCGACCATGCAGAAGCGCCTGACTGCGCTGGCGTTGCAGGAAGTTGCGCTGCCGGAAGGCACCTTACGCGGGCATACCTTTCATCATTCCTCCATCGAATGTGAACTGGAGCCGCTGGTGCGCGGCGAATGCCCGAATTACAAGCGCACCGCCGAGGCGGTATGGCGGATCGGGCGGCTGACGGCGTCTTATATCCACCTGTATCTGCCGGGCAACCCCCAGGCGGCAGCGGCTCTGTTTTGCCCATGAACGGCATGCGCCCATGAGTACAGCGGATTTCTCCGACGCCGAGCGTGCGGCGGTGTACCGGGCGATTCGCGAACGGCGGGATATGCGCCATTTCAGCGGCGGTGAGGTGCCTGCTGAGCAGTTGTCACGCCTGCTGGAAGCCGCCCATCAGGCGCCCAGTGTCGGGCTGATGCAGCCCTGGCGCTTTGTACGCATTACCCAGCCGGGTTTACGCACCGCCATTCATCAGCTGGTTGAGGAAGAGCGGCAGCGCACCGCAGAAGCACTGGGTGAACGTGCCGAGGATTTTATGCGGCTCAAGGTTGAAGGCATTCGCGACTGCGCCGAGTTGCTGGTAGCTGCGTTGCCGGACGGCCGCGAGCAACATGTGTTTGGCCGCCGGACGCTGCCGGAAATGGATCTGGCCTCGGTCGCCTGCGCAATTCAGAATCTGTGGCTGGCTGCCCGTGCCGAAGGGCTAGGCCTGGGTTGGGTTTCGTTGTTCGATCCGCAGGCGCTGGCAGAGCTGCTCGGCATGCCGGCGGATGCCAAACCGGTGGCGGTGCTGTGCCTGGGCCCGGTTGAAGCGTTCTACGCCGAGCCGATGCTGGTCGAGCAAGGCTGGACCAACCCCAGGCCGCTGTCCGAACTGTTATTTACAGATAAATGGGAGCTGTGATGAAAGGCCCGCAACGCATTGTCTGCCTGTCCACCGAAACCTGCGAAGTGCTGTATCGCCTGGGCGAACAGGATCGCATTGTGGGTATTTCCGGGTTTACCGTCCACCCGCCGCAGGCCCGCAAGGAAAAGCCCAAGGTCTCGGCTTTTATCAGTGCCAAGACCGAAAAGATTCTCGCACTCAAGCCGGACCTGGTACTTGGCTACTGTGATCTGCAGGCCGATATGGCCGCGGAACTGGCCCGCGAGGGGCTGGAAGTTCACCTGTTCAATCAGCGCGATATCGCCGGCATCCTGCGCATGATCGAAACTCTGGGCGCGTTGGTGCACGCCGGTGATAAAGCCGAGGCTTTGGTTGCTGAGTTGCAGCTGAGCATGGATAGGGTGCGCCAGCAGGCAGCGCAACTGACCCGTCGACCCAAGGTGTATTTCGAAGAGTGGGATGGTCCGTTGATTTCCGGCATTCGCTGGGTGAGCGAGCTGATCGAACTGGCCGGCGGGGAAGACTGTTTTGCCGAGCTCAGTCACCACCCGAAAGCCAAACAGCGCTATATCACTGACCCGCAGGAAGTGGTGCGCCGCGCGCCGGATCTGATTATCGGCTCCTGGTGCGGCAAGCGCTTCCGGCCTGAACATCTGTTTGACCGGCCCGGCTGGCCGGGGATTCCGGCGCTAAGCAATGAGCAGCTGTTCGAAATAAAATCGCCGGATATTCTGCAGCCCGGCATCTCGGCGCTGACCATCGGGCTGGACCAGTTGCATGAGTTGATCCGCCAATGGGATCAGCGTCAGTGCTGAGCGCCGCCGTGCTGAGCGCCCCTTGGCTGATCGGTGCGCTACTGCTTGATCACTTTCTGGGTGAACCGAAACGCTGGCACCCGCTGGTCGGCTTCGGTCTTTTTGCCGATTACCTGGAAGCCACCTTGAACCGCGATAGCGCGCGGCGTGGTCGCGGGTTGCTGGCCTGGGCCCTGGCGGTGCTGCCGCTGACGCTGGGCGCCTGGGCGCTGGCGAGCTTGCCGATCATTGGCTGGGTTTTTTCATTGCTGCTGCTGTACCTGGCCATCGGACTACGCAGCCTGGCTGAGCATGCCGAACCCGTCATTAAGGCGTTGCGCGAGGGTGATCTGGCCGAGGCGCGATTGCGCGTGAGCTATATGGTCAGCCGCCAGACCGATGAGCTGGACGAGGAGGGCATAGCTCGCGCCACTACCGAGTCGGTATTGGAAAACGGCAGCGACGCAGTATTTGCCGCGCTGTTCTGGTTCGCCCTGCTAGGTGCGCCGGGTGTGGTGCTGTACCGCTTGAGCAATACGCTGGACGCGATGTGGGGCTACCGCAATGCGCGGTTTCGCCAGTTTGGCTGGGCCGCGGCGCGGCTGGATGATGCGCTCAATTATCTGCCGGCCAGGCTGGTTGCGCTGACCTATGCCCTGTGCGGGCGTACACGCCAGGCATTGCACTGCTGGCGCATCCAGGCGCCGGCCTGGGACAGCCCCAACGCCGGTCCGGTGATGGCCGCCGGGGCCGGGGCGTTGAATGTCAGCCTGGGTGGGCCGGCAATTTATCAGGGCGAGCTGCACCAGCGGCCCACTTTGGGCGCCGGGCCGCAGGCAAAGGCTGAGGATATTGATCGCGCCGTAAAGCTGGTCCGCCAGGGTGTAGTGCTCTGGTTACTGACACTCGCGGTGCTCTGGGGGCTTTTGTATGCTTGAACACGGCGGTCGGTTACGCCAGGCCGCAGCGCACTACGGCATTGCCGTCGAGGACTGGCTTGATCTGTCCACCGGGCTGGCGCCTTATGTATGGCCGCTGCCGGCCTTGGGCCCGGCCATCTGGGCACGGTTGCCGGAGGAGGGCGACGGCCTGGAGACAATTGCCGCGGGGTATTACGGTGCCGCCCAAGCGCTGCCGGTGGCAGGCTCACAGGCGGCGATTCAAACGTTACCGCAGCTGTTTGCATCCGCTCGCGTGGGTTTTATCGAACCCTGCTATGCGGAACATCGCTACGCCTGGGAAAGGGCGGGGCACGAGACTATCGGCCTGGATCAGGTTGGTGTAGCCAGCCATCTGGAGCGTCTTGATGTGCTGGTGGTGGTCAATCCGAATAATCCAACCGGCACTCAGATCGATGTTGAAACGCTGCTGGAATGGCACGAGCAGTTACACCGACGCGGCGGGTGTCTTATCGTCGATGAAGCCTTTGCAGATATCGCGCCGGAGCACAGCCTGGCTGAATTCAGCGACCGCCCAGGTCTGATTGTGCTGCGCTCGCTGGGCAAATTCTTCGGCCTTGCCGGCGTGCGATTAGGCTTTGTGCTGAGTGAGGCAGGGATGCTCGTCGCATTGCAGCGGCAGCTCGGGCCCTGGAGCGTCAGCGGTCCTGCACGGGCGGTGGGCAAGGCGGTGCTCGCCGATCACACTACGCAGACTTTGTGGCGGGCGCGTTTGCGGCGTGATGGGCAGCGCTTGGTAGAGTTGCTGACCGAACATGGCCTGAGCCCAGCAGGCGGTTGCGCGCTGTTCCAGTGGGTCCCGCATCCCCAGGCCGCAGATATCCATGCGGCGTTGGCCCGCCAAGGCATTCTGCTCAGATTGTTCGACCAGCCAGCGGCATTGCGCATCGGTTTGCCCGGCAGTGAGTCCGCCTGGCAGCGGTTGCACGCGGCATTGGCTGATATGCATTTCAGCACGCCAGCGAGGGCGGGCGTATGAGTACGCTGATGATTCAGGGCACCACCTCGGATGCGGGCAAGAGCACACTGGTAACAGCGCTATGCCGTTGGTTGCGTCATCAGGACGTCAAGGTGGCGCCGTTCAAACCACAGAACATGGCATTGAATGCGGCGGTGACGGTCGATGGCGGTGAGATCGGCCGCGCTCAGGCGGTGCAGGCCCAGGCCGCGCACCTGGAGCCGCATACCGATATGAACCCGGTGCTGCTCAAGCCCAATACCGATGTGGGCGCTCAGGTCATTATTCATGGCCATGCGATTGGCTGCATGGATGCGGTGGCCTACCACGCCTACAAGCCCACCGCCCTGCGCGCGGTACTGGCGTCTCACCAACGTTTGCTGGCGAGCTACGACACCATCCTGGTTGAAGGCGCAGGTTCGCCGGCAGAGATCAATTTGCGGGCGGGTGATATCGCCAATATGGGCTTTGCCGAGGCGGTAGATTGCCCGGTGATTCTGATTGCCGATATAGACAAGGGCGGCGTGTTTGCCCACCTGGTCGGTACGCTGGCATTGCTCTCGGAAAGCGAGCAAGCGCGGATCAAGGGATTTGTCATCAATCGTTTCCGCGGCGATATCGCGCTGTTGCAGCCTGGCCTTGACTGGCTGGAGGCGCACACTGGCAAGCCGGTGCTGGGCGTATTGCCTTACCTGCATGATCTGCATCTGGAGGCCGAGGATGCGGTGAATGCCAATCAGGGCGCCAAGACCCTTGATGCGCTGCGGGTGGTGGTGCCGGTACTGCCGCGTATCAGCAATCACACTGACTTTGACCCATTGCGTCTACACCCGCAGGTCGACCTACAGTTTATTGGGCCGGGCCAGCCGATTCCGCCAGCGGATCTGATCATTCTGCCGGGCTCCAAAAGCGTCAGTGCCGATCTGGCTTTTTTGCGCCAGTACGGCTGGGATCATGCGATCACCCGCCATCTGCGTTATGGCGGCAAGTTGTTGGGGATTTGCGGCGGCCTGCAAATGCTCGGTCAGCGCATTGATGACCCGCTGGGTCTTGAGGGGCCGGCCGGTAGTGAAGCAGCGCTGGGGCTGCTGGATTTTTTCACTACCTTGCAGGCGCACAAGCGCCTAACACGGGTTGAAGGGCAACTGCAGATAGATCAGGCAAAAGTCAGTGGTTATGAAATCCATGCCGGGCGCAGTGCAGGGCCGGCGCTGGAGCGCCCGCTACTGTATCTAGACAGCGGCGAAGCCGACGGTGCTCTCAGTGAAGATGGGCAGATTGCCGGGACCTATCTGCACGGCCTGTTCGAATCGCCACAGGCCAGTCAGGCACTACTTCAGTGGGCGGGGCTGGCGCAGGCGCAGGCTCTGGATTACGCTGCGCTGCGTGAACGGGATATCGAGCGTCTGGCACAGAGTGTCGAAGCCCATCTGGATACTGAATTGCTACGGCAATTGTGTGGAGTTCCTGCATGCAAGAATTGATTCTGGGCGGCGCACGTTCCGGCAAGAGCCGGCTGGCCGAACAACTGGCCAAGGACAGCGGCTGGCCGGTGACCTACATTGCTACCAGTCAGGCGCTGGATGGCGAGATGAGCGAGCGCATTCGCCAACACCAGCAAAGTCGCCCGGCCGAATGGGCATTGGTAGAAGAGCCCCTGGCGCTGGCTGACGTATTACGCCGCGAGGCCGCCACCGAGCGTTGCCTGCTGGTCGATTGTTTGACGCTGTGGCTGACCAATCTGCTGCTGTGTGATGACCAATCCCGGCTGGAAGTCGAGCGCGAGGCCCTGCTCGATTGCCTTGGTGCACTGCCGGGCCGGATTATTCTGGTCAGCAATGAAACCGGGCTGGGCGTAGTACCCATGGGCGAGCTCAGCCGGCGTTATGTGGATGCGGCGGGCTGGCTGCATCAGGCGCTGGCGCAGCGCTGTGAGCGCGTGTTGTTTTGCATCGCCGGTTTGCCGATGGCCTTGAAGGGAGCACTTCCATGAGCCGGCCATGGTGGAGCGCAGCCGTGGCGCAGTGGGACCAGGCAGCCCTTCTCGAAGCCCAGCAACGGCAGAGCGAACTGACCAAGCCGACAGGTTCTCTTGGGCAACTGGAGACCCTGGCTGTGCAACTGGCAGCCATGCAAGGCTCGGATCAGCCAGCCATCGATGCGCCCTGGATCACTATTTTTGCTGCTGATCATGGGGTGATGGCCGAGAACGTGTCTGCCTACCCGCAGTCGGTAACTGGCGAAATGTTGCGCAATTTCTCCCAGGGTGGTGCCGCTATCTGTGTTCTGGCGCGGCACCTGGGCGCGACGCTGAAAGTCATGGATCTGGGCCTGGCAGTGCCGATTCGCTCTTTGAGCAATGTGGAGCATCGCTTTATTGCGCCGGGCACCGCCAACTTCTGCCGTGCCCCGGCCATGACGACCGAGCAGTGCCTCGAGGCCATACGCGTCGGCCAGGAGGCGGTGCTGGCGATCGACAAGGCCGATCTGTTTATTGGTGGAGAAATGGGTATCGGTAACAGCACCAGTGCCTGTGCGCTGGCCAGTGCTCTGCTGGGCCGGCCTGCGGCCTTGCTGGTAGGGCCGGGGACCGGGCTGAGCAAGTCCGGAATGGAACATAAACTGCGGGTCATCCAGCGTGGATTGTTACGCCACGCTGCGCATCTGCGTGATCCGCTTGCGGCCCTGTCACGGCTGGGCGGACTGGAAATAGCGGCGCTCACCGGCGCCTATCTGGCTGCCGCGCAGCGCGGCATGCCGATGCTGATCGATGGATATATCAGTTCGGTCGCGGCCCTCTGCGCGACCCGGCTTAACCCGGGTTGCCGCGAGTGGATGCTGTTCAGCCACCGCAGCGCCGAGCCCGGGCATACGCTGGTGCTTCAAGCCTTGCAGGCATCGCCGTTACTGGACCTGGGCATGCGCCTGGGCGAGGGTAGCGGTGCTGCGGTGGCGGTACCTTTGCTACGCGCAGCTTGCGCATTGCATAACCAGATGGCGACCTTCGCGCAAGCGGATGTCTCTGATCGCCAGCCGTGCTGATCGAACTGCTTCGCCACGGTGAAACAGCCCTGGCCGGCAGTTTGCGCGGCAGCCTGGATGACGAACTGACGCCCGCTGGCTGGCAACAAATGCACCAGGCCTGTCAGTCCCCCGGGACCTGGCAGCACATCATCAGTTCGCCGCTGCGTCGCTGCGCGGCTTTTGCCTTCGAGCTAGGCGCGCGACTTGGCACGCCGGTGAGCCTGGAGCCCGGTCTTTGTGAGCTGCACTTCGGCGAATGGGAAGGCCAGTATCCCGCCGATCTGATGCGTGAACACGCCGACACCCTGGCGGCTTTCTGGCGGGATCCCTATGCCTGCACGCCCCCCGGCGGCGAGCCGGTATTGGCGTTCGAGCAGCGGGTGCTGGCAAGTCTGGATGATCTGGCGCTGCGGCATGCCGGCGACAAGATCCTGGTTATAACCCATGGTGGCGTGATGCGGTTGTTGCTGGCGCGGGCGCAGGGCTTGCCACGCGAACAACTGCTGCAGGTGCAGGTGGCACTGGCCGAACGAGTGCTGCTGCGTCGTCATCCTGATGGTGATTTGGAGCAGTTATGAAACTCCCGCTGGCACTGATGATTGCACTGCAATTTCTCACACGCCTCCCGGTGCGCCTGCCTTCTCTTCCTACGGCGCAGGATAACGGCCGCTCGCTGTTGTGGTACCCGCTGGTCGGCGCGCTGATCGGGCTGGTATTGCTATTGACCCATTGGTTGCTGATATCGGCTGCGCCCTTGCTGCAGGCCGCCATTATCCTCAGTCTCTGGGTGTGGATCAGCGGTGCGCTGCATCTTGATGGTCTGGCAGATACCGCCGATGCCTGGGTCGGTGGGCACGGTGATCGCGACCGCACGCTGGCTATCATGAAAGACCCGGCCTGCGGCCCGATCGGTGTGGTGGCTCTGGTGCTGGTATTACTGCTCAAGTTCGCTGCGCTGGTCAGCCTGCTGGAAAATCAGGCGTGGTTGGCACTGTTGCTGGCGCCCTGGATCGGCCGGTTGCTGCTGCCGGCGCTGCTGATCAATACTCCTTACGCACGTCCCGGCGGCCTGGGTGCAGAGTTGGCGGCCCACGCGCCCGCTTCGCTGAAGCCTGCATTACTCGGTCATGCACTGGTGATTGCGCTGTTGGCTCTGGTGGCCTGGGGACCAGCCGGCTTACTGCCATTGTTCGGCGTAGTGCTTTTCACCTTCTATTGGCGCCGGGTGATAATCAGGCGCTTGGGTGGCACCACCGGGGATACCGCCGGCGCCGTGCTGGAAATGGCTGAAGCCCTGCTGCTGGTGGCCCTCTGCGTAATTTTCTGAACTTTTTTATTCTTGCTTCATCTGACTGTCATACACGGCCTATAGCGTCGGGTAGTGAGCCCGTTGGCTCGACAACAAAAAGAGGAAGCAGCAATGAACGACTATGTAGAAGAACTGATGGACAAGCGCGCCCAGGAATGGGATCAGGATGCTGAAGACGCCGAAGAGATGTAACCGCTTCGGCTTTCTTCTGCGGTAAGCTTTTTCACAGTGGCCTTTATCAGCAATTATCAGCAACAACTGTCAGTAGTAACTACCAGCAATACTCCCCTCGTTTCGCCCTTTGGTAACTCGCCTTCTGCTCCTTTCAGTATTTATATTCAGCTTGGCGTTCTGCGCTGCTGACGCCTGAATTGTCCCGGCGGTTGCCCGGTCCAACGTTTGAAAGCTCTCTGAAATGCCTCCGGCGACGAAAAGCCCAGCAAGAACGCAATCTCCCCCAACGCCAACTCCGTATCGCGAATGTAGCTCACGGCCAGATCCTGTCGGGTTTCATCGATGATGTCCTGAAACCGCGTCTGCTCTTCCTGCTGCAGCCGACGGCGTAGGGTCCAGGAGGGTAAGCCCAGCTTGCGCGCGACCTCCGGCAACGAGGGTAAGCGCTGGTGCAGTTGTGGCGACAATATCTCCTCGACCTTTTCCCGCAGGCCGCGATGACGGTTGAGGTCATGCAACTGGGCTTTGCACAGCGACTGCAGATGATAAAAGCTGGCGGGAGCAGATTGCTCCAACGGCAGATTCAGGCTCGCCGGTTCCCAAAGTAGCTGGTTGTGTTCCTGCTCAAAGAGAACCGGGCAATCGAAGACGTCTTCGTAACGGTCGGCATACGCGGGTGCGGGAAACTCGATATGCACCGCTGAGAGTATCGCCTTGCCGCCGGTCAGGTGGCGACCAAGTTGCGCGCGGGAGGCCAGGGCCGAGTCAACCACAAACAGGTTGAAGGCGTTGTACGGGCTGATCGAATAGAAGCGCAGCGCAGGTGCGTCAAAGCTGGAATGGCCACGGTAGTTCTGGCTGGACAAGCGCTCGAAGCGTACCAGCGTCTCGAAGGCCTGACCCAGGTCGGCCGCACATTGGGCGGTCATGCCGGCCAAGCCCAGATGGCTGGCGTGGCTGCAACGCCCCATCAACAAGCCGATGTCGGCACGGCCGGTCAGCTGGATGGCCGCATTGCCGAGGCGCATAAAGCGCGGAATGCTGATGCGCGCCTGCGGGGTCGCCAATAGATCACTGCTGATGCGAAAGCGCTGGAACAGCGGCAGCGGGTCATGACCCAGGCTGAGCAGGGCGGCCTGAAGGCTGTACAGGTAACCGACCGAGATATCGCCGAGCTTCAAGGGTTGAGTTTCATTCAAGGCACTCGCACTTATGGAGAAACACAACTGTAATTCAAAGTCATGATTATGTCATTCAGGGTGATTGAGCGATGTTCGCCACCGGCCTATTGTCTTGCCATAGCATTTGCCGGGCACGTATCCGGTAAAGACCCTGATGAAGTGATAACCGGAGCAGTCCATGAGCGAAACCTCTCTCTATCCGCATTTGTTGGCCCCCCTGGATCTGGGTTTTACCACCCTGCGCAATCGCACCCTGATGGGCTCGATGCACACCGGCCTGGAGGAGAGGCCGCACGGCTTCGAGCGCATGGCGGCTTACTTCGCCGAGCGTGCGCGCGGCGGTGTGGGTCTGATCGTCACCGGCGGGATTGGGCCCAATGAAGAGGGCAGTGTTGCCGCTGGTGCAGCGAAGATGACCACGCCGGAAGAAGCCGAGCATCACAAGGTGGTGACTCAGGCGGTGCATGAAGCCGGCGGCAAGATCTGCATGCAGATTCTGCATGCAGGCCGTTACGCCTACAGCCCCAAGCAGGTGTCTGCCAGCCCAGTCAAGGCGCCGATAAACCCCTTTACGCCGAGAGAGCTGGACGAGGAGGGCATCGAGAAGCAGATCAGCGATTTCGTTACCTGCTCGCAGCTGGCCCAGAGCGCTGGCTATGACGGTGTCGAAATCATGGGTTCGGAAGGTTATTTTATTAACCAGTTTCTGGTCAGCCATGTAAACAAGCGCACCGACCGCTGGGGCGGCAGCTACGAAAATCGCATGCGTTTGCCGGTAGAAATTGTCCGCCGTGTACGTGAGGGCGTAGGCCAGAACTTTATTATCATCTATCGCCTGTCCATGCTCGACCTGATTGAAGGCGGCAGCACCTGGGATGAGGTGGTGATGCTGGCAAAAGCGATTGAAAAGGCTGGCGCGACCATCATCAATACCGGCATCGGCTGGCACGAAGCGCGGATTCCAACCATTGCTACCAAGGTGCCGCGCGCTGCGTTCACTAAAGTCACCGCGAAGCTCAAGGGCGAGGTCAGCATCCCGCTGGTCACCACCAACCGGATCAACACTCCAGAAGTAGCAGAGCAGGTGTTGGCAGAGGGCGATGCAGACATGGTTTCCATGGCCCGGCCGTTCCTGGCCGATGCCGACTTCGTCAATAAAGCAGCTGCCGGCAAGGCCGATGAAATCAATACCTGTATTGGTTGTAACCAGGCCTGCCTGGATCACACCTTCGGCGGCAAGCTGACCAGTTGCCTGGTCAACCCGCGCGCCTGTCACGAAACCGAACTGAACTATATTCCGACCACTGCAGTGAAGAAGATCGCTGTGGTTGGTGCCGGTCCTGCCGGTTTGGCCGCGTCTACGGTTGCAGCGCAGCGCGGGCATGAGGTGACGTTGTTCGACTCGGCGGCGGAAATTGGCGGCCAATTCAATATCGCCAAGCAGGTTCCCGGCAAGGAAGAGTTTTTCGAAACCCTGCGCTACTTTGGCAAGATGATCGACAAGTACGGGGTCAAGCTGGTGCTGAACAAGCGCGTCGAGGCGGCGGATCTGGCTGAGTTCGATGAAGTGATTCTGGCGACAGGCATCAAGCCGCGCACGCCGGATATTCCCGGCATCGATCATCCCAAGGTGGTCAGCTATATCGACACCATCCTCAATCACAAGCCGCTGGGCAATAAAGTGGCGGTGATGGGCGCGGGCGGGATCGGCTTCGATGTGTCCGAGTACATTACCCACCAGGGCGGCAACCCGAGCCTGGATACCCAGCTGTTCTGGAAAGAATGGGGCATCGATCTGAATATCGAAGCCCGTGGCGGCATCGCCGGTATTACCCCGCAACCGCATCCGCCAGCACGTGAGGTCTATCTACTGCAGCGCAAGACCAGCAAGGTCGGGGATGGCCTGGGCAAGACCACTGGCTGGATTCATCGCACCGGCCTGAAAAACAAGCAGGTTCAAATGCTCAACTCGGTGCAGTATCTCAAGGTCGACGATGCCGGGCTGCATATCCAGATTGGAGAGGGCGAGCCACAGGTCCTGGCGGTCGACAATATTGTGATCTGTGCCGGGCAAGAGCCGCTGCGTGAATTGCAGGCGGGCCTGGAAGCGGCGGGTAAAACCCTGCATCTGATCGGCGGCGCTGATGTGGCAGCCGAGCTGGATGCCAAACGGGCAATTGATCAGGGGTCACGTCTGGCCGCGGCTATCTGAAATTTTCCCTGCACCAGGAGAGCCCGCCCCAGCCAGAAGCTGCGGCGGGCTTTTGCGTAGTTGCGTGGCACGCAAGCGCAGCAGAGGTTGTGCCAAGTGCATCACAGTCCTCAATGGCACTTTTCTCTACACTTGCGCTCCAAAGTGCAATTGCCATAAAAAAGCGTAGGATCATGTTTGATCTGGACAAGGCTGGACGGACCCGGCGGGAGCAAGTGATGAATACAGTACGAAAGCCGCTGCTGACCGAAGCGGTGATGTTTTTTTCCGAGCGAGGTATCGCCAAGGAAATGCTCTATCCGGAATTCGAGGCGCTGCTTGACGGCATGGTGTCGACCCCGGAATTCGCCGATGAAACGGTGGAGGCGGTATTTCTGCAGATCAGCAATCGGCTGCATGTCAGAGGCGCGGTGTTTTTCACTATCGACTTCGATCTGGATGGCAACATCAATAGCCTGTGGAATATGCCCCTGCGCACGATGGCCGAAAAGGCCGGGCGCGGTCCGGATATGGGTGGTGGGCCGATTCGTTTGGTATGTCTGGGCTTTTCCGCCAATCCGAAGTTCCGTCCGCACTTGTGGAAACCCGGCCAACGTGAGGGGCGCTCTGATCTGTTGATGATCAAGGAAGCGGTGACCCGTAACACCCTGGGTATTCTGGGGGATGACGAAGAAGCGCTGACGGTGCTGCAGACAGACCGCCTGCAGATGGCGGCGGAAGATGCCTGGTATGGCGGCAGCAATGTCGTGCCTATCGACTCGTCCAGCGCGGCGGCCAATGAAAAATCCAGGGCCACGGCAGAGATGGGTGAGCAGGAGCGTGCGGCACAGGCTGCTCAAATTGCCGAACTGCACGAGCAGATTGATCAATTGGTGCAGCAAAAGCATGCCGAGCTGATTGCCTTGCGTCAGCAGCACGAGGATCACCTGGCGATCATCCAAGGAGAGTTGGGCGACATCAAGAACGAGTTGGCCCAACAGCAGAAGCTCAATGCCGCGTTAAAGCGAGACATGTTGAAGCTTCAGAGCCGCACGCCGACCGACGTCGACTAACGCCCGTATCACAGGTTTTCACCTGCCTGACACTCCTCTTAACCTCTCCCATTTGCCAGCATCGTGCTGGCTGCGGATAATCATACTATTCGAATAGTTCAGCATCAGGCTGGGCGGCGTTGAACGCCGCCGGTTGGCTGCAAGAGTGAGGTGGTATGGAGCAGTTCCGTAATGTTGGTTTAATCGGACGTCTGGGTAGCGGCAAGGTGGTCGATACCCTCAAACGCCTCAAGCGGTTTCTGCTGGATAATGGCCATAGCGTGATCCTGGAAGATGCGGTGGCTGATCTGTTGCCGGGGCACCAGTTGCAGGTCTGTTCCCGGAAGATGATGGGCGAAATCTGCGATCTGGTCATTGTCGTCGGCGGCGACGGCAGTTTGTTGGGTGCTGCGCGTGCTCTGTGCCGCTATAACGTTCCGGTACTGGGCGTTAACCGCGGTGGGCTGGGGTTTCTTACCGATATCTCCCCTGACGAGCTGGAAAGCCGGGTAGGTGAAGTGCTGGCTGGCCAATACAGTGTAGAGAAGCGCTTTCTGCTGGACGTATTTGTGCGGCGCGGCGATGAGCAACTAGGCACGAGTGAGGCACTGAATGATGTGGTGCTGCACCCGGGCAAATCAGCGCGGATGATCGAGTTTGAGCTGTATATCGATGGCCAGTTTGTCTACAGCCAGAAGTCCGACGGGTTGATCGTTGCTACGCCGACCGGTTCGACCGCCTATTCACTGTCTGCCGGCGGGCCGATCATGCACCCGAAGCTGGATGCCATGGTGCTGGTGCCGATGTTTCCTCACACCTTGTCCAGTCGCCCGATCGTGGTGGATGCCAACAGCGAACTGAAGATCATCATTTCCAAGCAGAATGGCATTTATCCGCAGGTCAGTTGCGATGGCCAGGTGCATATCGCCTGTGCGCCGGGTGACAGCCTGACGATTCGCAAGAAGCCGCAAAAGCTGCGTCTGCTGCACCCACTGGATCACAACTTCTACGCGATTTGTCGCAGCAAGCTCGGCTGGTCAAGTCGTCTGACGGATCAATAATGCTTCCCGGCGATCTTCAAGGTTATGACGTTATTGGCGATGTGCACGGATGTGCGCAGACCCTGACGCAGCTATTGGCTCGTATGGGCTATGCAAAACAGGCTGGCGTGTGGCGGCACCCGACCCGCAAGGCGTTGTTCCTGGGCGATATCATTGATCGGGGGCCGCGCATCCGCGAGGCGCTGCACCTGGTGCATGACATGGTCGAAGCCGGCGCGGCCAGCTGCATCATGGGTAATCACGAAATCAATGCCCTGGCCTGGAGCACCCCGGCCCCGGCGGGTAGCGGCCGGCAGTATATTCGTGAACACACCGAGCGTAACCGACGGCAAATCCAGGATACGCTCGAGCAGTTCGCCGCCTGGCCTGAAGAGTGGGAATACTTTCTTGACTGGTTTTATACGCTGCCGCTGTTTATGGACATGGGTGAGATTCGCCTGGTACACGCCTGCTGGGACGACAACCTGATCAAACCTTTCGCCACGCAGTACCAGAACGGCTGTATTGATCGGGAGTTTCTTGAAGCCGCCACTGACCATGAGAGCTTTGCCTCCCAGGTGCTGGAGCGGCTGCTGCGCGGCATCGATATGCGCTTGCCGCACGGCCAGATCATGACCGGTAGGGACGGCCTGACGCGCCGGGCCTTTCGGACCAAATTCTGGGAAGAACAGCCGCAAACCTACGGCGATATTGTTTTTCAGCCCGACGCTTTACCTGATGAGGTTGCCGCTCGTCCTCTGAGCGATGATCAAAAGGCTGAGTTGCTGCTCTATGATACGGACCAGCCGATACTGTTTGTCGGGCACTATTGGCAGCAGGGCAATCCGCACCCTATCAGACCGAATCTTGCCTGCCTGGATTACAGTGCGGTGAAGTATGGCAAACTGGTCGCTTATCGCTGGGAAGGTGAACACCACCTGCACCGCGATCATTTTGTCTGGGTCGATGTACCCAGGCTGGCCTGAGGTAAGCATGTACCGCGCATTACAATGTTCTCTGGATGAAGACCTGAGTCGCTTTACCCACTTCCTGCGTAGCCGGGGGGTAGTGCATCGCATTACCGAAGAGGACGGCAAACAGGTGATCTGGACTCATGACGAAGCCGGAGCGCAGATCGTGCAGGCGTTCTACGCCGAAGGCATTCCGGATCAGGCATTTGACGCGGTCGAGAAAGCCAGCCCAGCGGCCGGGAGTTCCAACTGGCCGTTGGTCTGGCGACGTATCCCGGTCACCCTGATCGTGCTGGCGCTGACCGGTGTCGTCGCGCTGCTGACCGGAATAGGGAGCCGCCCTGAGACTATCGGCCTGTTCACCTTCGTGCCGGTCGACGCCAATGGCTATTTTGCCAGCGAAATGGATCTGAGCCAGTGGTGGCGTCTGGTTGCACCTATATTTCTGCATTTCGGCCTGATGCATCTGGCCTTCAACTCCTTGTGGTACTGGGAGCTGGGGCGGCGCATTGAAATGCGTTCCGGCGGCCTTTGGTTGCTGGGCCTGACACTGCTGTTTGCACTGATTTCCAACACCGCTCAGTGGTGGGTTAGCGGTCATGCACTCTTTGGTGGTCTGTCGGGCGTGCTTTACGGCTTGCTGGGCTATTGCTGGCTGTATCAATGGCTCGCCCCCAACGTGCATTTTGCCTTGCCCAAGGGGGTAGTGGTACTGATGCTGGTTTGGCTGGCGCTGTGTCTTTCCGGGCTGATTACCATGTTGGGGTTCGGCGCCATAGCCAATACCGCGCATGTTAGCGGCTTGCTGGCGGGGTGTGCGGTAGGCCTTGCCGCAGGCGGTCTGGAACGTGCTCGGCGCGGCCGGCAAGAGTGAATAGAATTGAACCAATGACATCGTTTTTTCTGGAGACATCATGACCAGTTTTGCCGAAATGCTGCGCAATATTACCCCTGACGTTTATGCCAGCCTGAAAACGGCGGTCGAGATCGGCAAATGGTCCGATGGGCGCAAGTTGACCCAGGAGCAGAAAGAACTGTGCCTGCAGGCGATGATCGCCTGGGAGCAGGATAATCTGCCAGAAGAGCAGCGCACCGGCTATATGGGGCCACAGAGCTGCAAATCCGAGGCAAAAACAGTACCCAATATTCTCTTTTCCACTGGCTCGGATACCCTGCACTGATGCCTTATTTGCAAGGCACAGGCAGTATCAGCAAGTTGAAAACGGCGCTGGATTCGCCGGTCAGCTACCATCTGCCGATTGGCGAATCCCGGCTACCGTTGAACGAGTGCCTGGGCAAGACCCTGCGCCTCGAGTCGCTCGGTCTGATTCATTGCAGCCATTGCGGTCGCCGCACGAAAAAGAGCTACAGCCAGGGCTACTGTTACCCCTGCATGATCAAGCTGGCCTCCTGCGATACCTGTATCATGAGTCCTGAGCGGTGCCACCATCACCTGGGTACCTGCCGCGAGCCGGCCTGGGGCGAGCAGTTCTGCATGACCGATCATATCGTTTATCTGGCCAACTCTTCCGGCCTCAAGGTGGGGATTACGCGCGCCACTCAAGTGCCGACCCGCTGGATAGATCAGGGCGCAAGCCAGGCGTTGCCGATCATGCGGGTTTCCACTCGGCTGCAGTCCGGGCTGGTGGAAGATCTGCTGCGCCAGCAGGTGGCAGACAAGACCAACTGGCGCGCGCTGCTCAAGGGTGAGCCGGAACCAGTGGATATGCTCGCCGCGCGTGACCGTCTGCTGGACGGTGCCGCGACCGGCATTATGGCGCTGCAGCAACAACATGGCCTGCAAGCCATTCAACCGCTGCAGGCCGACGTCACCGACATCCGCTATCCGGTGCTGCAATACAGCGCCAAACCGCAATCCGCCAACCTGGACAAGGAACCGGTCCTTGAAGGTACCCTGCTGGGTATCAAGGGCCAGTATCTGATACTCGATACCGGCGTCATCAATATTCGTAAATATACCGCCTATACACTGTCAGTCAGTGTGTCCTGAGGAGAACGCCATGCGTACCGAACAGCCGAAGACCATTTACCTCAAGGACTATGAGCAACCCGATTACTGGATCAGCGAAACCCACCTGACCTTTGATTTGCACGATGACCACGCACTGGTGCACAGCCGCTTGAGCGTGCAGCTGAATGCGGACAAACACGGCCAGGCGTTACCCGCGTTGATGCTCGACGGCCAGAATCTCGAGTTGCTGAGCGTCGCCATCGATGATGAGGCGCTGGCCAGCAGCGACTACCAGGTGGACGCCAATACGCTGCGCCTGCAACCTGCATCAGCATCCTTTGATCTGGCGATCACCACCCGGATCAAACCGCGGGACAATACCGCGCTGGAAGGTTTGTATCAGTCCGGCGCGATGTTCTGCACCCAGTGCGAGGCCGAGGGCTTTCGCAAAATCACCTATTACCTCGACCGTCCGGATGTGATGAGCCGCTTTACTACCACGGTCATCGCCGAGCGTGGCGATTATCCGGTACTGCTGTCCAACGGCAATCCCGTGGCCTCGGGCGACCACGAAGGCGGCCGGCACTGGGTGACCTGGGAAGATCCCTTCCCCAAACCGGCCTATCTGTTTGCGCTGGTGGCCGGAGATCTGTGTCTGATCCAGGACAGCTTCACCACCATGAGCGGGCGCGAGATCGACCTGCGCATCTACGTTGAGCCGGAAAATCGTGAACAGTGTGCGCACGCGATGGACAGCCTCAAGCGTTCAATGCGCTGGGACGAGGAGGTCTATGGCCGCGAATACGACCTGGATATCTTCATGATCGTTGCGGTCAACGATTTCAATATGGGCGCCATGGAAAACAAGGGGTTGAATATCTTCAACTCCAGCTGTGTGCTGGCGCATGCCGATACCGCCACCGATCTGGCGTTCCAGCGCGTCGAGGCAGTGGTTGCACATGAATACTTTCATAACTGGTCGGGCAACCGGGTGACCTGCCGCGACTGGTTTCAGCTCTCGCTCAAGGAAGGCTTCACTGTGCTGCGAGACTCGCAGTTTTCCGCTGACATGAATTCAGAGACGGTCAACCGCATAGAAGGCGTGACCTTTTTACGTGCCAATCAGTTTGCTGAGGATGCAGGCCCGATGGCCCATCCGGTACGGCCGGATTCCTTTATTGAAATCAGCAACTTCTATACCTTGACGGTGTATGAGAAGGGCGCAGAGGTCGTGCGTATGCTGCATACACTGCTGGGTGCTGAGGGGTTCCGGAAAGGCACGGATCTGTATTTTGATCGACACGATGGCCAGGCGGTGACCTGCGATGATTTCGTCAAGGCTCTGGAAGATGCCAACGGGGCTGATTTCACCCAGTTCAAGCGCTGGTACAGTCAGGCGGGTACCCCGCGCCTGGCGGTAGAAGGGCGTTACGATGCGGCGGCTGCGACCTTCAGTCTGCTTTTCCGCCAAAGCTGTCCACCGACCCCGGGGCAAAGCGAGAAAAAGCCGCAGGTGATACCGGTACGCATGGCGTTGCTGGATGCCCAGGGTCTGGAAATGCCGCTGCAACTTGCTGACGAGGCTCAGGCGCAGGGTACCGAGCGGGTGCTGGCGGTGACCGAGGCCGAGCAGCTGTTTACGTTTACCGGCATCTCTGAACAGCCGCTGCCGTCTTTGCTGCGCGGTTTTTCTGCACCGGTAAAAATGACCTACCCCTACAGTCGCGATGACCGGGTGTTTCTGGCCAAGCACGATCCCGACGGGTTCAATCGCTGGGAGGCTTCCCAGGCATTGGCGGTAGAGATTCTTCAAGGCTTGGTCGGAATTCATCGAGCAGGCCGGCCTTTGATGCTCGATCAGCGCCTGCTTGATGTGTATCGCACGCTTTTGGCCGACAGCACGCTCGACCCGGCGATGGTCGCGGAAATGTTGCGGCTGCCGTCCGAGGCTTATCTGGTCGAGCTGGCGGATGTGGCCGATATAGACGGCATTCACTACGTGCGGGACTGGGTGCGTCAGGAGTTGGCAGTGGCTCTGGAAGCCGAGATGTGGCCGCTTTACCAGGCGCTCAATGACCAGGTGCCCTACAGTCCGTCAGCTGCTGCCGTGGCGCGCCGTAGCCTGAAAAACACCTTGCTGGGTTATTTGATGCTGTGCCCGTCGGGCAAGGCGCTGGATGTCTGCGTACGCCAGTTTGTCGAGGCGAACAATATGACTGACCGTCAAGCGGCGTTGGTAGCCTTGGTCAATTCTTCTTATGACGAGCAGAAGCGCGCCGCGCTGAGTGATTTTGCCGAACGCTGGCAGAGTTACCCGCTGGTAATGGATCAGTGGTTCAGCATTCAGGCCGCCGCCAGCCAGCCCGGCGCGCTGCAACGCGTGCAGGAGTTGATGCAGCATCCGGCGTTCAGCATGCGCAACCCAAACAAGATCCGCTCACTGATAGGCGCGTTCGCCAATCAGAATCTGGTCAATTTCCATTCGGCAGATGGATCCGGCTATCGCTTCCTGGCCGATCGTATCCTGCAGCTGGATCCGCTCAACCCGCAGATCGCCGCGCGACTGCTGACGCCGCTGACACGCTGGCGGAAATATGACGAAGCCCGCCAAGCGCTGATGAAGGCGGAGTTGTCACGCATTATCGCTGCTGAAAACCTGTCGCCTGATGTTTACGAGGTGGTGAGTAAGTCACTGGTTTGACGGGAAGTGTTCCGCTCTGCAATATCACTGCCACGCAGAGCGGAACATCACCACAAGCATGCTTCACAAAAGATAACCATGAACTATTAGTCTAGAACGACCTTCGACTGTAATATCAGCCGATACGTCATGCGAGCATGGCGCCGAATAACAATAATAGAGGTTGATGTATGGGGACGCCATCTGTCTGGCATGCTTCGTCCGGTTGTTGTGCCAGGCCATTTGTTCGGGCTGTAAGCACCGCTCTCAAGATGTTTTCTTCGGTTTTTCTGCAATTTCCTTCAGGTAGCTATCCTGCCCTGAGTGGAATTTTGCGCCTGGTCGCACGCCCGGTTTCCGGCGCAGGTTTGACCCTTACCCCAGAGTTCTGTCCGTTGCTGGCGGGCAAAAGAAAGTCAGCGCCAAACCTAACAATAAATGATAGATGGCTTGTAGGCCGGGAGAGTCGGGATGTCGAATAATATTCACGAAGCCGAAACCTTTATGGAACGGCTGGTATTCAACAACCGCTTGTTGGTTGTTGCGATATTTGTAGTGATCACCATTTTTCTGGGCTGGCAGGCATCGCAGATCCGCCCGGATACCAGCTTTGCCAAGATGATCCCGCTTGAGCACCCCTATATTGTCAACATGATCGAACACCAGGACGACCTGGCCGGTCTGGGTAACTCGATCCGTATCGCCGTGTCGATCAAGGATGGCGATATCTTCTCCAGCGAGTACATGGAGACCCTTAAGCGTGTCAACGATGAGGTTTTCTTCCTGCCCGGCGTAAACCGGTCGGGTTTGCGCTCACTTTGGACGCCCAACGTGCGTTGGACCGAAGTAACCGAGTACGGTTTTGATGGCGGTCCGGTGGCCAGCCATCCTTCCTATGTGGATGACGCACAACTGGAAGATTTGCGCGTCAACGTGCTCAAATCCGGTGAAATTGGTCGTCTGGTGGCCAACAACTTCAAGTCGAGCATCATTGAAGTGCCGCTGCAGGAGTTCTATCCCAATCCGGAGGATCAGTCAGAGCTGATCGCGCTGGATTACGGTGATTTTTCGACCCTGCTGGAAGAAAAGATCCGTGATCAGTTCCAGAACGAAAACCCTAATATCGAGATCCACATCGTCGGCTTTGCGAAAAAAGTGGGTGATCTGATCGAAGGCCTGACCGCGGTGGTTGCCTTCTTCGGTATTGCGTTGTTGATCACGCTGGTGCTGCTGTACTGGTTCACCTGGTGCATCCGCAGCACACTCTCGGTTTTGATGACTACGCTGATTGCGGTGGTCTGGCAGCTTGGCCTGATCAATCTGATCGGTTTCGGGCTGGATCCGTATTCCATGCTGGTTCCGTTCCTGATTTTCGCCATTGGTATTTCCCACGGCGTGCAGAAGATCAACGGTATCGCACTGCAGTCCGGTGAAGCGGACAACGCTCTGATCGCTGCCCGACGCACCTTCCGTCAGTTATTCCTGCCGGGCATGATCGCGATTCTGGCTGACGCGGTTGGTTTTATCACCTTGCTGGTTATCGATATCGGCGTTATCCACGAACTGGCTATCGGCGCATCTGTAGGTGTGGCGGTCATCGTGTTCACCAACCTGATCATGTTGCCGGTAACCATTTCCTACCTGGGTATCAGCAAAAAGGCCATCGAGCGCAGCAAGCGTGATGCAGTGCGCGAACATCCTTTCTGGCGTGCACTGTCTTACACCGCGCATCCGAAGCTGGCGCCGGTACTGGTGCTCATGGCTGTGGTCGGCGGCACAGGTGCTTTCTTCTACCAGAAGGCCAACCTGCAGGTGGGTGACCTGGATCCAGGTGCTCCGGAACTGCGTCCCGATTCGCGCTATAACCTGGACAATGACTTCATTATCTCCAACTACTCGACCAGCTCGGATGTACTGGTAGTGATGGTCGAAACCGGCCCGGAAATGTGCTCCTCCTACGAAACCATGGCGGCCATCGATCAGCTCGAGTGGCACATGTCGAACGTGAAGGGCGTGCAGTCTGCGGTATCGCTGGTGACGGTTGCCAAGCAGGTGCTGATGGGCAACAACGAAGGCAACCTGAAATGGCAGACCCTGTCGCGTAACCAGGACAACCTGAACAGCGCGGTGAGTCGTGCCCCTGCCGGCATGTTCAACAATACCTGTTCGTTGGCGCCGGTCATGGTGTTCCTCAACGATCACAAGGCAGAGACCCTGAAGACCGCCACTGCGGCTGTTGAAGAGTTCGCTGCCGAGTACAACACCGAGGATATGAAATTCCTGCTGGCGGCCGGTAATGCCGGTATTGAAGCGGCCACCAACGAAGAGATCGCCAGCTCCGAGCTGTTGATTCTGGTGCTGGTATACATCTGGGTGGGCGTGATGTGTTACTTCACCTTCCGCTCGCTCGCCGCCACCATCTGCGTCGTGCTGCCGCTGGTATTGACGTCGGTGCTGGGTAACGCGCTGATGGCCTATCTGGGGATTGGCATGAAGGTGGCAACGCTGCCGGTGATTGCACTGGGTGTGGGCGTGGGTGTGGATTACGGCATCTATGTTTACAGCCGCCTGGAAACCTTCCTGCGTGCCGGCATGCCGCTGCAAGAAGCCTACTACGAGACGCTGCGCTCTACAGGTAAAGCGGTTCTGTTTACCGGTCTGTGTCTGGCCATCGGTGTGGCTACCTGGGTATTCTCGGCGATCAAGTTCCAGGCCGATATGGGTCTGATGCTGACCTTCATGTTCCTGGTCAACATGATCGGCGCGCTGTTGCTGTTGCCGGCCCTGGCTCGGTTCCTGATCAATCCGGCGAAGATGGCCGAAAAGCCAGCGAGCAAACTGACTCACTGATTGCGAAGTGGGCCAGTCGGATTCCGGCTGGCTCAAGGGCACTGAAAGGGGTGGTCAAAACGGCCCTTTCTACTGCTCGCTTATCATTGAGGTGATTAACAAAAGATAACCGCGGCCCGTTGGCAGGCTCTGTCAAAGGCCGGTACTATTGATTGACCGCTATCGGCGGTTGCCCTGCCTGTACTAATACAGGCACCTATAAGAATAAGGGGGAATGGTGTATGCGTAAGCCCATCGAGCGGCGCGCTTTACTTCTTTGCCAAGCCAGTACTGAAAATAAACTGGCAGCCAAGAGTCGCAAACAATCTTTGTCTCGTCAGATCCTGACTGCGCTGGGGCTGTCCGCTGCCTTGACCTGTTTGCCTGTTGCTACCGCTATGGCTCAAGGCAGTATTGCTGGCGACGCAAAACCTGCAGTTATCTCCTTCAAGGCCAGCGAAGTGCTGTTGCTGGATGTGGAAAAGGTCGGTGATCGGCTCGTGGCTGTCGGCAGCCGTGGCCACATTGTCTACTCCTATGATCAGGGCCTTACCTGGATTCAGGCTCCGGTTCCTACCCGTCAATTGCTCACCGCAGTGCATTTCGCCGATGAGAAAAATGGCTGGGCTGTGGGTCATGACTCGCTGATTCTGCACACCGCTGATGCCGGTGAGACCTGGGAGCAGCAATACCGTGATCCGACTCTGGAGGAATCCCGGGACGAGCAGGAAGGCGGTCTTCTTGAGCGTCCGCTGATGGACGTCTGGTTTCGTGATGCCAATACCGGTTTTGCCGCAGGTGCCTATGGCCTGTTCCTGCGTACCGACGACGGTGGCAAGACCTGGGAAGACTTGACCGGTGATATCGATAACGTTGATGGCTTCCACTACAACGCGATTACTGAAGTGGCCGACACCGGCCTGTTCATGGTTGGCGAGCTCGGCACCATGTATCGCTCGCCTGATTATGGCGACACCTGGGAAACCCTGACTGACTTGCCCTATGACGGTTCCTTCTTCGGCGCCACTGGTACCGGTGAGGCCGGTGTGGTTCTGGCTTGGGGTCTGCGTGGCAACATGTTCCGTTCGGAAGATTTCGGTGACACCTGGGAACAGGTCAGCCTGAATACGCCGAATAACGGTCCTCTGGAATCCACTTTGTCCAGCGGTAGCCTGTCGGAAGACGGTCAGATCATTGTGGTGGGTATCGGCGGGGTAGTGTTGACCAGCGATGATCGCGGCCGCACTTTCAATGTCGCCATTCGTTCAGATCGTGTCGCTCTGTCTACCGGGACCTTCCTGGAAGATGGCAGCGTGCTCCTCATTGGCCAGCGTGGCGCGGTCAAGGCGGGTGAAAACGGTCTCACAGCCGCTCCCTGAGCGGCTGTACCCGGGAATAAAGTTCAGCTCCAGGAGAAAACTGGATGTCGAAACAGCATCAGCAATCTGCACCATTGATCGAGCGGTTGATCTTCAACAACCGCATGATTGTCTTGCTTATCTTCGCCGTGATAACCGCACTGTTGGGTTACCAGGCCGCACAGGTAAAGCCCGATACCAGCTTCGAGAAAATGATTCCTCTGAAGCATCCTTACATCGTCAATATGATGGAGCATCAGAACGATCTGGCCAACCTGGGTAACTCGATACGTATCGCCGTTGCCATCGAGGATGGTGACATTTTTACTACCGAGTATATGGAAACCCTCAAGCGCATTAACGACGAGGTGTTCTTCCTTCCTGGTGTTGACCGTTCCAACCTCCGCTCTTTATGGACTCCCAACGTACGCTGGACTGCCGTAACCGAGTATGGTTTTGATGGCGGGCCAGTGGCCAATCGTCCTGCCTATCTGAACGAAGAGGATCTCGAGCAGTTGCGCGAGAACGTGCTCAAGTCCGGTGAGATCGGCCGTCTGGTGGCGAATAACTTCAAGTCGACGATTATTGAAGTGCCGCTTCAGGAGTATTATCCCAATCCGGATGACCAAGGTGAGCTGCTGCGTCTGGATTACGGTGATTTCTCCCGGCAACTGGAAGAAAAAATCCGTTCCGAGTTTCAGGCAGAAAACCCGAATATCAGCATCCATATTGTCGGCTTCGCCAAAAAGGTCGGCGACCTGATTGAAGGCATCATGTTGGTAGTGATGTTCTTTGGCGGCGCGCTGATCATCACCTTTGTGCTGCTGATGATCTTTACCCGCTGCCTGAAGAGCTCACTGACCACCTTGGTGTGCTCGGTGATAGCGGTCATCTGGCAACTGGGGTTGCTGCGTAGTCTGGGCTTCGGTCTGGATCCCTATTCGATCCTCGTGCCTTTTCTGGTTTTCGCCATTGGTATTTCCCACGGCGTACAAATCATCAATGGTATGGCCATCGAATACGCCCATGCCGATGATGCCAATACCGCTGCTCGACGGGCCTTCCGCTCCTTGTATATACCGGGTATTGTCGCGCTGATTTCCGACGCGGTGGGCTTCATTACGCTGCTGCTGATCGAGATCGAAGTGATTCGTGAGCTGGGTATTGCGGCTTCGATCGGTGTGGGTGTGATCATTCTCACCAACCTGATGCTGCTGCCGATCCTGATGTCTTACATTGGTATCAGCAAGCGCGCCGTTGAGCGTAACCGTGACATGTCCTCGCGGCCGCAAAAGCTGTGGCTGGCTGTGGCCAAATTCGCGCATCCTAAGGTAGCTCCCGTGTCGATCGTGCTTGCGGTCATTGCCTTCGGTTTCGGTATCTATCACGGCAAAAACGTCGAGATCGGTGACCTGGATCCGGGTGCTCCGGAGCTGCGGCCGGACTCGCGTTACAATCTGGATAACGACTTCATCATCAGCAATTACTCGACCAGTTCGGACGTGCTGGTGGTGATGGTCAGCACGCCGCCGGAAATGTGTTCGGCCTACGGCACCATGGCTGCCATCGATCAGCTGGAATGGCGCATGCAGAACGTGCCGGGAGTCCAGTCGGCGGTGTCCATGGTGACGGTGGCCAAGCAGGTGATCATGGGCAACAACGAGGGTAACCTCCGTTGGCAAACCCTGTCGCGCAATCAGGATAACCTGAACAACGCGATTAGCCGCGCACCGACCGGCATGTTCAATGCCGCGTGTTCCCTGGCGCCCGTCATGTTGTATCTGGAGGATCACAAAGCCGACACCTTGTCCCGCGTGACCGCGGAGGTTGAGGAGTTTGCCGCCGAATACAACACCGATGAGCTGGAATTCAAGCTGGCTGCAGGTAATGCCGGTATTGAGGCCGCCACTAACGTGGTGATCGAGGCGTCGCAAACCAAGATGCTGTTGACGGTCTACGCGGTGGTGATCCTGATGTGCCTGGTCACTTTCCGATCGATCCGCGCGGTGATGTGTATCATCATTCCGTTGGCTCTGACGTCGGTATTGGCCAACGCGCTGATGGCGTTCCTCGGCATAGGTGTGAAAGTCGCAACCTTGCCGGTGATCGCGCTGGGTGTAGGCATCGGGGTTGACTATGGTATCTATATCTACAGCCGGCTGGAGACATACTTGCGTCAGGGCTTGCCGTTGCAGGAAGCCTACTACGAGACATTGAAAACCACAGGCAAGGCAGTGACCTTCACTGGCTTCACTCTGGCTATCGGTGTTGCCACCTGGATATTCTCGGCCATCAAGTTCCAGGCCGACATGGGTATCCTGCTGACCTTCATGTTCCTGTGGAACATGTTCGGTGCACTCTGGTTGCTGCCAGCCCTGGCGCGCTTCCTGATTCGTCCGGAAAAGCTGCGTGAGTAAGCCTGGCTGCTTTGCGGCTATAGCGAGTCAGTTATAGCGAACGCAGTAATATCGGTGTAATCAAGCCGCCCTTCGGGGCGGCTTTTTTATGTCAGCTAGATGCGCGTAGAAGGGGAGGATCTTGTTTGGACGCTAGACCTGTGCTCCGTCTCAGCCCTTTATCTACCCCGTCAGACGTGAGGGTAGAGTGACTCGAGGGTGGTGCTGTCATCCGGGGCTTGGCGTTTCTGGCTTTGCACGACCATTCGCACGGCACGCCAGAGTGGTTTGCCGCGCCACTGGCTCTCGCTTTGTCCAAATAGGCTGGCATTGAGATCATCCAGTGCGTCGGTCAGCTCAGGGTAGCGCTGAATCACCCCGATCAGACCTTCGGGGTCCTGCTGCCTGGCCCAGCTTTCCAGCGCCTTGCGCGCTTCGGCCGGATGGTTGGCGCGGCAGGCGGTTTGCAGATCCGCCAAGGGATTGCCTTGCACTACAGTATCGAAGATCTCTTCATCGGTTTCCGGTTGGCCGAACCGTTCCAGGCGTTTGCGCATGCGGTAAAGCATTAGCAAGCAGCCCGCCAGAGCCAAGCTCAGCAAGGCGGTTGCCAATTGCCAGGGCCAGAGCAGCGGCATCTCCGCCGCAACCAGGTCACTCGCTTCGGCTGTCTCTGTAGGGGTAGCCCCGGCAGGGAAGCTGTCGCTGCTGATGACATTCAGCGCGGTGGATTCCAGCTCGATCTGCTGCAGCGCATCTGCCTGGGTGTCCCACCAATACAGCGTCTGCGCGGGGAGCTGGGACTCGCCGGCTTTCTGCACCAGCAACGCGGCGCTGTCCTGACGGACCCCGCGTACACCATTCTCATCAATAACGTTTTCGAGTTTCGGTTGGTCGGCATACTGGCGCAACCCCTCCACCGGCAAGCCATCCAGACTGCCCAGAGCGGGCAATTGACTGGCACTCAAGCCATCCGCTTCCAGGCTTAAAGAGCGGGTCAAGGATTCACCACTGACCAATTCCGTATCGGGCTCGGGTTGCCAGGTTTGCGTCAAGGTCACCGACTTGGCCGGTATCCAGGGGGCGTCAGCGGGATAAGTTTCGGGAATCGGCTGCACTTCAAGGCGGATACTCGGCGAGCGCACCTGCACCAGGCGGCCGGTGCGGGCAGAGAAGCGCGATGAGGCGTCACGCGGCTGCAGGATGGTGGCGCTGAACAGTTGCGAAGGGATTTCCAGATCGCCACTGCGCTGTGGAAACAGGGCGTAGCGCACTTCTATGACGCCATGGCGGACGCCATTGATCACCCGCTCGTACTGCCTGGGGGCGCCCAGGCTCTCGACACGCGCGTCGGGAATATCCAGGCCGGTCAGGTTCGAGTCGTCATACAGCGAGACCGAATGGTAGATGCGCAAGGTCATCAGCACCTGAGCCTGCACATAGGGTGTTTCGGTGTCCATTTCCGTATCAATGAACACCGGGGCCATCTGCACGTTGTTGTCACTTGCGGCTTCTTCGGCTGAGAGCACATGCAGGCTGATGGGATCGGACCGGGCTTCATCCAGCGCAATCGGCGGGATCACCACATAACCGGTGCGTTTGGGCACGAGCGTGATGACCCATCGGGTAATAGGTTGGCTGCGGCCATTGAGCTGGCTGACCAGGCTGAGCTGGCGGGTACCCTGCATGACGAAATGTTCTTCCAGCACGCCCAGTTCGGGGCTGCTGAAGCGGTTCGTTGCGCCACTTTCCAGCGTCAGCTCCAGCGTTTCGCCCTCCACCAGCCGCGTGCGGTCCACGCTGGCTTGGATGTCCGCCAGGGCAGGGCTGCCGAGCAGCAGGCATAAACAGATCAAAAGGCATCGCATCATTGAGATAGGTCTTCCAGTTGCTGCAGACGCTGGTAAAGGAATTTGCGTTTCAGCAGCTCGGCGGGGTCATCGGGGATATCCTGTAGCCATTGCTGCAGTGCTGCTTGCTGTTCATTGTTGCGGGTCCTGGCGCTGCTGTCATCCGCATCAGAACCGCCGGGTGGGTTATCTGTGACCGGCTTATCAGCATTGGCGTTAGCCTCAGCCGCCGGGTCATCGCCTTCTGCCTCGCCATCGCCGCCATCGCCAGGCGTGTCGTCGTTGCGCGAAGCGGCGGCCTGCTCGCTGTTGCCTGAAGCTTCCTCCTGGCGGTCGGTGGGCGCTGTTGGGTTGGCGTTACTGTCGTCTTCTGTTCGCGAACCGTTGCTCGAGTCGGTGGCAGAGCCGCTATCGTCATCGCTCTCGTCAGGTTCGTCTGATGCTTGCTCTTGAGCCTGTTCCTGCTGTTTGGCCAGCTCTTTCAACAAGGCTTCTATTCGCTCGCGATTGTGCCGCGCTGGTTGATGCTCCGGCGCTCTGGTCAGCGTCTGCTCGTAGGCCTCCAGGGCGGCCTGGTATTCGCCCGCCATCGCCAGCGCAGTACCGTGATTGAAATGATGCTCGGGATTGTCCGGCTGGGCGCTCAGAAGCGCCTCGTAAGCTTTCACCGCCGCCGGGTAGTCACCCGCCTGATAGTAGGCCCAGGCGCGCCACTGCGGATCCTCGAAGCGTTCTGCTGCGGCTGCTGGCTGCTGACGTTGCAGCTGCTGCATGGCTTGCTGATCGGGGCGCTGCCACAGATCCTGCCAGACAGAGGCATCCGCCGGCAGGGGGAGCAGGGCTGCGCACAATACCAGCCCCAGCCAGCCACGGCGGGCACCCATTGCAGCGAGCGGCAGTAACAAGAGAATCAGCCAATGCCCCTGATCGCTTCTGCTCAGGCCGGCCTCCTGCTCAGTCTCGGCCAGGCTTTGGTTAGTTGGAACCAGGCTATTGAGATCCTGATCACTGAGCCTTATTTGCTGATAGCGCGCGCCGGTATTGCGGGCGATGGCAGTCAGACTTTTGCTGTTGAGCCTGGGTAGCAGAATGCCGCCCTGGGCGTCGCGCATAAAACCACCCTCCATTAGCGGAACCGGCGCGCCTTCGGTAGTGCCCACGCCGAGGATGGAGAGCCGGTCACCCAGTTCGCGTGCCTGTTGGCGCAATGCATCCAGCTGGGTGCCCTCAACGCCGCTGGTAATAACCAGTACCCGGCTATTGGCCGGGGGCAGGTCCGCGATCATCTGGCGAGCAAGCTGCAGGCCAGCCTCCAGATTCTGACCGTCCTCGGGCATCACGCTGGGTTGCAGTGCCACCAGCAGATTGGTCAGCGTTTGCATGTCGTTGCTCAATGGTGTCACCGGATGAGCGGTGCCAGCGTAAGCGATCAATGCCAGTTGGCTATCCGAGTGCAACTGCATCAGGTCGCGGATTTTCAGTCGCGCCCGCTCCAGGCGGTTGGGCTGCAGGTCGGTAGCCAGCATATTGCGTGACACGTCCCAGACGATCACCAGCGCGGACTGATTGGTTTGTGTGGCGGGTAGCGGTGAATCCAGCACCGGGCCGGCCAAGGCGAGGATGCCGGTCAGCCAGGCCCCGGCTAGAAAAAGGAAGCGTCCAGCGTGCTTGCCCCCGGCCTGGCGTTGCAACAGCGCCAGACGTATTGGCGCCGGCAGCAGTTTATCCCAGACCGAGCGCTGATTGACCTGGCGGTAAAGCAACCAGCAGCAAAGGCCGGCCACGGGTAGCAGCAGTAGCACCCAGGGACGCGCGAAAGTCAGACTCTGGAGCGCTTCAATCTGCATGGCGCGGCGCTCTGTGCAGCACATTCAAGCGCAGACAGGTGAACAGCAGACTGAGTAGCAGCGCTAAGCCCAACGGCCAGGGATAAAGCGGCCGGGCCTGGCGCTGGGGGCGTCCATCACGCAGCGCCGGTTCAAGCTGGTCGATCCGTTGGTATATCTGCTGCAAACTGTCTGCATCCCGGGCGCGGAAATATTCACCTCCGGTAGCCAGTGCGACATCGGTTAACGTGCCTTCGTCCAGTTCGACCGAGGGGTCACGGTCCATGGCCAGGGTGCCGGACAACTCCGCCTGGGTGATGCTCTCGGCCCCCACGCCAATGGTGAAGATGCGGATTTGCTCTTGGGCGGCCAGCCGCGCTGCCTGTAACGGATTGATCTCGCCGGCGTTATTGGCGCCATCTGTAATCAGAATCAGCACGCGGCTTTCCGCCGGCTCGTCGGTAAGGCGTTTTACCGCCAGCCCGATGGCATTGCCAATGGCAGTCTGACGCCCGGCCAAACCGATAAAGGCTTCATCAAGCCAGACCCTGACGCTGTTCAGATCATGCGTCAGTGGCGCTTGCACATAGGCATTGGAGCCAAACAGGATGAGGCCGATCCGGTCGCCCTGACGCTGGGCGATAAACTGGCTCAGCAGGGTTTTGACCAGCGTTAGCCGATCGACAACCTCGTCTTCATGCTGCATGTCGGCATACTCCATGCTGCCTGACAGGTCCACGGCAATCATCATATCGCGACCGCTGATATTGATCGGTAAAGGTTCGCCTAGCCATTGCGGACGCATGCACGCAAACACCAGTAACAACCAGATCAGTATGTAGCGCCAGCGGGCAGGGGCGGCCGGCTGGCCGGCACCTTCCTCCTGGAGCGTCTGTAGGCGCGGCAGAAATGCGACTTGCAGCGCAGCGGTGCGGTTGGTGGCCGGGGGTAGAATTCGGCGTAACACCCAGGGGAGTGGAAGCAACAGAATCGCGGCGGGCCAGGCGAGATCAAACATGGTTATGCCTTAGCCAGCGGCGCAATTCACGCTGTAGTTCCCGGCGTTGTTGCGGGGTCAGTTCAGCGGTTTGCCGGTAGAGTTCAGCCGCGAGGGGCTCGAGGCTGCGCCGCTGTGGCCGGGGATAGTGAGCACAAAGATAATCCAGCCATTGCTGGCCATACAAGCGGGTGGCCGCCACGTCACCACGCTGTTTAAGCAAACGCTTGAGCAGTGTATTGACCTCGGTGAGCCATTGCTGATCGGTCAGTGTGGTCGGAATGTCACGCAGCGCTTGCTGCGCGCGTAGCTTGATCGCCGATCTGCGCCGCCAGCGCAGCACCAGCCAGGGCGTTAACATGGCCAGCAACAATAATAATCCGAGTACCAGCCACCAGCCGGGTGCGGGCGGCCACCAGGGGATGGGCGGCGGCGCAGCAGGATGCACCAACGAGGCATACAAGCCCTCGCTTAGCGCTGTGCTTGGGCCTTCGCTCACTGGGTGCTCCGGTGCTTGTGGCTGCTGAGCATGTCGCGCAATTGGTCGACCGCACTGCTGCCCGTATGCAGGCTGAACAGGGAGCATGAGACGCGTCGGGAGAGGCGCTGCCAGGCCTGTTGCTGGGCGATAAACTGGTCGGCGTAGGCATTTCGCAGAGCGGCATCCGCGGTGTTCAGAGTCAGACGGTCGTCGGCCTGCATGAACGCCAGAGATGTCTGCGCGGGTAACTGGCTTTCCATGACGTCGTAAACGGGTAACAGCACCAGATCATTGTGGACGGCCAGATTGATCAGCAACGTCTGGTTCAGATGGTCGATAGCCGCATGGTCACAGAGCAAGTATAGAATGCTGCCTGGCTTGACCACTTCGCGACTGTGGCGCAAGGCGAGGTTGAGTGGCTCGGAGGGCATGTCGCTGATGGCTTTGCTGGCCGGCTGCAGGGCGTTGTTCGCCTCCTTCAACAGACTGAACAAGCGCAGGATCGCACGGCGGTTACGTTGCGGACGCACCTCGTGGCATTCGGCGCCAAAGATGACCCCGCCGACACGATCATTATGGGCCAGAGCGGTCCAGGCTATCAGGCTGGCAGCATCCGCCGCCAGTACCGATTTCATGCAGGTCTGGCTACCGAAGAACATGCGGTCGCTTTGCTCGCACATCAAAAATACCGGACGCTCGCGCTCTTCATTGAATACCTTGGTGTGAACCTTGCCGCTGCGCGCCGTCACCCGCCAATCAATGCTGCGGATGTCGTCACCAGGCTGGTAACTGCGCACCTGGTCGAAGTCGACGCCGCGACCGCGCAGGCGGGTAAATTGCTGGCCCAGTTGGCGACTGGCGCGCACCGGCCCGCGAAACAGCGGCAGACGTTGGCAATGCTGCCGACTGTTGAGCAAATCATCCAGGCTGATGTACACACGGCTCTGCGCCACCGGGGTCTTCACCGTCAGACCACCGCTACCGATTCGACCAGTAGATTGATCGCCTTGTCGGCATCAATGCCGGCGGCCTCCGCTTCAAAGCTGAGCATCAGCCGATGCCGCAGCACATCATGCACAATAGCCTGCACGTCCTCGGGGCTGACGAAGTCGCGGCCGGCCATCCAGGCATGCGCTCGTGCGCAGCGATCCAGCGCGATAGTGCCGCGCGGGCTGGCGCCCAGTTGCAACCACTCCGCCAGCTGCGGGCTGTACAGCTCGGGGCGCCGCGTCGCCATGATCAGTTGGATCATGTATTCCTCCACCGCGTCGGCCATGAACAGACTTAATACTTCCTGCCGCGCGGCGAGAATGGATGCCTGGCTGATGCGCTGACTGATACGCGCGTTTACCCCCTGGGCTTCCCCGCGAGCAAGATGCAGAATCTGCCGCTCCAGGGCCGCATCGGGAAAGCCGATGCGAACGTGCATCAGAAAACGGTCCAGCTGCGCCTCGGGCAGCGGGTAGGTACCCTCTTGCTCGATTGGGTTCTGAGTCGCCATGACCATAAACAGCTCAGGCAGATGGTAGGTCTCGCGGCCGATACTCACTTGCCGCTCCGCCATCGCTTCCAGCAACGCAGATTGGACCTTGGCTGGCGCGCGGTTGATCTCGTCTGCCAGCACCAGGTGATGGAAGATCGGCCCTTGCTGAAAGCTGAAGCTGGCAGTTTCCGGGCGGTAGACTTCGGTACCAGTGATATCCGCGGGCAGCAGATCAGGGGTGAACTGGATGCGGTGAAAGTCGGCTTCGATGGCCTCGGAAAGTGTTTTGATCGCCTTGGTCTTGGCCAGACCCGGAGCTCCTTCGACCAGTACGTGCCCGCCAGCGAGCAGGCAGATCAACATCCGATCGATCAGTTGTTCCTGACCGAAAATCTGGCTCGTCATCCAACTGCGCAGTTGTTGGATGGATTCATTGTGGGTCATTTCTGTTCTATCCCTGTAGTGTCGTGCTCGGTAGTGTCGTGTCCATGCACGAAACTGTCACTGTAGCGAAAGGTCTATGGTCTAGACTGATTATTATGCCTTTTTAAGGCCGGTATTAGTGACCGCGCCGCGTGCATTTTCTTCACATTTCCATGACCCATGAAGGGTCAGCCCGCAAACGGGTCCTCCGGAGGCAGCATGGCATTTATCATGGCCAGCAACAGAAAAGAATTTCTCAACATCCTGCAAGAACGGTTAAGTGAATTTGTCGAGCAAAGCGAACAGGACATCCTCCTGCGCTTTACCGAGCAGTTCTTCGGCATAGTCCCCCTGGGGGAACTGCTGGCCAGGCATGACACCGATCTGTTCGGCTGCACGCTGTCCTACTGGCGCTTTTTCAAGAACTACGATGGCGAAGCTGAAAAGCTCCGCGTGTTCAATCCTGACATTCAGCAACACGGCTGGCAATCCACGCATTCGATCGTGGAGATTGTGCATAGGGACTCACCTTTTCTGGTGGATTCGGTGCGCATGGAGTTGAACCGTGCCGGTTATGCCATTCATACATTGCAGAACAGCGTCATGGCGGTTGAGCGCGATGAGAAGGGCCTGCTAAAGGCGCTGTATAGTCGCGACAAGGCTCCCGCCAAAGCCACCCACGAGTCGGTCATGTATATTGAGGTGGACCGTTGCTCGAGCGCTGGAGAGCTGAAGCGCTTGAGTAACCGGTTGAAAACGGTGCTGTCGCATGTGCGCGCGGCAGTCGGTGATTTTGCCGCGATGCAGGCCCAGGCCCAGGGTCTGATCGAGGCGTTGAAGAGCAAATCCAAGAGTTTCCGTTACTACCAGGACGAAGACCGCAGCGAGTGCCAGGCGTTTCTGAAATGGCTCTTGGACAACCACTTTACCTTCCTCGGTTATGAACGCTTCAGCGTTGCCACTGGCCTGAAAAACATGCAATTGGGGATCGATACGGATGCCTGTCTGGGCGTATTGAGCCTCACCCGGCGTGATGAATCATTGAAGGGCTTGCCGGACAAGGTGCTTGATTATCTGCAATCCCCGGTGCTGCTGTCATTCGCCAAGGCCTCTGATTTCAGCAAGGTGCATAGGCCGGCGTATCCGGATTACGTGTCTGTTCGCGAGGTTGATGCCAAAGGCAAGGTGCTGGTAGAGCACCGTTTCATGGGGCTTTATACGTCACGCGTTTACTCCGACGTGGTCGAACATATTCCGCATTTGCGCCGCAAGGTTGATGCTGTACGTGCGGCATCCGGGTTTACCGCGCACAGCCATCTGGGCAAGGAACTGGATCAGGTGCTGCAGGTATTGCCGCGCGATGATCTGTTTCAGATGTCCGAGCAACAATTGAGTGAGACAGCGCTGAGTATTGTGCAGATCCAGGAGCGCAACCAGATTCGAGTGTTCCTGCGCAGCGGCAATTATGGTCGCTTCTATTACTGCCTGGCCTATATCCCGCGGGATGTTTACTCCACGGATATCCGCTTGAAGATCGAAAAGGTGCTGATGGAGCGTCTGCAGGCGACCGAATGCGAGTTCTGGACCTATTTCTCTGAATCGGTACTGGCGCGAACGCAATTTATTCTCAGTGTTGATCCGAAGAAGGACCTGGATGTGGACCCCATCAAGATCGAGCAGGATGTGATACAGATTTGCCGCAACTGGAAGGATGATTTCCGTGATCGTCTGCTGGAGACGCTGGGTGAAGCCAAAGCCACCGAAGCGCTGGAGCAGTTTGCCGGCAGTTTTCCTGCCGGTTATGTGGAGCGTTTTACCCCGGCCAGCGGTGTGGTCGATTTGCAGCACATGCTCAGTCTGAGCAGCGAGCAGCAACTGGCGATGAGTTTCTATCAACCGCTGTCGCAGAAAACCGGGGTATTGCATTGCAAGCTTTACCACCTGCATGAGCCGCTACCGCTGTCGGACATTCTGCCGATTCTGGAGAATCTCGGCTTGCGCGTGATGGGCGAGTTTCCGTTCTGCTTCGAGCGCAGTGACGGTACCCGCTTCTGGATCCACGACTTCGAATTTACCTATGCGCTCGACAGCAGTCTGGATATACAGGAAGTCAACGAACTGTTCCGCGATGCTTTTGTACAGGTTTGGCGCGGGCTGGCGGAAAACGATGGTTTCAACCGGCTGGTTTTGCTCGCGCGCATGTCCTGGCGCGATGTGTCGCTGCTGCGTGCCTATGCCCGTTACCTGAAGCAGATCCGTCTGGGCTTCGAGTTGCCCTACATCGCCAATACGCTGGTGACTCATGCGGATATCGCCCGTGAGTTGGTACGCCTGTTCAAGACGCGGTTCTATCTGGCGCGCAAACTGTCTGCTGATGATCTCGAAGACATGCAGCAGCGCCTGGATCAGGCCATCATTGGCGCCCTGGACGGTGTTGCAGTGCTGAACGAGGATCGCATCCTGCGGCGTTATCTGGACCTGGTCAAAGCGACGCTGCGAACCAACTTTTATCAGAATGACGAAAACGGCGCGGTAAAGGATTACATCAGCCTGAAATTCAATCCTCGGGCGATTCCTGAGTTGCCGTTGCCGCGGCCGATGTACGAGATCTTTGTCTACTCGCCGCGTTTTGAAGGCGTGCATTTGCGTGGCGGCAAGGTCGCCCGTGGCGGCTTGCGCTGGTCCGATCGAGAAGAGGACTATCGCACCGAGGTCCTCGGTCTGGTCAAGGCTCAGCAGGTCAAAAACGCGGTTATCGTTCCGGTCGGTGCGAAGGGCGGTTTTGTTCCGCGGCGCCTGCCATTGGGCGGCACACGCGATGAAGTGCAGCAGGAGGCCATCGCCTGCTACCGTTTATTTATCAAAGGCTTGCTGGATATTACCGATAACCTGCATGAAGGTAATGTGCTGCCACCGGCTCAGGTTGTGCGCCACGATGAAGACGACCCATACCTGGTTGTGGCGGCAGATAAAGGTACAGCGACCTTCTCGGATATCGCCAATGGCATTGCCGCTGAATACGATTTCTGGCTCGGCGATGCGTTCGCTTCCGGCGGTTCCGCTGGCTACGATCACAAGAAAATGGGTATCACCGCCAAGGGTGCCTGGGTGTCAGTGCAGCGGCACTTCCGCGAACTGGGTTTGAACGTGCAGAGCGACCCGGTGACCGTGCTCGGCATCGGTGATATGGCCGGCGACGTGTTCGGCAACGGCATGTTGCTGTCACGAAGCCTGAAGTTGGTGGCGGCGTTCAACCACCAGCATATTTTCATCGATCCTGATCCGGATCCCGAGACCAGCTTCAATGAGCGCCAGCGCCTGTTTGATCTGCCGCGCTCGAATTGGGCCGACTATGATCAGAAGCTGATCTCCGCGGGTGGCGGACTTTTTGAGCGCAGCCTCAAACAGATCACCTTGACCCCGCAAATGCGCAAGCTGTTTGATATAGATGCAGACAAGCTGACGCCCAATGAACTGATCCACCGTTTGCTCAAGGCCCCGGTTGATCTGCTGTGGAATGGTGGTATTGGTACCTATGTCAAAGGCAGCGCTGAAAGCCATGCGGACGTCGGTGACAAAGCCAATGACATTCTCCGGGTCGATGGCCGCGACCTGCGCTGCAAGGTGATCGGCGAGGGCGGCAATCTGGGCATGACCCAGCTGGGGCGCGTGGAGTTCTGCCTGAAGGGCGGCGCGTTGAACACCGACTTTATCGATAACGCCGGCGGGGTCGATTGCTCGGACCATGAGGTTAATATCAAGATTCTGCTCAACGAGGTGGTGACCGCGCAGGACATGACCGGCAAGCAGCGCAACAAGCTGTTGGCCAGCATGACCGATGCGGTGGCTGACCTGGTGCTGGCCAACAACTACAAGCAGACCCAGGCCATCAGTCTGGCGCAGCGTCAGGCTGCGAAAACCATGACCGAATACCGGCGCTTTATCAGCGCGATGGAGGCCAGCGGCAAGCTCAGCCGCTCGTTGGAATACATCCCCGAGGATGACCAGTTGGCCGAGCGCACAGCGCAAGGGCGCGGTCTGACCCGTCCCGAGTTGTCGGTGTTGATCTCCTACTCCAAGGGCGACCTCAAGGAAGCGCTGGTCGCTACCGATGTGCCTGAAGACCCCTATCTGGCGCGTGAGGTGGAAACCGCGTTCCCCGCCGTTCTAGCGAAAAAGTATGCGCCCGCTCTGCGTAATCACCGCTTGCGTCGCGAGATTATCTCGACGCAGTTGGCCAACGATCTGGTCAACCATATGGGGATTACCTTCCTGCGTCGCCTTGAGCAATCCACTGGCGCTCTTGCCGGCGATATTGTGCGCGCCTATGTCGTTGCGCGGGACGTGTTCAGTCTTCCCACGCATTTTGCGGCTATCGAAGCGCTGGATTATCAGGTGCCTGCCGAAGTGCAGCTTGAGTTGATGGATGACCTGATGCGTCTGGGCCGCCGGGCAACCCGCTGGTTTATTCGCAACCGTCGTGGTGAGCTGAACCCAGAGCGGGAAGTGGCGCATTTTGCGCCGCGTATTCAGGCACTGGCTCGGCAGTTCGACAGCTTGTTTGAAGGCCCGGTACGGGCGGTGTGGGAAAACAAGTTCAATGGCTATGTGGAAGCCGGTGTGCCGGACGAGATAGCCCGGCTGGTGGCTGGTACCGGGCACTTCTATACCTTGCTCGGCATCATCGAGGCAGCGGACGCTACTGGCCAGCCTTCGGAACTGGTGGCGCAACTGTTCTTCGCACTGGGCTCTGAACTGCAGTTGCCCTGGTTCGCCCAGCAGGTGAACAATCTGCCGGTGGAGAACCACTGGCAGGCGTTGGCGCGGGAAAGTTACCGGGATGATCTGGACTGGCAGACTCGAACCATGACCATCGCGGTGCTGCAACTGGCCAGTGAAGGCGACACGGTGGAGCAACTGGTGCAAAAGTGGACCGCGTTGAATCCATTCCTGGTCCAGCGCTGGCGTGCGATGTTGACCGACTTGAAGAGTGCCGGCGCGGGAGACTATCCGATGGTTGCTGTCGCTATGCGCGAGTTACTGGACCTTGCCCAGGCGGCGCGGCACAGTGGCGTCGAGACTGAGAACGGCAGCGCGCAAGCGGCGCCAGTGGAGGAGGAAGCTGATTGAGTCAGGAGCAGCTGATTGTAGATGTGGCGCTGCCTGCCGAACGTTATCTGGCCTGGTATAGGGGCCAGGCGGGCAGGGTGCTGATGGTTAGCCGGGATGGCCGGAGGGTGAGTTTGCCGGCGCATCACCTGCGCGCTTTTCTTACCCATGAAGGTGTCTACGGCAGCTTTCTGATGCGTTTTACCGCAGACGGCAAGCTGGTCTCACTGGAGCGTTTGGGTGGAGAAGGGCCCTGCAGTGCCCCCAGCTTCTGACAGAGCAGGTATACTCTGCCCCAGATTTTTCCCTCTGCAAGGTACTTGTCCATGTATTCCATGATGCGCTCGCTGCTTTTTCGGCTGTCCGCCGAAACCTCCCATGATCTGGCTCTGGACATGATAGGCGCCGCCGGCCGCACCGGCCTGGCGCGCAAGCTGGTCAGGCAACTGGCGCCTGATCCCGTTGAGGTCATGGGGCTTACATTTGATAACCCGGTCGGCCTGGCAGCGGGACTGGACAAGAATGGTCTGGCAGTCGACGGTCTCGGCGCGATGGGCTTCGGCTTTCTCGAGGTGGGTACGGTGACGCCGCTTGCCCAGCCGGGCAACCCGAAGCCGCGGATGTTTCGTCTGCCCGAGCAGAACGCGATCATAAACCGGCTGGGGTTTAATAACCTGGGAGTGGATGCGCTGTTGGCGCGCCTGGATGCGGTGCGGTATCAGGGTGTGCTGGGGATCAATATCGGCAAGAACGCCGTTACTCCAGTAGAGCATGCAGTGGATGATTACCTCACCTGCCTGCGCAAGGTCTACAGCCGGGCCAGTTATGTGACGGTGAATCTGTCGTCGCCGAATACACCCGGGTTGCGGACCCTGCAATACGGTGAGGCGCTCAAACTACTGCTCGGGCAGATCAAGAGCTGTCAGGGCGAGCTAGCCACTCAATACGGCCGTTACGTGCCTATCGCTATCAAGATTGCCCCGGACATGCTGCCCGAGGATCTGGCTCTGGTTGCCGGCTCGTTGGTCGAGGCGGGTATGGATGCGGTGATCGCGACCAATACCACGCTGGAACGCACTGCGGTGATCGGGCTTGAGCACGCCGATGAGGCGGGCGGGCTTTCTGGCGGGCCGCTTACCGATGTGTCTACCGAGGTCATCCGACTGCTGGCCGACGAGCTCAAAGGACGTATGCCGATCATTGGTGTAGGCGGGATCCTTCAGGGCGCTGACGCAGTAGAGAAGCTCAAGGCTGGCGCCAGTCTGGTGCAGATTTACAGTGGCTTTATTTATCGCGGTCCGGAGCTGGTCCGTGAATGTGTAGATGCGGTAGCGGCGTACCGCGCTGGACTCTGATCAGCCCGCTGAAATGAAAGGCCCCCGCATTGCGGGGGCCGATGGGCCGTTTCAAAGGCCCGGCGCTTTAGTGAAGCGCCATAGGAAAATCAACTTGATCGGGGAGTTAACCTACCGCGCGCATCTCATTGAGTCGGTGCACGCCAGAAATGCCGGTAAAGCCGTCCCAGTGATCGGCCCGGCCCTCGCGCCACCCATTGATCCAGGTCTGTCGGGCGGTGGGGCTATTGAAGGGGCAAGTATCCTGGGATTTACCATGAACACCATGTTGATAACCGCGCAAAAACGCTCGTTCCATCGGATCACGCTTGAGTCTTCTCATAAAGTAGAGCCCTCATTTGAAGTACAAACCCGGCTCGCAGTTTGCGAGGCCAGGAGCAAGGTGCACAGGGTTGTCCTGCGGCACCGTGGGGACTCGCCGATGAGCTTGCCCCCAAATAGGTTTTCCCGTACTCAAGAGTTACTGTTGTAACCTACGGATTGCCGCCAACCCAAAGATCGATTTGGCATACCTGGGATGCCCCTTAGCCGGGTACGCAATAACCCGGCACTCATTCTGTCACTGTGTTCTGGAAATCAATTAGATGCGTGAAACTCTTGAATTATTTGTCACCTGCCCACGTGGTATCGAAGGCCTGCTGCTCGAGGAAATGAAGGCACTCGGGGCGCAGTCGCCACGGGAGACGCATTCCGGCGTCAGCCTGCAGGGTGACATGCAACTGGCCTATCGCATCTGCCTCTGGTCACGGTTGGCCAATCGCGTGCTGTTGATACTTGAGCGCTTTCCAGTGGCTGATGCTCAGGGCCTTTACGAAGGTGTGGCGGGTATCGATTGGTCGCAGCATCTGTTGCCTGAAGGTAGCCTGGCAGTCGATTTCGGCGGGATTCTGCCGGGTGTCGACAACACCCACTTCGGCGCGCTGAAGGCAAAGGATGCCATCGTTGACGGTCTGCGCAAGGCCGATGGTAGTCGCCCCAGCGTTGATCGGGTAAACCCTGATTTGCGTATCAATGTGCATTGCCGCAGTAACGAAGCGCAGTTGGCGATTGATCTGTCGGGTCACAGCCTGCACCAGCGCGGCTATCGATTGCAGCAGGGCGCCGCGCCCTTGAAAGAAAATCTGGCTGCGGCGATTCTGCTTCGCGCCGGCTGGCCGCAGTTGGCTGAAACCCAGGGCGCACTGGCGGATCCGATGTGCGGCTCTGGTACTTTTCTGGTTGAAGCGGCGATGATGGCCGCTGATATGGCACCCAATCTCCAGCGCGAGCAGTGGGGCTTCAGTCATTGGCTGCAACATGATCCGGCACTCTGGGAGACGGTCCGTGCCGAGGCGAAGCAGCGTGCGGAGGCGGGCCTGGCCCGTGAGCCGCTGTGGATACGCGGTTACGAGGCTGATCCGCGTCTGCTGCAACCGCTGCGCAATAACATCCAGCGTGCCGGTCTGGGCAACTGGGTCAAGGTATATCAGGGCGAGCTGGCGACCTTCGCGCCTAGCCCGGACAAGGGCCAGAAAGGCCTGATCGTCTGTAACCCGCCCTATGGCGAGCGGCTTGGCGAGGCGGCCAGCCTGGTGTATCTGTACCAGAAGCTGGGCGAAGTGCTGCGTCAGCAGTGTGAGGGTTGGCAGGCGGCGATCTTCACCGGCAATCCGGACCTGGGCAAGCGCATGGGCATCCGCAGCCATAAGCAATACGCACTGTTCAACGGCGCGCTGCCCTGCAAACTGCTACTGATGGATCTGCAGCCAGAGCGCTACGTTACGGGCTCGGCCAAGCCAATGCAGGAGCGCGGCAACCAGTCACCGGCTCAGCCTGAACAACAGGCAGATTCAAGACAGCCGTCGGCGCCGCCAGTAACTGACGCACCAGAGACCAACGCCCGGCTCAGCGAGTCGGCGCAGATGTTTGCCAATCGACTGAAAAAGAATCTGAAGAATCTGGGTAAATGGGCGCGACAGCAGGACATCAGCTGTTACCGCGTTTATGACGCCGACATGCCCGAATTCGCCGTGGCCATCGATCTCTATGGTGATTGGGCCCACGTTCAGGAGTATCAGGCGCCGGAGACTATCAGTGAAGACAAGGCCCGGGCCCGCTTGCAGGATGTGCTGGTCGCTTTGCCCGGGGTGTTGGGGATTCCTCCGGCTCAGGTGGTGCTCAAGCAGCGTCTGCGTCAGAGTGGCAGTGCCCAGTACCAGCGCATGGACCGCAAGGGCGAGTTTCTTACCATCAGCGAAGGTCAGGTAAAGCTGTTGGTCAATCTGACCGACTACCTGGACACCGGGGTGTTTCTCGACCACCGTCCGCTGCGTTTGCGCCTGGCCGCTGAGGCACGCAACAAGCGCTTTCTGAATCTGTTCTGCTACACCGCCAGTGCAACCGTGCACGCTGCCGTCGGCGGTGCTCGCAGCACCACCAGTGTCGATCTGTCGCGGACTTACCTGGACTGGGCCAGACGTAATCTATCGCTCAATGGCCTGTCGGACCTGCACCAGTTGGTGCATGCCGATGTGATGCAGTGGCTGGAAGAGGATCGTGGCGAATATGATCTGATCTTTATCGATCCGCCGACCTTCTCCAATTCCAAACGGCTGGACGATGTATTTGACGTGCAGCGCGATCACGTCCGTCTGATTGAAATGGCGATGGATCGTTTGGCGGCGGGGGGTGTGGCTTACTTTTCCAACAACTTCCGGCGATTCCGGCTGGATGCGGCATTGCAGGACAAGTACGAGGTCAGTGATATTTCCGCGCAGACGCTGGACAAGGACTTTCAGCGCAATACACGGATTCACCGTACCTGGCGCATCAGCCGTCGCTGATGCGCCTCAGGGCCACCCGGATTTACTGATTGGTGGCCATTTCGGTGCTGGAGCGCCGATGCACATCGGTCAGCACGCGGTCGAGTGCCTGACGGCTTGCGCCAGCGGCAGGATGGTTAACGATGGCAGCGACGGCCCAGCTCTTGCCATTGGCATCCTGGGTAATACCGGCAATCGCGCGTACGCTGCGCAAGCTGCCGGTTTTGATGTGCGCTCGCCCGGCCACCGGGGTATTGAGCATGCGCCGGCGCATGGTGCCGTCCATCGCTGCCAGCGGCATGGACGCGATAAACTCAGCGGCGTAGGGGCTTTTCCAGGCATGCTCCAGCAGCATTGCCAGGTCGCGTGCGGTCATGCGCTCCACCCGCGATAGCCCCGAGCCGTTCTCCAATACCAGGCCTTTGGGCCGCATTCCCTTGCGGCTCATCCATTCATCAATGCTGCGGACCGCGGCCTGGTAGTCATCCACATCGCCCGGGGCACGCTGGTCACGGCCGATCGCCAGGAACAGCTGGCGGGCCATGGTGTTGTTGCTGAACTTGTTGATGTCGCGAATGATGCTGACCAGATCGGCGGAATCGTTATAAGCCAGCTGCTGTGCACCACTGGGCATGTAACCGACGCGTGTGGTGCCGCTGATCTTGCCGCCCATCTCCTGCCACAACGAGCGCAACGCGCTGCCTGTATAGGTGGCCGCATTCAACGCAGACATATAGCGCTGTACCGAACAACCTTCATGCAGGGCCCCGGTCAGGGTGACCTGCGCCTGGGTGCCCTGGTCCTTGATTGCATAGGCGATGTTGGGCCACGGGCAGGAACTGACTTTTGGCAGCAGCTTGAGCTGGTTGTCGATGGTCACTTCGGGGAGCGCCGGTTCGAGATGGATACGTACGCCACCGCGCTCGCCATAGCTGCTCAGTGTCAGCACCTTGAGGTTGGTCAGCAGTGGGTCGGGCTCGACCAGAAAGGGCTTGCTGGGGTCGTTGCCGTCATCCGGGAAGGGTTGCGCATTCAATGGCATGCGCATATCAGCCGGCTGCAGCACCAGATCACCGCGCACTTCCTTCACCCCGGCAGCGCGCAGATCACGCAGCAGTGTCCACATGCGCTCAAGTGTCACCTTCGGATCGCCGCTGCTGCGGTACACCAGGTCGCCTTGAAGGACGCCGTTTTCTATTGGCCCGGTACCGTGCAGTGAGGTGCGCCATTGATAGGTTGGTCCGAGCAGTTCCAGTGCGGCATAGGTGGTCACCAGTTTCATTGTTGAAGCTGGATTGACCTCCTGATCAGCATTTACATATTGTGCGACGCCCTGGCCTTCCAGCGGAATGATGGCCAGTGACATGGCGGTGCTCGGAATTCGGGCGCTGTCCAGTGAACTGCGGACCTGGCTTGGCAGGCTGCTCAGGTCAGCGGCCAGCACAGTAGTGCTCAACAGTAAGGCGGTGGCAGGTAACAGGCGGCGCAATGAATAGCGCAGTGAAAAGAACATAATTAGCGGTTACTCCAGGGTGTCATATGGCCTGCTCTAATATGCTGGCGAGGCTCAAAAAAGCAGTCTTGGCCATCATCACCCAATTGCAGACGAAGTCCAAGGGGCTCAGGGCATTTAGTCATCCGCGCCGTCGCGTTAGCCGCGTAATAAATAACCAGGCGAGAGGCAGAAGCACCAGACTGGCGATCAAGGTGATCCACACACTGTGTCGGCGTATGCGGTAGGCCTCGGCCAATAACTCGCGCTCGGGGACCAGGATGGCCAGGTAGGTTTCCGGTAGCCCGGCAAGGTCTATGCGGCTCTGTGACAGGGTCCAGCGTTGGCCTTCCAGCACCAGACTCGTCAGCCGCTCCTGGTTATAGCCATCTTCGGCCAGGCGGGCCAGCAGCGTACTGCCCAGTTCGTTGAAGCCTTTGAGGCGCAGCGCTGTGCCCTGGGCAACGTTGAGAATGCGGGCGACATCATGGTAAGCGATGACCGTGCCCTCAGGATCATAGAGCAACAGCTGTGAATGTGCGGTCAGCTGCAGTTTGGCCAGGGTGTGCGAAAGCTGGCCGAGCGTGAGATCCGCGCCGAGTACGCTGCCGCTGATTGTCGGCCGGGCCAGGGTAGTGCCGAATTCGCTGGTGGAAAAAAAGATGTAGGGCGTGGTGATGATCTGCGCGCCGCTGCCGCGTGCCTGGCTGTACCACAGACGTTGGCGGGGATCGTAGCCGTCGTTGAACAGCTCGCGTTGCTCCAGTATCTGCAACTGCTCGTCGTAAAACAGGTGCACCGCCTTGCCTGCTTCTGGACCCATCTGGATATGCCATACCATCCAGACCGCTTCAAAGGGGGCGTTGAAGCGCGTGCGCAGGCTCGGTGTGCGCAACGGTCTGAGCATCATATAGTCGCCGGTCGGCCAGCCCTGGTAAAGCGAATTGAGCTGAGGATTGTCTATCAGTACCTGGGCCAACTGGGGCAAATAATTCAGCCGCTGCTCCAGCGAAATTGTGCTTGAAAGATCGCTCAGGGCCAACAGATTGAGGGCCTGGGCCGGTGGCTGATAAAGGCGCAGAAGTTCTGTTTCAAGTTGCTGGCTGATATGGCGGAAGAGCGTCTCGCCGGTATTGAGAATGACCTTGCTCTGCTGCTGGTAGTGAAAGATCGCCAGACCAACCCCGAGAGTCAGGGCGACCAGTGTGCTGACTGCCAATAGCACCCAGGCGGATGGGACCAACGCAGCGGAGGTATGTCGAGCCATCTAGGCAACCTGACCAGGAAATGCTACTCACAGCGTAGCGGAGTTTAGCTGGGTTGCAGGCTATGGTTCGCGGGTAAGTCGAAAAAAGTACGAGCGCACCGGGTAGTATGCTCGGCAAGTTGCTCCAGTGTTTCCCCACGGCAACTGGCCACCAGGCCGGCTACTTCAAGAAGAAAAGCCGGCTCGTTGCGGCCCTTTTTTGGCTTGGGTCGCAGTGTGCGCGGTAACAGCCACGGAGCGTCCGTTTCCAGCATCAGACGCCCGGCAGGGATGTTGGCGACCAACTGTTGCAGATGCGTGCCACGTCGTTCATCACAGATCCAGCCCGTGATGCCGATGTGCAGATCCAGGTCCAGATAGGCGTGCAATGCAGACTTTTCGCCGGTAAAACAGTGGACTACAGCTGCCGGCAAATGATCGCGGTAATCCTTGAGTATCTCAGCCAATACTGTGCTGGCGTCGCGCTCATGCAGGAACACTGGTAGTCGCAGCTCTACAGCTAGTTGCAGCTGCTGCTCCAGTGCCTTGACCTGTTGAGGCCGCGGCGAAAAATCACGATTGTAATCCAGGCCGCACTCGCCAATCGCTTTCACGCACTCAGCTTGCGCCAGGCGGCGTATTTCGCCGGCCAGTTCGTCGGTCCAGTCGCGGGCTTGATGCGGATGCACACCGGCCGTACAAAACAGCCTTGAGGGAAGATCGTTGCAGAGTTGTTGCACCTGATGGCTGGTCGCCAGCGACGTGGCGGTCAGTATCATCTGGCTTATATCGGCTTGCCAAGCCCTGTCCAACACGGCCTGTTGATCATGATCGAAGGTCGTGTCGGTCAGGTTGACGCCAATATCAATCCATTCCATGCCTGCGGGCTATCAGCTGGCCGGGCGTGGTTTGGCAGCGCGCGGCTTGCTTGGAAATTCCTTGCGCGGCTTCGGTCGGGCAGGGCGCTCGACTTCACCGGGCGGCAAGGGCCAGGCACGGATCTGCAGGGCAACGCCATTGATTTCCACGCTGGTCAGCTTGGCAATGGTCGCCTCGTTGAGCTCGGGAAGATACACACCAGTATGCTCGGTGAACATCTTGATATGACCAATCTGCTGGCGCTGCAGGCCGCCAAAGCGGCACAGGGCATCGACCAGCGGCTTGGGCATCAACCCGTTGGAGCGGCCACCCTTGACCTTGTAACGTACCAAGCCGCTGTCGCGTTCGGCGAAACCATCGCGAGCGCTGTTGGCGGCAGGCGCGGTAGGCAGATCCTTGACCGGCTCAACCAGCGTTTTGGCACTGGGCATGATTGCCAGCAAGGTCGCCGCCAATTCTTCCGGCGTCAGGTTGGTCAGCTCCAGCAGGTCACTGGCGAGCTTTTCATGCAGAGCGCCAGTGGTTTCACGAGCGGTGTTGATCCGCGTAGCCAGCTTGGTCAAACGACCGCTGCGTACGGCATCCGCACTGGGCAGTGCCTGGGTCAGAATTTTCTGGCCGGTAGCTTTTTCCAGCTGGTGCAGCAAGCGACGCTCACGCGGCGTGGCGAACAGGATCGCGGTGCCGGAGCGACCGGCACGGCCAGTACGGCCGATACGGTGAACGTAGGATTCGCTATCGTGCGGCACGTCGTAGTTGAGTACGTGGGAAATACGTTCCACGTCCAGACCGCGCGCAGCCACATCCGTCGCGACGACGATATCCAGCAGGCCACGTTTGAGGCGGTCAACCACCTGTTCACGCAACTGTTGGCTGAGATCGCCATTCAGGGCTGCTGCAGCAAAACCACGGGCTTCCAGACGCTCGGCAATTTCCATGCTGGCAGTCTTGGTACGTACAAAGACGATCATCGCCTCGACCGGCTCGACTTCGAGCAGACGGGTCATGGCATCGAGTTTGTGGTGGTTGGATACCTCCCAAACGATCTGGGTAATGGTATCCAGGCTGCTGCTCACGCCGCTGTGCAGGCGGATTTCCTTGGGCTCGCGCATATGCTTGCGGGCTACGGTACGCACGCCGGCAGGCATGGTCGCGGAGAACAGGGCTTTCTGGGTGTTAGTCGGTACTTTTTCGAACACCGCATCCAGGTCGTCGGCAAAGCCCATCTTGAGCATTTCGTCGGCTTCATCAAGCACCAGAAAACGCATGTTCTCAAACTTGATGCTGCCACGACGCATATGGTCAGTCAGGCGGCCAGGGGTCGCTACGACCACGTGGGCGCCGCGTTCCAATGCCTTGAACTGCGGGGCAAAAGCCGAGCCGCCGTACAGAGCCAGCACGGAAAAGCCGCGCATGTTCTGAGCGTAACGCTGGAAGGCTTCAGCCACCTGCAATGCCAGCTCGCGGGTGGGAGTCAGAATCAGGGCCTGAGTGGCGCGGATACTGACGTCAATGCCAGCCAGTACAGGCAGGGCGAATGCGGCTGTTTTGCCGGTACCCGTCTGAGCCAAGCCAAGCAGGTCGTCACCGGCCAGAAGGGTAGGGATTGCCTCGGCTTGAATCGCGGAGGGTGTTTCATATCCGAGGCTGGTCAGAGCCTCGAGAAGCGGTGCAGGCAGGCCTAAATCGGCGAACTGCGGTGCCGCCGGAGCGGTATCGGACATACTTGGAGTGAACCTTGGGGGATAAATAGATCGAATAGTATACGCGCATTTGAGGAAAATTGCCGCAAGGTTTTTCAATCACTGGCCAGGGCAGGGCGCATGCTGTCAGGCTATCAACACTTTCAGTCAAGGAGTACACGCTATGGGCAGGCTGGTAAACGGGACCTGGCATGATGAGTGGTACGACACCAAAAGCACCGATGGTGAGTTCGTGCGTGAGGACGCCGGATTTCGCGGTGCGGTAGAAAAGGGCGGGCGCTTTGCGCCTGAATCCGGCCGTTATCACCTGTACGTGTCGCTGGCGTGCCCCTGGGCGCACCGGACGCTGATCATGCGCAAACTCAAGGGGCTGGAGTCGCATATCGATGTGACCGTAGTCGAGCCGCATATGCTTGAGGAAGGCTGGACCTACAACCCGCCTGAGCCCTTGTACGGTTATACCCGACATCATCAGCTGTATACCCACGCCAAATCCGATTATACCGGCCGCGTTACCGTCCCGGTGCTCTGGGACAAGCAGGAAGAAACCATCGTCAATAATGAATCGGCCGAGATCATCCGCCTGTTCAACAGCGCCTTCAATGACCTGACTGGTGACACCCAGGACTTCTATCCAGAGACCTTGCGTGAGGAAATCGATCGGATCAACACGCGGGTCTATGACGAGATTAACAACGGCGTATACAAGAGCGGTTTTGCCACTACCCAGAAAGCCTATGAGAAAGCCTGCCGGACGCTGTTCGAAGCGCTGGACTGGGTGGAAGGCTTATTGGCGGAGCGGCGTTATCTGGCGGGCGAGCAGATAACCGAAGCCGATTGGCGGCTGTTTACCACGCTGGTGCGCTTTGATCCCGTGTATCACGGCCATTTCAAGTGCAATATCCGCCGGATTGAGGACTACCCGCATATGGCCGGCTACCTGCGTGAGCTCTACCAATGGCCGGGCGTTGCCGATACGGTCGATTTCGAGCATATCAAGCAACATTACTACTACAGCCACGAGACCATTAATCCGACGCGTATCGTACCGCTAGGAGATGGTCTGGATTTGAATCTACCACACGGCCGGGGTTGATCCGGCCGGGTTAGCTGTCGGTCTTGCGGCTGGCGAGCAGCTCGGCAAGACCGCCCAGGGCTTTGTGTGTGGCTTGGGTGGTTTTTGGTGTAGCGGTAGAACTCTCACCGAAATACTGTTGGTCGGTATAGCGGGCGTGTTCGTTGTCGTGGCAATACAGGCAAAGTAGCTCCCAGTTTGAGCCGTCCTCGGGATTGTTATCATGATTGTGGTCGCGGTGATGCACGGTCAGCTCACTGACGCGCTTGCCGCTGAACTCCCGAGCACAGCGCCCACAAACCCAGGGATACATCTTCAGCGCCTTTTCCCGGTAGCCGGTTTCACGCCGCTGTTGGGCCTCGGCGAGAATCTTGTCCAGCTTGTTGGTGCTCGCGGATTTTTCGCTGCTACTCATAAGGGCATCCTGGGCATGACTGACTCGGGGGGACGAAGCGACCCGCAATCTCACAGGCCGCTAATCTCAGAATAGTCTATTTCATTCAGGCTTCGTCAGTCTGGCTGATTACCGCACTTATCACGCGATTGCGCCCGCTCTCCTTGGCTTGATACAGCGCCTTGTCAGCCCTGGCCAGGGTGTCGTCGGTAGTCTCTCCCGCCTGAAATTCTGCCAGGCCAATGGAAACGGTAATGCTGATGTCCGCCGGCAGGTCATCAAAGCGCAGCGTTTCAATGCTGGAGCGGATACGCTCGGCTTTAATCTCGGCCCCAGCCAGTGTGGTTTGCGGCAGGATCAGCAGAAATTCCTCACCACCGTAGCGACCAAAACTGTCGATTACGCGCAGATCGTCAGTCACGCTGCTGGCCAGTTGCCGCAGAATCTTGTCTCCAGCCTGATGGCCATGGGTATCGTTGATTTGCTTGAAGAAGTCCACGTCGAGAATGCCCACACTGAACGCGCCCGGGGCGCGGCGGTAGCGGTTGGACTCTTCATTCAGCACCTGAAAAATACGCCGACGATTATAGATGCCGGTCAGCTCGTCGATATTGACCAGCTCCTGAATTCGCCCCATCGCATTTTTCAGCTCGCGGTTGCGCAGCCGCAACTTGCCGCGCAACCCGCTGATAAATCCACCAATCAGCGCCACCTCGGCCAGTACCAGCACAAAGGCGAAACTCTGAATCAGCTCCAGCTCGGTATTCATCACCTGCGGGCGATATAGCCACAGGGCGAGGTGCAACGCGCTGTACTGAATCAGAAAACCGATGCTGACCAGGATGAAATTGCGTACGTTCAACGCAAGAATGCCGTAGAGCGCCGGCACTATGGTGATCAGCAGGAAGATCGCTCGGGCCTGCCCCGCTTCGAGGAAAAACATCACCCACAGCGCCGGCCATTGGCAGATGATCATCTGCAGGGCGGTCATGCTTGGGTCTCTGAAGCGCAGGTTGATATTGCTGTGTATCAGCAACCAGAGAGCGGCGTTTACCACCAGGCTGAACAGCGCGAAGTGCCCAGCTACTCTCAGCGGGATCATTTGCTGATAGCAGAAGAACAACACCACGGTAAAGGTGACGGTGTACGACGCGAAAGACATGCCCAGGCGCCGCTTGCGCAGGCGTTGCTCCAGGCTGATGGTGTCGCGGTCCTTGCGGGCGGTGCTTGACTGAGGTTGCTCTGTGTCGGGGAGTGAGGTCGTGTCCATGGGCATACCGTTATTATTATTTTCAGAGTCACCCAGTCGGGATTGCCCGGAAGAGTGCCAGCCGATATTAGCGGCATTTGACTGCAAAGCCAGAGCGAGTCAGGAAGAAAACGAATTTCTGTGACCTGACTCTAATCTGGCAGAAAAGTTATGTCACTGGGCCAGTATAGTTGATGGCGGTAATCCAGTAATGTTTTTCCCCGGCGGGGGCTTGCAGACTGATTTCGTCATCCAGGGATTTGCCCAGCAGCGCGCGGGCCATGGGGCTATCGATGCTGATGTGGCGGAGCTGGGTGTCTATTTCGTCGGGCCCGACAATACGCAGATGCAGCGCTTGCCCCTCATCATCCTCCAGTTCAACCCAGGCGCTGAAAAACACCTTCGAACAGTCCGATGGCTGTTGAGTAATGATCTTGAGATTCTCCAGGCGCTTTCGCAAAAAGCGAACCCGGCTGTCTATCTCGCGCAGCATTTTCTTGCCGTAGATATACTCGGCGTTCTCTGAGCGGTCGCCAAGCGCGGCGGCTTCGCTGACCGCCTGGGTCACCGCAGGCCGACGCACCTGCCACAGTTCATGCAGCTCATCGCGCAAGCGCTGCGCACCCTCGGCGGTGATCAAGGGGGTGCCAGCACTGCGTGGCGGGCGGTAGCGGCTCATGTTCAAGCACCCCGGTTGATCAGGCGCATCGGGCTTTCACGCACCACGGCGCGGGTGCCAAGTGCGCCAGCACAGCCGATCAGCAGGGCACCGCCCAGTGGAACCACCAGCCACAGCAGATAGTGTGGGCTCCATTCCAGATTCAGCGCAAAGCGGTACAGCAACAGGGTGATCAGCTCGGCAGCGACGATCGCCATCACCCCGGCGAGCGCGCCAAGCAATGCGAACTCCATCAGGTTGGCCTGCCGCAGCAACTGGCGGCGTGCGCCGAGAGTGCGCAGCAGGGCGCCTTCATACAAACGATTGTCGAGCGTGGATTGCAGCGCCGCAAACAGGACGGTAAAACCGGCCAGTAGCACGAAGGCTAATACGTACTCCACCGCGAGGGTCACCTGAGCGAGAATGTCACGTATCTGCGCGAGGATCGCTTCCACCTCGAGCAATGTCATCGCCGGAAATTCCCGTGTCAGCTCGCGTAACGCGTCCCGTTGCTCGACCGGCAGACTGAAGCTGGTAAGGATGGTGGTAGGCATGTTGTCCAGCGTGCCGGGCGAGAAGATCATATAGAAATTGGGGGTGAAATTATCCCAATTCACTTCGCGAAAACTGCTGACGCGCGCCTCAACAATCTGCCCGCCAATCACAAAAGTCAGCAGGTCGTTCAGCTCCAGGCCCAGACTCTCGGCCAGCTCCGCTTCCACCGACACCAGGGCGGCATCGTCGGCCAGATCAGCCGGCCACCACTGGCCAGCGCTGAGGACGTTGTCAGATGCCATTTCGGCGGATGAGGTCAGGCTCAGGTCGCGACTGATAGCCCGCTCACCCTGACTGTCCTTGTCCTTGGTGACGATGTCGCGCACAGGTTGATTGTTGATTTCGTTCAGGCGGCCTGGGGTCACCGGGTAGAGCGGGGCCGCCGCGGCGCCAATACGCTCCAGTGCAGCCGCAAACGCATCGGCTTCGGTGGGCAGAATATTCAGTGCAAAGTGATTGGGGGTATCTGCCGGAAGCTGATCTTGCCAAGTGTCGAGCAGCTCGGTACGCATGATCAATACCACGACCATCGACATCAGAATCAGGCCGAAGGCCAGGATCTGACCGGCTGCTGCCGCTGGTTGTTTCAACAACTGGCCACTGCCCAGGCGCCACGCCAGGCTGGCATTGCGCAGTCGGCTGCCGGTAAGACGCAGCAGTGCCAGGGCCAGCAAGCCGAGCAGCAGTGCAGCCAGCGCGCCGCCGAAGACCACCGCAAGGGTGATGCGCAGGTTGCCGGTAAATTGCCACATCAGCAGGCTCAGGCTGCCGAGTGCCAGCCCGTAAATCAGCCAGCCACTGCTGGGCAGCGGCGCGAGGTCGCGGCGCAGTACCCGCAAAGGGGCAACCTGGCCCAGACGCAGCAGCGGTGGCAGGGCAAAGCCGGCCAGCGCGATCAGGCCAGTAGCCGCGCCTACGAGCAGCGGCTTTAGCCCGACGTCAGGCAGGTTGGGCGGCAGCAGGTCGCGTAGCAGGTGTACCAGCCCCCATTGCATCAACCAGCCCAGCACCAGCCCAATCAAAGTGGCGATCAGGCCCAGACAGGCCAACTGAATAATGAAAATCCACATCACCTTGCGCCGGCTCGCGCCCAGGCAGCGCAGCAACGCACTGGTGTCAAAATGTCGGGTGGCGAATCGACTCGCGGACAACGCCACGGCGACACCTGCCAGTACCACCGCAGCGATACTGGCGAGGCCCAGGAACTGCCCGGCACGATCCAGCGCGCCGCCAATCTGCTGATTGTCATCGGCTACCGTGGTCAGCCGCTGGTTGTCTTGCAGCTGGGGCTCCAGCCACTGGGTATAGCTTTGCAGCACATTCTCGTCGCCGCTGAGCAGCAGGCTGTAGCGCACCCGGCTACCGGGCTGAACTACGTTGGTTGCCTGCAGATCGGCCATGTTCATTAGCACGCGCGGCGTCAGGCTGTAGAAATCACCTGCCCGATCAGGTTCATGGGTCAGTAGCGCGCCGACTTCCAGATTGCTGACGCCGACGTCCAGACGCGATCCCGCATCCAGCTCAAGGTAGGACGCCAGACGCGGTTCGATCCATACCTGGCCAGGCGGCGGCACGCCACGGGCAGGCTGTTCGTCGCCAAACAATTCGCTCGCGATGCGCACTTCGCCGCGTAATGGATAGCCGTCCGAGACCGCCTTGACGCTGGATAGCTGCATGTCGTCGGCGCCGGACATCATGCTGGAGAATTCCACCACTTCGACGGAATTCAGCCCCCGTTCGGTTGCCTGCGTCAGGAACTCGGGAGGTAGTGCCGAGCGTGAGGAGATGACCATGTCCGCGCCGAGAAACTCGGCGGCCCGGCTGACCATGCCGCGTTGCAGTCGGTCGGTAAAAAAGCTGATCGCGGTGCTGACCAGTACGGCGATGATCAGCGCCATGACCAGTACTCGCAGTTCCCCAGCGCGCCATTCGCGTGTCAGCAGCCGGGCTGCCAGGGGCAGGGTGCTGTTACGCATCGACGGGCTCCAGCAGACGGCCGGCATCAAGCTGCAAGGCGTTCTGGCAGCGCTCGGCCAGCCGCTGATCATGCGTGACCAGAACCAGGGTAGTGCCCTGTTCACGGTTCAACTCGAATAGCAGTTCGGTAATGCGCTGGCCGGTCACGGCATCAAGGTTGCCGGTAGGCTCGTCGGCAAAAAGAATATCCGGCTCGCTGGCGAAGGCTCTGGCAATGGCGACGCGCTGTTGTTCGCCACCCGAGAGCTGGCGCGGGTAATGCGTTACCCGTGCGGCCAGGCCGACGCGGCCGAGTAGCTCCTCGGCACGCACACGCGCATCTTTGCGCCCGTGCAACTCCAACGGCAACATCACGTTCTCGAGTGCAGTCAGGCTGTCGAGCAATTGAAAGGACTGGAACACAAAGCCGACATGCTCGGCGCGCAGAGCAGCACGCTGGTCTTCATCCAACTGGCTGAGCGTCTTGCCGGCGAGGTGAACCTCGCCGCTGCTGGGCAGGTCCAGGCCAGCGAGCAAACTGAGCAGCGTGGATTTGCCCGAGCCGGAAGCGCCGACAATGGCTACGCTGCTGCCGCGTTCGATTTGCAGGCTGACATTGTCGAGAATGGTCAGGTCCGCTTCCGAGCTGCGGACGACTTTGCTAAGGTGGCTGGCAACGATCACGCTGTCTGACATGGAATCTGCCCTTGAGAGAAGTAAAAAGAATTGCTTTGTTGTGCTTGCTGATGATGGTGCCGGTGTTGCCCGCCAGCGCGCAGGGAATACTGATTGTTGGCGATAGTATCAGTGCCGCTTTCGGTCTGGAAATCGATCAGGGCTGGACGGCCCTGCTGGAGGAGCGTCTGGAGGAGGAAGGGGCCGACATTGAGGTGATGAATGCATCCGTCAGTGGCGATACCACTGCAGGGGGGCTGGCCCGCTTGCCACGCCTGCTGGAGCAACATAATCCGGACCTGGTAGTGATAGAATTAGGCGGTAATGATGGCTTGCGCGGGATGCCGCCAACCAATATGCAACAGAATCTTTCGGCGATGGTAGAACAGTCGCAGGAAGCAGGTGCAGAGGTGCTTTTATTGGGTATGCGGATTCCGCCTAACTACGGCGTGCGGTATACCCAGGCGTTTGAGCAGGTCTTTGCCGAGATCAGCGAACAATACGATGTAGCGCTCTTGCCCTTTGTGCTGGACGGCATTGCCGGAGAAGCTGATCAGAGTCTCATGCAGTCAGATGGAATTCATCCAACTGCTGAAGGCCAGCCACTGATCCTGGATAACGTTTGGCCTTATATCGAGACCTGGCTGCAGCGCTGAAGCAGTCGATTTTCTGGAGAGATAACGCGTGAGTGTAGCGTGGCTGGCCAAGCGTTGGTGCGTGGTCGAACAGGACGAGCAGCAGGACCTGTTTGTGGCAGATCCCTGGCATGTGCATATGGTAGACATCAACCTGCGTCTGGATAACCCGGTAGAGCGGACTCTGTGCGGTGACCTGTTGCCTGCGCGACCGGTGTATCGGGAGCTGCTTCGCGCAGTTATGCCCACACTTTGCCCGCAATGTCTGGATCAAGCGCGCTCACACAAGCGCGGTGGCAGCAACGGCCCCTCAGCATCAACCGCACGCAACCGACCTGAAGCCGCCGAAGCCTTGACCGCTGTGCAACAGATAGATCTCTATGCGCAGGGCCGGCACTGAGATGAGCTTACGTAGAGTGTTATCAAGCTTACTGCTGATCACGCCAGCCCTGGCGGCTAACGAGTACCCCCTGTTGGTGCCCGAGCAGCAGATCGTTGGCGAAACCTTCGCTATCCACGCGGCCTATGAAGACACCCTTGACGATCTGGGTGAAGAATATGGCTATGGTTACCTGGAAATGCTCGCAGCCAATCCCGGGGTGGACCCCTGGCTGCCGGGTGAGGGCGCGCGGGTCATGTTACCCGGGGAACACATTTTGCCCGACGCCCCGCGCAAGGGCATCGTCATCAATCTGCCTGAATACCGGTTGTACTATTATCCCCCGGAAGGTGATCGGGTGATTACCTACCCCGTGGGTATTGGCCGCGAGGGCTGGTCCTCGCCGCTGGGTGAGACGCAGGTGGCACGCAAGCAGGCCAATCCGTCCTGGTATCCTCCGCAGTCGATCCGTGACGAACATGCCGCCGAGGGGGATTTTCTACCCGAGGTGGTACCGCCAGGGCCGGACAATCCGATGGGCCCGTTCAAGATGAATCTGGCGATGGGCGCCTACGTGATTCACGGTACCAACAAGCAGTTCGGCATTGGAATGCGCGTGAGTCACGGTTGTTTCCGCATGCGCAACGAGGATATCAATGCACTGTTTCCACAGATTCCTGCGGGCACGCAGGTACGTATTATCAACCAGCCTTACAAGCTCGCGCTGCGTGACGGGCAGCTGTTGCTGGAGGTCCACACGCCGCTGGACGAGCACGGTTTGCCTTCGACCATAGACCGTCAGGCCGCTATCCAGCAACTGCTGGCCGAACAGACACCAGGCTTTGTTAATCTGCATCTGGACTGGAAGAAGATCAGGGATGCGGCATTTGAGGAAAACGGTCTCCCTACCGTCATAGGGCGGGTGGGCGAGGGGTGATGATGCCGGCCCTGGCGGGTCGGCATCATCCTGCAGGCAAGCAGTATCTGACAGTAACCGTTACTTGCGGCTTGCCTTGTCGAGCATGCGCATGGCGCGCTCGTTGGCCTCATCAGCGCTTTGTTGAGCGCGCATGGCGGCGGCCATTGCTTCTTCGGCCTTGCGATAAGCTTCATCAGCGCGCGCTTGCGCGCGGGCTGCCGAGGTTTCTGCTGCCGACAGCCTGCTGGTCGTTTCTTCTTGAAACTGGTTATTACTGCAGCCGGCAACCAGCACGGCTGCCAACGCAACGGCTGAGACGTTCAGAATCTGTTTCATGTGAATCCCCTTTTTATCCAGTACATGCCAAGCATCCCAATAAGCTGGCGAAAAGAGTTTAGCAGCTGATCAGCGTAGTGGAATTGATGAGGATCATAAATCATCGGGTATTCAGCATATCGAGCGGCTCTTATGCATATTGTATTGTCTCGCTGCTGAGGTATTGTGATGCGAGTAATATCAATAAATATAAGGAATAAGCTCAATGCTGGGGAATCTGGGACTGCTGGTGGGGCTGGCGCTGCTGATCTATATGGCCATGCGCGGCATCAATATTTTTGTCGCTTCGCTTCTTTGTTCGTTGGTGGTGGCGCTGACCAACGGCTTACTGATTCCGCGGACGTTACTTGAGTACTATCCATCCGGTTCATTAGGCGCATTCAGTTTCGCCGGACGCTTCTTCCTGCTGTTCCTCTGCGGCGCCATTTTCGGTAAGGCCATGGCGACCAGCCAGGCCGCCAAGGCCATTGCCTTGGCCATTACCCGCGGTTTGGGCGTCAAACACACGTTGTTGGTGGGCATGATCGTTTGTGCCTTGCTGACATACGGCGGTGTGGTGGTGTTTGTCGTGGTGTTCACCATGTATCCGCTGGGCATCACCCTGATGCGCGAAGCGAATCTGCCGAAGCGACTCTGGGCTGCCGCCACCTCGGTGGGGGCGGGCACCTTTACCATGACCGCGATGCCCGGCACGCCGTCTATTCACAACGTGATTTCGGCCAGCTCATTGGGCACCGACCTGTTTGCCGGTGGTTGGATTGGTCTGTTTGCCGCGGTCATCATGGCCGGCCTGGGTATGTGGTACGTGGAGCGTGGCTGGCGGCTGGCCAGGGCCAATGGTGAAGGTTTCAGCGAAAACGCGCAGGACCGGCGCATGGAACAGTTGGCTGGCGACCCGAACGATGTCCCCTCCTGGAAGCTGGCGCTGATCCCCATGGTCGTGGTCCTCGGCGTAATCATGCTGCCGCGGCTGGTGATTGGTCTAGGTGATTGGTCACAGAGCGACAGTGGGCTTGCATCACTGCTGGCCTTCAGTCAGGCGCAACCGATCATCTGGCCGAGCATGGCATTGATCCTCGGTTCGCTGACCTGCGTGGTGTTGTTCCCGAGCATGCGCCGCAAGATTGTTGAGGTTTTCGGCCAGGGTGCGGAAGACTCGGTAATGCCGCTGATCAACACGGCTGCGGTTATCGGTTTTGGCGGCGTGGTTACGCAAACGGCGGGGTTCAGTCAGTTTGCCCAGTGGATGCTTAACGCGGATCTACCACCGCTTATTTCGGTGTTTGCCTCCGCCAGTGTGGTGTCCGCGATTGTTGGCTCGTCTTCGGGCGGGTTGCAGATCTTTATGCAGACGCTCGCACCTAGCTACCTGGAAATGGGTATCGAACCGGAAATTCTCCACCGTATTGCCGCTATCGCCTCCGGCGGTCTGGACTCTCTGCCACACTGCGGGGCGGTCATTGCGACCTTCATGATCATGGGATTGACCCACAAGGAAGCCTATAAGGACATGTTCATGGTCACGGTCGCGATTCCGGTGATTGCCTGCCTGGCTTCCATCGCGTTGTTGATGGCGTTGGGGATCGGCGTCAATCCGGTTGGCTGAGAATATAATTCGCGACCTTGGGAATTATTTTCCAGGTCGCATGTCAACGTTACTTGAGCAGTACTTTTTCACGAGAAAGGTTCTGCAAGGCGATTGCTGGTGGGGAGATGGGCATGGATCTGAACGCACCGATTCAGCACGATACTGAAGACAAGCAGTTTTATGTTGCCATTGACGGTGCGAGGGCTTACCTGGCTTATATGGATCTTGGCAAAAAGACCCTGGATATCTACCGGACCTATGTGCCCAACGCCTTGCGTGGCAAGGGTTTGGCTGCACAGCTGACAGCTCACGCGCTGCAGTTTGCCGAAGAGCGGGGCTACACCGTTATACCGTCCTGTTCCTATGTGGAGCGTTATATGCTCCGCCAGGAAAAGCTGCGACAGCGTCAGCATTGATGCTGTTATGCAAAGCATAAAAAACCGCCATGTGGCGGTTTTTTTAGGAGCGTGCCAATCAGCCGCGTTGACGCTTGGGCAACACATCCCGCAACTTGGCGTGCATGCTGCGGATGCTGGTGACCGTAGTGTCCCAGTCGATACAGGCATCGGTTACCGATACGCCGTACTGCAGCTGTGACAAATCCTTGGGGATAGACTGATTGCCCCAACCGATATGGCTTTCCACCATCAGACCGATGATCGAGTTGTTACCTTCCAGGATCTGGTTGGCGACGTTGTCCATCACCAGCGGCTGCAGACCGGGATCCTTGTTGGAATTGGCGTGACTGCAATCGACCATGATGTTCGGTGCGATTCCGGCTTTTTCCAGGTCCTTTTCGCACAGTGAAACACTGACCGAATCATAGTTGGGCTTGCCGTTGCCACCGCGCAGTACCACATGGCCGTACTGATTGCCTTTGGTGGTCACGATGGATACCTGACCGTCCTGGTTGATGCCCAGGAAGCGGTGGGGGCTGGAGACCGACTGCAGGGCATTGATGGCGACGGTCAGGCTGCCATCGGTGCCGTTCTTGAAACCCACTGCAGAAGACAGGCCGGAGGACATCTCGCGGTGAGTCTGCGATTCGGTCGTGCGTGCGCCGATCGCTGACCAGGAAATCAGATCCTGCAAATACTGCGGCGAAATCGGGTCCAGCGCTTCGGTGGCGGTGGGCAGGCCCATCGCAGTCAAATCGCTGAGCAGTTGCCGACCAATATGCAGGCCATCTTCTACCTTGAACGAGTCGTCCAGATAGGGATCGTTGATCAAGCCTTTCCAGCCAACGGTGGTACGCGGCTTCTCGAAATACACGCGCATGACCAGATACAGAGTGTCGCCCACTTCGTCAGCCAGCTTCTTCAGACGCGCGGCGTAGTCCTTGGCGGCTTCCAGATCATGAATCGAGCAAGGGCCGATCACGATGAACAGGCGGTGATCCTTGCCATCGAGAATGTCACGAATCACTTGCCGGCTTTGCACCACCGTAGCTTCGGACGCCGCGCTCATGGGTATCTTCGCCTTGAGCTGGGCAGGGGTTATCAGTACCTCATTGGAGGCAACGTTCAGATCATCAATAGGTAAGTCGGCCATCATCTATCCCGGCAGGTCAGTTAGGCAGTCAATCGGCTACCTTTAATTAGTTGTGCACAGCTTAATCAAGGAACGCCAGCGCGGCTACCCCGGTATGTCGTATCGGTGCGATTAAGCTGCTCAATAGCCGGGAAAAAAGCCGAATGTTTGCAGCTTTGTCGCATGGCTGACTGTCTCCTTGGGGCCCGCGCGATTACCATGAGCGCAATTGGTTGATCCAGACATGCAAAAGAGGGGTTCTCATGCAGCAGACAAAACCGCGGGTTGGCATTATTGGTACCGGGGCGATCGGTGGCTTCTATGGGCTGATGCTGGCGCAAGCCGGCCACGACGTGCATTTTTTGCTGCGTAGCGAATATGACGCGGTGGTCAAGGATGGCATTACGGTGGATAGCATGGTGCATGGCAGCATGACCCTCAACCCGGTGCAGGCGTATAATGATGTGACCAAGATGCCACCTTGCGACTGGCTGCTGGTGGGCACCAAGGCCACGGGGAATGCGGATCTGGCGCCGATCATCGCCGCTGCCGCTGCAGAGAATGCCAAGGTAGTGCTGTTTCAGAATGGCTTGAACAACGAAACCTACCTGCGGCCACTGCTGCCTGATCATATCCACCTGATTGGCGGGCTCTGCTACGTGTGTCTCTACCGCGAAGGTCCTGGCCAGGTGAAACATCAGGCCAACGGGCTGGTCGATCTGGGCTATCACTCGGGTCCGGCATCTGGGGATGAAGCCGCTCAGATCATCTCCGCTGCAGCCGAGCTGTTCCGCAGCTCCGGAATCGAGGCGCGGGAAATGGGCAATATCGATGCTGCGCGCTGGCAGAAGCTGGTGTGGAATGCCTCCTTCAACGGCGTTTCGGTCCTTCTCGACGCGGGTACCGAGTCGCTGCTCAAGAGCGCCGCGAGCCGGCAGTTGATCGGTGATCTGATGAGTGAAGTGGTCGCGGCCGCCAAGGCCTGTGGTCATGAGATGCCGGAAGACTACGCGGCCAAGCTGCTCAAGGTCACCCGGCATATGCCCGATTACTATCCGAGCATGTACCACGACTGGCTGCACAAGCGTCCCATGGAACTCGACAGCCTCTATCGCGAAGCGCTAAAGCTGGGGGCCCAGGCCGGTTGCAGCATGCCGAAAACCGAGGCATTGTTGAACATGCTGGAATTCATTCAAGACAGCTATCTGCAACCCGAGTAAAGGACGCATCATGCCGGTCAGGCTTGGCGATAAACTGGTCGTAGCGATTTCCTCCAGAGCACTGTTTGATCTGGATGAGAGTCATCAGGTTTACGAGCAGGAAGGCCTGGAAGCCTACCGGCAGTACCAGATTGCCCGCGAGGATACGCCGCTGGAGCCAGGCGAGGCCTTTGGCCTGGTGCAGAAGCTGCTGCGTATCAATAGTATGCTGGAGGGCGACAGCCGCGTGGAGGTAGTGCTGCTGTCGCGTAACAGCGCGGATACCGGGCTGCGGGTGTTCAATTCGATTCAGCATTACGGTCTGGGCATCACCCGCGCGGCTTTTGCTGGCGGTCGCAGTCCGTTTCAGTATATTCCCGCATTCGGTACGCAACTGTTTTTGTCGACCCACGCCGAGGATGTGCGCAGTACTCTTGAAGCCGGCTTCGCCGCAGCGACTATTCTGCCGTCCAACCAGCCAAGGGAAATGCGTGATGAACTGCGCATCGCTTTTGATGGCGATGCGGTGCTGTTTTCTGACGAATCCGAGCAGGTGTTCCAGCGTGACGGCCTCGAGGCTTTTCAGGCCAGCGAACTGGCCTCCGCTCGTGATCCCTTGGGCGGCGGGCCGTTCAAGGCGTTTCTCGCGGCGTTGAACCGGATCCAGACCGAATTCGCTGCGGGCGAGTGCCCGATCCGCACGGCGCTTTTTACCGCGCGCAGTGCACCGGCCCACGAAAGGGTAATACGCACGCTGCGTGAGTGGGACATCCGCCTGGATGAATCACTGTTTTTGGGCGGCATGGACAAGTCAGAATTTCTCCGCGCTTTTGGCGCCGATCTGTTCTTCGATGACCAGGAAGGGCACTGTCGCAGCGCGGTAGGCGTGGTCCCTACCGGCCATGTGCCGCATGGCATCAGCAACAGGCTGCTCAAACCCTGAGCTGCGCCGGTTTAACCAGTTGTCGGAATATTTCACTCCTGTTGCAGTCATTCCCGATTTTTATGGTCTAACCTGATTGGTATATACGCTAATATGGTTATAAAGCACCGGGAATGGGTGTTGTTCGACCTACAGGGGAAGTCACTGATGAAACTGCAGCAGCTCCGCTATATATGGGAAGTGGCGCACCATGATCTGAATGTCTCCGCCACAGCGCAGAGCCTGTACACCTCACAGCCCGGCATCAGCAAGCAGATACGTTTGCTTGAGGACGAACTGGGCGTCGAAGTCTTCTCCCGTAGCGGCAAGCATCTCACGCGTATTACCCCCGCCGGGGAGCGCATTATCCAGACGGCTGGCGAGATTTTGCGCAAGGTCGATAGCATCAAACAGATCGCTCAGGAATTCAGCAATGAACGCAAGGGCAATCTGACGCTGGCCACTACCCATACCCAGGCCCGCTACGCGCTGCCGCCGATTATCAGCAAGTTTATTCAACGCTACCCGGACGTGTCGCTGCACATGCACCAGGGCACACCCATCCAGATTTGCGAGATGACGGTCGACGGCACTGCCGACTTTGCCATTGCCACCGAGGCACTGGAGCTGTTTGCGGATCTGGTGATGATGCCTTGCTACCGCTGGAACCGCTGCGTGATCGTGCCCAAGGGCCACCCGTTAACGCAGGTCAAGGATTTGTCCCTGGAAGCTCTGGCCGAGCATCCGTTGGTCACTTATGTGTTCGGTTTTACCGGTCGCTCGAAGCTGGATGAGGCCTTCAGCAACCGCGGGCTGTCGCCGAAAGTGGTGTTTACTGCGGCGGATGCCGACGTGATCAAGACCTACGTGCGCCTGGGGCTGGGCGTCGGTATCGTCGCCAAGATGGCGATTGATCCGGTGCTTGATTCTGATCTGGTGATGATTGATGCCGGGCATCTGTTCGAAGCCAGTATCACCAAGATAGGTTTCCGTCGCGGGACCTTTATGCGGGGGTTCATGTACGATTTCATGCAGGAATTTGCACCACACCTGAACCGCGACAGGGTAGAAAAAGCCCTGCAGTGTCATACCAAGGCTGAGCTGGACGAAGTCTTTGAGGGCGTCGACCTGCCGGTGCATTGACGCCTTTGACGCCTTTGGCGTCAGCCGCAAGCTTCAAGCGGCAAGCTACAAGCTGCAAGTTAAAATCTAGAGCAGCTTCTTCACGGGACTGTGGTTTCTTGAAGCTTGCCGCTTGAAGCTTGCGGCTGCTTCACCCCCTGGCAATCAGATTGCCGGCGTGCAATCCGCATTCTTTCTGCGTTGCTTCCTCCCACCACCAGCGACCTTCGCGCTCATGCTGGTTAGGAAGGATTGGGCGAGTGCACGGCTCGCAACCGATGCTGACAAAACCGCGTTCATGCAGGCTGTTATAAGGTATTTCCAGCATGCGAATATAATTCCACACGTCCTCGCTGGTGTAGTTGGCCAGGGGGTTGAACTTGATCAGTTCACGGCCGGGACCGCTGAATCCGCCATCTACTTCGATCACGGGTACGTGGCTGCGGGTACCGGGGCTTTGATCCTTGCGCTGCCCGGTGATCCAGGCGTCCACGCCAGCAAGCTTGCGCCGTAGCGGTGCGATCTTGCGCACACCGCAGCACTCGCCATGGCCGCTTTCATAGAAGTCGAACAGACCTTTTTCTTTCACGTAAGCTTCCAAGGCTTGCTGGTCGGGGGAGAGTATTTCCAGCTGGATGCCGTAGTGCTTTCTGACCTTCTCCAGAAACTGATAGGTTTCAGGGTGCAGGCGGCCAGTATCGAGTGTGAATACCTTGATCTGCGGGTTGATCTTCCAGGCCATATCCAGCACCACGATGTCATCCGCGCCGCTGAACGACAACCACAGGTCGTCATACTGGTCCAAGGCCAATTCGAGGATCTGCTGCGGCGATTTGCCGGCATATTCTTCGGCCAGTTTAGGAACATCAAAAACGTCAAGAGCCATGGGTTTCTCCGCATCAGGGGCGCCTGTCTATGCAGGCTGCCGTATTGCGGAGAGTCTAGCAAAGGCGTCTTAGTCCATCCTCTTTTATTTAGTTATACTTTTATGCTTTATCGGTATGAAGCCGGCGCAGCCATTGCGTCGTGGCAGCCCAACCGGTAGATTGTGCGCCAATTCAAATTGCCTATCAGGAGTAACCTGTGGAAATCGCCTGCCTTGATCTTGAAGGGGTTCTGGTCCCGGAAATCTGGATCGCCTTTGCTGAGAAAACCGGTATCGCCGAACTCAAGGACACCACCCGGGATATTCCTGATTATGATGTGCTGATGAAGCAGCGCTTGCGGATTCTGGACGAGCACGGCCTGAAGCTGGGCGATATTCAAGAGGTGATTGCTACCTTGAGTCCGCTGGATGGCGCAGCAGAATTTGTCGACTGGCTGCGTGAGCGCTTCCAGGTCGTTATTCTGTCCGATACCTTCTATGAGTTCTCGCAACCACTGATGCGCCAATTGGGTTTCCCGACGCTGCTTTGCCATCGTCTGATTACCGACGACACTGACCGTGTTGTGGACTATCAGCTACGCCAGAAAGACCCCAAGCGTCAGTCGGTGCTGGCGTTCAAGAGCTTGTACTATCGCGTGATCGCGGCGGGCGACTCCTACAATGACACCACCATGCTGTCGGAAGCACATGCTGGCATCCTGTTTCACGCACCGGACAATGTTATCGCCGAATTCCCGCAATTCCCGGCGGTGCATACCTTCGAAGAGCTGAAGCAGGAATTTATCAAGGCGTCCAATCGGCCGCTCAGCCTTTAAACCGAAGCTTCAAGCGGCAAGCTGCAAGTTAAAAGCAGTGGCAGTGGCGAAGGTTCCTGGTCTTGCTGAAATGAAAGGGTTGACCAGGGGCGACGCAACACCAAACTGATTAAGCTTGCAGCTTGCAGCTTGCAGCTTGCAGCTTGCAGCTTGCAGCTTGCAGCTTGCAGCTTGCAGCTCAGCCCGCCAGGGCGTCCATCAACACCCGCACTTTGGCCAGGGTTTCCTGGTATTCCGACTCGCCTTCCGAGTCGGCCACGATACCGCCGCCACCCCAGCAGTATAGTCGCTCGTCCTGATGCACCAGGCTGCGGATGGCGATGTTCAAGTCCATCTGACCCTCGCAACCGATATAGCCAATACTGCCGCAGTACAGGCTGCGGCGCACAGGCTCGAGCTCTTCAATGATCTGCATCGCGCGAATTTTTGGTGCCCCGGTAATGGAGCCGCCGGGAAAGGCGCCTGCCAGTAGATCCAGCGCATCACGGCCCTCGGCCAACCTGCCGGTTACGCTGCTGACCAGGTGATGCACATTCGGGTAGCTTTCCAGCTTGAATAGTTCCGGCACCTTGACGCTGCCTGCCGCGCAGGACCGGCTGAGATCGTTGCGCAGCAGGTCGACGATCATCAGGTTCTCTGCTCGGTCTTTGAGGCTGGTTTGCAGGTCCGCCGCCAACTGGGCATCCTGCTGTGCGGTGGCGCCGCGGGCCCGCGTACCTTTTATCGGGCGGGTTTCAACTTCACCCTGGGACACGCTGAGGAAGCGCTCTGGGGATAGGCACAACAAGCTGTAGTCGTCGCTTTCAATATAGGCAGCAAAGGGTACGGGGCAGGCTGTGCGCAAGCGCTGATAAGCGCTCAGTGGGTCACCGCTGCAGCCGGCGCTGAACCGCTGGGAGAGATTGATCTGGTAACAGTCGCCAGCATGAATGTATTTCTGGACCCGGTCGAATGAGGCCTGATAATCGGCGCGCGTCTGTTCTGGTTGAAAAGGCGCTGTCAAGGCAAAGGGGCGGGGAGCGTTGGGCTGTTCCTGCAGGCGGGTCAGTAGCGCTTGCTGCTCGGGCTCGGGCAAGGCCGGATGGCAGACCAGCCAACTTTGCTGGCGACTGCGGTCGTTGACGATGCTCCACAGGTAAATCCCCATCTTCAGACTGGGCAAGCGAACGTCCGCATCTGCCAATGCCGGCAGCGTTTCCAGCAGACGGCCGAAATCGTAACTAAGATAGCCCAGCGCGCCAGCGCCAAAGGGCAAGCTGATATGCTCCGGCCAGCGGGCGGCAGGGAGATGCGATAGTGCATCACGCAGACGAGCGAGCGTCTGCAGGCCGGTTTCATTGGCGCGTGGTTCGATCAGCGTTTGGGGGCCGGCGGCGAGGATGCTGTAGCGTGCAAAGCGCTCGATACCGGCAGCGGAGTCGAGCAGTACGCTATGCCCCAGGTCGCGCACAAGCCGCAGGCGCGGGAGCGGATCCGCCTGATACGGAAGTTCGACAAGCCGATAGTGCTCGGCCTCCGGTGTGCTCATGCTGCGGTGCCGGGCTCCTCGGCTGGCGTTTCGGTGCGCGAGACTGGCTGACCGAAATGCTTCTGGGCGTAGGCCACCCGATCCGCCACTGACTCGGTACGTCCGGTTTTTTTCAGCGCCGCCAGATGGCGCTCAACCATATGGCAGCGCGTAGTCAGGCCGGCATCATTGGCGATCTGGATGTTCAGGCCGGGGCGGGCGTTGAGCTCCAGAATCAGCGGGCCCTTTTCCTCGTCCAACACCAGGTCTACGCCGATGTAACCCAGTCCGGACAGTTCATAGCAGGACGCCGCCAGATTCATAAAGCCGTCCCAGTCCGGCAACTGCACGCCATCGACCTGATTAGTGGTGTCAGGATGCTTGGCGATCTTCTTGTTCAGCCAGGTGCCCTTGAGGGTCTTGCCGGTGGCCAGATCGACCCCAACGCCAATGGCGCCCTGGTGCAGGTTGGCCTTGCCGCCGGATTGCCGGGTCGGCAGGCGCACCATACCCATCACCGGATAACCCATCAACAGGATGATACGGATATCCGGCACGCCTTCGTAACTGATGCTCTTGAACAAGGGATCGGGACTGACGCGATATTCGATCAGTACCCGGTCGCGGTGCCCACCAAGTGAGTACAGGCCGGACAGAATGCTGGAAATATGGTGGCCGATTTCGTCGCGGCTTATGATCTTGCCGGACACGGTCTTGAACATGCCCTCAAAGCGGTCAGCGATAACAATGATGCCGTCACCACCAGCGCCCTGGGCTGGCTTGATGACGAAGTCACGATGCTTTTCGACAATCGCATCGAACAGGTCGATGTCCTTCTCGGTTTCAATGACGCCGTAGAGCTCGGGTACATCAATGCCAACGGCAATGGCGCGTTCCTTGGTCAGAATCTTGTCATCTACTATCGGATACAGATTCCGCTTGTTGTACTTGAGTACATAGTCGGCATTCCGGCGGTTGATGCCCATGACCCCGGCGTCACTCAGGGTTTTCCAGGTTTTCCACAAAAACATGGTGTCTCCTCAGCCCTTGGTCATCAGTGCTTTGAAGCGCACCAGTTCGGTCAGGCGGTAACCGCGGTAGCGACCCATGGCCAGCATGAAGCCCACCAGGATCAGCAGCACGGCCGGGAAGGTGAAGACGAAGTAGGCCAGCTCCGGCACGCTCATCAACAGGTGAGCCAGGGTGGCAGCAAACAGGGTGCCCAGGGCGACCTTGAATGAATGTCCGCCGCCACGTTCTTCCCAGGTGATGGACAGACGCTCGATGGTCATGGTCAGAATCACCATCGGGAACAGCGAAACAGACAGGGCCTTTTCCATGCCCAGCTTGTGACCCAGCAGGGTGATGCCGGCAATGATCACGACGACAAATGTCAGGACCACAGAGAGACGAGGCAGCATCTGCAGCTTCAGGTGTTCAAGGTAGGAGCGCAGCGACAGACCCAGTGCGGTGATCAGCGTGAACAGCACAATACCCCAGCCAATGTCGGTTTCGCGGAAGGCCAGCGAGATCAGCACCGGGGTAAAGGTACCCAATGTCTGAATGCCGATGATATTACGCAGGATCAGAATCACCAGGACCCCGATAGGGATCATGATCATCACGCGGTAAACCTGCTGAGCATGCAGCGGCAGGCCATAGAGCGAGTATTCCAGCAGCGCCGACGAGGTGTTCTCGGTAGTCATCTCCGCCAAGCGCAATGCATTCATCTCGCTGTTATTCAAGGTGATGGTCACGCGGCCCTGGCGGCCGCCTTCCAGGTTGTACAGCGGGGCGTTGCCGCTCCACCAGACCAGGCGATTTTCCGGAATGCCCTGTTGGCCAGTTTCCGGATGGAAGTACAGCCAGCGCTCGCCATTATGGCTACGCAACCAGAGCTCGGGCTCCTGGTTGGGAGTGCTTTCCAGTCGCACGGTATGCACCAGCTCAAGGGGAATGCGTGCATTGGAAAGAAGTACATCAAGCACGCGTGCCTTGCCCAGCGGCGAGGTGTCCTCACCGAGCAACAGCTTGACGTTGTCATCGGTGATGTCGTTCACGCGGCGGATAGCCTCGCTGACGAAGGTTTCAATGTCCGCTGATGTTTGACGAATAGGGCGAATCAGCGCGTCGGCAGCGACTTCCTCGGCGCCTTCGAGCTCAATGGGTTGGCGCGGCGCGGGGGCCGGGTCCTCAATGGCTTCGGGGCTATAGCGTTGGGTCAGTACCAGGCGGTAATAAAGGGACTGGTTGCCGCTGGCGCGACGTGCCGACCAGGTTACCCGGCGATTGCCGTCGGTCTGGTTGATGCTGACGCCATAATTGTTTGAGATGAAGCTCTCGTTGAGGCTGATGTAATTCTGATCCAGCGGGGGGATGAACATCTGCGCCTTGACCGGCGTTCCTGCCACGGCCTGAAACTCGAGTCGGGCATCGAGGCTCCAAATATCGTCGGTTTCATCCTGGGTGACAGGAATATCCAGTACATAGATTTGGTAAGCGGTTATGGCCAAACCCAGGCTGACCAAGATGGCGATCAGGACTTTCAGGTGCAGATTGATCGATTGCATAGTCTTCTCAACGAGCTATAGGAATTGCTGCTTCGGCAGGCACCGCAACAACGACAGGCGGCATCTTAGCATGGACGTTGATCTGCTCGTAGCGCCTTTGTGATGCTTTGTTCATAGCGTAGACCAGAATGCTCGAGCCAGGATTGTTGACAATAACGGGGCGTAAAGCGCAAAATTCGTTAATCAAACCGGTAAATATCATCGCTTTGTAGACAAGGCGGGTAATGATGGCTGAAGCAGAACAGGATTTGCCTACTCTGACGCTCTCTGATGGCGCTTTTCAGCGTATTCAGACGGCGATCGTCAAAGGCGAGATTGCGCCAGGCACACGGATCAGTGAGCAGTACCTGTCGACTACCTTTGGTATTGGCCGTGGCCCGCTACGCGAGGCTATCCGCCGGCTTGAAGGGCGACGGCTAGTGGTCCGCATTCCGCACGCCGGTGTGCGTGTGGTATCGCTGAGCTACGCTGAATTGATCGAGCTGTATCACGTGCGTGAAGCGCTGGAAGGTATGGCATGCCGCCAGGCTGCGGAAAACATGACCGAGGCAGAAATTGCCGGGCTGCGCGAGGTGCTGGCCACTCACGAGAAGCACAGTGGGTTGAAGGCCAACGAGTCCTACTACCAGCAAGAAGGTGATCTGGATATCCATTACCTGATCATCCATGGCAGCAAGAACCGCACTCTGGCCGATATGCTCTGCGGCGACCTTTATCATCTGGTGCGCATGTACCGCTACCGTTTCTCTACCACACCCAAACGACCGCAACAGGCGTTTGCCGAACACCACCGCATTATCGAGGCCATTGCTGATCGCGATGGCGAACTCGCGGAAATGCTGATGCGCCGTCATATCAGCGCCTCACGCCGCAACATTGAGCGTCGCATGCAAGAGCAGAGCGCCGCGTCCACATCCTCAGGAGGGATAGTCTGATGTCGAAAACCCCGGGCCAACGTTTCCGCGATGCGGTTGCCGAAGAACATCCATTGCAGGTGGTCGGCGCGATCAATGCCAACCATGCGCTGCTGGCCAAGCGTGCCGGCTTCAAGGCGATCTACCTGTCCGGCGGTGGAGTGGCCGCAGGCTCTCTGGGTTTGCCGGACCTGGGCATTACCGGCCTGGATGATGTGCTGACTGATGTGCGGCGCATCACCGACGTCTGCGATCTGCCGCTGCTGGTTGACGTGGATACCGGCTTTGGTTCCAGCGCCTTCAACGTGGCGCGTACGGTCAAGTCGATGATCAAGTTCGGCGCCGCTGCCATGCATATCGAGGATCAGGTCGGTGCCAAGCGTTGCGGCCATCGCCCGAACAAGGAAATCGTCAGCCAGCAGGAGATGGTTGATCGCATCAAGGCGGCGGTGGATGCCCGTACCGACGACAGCTTTGTGATCATGGCGCGTACCGATGCGCTGGCGGTGGAAGGCCTGGAGTCGGCGCTGGATCGTGCAGCGGCCTGTATCGAAGCCGGGGCGGACATGATCTTCCCCGAGGCGATCACCGAGCTGGACATGTACAAGCTGTTCGCTTCCAAGGTCAAGGCGCCGATCCTGGCCAATATCACCGAGTTTGGTGCGACACCTTTATATACCACCGACGAGCTGGCCTCGGCCGACGTCTCTCTAGTGCTGTATCCGCTGTCGGCCTTCCGCGCGATGAACAAGGCTGCGGAAAATGTCTATACCGCCATCCGCCGCGACGGCACGCAACAGAATGTCATCGATACCATGCAGACTCGTATGGAGCTGTATGACCGTATCGATTACCACGTCTTCGAGCAGAAGCTTGATGCACTGTTCGCGCAGAAAAAATCCTGAGCCGGCAGCAAGACACCCGGTACCAACAAGAAGGAGCAAAATCATGGCTGAAGCAAAAAAATTGAGTGGCGCTGGCCTGCGTGGCCAGGTCGCTGGCAAGACCGCATTGTCTACCGTCGGACAAACCGGCTCGGGTCTGACCTATCGTGGTTACGATGTGAAGGATCTTGCGGCTAACTGCCAGTTTGAAGAAGTGGCGCACCTTATTCTCAAGGGCGAATTGCCCACCAAGGCCGAGCTGGACGCGTACAAGACCAAGCTCAAGGGGCTGCGTGGCCTGCCCAAGGCGCTGAAGGATGTGCTTGAGCTCATTCCCAAGAATGCCCATCCGATGGATGTGATGCGCACCGGTTGCTCAATGCTCGGCAACCTGGAAACAGAAGCCAGCTTCGATCAGCAGCAGGACGCCACTGACCGTCTACTTGCTGCGTTTCCGTCAATCATCTGCTACTGGTATCGCTTCAGCCACGACGGCGTGCGTATCGATGAGAATACCGATGACAATTCGGTTGGTGCGCACTTCCTGCACATGTTGCGCGGCGAGAAGCCCAACGCGTTGCATGAAGCAACCATGAACGTGTCGCTGATCCTCTACGCCGAACACGAATTCAATGCCTCGACCTTCACCGCTCGCGTCTGCGCCTCGACCCTGTCGGATATGCACAGCTGCGTTACTGCGGCGATCGGTTCCCTGCGTGGCCCGCTGCATGGCGGTGCCAATGAAGCGGCGATGGACATGATCGAGCGCTTTACCAGTGCCGATCACGCCGAGAAGGAAATGCTCGGCATGCTCGAGCGCAAGGAAAAGATCATGGGCTTTGGCCACGCGATCTACAGCACCAGCGACCCGCGCAACGAGATCATCAAACAATGGTCCGAAAAACTCGCCAAGGACGTCGGCGATACCGTGCTGTATCCGGTTTCAGTGCGTTGCGAAGAAGTGATGTGGCGCGAGAAGAAACTGTTCTGTAACGCCGACTTCTTCCACGCTTCGGCCTACCATTTCATGGGTATCCCGACCAAATTGTTCACGCCGATCTTTGTCATGAGCCGCCTGACTGGCTGGGCTGCACACGTTATGGAGCAGCGCGCAGACAACCGCATCATTCGCCCGAGCGCCGAGTATGTAGGCGTAGCACCGCGCACAGTCGAGCCGATAGAGAGTCGTTGATATGAATAGCCAATACCGCAAGGCCCTACCCGGCACGCAACTGGATTACTTCGATACCCGTGAAGCGGTCGATGCGATCCAGCCGGGCGCGTACGACAAGTTGCCCTACACCTCACGGATTCACGCGGAAAACCTGGTGCGTCGCTGTGAGCCGTCGATGCTCACCGAGTCGCTCAAGCAGTTTATTGAGCGCCGCCGGGATCTGGATTTTCCCTGGTTTCCGGCGCGAGTCGTCTGTCACGACATTCTCGGCCAGACCGCGCTGGTCGATCTCGCCGGTCTGCGAGATGCCATTGCCGAGAAGGGTGGTGATCCAGCCAAGGTCAATCCGGTAGTGCCGACTCAGTTGATTGTCGATCACTCACTGGCCGTCGAGCATGCTGGCTTCGAGAAGGATGCTTTCGAGAAGAACCGCGCCATTGAAGATCGCCGCAATGATGACCGCTTTCACTTTATCAACTGGACCAAGACGGCGTTCAAGAATGTCGACGTGATCCCGCCCGGTAACGGCATCATGCATCAGATCAACCTGGAGAAGATGTCGCCGGTGGTGCAGGTGGTTGATGGCGTGGCCTTTCCTGATACCTGTGTGGGTACCGATAGTCACACGCCCATGGTCGATGCGCTGGGCGTAATCTCCGTTGGTGTCGGCGGCCTGGAAGCAGAAAGCGTGATGCTGGGGCGTGCTTCCTGGATGCGTCTGCCGGATATTATCGGCGTGGAGCTGACCGGCAAACTGCAGCCCGGCATTACCAGCACCGATCTGGTGTTGGCACTCACTGCGTTTTTGCGCAAGGAGCGGGTAGTCGGTGCTTATCTCGAGTTCTATGGCGAGGGTGCGTCGAATCTGACCGTGGGTGACCGCGCGACCATCTCCAACATGACGCCGGAGTACGGCGCTACGGCGGCGATGTTCTATATCGATGAGCAGACCGTCGAATACCTCAAGCTGACCGGCCGTGAAGACGATCAGGTCAAGCTGGTGGAGCAATATGCCCGTGAAGCCGGTCTGTGGGCAGACACCCTGACCAATGCCGAGTACGAGCGGGTTCTGCGCTTCGACCTGACCAGCGTGCCACGCACCCTGGCCGGACCGTCGAATCCGCATGCCTTGCTGCCGACATCCGAGCTGGCCGCACGTGGTATCAGCGGTGTGGTCGAGAATGAAGAGGGCAAGATGCCCGATGGCGCGGTCATCATCGCGGCGATTACCAGCTGCACCAACACCAGCAACCCGCGCAACATGATTGCCGCCGGCCTGATTGCGCGTAATGCCAACAAGCTGGGCCTGACTCGCAAGCCCTGGGTGAAATCTTCGCTGGCACCGGGCTCCAAGACGGTGAAAATGTACCTGGAAGAAGCCGATCTGCTCGGCGAGCTGGAAAATCTCGGCTTCGGCGTGGTCGCTTTCGCCTGCACCACCTGCAACGGCATGAGCGGCGCGCTGGATCCGGTGATTCAGAAAGAAGTGGTTGAGCGTGATCTGTACGCCACAGCGGTACTCTCCGGGAACCGCAACTTCGATGGTCGTATCCACCCCTATGCCAAGCAGGCGTTTCTGGCTTCACCGCCGCTGGTGGTGGCCTATGCGATTGCAGGGACCATCCGTTTCGATATCGAAAAGGACGTGCTTGGCCACGACCAGCAGGGCAATCCGATCATGCTCAAGGACATCTGGCCCAGTGACGAGGAAATCAACGCTATCGTCAAGACCAGCGTCAAGCCAGAGCAATACCGTGAAGTCTATATCCCGATGTTCGACATCACCCGAGAAGCGCAGAACATCAACCCGCTTTACGAGTGGCGGCCACAGAGCACCTATATTCGCCGTCCGCCCTATTGGGAAGGCGCGCTGGCCGGTGAGCGCTCACTGACCGGTATGCGTGCGCTGGCGGTCTTGGGTGACAACATCACTACCGACCACCTGTCGCCGTCCAACGCTATCATGCTGGATAGCGCCGCCGGCGCCTACCTGCACAAGATGGGCGTGCCGGAAGTCGATTTCAATTCCTACGCCACTCACCGTGGTGACCATCTGACTGCCCAGCGCGCGACCTTTGCCAATCCCAAGCTGCTTAACGAAATGGTGATGGAAAACGGCCAGATCAAGCAGGGTTCTCTGGCGCGGATCGAGCCTGAAGGCAAGGTCACACGCATGTGGGAGGCGATTGAAACCTACATGGAGCGCAAACAGCCACTGATCATTATTGCCGGCGCCGATTACGGTCAAGGTTCATCCCGCGACTGGGCGGCCAAGGGTGTGCGTTTGGCGGGTGTGGAGGCGATTGCCGCCGAAGGTTTCGAGCGTATTCACCGCACCAACCTGCTGGGTATGGGTGTGTTGCCGCTGGAGTTTTTGCCGGGTACGACGCGCAAGACGCTAGGCATCGACGGGACTGAAACCTTCGACGTCACCGGTGATATCAAGCCGCGTGGCCGCATGACACTGGTCATCAATCGTCGTGATGGCGAGCGGGTAGAGGTGCCGGTGACCTGCCGGCTGGATACCCAGGAAGAGGTGTCGATTTTTGATGCGGGCGGCATATTGCAGCGTTTTGCTCAGGATTTTCTTGAGGCAGAGCCTGACATGGTGGCTCCTGCGTAAGAAACACTGATTGTTGAATGGAGGTGTGAGCTATGTTGCCACCCCGGTGGACTGGACACGTTGTAAATACCCTTCGGGGCCGGCCCACCGATCACAGATCGGGTGTCGTTCGACTGCGCGCGAAGCAGTGCTTCGCAAACGCTTGTCTCACCCCTGTAAGCTCGGCGATGCCCGTCCAGGGCATCGACGGTCCAGCCCACCGGGGTGGCAACGCCGCCTGATACTGCGTACATCAATCAGTGTTTCTCGGTATCAGTTTTTTGCTTACATCAAAGGAGCGGAAGCATGGCCCATAGGCCCCAGATTAGAATTCCTGCCACCTATATGCGTGGTGGCACAAGCAAGGGGGTATTTTTCCGCTTGCAGGATCTACCGGAAGCAGCTCAGCAACCAGGCGCTGCGCGTGACAACCTGTTGCTACGCGTAATCGGCAGTCCCGACCCTTACGGCAAGCAGACCGACGGCATGGGCGGGGCGACGTCCAGTACCAGCAAGACGGTTATTCTGGCGAAAAGCGCGCAGCCCGAGCACGACGTGGACTACCTGTTCGGGCAGGTCTCGATCGATACTGCTTTCGTGGATTGGAGCGGCAACTGCGGCAACCTCTCTGCCGCGGTGGGCGCATTTGCTATCGCTGGGGGGCTGGTTGCCAGTGATCGGATACCGCAAGACGGCATCGCCGTCGTGCGCATCTGGCAGAGCAATATCGGCAAAACCATTATTGCCCATGTGCCGATGACCGGCGGTGAGGTGCAAGAGACCGGTGACTTCGAACTGGATGGTGTGACCTTTCCGGCGGCGGAGGTGCAGGTCGAGTTTCTGGATCCGGCTGATGACGGTGATGGGGACGGCGGCGGCGCGATGTTCCCGACCGGCAATCTGGTCGATGAGCTGGATGTACCTGGTGTTGGCAAGCTGCAGGCAACCATGATTAATGCCGGGATTCCGACGATATTTATCAAAGCTCAGGATGTTGGTTACAACGGCACCGAGTTGCAGGAAGCCATCAATGGCGATCCGGCAGCCTTGCTCAAATTCGAAACCATCCGCGCCCATGGCGCGGTGCGCATGGGATTGATCAAGCATGTGGATGAGGCGGCCAGCCGCCAACATACGCCCAAGGTCGCTTTCGTGGCCAAACCGGCGGATTATGTGTCGTCCAGCGGCAAGCAGGTGACAGCCGCAGATACCGATCTGCTGGTGCGTGCGTTGTCCATGGGCAAATTGCACCATGCGATGATGGGAACGGCTGCAGTCGCCATTGGTACCGCAGCGGCGATACCCGGCACGCTAGTCAATCTAGCCGCCGGTGGCGGCGACCGGACTGCGGTGGTTTTCGGTCATCCCTCAGGTACCTTGCGCGTCGGCGCTGAAGCCAAGCAGGTTGGCGGTGAGTGGACGGTGAAAAAGGCTGTTATGAGTCGCAGTGCTCGGGTGCTGATGGAAGGTTGGGTGCGGGTGCCAGGCGACTGCCTGTAAAGAGCGGCAAGCTACAAGCTTCAAGCTGCAAGTTAAGGGCGGCGCCGTGTCTTGGTTTTGCTTTCAGCTTGATGCTTGCCGCTTGCAGCTACTCAAAGGAGGGGTGTATGAATCTGGATCTTTCGGGAAAGCGCGCGCTGGTATGTGGCGCGAGTCAGGGCCTTGGCGAAGCTTGTGCGCGTCAGTTGGCGGAGCAGGGCGCTGAAGTGATCCTGCTGGCCCGCAATGAGGCAAATTTGTTGAAAGTGCAGCAAAGCCTGTCGGTGGACCAGGGGCAGCAGCACAGCGTAATCGCGGTGGATGCGTCTGACGTGGCCGCGCTCAGCGCCGCCGTCGCGGCACAGTTGCAGCGCGGCCTGGTGCATATCTGGGTCAACAATACCGGTGGGCCAGCGCCGGGACCGGCCAATGCCGCTGAGCCGGAAGCCTTTGCATCAGCGTTCAATCAGCATCTGGTCAGCGCCCAGCATCTGTTGCAGCTGTTGTTGCCGGGTATGCGCGAGGCCGGCTATGGCCGCATTCTCAATGTCTTGTCTACGTCGGTTAAGGCGCCCATTGCCAATCTTGGCGTGTCCAACAGCATTCGCGCGGCGATGGCCAATTGGGCGAAAACGTTGGCGGGTGAGTTGGGTAGTCAGGGGATAACGGTTAATAACGTATTGCCCGGACTAACCAAAACCGCAAGGCTGGACAGCCTCATCGGGCATATCGCCCAGTCGAGCGGCCGGACGGTGGAGCAGGTGGCGGAGGGCATGAAGGCGACCATACCAGTCCGGCGTTTCGCCGAACCGGAAGAGTTCGCCAATGCGGTGGGCTTTCTCGCTTCGCCCGCCGCGGCCTATATCAATGGTATCAACGTGCCGGTCGATGGCGGCAGCACCGCCAGCCTTTAGCACTTTGAACATGCGGGTGCCTCAGGGATGCAGGTACTCGCAGGCGTAAAGCGTGTTTTCCAGCAGGCAGGCGCGGGTCATCGGGCCTACGCCGCCGGGTACGGGTGTAATCCAGCCAGCGCGTTCCGCAGCCGGGCCGAATTCCACATCGCCGGTCAGGCGACCGTCGTCGGTACGATTGATGCCGACATCAATCACGATAGCGCCAGGTTTTACCCACTCACCTTTGACAATGCCCGGCTTGCCTACCGCCACCACCAGCAGGTCAGCGCGGCCGACGTGTTCAGCCAGATTCTTGGTGAAGCGGTGGGCGACGGTAGTCGTGCAACCGCCCAGCAGTAACTCCAACGCCATGGGCCGGCCAACGATATTCGAGGCGCCTACCACCAACGCATTCATGCCATACAGGTCCGCACCGGTGCTCTGCAGCAGCCGCATGATGCCGAAGGGCGTGCACGGGCGTAGCAGTGGCATGCGCTGGGCCAGGCGGCCAATGTTGAACGGGTGGAAACCATCCACATCCTTGTCTGGACGAATCCGCTCCAGCAGCAAAGATGAGTCCAGATGCGCCGGTAACGGTAGCTGTACGAGGATGCCATCAATGGACGGATCGTCATTCAGCGTGTCGATCAGCTCCAGGAGGGTGTCCTGCTGGGTATCAGCAGGCAGGTCGTACGAATGGGAGATAAAGCCCACTTCTTCGCAATCCTTGCGTTTATGACTGACATAGACCTGGGAGGCGGGGTCCTGGCCAACCAGAATCACCGCAAGACCGGGAAGCCTGAGGCCGTGTTCCTTGCGTTCGGCGACTTTCAGCGCGATATTCTGTCGGATGGAGGCAGCGATCTGCTTGCCGTCGATGAGTTTGGCGTTCATGGGCTTCCTGACACAAACAAAATTGTGGCGCGATTGTCGCACGGGAGCGACGGCGGCAAAAGACTCATCTGTTTGAACCCGGCGATGTTCTCTGGTGTAGAGCATAAGCTGCTAAAATAATTAAAAAATTGTCCTGCAGGCGTTGACGTGGGAAAGGTGGCTGAGTATGATTCGCCCCGCTTCACAAACACAGCGAAAGCGGTTTGGAAGGCGACCAAGCTCCTCCATTTCACTGGCTTCTTGCCGCTGATTTGGGCATGCTCAGATACTCCCACGGGGTACTGTACGGTGCGTAAGGCGCCCGTAGCTCAGCTGGATAGAGCACCCGCCTTCTAAGCGGGTGGCCGCAGGTTCGAGTCCTGCCGGGCGTACCATCGCACTGCGGTCTGGATGCTTGAAGCGAGCGGTAGTGGTAGCAACAGAAGTAAAGAAGTAATGGTGGGCGTAGCTCAGTTGGTAGAGCACAGGATTGTGACTCCTGTTGTCGTGGGTTCGAAACCCATCGTCCACCCCATTTTCTAAAACGCCAGGCCCCGGCCTGGCGTTGTTGTTTGAAGCCTTGTTATGCGGACGTGGTGGAATTGGTAGACACACCAGATTTAGGTTCTGGCGCCGCGAGGTGTGAGAGTTCGAGTCTCTCCGTCCGCACCATTTTTTAATAGGCTGCCATATCGGCAGCGTCATCTATACTTCCTCTCCAGATTTTCTCTGCGTTGCCGTCCGTCGGCATGTCGCGTTATTTCAGATAAGCCATCTTGTAAAACTTAAGGCGTCTACGCGATATTGGCCTCGTGCCATTACACTGTTTCTGTTTTGAGTTGTCCAGCCCGCGTCCGCTGCCAGTGCGAAGCGGAGCTGCAGGGATCGCATTAGCAGCACTGCGTAATGGCAACATAACAAGAAGGAGTGATCTTGAGTGTCTGACAAGCCGGTTGCCTGTTAACCGAGCCTGAGCATCGCGTGCTCCTGTCTTCAAAAGGTTGTGCTGGTGGCGCGCTCCGGTTCAGGGGTGTCGGCGCGCTTTATAGTGGTCCTTTACGCAGGTCACTGGGAAATGGAAGATTTACCGCGCGCTACCATGGATAAGGTTGTTTACCGGTTATGTGTCGAGTTCATCTGCTTCCTCAAAGATCATATTCCCGAGTCGTTACACTACCAATGGCGCTATTTCCGCGCGCATGGGCGTCTATGCAACTTCCAGAACCCGCGTCGATTTTCAGAAAAAATCTATCATCGCATGCGCTTTCCCCTCCCGGATTTTTCCCGGTTGGCGGACAAGGTGGCGGTGCGTGACTATGTCCGTGACACGGTTGGCGATCAGTTCAATGTGCCGCTTTACATCGCTGTGACTAAAGTAGTGCCGGAGCTATTTGATGCTTTGCCGAGCGCTTTTGTCATGAAGTGCAACAATGCCTGCGGCGCCACGCGAGTGGTGCTGGATAAGGCGTCGGAGGACATCCAGTCTCTGGTAGACCTGGCCAATAGCTGGCTGCAACGGGATTTTTCACGCTGTAATGGCGAGAGGCACTACCGCAGCATTGCGCCACAGATTCTGTTCGAAAAGGCTCTGCTGATTGATGGTCGACCGGCTGCTGATTACAAGGTCCACGTGTTCAATCCTGCCGAAGGCGACGCCTATTGCTTTATGCAGGTCATAGGTGATCGGTTCGGCCAGATTACGCAAAATCTGTATTCGACGGACTGGATGGGCACTGCCTTCAAACTCGGTGGAAGCTTGCCGCCGAGCACCTGCCCCAGTATCACCCTGCCTCCTGCACAGTTGCCGCAGATGCTGGACGCGGCAAAGCGTCTGGCTCAGCCGTTTGGCTACTGCCGGGTGGACTTCTACGTCCATGATGGAGGCGTCTATGTGGGGGAGCTGACATTTACCCCGGGGGCCGGCAGATGCGTTTTTCATCCGGTGAAGTGGGATCGGATGTTGGGCGCGAAGTTCCGGTGGCCAGAAACGCTGGAAATGCCGTCTCCCTCAAGCGGTATACCCATGTCTGGGGTGCCCGACGGGCAATCAAGCGGTGAACAGCAACTGGCATGAAGATGCCAGGCGCTGCAGCGCGGCTGTTGGTCAGTCTTCGAGATCGTACCATGCGTTCGGTGGCGACCTTGTTGGCAGGTGCAACGGCGGGACAACTGATTACCTTGATAACAGTGCCTTTGCTGACCCGGATATTCAGCCCTGAAGTTTTCGGTGAAACAGGAACGCTGCTGGCTGTGGCATCGGTGGTTATGCCTGTGGCTGGATTGTGCCTGCCGTTGGCGATAGTGCTGGCCACGGACGATAACGAGGCTCGTGCGCTGGGCCGGGCTTCACTCACAATCAGTGTGTTACTCGCAGCAGTGATGGCGTTTGGTATCGTCTTTTGGTCTTCTCTGGCAGATGCGCCCTGGGGAGTGAGTAATGGGTTGCTGATGTTTATTCCGCTGCTTACGTGTCTGGCAACCGCGGTCAGTGTTTTAGAGCAATGGGCGCACCGCCGGTCCTGTTATGCGGCATCAGCAAAAGTATCCGTAGGCAAATCCCTGGTAGGTAATGGTGGCAAGGTTCTTGGTGGGCTTATGGCGCCGGTATCAATGACCTTGGTGTTGATGACCGCAGTGGCGGAAGCGGTCGCAGCGATGCTGTATCTGGGATGGTTGCGCGGCGGTGTTACGCCGGATAGGACCACCCCTCTGAGATGGTGGGCCTTGGTTCTCAAATACCGACAGTTTCCGCTTTTTCGCGCGCCCCAGGTGTTGGTCAGTTGTCTCTCGCTCGCTGTGCCGGTGCTGTTGCTGGGCGTCTGGTACGAACCTGCGATCGTGGGCTTTTTCGTGCTGGCCAGAAGTGTGGTGGCTGCACCCTCAATGTTGCTTGGCAAGGCTATAGGTGATGTGATTTACCCGCGCCTGGCGAGAGCGGCTCAGGAAGGTTTGCCGTTGTTGTCCCTGCAGTTCAAAGCGGTAACCCTGCTGGGTGTATTGGGTCTGCTTCCGCTGATTCCGATTCTGCTGGCCGCGCCGCAAATTTTCGACCTGCTGTTTGGCGAGGCTTGGCAGATGGCTGGGGAGCACGCCAGATGGATGGCGCTGTGGTTCTACTTCACGCTGGTAGGCGTGCCCTGTATCAGTTCAATGCCCATACTGCAGACCCAGCGCCTACATCTTATCTACACCTGTTTTACAGCGCTGAGCAGGGCTGCGTTGATGTATTGGGCTTGCGCCATAGCGCAATTGGACGCGATTACCAGTGTGGCGTTGTACTGTGTTTCGGGGGCGGTGCTGAATGCCGGGTTGATGGTGTGGGTGCTTTTACTGTCGGCGCATCGAGATCGGATCATGGCCTAGTGCTACGAAAGCTTGGTAAGGGCGCGGACGTTTTGCTTCTTATGTTCCCAGAGGATGACTTATCCCTGCCGAGGGACTAGAATATCGTCCCTTTAGAATTTGTCCAATTACACTGTTCGTTCAACGAGGACTCTCCATGCAAGTTTCGGTAGAAACCATCTCCGGCCTTGAGCGCCGCATGACCGTAGGCATTCCTGCTGATCGCATCGAATCAGAGGTCAACAAGCGCCTGCAACAGACTGCCAGCCGCGCAAAGGTTGATGGATTTCGTCCCGGCAAGGTGCCGATGAGCGTTATTCGCAAGCGTTTTGGCGGCTCCGCCCGTCAGGAAGTCATGGGTGAGATGATCCAGTCCTCCTTCTATGAAGCCGTTATGCAGGAAAAACTCAACCCTGCCGGTATGCCCAGCGTCGAGCCGAAAGATCTAGCCGAAGGCAAGGATTTCGAGTACATCGCCACCTTTGAAGTTTATCCGGAAGTCACCCTGGGTGACTTCAGCGCTATCAAGGTTGAGCGCGTTGAGTCCGAAGTGACCGACGCCGATCTGGACAAGATGCTCGACATCCTGCGTGGCCAGAACAAGCGTTTCGATGAAGTCGATCGTGCTGCCGAGAATGGCGATCAGTTGAAAGTCGACTTCGTTGGTAAGGTTGACGGCGAACCCTTCCAGGGCGGTACTGCCAGCAATACCCAGATCGAACTGGGTTCGGGCCGCATGATTCCTGGTTTCGAAGACGGCCTGGTTGGCGCCAAGGCTGGCGATTCCGTGGTGCTCAAGGTGACCTTCCCTGAGGACTATCAGAACCTCGAACTGGCCGGCAAAGACGCCGAGTTCGACGTTATTGTGCACAGTGTATCCGCTGCGGTTCTGCCGGAGCTGGACGATGAGTTCTTCGCCAAGTTCGGCGTGGAAGAGGGCGGTATCGACGCTTTCCGCTCTGAAGTACGCAAGAACATGGAGCGTGAACTGCGCCAGGCGATCAAGACCAAGGTCAAGACCCAGGTTATGGATGGCTTGCTGGAAACCAACAGCATTGAAGTGCCGAAGGCGCTGGTTGCTACCGAAATTGATCGTCTGCGCGCACAAGCTGTGCAGCAGTTCGGTGGTGCCAACATCAAGCCTGAGCAGTTGCCTGCCGAGCTTTTTGAAGAGCAGGCCAAGCGTCGCGTCAGCCTTGGGCTGATCGTTGCTGAAGTGGTCAAGCAGCATGAAATCAAGCCGGATACCGATAGTGTTCGCGCGATGGTTGAAGATCTTGCTTCTGCTTATCAAGAGCCGGAGCAGGTCGTGAACTGGTATTACCAGAATGAGCAACAATTGGCAGAAATTCAGTCGGTTGTGCTGGAAGAGCAAGTGGTGGATACTGTTTTGCAGAAGGCTCAGGTAACCGACAAAGCGGTTCCTTATGAGGATGCTGTAAAGCCCGCCCAGCCAGCTCAGAACCTTGAAGCTGACGAGGCCGAGGCCAGCGCTGACGAGTAATATCGTCATCCACTCAATGCAATGCGTGAGCCAGCCATAGTGCTGGCTTTCGTTTTTTCGCAAAAGGCTCAATCGGAGTGATATCAATCCATGACGCATAACAGCTTCAGTCAGTTTCCACCGGATATTCAGGCCGCAGGTGGTCTGGTCCCCATGGTTGTCGAGCAGTCCGCCCGCGGCGAACGCTCCTATGACATCTATTCACGCCTGCTCAAGGAACGCGTCATCTTCCTGGTTGGTCAGGTTGAAGATTACATGGCCAATCTGGTTGTGGCTCAGTTGTTGTTTCTGGAGTCGGAGAATCCTGACAAGGATATCCACCTCTACATCAACTCGCCTGGCGGTTCTGTGACCGCGGGTATGGCGATCTACGACACCATGCAGTTCATTAAGCCGCACGTCAGCACCTTGTGCATTGGCCAGGCTTGCAGCATGGGTTCTTTCCTGCTGGCCGGTGGTGAGGCGGGTAAGCGCTTTGCGTTGCCGCATGCGCGCATGATGATTCATCAACCGCTGGGTGGTTTCCAGGGCCAGGCGTCTGACTTCGAAATCCATGCGCGTGAAATTCTCAACATCAGAGAGAAACTCAACGCCATTCTGGCCCATCACACTGGCCAGTCGCTGGATGTGATCGCCCGCGATACAGACCGTGACCGCTTTATGAGCGCCAGCGAATCTGTTGAATATGGCCTGATCGACAAGGTGCTGGATCGCCGGGTTGTTGCCGAATAACGCCGTATAGATGGTATTTCAGTTGAACGGGTTCGGTAGTTAACCGGACCTGACTTTTTCGCCGCCCCCTGTGGCGTGCGGACATGCATTGACAGGGTCGCGCTTGCAAAGTGGCGTTATTGCCTGCATCTTTGCGGATAAGCGTGAACGTAAGTAGGGGTTTTAAATGACCGATATAACTGGGAAGGGTGACGACAACGGCAAGCTGCTGTATTGCTCCTTCTGCGGCAAAAGCCAGCATGAAGTGCGCAAGCTGATTGCCGGCCCCTCCGTATTTATCTGTGATGAATGCGTAGATCTGTGTAACGACATCATCCGTGAAGAAGTGCAGGAAAGTCAGTCCGAAAGCGCTGGCCAGAAACTGCCTTCGCCCAAGGAAATCTGCGGCATTCTTGATCAGTACGTGATTGGCCAGGAACGTGCGAAGAAGGTGCTGTCAGTGGCGGTGTATAACCACTACAAGCGTCTGAATCAGCGTGAAGGCAAAGACGACGTCGAGTTGGGCAAGAGCAACATACTGATGATCGGGCCGACCGGCTCGGGTAAGACGCTGCTGGCCGAAACCTTGGCTCGCCTGCTGAATGTACCCTTTACCATCGCCGACGCCACCACCCTGACCGAAGCGGGTTATGTTGGTGAGGATGTTGAGAACATCATTCAGAAGCTGTTGCAGAAGTGCGATTACGATGTAGAGAAGGCCCAGATGGGTATTGTCTATATCGACGAGATCGACAAGATTTCACGCAAATCCGATAACCCGTCCATCACCCGTGATGTTTCTGGTGAAGGCGTGCAGCAAGCGCTGTTGAAGCTGATTGAAGGTACTGTTGCGTCGGTTCCGCCGCAGGGCGGCCGCAAGCATCCGCAGCAGGAATTTCTGCAGGTGGATACGCGTAACATCCTGTTTATCTGTGGTGGTGCCTTCTCCGGTCTGGAGAAGGTCATCCGTGATCGCTCAGAGAAGAGCGGCATTGGTTTCAACGCCGCGGTACGCAGTCAGGACGTCGGCAAGAAAGTCGGCCAGACCCTCAAGGGCGTGGAGCCCGAAGATCTGGTGCGTTTTGGCCTGATCCCCGAGTTCGTTGGTCGTCTGCCGGTCATCGCTACTCTGGATGAGCTGGATGAAGCAGCGTTGATCCAGATTCTGACCGAACCAAAGAATGCGCTGACCAAGCAGTATGCGCGTCTGTTCGAGATGGAAGGCGTTGAGCTGGAGTTCCGTACCGATGCACTGACGGCGATCGCCAGCCGTGCTCTGGAACGCAAAACCGGTGCCCGTGGCCTGCGCTCCATTCTGGAGAACGTGCTACTGGAAACCATGTATGAAATCCCCTCTGCCGAGCATGTCAGCAAGGTAGTAATCGACGAAAACGTGATCAGTGGCGACTCTCAGCCGTTGCTGATCTACGAATCTGCCGAGAAGCCATCGAAGGCCATGCCGGAGGATTGATTCCGGCAGACCCGACGCCCGGACGTTTGTCAGAACGCCCGGGCGTTTTTGTTCGTGTGGTACAAGCTTGGCATTCTCTTGTGTTGCAGTATGTGAACCACCTTGTTTTTTTACTGCAATGCCCCCATCTTGAAACCATGGACATTTCTTATTCCGGGGCCAGCCGTTGGTTGCTCCCCCCAGCAAGCGAGCCTCAGCCATGACGACTCTTAGCGAATTTCCGCTCCTGCCGCTACGCGATGTAGTGGTGTACCCCCACATGGTCATCCCCCTGTTTGTAGGCCGCGACAAGTCCATTGAGGCCTTGGAAGCCGCCATGGCCGGTAACAAGCAAGTGTTGCTGGTGGCCCAGCGCGACCCTGGTGAAGATGATCCGGGCCGTGATGGCCTGTATGGTCTGGGCACCGTGGCGACTATTCTGCAACTGCTCAAGCTGCCCGACGGCACCGTTAAGGTATTGGTCGAAGGTGAGCAGCGTGCCCGCATTGACCAGGTCGATGAATTGGGTACCTACCAGGTCGCCAAAGCCGAATGGTTGGATGAAAGTGCTCTGGATGAGCGTGAAGCCGAAGTGCTGATACGCAGCCTCATGAGCCAGTTCGAGCAGTTCGTACAGCTGGGCAAGAAGGTACCGGCCGAAGTGCTCTCATCCTTGTCCAGCATTGAAGACCCCAGCCGCCTGGTAGACACCATGGCTGCGCATCTGACCCTTAAACTGGATCAGAAGCAGGCGATCCTCGAAATTCTGCCGCTGCGTGAGCGGGTCGAGCATGTGCTCGGTGTGCTGGATAGCGAGATCGATCTGCTGCAGGTCGAAAAGCGCATACGTGGGCGGGTCAAGAAGCAGATGGAGCGCAGCCAGCGCGAGTATTATCTGAACGAACAGATGAAGGCCATCCAGAAAGAAATGGGCGGTCTGGATGAGGGTCACAGCGAGCTGGATGACCTGAAAACCAAGATTGATGACGCTGGCATGAGCAAAGAAGCGCACGCCAAGGCGACAACTGAGCTGAATAAGTTAAAAATGATGTCGCCGATGTCCGCTGAAGCGACCGTAGTGCGTTCCTACATCGATTGGCTGACCAGTGTGCCTTGGCAGAAAGCCAGCAAGGTGCGTCATGATCTGAAGAAAGCCGAAGAGGTTCTGGACGCCGATCACTATGGTCTGGAAGAGGTCAAGGAGCGAATTCTTGAATACCTTGCAGTACAGAAGCGCGTGCGCAAATTGAAGGGGCCGGTACTCTGTCTGGTCGGGCCGCCCGGCGTTGGCAAGACCTCGCTAGGTGAGTCGCTGGCGCGCGCAACCAACCGCAAATTTGTTCGCATGGCCTTGGGTGGCGTGCGTGACGAGGCCGAGATTCGCGGCCATCGGCGCACCTACATCGGTTCCCTTCCAGGTAAACTGATTCAAAAGATGTCCAAAGCAGGCGTCCGTAACCCATTGTTTTTGTTAGACGAAATAGACAAGATGGGTCAGGATATGCGTGGTGATCCGTCATCGGCGCTGCTGGAAGTGCTGGATCCGGAACAGAACCACAACTTCAACGATCACTACCTTGAAGTCGATTATGACCTTTCGGATGTGATGTTTATCTGTACCGCCAACTCGATGAATATTCCTGCGCCGCTGCTGGATCGCATGGAGGTTATTCGCATTCCCGGCTACACCGAGGATGAGAAAATCAACATCGCCCAGCGCTATCTGGTGGCCAAGCAGATCAAGAACAATGGCTTGAAAAAAGACGAGCTGACCTTCACCCATGATTCCCTGCGCGACATCATTCGTTACTACACTCGCGAGGCGGGTGTGCGTGGATTGGAGCGTCAGATCGCCAAATTGTGCCGTAAGGTAGTTCGTGAACAGGTTGGCAAAAGCGGCAAAAATACTGTCGTGGTCGACGGCGAACTACTCGAGAATCTGCTGGGGGTGCGCAAATTCAAGTACGGTTTGGCCGAAGAAGCCGATCAGGTTGGTCAGGTAACCGGCCTGGCCTGGACCCAAGTGGGCGGTGAATTGCTCAGTCTTGAGGCGGTTGTGGTGCCCGGCAAGGGTCGGCAGATCAAAACCGGCTCGCTTGGCGACGTTATGCAGGAGTCAATCAGTGCTGCCTTGACGGTGGTTCGCAGCCGCGCTGCGAGCCTTGGCATAGCCGCCGATTTTCACGAAAAGCATGACATCCATATCCACGTGCCTGAGGGCGCGACTCCCAAAGATGGACCGAGTGCCGGCGTGGGCATGTGTACCGCTCTGGTGTCCGCATTGACCCGTATTCCGGTGCGTGCAGACGTGGCGATGACCGGCGAGATCACGCTCAGAGGCCAGGTTTTGCCGATTGGCGGGCTCAAGGAAAAGCTGCTCGCGGCGCATCGTGGAGGGATCAAAACGGTGATCATTCCACACGACAACGTCCGCGATCTGAAAGAAATTCCGGACAAGATCAAACAGGATATTGACGTCAAACCTGTGAAATGGATTGACGAAGTGTTGCAGATTGCGCTGCAATACATGCCGGAGCCCTTGCAAGAAGGGGTTGAAGAGATGGTTGCAAAGGATGACAATCACGGGGCCGATGCAAAAAAGCGCATTAGCACTCACTGAGGTGTCAGCGGTCTGGACGTGTGATGTCACCCATTTGGGTGAGTGCTTAGCGATCAGACCGGCGATACCACAGGCATTCCTTGACACGGTTTTTGACCGCTTGCTATAAAGCGTGCTTCGACCTAAGCAGGTATGCTGACTGGCCACGGCTTTGCTAAGACCACAAGCTTACATAACGACTAACAACTCACTGAAATTTATAAGGGGACTTAGAGTGAACAAGTCTGAATTGATTGATGCCATCGCCGCCTCCGCCGATATTCCTAAAGCTGCTGCCGGTCGTGCTCTTGACGCCGTCATCGAGTCCATCACTGGTGCTCTGAAGGCTGGTGATTCGGTTGTGCTGGTAGGTTTCGGTACTTTTGCTGTTAAAGATCGCGCTGCTCGTACTGGTCGCAACCCCCAGACTGGCAAGCCGATTGAAATCAGCGCTGCCAAGATCCCTGGCTTCAAAGCCGGTAAAGCACTGAAGGACGCTGTTAACTGATAGCGTCCTGTAACTGATTGTTGTATTGGAGTCCTCGGGCTCCGGTATGGACTTCGAATCATCAGCGTTTATGGCTATCGCTGCATAGGCAGACACCCACCGATGGTTCGGTCAGTTTCCCGAAAGGCGCATCATCTTCGATGCGCCTTTTTTGTTTTAGCGAAACATACAAATGTCAGGCAGGTGCGGGACGCCTGGCATAAGCCAGCCACTAACCAGGTGCGCGGCAGATAACAGTTTTTTTGGGGGCAAGATGCTGCAAAAAATGAGGGAAAATGCACAGAGCTGGATCGCCAAGGTGATCGTCGGCGTCATTGTGTTGATTTTCGCTTTGACTGGTTGGGAGTCGATCAGCAGTTTCAACAGCAACGCACAGAATGCTGCTGCGGTGAATGACGCGGAAATTACCCGCACGGAGCTTGATCAGGCTGTGGCCATGCAGCGCCGCCAACTGATTCAACAGATGCAGCAACTTAACGACAGCTTTGATCCGGGCATGATCAACGACAATCTGCTGCGCGAGTCGGTGCTCGAAGATCTGATTGATCGCGCCGTCCTGCTTGACGGAGCACAAGCAGCAGACCTGCGGGTGTCCGAGCAGATGATCGATCAACTGATCCTCTCCACCCCGGACTTCCAGGTAGATGGGCAGTTTGATGCCAACCGTTTTGATATTGTCATCCGCAATATGGGCCTTGCCTCGCGTCTGGCTTTCCGTGACCTGGTCCGCCAGGAGCTGATGATCAATCAATTACGCAGCGCCTACGTCACCAGCGCCTTTGCGACCCCCACCGAACGTCTGCAACTGGCTCGCCTGGAAGAGCAGAGCCGGGATTTCGCCACGATCGAACTGGACGTTGATAACGATGCGGTCACGGTTGAAGAGGACGAGGTCAGCGACTATTACACCGCCAACGCAGAGCAGTTCATGACCGAGGAACAGGTCGTGCTGGAAGTGCTCACTCTTTCACGCAGCGACTTTTTCGACCAGGTCGAAGTGGACGAGACCGAGCTGCAGGCAATGTATGAGCAGGAGATCGGTAATCTGGAAGAGCAGCGCCGCGTCTCGCACATCCTCATTGAAGTGCCTGAAGACGATGCTGAAGCTGACGCAGCCGCTCTTGAGCAGGCCCAGGCGATCAGTGAGCGCCTGGAGCAGGGCGAGGATTTCGCCGACATCGCCCAGGAACTGTCGGATGACACCGGTAGCGCCAGTGGCGGCGGCGATCTGGGCTATGCCGTACGCGGCAGCTACGATCCCGCCTTTGAAGAAGCTTTGTTCAATCTGGAAGAAGGTCAGGTCTCTGAGCCGGTACGCACCAGTTTTGGTTACCATCTGGTGAAACTGACTGGGTTGCTGGCGCCTGAGGTGCCCTCACTGGAGTCAATGCGTCCTGAAATTGAACGTGAGTTGAAGGCCGAGCAGGTCGAGCGACGCTTTGTTGAAGCGTCCCGTGAGCTGGCGAACCTGGCCTACGAATCGGAAGATCTGTCCGAACCTGCGCGTGCGCTTGATCTGGAAGTCGAAACCATTGGCCCGGTAGGTCGTCAGGGCGACGAAGGCCTGACTGCCAATCCGCGCGTGATGGCTGCAGCTTTCAATGAAGAAGTGCTGACTGACGGCTTGAACAGTGAGCTGTTGGAGCTGGATGCTGATACTGCTGTAGTCCTGCGGGTGAAAGAGCACCTGCGTGCCACTCAGCGTCCTCTGGAAGAGGTTCGCGACGAGATCGTCGACACGCTTCGCTTTGAGCGGGCGGTAGAGCAGGCGGAGCGCAAGGCGGCAGAGCATGTTGCGGCGTTGCGCGAGGGCGATCTTGAGGCGGATGCGCTGGCCGAGCAGCTCGGTCAAAGCTGGGAAACACATGAAGCGATTCGTCGTTCCAGCAACGATCTGCCGGCAGCCTTGCTGCGTAGTGTCTTTGCAATGCCCCGTCCGGACGCTGAGAGCGCCGTCTACGGTCATTTCCGCCAACCTGATGGAAGTCAGTGGATCGTCCAGCTGAACGGCGTAGCCACGCCTCAGAGCCTTGAGGAAGCGGTAGATGGCGACATGTACCAGAGCTTTATCTCCGGTCAGGCTGGTCAGCAGGATTTCAGCGCTCTGCAGCAGCGTTTGAAGGAACAGGCTGATATCGAACGCTTCTGATCTGGCTGGAGCCTGAGATTCAGGCTCCAGACTGACTATTCAGCAGGCACAAAAAAACCGCAAATTCGCGGTTTTTTTGTGCCTGCTATGTGTCGGGCTCAGTCTTCGAGATTGCCCATTGCGGTAATATTGAAGCCACCGTCAACATACATGATCTCGCCCGAGACGCCTGAAGCCAGGTCAGAGCATAAAAAGGCGCCGGCATTGCCCACTTCATCGATGGTCACGTTACGACGCATCGGCGTCTGCTTCTCGTTATGCGAAAGCATTTTACGGAAACTCTTGATGCCCGAAGCCGCCAGGGTGCGGATAGGGCCTGCAGAAATGGCGTTCACGCGAGTGCCTTCTGGGCCCAGGCTGGTAGCCAGGTAACGCACGCCTGCTTCCAGACTGGCCTTGGCCATGCCCATCACGTTGTAATTGGGCATGGTGCGTTCCGCGCCCAGGTAAGACAAGGTTAGCAGGCTGCCATTGCGACCCTGCATCAGCTCACGGCCGGCCTTGGCCAATGCGACAAAGCTGTAAGCACTGATATCGTGAGCGATACGGAAGCCTTCACGGGTGGTGACCGCGGTAAAGTCGCCATCCAATTGGTCTCCGGGAGCAAAGCCGACGGAGTGAACGATGCAATCCAGACCGTCCCACTTTTTCGCCAGCTCGGCAAAGGCTTGCTCGATCTGCGCGTCATCCGCGACATCACAGGGGAAGCACAGCTCTGGCCCGGAGCCCCATTCAGCGGCAAAGCCCTCAACGCGGGCCTTGAGTTTGTCGTTCTGATAGGTAAAGGCCAGCTCGGCACCTTCCCGGTGCATCGCGGCAGCGATGCCGGATGCAATGGATAGTTTGCTGGCTACGCCAACGATAAGTACGCGCTTTCCGCTGAGAAATCCCATGCTTGCTTCCTGTTTTACTAGGCCACTGTTGTCGGGGCCTTGTTGACGGATACCGGGTGGGCAAAAGCTGCCTCTAGCAACTGACGAGTATAGTCGTGTTGCGGCGAGGCAAATATCGCACTTGCCGACCCCTGTTCTACAATGTGTCCCTGGCGTATTACCATCAGCTCGTGACTGAGAGCTCTGACCACCGCCAGGTCGTGGCTAATAAACAGATAACTCAAATTGTGCCTGTCTTGCAGATCGCGTAGCAACTCCACCACCTGACCCTGAACCGTGCGATCCAGTGCCGAGGTGGGTTCATCCAGCAGGATCAGCGACGGCTTGAGCACCAGGGCCCGGGCAATGGCAATACGCTGCCGTTGGCCGCCGGAAAACTCGTGCGGATAACGGTGGCGGGTAGCCGGGTCCAGGCCTACTTCCTGCAGCACCTGAATAACCATCTGCTCGCGTTCCTGCTCGTCGCCGATCTTGTGGATCTCCAGCCCTTCGCTGATGATCTGCGCCACCGACATTCGCGGGCTCAAACTGCCAAAGGGGTCCTGAAAGACCACCTGAAACTGCCGCCGCATGGGCCTGACATCATCCTGACTGAGCCCGTCCAGACGCTGACCATTGCATTCAATCAGACCCTGGCTTTCCACCAGCCTGAGCAACGCCAGACCGAGTGTGGTTTTGCCCGATCCGCTCTCGCCAACAATGCCCAACGTATGACCTTGCTTGAGCGTAAAGCTGGCATCGGTGACCGCTTTGACATGGTCCACGGTCCGGCGCAGTACGCCCTGACGTATCGGAAACCAGACCTTCAGCTGCTCCACACGCATGATCTGCGGTGCATCAACTTTGACCTGCACCGGGCTGCCGGACGGGTCGGCGGCAATCAGCCGCTGGGTGTATTCGTGCCGTGGATCTGCGAACAGCGTTGCGCAATCATTCTCTTCGACGACGCGACCCTGATACATGACACATACCCGATGGGCTATTCTGCGCACCAGATTCAAATCGTGGCTGATCAGCAGCAGCGCCATGCCGAGTTTTTCCTGCAGCGATTTCAGCAACTCAAGAATCTTCAACTGCACGGTAACGTCCAGCGCAGTGGTTGGCTCATCGGCAATCAGCAGCTCAGGTTCATTGGCCAGCGCCATGGCGATCATCACTCGCTGCCGCTGGCCGCCAGAGAGCTCATGCGGGTAAGCAGTCAGGCGTTTGGCCGGCTCGGGTATGCCAACCAGTTCGAGCAGTTCCAAGGTGCGAGCTCGGGCGGCCTTTTTATCCAGGCCCTTGTGCAGAAACAGCACCTCGTTGATTTGCCGCTCGACACTGTGCAGCGGGTTCAACGAGCTCATCGGCTCCTGAAAGATCATTGAAATACGATTGCCGCGCACCTGACGCAGGCGTTTTTCATTGGCCTTCAGCAGATCTTCGCCCTTGTACAGGATTTGACCGCTGGGGTGGCGTGACTGCGGGTGGGGCAGCAGGCGCAGAATCGAGTGCGCAGTCACCGATTTGCCCGAGCCGCTTTCACCGACCAGCGCCAGGGTTTCGCCTGCGCGGATGTCCAGGCTCACGCCGCGCACCGCCATGACTTCCTCGGTCTCGCTGCGAAAGGCCACGCTCAGATTGTCGATCCGTATCAACGGCTGATCAGACATGTCATTTCCTCGGGTCGAAGGCATCACGCAACGCCTCGCCAATAAATACCAGCAGGCTGAGCATCAGCGACAGCACAACGAAGGCGGTAACGCCAAGCCAGGGCGCTTGCAGGTTCGCCTTGCCCTGGGCAATCAACTCGCCCAATGAGGGCGAGCCAGCCGGCAAGCCGAAGCCGAGAAAGTCCAGTGAGGTCAGTGTGATAACGCCTCCGGTAAGAATGAACGGGAAAAACGTCAGGGTCGCAACCATGGCATTGGGCAGGATGTGGCGGAACATGATGATGCGATTATTGGCGCCCAGCGCCCGTGCCGCGCGCACATATTCCAGATTCCGGCCACGCAGAAACTCCGCCCGGACCACATCCACCAGCGCCATCCACGAGAACAGCAGCATGATGCCGAGCAACCACCAGAAGTTTGGTTGCACGAAGCTGGCCAGAATGATCAGCAGATAAAGTACCGGCAGTCCTGACCAGATTTCGATAAAACGCTGGCCGAACAGATCCATTTTACCGCCGTAGAATCCCTGCACCGCGCCGATGATCACGCCGATGACCGAGCTGAGAATGGTCAGTGTCAGCGCAAAGAGCACGGAAATACGGAAGCCGTAGATCACCCGTGAACTGACGTCCCGCGCCTGGTCATCCGTGCCCAGCCAGTTGTCGGCGGAAGGCGGGGCAGGGGCGGGCAGCTCCAGGTCGTAATTGATGGTGTCGTAATAAAACGGGATCGGCGGCCAGAGCATCCAGCCGTCACCTTGCTCTTCAATCAACTGCTGAACATAGGGGCTACGGTAGTCCGCAGCAATCGGAAATTCACCACCAAATTCGGTTTCCGCGTAGCGCTTGAAGACCGGGAAGTAGTAACTGTTTTCGTATTTGACCAGCAGCGGCTTGTCATTGGCGACCATCTCCGCGCCCAGGCTGAGCACGAACAGCACCATGAAGATATGCAGCGACCACCAGCCGCGCTTGTTCGCCTTGAAAAGCGCAAACCGCCGACGGTTGAGGGGGGAGAGTTTGAAATTCAGCGCCATGCTCAGCCCTCCCTACTTTCGAAATCGATACGCGGATCGACCAGGGTGTAGGTGATATCACCGATCAATTTCACCACCAGGCCGAGCAGGGTGAAGATGTACAGCGTGCCGAACATGACCGGATAATCACGGTTGATTGCCGCCTCGAAGCCCAGCAGGCCCAAGCCATCGAGCGAGAAGATCACCTCAATCAGCAGTGCGCCGGTAAAGAACACGCTGATCAGCGCTGACGGAAAACCCGCGATAATCAACAGCATCGCGTTACGGAATACGTGACCATACAGCACCCGCCCGGCAGACAGACCCTTGGCTTTGGCGGTGACCACGTACTGTTTGCCGATTTCATCCAGAAAACAGTTCTTGGTCAGCATGGTTAGCGTGGCGAAGCTGCCGATAACCATTGCGGTAATGGGCAGCACCAGATGCCAGGCGTAATCCTTGGCCTTTTCCCAATCGCTGAGCTCTTCCCAGTTGTTGGAGGTCAGCCCGCGTAGCGGGAACCAGTCCAGGTAGCTACCCCCGGCAAACACCACAATCAGCAGGATCGCCAACAGAAAGCCGGGAATCGCATAGCCGACAATAATTAACGAGCTGGTCCAGATATCAAAAGTCGAGCCGTGGCGTACCGCCTTGCGAATGCCCAGCGGAATGGAAATCAGATAGGTCAGCAAGGTGGTCCACAGGCCCAGCGAGATGGAAACCGGCATTTTCTCCAGAATCAGGTTAATAACGCTTTCATCCCGGAAGAAGCTGTCCCCAAAGTCAAAGGTCATATACCCCTTGATCATCAGCCAGAAGCGCTCGGGAGCGCTCTTGTCAAAACCATACATGCGTTCGATTTCGGCGATGATATCCGGGTCCAGGCCCTGCGCACCGCGGTAACTGCCACCGCTGGCGACTTCACCTTGCATGCTGCCGGAAATCCGGCTGGTAGCGCCTTCAAAACCCTCCAGATTGGCGATCATCTGCTCGACCGGGCCGCCTGGCGCGGCCTGGATAATCAGGAAATTGATCAGCAGAATGCCGAACAGGGTAGGGATGATCAGTAGCAGACGGCGAACAATATAAGCCAGCATGCTCAGTTTTCCTGTTGTTCTATCAGCGCCGGAGCCTCTTTCAATTCGGCCTCTTTGGCCGGATCAACCCACCAGGTATACAGCCCCAGATCATAGCGAGGGGAGGTTTCCGGGTGGGAGAATTTGTCCCAGTAGGCGACGCGGTAGACCTTGGTATGGAAGTTCGGCACCAGATAGTGTCCGACGCGTAATACCCGATCCAGCGCGCGGGTGTGGGTTACTAATGATTCGCGCGAGTCGGCTTGGATCAGCCCCTCCACCAGCGCGTCTACCACCGGGTCGCGCAGGCCCATCAGGTTGCGGCTTCCGGGGTTGTCGGCGCTCGATGAATGCCAGTACTCGCGCTGCTCATTGCCCGGTGAGTTGGACTGGCCGAAGCCAGAGACGACCATATCGAAGTCGCGTGAACGCAGGCGATTGATGTATTGCGAGGTGTCGACGCGGCGCAAAGTCAATTCGATACCCAGTGATGCCAGATTGCGCTTGAACGGCAGCACCACGCGCTCGAAGTCGGCCTGCACGATCAAAAACTCAAAGCTCAGTTGATTGCCGTCGGCATCGACCAGACGGTCATCGACGATCTTCCAGCCGGCTTCCTGCAGCAGTGCGTAGGCATCGCGCATCTGGTCGCGAATGATACCGCTGCCATCAGTTACCGGCGGACTGTAAGCCGGGCCAAACACGTCCTCGGATAACTGGTCGCGCCAGGGCTCCAGCAACGCCAGTTCGGCCTCGTCCGGGGTGCCGGTGGCGCCCAGTTCGGAGTTGTCGAAAAAGCTGTCGGTACGGGTGTAAGCGTCGTGGAACAGCCTGCCATTGGACCATTCGAAGTCGAACAGCAGACTGATGGCCTTACGCACCCGCACGTCAGAAAAGTAGCTGCGACGGGTGTTGAAGACAAAGCCCTGCATGCCCTGAGTGTTAAGGTTGGGGATCTCTTCCTTGATGATACGGCCGTCGCGCAAGGGCGGGCTGTCGTAGCCGGTCGCCCAGTTCTTTGCACTGACTTCCTGGTTGACATCAAAGCGACCCGCTTTGAATGCTTCCAGGGCCACACCGGTGTCGCGGTAATAATCGATGACTACCCGGTCGAAATTGTAGAAGCCGCGCTGCACCGGCAAATCCGCAGCCCAGTAATCCTTGACCCGTTCATAGGTGATGCTGCGCCCGGCACTGACGTTGCTGATTTGATAGGGCCCGCTACCCAGGGGGGGGTCCAGCGTGGTTCGGCTGAAGTCTCGCTCCGCCCAGTAATGCTCGGGGAACACCGGCAGTTGGCCTATCACCAGCGGCAGTTCACGGTTTTCCCCGTCACGGAAGCGAAACAGCACACTGTGTTCGTTCTCCGCGACCACCTCTGTCACATCCGCGTAATAGGCTTTGTAGAAAGGCGCGCCGTGTTCGATCAAGGTATTGAAGGTGAACACCACGTCACTGGCAGTAACGGGTTCGCCATCGTGAAAGCGTGCTTCCGGGCGCAGATAAAAGCGTACCCAGGTGCCGTCTTCAGCCCGCTCTATGCGTTCAGCCAAAAGTCCGTATTCGGTAAAGGGTTCATCCAGCGAATGAAACGTCAGAGTGTCGTAAATGAGCGACAGCTCGGAGGCGCTGTTGCCGCGCGTAATGAAACCATTCAATGAATCGAAACTGCCAAAGCCCGACTGCCGCAAGGTGCCGCCTTTGGGAGCGTCCGGGTTGACGTAGTCGAAATGCTTGAAATCCGCCGAGTAGGCCGGCGGTTCGCCGTACAGCGTTAGTGCGTGGCTACCCGCCGAGGGCTGCGGCGCCGGTTGGGCATGAGCAAGACCGGTGACAGTGATCAAGGCGCATCCGCAGAGCGTTTTGAGTATAGGGTGCATCCAGTGACCTTGTTTTTGTAGACGGTTTTAAACAGTGTTTCTATTCAGTGTCCGGCATCTTCCACCAGGTGCGTATCGCCAGCGAGTAGGGCGGCGTCGCGGTGGATTTAAGCCATTCCCGATGGGCTATGCGATGGTAATCAATATACCAGTTCGGAATTGTATAGTGTTCCCATAATAGTACCCGGTCCAACGCCTTCGCTGCGGCTATCTGCTGGTCGCGGTTGCCTGCGGCCAGGAGTTTCTCAATCATGTCATCAACCACCGGGTTGTCGATTCCGGCATAGTTGCGGCTGCCTTTGACGTTGCGCTGGCTGGAATGAAAATAGCCGTGCTGCTCCAGGCCAGGGGACAGGCTCTGCGGCAAGGTCGCGAGGATCATGTCGTAATCGAACTGATCCAGCCGCGATTTGTATTGCGCCCGGTCGACCGTACGTATGCGCATGTCGATGCCCAGACGGGCTAAATTGGTCCGGTAGGGTTGTATGATGCGTTCGAGGCTGGGATTGACCAGCAATACTTCGAATATCAGTTGATCGCCATCGGCGTTCTGCAGGCGGCCATTGCGTAGAGTCCAGCCGGCCTGTTCAAACAGCTCCACCGCTCGGCGCAGACTGTCCCGGGAAATACCGCGGCCGTCCGTGGTGGGCAGACGGAAGGGTTCGAAGAAAAGCTCTCGGGGTAGTTCTTCACGGTGCTCGTTCAGATACAAGAACTCCTGCCCGGCCGGCAGCCCGGTCGCGCTGAACGGGCTGTTGGGGTAGTAGCTCTCTGAGCGGCGGTAGGCATCGTAGAACAACACCCGATTGGACCACTCGAAATCAAACAGCATGCCCAGCGCTTCGCGCATGCTGCGCTGATCGAAGGGCGTGCGCCGGGTGTTGAAGAACATGGCCTGAGTGGCACTGGGAATCTGGTGTTTTACCTCACGCTTTTCTACTTCACCATTTCGCACTGCGGGGAAGTCGTAGGCATTGGCCCAATTACTGGCTTTGTGATCGAAATAGAAGTCAAATTCGCCCGCCTTGAAGGCTTCAAAGGCGACATTGTTATCGCGGTAGAACTCGGCCTCAAGGCGGTCAAAGTTGTATTTCCCGCGGTTGATCGGCAGATCCTTGCCCCAGTAATCCTTGACGCGCTCAAAGGACAGACGGCGTCCGGGGGCGACATCGGTAATCCGATAGGGTCCGCTGTTCAGTCCGGGTTCAAAGGTGGTTTCGCCGAAATCTCGATCGCGCCAGTAGTGCTCAGGCAATATGGGCAGCTCGCCCAGGCGCAGAATCATCAGCGGATTGTTGGCGCGGCTGAACACAAAGCGAATGCGGTGTTTGCCCAGTACGTCCACGCGCTCCACATCCTGCAGCATCGAGCGATAATTCGGGTGACCCTTTTCACGCAGCAACTGGTAGCTGAAAGCAACATCTTCAGCGGTGATGTCCTGCCCATCGTGGAAGCGAGCCTCTTCACGCAGGTTGAATACCACCCAGCTGCGGTCGTCGGAAAACTCCAGGGTTTCGGCGATCAGGCCATAGGAAGAGTAGGGTTCATCGCCGGACGGGTCATACAAGCCGCTACCGGCCATCAGGGTCTCGTTCAGCTCGGTGACGCCGTAGTGTACAAAATTGCCGGTGTTGACCGGGCTGGTACCCTTCAAAGTATAAGGGTTAAGGGTGTCAAAGGTACCGGTGCCCATAACCCGCAGCGTACCGCCCTTGGGCGCGTCCGGGTTGACGTAGTCCAGGTGCTCGAAATCGGCGGGGTAATGGGGTTGGCCATACAGGGCGTACCCATGCTGACGGTATACCGCTGCGCCAGCATCGGTCCAGATGAACAGTATCAACAGTGATGTGAATAATAACCTGAAGTTCATAGCAGCTCTGGATGGGGCGTGACAGGCTATCACGCTAACATTACCGCCAGGCCGGTGAAAGCCTCACAGGGGTGTAGCGTAACAGCCTCAGCGTAACAGTAAAGTGAGCTGTTGCCCCGGCCGCAAATGACTGCCCAAGGGGTTTTCTTTACGAATACGGTCAATGCTTATATTGAACTGTCGGGCAATGCTGTACAGCGAATCTCCGGCTTTGACGGTATAGACCATCGAACGGGGACTGGAAGAACCGGCCGTGTTTGCGCTAGCCGTGCTGCGGTTGCCCGGTATGCGCAGACTCTGACCAACGCTCAGCGAATGATTGGCGTCGATATTATTCTGCTCCCGTAAAGCGCTGATAGTGACGCCGTGTGCCCGGGAAATATTCCACAGACTGTCGCCGGCTTTGACGCGGTACACCGATGGGCTTGCGGCCACTTGCGCCGCAGGCTGACGGGGCGCTGCGGGGCCAGCACCCATCTGCGGTAAAACAAGTGTCTGGCCGATATTGATCATATTGCCGCTGAGCTGGTTGGCATCGCGGATGGCCGAGACGCTCAACTGGTGACGTCGGGCAATCTGCGACAGGGTATCGCCAGAGCGCACCTGATAATGCAGATAACTGACTCGCTCGCTTTCCGGTAGCCGCGCCAGGGCGGTGCTGAACTGTTCAGCCCGGTCCACCGGCACCAGCAAGCGGTAGATGCCCTGGGGGGAGGTCATGCGTTGTTTGAATGCAGGGTTGAGCAACATGAAATCTTCGGTGGGCATGTCGGCCAGTTCAGCGGCCTTGTGCAGGTCCAACTGACGCTTGATCTCTATTTCGGTGAAGTACGGCGTATCAGCCAGGTCCGGCAGCACCAGGCCATGCAGGCCCGGGCGGTCGATGATCTGCGACATCGCCAACAGTTTGGGCACATAGTTCATGGTTTCCTGCGGCAGTTGCAGGTTCCAATAGTCGGTAGGCAGGCCAAGCTGCTGGTTGCGTTTGATGGCTCGCCCCACGCAGCCCTCACCACAGTTATAGGCCGCAATCGCCAGCAACCAATCGCCGCCGAACATGTCGGACAATTTGCTCAGGTAATCGAGTGCGGCCTGGGTAGAGGCGGTGATGTCACGGCGCCCGTCGTACCACCAATCCTGGCGCAGGGAGAAGACTTCGCCTGTGGAAGGGATAAACTGCCAGATGCCGGCCGCGCTACTGCTGGACATGGCCATGGGGTTATAGCCGCTTTCCACAAAGGGCAGCAAAGCCAGCTCCAGGGGCATCTGGCGGGCGTCCAACTGCTCCACGACGTAGTGCATATAGCGTTCGGCGCGCGGACTGGTCAGTTCGAAATAGCGCGGTTGAGCAGTATATAAAAGGCGTTGCTGAGTCACCCGCGGATTGTCGATCGCGCCGGGGTCGAGCATGAAGCCCTGGCGAATCCGACTCCACAGGGTGTAGACCGATTCGATCTCGTCCGCACTGCGAGGCGCGCGCGCGGTGCGCAGCAAAGTGATCTGCCGTGCTTCCTTGCGTTCGGCGTCTGTAGGGTTGTTGCCCAGGCCGGAGCGCGAAGTGCTGGGCGATGACTGGCAACCTGCAAGGCCCGCAATCAGCAGGCACGCAAACAGTATTTTTGTGAAGGAATACGAGCGTGGATCAGAAAAACACATAGGCTGGTCCGTTGAAAATTGGCTCGATTCTAGGAAGTCGCCCTTCGGCGGTCAAGGAACCATTCCACAGAAACCTCAGAAGCTGTCTTTCCACGCCCTGATCCGGGCAAAGGTCGCGAGCTCTGTAGCAACTGATTCGCCAGCGTGGGCCGCCGCCGCTTGGTTCACTTGTGCCACTGCGGAGCGCAGGAAGGGGTTGGTTTTCTTTTCCAGGCCAATGCTCGATGGCAGGGTCATGCGTCCGGCTGCGCGCAGATCATCCACCACTTCGGCGCGCACCTTGATATCGTTGTTTTCTGGCTCGACTGCGCGGGCAAAACGCAGGTTGGCCTGCGTGTACTCATGCGCACAATAAACGCGCGTGTCGTCGGGCAGGGCAGCAAGGCGCTGAAGCGAGCGGTGCATCTGTTCGGCCGTCCCCTCGAATAGCCGGCCGCAACCGCCTGCGAACAAGGTATCGCCACTCAGCAGCCAGGGTGCACCGGGCTCATTGCAATAGAAGGCAATATGTCCGCGGGTATGGCCGGGCACGGATATTACTCGCAGGTCCAGGCCGAACAGGCTGACGGTTTCATCGTCCACCAACCTGCGATCCAGGCCGGGAATGTCTTCGGCAGCCGGCCCCCAAACCTTGCACCCGGTGGCCGCCTTGATGGTGGCCAGGCCGCCGGTATGATCGCGGTGATGGTGGGTAATCAGCATGTGCGTCAGGTCATATTCGGGATGTCGTCCCAGCCAGGTGATCACCGGGACTGCATCACCAGGATCAACCACCGCCGCGCGGTTGTTCTGGGTGTCGAGAATCAGCCAAATGTAATTGTCCTGGAAGGCGGGTAATGCTATGAATTCGAGCATGTCTAAAGCACCCTGAAAGGAATATGCTTTTATAGTACAGGCGCTGACTGGCTTGGGAAACTCAAGGGTCTGGAAAACCAGGCTGAGCGCAACGGAGGCTCGATGTTGATTGATGACCGGTCTGGCTCGATTAGCCAGGCCGACTTGATGGACCTGTTGCGCGTGGCGCGCACCTGGCTGGAGACTCCGGCGGGACAGATGCTGCTGGAAGCCCAGCAGGGGGTGATCGAAGAGGCTTTGCAGCGCTGTTTCGGTCAGCATCTGGTGCAGTACGGACTGGCGCCGTCGTTGCTGGATGGCGACCAGCAGGTGTTGCGCAATAGTTGGCATTTCGACCTGATCGCCGAGCCGCCGACCATGCCACTGCAGGAAGACCAATGGCCCTTTGCTCCGCAATCGCTGGACGTGGTGCTGCTGCACCACGGCCTGGATTTCTGCCTCTCGCCGCGCACTTTGTTGCGTGAAGCCAGTCAGGCGGTACGCGCTGGCGGTCACATTATCATTCTTGGCTTCAATCCCTGGAGTAGCTGGGGGCTGAATCATTTCGCCGGCCGCAGTTGGCTGAGTGAGGCCGGGTTTGTCAGCCCGACGCGCCTTGCCGACTGGTTGGAAGTCCTGGGTTTTGCTGTGGAGAAACGCATTAATGGGTGCTATCGTCCGCCGCTTGCCACACAGAAGTGGCTGGACAGGATGGTCTTTCTCGAGCGCTTCGGGGAACGGCACAATCTACCGATGGGCGGTTTCTACTGCCTGATCGCACGCCGGCAAATGTACGGAGTGACTCCGCGCAAACAGCCCGCCAGAGCCTTTCCAGCCTTGAATTTGCCGCCCCTGACGGTGGGTACCCGGCGCACGCAGAAACGGAAGAGTGAATGACGCACACGATCGAAATTTTTACCGACGGGGCCTGCAAGGGTAATCCCGGACCGGGTGGCTGGGGCGTACTGCTGCGCCTGGGCGAGCATGAAAAATCGTTGTACGGTGGCGAGTTGCAGACAACCAACAATCGCATGGAGCTCACCGCGGCGATCCGCGGGTTGGAAGCGCTAAAAAAGCCGGCGCCGGTTTTGCTCACCACCGATTCGGAATACGTGATGAAAGGCATTCGTGAATGGATGCCGAACTGGAAAAAGCGCGGCTGGAAAACTGCCAGCCGCCAACCGGTGAAGAATGCCGACCTGTGGATGCAGCTTGACGCGCTGGTCAATCAGCATCAGGTGGAATGGCGCTGGGTGAAAGGTCACAGCGGCCATAGAGAAAACGATCTGGCTGACGAGTTGGCCAATCTGGGAGTGCAGGACGTGCTGGCGAAACGGAGTCCGAAACATGCGTGAAGTGGTTCTCGACACGGAAACAACCGGCATCGATCCCAAGGACGGCCACCGCATCATCGAGATCGGCTGCGTCGAACTACTCGATCGGCGCCTGACCGGCCGGCATTTCCACGTCTACATCAATCCCGAACGGGAAGTGGAAGAAGGTGCGTTCGCGGTCCACGGCATCAGCGATGAGTTTCTGTCCGACAAGCCATTGTTTGCCGACGTAGCCAATGACTTCATGCAGTTCGTCAAAGGCGCCCGGCTGGTCATCCACAACGCAGCGTTCGATATCGGCTTTCTGGATATGGAGCTGGAGCGCCTGGGCGGTCTGCTCGGCAAGATGGGCGATCATTGCGGCGTGGTTGATACGTTGATGATGGCCCGAGAGAAGCATCCAGGTCAGCGCAATAGCCTGGATGCGCTGTGCAAACGCTACATGGTCGACAACTCCCAGCGTGACCTGCATGGTGCTTTGCTCGATGCGGAGATTCTGGCTGACGTTTACCTGACCATGACCGGCGGCCAGACGGCACTGCTGTTAGCCGGGCAGGGCGCGGAAAGTGATACCAATAGCCACGGCGTGACCAGTATCCGCCGGCTGGATCCGAGCAAACGCGGCGCCCTGAAAGTGATCATGCCCAGCCCGGCTGAGCTGGATGCGCATACCGAGCGCCTCGCGGCGATAGAAAAGGCCGCCGGGTTTGTGGTGTGGGAGGGACCGGCCGGGTAGGCTCGACCGGATAGGTTCCGCCGGACAGCTCCCGCCGGACAGGCTCGGTTAGATACTGGCTTTTTGCTTCACCCAGTACCCGAGCAGCCTGAGCTATGCCATTGATCCTTAATGCTTGTTATAGTCTGGTTTGAACACAATGTCGCCGCGTTTGGCTAAAGTATCCCGGGAGCGCAGTCATGCCTGAGTATCAAACTCTGCTGGTGGAACAAACCGGCAATATTGCCCACATTCAGATCAATCGGCCTGACAAGGTCAATGCGATGAACAAGGCCTTCTGGGAAGAGATCATCCAGGCTTTTGACTGGGTAGACAGCACCGACAGCGTTCGCGTGGTGGTCGTCTCCGGCGCGGGCAAGCACTTCTCCGCGGGGATCGATTTGCAGCTGCTGGCCCAGGCGTCTTCCGAGATGGGCAAGGACATCGGCCGTAACGCCGAGATCATTCGCCGCAACGTGTTGCGCCTGCAAACCTCGTTCAATGTCATCGATACCTGCCGCAAACCCGTCATCGCCGCTATTCATGGCTACTGTATCGGGGGCGCCATTGATCTGATTAGCGCCTGCGACATGCGTTATTCCACCCCTGATGCGCATTTTTCCATCAAGGAAATTGACATGGGCATGGCCGCGGATGTCGGTACTTTACAAAGATTGCCCCACCTCATAGGTGATGGCATGATGCGGGAGCTGGCCTACACTGGCCGTGCCTTTGACGGTGATGAGGCGGCGCGCATGGGGCTGGTCAACAGGACTTTTGCCGATCATGCCGAGCTGCTTTCCGGCGTCATGGCGGTGGCAGGTGAGATTGCCAGCAAATCACCGCTGGCTATACGCGGTACCAAGGAAATGATTCGTTATAGTCGCGACCACAGTGTTGACGATGGTCTCAACTATATAGCTACATGGAATGCAGCAATGCTTCAATCCGAAGATCTGAAGCTAGCCATGATGGCGCATATGGCTAAAAAGACCGCTGATTTCGCAGACTGAGGCGGTCAGGGCACAGCAGGGACGGGTGGGGAGACACAATACGATGTTAACAGGCGCCACATCTTTAGATCTTGTCAGGGAAGAGCTCTTCACCAGCATGGGTGAAGTGGAAGATCTGCTCCAGCAGTTTCTGGAAGACCGCCACAATGGCAGCTTGCTGCAACAGGCCATCGAGGGACTGCAGCAGCTGCGCGGCACCCTGACGTTGATCGAGCTGCGCGGTGCAGCCTTGCTGCTGGCAGAGATGATCGCGCTGGCCACGGATATTCCCGAGCATGACGGCACCGATCGCAACGAACCGCTTTCGGCGTTGTGCGACAGCCTGTTTTTGCTCGAGCGTTATTTGCAGCAGTGCCGGCACCAGGGTTTTGAACGACCGGAGCTGTTGCTGCCCACCATCAATCAATTACGTGCCAACCGCCCCGGCGTACCGGCGCTATCGGATAGCCATTTCTATAGCCTGGCCGCAGAAACCCTGCCGTTGACATTGCGCGGCCAGCAGGAGCAGCAGCCACTCGATGGCCGTACTTTCAATCGTCTGCGGCAAATGTATCAGTTGGGCTTGCTGGGCATGATCCGTGATGATGGTCTGGCCGCTTCCGCGCCGCTGATGCAGCGTGCGCTGGTACGTTGGCAGTCGACGCTGGACCCGAGCGCTGCGACCTTGTGCTGGGTTGCGGCCGCCGCGCTGGAAGCCATCGAACGGACCCCGTTGCAGTTGTCGTCCCCGCGCAAACGGCTTTTCTCGCAGCTCGATCGTGAGATCAAGAAGCGCGCCGTTCGTCAGCCATCGCCGGCGCCAACCAACAACCCCGAACTGCTGCGCGAGTTGGCTTTTCTTGTAGCGCTGGGTGATGCCACTTGTGACCGCTGTGAAGAAGTCAAAGCGGCCCTGAGATTGCCGGATCCCGGCTATACCGAATTGGAGCTGCAGTCCTCATTCCATCGATTGCGTGGGCCGGGAGTGGATGTCATGCGCTCGGTGGCGGAAGCGCTACGCGAAGAACTCACCGCGATCAAAGACCTGCTTGACCTGCTGGCGAGAAACGCTGGCGATCCGGAGCAATCGCTGGAAACGCTGGGCGGCGCGCTTCAGCGCCTCTGGAAGACACTGTCGATGCTTGACCTGCCAGAGGCTGCCGCCGCTATCGAAGCGGCGGCCGAGCAACTCAGCAGTTGGAAGAGTGCCGACATAGAGGTGCTTGAACAGATAGCCGACGCGGTACTGATGGCAGAAACCGCAGTGAATCGTCTGGACGAGCGGGGCAGCGATGTGGGGCCGGTACCCGGTTCGGTCCCGGGTGACAGCAAGGAGCCGGTCGAGCTGAAAGAAGCACGCATCGTGCTGATTGAAGAGTCCCAGGCCGGTCTTTCGCTGGCCAAGCGTGCAATCACCGCTTATATGGAATCAGGCAACGACATCATGCATTTGATGAACGTACCCTCTACCCTGGAAACCGTGCGCGGCGGTCTGATATTTTTGGGCATGACCCGAGCAGCGAGTATCATCAATCTGTCCGGCCGTTTTATTCAGGAAGTCATGCTTGAACGCCGCGACGTACCCAAGGCCCAGCAACTGGAAGTATTGGCTGACGCATTGACCAGCATCGAATTCTATCTGGAGTCGGCTGAACGCTCCGCCGTCGCCACCACCGATGTACTGACCCTGGCCGAAGAAAGTCTGGCTGAACTGGGCTACACCCTGGCAGGACCTTGAGTAGCATGAAACAGAGTGACAAACGTTTTATCGCCGCAACGCGCACAGCGAAAATCGAAGACAATGACCTGGTTGTGGTTTTCCATGAACAGAAATTCGCCATGTACCAGGGTCGCTTCCTGCACGACCCGGACAGCATGCGCTTTCTCGGCAACACCGATTTTCATCTACTGATTGGCCATCTGGATAATACCGCATGCCATCTGCTGCGCATCAGCGATCCGGTGGATCTGCCCGGTCTTAGTTGGCATGGCCTGCGTACGCTGATCGGGCAGGTGGATGATGACGTATATCGGTTGCTTGGTCTGGCGCAACAGTTGGAGGCCTGGTACGACAGCCATCGCTTCTGCGGCCGCTGTGGTGCCACCATGCAACCGCGGGGCGAAGAGCGGGCCATGGAGTGTTCCGCCTGTGATCTGCGCCAGTACCCGAAATTGGCGCCATGCATCATAGTGCTGATTACCCGTGGTGATGAGGTGCTGTTGGCTCGTTCACCGCATTTCCGCCCCGGATTCTTCAGTACCCTGGCCGGTTTTATCGAGCCTGGCGAGTCGGTCGAGGAATGCCTGCACCGTGAGGTGATGGAAGAGGTGGGTGTTGAGGTGGACCAGCTTGAGTATCTCGGCAGTCAGAACTGGCCTTTCCCGAATTCCTTGATGATGGGTTTTCACGCCCGCTACGTCAGCGGTGATATCGTTCCGCAACCCGGTGAGATTGAAGAGGCCGGTTGGTGGCACGTGGACGATCTGCCGGGCATTCCACCCCCCGGTTCCATTTCCCGCTGGTTGATAGACTGCCACCTGGCCCGCCGGCGCGGCCAACCCCTTCCACCTGTGCCGGCCTGATCTGGCCTGGAGACATCATGCTGTACTACGGATTGGCCGCCTTGCTGGGCGTGGTATCGCTGTTGATTCTCGGCGCTGTGATCGCAAAGGGTTGGCGTGTTGAGTGGTTGTGGTCCTGGTTGAAAGGCAATCTGTTGTTGTTGTCGCTGCTGGTCGGGCTGATCCTGGCCCTGGCTGCGTGGGATCTGCATCAATTCAAACCGGTCCAGATGGGAAGCAACGTCGGCACGCTGACATTTATCGAAGTCGCGCCCCAGCAATTCAATGTCCAACTGAGCTCCCACGATGACCTGCGCCTGAAGTTGGAGGGTGACCTGTGGGAAATGGACGTACAGGTGCTGCGCTGGAGAGGCTTGGGTTATGCCATCGGACTGCAGGATGGGTATCGGCTGCATCGGCTAGCCGGACGCTATCTGGCGCTTGAACAGCAGCGCGATGCCTTGCCGCCGCAGCAGGATATATTGCATGGCACGCCGAGCTGGCGCGATTTATGGTATTGGTTGGACAGGTTGGGTACGCAGTCGCTGCTGGAGGCGGATGCCTTCACCTTGCGCTTCATCCCCATGGTGGACGGCGCCACCTTCAATCTTGAGATCGGGGCGACCGGCTTGACGCCGGTGCCTATGAACGAGGCTGCGACAGAGGCTCTCGAACGCTTCGAGTAACCCCTGCTCGGCAGCGATTTCTCAGGCGAGCATGCCGCCATCAACGTTGATAGCTGCACCAGTGGTGTAGCTGGACGCATCACTGACCAGATACAAAACGGTACCGGCCATTTCGCTTGGATCCGCTGCGCGGCGCAGCGGAATGCGCTGCAGAGCCATCTTCAGAATCGAATCATTGGTGGTCAGTGCCGAGGCAAACTTGGTGTCGGTCAGACCTGGCAGCAGGGCGTTGCAGCGGATGCCGAACTGCGCACACTCCTTGGCAAACACCTTGGTCATATTGATCACTGCAGCTTTGGTGATCGAGTAGATGCCCTGCATGTCTCCAGGCACCATGCCGTTGACGGACGCTACGTTCAGAATCGCGCCGCCGCCGTTCTCACGCATCAATTTGCCGGCTTCAACTGACATGAAGAAGTAGCCGCGGATATTCACGTCTACCGTCTTCTGGAACGCGGTCAGATCGGTATCCAGCACGTTGCCGAAGTAGGGGTTGGTAGCTGCGTTATTGACCAGGATATCCAGCTTGCCAAACTGGCTGCGGATGGTCTCGACGGTGGCAGTAATCTGCGCCATCTCGCCAATATGGCAGGCCATGGCGGTGGCTTTGCCGCCAGCGGCGACAATCGCGTCAGCCACTTCCTGGCAGCCTTCAATTTTGCGGCTGGTCACAATCACGTGGGCGCCTTGTTGGGCCAGCAGTTTGGCGATGGATTCGCCGATACCACGGCTGGCGCCGGTCACCAGGGCAACTTTACCGTCCAGATCAAACAATTGAGTCTTTTGCATGGGTGTGTCCTCTTCTTAAGCTTATAGGGTGGATTTGTTGATGACCGAGAGGCTCAACTGTTCCAGCAACTTGTTCATATGGATAAAGTTGCCGAAGCGCTTATCCTGGGTCTGGCCGTGATAGAAACGGTAGTAGATCTGCTGCACGATGCCAGCCAGACGGAACAAGCCATAGGTGTAGTAATAATCCAGATTGGGAATCTCGATGCCGGCTTTCTCTGCGTAATAATCCGCAAATTCCTGCCGCGTCAGCATGCCCGGTGCGTGGCTGGGCTGGCGACGGATGGCCTGCATCGGTTGTGGGTCATCTGCCTGAATCCAGTAGGCGAGGGTGTTGCCCAGATCCATCAGCGGGTCGCCGATGGTGGTCATTTCCCAATCCAGTACGCCGATGATTTCCATCGGGTTTTCGGGGTCAAGAATGACGTTGTCGAAGCGATAGTCGTTATGTACCAGGCCGGGCTTGTGATGATCGGCAGGCATTTTGTCACGCAGCCAGGCCATCACCGGTTCCCAGTCAGGAGCGTCAGGCGTGGCGGCTTTCTGATAACGATCAATCCAGCCTTCGATCTGACGCTTTACATAGCCTTCAGGCTTGCCCATATCTGCCAGGCCGCAGGCGGTGTAGTCCAGGTTGTGCAACTCTACGAACTTGTCGATAAAGCTTTTGCACAGCTCGCGGGTCTTGGCTTCGTCCAGTCCGAGCTCTTCGGGAATCTCGGAACGCAAAATGATGCCTTTGACGCGCTCCATTACGTAGAACTCGCAACCGAGCACAGACTCGTCAGTGCAGTGTGCGTAGACCTTGGGGCAATAGGGGAAGCCCTGACCCAGCTGCTTCTGAATGCGGTATTCACGACCCATGTCGTGGGCCGATTTGGCTTTTTTGCCAAAGGGCGGCCGCCGCAGTACGAATTCCTGGTTGGAATACGCAACTAGATAGGTGAGGTTGGATGCGCCACCGGGGAACTGGGTGATGGTGGGCTGGCCTTCGAGCCCGGGAATCTGGCTCTTGAGGTACTGGTCAACGGCTTGTACATCCAGTTCTTCGCCTTCGCGGATCTGGGTAGCCTGGTCTGTAGCGCTCATGGCTTTCCTTATAATGGGGGGCGTGGACAATCAGCTAATCTAATCCAGTGAGGCGGTGCGAACAAGCTCAAACGCTTGTTTGAAAGGGCTTATCAGGGTTCGTGTTGGTGTGGGATTGGCTCGGGCTATTTTGGAGTAAGAGTAATGTCGAGCGGAAAGCGAATCCGCTTTTGATCTTCTCTAGTTCACGCAAATGACCGTGATCATCGCAGGGCGGTGGAGCTAAGCCGACCGTCGATGGCATGGATGCCATCGCCGAGCTAGAGGGGTGAGGCAAGCGTTGGCGAAGCATGCTTCGCGCGCAGCTGAACGCCAAGTGATCTATGATCGCTGGCTGGGCCCGCTTGCGGGGACTTGCGCGTGTCGGCGTGAACCATCGGCCTGTGATGATCAAAAGCGGATACAAAACAATCGGTTTTATGATCGGGGCGTAAACCGCATCCCAGCTTGACAGGATTCCGAAAGACGCCGTGAATACGTCCCTGTAGGCTTGGATAAAACATCCCTGTTTTATACACTTTCTCCACCCTGCCAAGCTGGAATGCTCCTCAAGCTTTTTGCGTGACTTGGATATTGCTGTCCCAAAACCAATAAACCAGACATAAAAAACCGGAGCACTTGGCTCCGGTTTTTTTATACAGCAATGACTCAGGCGGGAAAGAGTTCGCCGAGTTTCAGAGCCAGCATCATGTCGCCTTCGGCGCGCAGTTTGCCTGCCATGAACGCTTGCATGCCATCAGTTTCGCCGGTCATGACGCCTTCCAGAGTGGCTTTGTCCATGATCAGGGTAACGTTAGGAGTAGCAGCGTCGCCCTGAGCGATGGCGCAAGTGCCATCCTTGATGGTGACGTTGAAGTTGTTGTCGTCTTCGATGTTAAACTGGAAAACCAGATCCAGGCCGGCGGCTGCGGCTGGGTTGAACTTGGATTCCATTGTGCTGGTGATTTCTGCAACGCTGGTCATAGGTGTGTCCTTGATTTCTGGTTTTGCTGGAGCAACGTCACATGCCGTTGCCGTTTTATCTGTAAGTAATGCAATCCGGCTGTTGGTGCAGATCAAGATGAGCCTGGTTGTTGAATGACGCCAGGCTGAGCTTGTTTTTACCATACTGAAGACGGCTTACAGAGGTGTTCACGATCTGCCAGTTCAGCTCGAAAGCGCTGGTCGCAGGCATTTGCGTGATGAGTTGCAGGGCAGCGGTAATAGCGCCGCCCGAAGTAAAGATCGCGATATTCTGGCCGCGTGGGGCATCTTCCAACACACGGGCCAAACCGCCTTTCACCCGATCAACAAAGGCAGACCAGGGCTCACAGCCGCTGACTTCCTTGGTCTCGGTGATCCACAGAGTGATGACCTGGCTGAAAATCTTCTGGAATTCCTTGCGGTACTGCCCGGCGTTCTGCACGTAGTGCATTGCATCCGGTTCGGCTTCCGCTACTTTCGGCAGGTAGGTTTGCATCACGGTGTCAGCGGCGTACTCATTAAAAGCCGGCTCGCATAAAATCTGCTGGTCAGAGCCCGGCATTTGCGCCAGTGCATATTTGCCGGTATCGATCTGCCGATCCATTTCGCCCGCGTAGCTGCGGTCAAAGGTCAGACCGGTGCGATGGTAGTGTTCGCCGAGAATCTTAGACTGCTCGATACCCATCGGCGAGAGCACATCGTAGTTCTCTGCGCCTAGTGAAGCCTGGCCGTGCCGAATCAGATAGATACTGCCCACAAGGTGATCCCATTTTTTTAAAGGTAAACGTCTAAGACAAGGTGCCTGACACTGAATGCTGAGGGTATTGGCGTCTCATGCCCCTGTCAATAAAAAACCATACGCTTGTTTGAATTTGGCCGCGGGCGAGTTTGTCCCAGTCTGGGGCTGTTCCTGTATGCTTGAGGGCAATTATCAATCTCTGTTTTTTGTCTGGAGTGCGCTTGTGGAATGGCTTGCTGAGTACGCTATGTTTTTGGCCAAGGCCGCTACCTTTGTGGTGGCGCTGCTTCTGGTAGTCGCAATGGTGTCTGCGCTCAAGGAGCGCAAGGGCCGTGCGGTGGGCACGCTGAGCGTCACGCGCCTGAATGATCAACTGGATCGCATGACCGACAAGTTAAGCGAGACCATTCTCGGTAAAGCCGCGCTCAAGGTTCGGCATAAAGAGCGCAATGCGCAATTGAAAGCGCGTGGCAAGTCCACGGATACGCCCAAGCGTGTTTACGTGCTGAATTTTCATGGCGATATCAAAGCCAGCGCGCTGGAAAATTTGCGTCATGAAGTTACCGCGATTCTGGAAGTGGCCACCGCCAAGGACGAAATAGTCGTCAAGCTGGAAAGTGGCGGCGGCATGGTGCATGCCTACGGTCTGGCAGCGTCACAATTAACCCGTATCCGCGAGGCCGGCGTGCCGTTGACCATCTGTGTGGACAAGGTCGCGGCCAGTGGCGGTTACATGATGGCCTGTATTGCCGATAAGGTCCTGGCCGCGCCGTTCGCGATGCTTGGTTCCATTGGCGTAGTCGCGCAGATCCCCAACTTCAACAAAGTGTTGAAGAAGCATGACGTGGATTACGAGATGCTTACCGCCGGCGAGTACAAGCGCACGCTGACGCTGTTTGGCGAGAACACCGAGAAGGGCCGTGAGAAGTTTCAGGAGGACCTGGAAAACATTCATCGCCTGTTCAAGGCCTTTGTTGCCCAGTACCGCCCCAAGTTGGATGTGGCGGCCGTGGCTACTGGTGAGGTCTGGTTTGGCGCTGAGGCACTGGACAATGCGCTGGCTGACGAGATCAGCACCAGCGACCAGTACATTAGTCGCATGATCCACGAAGCAGACGTATTTGAAGTGCATTATGTTACCCGCAAAAAGTTGCAAGAGAAGCTCTCGGGCAGTGTCTCGACCGCGCTCGACAATCTGCTGCTGACCTGGCTTTCGCGCTTTCACAATCAGCGATTCTGGTAGGAGATCCAAATGACGGAATTCAAGGCTCTGGTCGTCAGCGAACAAGACGGCCGCTATGTCTCCAATGTTACGACCCGGCAGATCGACGACCTGCCGGAAGGTGAAGTGCTGATTCGCGTCAAGTACTCATCGCTGAACTTCAAGGACGCCTTGTCCGCCTCCGGCAACAAGGGCGTAACGCGTAACTTCCCGCATACCCCGGGCATCGATGCTGCGGGTGTGGTGGAGTCTTCCTCGGTGCCGGAATTGTCGGCAGGGGATGAGGTGATCGTCACCGGTTACGATCTGGGCATGAGTACGTCCGGCGGCTATGGCCAATACATTCGTGTACCCGCAGCCTGGGTTCTCAAGCGTCCGGAAGGTTTGGGCCTGCGTGACAGTATGGTGCTTGGCACCGCGGGCCTGACAGCCGCGCTGTGTATCGACAAGCTTGAACAAGCCGGCATGATCCCGGGGCAGGGTCCCATTCTGGTCACTGGCGCTACCGGCGGTGTTGGCAGTATTGCCGTCGCCATGCTCGCCAGCCTGGGTTACGAAGTGGCCGCGGCTACCGGCAAAGCCACCCAGGCGGACTTTCTCAAAGGTCTGGGCGCGACTCGGATCGTCGAGCGCAGTGAACTGGAAGCGGGCAAGGAAAAACCCATGCTCAAAGAGCAATGGGCCGGAGCCGTGGATACGGTCGGCGGCGATATTCTGTTCAATGTGGTCAAGTCGCTAAAGTACGGTGCCAGCGTCGTGACTTGCGGCCTGACAGCCGGTACCCAGTTTCAGGGCAGCGTTTTGCCGTTCATCTTGCGCAACGTCAACCTGCTGGGTGTCGACTCGGTCGAGCAGCCGTTGGTGGTCAAGGCCTCGATGTGGGATCGGCTGTCGCTGCAATGGAAAACCGATCTGCATAACCTGGAAAAAGAAATCGCACTCGATGATCTGCCTGCCGAAATCGAAAAGATACTGGCTGGCAAGATGGTTGGCCGGATCGTGGTCAGGCTGGATTGAGCACAGGCATCAACGATACAGCCACGAGCCTGCGTGAGCGGGTCGTGGTTGGTCGGCCTATTGAATGCTTGAGGCCAGTTCGAAGATCGGTATGTACATGAGGATGACGATTCCGCCGATGAGCAACCCGATAAAGGTCATCAGCAAAGGCTCGAATAGCTTGATGAACCAATCTATCCAGCGGTTGGTTTCGGCGTCGTAAAAATTGGCGGTTTTTTCCATCATTTCGCCTACATTCCCTGATTGCTCTCCCGCACGCAGCATACGAATCGATATAGGTGTGGATAGCTGATATTCCTCAAGAACGCGTGAAAGCGATTGCCCCTCGCGGATCCGATCGCGAGCTTGTTGTAATCGTAGTTGCGCGGTAAGACTCAGTAGTCCTTTGACCATCTCCATCGCAGTCAGCAGCGGAATGCCGCCCTGCAGAAGAATGCCCAGCGAACGATAGAACCGGGCCATTTCATAAATAAATAGCCGTTGATTGATGATCGGCAAGCTGGCCAGCAGGCGGTGGAGCATTCGTTTGCTGACCGGCTGTTTGAACCCGGCCACTATTATGCAGACGGCTATCAGCACTCCGAGCAAGAGCGCGGTGTAGTGCTCGTTCAACCATTGGCCTGATGCCAGCAACACCTGCGACAACCACGGCAGCTGACCTTCCATGCCGTCGAACACCAGGCTGAACCTGGGCACCACGTAGCCCAGCAGAAACAGCATGACCAGCCCGCCCACCGCCAGCAACAGAACCGGGTAAACCGAGGCGCTGATGATCTTCTGGCGTACCTCTTCAAGCCGGTACCGATAGCTGACGTAACGTTCCAGCGCGGCGGCGCTATCGCCGGTTTTTTCGCTGGATTGCAATAACGCCAGGTACAGCGGTGGAAAGATCCACGGAAACTGACCCAGCGCCTGGGACAGGGATTTGCCTTCGTACAGCAGCCGGATAATGCTCGACAGAACCTTGGCTGACTGCGGATCGGACTCTTTCTCCGCCAGGCTTTCCAGCGCATCGATCAGTGCCAGCCCGGCGCGCAGCAGCGTCGCCAGTTCCTGGCTGAACAACATCAAGGGGAAGCGTTCCTTGCGCCAGCTGCCAGCCATCCAGCGGGACACCGGCTGTACACCCAGCACCCGATAACCTTGTTCGCGCGCGAGATCTTCCGCTTCTTTCGCCGTAGGCGTGAAGAAGTTCAGGGTGACGATACCCTTGGGCTGCTGGATGGCCTTGATCCGGTAGTGCATTGCTGCGTCCTTGGTTTATGTAGGGGTGTTGTCAGCCGCGGCTAACGACAGGGGGGCTCAGCAGTTCACCAACTGACGATCTCCACGTTTTCACCTTCGCCCCCGGGGCGCCCATCCTTGCCCCATGAAAGCAGGTCGTATTCATCATGCTCACCGGGCGAGCGGTAAACGTATTCGCGGCCCCATGGATCCAGTGGCACACCCTTGCGCAGGTAGGGGCCGCCCCAGCTGACCGAATCGCCGGGCGGTTCTACCAGCGCCTGTAAACCTTGCTCCCCGGTCGGGTAATTGCCCATCTCCAGGCGATAGATGTCCAGGGCCTTCACCAAGGTTTCGATCTGGGCATGGGCAATCTTGGTTTCCGAACGCCCGAGTTGCTTGAAATACTTGGGCCCTACGATGCCCGCCAGCATCCCCAGTACCACCAGCACCACCAACAGCTCGAGCAAAGTGAAGCCGCGATTTTTGTTCTCGGCGTCTAGAGAGTGGGAAGTCATCACTGTTCCTCCTGAAAGTTGCGCATGAGCTGTCCATGCAAAAGTTATGCAAGTTTTGCGCGGCTGACTGCTCAGGCGAGGGCAGAGCAACACGGGCATGTGCTTTGCAGGGAAGACCCGCGTCCCGGAGAACAAATAAGGAAATAAAACATGCGTCCGATGCTGATACTGGTGCTGTCGTTAATTGTGCTCCCGGCGTACGCCCAGCAGGCGGCCGGCTTCTACACATCGGTATCAGCGACGGGCACCATTATCCTGACCAACGTGCGCTCCGGCCCGGGGTTTTCACCGGTAAAACTGACAGAACCGACGCCGGTCACCAGGCCCTCTGGATCGCCACAGCCACAGGCCTACACCGCACTGGTCAGCGAGGCGGCCAACCTGCACGACGTGCCGGAGGCCTTGCTGCATGCGGTTATCCAGGTTGAGTCCGGCTATAACGCGCTGGCCCTGTCACCCCGTGGAGCGGTTGGTTTGATGCAATTGATGCCGGCGACCGCGGTCGAGATGGGCGTCGAAGATATATGGGATCCGGCTGCCAATATCAGTGGCGGTGCCCGCTATCTGAAGAGCCTGATGACATTGTTTGAAGGCGACATTGAGCTGGCGCTGGCGGCTTACAATGCCGGTCCTGGCGCAGTACAGCAACACGGGCGGACGGTTCCACCCTTCGCAGAAACGCAGAAATATGTTCCCCGGGTGTTGCGTCACTATCGGCATCTTCAGGCGGCTCATCAAGCCAAATGAAGCAGGATTACCCCACCATTGTCGGGTAAGTTTCCCCAGGCCTGGGGGAGTGTTTGACCATTTCTCAAGCTGCAAAATCCGCTGACCAGCTCCTTACCAATAGACACACCGCCACACCTGGAATTGCTGGGTGAATGGGTGGGCAATTTCCGGGGGATTACCCAGTTTGATTTGCCCGCCTTACGCAGGTCACTGATATATATCTGGATTTTTTTTGGCATAGCAATTGCTCTCGGTTCTGGTGACGCATTTTGGGCATCCCGACTGGAGGTCGCCGCCATGAGCCAGAACCTGCACCATTTATTCAGTTCCATTCCAAGGTCGGGGCTACGCAGTCTGCTATGCGTGTCGCTTGTGGCCATGAGCCTGGCAGTGCCGGACCGCGAGGTGCAGGCGGCTATTCAATGCCAGCGCCACCTGGTCGCCAAAGTCGTCGCATTCGACCAGCCGCTGATGTTCAACCGACTTGGCGCGCAGAATATCAATGGGATGATGTTTGCCCTGCGCTCAGATGTGGTCGACGAAAACCAGGTGTTGCTGTCAGAGGGCGGCCAAGCCCTCCCGGGGCGCGTACTGCTGCGCCCGGACAAGCGTCCGCGGCCGTTGATATTGCGTGTGGCAGAAGGCGACTGCATTACCGTGCAGCTGCAGAACCTGTTGGCGGAACAGGCTAACCCGCGCAAGGGCGAAGGGCACCCAGCCCTGCAGATTGATGACCAGGTGACAGATCGTCATGTCGGGTTCAAGGTGAATGGACTGCAGGCGGTCAACTCGATTGATGACATCGCCACCAATTCGGGCGAGAACGACAATACCCTGCTGGCCCCCGGCGCCAGCCGAAACTATGTGCTCTACGCCGAGCGTGAGGGCGCGTTTCTGGCGACCAGCTATGGCGCAACCTTTGGTGGCGAAGGCACGGCTGGGAATATGACCAACGGCCTGTTCGGTCAGGTGATAGTACTGCCCAAAGGTGCCAGAAGTTATCGCAACACGGTTACCGAAGAAGAGATGCGCCTGGCCTCCACTGGTCGGACCCCGGCTGGCCAGCCGATCATTGACTATGAAGCACGTTTCCCCCAAAGCGAACCCTGGATCGCCGAAGGTAAGGCCGGCAAACCCATTCTCAATATGGTCGATGGCAGCGAGATTATCGTCAGCTCTACTGATGCCATAGTGTTGGGCCCTAATGCCGATGGCAGTTTTCCGCCTGCGACTTATCCGCTGGAAAGGATTGGCAAACGCAACCCGTCGCTGCCTAACCGGCTTGAGCCGTTCCGCGACTTTGCCTCTGCCTGGCATGATGAGACCGCCGCTGCCCAGGCCTTTCCAGGCTATTGGAACGATCCGGTGTTCGGTCACGTGCTGCAACCCACCCGCGATTCCTTCATGATCAACTACGGCTCGGCCGGTATTGGTTCTGAGATTATCGCTAACCGGCTTGGCGTAGGGCCCATGCATGATTGCTTGTCCTGCGCATATGAGGAATTCTTTCTGTCCTCGCACGTTGTAGGTGACGCCGCCATGCTGGTCGATGTGCCAGCCAACGTCGGGCTGGAGGATATCGTCCCGGGGCAAACACCCGACCCGGAAGATATTGGCGTCAAGGCGACCATGGCGCTTTTCCCCAGCGACCCCTCCAACGTCAACCACAGTTACATTGGCGATTTCGTCAAGTTCCGTAACACCCATGCGGGGCACGAACAGCACATTTTCCACCTGCACGGTCATCAGTGGTTATTCAACCCCAATGACGACAACTCCGATTACATTGACGCTCAGGGTATCGGCCCGGGCGCGGGATTCACCTATGAAATCGCTTTAGGCGGATCCGGCAATCGCAATCGGGTAGCCGGCGACGCCATCTACCACTGCCATTTCTACCCCCATTTTGCTCAGGGAATGTGGGCCCTGTGGCGGGTGCATGATGTTTTCGAGCAAGGCAGTCGTCTAGCGGTTTCGGAGGAGGGTGAAGATGGTTTCCATGAGGAACCGTTCGCCTTGCGTAGCGGCATGCCAGCAGAGGGCGCGCGCGCCTTGCCGGACGGCGAGATCGTCGCCGGCACGCCGATTCCTGCGGTGGTGCCGCTGCCCGGCAAGCCACTCCCACCCATGCCGGGCAAGGTCAGTGTGGTGCCCCGGTTTGCCCAGGGTGAGTTGCTGGCGGAAGGGGATCACGAGGAGGGTGAATCCACTGAAACCGGCGAACCGCTTGGCTCTTTGGCTCTGGTGGACCGCAGCGAAGCCAACTACAACCCGGACGGCACCCTGATAAACCCCGGCTATCCCTTCTGGATCGGCGGGATTGAACACACTGTAGGGCAACGCCCGCCAACCCCGCCGCTGGATATGCTTGATCCGTTGGCAGCTCAGGCACTGAAGGACAGCGGCAATGCATTGTGGCAAGCGCTTGAGCCCACCCAGGTGGACGGATGGGACGGTGGCCTGCCGCGGCATGCACTGGACGGCTGGTCTGCGGGTGGCGAGGCGGATGTAACCACCAGTGCGGTGGACTTTTCCAAGCGTATCAGTCGCGCCCGGCCAATCTGGTTTCCGGAACAGGGTAATGACGTAGAACAAGCCGCGATGAGTTATCACGCGCGCAAGGAACACCCCAGCTTCAAGGTAATGCCCAATGGCACGGTGCAGTCGGCCAGTTTCCGCACCAACGGTGCGTTGCCGATGGCCGGGGCACCCTTTTTCGAGCCCTGCATGGATGACCAGCAAAAACTTTTGACCAGCGCGGCGGGTGTAGGGCGTTTCTTCAGTGGTGAAAAAACCAACGGTATGTCTTTCACCGGCTCGTCCCCCTATACCGCTGACCGTCCGCGCATTTACAAGGGTGCCAACATCCAGTTTGACGCGGTCTTTAACAAGGTTGGTTACCACTATCCTCAGGCACGCATCCTCACGCTCTGGGAAGATGCCTGGCCGGTGATCAACAAGCAGCAGCCACCCGAGCCGCTGGTGATGCGCCTGAATAGTTTTGACTGTGCCATGTACCACCAGACCAATCTCATACCGGCTTACTATGAGCTTGACGACTATCAGGTGCGCACTCCCAGCGACGTAGTTGGCCAGCACATCCACTTGCCGAAATGGGATCTGACTGCGGCCGACGGCGCCTCGAATGGCTGGAACTATGAGGATGGCATACTTGCCCCCGTTGCAGTGACCGAGCGTATCGAAGCTATTCGGGAATACAACGAGTGCGCCGTAGGCGATGCGCGCGACGGCACCCAGGATTGTCCGCTAGCCAAGGTCCATCCATATTTTGGCCAGTTCAGCCGGCCGGATTGGCTCGGAGCGCGCACTGGCATGCAACGCTGGTTCGTTGATCCGGTGGTCAATTCCCATGGCATCGATCGCGGCCTGGGCAATATTTTCACCCACGATCATTTGGCCCCGTCCACCCACCAGCAGCTTGGCCTGTACGCTACTGTGCTGGTTGAACCGGCAGGCTCGACCTGGTACCACGCGGAAACCGGCGAACCGATGTATACCCGTGAGGATGGTGGGCCGACCTCCTGGCAAGCCGTGATTGCCGCTGGCGATGAAAATGCCGATGGTAAAAACGACAGCTTCAGGGAGTTCTTCCTGGCCTATAGCGATTTCCAGCATGCCTATGAAGCCGGGGTTTATGTGGGCGCAGGGCCTGACGGCAGGCCCGATCCGGGTGCGTTTCCGGCTACCACCGACAGTTTCCGCTATGCTATCAACCCGCCCGAACGCAAGAGCGCCAACGCGTTGCTGGAGTCGGTCATTGAAGTGGCTGGAGGTGAAAAGCTCGGCTGCCCGATACGCCCATGCCCTCAGGCCATTTCCGCCGATGACCCGGGTATGTTTGTGGTGAACTACCGCAACGAACCGGTGGGGTTGCGCATCTTTGACCCGCAACGGATTGCTCCGGATGGCAAACCAGGCATGCAGGCAGAGGGTTTGGCGGGGGATCTGGCGTTCGCTTTGCAGACCCGCACAGACCGGGCAATTGCGGCACTGAATCTGACTCCCGATGCGCTGCTCAGTGCCGTCGGGCCCACCGGCGCTACCACCAGTTTCCCGCCGCATATCAATGCTGGCGGTGGTGAGCCTGGAGACGCGTTCACGCCCATGCTGCGTACCTACACAGGTGACAACGTCAGGCTGCGGATCATTGCTGGCGGGCATGAAGAGGAGCACAACGTCACGCTGCACGGGGTCAAATGGCTTCAGGGTGGCAGCGGCATAGTCACCAGCGCCAACTCGGGCTGGCGCGGATCGCAGATGATCGGTATTTCCGAGCAGCTCGGCTTTACCGCGCCGGTGCACATGTTCTCCGGCAGGGCGTCTGAGACAGCGGACTACTTGTACGCTATGGACGCGTCCATGGAAGGGTACTGGAGCGGCATCTGGGGCGTGATGCGCAATTATTCAGCCAGCCGCGATGACCTGATGCCGGTGCCAAACAACAGCATCCCGGTGGCCCCGCGCAATACTGTCTCCTACGGTGGCGTGTGCCCAAGATTCAGCCCCAACCCTAATGGAATTGGCTCGCGCAGCACCGTCCAGCGTCGTTTCGAGGTAGTCGCGGTGCTGGCCAACGATGTGTTGGGTAACAGTCTCGGGCTGAGCATTGACGACCCGGACGGCGCCGGCTCGCATGTCGGCGGCGCGCTCAACCCCGATGGCGGAACGCTGGTGATGAACCCGCGGGCCACTGCCATTCCACAGGTCACCATAGTGGACCCGGAAGATGGCGAAACCGTCACCCTCGGCGGTGAGTCCGGGCCGCTGCATGACCCTACCGCGATTCTCTACGTGCGCAAAAGCGACCTGGATCCGGTCACCGGCAAGCTGAAGCCCGGCGTGCCAGTGGAACCGCTGATGCTGCGCGCCGCGGCGGGCGACTGCGTTACCGTCGCACTGGAGAACCGTCTGCCACTGGTCATGCCCGACCTGCCGAACTTCGCCATCATGCAGGGTGTAGCCAAGCGCGACCGGCAGGGCAATCAGGGTTCGACCACCTTCAACAACAACCTGATGCGCCCCTCCAGCCACGTCGGCATGCATGCGCAACTGATGGCATACGACGTGACTCAATCCGACGGCATGAATGTCGGCATGAATCCGGTGCAAACCGTGGCACCCAGTACTGTGCCTGGCGAGTACCCGACGCGCGAGTATCAATACTACGCCGGGCATCTGCAGCGCGAAGGCAGGCCGCTGGTACGGCTCGGCCGTAGCGTTGACAACATCATTGCCACACCAATCGAGTTTGGCGGGCTGAATCTGATGCCGGCCGACATGATCAAGCAGCCACAGAAGGGCCTGGTAGGGGCGATGACTATTGTGCCCATGGGCGCCACCTGGGAGGAGAACCCGACCATGCGCGCCACCGCCACGGTCACTGCGCCGAACAAGCCAGCCTACAAGGACTTCTCGCTGATCTGGCAGAAGGGCTTGAACATGCGCTGGGCCAGTGGCCGGCCGGTGGAAAACGTCGCAATAGAAGGCATTGGTGTACCGAATGATCCCAAGGACAATTCCGGCATGGCGGTGAATTATCGCACCGAGCCGCTGTGGTATCGCTTCGCCAAGGCGCCGGATGCGCCGTTCGGCCGCGCTGATGGCCAGGGCTGGGGTGACGTACCCAATGCGCACATGGCGTACAGCAATGCGTTGGTTGGCTCCGATCCGGTCACCCCGATTCTGCGGGTCAAACCCAATGAAGCCTTCCGGATCAATCTGACCATGCCGTCCGGCGGTAGTCGTGGTTCGACCTTCCAGTTGGCTGGACATCTGTGGCCGGTAGATCCGTTCATCTCGGAAAAAACTGACTCCCAGGGCTACCCGCTGAAGGATCCGGGTGTAGGGGCAGTACGCTTTGGCTACAACCCGCTGAGCCGCTACGCCGCCGCGCAGGAAAGCGTACTGCCGGCAGCACATTTCAGCTTCATGTTACCCAGCGCTGGCGGTGGCAATGGCATCAAGGGCGACTATCTATACCGCGATTATGCCGCCTTCGGTAACGCCTCAGGCTTATGGGGATTGCTGCGGGTAACGGATGATGAAGATGAGTAATCGCACAGCCCTCAGCCGGATGCTGTCACTGGGGCTGGCGGCGCTGCTGTCGATGACCTGCCAGGCATCTCAGGCGGCGGCTAGTGCGGCGGATAAGCCGCCGCACCAGAGCCTGGAGCGGGATGGGGTGATCATCGATTTTGAAGTGCGGCCTGGCGGTGGCGCAACCGATCAGCTGCCGATTGCCGGCCAGTATGCGGATATTCGCTTCCGGGTCACCGACAGCGCCGCAGGCCAACCGCTGAGCGGATTGAACCCGGGTGCCTGGCTGGATCAGTTGCATACGGAGTCCGGGCTGGATAGTCAGCAACTGGACTGCAAAAAGCGCATCGGGCTGTATCTGAAGGGATCTATTGGCATCAGGCCTCTGGTGGATCTCAATAGCTATTACCTGATGATTCTGAACAAGGATCCGAGCATCACCGTCATCGATCCTTCGATTTCCGTCGGGGGCGTGACCAGCACGCTGACGCGCATTTTACTCAAGAGCGCGCCGATGGACTGGGTACTGAGCGCAGACGAAAAACGTCTGTTCGTCTCCTTGCCTGATGCCGACGAGGTGGCGGTGATCGATACCGACAGTTTCACCCTGGCCAGCAATATCCCCGCGGGTGCCGATCCGATGCGCATGGCCATGCAGCCTGATGGTCGCTATCTGTGGGTCGGCAATGATGCTGCCGACCCGGCCAAGGGGGGCGTAACCGTTATCGATAGCGAGAGTTTGCAAGTTGTCGCCAGCATCGCCACCGGTAGCGGCCACCACGAAATGGCCTTCAGCCCTGACTCGCGCTATGCCTTTATCAGCAATCGCACGAGCGGCAGCTTGAGCATCATTGATGTAGCTGACTTGCGCAAGATCAAGGATATGCCGGTCGGCGCGCATCCGCTGGACGTCGCCTATTCGGAGCTGTCTGGCGCTGTGTATGTGGTCGATGGTCAAGCGGGCGAGGTGACGGTAATTGATGGGCAGAGCCACAACGTCCGCAGCGTGATCAAGGGCAGGCCGGGCTTGGGGCCGATGGGTTTCAGTGGGGACGGGCGCTGGGGCATGGTGCTGAATACCCTGAACAGCCAGGTGCTGGTAATCGATGCGGCGGATGCCAAGGTGCTGCATCGCATTGATGTGACGGCTCAGCCTTATCAGCTGGAATTTACGCCGGCCTACGCCTACATACGCGGCCTGGGCAGCAGCAAAGTCACCATGATCAACCTCTCATCGATCGCCGCGGAGTCCAAGCCCATCGTGCAGGGATTTGATGCGGGCAGGGCGGCACCGGGCCTGGCGGGAGAGCTGCCGATGGCTCAGAGTTTGGCGACCTCGGTTGATCAGGGCTCGGTGTTCGTCGTCAACCCGGCCGACAATACCACCTATTTCTACAACGAAGGCATGAACGCACCGATGTCCGGTTACCCCAACCGCGGTCATACCGCCCGTGCGGTTTCGGTGCTCAACCGCACGCTGCGCGAGGTTGAGCCAGGTATTTACCAGAGCCGCGTGCGGTTGCCGGCCTCCGGTCACTTTGATGTGGCCTTTATGCTCAATCAGCCGGAACTCACGCATTGCTTCGCCATGCAAGTACAGAGCAATCCGGAACTGGATCGGCTGAACGCCAAGCCCAAGGTGACCTTACTCGCGGATCAGGCTCGGGTTAGCCCGGATAGATACCGGCCGGTGCGCTTTCAGGTGTCGCGCGGGCCCGATAATGCGCCGCACCCGGGGATAGAAGATCTGCGCGTACGCTATTTTATGGCGCCCTCATCCAGGCCCCACGAAGTCGCGGCAACGGAGATCAGCGCCGGGCTCTATGAGGCGATGCTGGAGCTGCCGGATCCGGGTGCGTATTACCTGCACGTTGGTTCCAGCTCACTGGGAATGGCATTCGGCGACCAGCCATACACCAGCGTGCGGCGCACGGCCGCGACGCTGAAACAAGCTCAATGATGAGACGTTTGTCAGGAGGTAGTAATGCAATCAATACAGGGACGATCAAACACCGCTGTCATGCTGATGGGCTTGTTGCTCACGTTCGGTACCGGCACAGCCTCGGCGCACGCTGAGCACGAGCATGCTCAGAACGCCCATGCAAGCGGTGCCCATGCCGGCCATGCCCCGGCCAAAGGGCATGTCGAGGCAGAGCCGCGTATCACCTTTGCCGACCAGCCGCTGACCGATCAACATGGCCGTAGCGTCAATCTGCAAAAGGACCTGGTTTCCGGGCGCATTGTGGTCATCAGTTTCATGTATACCCAGTGCACAACGGTTTGCCCGGTGGTCTCGTCGATCATGGCCAAGGTCCAGGACCAACTGGGTGAGCGCGCTGGTGACGGGGTGAGTCTGGTATCCATCACCATCGATCCGCTACGCGACACACCAGAGCGTCTGCGTGAATATGCCGAGTTGCACAAAGCCGGGCCTGGTTGGTCATGGTTGACCGGATCGGTACCCGCCATCACTGCGACCCTGAAAAGCCTGCGTAGCTGGTCACCGGATCTGGAGTCGCACCAGCCGGTCTTTCTGGTGGGCAATGACGCCACCGGCGAATGGTCGCGCTTCTACGGGTTTACCGATCCAGCGGCCATCGTTGCCCGAGTCGACAGCTTGCAACCGGGGCATGCCGGGACGCACCCGGCTGAACTGCGCGCAATCGATTCCCAGAAGGTGGCGCTATGAAACGTCAACGGGCGCTGCTGTGGAGTCTGGCGCTGCTGCTGTGCTTGCCGGCGCTGGCGCATGACGGGGTGGAACATGCCGCGGAATCGGCACCATCCACGCAACCGGTGGCCGCTGATCTGAACCGTGACGCCCAAGCGTATTTCACCGATACGCTATTGCTCAATCAGCATGGTCAGGAGGTGCGTTTTTATTCCGATGTGCTGGCCGGCAAGGTGGTGTTGCTGAATGTGGTGTTCACCCAATGCAAGGATGCCTGCCCGTTGATCAGCCGCAAGCTGCAGGAGGTACGCGAGCAATTGGGCGAGCAGTCAGAGCGGATCCACTTCGTGTCGTTGAGCAGTGATCCGGTCAACGACTCCCCGCAGGCACTCAGCGCTTTCATGAAAAAACAACGCCTGGATGAGCGCCAATGGACCTTTCTGACCGGCGACCCGGCAGCGATGGAGGCAGTGTTGAAGCGGCTGGGCCAGTTCTCCGACTCGCCGGAGGGCCACTCAACCTTGCTGATCGCGGGCGACGTAGCCAACAAGCGCTGGAGCAAGATAAGGCCCGATGCGCCTGTGCAGGCCGTGGCCCAGCGCCTGCAACTGCTGGCCATGCCGATCGAGACGGAGTAAACCTTGTTCCGCGCTGCAGTGGTGATCGCATGCCTGCTTCTCTGCAGTTCCTTCGCCTGCGCGCTGCCACTGAGCCCGGAGGAGCGGGCAGGCAAACAGATCTATCTGACCGGTGTCGGCCAGGGCCCAATTCAGGCCCGGATTGGCATTGGCGATATGCTTTTGCCAGGAACGTCGCTGCCCTGCGTCAATTGTCATGGCCGCGATGGGCGTGGGCGGCCCGAAGGTGCGGTGGTGCCACCGGACATCACCTGGCAGCGGCTGACCAAACCCTACAGGCAGCGGCTCGAGAACGGCCGTGACTATCCGCCTTATACCGAAACCAGCCTGTTGCACGCGTTCACCCGCGGGCTGGATCCCGGCGACAATCAACTGGCCGCGGCGATGCCGCGCTACAGTCTTTCCAGAACTGATGCGAACAACCTGATTGCCTATATTCGCCGGCTGGAAGATGACCACGACCCGGGGCTGGAAGATAACCTGCTGCGCATTGGCACCTTGCTACCCGCTGACGGCCCGCTGGCGGGGCCGGGGCGAATGGTCAGCGGACTGCTGCAGCAACTGGTAGAGCAGTTGAATAACCGCGGCGGAATCCATGGCAGGCAGCTGGAGCTGGTGGTCCGAGATCCCGGCCCGGATCGCTCTACATCCATACAGGCGTTGCAGCGGTTGGTTCAAGAGGATCAAGTGTTTCTGATACTCGCGCCAATGGCCCCGGCGTTAACTGATGGCCTGGAGGAGTTTGCCGCGTCGCTGGCGGTGCCCGTCATAGGCTCGCTGATTTCGCCGGCCGATCATGCGCATCCAAAGTGGGTGTTCCAGGCCTTGCCGGGATTGCGTGAACAGATGTTGGCACTCGCCAGCTACGCCAACAGCATCCCCGATCAATCGGCTCAGCGGGCGCTGGTGGTGCATGCCGTCGATCCGGGTCAGCAACGCCTTGCCGATCTGCTGGCCGGACGGCTGCGTGACCTGGGTTGGCAAGATGTGCAAACCCGGAGCCCGCCGGAGGCCGAGCAGACGGCTGCTGCTGGGCAGATCGGTACGGTCTTTTTTATCGGCAGCGGCAGCGAGCTGGTGGATTTTGCCGAGACAAGTCTGCAGGCAGATCCGCCACCATTGCTGCTGGCATCGTCTGACCAGGTTGGCGCAGACGTATTACGACTGCCGCAGCGGCTCAGTGATCGGGTGGTGCTGGCCTACGCCTTTTTACCCAGCGACTGGACGGCGCCGGCGTTGTCCCTGCTGCAATCGGCTGTGCCCGAATCAATGGGCGGGGAGCGGTATCTGGCGCTGCAGGTCAACAGCTATGTGTCGACCATGCTGCTGTTCGAGGGGCTTAAACGCATCGGCCGCGACGCCAGCCGTGAAGCCCTGGTTGTCAGCCTGGAGAACCTGCATAACTTTCAGACCGGGCTGGCCCCTGCCATGAGTTTCGGCCCCGGTCGCAGAACCGGCGCGCTCGGCGCTCACATGGTCAGGGTAGATCTACGTCAGCAACGTTTTCAGCCACTCGGCCGCTACGTTAATCCCTGACTCGCGACACCAGCCAGGCCCTACCCACCCAATAGTGGGGAAATCCACCTGTTCCCCAATCGTATTTCCCCAATCCTGCTTTTTTTGTCCCGGTTTAATCTTTAATTATCAATATAAATCATATCCTTATAAAAGATTCCGGATTTCTTGCGGCTGGCATGAAGCATGCCTAGGTTTAATCAGGAGCAGGCTCCTTGGCGGCTAAAACGGTCATTTTGTTAAGGAGATTTCAGTTGCTCAAAAAGGTTCTGTTAGTCGAGGACGAAATGCTGCTGGCGGAAAACCTCAAGCTGTATTTGGAGAAACTGCCGTGCGAAGTCCATCTGGCAGCGGACGGAATTTCCGGAATACAGCTGGCCCGCACGCTATTGCCTGAAGTCATCGTACTCGACTACAGACTGCCGGACATGGAAGGGTTTCAGGTTCTCGATACGCTGGAAATGCATTGGCAGGGAGGTTGCATTTTGATCACAGGTCACCCCTCAAGCCAGGTACTGGAAAGCGCGAAGCGCCGCAGAATCTCGCACATCATGTTCAAACCCTTTCCGCTTGAGGAGCTGCGACGGCTGGTCAGTGGTTTGCTGGAAACGCCTGCCGTGCAGAAGAACAAGCCCATGGCAATCATTGAGGAAAGACGCAGGGAACGTATCAATGTCTTTCCGTTGAGAATGTATGACGGTAGCTGGGTGATGGCCAACCGCCGCCAGCCATTATTAAGCCTTGCCCTCAAAGATGGGTTGGTGAACGAAAAGTCAGCCGACGATGGCGCTGGAGAGGCGCAATAAACCCACTACCGAACAGCAACAAGGAGCGCGTGATGGATAGTCAGGTCAATGCGGTTCTGGTGACTGCCACGGCTTTACCTGCCCAGCGACTCGATGCGCAACTGCTGAGGTCTGCCCATGCCTGTTCGCTGGTCAATGCCAGCAGGGTGCTTGAAGAGGCTGAGGAACTGTCTGGACTCAGTTCTGCCGAATTCGTCCAGCGGCTCGGCGCCACCTTTTGCTATCCGGTGCTGGATCGCAGCAGCCTGCTCGACGCTGTTCCCGACTTCAGTCAGTTGTCGCTGGCGCAGTCGTTGAAGCGTGAATTCATCATGGTCCAGCACGGCGAGATCAGCATCGGGGTGTTCGCCGATCCGTTCGATGCTGCGCGCCTGGCCTGGATCGATCAATGTCTGGCCGGCGCGCCGTTATATCTGGTGCATGCCCTCGACCTGGCGGACTATCTGGCGCGACTCGAAGATGGATTCCAGGCTGTTCAAGGATTGGGCGAAGGCGTTGCGATAGTGGCGGACGAGTCTCTGGAGATTCTCTCGCTGACGCGCATCAGCGAGGACTCCAGCGTGGTGGTCAAGCTGGTTAACTCGACGCTTTACGATGCGCTGAAGTTGCACGCCAGTGATATTCATCTGGGCATGACTGCCAACGGCCTGGGCATCAAATACCGTATCGACGGGGTGCTCAACAGCGTGACCTGTGCTCAGGGGATGCAGATTGCCGAGCAGGTTATCTCGCGGATCAAGATCATGGCCGAGCTGGATATTGGTGAGCGCCGCGTGCCCCAGGACGGTCGCTTCAAGGTCGGTATCAGCGGTCGTCAGATTGACTTCAGGGTCTCGGTGATGCCGAGCATTTTTGGCGAAGATGCGGTCCTGCGGATTCTCGACAAACAGGATCTCGCCGACCAGAGCAACGGCGTCTGCCTGGAGTCGCTGGGGTTTGCCGACGAGAGTCTCGTGCAGTTGCGACGCCTGGCGGCTGACCCCTACGGGATGGTGCTGGTAACCGGCCCGACAGGCAGCGGCAAGACCACCACCCTGTACGCGATGATCAGCGAAATCAACAACGGCCGCGACAAGATCATCACCATTGAGGATCCGGTCGAATACCAGCTTCCCGGCGTGCTGCAGATTCCCGTGAACGAAAAAAAGGGGCTGACCTTCGCCCGAGGGCTGCGTTCGATTCTGCGGCATGATCCGGACAAGATCATGGTTGGGGAAATCCGTGACCCCGAGACCGCACAGATTGCCGTGCAGTCGGCACTGACCGGCCATCTGGTATTCACCACCATCCACGCCAACAACGTGTTCGATGTGATTGGCCGCTTCATTCAGATGGAGGTCGACCCCTACAGTTTCGTTTCTGCCCTCAACGCGGTACTGGCACAGCGGCTACTGCGCCTAGTTTGCCCTGACTGCGCGGTGGCGGTTGAGTACTCCGAATCCGAGCTCCTGCTCTCCGGTATCGCGCCCGAGCAGCGCGGCACCTTCAGCCTGATGCAAGGGCAGGGCTGCAGTCGCTGCCGGGGTACCGGTTACCGCGGCCGTACCGCCATCGCTGAGCTGCTGCGGCTCGACGATGACTTGCGCCAGATGATTGTGGAAAGGCAGCCGCTCAAGCGGATCAAGGAACTGGCGTGCCAGCGCGGACTGCGCCTGCTGCGCAGTTCGGCACTGGAGCTGGTTCGCACTGGACAGACTTCGCTGGAGGAGATCAATCGTGTCACTTTCGTCGCTTGAACAACGCGTGATAATCCTCGGCAGAACCCAGGTCGGCCTATTTCGCCTGGGTGCGAATGGGCCGCAGGAGATCCAACGCGTGGTGACCCCTGCGGACGCCACGCCGACGAGCGTGTTGATCGCTCTGGCCGAGCTGTTGCGGCAGAACGCAGCGGCCCGCTGTCGGCTGCAGGTATTGATCTCCAGCCATCTGGTGCGCTTTATGCTGGTGCCCTGGCGTGAGGAAATCGCCTCGCCGCGCGAGTTGCTGTCCTTTGCGCAGTTCTGCTTTGAACAGGTCTATGTTGAAGAGCCGCACAACTGGTCGTTCAGTGTGTCGCCAGAGGCAAAAGGCCGATCTCGTATTGCCGCAGCCACGTCCGCAGAGCTCATTAGCGGGCTGCAGGAGCTAAGCAAGGAAACCGGGTGCCGGCTGCTTGGCGTGCAGCCGTATCTGGCCACAGTGTTCAATCGCTTTTGCCGCAATCTGGCGGACCAGTCTTTTCTGTTCATTGCAGTGGAGCAGGGCCGCGTGGGCGTGCTGCGCGCGCGTGATGGGCAATGGCAGAGCGTGCATACCCTGGCCTGCGCCGATACCGACAACGCACTAGCCGAACTCATAGCGCGTGAGCAGCAACTGCTTGAACTGCGGGACGAGGCGGTTCAGGCGGTGTACGTGCACGGTAGTGCAGCCAGCCTCCCGAAGCAAACCTCGGCAGGTAACGGCTGTACGCTGCACAGGCTGGGTCAGGAGGGTCAGCAGGTGGACCAGCAGGCCGAGCCTGTCGATCCAATGTTGCTGATGGCCCGGGCGGTGCATTGACATGCGCATCCTGGAACTTGATTTCGCACCCCCGCGCACAGCGAGCGCCAGAGGTTGGGTACTGCTCAGCCTGGGGCTGGTATCGGTCCTCGCCTGCGGGCTGGCGCAGCAAGTGATCAGCAGTCAACAAGCCGAGCGGGCGGGGGCCGTAGTGCAAGTGGGTGCAGCGGGTCTCGCCGCAGAGCAACAGGCGCCAGCGCCTTCTCGGACGCCTGAAGAGTTGCGAAGCAGCCGCGCTATTCTCGCTGAGATTCGCTCCGTGTCGGATCAGGTAAACCGTCCCTGGGAGCTTCTGTTCGTTAACCTGGAAACCTTGCCGCTTGAAAATGTCGCGCTGCTGTCGCTGATTACGGACGGGCGCAACCGGCAACTGCGCATCCAGGCCGAAGCACGCGATCTGGGGTCCATGCTGGCTTTTCATCAGGAGCTTGAGCGCAGCCAGGAATTGAGTGACGTTTACCTGATCAATCATGAGGTCATGGCGCAAACGGACGGTGAGCCGGTGCGCTTCAATCTGTTGGTCACCTGGAGCGGCAGCCATGCACCTCTCTAGATTGATCCTGCTTGAACAGGCCCAGCGGCTCGGCTGGCCAGGGCTTCTGGGTGCCAGCTTGATGTTGATGGCGGCATTCTACGCCGGGCTGATCCTGGCGCCCGCCAGCGCTGAGCTGCTCCGGCCGGTTGATCTGTCCGCCAATACTGGCGTACTGGACCCAACCCAGCCGGCTTCTGCTTACTCGGAATCAGATGGCGGCAAGAACGAGGTCGACGCCTTCCGCCAGGGGCTCCCCGGGCAAATGGACGCTACCACTACCATCAATCGCATCTACGCCCTGGCGAGCTCGGAAGGCATCACCCTGGCACGGGGCGAATATTCAATGGGGATCGATGCCAGAACCCGTCTGGCGCGATATCAGATGACGCTGCCGGTAGGCGGCAGTTATCCCCAGCTACGTCGTTTCATTCATTCGGTCATGGAAGAAATACCGGCCCTGGCGCTTGAGGATATTGATCTTCGGCGTCTGGACATCGGCACAACACACCTTGAAGGGCGAATCCGCCTGACTCTGTATCTATCGAGGTAGCCATGGAAAAGAAGCGGTCTCTCATATGGTTGGGATTTTTGGCTGGAGCGACCACGTTGGCACTCATTCCAGAGCTGTTCTGGGACGACGAGCAACTGGTGCAGCCCGCGGCCGACTATGCCCCTGAACTGCCCGATGTTGCAGCGGTTCAGGCGATCCTGCAGGAAGAGCAGGGGACGCCACCTGCCGCTCGCCTGCCCGCAGAGCAGCAGGTCATACCGCGCGCTGATCTGTTTCCGGCACACAGCTGGTATGTAGCACCGCCAGTGCCGGACATTCCGCCGCCGGCTGCTCCACGGGTGATGGCACCGGTATTGCCCGCCGCGCCACCGGTGCCTTTCCAGTTCGTCGGTACGCTGAGAGACAACGAGCAACTGCATATAGTGCTTCAACGCAACCAGACCATTCATGTGGTCAGCGTTGGCGATGTGATTGATGAAACCTACCGCGTCGAGGGCCTCCGCGGGCGCGAAGTAATACTGGTTTACCTGCCCCTGGACCTGAACCAGTCGGTGCTGGTCGGTAGCACCGCGGGAAGCGCGTTATGAAGCCCGCAGATTATCGTCCCGCGCTGCATGTGCAGGCGTTGTTGCTGGCGTTGGCGTTGGCAGCCCTGGGCGGTTGCGCGAACGACCTGAGCCAGGGAATCTCGCTGATCGACGAAGGTTCCTATGAAGCGGGCCTGGCGCAGCTGGAGGCAGCCGCTGCCAAGGACCCACGTGACCCGTCGGTACAAATTGCGCTGGCCACCCAGAAGGCACGGGTTATCACCATGTTGCTGACTCAGGCTGACAATGCCCTGACCCTGGGTGATCAGGTGGCCGCGTATGCGATCTTTCAACGCGTGCTACGCCTGGAATCGACTAACACCCGGGCCCAGCAGGGCATGCGCAAGATCGAGCAGATGCAGTACATCGCCGATTTTCTGCGCCAGGGCCAGGCGGCTCTGCGCCGTGGGGACCTGGTCGGCGCGGAAACGCAGGTCAGGGCGATTCTCGAACTGGACCCATTGCATCCAGGGGCGCGCAAATTGCGCGATGACGTGGGCCAGATACGCGCCCGCACGGACACCATGGACCCGCAGCTACGCGGCCGGCTGCAGCGCCTGGTGACCCTGGAGTTTCGCGACGCGAACCTGGGTATCATTTTTGAAGTGCTGTCGCAGACCGCCGGCCTGAATTTCATCCTCGACAAGGATATTCGTCCGGATCTGAAAGCCACCATCTTCGTACGCGATGTCAGCATTGCTGACGCGGTGGAATTGATCACCCAGCAAAACCAGCTGCATCAGCGCATCATCAACGACAACACCATCATCATTTATCCGGACTCGCCGCAGAAGCTCAAGGAGTATCAGGAGCTGGTCATGCGCAGTTTTTATCTGACCAATATTGGCGCCGATGCGGCGCTGAACATGATCAAGACCCTGCTGAAAACCCGTGACATCTTTGTCGACGAGCGTCTCAATACCCTCACCATGCGCGATACCCCGGACGTGGTGCGCATGGTTGAAAAGCTGCTGTTTTCACAGGATCAGCCGGATCCAGAAGTGGTTCTGGAAATCGAGATCATGGAAGTCTCACAGCAGCGGATACTCGATCTTGGCCTGCAGTGGCCGAACACCTTCGGCGTGGTCAATGCCGAAGGCGGCGCGATAACCGTGCTCGATCAACTGCGCGGGATCGATTCAGGGCGCATCACCCTCAGCCCTTCGCCGCAACTGCGCATCAACGAGCAGGACAACGACATCAACACCCTGGCCAGCCCGGTCATCCGGGTGCGCAACAAGGAGCAGGCGAGAATTCATATCGGCCAGCGCGTGCCGATCATCAGCGCAACCTCGGTACCTTCGACGCAGGGGCCGGTGATTACCGAAAGCATTACCTATCTGGATGTGGGTCTGAAACTCGAGGTGCAGCCGACCATTTATCTCAACGATGTGGTGGGTATTCAGATCGCCCTGGAAGTCAGCAATGCCACGCCCCTGGAGGCTACCCGCCAGGGGACCATTCCGGTGCAGGTCGATACCCGCAATGCGGTCACCACCTTGAGCCTGAAAAACGGCGAGACGCAGTTGCTCGCAGGTCTGGTGCGTAACGATCACGGCGTCACCGGTAACCAGATTCCGGGGATCGGTGACGTGCCTGGGCTGGGCCGCTTGTTCGGCAGCAGGAAAGACACCATCGGCAAATCCGAGCTGGTGCTATCCATCACTCCGCGCATAGTGCGCAACCTGCCGTACCAGAGCCCTGGCGATATGGAGTTTGCCACCGGCACTGAGAGCCACATGCGTTCACGGCCTGTGACCTTGAACGAGGAACAGCCACGCGCGCCTGTTGAACCCCTTGAGTTGCCTGATCCGGTGGATCTGGCGCCAGCGGTGAGCGAGGCCCGGCCATTATGAACACGGCAGCGCGTCGCTCGGGTTTCACCCTGATAGAGCTGGTTATCAGCATGGCGATATTGGCGTTGTTGGCCAGCATGGCATTGCCGCTGACCGAGACGCTGGTCCGGCGCAGCAAGGAGCAGGAACTGAAAACCTCGTTGTATCAGATACGCGATGCGATTGATCGGTACAAGATGCTGGCCGACGCCGGCTTCCTGGAAAACAGCGCCGGTACCTCGGGTTATCCGCCGTCATTGGAATTGCTCGTTGATGGCGTGCGGGACCTGCGTAGCATCAAGGGCGAAAAGGTGTATTTCCTCAGGCGCATCCCCCGTGACCCCTTCGCCGATGCAAAAATTCCCGCAGTCGATACCTGGGGCAAGCGCAGTTACGCGAGTTCGGCGGAAGATCCGCGCGAGGGCGAAGACGTTTTTGATGTGTATTCATTGATGCGTGGCGATGGCCTGAACGGCATCGCTTACCGGGATTGGTGAAACATGAAACGACACAGCGGCTTCACATTGATCGAACTCATGGTGGTCATGGCCATTGTGGCCATGCTGATGACTATTGCCTTGCCGCGGTATTTTTCCAGCCTTGAGGCATCCAAGGAAACGACGCTTAAACAGAGCCTGGCAGTGATGCGTGACACGCTTGATCAATATTACGGCGATACCGGTGCCTATCCGGATTCGATCGAGGAGCTGGTTGAACGTCGCTATCTGCGCCAGTTGCCGGTCGACCCGATTCTTGAGCGCTCGGACCTGTGGGTCATCATTGAGCCACCGGAAGGTGTGGCCGGCCGGGTGAGTGACGTAAAAAGCGCGGCGACCGGGCATGCCCGGGACGGGAGTGCATATGCGCACTGGTAATCATCTGGCACGGCCGCAACAGGGCTTCACGTTTCTCGGCGTGCTGTTTCTGGTCACCGTGATGGGCGCTTCGCTTGCCGGTGTGGGCCAGCTCTGGTCAGTCAGCAGCCAACGCGCCAAGGAGCGAGAGCTGCTCTGGGTCGGCACGCAATACGCTCGGGCGCTGCGCAGTTATTACCGCAACTCACCCGGCACTGCGGCTTATCCCCGGCACCTGGAAGAGCTGCTGGAGGATCGCCGCTCGGTGGTGCCCAAGCGGCATCTGCGCCGCCTCTATCCAGACCCCATGACCGGTTCCCCGGACTGGGGGTTGGTGATGTCCTACGGCGAGGGCATCGCCGGTGTGTATAGCCGCTCGGAACGCAGCAGCATGAAACGCTCCAACTTCCCGCCGCAATGGCAGACGTTCGAAGGGCTGGAGCGGGTGTCGGACTGGCAGTTTGTGGCGGAAGACGCATTCGCAGACAGCCAATCGACCGCGCAGCCAATCGCAGCACCGGGAGGCAGCCCATGAGCCCGGTAAGCAGTGCACCGCGCAGCGCCTGGCGATGGCCCGCCTGGACCCTGGTGTGGTTCCTGGCGTGGTGGATGCTTTCGGCACACGCTGACGTCAATACCGATATCGACGCCGGCGCGGAAGCGGAGGCTGGCGGAGACGCGGCTGTCGATGATGCTGCAGCAGCGGATGACGCCATCCTCGCCGGCTTTGTGGTCAACGACACGATTTCCAATATCGGCCACGAGTTTTATCGCTACTTCAGCGAGCGCCTGCGTGATGGCGACGAGCTGGACGTCAACCTGGTGGTGCATGAACGGCCCTCCGCACGCTGGGGCAGTTTGATCTGGGTCGAACTGGACGGCGTGATTCTTTACCAGCGATTTCTCCCACCCAATACCTCGCTATTGCAACCCGTCGCCTACAGCGCGGCGGACTGGATACGCGAGGCCATAGCCCAGCAGAGCCTTGAAAGGATGTTTCAGGATAACTTCGATATAGAAGGGGACGAATTATGAAATGCACCGCAGCAACACATGTATTGCTGGCCTGTGCCGGCCTCGCCCTGAGTGCTGGAGCAAGCGCCACGGAGCTGGTTTACACCCCGGTCAATCCGTCTTTTGGCGGCAACCCGTTGAACGGAAGCTGGCTGCTGAGCAATGCCCAATCGCAAAACAGCCATCGAGCGGATTCAAGCTCCCGATCTTCAACGTCAGGTATCTCCGCCTTACAACGGTTTACCAGCCAGCTGGAGTCCCGGCTGCTGTCGCAACTGTTGACCGATATCCAGAATGGCGACAGCGGCAGCCTGACCACCGACGCGTTCATCATCAACATCATTGACGACTCCGGCATGCTCAGCATTGTCATCACTGACCGGCAGACCGGCGAAGTATCGGAAGTCGTAGTAAACGGCCTGACTAATCCGTAGCCGCTAAAAACAGGGATGGACCCATGAACAAAATCGTTGCGACATTGATACTGGCAGCTACGCTGCACGGATGCGCAAGCCGCGAACCTATGCCAGCCCAGGACACTGAGGCCCCTGTGCTCACGCCCAGGGCGTCGACCTATTATGACTTGCTGGCGCTGCCCCGGCCGAAGGGGCGGGTGGTTGTCGCGGTCTATGGTTTTCGCGACCAGACCGGGCAATACAAGCCCAACCCCGCCAGCTCATTTTCTACCAGCGTCACGCAGGGCGCTGCCAGCATGTTGGTGGATGCGTTGCAGGCCAGTGGCTGGTTCATGGTGCTGGAGCGCGAGGGGCTGCAGAACATTCTGACTGAACGCAAAATTATCCGTGCCTCGCAGAACAAGCCCAACATTCCGGCCAACATTCAGGAGGATCTGCCGTCGCTGCATGCTGCCAACCTGCTGCTTGAGGGCGGGATCACGGCGTTTGATTCCAATGTGCGCACCGGCGGAGTAGGGGCACGCTATCTGGGTCTCAGCCTGGCTCAGGAATACCGGGTGGATCAGGTGTCGGTCAGCCTGCGCGCTGTCGACGTGCGCACCGGACAGGTGCTGGGCAATGTCATGACGTCCAAAACCATCTATTCGGTTGGGCGCAATGCGGGTGTGTTCAAGTTCATCGAGTTCGAGAAGCTGTTGGAGGCAGAGGCCGGATACACATTGAACGAGCCGGCTCAGCTGTGCGTGCTGTCGGCCATCGAATCGGCGGTTGCGCACTTGGTTGCCCAGGGTCTGGAGCGGCGCTTGTGGCAGTTGGCTGATGACGAGCCGGGTTTTTCTTCGCTTTCCAAATACTCCAGTAGTCTACGTAATCAGGCCCCTTGACCGATTTGCCAAATAAAGCTGCTGATAAAAAAACCGCCCTGAAATGGGCGGTTTTGTTTTGCGTGGAGCGATTTACTGTTGTGTTGCTGTGGCCAGGTTGCCGTTACCCTGCTGGGTAATATAGGCGGCATGACTGGCACCCGCCTGCACCGCGAACGCCTGGTTGCCAATCCCTCCCTGAACAATGGCCGCATAATTGAGGCTGTCAGTCTGGGTGATGCTGGCGAGGTTATCCGAACCGTACTGCTGGGCAACCTCTGCGACGTTAAAGGTGCCGGTCTGATCCAGTACCACTTCGTTGTCGACGCCGATGCTGGAGCCGCTGGCAGTATTGTCGCTGCCACCTTGTTCGGCCGTGAGCAAGTTACCGGCGCCGTCCTGGCTGAAGGTGAGCAGATTTCGCTCCCCGGTTTGGCTTACGTCCAGTTCGTTCTCCTGACCGGTTGAGGAGACGATCTGCAGGTGATCCTGGCCCTCCTGATAGATCAGCCCCACGTTGTCGCTGCCGTCTTGATAGACATAAGCCTGGTTGTTGAACGAGTCGATTTGCTGAAGGTCCAGACTGTTCACGTCGCCGGACTGCACGGCGTAGGCTATGTTGAGTTCGCCGCCGGTCTGGTCCACCAACATCTCGTTCAGACTGCCGCTCTGGTCGACGATAACCTGGCTCTGGTTCTGGAGTTCCTGATAGGTCGCCAGGTAGCTTGAGTCACCGTTCTGGGTGATGGTTGTGGTGCTTTGCTGGCTTTCCCATTGATCAGCGTAGGCTTCGTTGCCCACCCCATACTGTTGCAGATAGATCTGATTGTCGTCGGAGAACTGCTGCCAGGTAGCAGCGGTGTTCATGTCACCTTCCTGGTAGACCGCAGCGGTATTTCCACTACCAACAATCTGGTCAACCGATACGAAATTTTCGTCGCCGGCCTGGATCATCAGCGCGGTGCTTTGTACTTGTTCCTCCTGCCAGGTCAAAGCGCTGTTGCCGTCGCCGATCTGCAGCTGTGTGGTGGTGCTGTCGGTGCCGAATTGCTGCAGGCTGGCCCCGTCATTGAACATGCCTTGCTGGTCCTGAAGCGAGGAGCTCCCAGTATTCAGGCTCTGTTCGGACGCGGCGGCGTTGAGATCCCCGGTATGGATCTGGGTTGCCGTGCTCTGGGTTTCTGCCTGGAAGATGAAGGCGTTGTTGTCACCGCCTACCTGATCCTGGTCGGCAAAACTGCCGGTGGCACTGCTCTGGTTCACGTCGGCTATGTTGAAGTCCCCGGTCTGATCCTGGGTCGACAGGCTGTCGTCGGCAAAAGCGTTGAGGCTGATGACAGTAATTATCGCAGCCGTGAGGGGTTTGATGTTGAACATGGTGTTACCTCCACAAATAGAATGTGATGCGTTGCGTTTTTAATTGAGACCAGAGCTACTGGTACTGCGTAACCTCTATGTTCTGGCCACTGCCATGCTGGGTGATGCTGCCGTGCAGCCCCTCCCCGGATTGCTCGATGTGGGCACTGTTGTCTGCGCCATGTTGAGTTATGTATGCCTGGTTGTAGGCGCCGTGTTGGGTGATGCTGGCCAGGTTGGAAAAGCCGTCCTGGCTGATATAAGCGATCATTTCAATTCCCTCCTGGGTGATGAATGCCTCATTACTATTGCCTAGCTGCGCAATAATCCCGACCAGGCCCTCACCGCTTTGGCTGATGCTGGCCTGATGTTCGTCACCTTGCTGGTCAATCACTGCTCGTGTTGCACTGTTGCCGAGGCCGGCCAGTTCAGGCGCAACCGCCAGATCCTGGTTGTCCATAAGGTCCGCCGCTGCGACCTGGCCCGTCAGCATCAGGCTTATGGCCAAACCTTGAACCAGGCCCCGGGTCAGACTGCGGTTTACCTGGCAATTCAACTGACGAGCTATGTATCGAGTCAGCATGGCCTTTACTTCCGTTTACCACCGCCCGCCCAGACCTCGCGTCTGTGCGGGCGGCGGATTTGGCTCAACGTACAGTTAACGGCACGGTCAACACAGTCCCGAAAGCGGACCTGATAGTCGCAGTCGGGTTGGCCGGTAATGACAGCCCTTCAGTGTTTGCCGACAGCCGCCATTGGCCGGTCAGGCTAAGCGTTGCGGTACCCAGTGACAGAGGGCCGTTATTGGTGCTGACCTCAATGGTGATGGTATTGCCGGTCGCCAACGAGGTATTGCCACGCAGATCCCAGGTCTGCCGATCATTGCTGCGCAGGCGTAGCAGCGAAGTCGCGACATTAATGGTTTCAGCTGTGGCGGGTGGTGGAGACACACTGACGGTTACCGTGGCGGGCGCTGATACCGCATTCAACGCATCCTGTACCTGATAGGTGAAGGTTGCATTGAAGGCGCTGCTGACGGTAGCCGGTGGGGTATATCTGACCAGCGAGCCATTGACGCTCACAGTGCCCTGGCCATTGGCCGGCTGGGTCAGACCGACGATGCTGAACGGCTGGTTATTCTCCGGATCGGTATCATTGGCGAGCACATCAATATCGATCGGAATGGCCAGCGTAGCGGCGTTGTCGTTGACTGCCACCGGTGCCTGGTTGGCGCTGATGCTGACCGTTACCTGAGCCACATTGGACTGCTCGCCGCGGATATCCTGGGCGCGATAGCTGAAGGTAGCCTGTATTGGCACGTTGGTGATCGGTGGGGTATACAGCACGCTGGTGCTACCGTTGAGCGCGACGCTGCCTTGCCCGATTGGGGGTTGAGTCAGCGCGACGATGCTTAACGGAATGTCGCCATCAGGGTCTGTATCATTGCTCAGCACATTGATAACGATCGGCACCCCGGAGCTGGTGCTGGCGCTGTCGTTGGCTGCCACCGGAGGCTCGTTGCCGCCAGTTGCTGGCGCGTCATCGATCACACTGACCATTTCGGTGTCAGCGCCGCCCGCAGACGACTTCACGCTGATCCTGGACGGCGGTTGCATCAGATTGGGTACGCTCAGGGTCTGGGTAGTTCCTGCCTTGGACAGTCGGCCAAAGCCTTCTGCTACCAGGTCTGGCACCTGGACTTCATCGCTGGAAACCGCTTCGATGGTCAGGCTGTTATTGACCCAGGAGTACTCGGCACTGGTGATTTTCACCACATCAGTCAAGGGTCTGGATAGCGTGGTCGGCACGGTTGCGCCGCTGGGATTGGCGGCCGTCACAACGATCACCTCAGGCAGCTCGGCCGGAGCCGGCTTGTAGCCAAAGAAATGCCCGTTGTTATCGCCGGTCATATCCACCAGACAGGGTGTACCTGGGTTCTCGCCCACCAGTTCAATCGACTCCCGGAAGCACACCTCGGCATTACCCACCGAAGTCGCGAACACATCGATGCTGCTGCTTCCGCCAGACCGGCTATAAGTAGCCCGCTCGATCTCGGCTGCGGTGGGCGTAAGGTTGTCAAACACCTTGCCACTCAGGCTAAAGGTATTCGTTTCAATCGTACCCGCTGGTCCTTCGATACGAACGAAGTTGGTGTCGAATGGGCTGCCTGTCATGGGTTCACGCAAGCTTGGGTCGCCTACAAAACTCTCGGTTAAACCGGTCTCCGGATTAACCTCGGTGTAGGGGCCGTTGACGCTTTCCAGGAAGGGACCAACATCGCCCTCCAGAGCACCATCAAAATCCCCTGGCAAGCCAATACCAATATCGCGCGTCATGTTGATCGCCCGACGGCCTGTACCAGTCACCTGGATGGTTTCCACGCCATAAGGGTGGGTGATCACATAGGTGCCAGGTATCGGAATGGTCGCGCGGATGCGGATACGGGCAAAACTGACTTGATCGCCGTCCACTGGCGAGTCGCCGGAGAAGGCGGCTTCGAGGGCTGCTACATAGACTTCAAGCTCGTAGTTGCTGTTGCCTGCCGCGGGAATGTCCGTCTCGGCCAGCATCCAGAACAGCTCGCCTGGCCAGTTGCCCGGGAAGATCATCGGTAGTGTATCGTCGAACACGCCGGGATCGGCCGCCAGGGCGCACATGGATGCGTTGGCGTTGCGAGAGCTCACCGCTTTGGATCGGCAGAGTTCAAGCGAGAGCTGATTTTCGTCCTGATACCAGATGGGGAACCCCCCCGATGCGGCGGTATAAGGCCCAAAGTCGAGGCTGCTAAGCGCTCCGAAAGCTTGGCCGGCCGTTAGTGCGGCAAGCGCAAGGCTGGTTGTTAGGGTTTTGTGCCAAATATTCATGGTGCCTCCTGACCTTAGAGCCGGCTAGCTTTCCTAGGGGAGAATGATGACTTCTTCAACATCGACGCCGCCATTGGACGAGGTCACGTTGATACTGGCGGGCGGGATAGGTGTGACGCCGGTCACCAACTGCTTGATGGCGCCGGTCCCGCTCAAATCCCCAATGGGTCCGCTGTTGCCGGTCACGCTCAGCACCGGTGGGCTGGTTTTATCGCTGGATTCGGCTTCGACAGTCAGCTGCGCAGTCGACAAGCTGTATTCAGCGCGATGGATGATCACTTGATCGACAATCTGCGCCTGCGCGGTGGTAGCGGAACTGCTGGGTATCGCCAGGCTGTTATCCGCGGTAACGCTGATACTGCCGAGCACCGTTGGGATCTCACTGGACTGCCCGTACCAGTTTCCGGTGGTGTTCTCCTCGCTCATGACATGGGAGGTACCGCCGGTATCACTGAATTGGGCTGTGCCGGGAGGCGGGGGAGCCAGAGCGAATACATCCTGCCGCGCGACAACGCCGTCTTCACCGGGCTGGCGTGAATAGGTGGCGCGGTCGATTTTTAGCGGCGTCGGCAAAGCAACATCCGAAAGCATGCCGGTAACGGCAAACAGGTTGGTGCGCAGGTCAATGCCGTTAGGTCCCTCGATACGGACGTAGTTGGTGGCGAACGGACTGCCGGTGACTTCTTCCTCAATGTTCGGGTCGCCAACATAGGTATCCACCTCACCGGTATCCGGATTGGTTTCGGTATAAGGACCATTGATGCCGCGCAGGAACGGGCCTACGTCGCCAGTCAATGCACCATTGAACAGCCCATCGCTGGCGATGCCGATATCGCGGGTCATGTTGATCACCCGGTCACCGCCAGCGTCGGCGATGTCTGCGGCGGAGATGTCAAAAACGTCCACGCCGTAGGGGTGGGTCACCGTATAAACCCCTGGGACAGTCAGGTCGACGCGAATGCGCACGCGTGAAAAGGCCACCTGATCGCCGTCAATGGGTCCATCCCCGCTGAAGGCGGCTTCCAGAGCCGTGCCAAAATCAAGCGCAATGCCGGTCGCGGCGTCTTCAATGGAGGCATCGGCGGTAAACCAGAATGCTTCGCTGGGGAAATTGCCGGGGAAGGCAAAGGGCAAAGTATCGTCGAACACGCCAGGTTCTGCCCCCAGCCCGCACATGTAGGTGCCTGCGGCCCCGCCAGCGCGTGAGCTTAGCGCTCGGGAAAGACACAGATCCAGCGCGCGGCCATGGGTGTCCTGGTACCAGGCGGGGAAATTGGCATTCGCCGGTACATAAGGTCCGGGGTCCACGGTATACAACGCTGCTTGAGCGATGCCTGCGCACAGCCCTCCGATGATTATCAGCGCTGATGTTTTCGAAACAGAGCTGCGCATGAGAAATTCCTCCTGCAAGTGGGGTGAGCCTGACTTGCTTTTTTGAGCCAGGCCATGATCCCTAAGCAGCTTCTGTACCAGATCGTTTTATCGGGCTGTAACCAGCGTAATAGACAAGCTGTGAATAAATGAGGGGGGGACGGGGGAGACATGGAATGGGGGTATTCCCCCGTTAATGGGCCCGATTAGGGGGAGCCGCGGGTCGAGAGCGCGGCCGGCATCTGACGAAGGGTGCTTGCTCTGTGCTAGCCGTGCGCTATACCTATATTGTCGGCAAGGATGGAGTGGCTATGATAAACGTCACATCGTACTGGACGGAATCCAAGATCGAGCCCGACTCAGCTACAAAACCGGGTACCCGGCCATTTAATCTATTGCGCTGGTATTCCTGGCTGAGCCTGATCCTGATCACTGCGGTCGCTCTTGTATTGGGCGCCGTGTCTGCACATTTCGTCGTAAACGAAAGTATTGAACGTGACCTGATGCTCAGCGCGCAGTTTGTAAGGGCAGTGGCTGAAGCAGAAATCAGGCATTCGGTCCTGCCTGAAACTCTGACAATGGGCGATCTAGTCGACCTGCGGCGGCTGACAGACCAAGATTTGCCTCTTGAAGTGGTTCATGACGTGCGCGGCGAATTTCTCGACCATATCACCCATCTTCCCGACGCTTTACTGGCGAATATCTACGCCACCGACCGCCGTGTTATCTGGTCTACCAACCCCGACCTGATAGGTCATCAAAGCGCAGCCAACGGTAACCTGGATGAAGCCTTCAGCTCAAAAGGACGGGTAGGCTCCACTTATTTTCATGTCTCTGCGGAAAATCACCATGAGGAGCAGCAGTTCATCCGGCATCCGCGCACCTTCTTTATTGAGAACTATATTCCACTGCTGGATCTGAACGGAGATGTCGCAATAGTCGTCGAAATCTACAAGGAGCCCAATGATCTGGTCGCGCGGATCAAGCGAGGCATGTGGCTGATTGCATCGACGACCATCATTGGCGCGGCGACTCTTTATCTCGGGCTGTTCTGGATTGTGCGCAGAGCATCCCTGGTGCTGGCCTATCAGCAGCAGAAACTGGTTGAGAACGAAACCTACGTGGCGATGGGCGAAATGTCCTCCGCCATAGCACACAGTTTGCGTAACCCGCTGGCCACCATTCGCTCCAGCGCCGAGCTGGCGCTTGAGCTTGATCAGGAGCCAGCGAAGAAAAACATCAACGACATTATCAACCAGGTCGACCGCATGTCTGCCTGGGTGCGTGAGCTTCTGCAGACCTCGCGCCCAATGTCCAGCCGGGTCAGGCCCGTCGAGCTGGTACCTATCATTGAAGATGCCCTGAGCGCGTGCCAATTGCAGCTACAAACCTTTCGCATCGACGTCGATTTCGCGCCGCAGGAACAACCTCTGGTGCTGGCCCATCGTGTACTGCTGTCGCAGGTGCTGAACAGCGTGCTGTCCAATGCCATCGAAGCCATGCCCCACGGCGGGGTGCTGCGGCTGCGGATGGACATCGACACTGCCACCGGAAAGCTGGTGCTGTCTATCAGCGACACCGGCAACGGGATGTCAAATCAACAACGCACGATGGCCTTCAAACCCTTTTTTACCACCAAGCAGGGGGGCCTGGGAGTGGGCCTGGTTACGGTCAAGCGGATCATGGAGCGATTCGGCGGTGAAGTCACACTCAGCAGCTATGAGCAACGCGGTACTACAATTGATTTGGGGTTCAGCCTGGCCCAAGGATCATGATGATGGATAAGACAATTCTGGTAGTAGAGGATGACAGCCTGTTGGCGGAAAACATCCAAAATTATCTTCAACGCAGGGGTTATGAGGCGGTTATCTGCGATTCTGCCGAAAGTGCACTGGAATTGCTGTACACCATGCGTCCTGACGTTGTGTTGACCGACAACTCCTTGCCGGGCATGAGCGGCATTGAGCTGATCAGAAAACTGCAGGCCAGCGCGCCCAACCTGAAAACCATCATGATGACGGGTTACGGCAACATCGAAAATGCCGTGGAGGCGATGCAAGCTGGCGCGTTTCATTACCTGACCAAACCCATCGCGCTATCCGAGCTGAAAGTGCTGATGGAAAAGGCCTTTGGCACGCTGAAGCTGGAGCAGAAACTGTCGTTCTACCAGAAACGCGAAGCCGAGAATGCCGGATTTGAAACACTGATAGGCGGATCGCCGGCCATGCTGGCGCTCAAGGATCGCATCTCCCGGATACTGGCCGCTGAAGGTCTGATGAAAAACACCAATCTGCCGGTGGTGATGATCGAAGGCGAGACGGGCACTGGCAAGGAACTGGTCGCCCGCGCTCTGCACTTCGAAGGCGCAAGGCGTGACAACCCATTCGTTGAAATCAATTGCGCAGCCATCCCGCCGCAGCTGCTCGAAGCCGAACTTTTCGGTCATGAGAAAGGTGCTTTTACCGATGCAAAGGAGCGCCGGGTCGGGCTAGTAGAAACGGCCGATGGCGGCACCCTGTTTCTGGATGAAGTCGGCGAGCTGGATCTGGCCATGCAGGCCAAGTTGCTCAAACTGCTGGAAGACCGATCCTTGCGGCGCGTTGGCTCCGCCAAGGAACGCAAGGTGGATGTGCGTATCATCAGCGCGACGAACTGTGATCTTGAGCAAATGGTTCGTCAGGGCCGTTTCCGCAAGGACTTGTTCTTCCGCCTGCGTATCATTTCGCTCAAGGTCCCGAGCCTGAGGGACCGCGGAGCAGACGTGCTGCTGTTGGCGCGGTACTTTCTGGATCTGCATGGCAAACGCTACGGCAAACCCGATCTGCAATTCTCCCCCGATGCGGAAGATCTCATCGCCAGCTACAGCTGGCCAGGCAACGTCAGAGAGCTGAAAAACATGTTGGAACAGGCAGCCTTGCTGGCGCCGGATCAGGTGGTGAGCGTCGCTCAGCTGAGCCTCTGCCCCAGCCTGGCTACCACTTATGCGCGGCGAATTGGCGATCTGGACAACGCTCGATTCGCCCGGCAAGTGGACAGTAGTGAAGAGGTAGCCAATGCGGGTTGTGGGAAGGATAAGGTCTTGGGTGCTCTGGAGCGAACCGACTGGAACGTGACCAAGTCAGCGCGGATGCTGGGCATAACGCGGGACATGTTGCGCTACAAGATCGAGAAGATGGGCCTGGTGCGGCCTGAGCGGCATTCGTGAAGCGAGGGCGCTAGCTTTATCCAGAGCCTGCTGGGAACATGAGGGGCCGGGTTGTGGTCAATCTGGCTTGAATTGAACTTTCCGCCCCTCGTCATGGAGCCGTTGCATGGCCGCCCCCCAGAATGCGATCTCTTCCGCGGATACGCAGCAGGCGTTATCGCCACAGACCGTATTTACCCTGGCTGCCGGTGCCGGCCTGAGTGTCGCCTCCATCTACTACAGTCATCCGATGCTACCCAGCATGGGCGCGGAGCTGCGGGTCAGCGTTGCTGCGATTGGACTGGTAGCGACCCTGACGCAAGTCGGCTATGCCCTCGGCCTGTTGCTGCTGATTCCGCTGGGCGATCGCTTTGACCGGCGCAACGTGATTCTTGCCAAGGGTTTGTTGCTGGCATTGGCGCTGGTGCTTTGCAGTATTTCCGGTGGTGTTAACACTCTTCTGTTGACCAGCTTGCTGATCGGCGCCGCCGCCACACTTGCCCAGGATATCGTCCCGGCATCGGCGGCCTTGGCCCCGGAAGCCACGCGTGGGAAGACGGTTGGTAGCGTGATGACCGGTCTGCTGGTCGGTATTCTGCTGTCCAGGGTGATCAGTGGTTTTGTTGGTGAATACCTGGGTTGGCGCGTGATGTATGGGCTGGCGGCGGTCAGCATAGTGCTGATCACGGTATGCCTGTGGCGCGTCCTGCCGCGCTTTACGCCCAATACCGGTGTCAGCTATGCAAAGTTGTTGCTGTCGATGGGGCTGCTCTGGCGTCATTATCCGGCGCTACGCTATGCCGCCTTCGCTCAGTGCCTGTTGGCCGTGGCGTTCAGCGCCTTCTGGACCACGCTGGCCATCATGCTGCACGACGACTTCGGCCTCGGCAGCGCCACCGCCGGGCTGTTCGGCCTGGCCGGTGTTGCTGGCGCCTTGATCGCGCCGCTGGCGGGCAAACAGGCCGACCGCTTCGGCCCACACCGGGTTACCTTGGTCGGCGCGATTATCGTGATCGTCTCCTTCGCTTCGATGTTCCTGCTGCCGTTACTGGATACCCAGAGCCGGCTGATTCTGATTGCATTAAGCGCGCTCGGGTTTGATTTGGGCGTACAGGCCACCCTGATCGCGCATCAGACGCTGATCTACGGTCTGGATCCGGAAGCCCGTGGGCGTCTGAACGCGGTGTTTTTTACCACGATGTTCGTCGGCATGGCCGCCGGCTCGGCAATGGGCGCATTCCTGCTTGCCAATGTGGGCTGGCTGGGTGTGGTCGCGCTGGCGACCTTGGCAGGTGTGGGCTGTTTGCTGATTCGGTTGGGGGCAGGGCGGAGAACTGTTTGAATCAGACCTGCCGCCAAATTTAGCGCATAGGGCAAGCCATCAATCTGCTGGCCCGGGGCGTTCCTCCGCATCGCGCTTGAGGCCGGGCAGGCCCTCGGCCGAGACGATATGCAGATCCCGCTGTGGGAACGGAAACTCGATATCGTGTTGGTGGAACAGGTCCCAAATGGCCAGGCGTATCTTGCTGGCCACGTTTACCAAACCTTGCTGAGGGTCGCTGATCCAGACGCGCAGTTCAAAATCCACTGAAGAGTCGCCGAAATCGACCAGGTGGGCTTGGGGCGTATGTATCTCGTCGCTGAGTACCCGGGGCTGGGTCAGTGCGGCTTCGGTCATCAGCTCGATGGCCTTGTGCACATCCGAGCGGTAGGAGATGCCAACCTTGATTTTCACCCGTACTGCGGTGTCGGAATAACTCCAGTTGATCACCTGCTCGGTAATCAGTGTTTCATTGGGAATCAGGTATTCCTTGCCGTCGCGCGTCGCCACCGTCGTATAACGGGCGCCCATGTGCTTGATCCAGCCGTAGGCGTCACTCGTTTCGATCACGTCACCCGGTTTCAGGGAGCGATCCAGCAGCAGAATAATGCCACTGAACAGGTTGGACACCACCTTCTGCAAACCGAAGCCAAGACCGATGCCCAGGGCGCCGGAAAAAACTGCCAGGGCGGTCAGATTCACACCAACAAAGGTCAGCGCGACCACCACAGCGACCAGATAAAGAACGATGCGCAATACCTTGCCGATCAGCACCCTGGCTGCTGGCGTCACGCCCTCCAGATACACCAGACGGCTGTCGACCAGCCGGGCCAGCAGGCTGGAGAGCCAGATAAAGATCGTCAACACCAGAATGCCGTTGACGAAACCCATCAGCGACAGGCGCACATCGCCGACGTTGAAAGCAATTGCATTGAGCAGATCACGGAAGCCCTGCAGCCAACCGAGAATGGCCAGCGCAGCGACAAACCAGACGATGGCAGCGAGCAACTTCGCCCAACCAGGTTGGCGCAGCAAACTGGTAAGCAGGCGTATGACCACCCAGGCAGTCAGCAGATTGGCTCCAATGCGTAGCAGTTCGCCTTCAAGGCCCATCCTCGTCGCTGCGCCATGGGCAATCCAGGTCAGCAACGCGGCCGCGCCGGTGGTGCCGATCAACAGCAAGCGGCGCAAGGTGTAACGCATGCCAGGCAACAGGGCTTCGCGCGCCAACATGGCGTCCACGCGCGGCATTGTCAGCCGGCGCAGCATCACTGCAAAGAGCAAAATGCCTGTCAGCAGCACGGCTTCAATCAGGGTGCCGCTGGTGAAAAGATGGGCTTGTGCCCAGCTACCAACGGCCTCGGCACCTTCTTCGAGGGAAAGGGCTGGAAGGTCTAAAGGTACCTGCGGATCGTCTTTTGCCATGCGGCGATTGCAGCACCTTTAACCGGGCTTGTCGAGATAACGCGGCGCCTATTTACCACCAAGGCGTCTGGCTGGGAGATCGACAACGAGAAAGCGACTCTGAAGCTGGGAAAGGGCGCTAAGCTGAATTTTCTCAGCATTCCGTAATGCTGACCGCGAGCCCGCCCAGGGATGTTTCCTTGTATTTGTAGGACATTTCCAGCCCGGTTTTTCGCATTGCCTCGATGCAATTATCCAGCGGCATAAAGTGCTTGCCGTCACCGCGCAGCGCCAGCGAGGCGGCCGCATAGGCCTTGATGGCGCCAAAGCCGTTGCGTTCGATACAGGGCACCTGCACCAGCCCCTTTACCGGATCGCAGGTCATGCCTAGATGGTGCTCCAGCGCAATCTCCGCGGCATTCTCTACCTGCCGGGCATTGCCGCCACGCACTTCACATAAGCCAGCGGCGGCCATGGCAGCGGCGGAACCGACCTCACCCTGGCAGCCAACCTCGGCGCCTGAGATCGAGCTGCGCTGCTTGATCAGGCCACCAATCGCACTGGCCGTCAGCAGAAAGTCCCTCACCTGTTGCTGCGTCCCCTGTTCGTGGGTCACAAAGTAATACAGCACCGCCGGTATCACGCCGGCCGCCCCATTGGTGGGCGCTGTCACCACCATATTGCCGGCAGCGTTTTCCTCGTTGACAGCCATGGCATACGCACACAGCCAGTCATTGATGTTCGCCGTTTCCGGTTTGCTCTTTATGCCCTCGTAAAGCGACTTCGCTCGCCGAGGAATATCCAGCCCACCCGGCAGCACGCCATCTGTAGCCAAGCCACCCGCGATACAGGTCCGCATGGCGCGCCAGATGTCATCCAGCCCTGCAATGAGGTCGCTTTCATCAAGATGCTCAAGCTCGTTAATGTACTTCATGCGAGCGACGGAAAGCTGATGCTTGTCAGCCAGCGCAAGCAAGGATCTGGCTGAATCAAAGGGATAAGTTGAAGAATCGACTGCTGCGAATTTCAGCGGAGCCTGCAGCTGGTCAATTTCAGCCAGAGTGTTGATGAAGCCGCCACCGATAGAGAAATAGGTTTCCGCAAGCAGCGGCTTGCCATCACGGTCTATCACCTCGAATACCATACCGTTGCTGTGCTGTGGCAACGGTTTGCCTGTGTCAAAGATTACATCCCGAGCGGGACTGAACAAGAGTGCTCGATTCGGGTCCAGCTCGATCTGTTGGCTTCGCCAGAGTTGAGTCACCAGCGCCTGTACATCAGTTTCGACAAGATCGGCCGGAAGGTAACCGTGCAAGCCCAGGGCAACAGCCCGGTCAGTCGAATGGCCTTTACCGGTGTAGGCCAATGACCCTTTGAGCGTGCAGCGGAGGGTGGCACCTTGCAGGCTCTCTTCATCAAACGCATGCTCTTTTATACGACCGATAAACTCATGGGCGGCAACCATAGGCCCGACCGTATGGGAACTCGATGGCCCGATACCTATTTTGAACAGATCCAGCACGCTGATAAACATGGTCGCTTGCACTCGCGGAGGGTTAGGGAAAGCGTAGCACGGCCCTCAGAGTGCTCTCCTTTTTGGCCGGAATCCATTGCCCAATTTGAGCAGCCTACACCCCAGGATAGACCCGAAAAGGAAAGCATAGCCGTCATTGCAGCGAACGGTGGTGTTTGTCGAACGGTATAACCGTCGCGGTCGGGGGCTGATCTGGAGGGGTGGAAGCTCTGCGCAGATCCAGACTCGCATTCAGCTCGACCAGCGAATCAAGCATCATTCGAGAGATTTTGATGCAGGCTTGCATTGGGTTGCGCGCCTTGCGCCGCTCTGCCTCGATCACGAATGCCAGACCCTCCAGCCGTCGGCGTCGGCATTCCGGAGCGCTTGCGATCAACTCGGCGATCAGTAGCTTGCGCAGATTCTCAAGCGCCTGCGGTTGTTCCAGCGCCATGATTTTCAGTTCGTCAAAGCTGGGTAATCTGGTTGGTTGCTCGGTCATCGTGCGAACCCTGCAATAAGGCTCGCCTGTATCGGCGTAACGTCCTAATGAAGCGTTAGCCGCGGCCGAGCGGTTTTACTGCGCTGGTATTTCTGATGACCACGTAACTGGGCAGTAATTCCACAGACCCGAAAAAAGAGCTCGTTATAAAGTCCTGTCTTGGCAAACGTGGGTACGCATGTGGCCCAGATTGTCGACGGCTTCCTATTCCGGAAACCGCTCAAACTCCGGCAGCTCATTCATATGCTGCATCCAGTTCATTCGCTCAGCCGTCTGTATTGTTATCTCGGGAGGCAAAGCTTCTGGATCGTCCAGTGTCGCCGTCTGCACATCCACAATCCCAGGCAGGAACTCTTCATTGCGATAGAACAGTCCGCTCCCGCAGTTGGCGCAGAAGCTGCGCATGGCGGTGCCGGATGAGTTGATGGTTTTCGGCTCCCCTTGTGTCACGGTAAGGGAGGCCTCGGGGTACATGGCCCAGGTCACCATGGGTGCGCCGGCGCTGCGTTGGCAGTCACGGCAGTGACATAGCGCTACGGTTTGTGGCGTGCCGGTCAGTTGGTAGCGAATGGCGCCGCATTGGCATTGTCCAGAAAGGGTCACGGCTGGGCCTCCTCAGTCTTTTTGGTATTTCCAAGCATAGTCTGGATGCGTTGAATTTCACTAGAAACGCTCAGAAAAATACAGGCGAAGTTGGGCGAGGACGGGTGCAGTACGTGCGTGTTGGTCAGAAAGGAGATCGTATTGCAGATTAGCCTGCGTGGGCCTTGCGTTTGACCTCCTGGGTTTCCTGGGCAGGGGGCAGGCCAAACATTCTGCGGTACTCGCGGGTAAATTGGGACACGCTTTCATAGCCCACGGTAAAGGCGGCATGGCTTGCAGTAGAGCCTTCGCAGAGCATCAGGCGACGCGCTTCGATCAGGCGCAGCTTCTTCTGAAACTGCAGCGGCGAGAGGGTGGTGACCTTGCGGAAATGATTGAAGAAGGAGGAGGGGCTCATTCCCGCAGAGGAGGCGAGCTGCTCGACCGTAATCGATTTCGCATAATCGGTACGCAGAACCGAGACCGCGCGTGCCACACGACGAACATGCGCGTCCGGCCAGCCCAGGCGTCTGATCGCGGGCCCGTGTTCTCCTACCAGTAGCCAGTAGTGCATTTCGCGCACCAGCTGCGCCTGCAAAATGGGTATGGATTCGGGTTTTTCCAGCAACTCCATCATGCGCAGCGCAGTGGTGATCAACTCCTTCTGCGTTGGTTTGGTCTGTACCACAGGTACGTTTGGGGTGGGAGCGGCTTCCATGGTAGTGGTCAGATCAGTTAATACGGACAGGTCCAGCTCCAGTGCAATGGCCAGATATGGCTTCTGCTCGCTTGCCGTTACTATCTGGCTGACGGCTGGGAGATCCGCAGAGATCAGCATCGAATTGCCGGGCCTCAGCTCCAGGGGCTCCTTGCCGATGGTGACCTGCTTGGCACCCTGCAATACCAGACACACCAGCGGCTTTTGAATCGAATGCTGCAGCTCATTCGGCGCAGTCAGTCGCATGGTGCTCAGGCCGTCGAACGGAGTGAACGCCATGCCGTTTGCCTCGGCGTGTGCCGCACCGTAGCGATCGACTGCATTGAGTAAGAGAGTATTCATGGCTTGATTCTGCGCGTGGGCGGCTCGTCCGGCAATATGAACCTGGGTATTTTTGTAGGAATAGGCAAAGCGTGCATAAGATCTGGCAACGCAGCAGTTTCGCGTAAGGCGCAGCATTTCAGTGTGCCCATCGACTACAGGAGCTGCACATGTCTAAAGTTACACTCGTTACCGGTTCAAGCCGCGGGCTTGGCCGCAATACTGCACTGAACATTGCCCGCCAGGGCGGCGATGTGATCGTTACCTATCACAGCCGTAGCGAAGAGGCGAACGCGGTGGTGGCGGAAATTGAAGCGCTGGGCCGCAAGGCCGTTGCCTTGCAGCTGGATACCGGCGCGGTCAGCTCGTTTCCCGCTTTTGTTGAGCGGTTGCAAGGCGTGTTGCGGGAGGTGTGGCAGCGCGACCGGCTGGATGCCCTGGTCAATAACGCCGGGCAGGGTGAGTTCGCACTGATAGCAGACACCACTGAAGCTCAGTTTGATGCCCTGATGAACGTGCATGTAAAAGGGGTTTTTTTCCTTACCCAGAAGTTGCTTCCGTTGATTGAAGATGGCGGTCGCATCATCAACCTGTCATCGGGATTGACGCGCGTCACCCTGCCTGGCTTCGGCGCCTATTCCGCGATGAAGGGCGCGGTCGAGGTGCTCAGCAGGTATCTGGCAAAAGAGTTGGGTAGCCGCGGCATCACCGTTAATACCGTCGCGCCGGGCGCCATCGAGACTGACTTTATGGGCGGTGCCGTACGCGATAATCAGGACATGAACCGGACCTGTGCCGATATGACCGCGCTGGGTCGTGTAGGGGTGCCGGATGATATCGGCCCGATGATCGCCAGCCTGTTATCCGAGAATAATCGTTGGATTAACGCTCAGCGAATCGAGGTTTCCGGCGGGCAGGGTATCTAACCAGGACAAGGTCGCCCCTGGGTTAGACCACCAGGGGCGCCTTGGCAATTTTATGCTTGTTGATCAAAGAGGGTAAACTACCGGGAATATGGCCCACAGTTCCCATTCCTCCAATCCGGTAATTTAAATGCTGATATACCTTCTGGTCGCCTGTGACCGCCTTGAAGAAAAGCGAGAGAAAAAACTGCGGCAGAACCTGCCGGAGCTGCAAGCAGCGTTGCAGGCTTATGTTGATGCCAACGCCGCCAACAATGTCACGCTGATCAATGAGTGTGAGAGCGAGTCTTGTGAAGACTGGCAGTTGGGTATCACCCAACCGGTGACCAAGAACATTCATCTTAACTTTCCGGTGGACCTGTTCAATGGCCTGGCTGAGCAATACGGTATTGATTGCGAGGTGGGGTATATCGAGGACGATGCCCGCGAGCCGGTCAGTTATTTCGGCAAGCATGAAGGCAAGGGTGAAGCCTTCCTGATAGCGGAATATCTGGGGTTATAGCCGCGCACCCAGCGTCGTGACGATGACAAAGATGGTTTGTCATCGGGGAGCGGGCCGCTGCAGATCAACTAAGCTCAGTCAAACAGGTCACTCCCCCCACAGGGCTGGAAATGCGCAAACGCTTTAGAAACCTTCTTCGTATCCTTCTTAGCTCCTACGTCACCACCGGCATTTCCGCCGGCCTTGGGCTGCTGATAATAGCGGCGTCGGTGTTTTTCCTTTTTGGGCCATTGGCTGCATCGGTCGCCACGGTGGGGGCAATCGTCTGTATTCCGCCGGACCGCGCCTCACCCCGTCGCAACAAGTTCTTCCATCTGCTGCCCGCGGCGGTGATCGGTTTACCGCTGTTTGCTTGCGTGCAGATATTGCACGACCAGCCGCTGTATCTCGGCTTGCTGCTGGTTCCCGCGACGTTCATGGCCTTTCTGGCTGGCGCATGGGGCAAGCAGGGTGTGCCGATTGTCATCTCGATCATGTTCGCGATGATCTTTTCCATGGCGGTGCCAAGCCAGAGTCATGGAGTGTCCCTGCTGGTCACCTGTGGGTATTTTGCGCTGGGTGCGACGGCCTATCTGCTGTATGCCACCGCGTCCAATACACTGCTGAACGACCGCTATCGCGCACAGGTATTGGGTGAGATCTTTCTGTCGATGGGTGCGCTGATGCGCATACAGGGTAGCCGGTTCGGCGCCGCACTGGGTCAGTATCCCGCTCCCCAGCCGGGCGAGTTGATGCACAAGCAGGCGGAACTGGCAGACGAGCTGCAGGCCGCGCGCAATATCCTGCTCGAGTCGCCGCGTCAGCCGCGCCGGCAACAACTGGCGGCGATGCTGATCAACCTGCTGGAGCTGCGCGATCATCTGCTGGCCAGCGAGCTGGATCTGGATGCCGCTGCAGCCAACCCGGATTGTGCGGTCACGCTCGATCAACTGGGCCAGATAATCGGTCAGTTGGCAAAAGCGGTGGAGAACATGGGCGACGCTCTGCTGCGAGGTGGCACACCGCCCAGCTTTACCGACCGGCGTTCGGAACTGGCGGACCTGAACTGGAACGTTGCGGGCAACGCACAGCCTGGTACCGATTTTCCGCCCGTGTGGATGCTGCTGCGCGGGTTGATCAACCGCGTCGGCAACATCAATGACGAGATAGTCAAGTTGAACCGCCTGGCTCGGGGTGAAGCAGAGCCGGATCTGGCTCTGGTCCGCACGGCCTGGAAGCTGTTTGTCAGCCCCACCGCGTGGTCGTGGCGGCCGTTTCTGTTGCTGTGGCGCTGGGATGCGCCGCCGTTGCGCCATGCCTTGCGTGCCGCCCTGGCCGTCGGGACCGGCTATTGCTTTTCCCTAGCCTTGCCGTGGGCAACCCATGGCTACTGGATTCTGCTGACTATCGTCGTGGTGTTGCGCGGCAGCCTGTCGCAAACGCTGGAGCGCCGCGACGCCCGGGTGGCCGGCACCGTGCTCGGCTGTATTCTGGCCGCCGGCCTGTTGGTCATGAATCCGCCGCTGCTGTTGCTGATGATCATTGTTCCCGTGGCCCAGGCAATATCGCATTCCTTCGCCATCAAGCGCTATCTGATCACCTCGGTGTCCGCCACAGTGCTGAGCCTGACCCTCGCGCATTTGCTCAGCTCTGGCTCCAACCTGGAGTTTCATGTGCTCGAGCGGTTGGGCGATACCCTGATAGGCGCGGGTATAGCATGGGCGTTCAGCTATGTGCTGCCCTCCTGGGAGCGCGGGCAGATTGTGGCACTGGTCAATCGGGCTGTGCTGGCGCAGGCGCAACACGCCAAGATCGCCCTGAGCCGGAGCCAGTTGCAGGCGATCGATGATGAATTTGAGCTGGAATGGCGGCTCGCGCGCAAGGAAGCCTTCGACAGTCTGTCGGCACTGGTACAGGCGACACGTCGATCACTGTCAGAGCCGAGGGCCGTGCGCCCGGCGCTGGAATCACTCGAACAGCTGCTTGCCAGGGGCCATCAGCTGCTTGCGCAACTGACTGCGGTAAAAAGCCTGCTTATTCGTCGCGGGCATCTGGAGCATGACGATATAAGCGAGCCGATGCACATCGCAGCACAGAAAATCGACGCAGCCCTGACCGCACCCCATTCAGATGCGCTGCCGGATGCACCGGTTTATAAAGCCTGGCCTATTGAAAACTCAGCTGCCGATTCACTTGATTACGATCTGAAACCCTTGATTCTGCGGCGCTTGAATCTGTCTGTGGATATTGCCATCAAGCTGCGCGAGGATGCGGATAGAGCGTTGGCGATCAGGAGTGCTGAAAATCGCCAGGCTATCGAGGATAAAGCGTAACAATTAGCTAACAGACGGAACAGTCACTTACGGCTGAAAGTATGATGAGCTGGTTGATGGCCTGGCTAATGGTCAGGCACGGTAAGGGCAGAAGGCAAAGCCTGACTTGAACTTTGCTCAGAGACCAACGATCAATGACTCTGACCCCATTGATTCGACCCATTGATTCCCCAATCCTCAGGAGTACTCATGGTCCCTTTCAGACATTCCCTGATCTTTCTAGCAACCCTCGGGCTATTGACCGCCTGCGACAATCAATCGAACCCAGGTAACCCTGATCAGCCTCCCGCGCCGACCACTGAAGCCCAAGCGGCCCCGGCAGAGTCGTCCTCTACTGCTGCCGATACGGACTCAGCTGAAGCGATGGCGGCATCTGATCCGAGCGAGGTGGAATCAACCGACTCCGGTACTCCTTTTACGGTGGCCGAGATCACCCGGTTCGAGTCACCCTGGGCCATGACATTCCTGCCAGATGGTCGGCTCCTGGTAACAGAGATGGCGGGTAACCTGCGTCTGCATGACCTGGAGACAGGTGAAACCGGGAACATCGGCGGCGTACCCGAGGTCGTTCATGCCGGGCAGGGTGGACTGGGTGATGTGCTATTGCACCCGCAATTTGAAGATAACCAGCAGGTCTATCTCAGCTATGCCGAGGCTGGAGACGGTGGTTCTGGCGCAGCGGTAGCCCTGGCCCGGCTGGTATTGGACGAGAATGGCGGCGGCGAGCTTGAAGATCTCAAGGTGATCTGGCGGCAAACGCCGAAGATGTCTGGCGATGGCCATTTCGGCCACCGCCTTGCGTTTGATGATGAAGGAATGCTGTGGATCAGCTCCAGCGAGCGGCAGGAGTTCGACCCGGCGCAGGACATGACTGGCAACTTGGGCAAGATGGTCAGGTTGAACGACGATGGCAGCGTACCTGATGATAACCCCTTCACCGATCAGGGCGAGGTGGCGGCGCAGGTCTGGTCTTTGGGCCACCGTAATATTCTTGGAATGGCTTTCGATGCAGACGGCCAGTTGTGGGCCCATGAAATGGGTCCGCAAGGTGGCGATGAGCTGAACCTGATCGAAAAGGGTGCCAATTACGGCTACCCAATCGTATCCAACGGCGAGCACTACGACGGCAGGCCCATCCCCGATCACGACACTCGTCCAGAGTTTGAAGCGCCCGCTATCAGCTGGACGCCGGTGATCTCGCCGGCAGGCTTCATCATCTATGACGGGGATCTTTTCCCGGAGTGGAAGGGTAGCGGCTTTATCGGTGGCCTCTCGTCTCTCGGCCTGGTACGTGTTGAATTCGACGGGGAAAGCGCCCAGGAGGCAGAACGTTTTGACCTGCAGCGACGCGTGCGCGAGGTTGAGCAAGGTCCGGAGGGTGCGATCTGGCTGTTGGAAGATGGCAAGCGTGGAGGTAACGGTACGCTGCTGAAGTTGACGCCGCAGGAGTAGGTCTGCAGCCGAGCCAGCCTATTGCTGGCTCGGCTACTTCTGGGCCGGAGTATACTTGACCCTTTTGAAACTGCGGGCGCTGGTCAGGCCTCTACCCAGGTTCCAACGAACAGGAGATTCACCTCGTGGCTTCCAGTCTGCTTGCGCTAATCGACGATATTGCCACCATTCTCGACGACGTCTCGATCATGACCAAAATCGCCGCCAAGAAAACCGCTGGCGTGCTGGGTGATGACCTTGCGCTTAACGCGCAGCAGGTGACCGGTGTTAAACCAGTCCGAGAATTGCCGGTGGTGATGGCCGTGTTCAAAGGCTCCTTGCGCAACAAGTTGATCCTTGTGCCGGCTGCGCTATTGATCAGTGCATTCATTCCCTGGGCGGTAACGCCATTATTGATGCTGGGCGGCGCGTTCCTTTGCTACGAAGGCTTCGAGAAACTGGCACACCGGTTTCTGCATGATGATGCGCAGAAGCATGCCGAAACGGTCCGAGCGCTGGCTGATCCGCACGTGGATATGGTGGCTTTCGAGAAGAACAAAATCAGCGGGGCGGTAAGAACCGACTTCATCCTGTCTGCAGAAATTATCGCGATCACGCTAGGCACAGTGGCCGACGCGCCATTCCTGCAGCAGGTCCTGGTACTGTCAGGCATTGCATTGATCATGACCATTGGCGTGTACGGACTGGTTGCCAGCATTGTAAAGCTGGACGATCTCGGTCTGCTGTTGAGCCAGAAGACCAGTGCCCTGGTAAAGAGTATTGGCAACGCCATACTCTTTATCGCGCCCTGGTTGATGAAAACCCTGTCAGTTGTCGGCACGGCAGCTATGTTCATGGTCGGTGGCGGCATTCTTACCCACGGCTTCGGTGCTGTGCATCATGCAATTCTAACCAGTGCCGAGTTTACCCTGGCGCTGCCTTATATTGGCTCGGTGTTGGGCGGGTTGGTGCCAACGCTCCTCGATGCGCTGTTCGGCATACTGGCGGGCGCGGTGATCCTCGGCGCCGTGACATTGGCTGGCCGTGTTTTCGGAAAAGAAGGGCATGAGAAGGCGGAATAAAAAATCTGAAGCCTTCTTGCTTGTGTCAGGTTACGTAGTAACAGCCGCAGTAGCGCTTGCATCAACCAGCTTGCCACCAGCCAATCGCACTGTATTTCGTCCTGTCGCTTTGCATTCATACAGCGCGGCATCTGCCTGAGCGATCAGGCTGTTGCCATCATCTGTGGCGCTTGGCACACCGACCCAGACGCCAGCGCTGAAGCTCTGGGGGATGCATTGCTGGCCAAACAGCGTGGGGTTGTCTGAAATGGCCTGGCGCAGATCTTCTACCGCTGTCATGGCACCCTCCACGGTGGCGCCGGGCATCAGCAGCAGGAACTCTTCTCCGCCGTAGCGGCCCAGACTGTCGGTCTGCCGCAGTCTTTTTTTCATTTGCTCAACGCAATGCCGCAACACCTCGTCGCCAGCCAGGTGTCCGTGCTGGTCGTTGATGCTCTTGAAGTGATCCAGGTCAATGATGACGATGGCCAGTCTGGTGTCAGTCCGCCGCGCACGCTCCACTTCACGCTCAAGCTCTTCCAGAATGGCGCGCCGGTTGGGTATGCCGGTGAGGGCATCGCGCAGGGCAAGATACTTGAGAGCCGCTTCACTGCGCTCCTTGGACATCAGCACCAACCCCAGCGACAGCATCATCACTGTCACCGTGCCGAGGCTGATAGATATCGATTGCCTGAGGTTACTGACGTCATAGCGCATTTCCACTGCGCTGCCCCCGACAATGGACACCACCCGGATGAGGACGCCTATCAGACTGATCCCCGCGCCGACGATCAGCAGAATATGAGCGCGCCCGCCCGGCTGGGCGAAGTGTGCTGCCCAGCGGATGATGAACGCGCACTGGATCATGAGTATTCCAGAGGCCACCAGAGTGCGCGGCTCCAGCGTATTGAGCAGCAGAGTAAGCAGGACTATCTGGCAGAGCGGCAGGCTGAACAGCCAGAGCCAGGGAACGCGGTGCTCGGCAATACGGAAAATACTCGCTGTGTAGAAGGCCACTGCGACCGAAAGCAGCGAATTGGGCACGGCATAGGTTACCCACAGGGAGGCATGACCGAATAGGGTAAAACAGACGTAGGCCAGTGCGTGTGCCAGCAACCCGGCCCCCACTGTCAGCAGGCCATCGCGCTGGTTGAAGCGGCCGACAACCAGCAGACAAAAGGCCATGATCATAGCCACCCAGGCCACCGAGGCGAAGATGGTTGGCGTGTGAGCAATCATGGGTAAAGCACCGTGCAGGCCGAGCGGCACGGATAGTCTGTCACTGGAAGAGAGGAGGGAGACTGCACTTTTATTTTTTTGCCTATACCAAGTGCATCTGTCATCGAGCTTGCATGTTGCCCAAGGCCGTTGCCGTCAGCGTGTCTCGTCGGGATGTTGGTGTCCTTCGCTACAAAATATAGCACTAGCGGCAGAAGGTGGCACTGTAGCCATAGCAAAACCTGCTATTGAGTTGAGGCGGAGCTATCTGATCCTGAGCCCATTCATCACGATTCAGGATCAATCCCAAAACTGTACCCATGCTGCTCAAACCCCAATGACAGATAAAACGCATGTGCATCGTGGCGCTTGAGGTTGGAAGAGAGCGTCAGTTTATAGCAGCCATGTTTCTGACATTCCCGCTTGGCAAATTCCATCATGGCCTTGCCGATACCTTGCCCCTGCATTGATGCATGCACGGCCACATCTTCGACCACAGCCGACGGAGCGCCAAGGTGCCCCAGGTTATCCATGATCAGCAGGGCAAAGGTTCCCACAATCCCACTTTCTGCTCTTGCCACATATATCTTGTAATTCGGATAGGCGCGCATGCGAGCAAAAGTGATCCGGGCTTCTTCCAGTGGCAAATGTGTATCGCCATCAAGACCTGATTGAACGTAAATATCCAGAACAGCCGGAAGGTCCGCTTCCGTAGCAGGTTCAATGCTCAACATGATGACGGCCCCTAACGATTGGATGTCGTCACCACGATGCCTTTATCGGTTGGGGCGGTCAATAACGGCTCTTTACTGAGGTATTGCCGCCGGATCCATCCAGAAGGGCTCCCACACGTGGCCGTCGGGATCAGCGATGGTACGGCTATACATGAAACCGTGATCCTGTACGGAGTTGATATCCGCTGTACCCCCGTTGGCGGCTGCCGTTTCCGTTATGCCATCAACCGCCTCGCGGCTGTCAAAGGTCAGAGCGATCATCACTTCGCCAGACGTGGAAGGCGGGATGGGGCGGCTGGTAAAGGTGCGCCACTTGTCATGGGTCAGCAGCATGACGTGAATCGCCTCACTCCAGACCATGCAGGCGGCGGTCTCGTCGGTAAATTGCGGGTTGTTTTCAAATCCGATGGCGGTGTAGAACGCCATTGATGCGGCCAGATCGTTGACGGGGAAATTGATAAAAATCATGCGGGGCATGGCTGCACTCCTAACCTTTGTTGGATGATGTTTTTGTATGTCATCAGTTAGTCGAGCAGTGAGCCCCGATTTCGACAGGGTGCTGGAAAATAATATCGTCTTTAGCCGCAGTGGACTTTCGGCCAAGCGCTAGAACCTTGAGTCGTTCTCGCAAGGTATGCCGTCGTTATCGCCATCCATTTTGGTGTTGGGGCAGTGCCTTGTAAAATACTCAGCTTCCGCTTTTGAGCCCATCTGGCTGCAATGCTGGCGGCCATCGCATGTGAAGCTCTGTGCTGGCTGGTTTCTGGCACTCGGGGCAGCTACAACTGCAGGGATCGGCGTCGCCATGTTCTTCTGGTAATAATTCCAGCCAGCGAAGGCCAATAGCGCGAAGATGATCAGTTTTTTCATGCTCGACAATCCTTGTGAGTATTTCTCATGCACCAATTCGAAAAGCTAAACCGGGCCGGGTAATCGGGGGGATCAATGTGACCTGATTTCTTCCCAGAGACCAATGATCAATGACACTGACGCCATTGGTCTCTCCAATTATGATTCTTGAATTAATCAGGGGCCCTGCGTCCACGCTTACGGCCTCGCTTTTCATCTGCTTCAGTATTGAGATAAAGCGTGCTTCGTAATGGGCTTAAGGTACGTCGATCATCCTCGTCACTGCGGCGGTCATCTTGATGGTCATATTTACAGTGACAGTTCGACCCTTGGGTACATTCTGTCAGGGGTAAAGTGGGTGTATTGCCTTCGTTTTTAAGAAAAAACGTGCCTTGTAAGTCCTGCGCCGCCAAGCAGGCGTTATTTCCCGGAACAACCTTGGTGGCTTGGAATCTGTTCTGATTTTTACTGACTACAGCTTGATTGACGCGTGCGGTCGGGTATTTTTTACCCTTTTTAGGTTGCCTCTTTAATATGACCAACACAAAAAATATAACAGCAATAGCACCTAGTATTAGCAAAACCTTCATAGAGCTCGCCTTTCGATTTAATTTGAAGTAGCAGTAATTACGATGCCGGGTAATCGGGGTGGATCAATCTGATCCAAGTTTCTTTCCAGAGACCGAAGATCAAGGACTCTGAATCCATTAATTCCTGAGGCCTTATAACTCCTCGCCGGGGCTTAAAATATGCGGGCTAGCCAGCGGCTTACCCTTGGTGCTGAACAATGGGTTTGGTCGCCCTTGACCGCTGAGTTTCCAGACGAGGATTTTCAGCATGAGCTTACCGACATAGCCGCGTGCGGGCGCTGCATCGAGCTGGCTCTTGGGGATCTGGCCGGTCGCCCCACGCAGATTGACGCAAGCGCGCACCGGACCAAGCTTGGCTTCGCGTTCAGGATCGACGATAAAGCTGTGGATTAACCCAATCATCGGCACCCGCGGCGCCAGGCTATTGCCGACGGGTGTGTTACAGCAGCCGGCATACCAACGATAAAGACCCTTCTCGCTCAACCGCAGACAGCGAATCTGTTCCAGCCCCTGTTGAATTTGCAGGCGCGCGGGCGGCAATTGGTAGATATCGGTACCGCCTTGCTCATCGAGTACCTCAGCACCCGCCTTGAGGGCGTGGGCAAATGTTAATGGCCAATTAATCTGACCCACCTCTGGCCAACAATTTTGACCCACCCATGGTGGCATTGGCCACCGTTCCATGTAGCGTCACCCGCCTTATGCACAGGCCGGGGACAGATCATTGAAGGAGTGGGTTGTGATTCACAAGATCAAGGGGTTGTATGACCAGAGCCGAGGCCTGTCGGTCCGTGCCATCAGTCGTGAGCTGGGGATTTCCCGGAACACAGTACGCAAGTATCTGCAGCTAGATGAGGTGCAGATTAGCGCCGCTATTGCTGACCCTTCGCGCACCAAGTTGCTCGACCAGCACCGTGATTACCTGATCAATCAGCTGGGTCAGTTTCCAGCCCTCAGCGCGGTCAAGCTGGCCCGGCGCCTGAGGGAACGCACCACTGACCTGGCGGTGTCAGACCGGAGCATCCGCCGCTATGTGCAAGCGCTCAAGCAGCAGGTTGCCAGCGGTCAGCTGCGCTATTACGAGCCGGTCGTTGAGTCGGTACCAGGCGTCCAGTGTCAGGTCGATCCCGGTGAGCTGCGGGGCGTCATGATCGGCGGTCTGGAGCGCGTCGTTCACTTTGTGGTGTTTGTGCTGTCCTGTTCCCGGCTGATGTACGTCGGCCTCGACTTCAGGCCACTGGATACCGAACGATTCATCCAGATGCACGACGAGGCCTTCCGCTACTTTGGCGGCGTCACCGAGGAGTGCATCTACGATCAGACCAAGATGGTGGTGATCAACGAGCAATACCGTGAGCTGACGCTGAACCAGCGCTTCCACCAGTATGCGACTACCGTCGGGTACCGCATCCACGCGTGCGAGGGTTATGATCCGGAGAGCAAGGGCAAGGTGGAGTCCGGGGTCAAGTACGTAAAGCGCGACTGCTTTTACGGCGAGCAGTTCCAGGACGAGAACGCCGTTCGCGAGCACTTGCATGACTGGCTTGAGACCGTGGCTAACGCACGTTTGCACGGCACGACGGGGCATCATCCACGAGCGCATTTCGAGACGTTGGAACGTGCCCAGCTCAAGCCTTATCTCGTTCCGCAGAGCCTGCTGCACGTGGCGCAAGCAATCGAGACCCGTAAGGTCGACAAGACTGGCTTGATCTCCTGGCAGGCCAACAAGTACTCGGTGCCCATGGCGTGGCAGCAAGCCCGTGTCGGTGTCAGCGCCCAGGACGACCAGTTGCTGATCCATGATCTGGAGAGCGGTGAGCTCATCGCCACCCATGACCTGTGCAAGGCCAAGGGCCGGATGGTCAAGAACAACAACCATTATCGAGACCATGCCCAGCGCATTGCCAACCTGGAGCACGGCATCGACTCGATCTTGCCCGATGGCCTGGGGGCAACCCTGTGCCAACTGCTCAAGCGTACTTCCCCGCGCATCTACAAGGACCAGCTGGTCGCCGCACGCGACCTACTTATGGCCCATGCGCCAGTTGATACCACGCTACTTGGTGAGCTGTGTGAGCGCAGCGAGCTGACTGCCACTGGACTCAAGCGCTACCTCGAAGCCTGGCAGCAAGCCAAGGCGCGTGGTCGGGTCATCAGCGATCAGGACTATGCGCCCGTAGCTGGCAGCCAGGTCAGTCACGCTGACCTGAACGCTTACGCCCGGGTTGGCCAGTCGACTGGCCACGGGGTGACCCCATGAGCCTGCTCGATAGCACCATTGCGCAGTACCGAAGCCTGCGCCTCAGCGCGACCGCCGGTGAGCTGGCCACTCTGCTGGCCAGGGCTGAAGCCAATGAACTGTCCTACCTGAACTTCGCCCAATCACTGGTCGAGCATGAGCTGAACGCCCGCTCCAGCAGCCGCGTGAGCCGCAACCTCAAGCAGGCGCAGCTCCCCTCGGAGAAACATCTGGAGGCCTTCGATTACCGGCACCAGACCACCATTACCAAGCGGCAGGTCAGTGCCTTGCTGGACTTCAGCTTTATCGACAACCGGGACAACCTGGTGTTCATCGGACCACCGGGCGTGGGCAAGACCCATCTGGCCATTGGGATTGGCCACAAGGCTGTCCAGGCTGGCTACAAAGTGCTGTTCCGAACCGCTCTGGCACTGGTCGAAGACCTGGAGCTGGCGGAGATGAAGGGCGAGCTGAAGAAGCGTTTGAATCAACTGAGCAAGTACGACGTGCTGATCATCGACGAACTGGGCTACCTGCCAATGACACGGCAGGCCCGCTACAACCTGTTCCAGTTGATCAACAACCTGTACGAGTACCGCTCGGTCATCCTGACCACCAACAAGGACTTCACCAGCTGGGGCGAGTTCTTCCATGACGACAACGTGGCCGTGCCCATCATCGACCGCGTGATCCACCATTCACACATCTTTATGCTGGGAGGTGAGAGCTATCGACTGAAGCAGAAAACCGGCGGTTAGCGGTACGCAAGTGGGTCAATTTTATTGGCCAAAAGTGGGTCAAAATTAATGGCCATTGACAGCAAAGGCCTGACAGTCCTTGCAGTAACAGATAACGCGGGTGCCGTCCGCTGGATTCACTTTGATAGCGCGGCCTTTGATCTGACCACAACGACACTGAAGTGCCAGGTTATCCATCAGGTTGCTCCTTGCAATTTTATCTGACCCTGACTGCTGCAGTCTTAGCCAGCGTAGTGATCTATACTTATATGCTGAATCGCAAGATACTGATACGGCAGTTATAGAAACAGTAGTCCAAATGAGTTGTGCAGCGTTAGTACAGGGAGCAGATAATGAATAAAACCAAGCTTTTTGGCGCAATTTTGTTGACGTTGGGTATGACAGCCGATGCCCTTGCAGATAATGACTTCTATGCTGGAGCGAGCGTCGGGCAGGCAACCATCGATGCCTGCGACGGTGTCGCCAATTGCGACGATGAAGACACCAGCTGGAAGGTCTTTGGTGGCTGGGAGCTCAATCCTAATCTCGCCTTTGAGGCAGGTTTTGTAGATTTCGGTGAGATCAGCGGATCGATAGGTGGCTCTTCAGTCAGCGCCGAAGTGGACGGCTGGACACTCGCGGCAAAAGGCACCTGGCCTGTGAACGAGCAGTTCGGCGTGTTCGGCAAGTTCGGCGCGATTATGTGGGATGTTGAAGGTGGCGGTGCTGCTTCCGGTGTTAGCGACGATGGCACCGACCTACTGTACGGGATCGGCGCTCAATATATGTTCACTAACCAGTTCGGTATTGTCGGTGAGTGGGAGTGGTACGATATTGACAGTGATGTTGACCTTTATTCCGTCGGGGTACTGTTCAAGTTCTAAGATGTTCGATCAAGCCCAATAAAGAAGGCCCGGCAGGGTCTTCTTTTTGGTTAATCGCGTATTAGGAAAACCAGGGCCAAAGAAAGCTAGCGTCAGATGAGCATTTTCACCGAATTTAGAAAAATCAAACCAATGTCTAAACACAATCAACATTTAATGTTCATCTGCCCCAATCAACTCCCAGTTGTTTGACATCCGCGGCTCATCTTGGTACTGCTCGATATGGTCATTGTGGCCAGGAACCAGTTAACCCCAATAAGGAATAAAACCATGGCCGTAAAACATTCTCCACCAAATGGAGAAAGCATCGTGCACAAAGGACAAAAGGGCGGAGTAACCGGTTGCGGCGTTAACACCAAAGACAATTCCTCTCACTGGACTGACACCCACAGCGCCATTACGTGCAACAAAAATGGCTGTAAAACTAGCTGAAATTCTCGAGCTACCTTTGACATTTTTTCAGGAAGAAGTAACCGGGGCTAGTTCAATCTGACCCCAGTTACTCACTTTATTTCGCTATTCTTCTAGGGCCTCAATGACACGCTTTAGCCTTGCATGCTGAGGGTCATCAAATGTTTTGAGCTCTCCCAGGCTCGCCTCAAATAGCGTCTTCTTGGCGCGTCTTAATCTCTCAAGTAAAGGGATGCTTTGCCCGTTTACTAGTTCAACGAAATCCATATAGTCGCTGTGTGTTTGGGGTATTTTGTACCCTTTGTTTGAACTTGAGATGAGAACACCTCTATCGCGTAACTGGGAGATGACCGACGACATAAATTGGTGTTCAGAAAGTTGTTCGCAGCCCCGCGCAGAAAGGTGATCACGAAGCTCGCCTGAGCTGATGTAATCAGTGTGTACGAACTGAGCTTGAAATAGTAAATATTTCAGGACAATTAGTTGCTCGCGTAGTCCGTGGTCGGCGAAGTCATCGTTTTCGGAGATGAAATTCGCTGCGCTGTTCATTGCGACGTTGAAGACAACTTCATCAAATTCTTTGCGCTCGGTTCGCTGATCGATACGTCTAAAGTACTGAGGAGGCCATTCTTCAATTGAGAGCTTCGATTTCTTTGCCAGTTCAATGAAGGTTTGCATCAGCTCTTTTGACGCACCACCCTCGTAGACCATGCGAATAGTTCCGGCAAGAAAATCTGCGAGCTGTACTAGTACATTGCTGTCGCTTTTAACGTGTTCAACCGTGCATGACTTGAAAAGGTCTGGAATGTGATTTTTTGAAATGTACTCTCGAAAGCCCCGCATGAACTCCTCTCGGCCGTATTCATCTGCGCTTATAGCAATGTCCTGATAAGAAGCTACCAACCCCTTGTAGAGTATTCCGTGTAGAAACTTCACGAAGCTTTTCTTGTGAGGGAACCCACCGGTCTTTTGGAGTTCGTCCTTATTTACAGCGAGCGCTATGAACTTGAAATCAATCGCTCGAAGCTCTTCGATTACTCGGATTCGGCGTTCAGCTTTCGTCCTACTTGATTTTATTTCGCCCTCCCCGTAGTGTTTCTTTCTTAGTGTTTCCACAAAATTAGTCAGGCGTTGTAACTGATGTTCTTTGCAAATGATCGCGTTGACGACGTAGTACTTAGACACGCCTTCTTTTGAAGTATCTAGGTCGTGATTTCCGGACTCATCGATAAATCCTAAATATTTTGGCATGCTGCTACCTTTCCAGATATAAAACTCGGCTTTTCGACGGTCTGAGACTTAAGTAAAAGCAAGTTCACTAGGCTTGCTCATTGCTCTAGTATCTCTCATGAATAGCTGCGGTGTATGCATCTTTATTCTCTCAGATGAGAGATTCTCTGGCTGCTCAGAACGTTATCATGATGAAAAGGTTTATATATTTTGGCAATAAAGACGTGCATCTTAAACAGTTGCGTTATCGTGGAAAATGAATTTGTTTCCTATGTTCGTTTCCTTTGTTTAAGAAGATTAAGCGTCTATATTTTGGCCAAGATTGAACTCTAAGTAAAGCATCAGAGGTATCATCCAGGGCGCAACTCCGAGCCAGCCAACAACGGGGAATGCGGAGAGGAGAAGTGCGGTAATCCTCAAGATATTCCGTTGTCTACTAGTTTTAGAATTATACCAACTTGCTAATGTTTTCAATTGTTTCATGCTAACTCCTGTTTTTGATTTATCTTTCACGCCTCAATTCATCGGCGTTTGGGGCGGTGCCTATTTTGCGGCAGCAAAATAGGGTGGCAGGATAAACGTCCGGTGCAATGATTTGTTAGCTCTCAACGCTCTCCAGTAACATCTTTCGGATCGTCAGATTTTCCAACTTCGCCACAATTGGGCTGCTGTTATCTACATGCTCCCTGATGTGCATGCCCTCGTTGTAAATAACCCCCAAGAGATAGATGACATCGTCAAGTGACAAGCCACTAGACTCGGCCAGCTTCAGCTTTTTTCTTGTACCGTTTTCAGCTAAGAAAGCTGACTGAGTAGCAGGATCAGGCAGCTTGTTATAGACCCGCTCTTCTATTTTTACTCTTACATAGCAGCAAATCGCAAAAGGATCATAATCATCTTGATTTGCGAGATACTTATTCCATTCGAACTTAAGGTGCTTGTGAAATATGGTTGAGTCTCCCCACGTTTCCTTGAGACCTAGGGCCTTAAATTCATTTCGCAGATTAACAGAGGAAGGCTCGAAGTGCAGGTGGTGATGGTCTACACTCAGCTTGATAGACGGGTCAGAGCGCTCTACAATTAACTTTTTGAAATGAGGGTTTATCGAAGGTTGATACTTCTTGAGAAAGTATACTTTTTGGTCCTTAAACGTGAAGTTTCTGAAGTAGAGTGGGTTCAAGTGCGTCAGGATTAGGGGGTAAACGCGACCGGATGTTGCCTTTTTTTCTTTAATTAAATTAGAAATGTAGTATTGAACTGCCACCAAATTCGCGTCGTCTAAATAATCAAAAACCTCATCAATAATTATTATGCAGTCGCGGGATGCAGTAGAAGCTGCTACTTTTTGAAGCCAGGCGGCAAAGCTCAATGAGTCGCGCTGACCGTTGGAAATATCTATTGCCAATGGAAAGTCGACCACAAGTTTTCCTTTGTACTCCTTCGGCTTGATGCCTTTCCATGTCGTGTCAAATGATCTGATGATTGATTCGTGACTATATTTTTCCGCGAGATAGCTGCTGTACTTGCATGAGTTTATAAACTGAGTTCTATCTTTTGCGTGCAGTTGAAATAATTGAAATGCGCCTAATAGTTTGTCTAAGCGCGTCGGCAGGCTTTCATTAAACTTGGCCAGCGCGTCAGCGACAAGTGCGATTGGCTGAATTGACTCCAAATCGGCTTCTGCGTGAGCGGCAGACCAATGTAAAATCTGTTCCGTGTTGCCGATTTGCGCATTAATCTTGCCTACCGCATCCGACAGCGCTTTATGGTTGCGAACGCCGGAAAGTTTTTTGATTTCTGGTTCGAGCTTCAAAAGGTTGTCAGCAATGCTGTGCTCGACTAAAACTGCTTGGATACTCTTTAGAATCTTCCCATTCTTTCCGAATTCTTTTCGGCACTCTGCAAGGCTATACCCAAACTGAACCTTTTGAGGAATCCGATCGACTAAGATAACCTGATCGATTTCCAGCGATGCCGACACCGAAGTGAATCCACCCATATTTCGTTTTGTGGCTTTAGCTCTTAGACGGCTACTCAGAACCCCCCTCTGTCAGGATTGATGTCGCGTCCCTTGTTACACTCTCTTAAACATTCAGGGGCGTTTGGAGATCTGTATGCCTCGCTATTCCGATGAGCGACGTCAGGCCGCTGTGGCCAAGCTGTTACCGCCTTATAACCAAAGCGTAGAAGAGGTCGCCCGGCAGGAGGGTATCTCGCCAGCCACTGTTTACAAGTGGCGCAAAGAAGCTCGTGCTGAGGGACGCTGCTTGCCCGATGCAAGTGACCAGGGTACGTCCGGCTGGTCGTCCCGAGACAAGTTTGCAGCGGTGGTTGAGACCGCAGCGATGAACACCGAAGACGTTGCTGCCTATTGTCGTCAACGGGGACTGTATCCCGAGCAGCTGCAACGCTGGCGTCATGACTGCGAACAAGCCGCCAGCCTGTCCTATGAGGACCGCCGTCGAGAAGCGGATGAAGCCAAGCAGCAGCGCAAGCGGATCAAAGAGCTGGAACGAGAGCTACATCGCAAGAACACAGCACTCGCGGAGACAGCAGCACTGCTGACGCTGTCAAAAAAAGCACGGGCGATCTGGGGGGACGAGGAGTCATGATCAGCATCGAGGATCGCCAACGTGCCGTAGAGCTGATTGCTGTCGCCTGCAACGAGGGCGCCACCTTGACGGCTGCCTGTGAAGTCGTCGGGATTTCTATCCGGACTCACCAACGCTGGATGCAGGCGGGAAAGCTAACAGGCGATAAACGCCCTGTAGCCGAACGCCCAGCCCCTGCTAATGCGCTGACCCCAGAAGAAGAGGCTGAGATCTTGAGGCAATGCCACCGTGACGAGTTTGCTGCTTTACCGCCGGATCAGATTGTTATTCGGCTGATGGATGAAGAGCAGCGTTACATTGCCTCCGTATCGAGCTTTTATCGAGTACTGCGTAAACATGGCCAGCTGGCACACCGGGGACGCGCCAAAGCCCGCAAATCACAGCCAGCGCCGACTACACATACAGCAATCGCCCCCAACCAGGTATGGTCCTGGGACTGCACCTGGCTTCCTGGGCCAGCCAAGGGTACCTACTACTATCTGGTGATGATCCTCGACATCTTCAGCCGTAAAGTCGTGGGCTGGGAAGCCTTTCTGGGGGAGTCTGCAGCTAACTCACGCCGTGTCATTGAACGAGCCGTGCTGGCCGAAAACATGGTAGGCCAGCCTCTGGTGCTGCACGCTGATAACGGCAGCCCCTTCAAAGGCGTCACCTTGCTTGAGAAGCTGAGAGATCTGCAGATCCAGCCTTCGTTCAGTCGACCGCGTGTGAGCAACGATAACGCCTTCTCCGAGGCTCTGTTCCGCACCTGCAAGTATGTGCCGAACTACCCCGTCAGTGGCTTCGCTGACCTATCAGCTGCCCAGCGTTGGGTGCACGGCTTCGTCCAGTGGTACAACTATGAGCACCGCCACAGTGCTATCCGCTTCGTGACGCCGATGCAGCGCCACACAGGAGAAGACAAAGCCATATTAGCCAAGAGACATGCGCTCAACCTTGCAGCCAGAGCTGCGCATCCTGAGCGCTGGAGTGGTGACACCCGCAACTGGCATCCTGTGACATTAGTATCGCTAAACCCAGAGCGCCGAGTAGTTAGGGAGGTAGAGAAAATAGCTGCATAAAAATCAAACAGGGCGACAGATACCTTGACAGTTACCGGAACGTGGATATCAAATTTTGCCGAAATCTCATTTATGTTCTCATCAGCAACTAGTTCTATCGCTATTCCGGCTGTTTCTACCGACATAGTTAACTTCGGCTTGTTGTCCTCCATTTTTCGATGGAGATTCTCTGCGGGTAACTTGAGTCGTGCTGCATTAAGGGAGGCGAACGCGGTAGCGAACGAGCTTTTTCCAAAGCCATTGGGAGCAACCAAGAGAGATGGCTTATTGGGAATGATATCGAGATCAAACCGCTGATGAGCAATTCCCTTAACGTTCTCGATTGTTATTGTTTTTAGTGTCAAGGCAATCCCCCAATATTTCTTTGATGGCAAATAGCGATTAGACCGAATGCGTTATCGACATGCAGTTTAATATCCTGGTTTCGAGCTTGAACGTATTTATGAAGTTCAGCCTATTGGGTGCCCGTTTAAGACTGTTCAGCACATTAAACCGAACGCGGTATATCGCTGTTATGACCGACCTAGTCGAGCACACCACACAGCAAGCCATCATGCGGAGGAGAGGAGCCTGAAAAAGAAAAGCAGGGCATCCATGCCAGCAAAGAGGGGACTGCGTGTGAGCAGTTACTGGCATAGTGCTACGGTTTGCTAGGAAGTTGCAACGATCTTGTTTGCGACTTTATGGGAAGGGCAAAGCAACCGGGGCAGGGCGCCCCGGCTTTAGTACGATATAGCTTAGGCCCGCCGACGAAACAACGGCAACGGCTGATCAGTAGCCGCCTGATAAACCTCGGAGAAGTCCTTGAGGCTTTCCAGCGCTTCCTCAGCATTGCGGTCTTCGCGGATCACGAAGGCATCAAAGCCACAACGCTTCATCAGAAACAGCTGGTCGCGCAGCACATCGCCAATGGCGCGGACTTCACCCTTGTAGCCGTAGCGGTCACGCAGCAGGCGGGCGTTGGAGTAGCTGCGGCCGTCGCTGAATACCGGGAAGTTCAGGGCAATGACCTGAAAGTGTTCCAGGTCATCGGCGATGGCTTCCACTTCTTCGTCGCTGTTCAGCCATACACCCAGGCCGCCGTCGCGTGCTTTCAGGGCGTGGGAATGATCCAGCCAGAGGTTGAGCGGAACGATCAGGTCGTCGCTGTTGCTCAGGCCTTCGAGCGTGGTCTCGGCTGGCAGCACGTGCCAGGTTTCCTTGATCAGCGCGTCGCCTTTAATGAGTTGCTGCATATACACGCTCCTTGAAGGGGTCCATGCCGATACGCTCGAAGGTGTCGATAAAATCTTCTTCTGGTGTGCGGCGTTCCAGGTAGACGTCGACCACCTTGGTCACTACCGCGGGCATCTCTTCGGCGGCGAAGGACGGGCCGAGGATCTTGCCAATAGCGGCGTTACGGCCACTGTTGCCACCCAGGGAAACCTGGTAGAACTCGGCGCCTTTCTTGTCTACACCCAGTACGCCGATATGGCCGACGTGGTGGTGACCACAGGCGTTCATGCAGCCGGAGATGTTCAGGTCCAGGTTGCCGATATCGTGCAGGTAATCCAGATCATCGAAGGTGCGCTGCAGGGCTTCGGCAATCGGGATGGATTTGGCGTTGGCCAGAGAGCAGAAATCGCCACCGGGGCAGCAGATTATGTCGGTCAGCAGGCCGATGTTCGGCGTGGCAAAACCTTGCTCCTTGGCTGCTTCCCACAGGGCGTACAGGTCGGCCTGGCGCACATCGGCCAGCACCAGGTTCTGCTGGTGGGTCACGCGCAGTTCACCGAAGCTGAAACGGTCGGCCAGTTCGGCGGCGGCGTCCATCTGTTTGTCAGTCGCATCGCCGGGGGCAACGGCAGTCGGCTTCAGTGACAGGGTGACGGCAGCGTAGCCGGGTACCTTGTGCGCCTGGATATTGCGCATGGCCCAGTTGTTGAAGCCTTTCTCGGCTTCACGCTTGGCCAGGTAGTCAGCATCATCACCGCTGAACTGCTGGTAGGCAGGGGCGCTGAAGTGTTTGGCTACGCGGTGCAGCTCTTCTTCAGTCAGGGTAGCGGGACCATCTTTGGTGTGCGCCCATTCAGCGTTGACCTTTTCGGCGAACACTTCAGGCGTCAGCGCCTTGACCAGAATCTTGATCCGCGCCTTGTACTTGTTGTCCCGGCGGCCATAGCGGTTATATACACGCAGAATGGCGTCCAGATAGGTCAGCAGGTGCTCCCAGGGCAGGAAGGCGTTGATCTCGCTGCCGACCATGGGCGTGCGGCCCAGGCCGCCGCCGACCAATACACGGAAGCCAACTTCGCCGGCGTCGTTCTTGACCACGTTCAGGCCGATGTCGTGCACGCCGATGGCTGCACGGTCTTCGGTCGCGCCGTTGACGGCGATCTTGAACTTGCGTGGCAGGAAGGCGAATTCCGGGTGGAAGGTCGACCACTGGCGGATGATTTCACACCAGGGACGCGGATCGACCAGCTCGTCTGCGGCGACGCCAGCGAATTGGTCGGTCGTGGTGTTACGGATGCAGTTGCCGCTGGTCTGGATGGCGTGCATCTGCACTTCAGCCAGGTGAGCGAGAATGTCCGGCACATCTTCCAGCGCGGGCCAGTTGAACTGTACGTTCTGACGGGTGCTGAAGTGTGCATAGCCCTTGTCGTATTCACGGGCAATAAACGCCAGCTTGCGCATCTGCTTGGACGATACCAGGCCATAGGGAATGGCCACGCGCAACATGGGCGCATAGCGCTGAACGTAGAGACCGTTCTGCAGACGCAGGGGCAGGAATTCGGGATCGCTCAGTTCGCCAGCCAGGTAGCGGCGGGTCTGGTCGCGGAACTGCTTGACGCGTTCCTCGACGATCCGTTGATCATACTCGTCATAAATATACATTCAGACAACCTGTTGAATGGTGATCAGGCGGCGCGCGTTGAATTCAGCGTCGGCCAGCCGATTGGGCAAGTAGGTAAGGGCGGAAAGATAGCAAATTTTCAATATGCACAAAAGGAATGTTTATCTATATGTTTATATTCAAATTACACATTACCGGCTGTGCATATCACTCATTCCTATAAAAGCGCATTTCGGGGTTTGACAGGCGGGCACAGGCAGGCTTAACGTTAGTGTGTCTGTGCCCATAACAATTAAAAGGATCGCCATGATGAACGAACACGACCTGCAGGAAACGTCCAACACTGACAGTCACCTTGATGCCTTTGCTGCCGTCGCCCTGATTTTGATCGCGGTGATTACTGCGGTGATCTGGGTCAGCAATAGCTGATAGTCACGTTCGATATCACGTTTTACTGATGTAGCGTTTCAACACCGTTCAAAACCCAAGTTTTCACCTTCCGGCCAGCCTGTCTTTGCGCTGGCCGGATGCGTTTCAGATACCCGCCAGATGCAGCACGCCTTTCACCACGCCAAAAATGATCAGTATGAACAGCAGCGTGAAAAGCACGCCGGCAATGATGAAGTGCGAGGGCTTACCCTTGGTAAAATCCCGCTCGCGTGCCTTGTTACTATGCACCCCCAGAGCTGCCCAGAGCACACTGGAAAGGGTTTCCCTTAGAGTCATGCCTTCCGGCTTTTCTTGCTTGTGCGGGTCGCTCATCATTGCCTCTTTGTTAAGCCAGCCTATGCGCATCATGGCACAGGCTAGCGGTCGGTCAAGTCAGCGGATCAATTGTCGTAGGACAGGTTCGGCGACAACCAGCGCTCGGTGATACTCAGTTCCTGCCCTTTGCGCTCGTTATACGACTCGACCTGATCCTTGGTGATCTTACCCACGGCAAAATATTTCGACTCCGGGTGCGAGAAGTACCAGCCGCTGACGGCTGCGGTCGGGAACATGGCGAAACTTTCGGTCAGGGTCACGCCGCAGTTCTGCTCGGGATCCAGCAGGCTGAACAGCGTGGCCTTCTCGGTATGATCCGGGCAGGCCGGGTAGCCTGGGGCAGGGCGGATGCCCTGGTATTTTTCCTTGATCAGTTGGTCGTTATCCAACTGCTCGTCACCAGCATACCCCCAATAACGGGTGCGTACCTCACGGTGCAACCATTCGGCGCAGGCTTCGGCCAGACGGTCGGCCAGAGCCTTGACCATGATCGCGTTGTAATCGTCGTTCTTGGCTTCGTATTCCTTGGCCAACTCTTCGGCACCGATACCGGCGGTAGTAATAAAGCCGCCGACGTAATCGGTTTTGCCCGAGGCCTTGGGCGCGACGTAATCGGCCAGCGACTGGCTGGGCTTGTTGTCCGGCTTGATGCCCTGTTGGCGCAGGTGGTGCAGGGTGGCAATGTCTTTACCCTGTTCATCGAACAGGGCGATATCATCGTCATCGACCTGATTAGCCGGCCAGAAACCGAGCACCGCCTTGGCGCGGATCAGCTTCTCGTCGATCATCCGCTTGAGCATCGCCTGGGCGTCGGAGAAGAGGCTGCGCGCGGCTTCGCCGACTACTTCATCCTCAAGGATGCGCGGGTATTTGCCGGCCAGATCCCAGGAGATGAAGAACGGAGTCCAGTCGATAAATTCAACCAGTTGCGCCAGGTCGATATCGTCCAGTGTCTTGATGCCGGTAAAGGTCGGCACCGGTGGCTGGTAGTTATCCCAGTCCAGTTGCAGTTTGTTGGCCTTGGCCTGCTCGTAGCTCAGGTACTGGGTGCGGGCGCTACGGTTAGCGGTGCGTTCACGTACCACTTCGTAATCCGCACGGATCTTGGCGATATAGTCCGGCTTGATTTCCTTGGACAGCAGGCTGGTGGCTACACCCACAGCGCGCGAGGCGTCGGTGACGTAGATCACTGCATCATTCTTGTAGTGCGGCTCGATCTTCACCGCTGTGTGCGCCTTGGAAGTAGTCGCGCCGCCAATCATCAGCGGCAGAGTAAAGCCCTGGCGCTGCATTTCCTTGGCGACGTGGACCATCTCATCCAGCGACGGAGTGATCAGACCGGACAGGCCGATGATGTCGCACTTTTCTTCAATCGCGGTTTTCAGGATCTTGTCCGCTGGCACCATCACGCCCATATCGACCACGTCGTAGCCGTTACAGCCGAGGACCACGCCGACAATGTTCTTGCCGATGTCGTGCACGTCGCCCTTGACCGTGGCCATGAGGATCTTGCCCTTGGCTTCGGGCTTGTCGCCCTTTTCCAGTTCGATAAAGGGAATCAGGTGCGCGACTGCCTGCTTCATCACGCGGGCAGATTTGACCACCTGCGGCAGGAACATCTTGCCGGCACCGAACAGGTCGCCCACGATATTCATGCCGGCCATCAGCGGGCCTTCGATCACTTCAATCGGGCGCGCGCATTGCTGACGGGCTTCTTCGGTATCGTCGATGATGAACGCGGTGATGCCCTTGACCAGCGAATGCTCCAGACGCTTGTTCACGTCCCAGCCGCGCCACTCTTCGCTTTCCGCTTCCTTGACGCTGCCGTCGCCCTTGTATTCATCGGCTACGGCCAGCAACGCATCGGTGCCGCCGGGTGAGCGGTTGAGCACCACGTCTTCAACGATATCGCGCAGCTTCTTCGGGATCTCGTCGTAGATTTCCAACTGGCCGGCGTTAACGATACCCATAGTCAGGCCGTTGCGAATCGCATGCAGCAGGAACACCGAGTGGATCGCCTCACGCACCGGGTTGTTGCCACGGAACGAGAAGGACACGTTGGACACGCCGCCGGAGGTCAGCGCGTAGGGCAGTTCGTCACGGATATAGGCACAGGCCTCGATAAAGTCGACGGCGTAGTTGTTGTGCTCTTCGATACCGGTGGCGATGGCGAAGATGTTCGGGTCAAAGATGATGTCTTCCGGCGGAAAGCCGACTTCATTGACCAGAATGTCGTAAGAGCGCTTGCAGATCTCGCGCTTGCGCGCGGCAGTATCGGCCTGGCCCTGTTCGTCAAAGGCCATGACCACCACGGCCGCGCCGTAGCGCTTGCACAGGCGCGCCTGCTGCTTGAACTGCTCGACGCCTTCCTTCATGGAGATCGAGTTGACGATGCCCTTGCCCTGGATGCATTTCAGGCCGGCTTCGATCACTTCCCATTTGGACGAGTCGATCATGATCGGCACGCGGGAGATATCCGGCTCGCCGGCAATCAGATTCAGGAAGGTGACCATCGCCTTCTTCGAATCCAGCATGCCCTCATCCATGTTGATGTCGATTATCTGCGCGCCGGCTTCAACCTGCTGCAGGGCGACTTCCAGGGCTTCGGTGTAGTTGTCCTCACGGATCAGCCGGGCGAAGCGGGCAGAGCCGGTAATGTTGGTACGCTCGCCAACGTTGACGAACAGCGAGCTGCGGTCAATCGTGAATGGCTCAAGGCCGGACAGGCGGCAGGCCTTGGGAATGTCCGGGATGGCGCGTGGCGGATACTTGGCGACGGCTTTGGCGATCGCTTCGATATGTGCCGGCGTCGTACCACAGCAGCCGCCAACAATATTCAGGAAGCCTGCCTGAGCAAACTCTTCAATGATCGCCGCGGTTTGCTCGGACATTTCGTCGTATTCACCGAACTCGTTCGGCAGGCCGGCATTCGGGTGAGCGGAGATATGCGTGGCGGCCTTGTCGGACAGCTCTTCCAGATAGGGGCGCAGTTCCTTGGCACCCAGCGCGCAGTTCAGGCCGACGGAAATGGGTTTGGCATGGCAGACCGAGTTCCAGAAGGCTTCGGTAGTCTGCCCTGACAGGGTACGGCCGGAGGCGTCGGTGATGGTGCCGGAGATCATGATCGGCAGTTCCACGCCCAACTGGTCGAAGGTTTCCTGCACAGCGAAGATCGCTGCCTTGGCATTCAGCGTATCGAAAATGGTTTCTATCAGAATCAGGTCGGCGCCACCTTCGATCAGACCCTTGGTCGAATTGATGTAGTCCTCAACCAGTTGGTCGAAAGTGATATTGCGGTAACCGGGGTTGTTGACGTCGGGCGACAGCGAACAGGTGCGGCTGGTCGGCCCCAGTACACCGGCGACAAAGCGCGGGCGCTCCGGCGTTTCAGCGGTTTTCTCGTCGCATACGCGACGAGCCAGGCGCGCGCCTTCCAGGTTCAGCTCATAGGCCAGGTCCTGCATGCCGTAGTCGGCCTGGGAGACGCTGGTGGAGTTGAAGGTATTGGTCTCGATGATGTCTGCGCCGGCATCCAGGTAGGCCTTTTCCATAGCCGCAATCGCGTCTGGCTGGGTAATCACCAGCAGATCATTGTTGCCTTTCAAGTCCGACGGCCAGTCGGCAAAACGCTCTCCACGGAAGTCGTTTTCTTCGAACTTGTAGCTCTGGATCATCGTGCCCATACCGCCATCAAGTATCAGAATGCGCTCACGCAGGGCAGCATTCAGGGCGTTCAGGCGGGCGTTGCGATCAGACTGTTGCGCAGACATTGATACTCCGGACTCTGTTACACACGGGTAAGACACACGGAAAAGCCCGCCATTCTAACAGATGCGCAGCGCACACTGAACGCCAAGCGCTTGGCTATCTGTAAGCAGAGGAAATAACCTAGTGGAAAGGTAGGACTTTATTCGCCGAGTGCAATCCCGTACACTAGCGGCATTAAAGTCATTGAGTACGAGGCAATTCATGGCAGGCATTTTGTTGACAACCGCGGCGCAGGAATACCTGGGCGATCTGCTTTCCAAGCAGGATACTGACGGTATAGGCATCCGCGTTTTCATTACTCAGCCGGGTACGCCCTATGCTGAAACCTGTATCGCCTACTGCAAACCCGGTGAAGAAAAGCCGGAAGACCGCATGATTCCGCTGGAGCCTTTCAATGTCTGGCTGGATTCGGTCAGCGAGCCCTTTCTGGAAGATGCGGTAGTGGATTACGCGGTCGACCGCATGGGCGGCCAACTGACCATCAAGGCGCCCAACGCCAAGGTGCCGATGGTTAACGCCGACAGCCCGCTGAATGAACGCATCAACTACCTGCTGCAGACCGAGATCAACCCCGGGCTGGCCAGCCACGGTGGTGAGGTCAAGCTGATCGACGTGGTTGAGGATGGCGTCGCCATTCTGCAATTCGGCGGTGGCTGCCAGGGTTGTGGCATGGTCGATGTGACCTTGAAAGAGGGCATCGAAAAAACCATGGTCGAGCGCATTCCGGAAATTACCGCCGTGCGTGACGTGACTGACCACACCGTGAAAGAAAACGCTTACTACTAAGCCATTTTCATCTCCGGCTATTAAATGCGGTGCAGCCCTTCAGAATCTACTGAAATGGCAGATAACCTTGGACTGGGCTGAAAGCCTGAGTTAGAAGTTAATCTGTCATTTCAACTGCGAGGCTTTCCATGGCTGGAGTTCTGGATACCGTCAACCAACGAACGCGTCTGGTCGGTGAAAACCGGCTGGAGATTCTGTTGTTCCGGTTGGCTGGCCATCAGCTATTTGCACTGAACGTATTCAAGATCCGCGAAGTCTTGCAGTTGCCCCGGCTGACGCAAATGCCTCAGCGTGCCCCGCACGTGGCCGGTGTGATTCATCTGCGTGGCCAGACCTTACCGGTTATCGATCTGTCCGGTGCTATCGGCATGCGCCCGCAGCAGGCGTTGCCGGACAGTACCATCATCATCACTGAATACAATCGCTCGGTGCAGGCGTTTCTGGTCGGTGGCGTTGATCGCATCATGAATCTTAACTGGGACTCTGTGCAGCCGCCGCCACGCGGGGCAGGGCGCACGCATTACCTGACTGCCATTACCCGTCTGGATGATCAGCGTCTGGTAGAAATTATCGACGTGGAGAAAGTGCTGGCGGAAATCGTGCCGTTCAATGCCAAGGTCAGCGAAGGTTTGCTGGATGACGAGCTATTGAGCAAGGCTCGCGGCCGTGAAGTGCTGCTGGTGGACGATTCGCCAACGGGTATCAATCAGCTGCGCGAGACCCTGTCACAGCTGGATCTGAAGATGCACGTGGCGACTGATGGCTTGCGTGCGTTACGTCAGCTGCAGGCCTGGGCAGACGAAGATGAAAACATCTCACAGCGGCTGCTCATGGTGATTACCGATGCGGAAATGCCGGAGATGGATGGCTACCGCCTGACCTCGGAAATCCGCAAGGATCCACGCCTGAAGGATCTGTACGTGGTACTGCATACCTCACTGTCCGGTAACTTCAACAAGGCCATGGTCGAGAAGGTCGGCTGTGATGGCTTTCTCTCCAAGTTCCAGCCCGACCAGCTGGTTGAGGTGGTTCGCGAGCGTCTGAGGCTACTCGAGGAGTAGCCCCGGAAACTACTGGACTCAGGCGCGTTTCAGCGCCGGTCCAGGTAGCGCTCGTGTTGTTCCATCACCGGCTGCTGAATGCCCAACTTGTTCCCATAGATGACCGCGTAGCTAAGCACGCTCTGTACATAGGTGCGGGTCTCGTCGAAGGGAATGGTCTCGATCCAGATATCCGATGGCAGCGGCTGCATATCCCGCGTCCACTGGCGTACGCGGCCAGGGCCGGCGTTGTAAGCGGCCGAAGCTAGCACCCGATTACCCTGAAACTGATTGTGCAACTGGGATAGATAGGCCGTGCCCAGGGCGATATTGCGCTCGGGAATCAGCACGTCGTTCGGGTTGCTCAGGTTGATACCATAGCGCTGCGCTGTCTCCCGGGCAGTGGCTGGCATCAGCTGCATCAGGCCCATAGCGCCGGCGTGGGAGCGCGCATCGGCCATAAAGGCGCTTTCCTGGCGAGTAATGGCGTAGACCCAGGGAGAACCAAGCCGGCGCGCCTGTGCCTGTGCACGGATCGAGTCTTCATAGGCCATCGGGAAGCGGATATCCAGGTCATCCCAATACTGCGCTTGGCTGATGCCGCGAATCGCCGGGAAGTACCATTCCATATCCTTGGCCATGACTGCCTGAGCGATCATTTCCTCGCGGCTGAAAAAGCGAGCGACGTGGTACCACTCGCGGCGCGCGTCGACAATCTGCCCGCGGGCGAAAAATTCACGTGCGCGGCGGATACCGCCAGTATTGCTGACCTTGCTAAAGACCTTGGGATCCACATGTGCGGGGGTGTGATTCAGTGCATAGGGCTTGTTGCTGCGCTCGGCGGCTAAAAAGCCGTAGAAATCCCGTTGCTCAGCCAGGCTGGCGTATTCAGTCACCAGTTCACCGACCTCTGGTTGCGCCAGTTGCTGGCTGCGTAGCTTCCAATAACGCCAGCGATTTTGCTCCTGCATGCTTTCGGGCATGCTGCTGGTCAGCGTGCGTGCGGTGTCATATTCACCGCTGCGCAGCGCCAAGCGGATACGCCATTCGCTGATCTGATCGTCTTTCATTGCCGGATCGTTGGCTGCCATAAACGGCAGTGCCGCAGGGTTGTGTCGGCGGGCCATGCGCGTACCGATGTCGCGGGTGATCGCCAGGCGGTCAGCTTCTTTATAGGGCAAGTCACGATAATTCGGCCAGAGCGCCATCGCGGTGGCCGGATCGTCACGGCTCATGCGGCGCAGCGATACGGTGGCAATGTCTGCCAGCTTGTCGGCAGGTTTGCCCGCTCCAGGGCGGAAGTTACCAAACTGGTTGAGACCTTGCGGCTTGGTGGCGGTGTCGACAAAGAGTTCCGCCAGCGCTTTCTGGCTGGGCAGGTAGCGAGTCAGATAGCGGGCGAGGGCGTCTTGCCGGTACAGCAGCGCTTCGCGAATACGGGCCCAGGCGACATCTTCGGTCAGGCCGCCGGCAGCACGCCAGCGGTCAAATAGCGGATCGCAGTCCTTGGGCTGCGAACGGCCTACGGTCCACAGCTCCTGCGCGCGCTGCATGGCCTCAACCTGATTGCCCTCACGCCAGCGCTGGAAGGCGATCTGGCAGTCGATGCCAGCGTTCTGGCTGTGGGTGTCGTAGTTCTCATTCAATTGACGCCATTCACCGTCGCGGGCGAGGCGGCGCAGCCAGTCGTTCTTCAGGCGCTGGGCGGTGGGCAAATCGCCATGCGCGACAAAAAAGTTCTGCATTTCCTGGTGGCTGACCGCATTGCCACGTTGTTGCAGTGCTTCGAGCAGCAGATAAGGGTAGAGCGGGTAGTCGCGCAATTGATTTTTAAGTGTTTCATAGCGCTGCATCTGGCCGCCCTTGAGCGCGGCCATGGCTTGATCATATTGCTGGCGTTGCTGCAGCGTGTCGGCTTGCAGGCTTTGACTGGCCAGCAGCGAAGTAAGAATAAGGCCGGCGGCTAACTTTATTTTTTTCAATTGCTTGAAGGGCATTGTTCATCCTGACCCGAGGGCCATTAATAGAATGGTGAAGGCGTGGGATCGGCACCGCACTGCTGCGATTCGGCACATCCAGATGGCCCGAGTTTAGCGGTTTGTCTGCTAGGGGCATAGGGGCGTCATGCAAAGTACGGGCAGCGCTGCGCCGCAACAGGTAGAATGCCGCCCTGATTAATTAAAAGGTGTGTTATGGCGCTGCTTTCATTTACCGATGTTTCCCTGGCCTATGGCCTGAATCCACTGTTAACCAAGGTCGGCTTTCAGCTTGATCGTGGTGAGCGCGTCTGTCTGATCGGCCGTAACGGTGCTGGCAAGTCGAGCCTGTTCAAGCTGCTCAACGGCGAGCAAAACAGTGATGAGGGAGAGATCTGGTACGCGCCCGGCTTGAAGATCGGGCAACTGCCGCAGGAATTGCCCAAGGCCGACGACAGCCTGGTGTACGACGTGGTCGCAGCTGGTCTGGCTGGCGTGGGTGATCTGCTTGCCGAATACCACCACCTGATCCACGGCGAAATGGGCGAGGCCGAGCTGGAGCGTCTGGAGAAAGTCCAGGAGCGTCTCGAGGCGAAAGACGGTTGGCGTTTGAACCAGTTGGTTGAAACCACGCTGACGCGGCTGGGTTTGCCGGCTGAGAAGAAGATGTCCGAGCTCTCCGGTGGTTGGCGTCGACGCGTATTGTTGGCCCAGGCGCTGGTTTCAGAGCCCGATGTGCTGCTGCTCGACGAGCCCACCAACCACCTGGATATTCACACCATCGCCTGGCTGGAACAGGTGCTGCTGGATTTCCGCGGCGCCGTACTGTTCATCACCCACGATCGTCAATTCCTGCAGGCATTGGCGACGCGCATCATGGAGCTGGACCGTGGTCAGTTGATTGACTGGCAGGGCGGCTACCTGAGCTTTCTTGAGCATAAAGAGCAACAACTGGCCGCAGAAGCCACGGCTAACGCGTTGTTTGACAAGCGTTTGGCCCAGGAAGAGGTCTGGATTCGCCAGGGCATCAAGGCCCGCCGCACCCGTAACGAAGGCCGCGTGCGGGCGTTGAAGGAAATGCGCAACGAGCGTGCTCAGCGTCTTGAGCGTCAGGGCAAGGCCAGTTTCCAGCTGGAAACCGCAGACTCTTCCGGCAAGCGCGTGATCGAGCTCGACAAGGTCAGCTTCGCCTGGCCGGGCCACGTGCCCTTGGTACGTAACCTGAACTTGAACGTGCTGCGCGGCGACCGTATCGGTCTGATCGGCAACAACGGTTCGGGCAAGACCACGCTGCTCAAGCTGCTGCTCGGCAAGCTCGAGCCCACCAGCGGTAGCGTCAAGCACGGTACCAAGCTGGAAGTGGCCTATTTTGACCAGTTGCGCGCCCAGCTTGATCTGGAAGCCACGGTGATCGACAACATCTCCGAAGGTCGCGATTTTATCGAGATCAACGGCGAGCGCCGCCATGTAATCAGCTACCTGGGCGATTTCCTGTTTTCACCTGAGCGTGCACGCACGCCGGTCAAGGCTTTGTCTGGCGGTGAACGTGCGCGCTTGCTGCTGGCACGCCTGTTCAGCAAGCCAGCCAACATGCTGGTACTGGATGAGCCAACCAACGACCTGGATGTGGAAACCCTGGAACTGCTGGAAGAAGTGCTGGCCGGCTTTGACGGTACCGTGCTGATCGTCAGCCACGACCGGGCCTTCCTCGACAACGTGGTTACCAGCAGCCTGGTCTTTGAGGGCCATGGCAATGTGCGTGAGTACGTGGGCGGCTACGCCGACTGGCTGCGCCAGGGCGGCAAGATCGAGATGCTGGCCGAGTGGGATTCCAAGGCCATGGCAACGGATACGCCTGCCGAAGCGGCACCCGCAGTTGCGCCGACATCTGCAGCAGAGCCAGCCGCCCCAGCACCAGCCAAAGTCAAACTGAGCTATAAAATCCAGCGAGAGCTGGACGGATTGCCTGCAGTGATGGAGAAGCTGGAAGCTGAACTGGCGGCCCTTCAGGCCAAGGTCAATGATCCAACGTTCTATCAGCAATCCATGGAAAAAACGACCTCGGTACTGGATGCCATGGCCGCAAAACAGGCTGAACTGGACAAGGCGATGGAGCGCTGGGCGGAATTGGAGGATATGGCGGGCGGTTAGGCGGCGTTGCCTAGTTCATCCTAGCCAACTTCCGGATTCATTGGGGGGAGGGTAAATCGAGACTGTACTTTGTGTGCGTGGGGAGCGGTGCAGCCGACCTCCGCCTGGATTCCCGCCTTCGCGGGAATGACGAGGTTTTGGGTGGCGGTGACGGTTTGAGCGATGGTTTGAGCAATAAGATGGTTTGAGCAAAAAATCGTGCTGCGTCAGCAACGTCATCCCCGCGAAGGCGGGGATCCATTTTGACTTTGGGTTTAAATATTCAAAGAAAAGGTGGAGACGTGGCGGCGGCCCCCAGACTTGCAGCTTCGCTTCAGCGCTCAGCCTTTCTTCTTCTTGGCCAACCGCACCGCAATAACATCACAAGGCGCGCCGTGCAGTACGTCGTTCGCGGTAGAGCCGAGGAGCAGGGCGAGGCCATGACGGCCGTGGCTGCCGACGACGATCAAATCGCACTGCTGGTCAGTAGCGACACGATGGATCTCCTGACGCGGATGGCCAAAGGCGATCTGCATCTGCTCTTCCGGCAGTGAATAATCGTTGGCAAACAGCGTCATCCGTTCGCGGGCTTGCTCGAACTGCTGCTGTTGCAGCATGGACAGGTCCATGGGTACATCGCCGCCGTAGGCCATAGCCAGGGGTTCGACAACATGCAGCAGGGTCAGTCGGGCATCCAGTGCCTTGGCCAGAGCCATGGCATGGTCGGCAACCGCTCGGCATTCATCTATAAGATCTACGGCGACCAACACGTGAGAGTAGAGCATGCAGGTTTCTCCTGTTTTTCCGTTCGATAGTAACAGTCTTTGCGCGTCAGTCCAGCATCCAGAGCACGCGGCCTGGTACCGCTGCGTGCCCTCATGAGCTGGATCATCGTTGGTGTGGTGGCGGCCATACTGGTAGCCAACCTGTTCAAGCTCATGCCCCGCGGGCGCATCATGCATATCCAGCGGTTACGAGAGGAGGCGCGCAAGCTTGGCTTCCGGGTAGAGAGGCAGTTGCAGGCCGACCACAATCCGCTTCTGGAGCATTGCGTGGGTTACCGCAAATCGCTCACCCGCTGCCCCATGAGCCAGGAGTTCAGTTGCCAGCGAACCGAGTCCGGCTGGACCTGGTTGCTGGGCAGCCCGGAGAGTTCGGGTGCTCAGCCAGTGCTGGATGCGCTTCCCGAGGGCATTCGCCGGATTGATCGGCAGTCGTTCTCGGTGTTGGTGTTCTGGATAGAGCCGCAGACGCTGGAGCCTTTGATGGAGCTGGATCGAGCGTTAGCATTGTTGCCCGAAGCGACCCAGTCATAGCGGCAAATGGCTATCTCGTTCGGATGTTATGTTGTTTATTGATTTCGTTTTTATCCTCTTGTTTTAGAAAGGAAATGAATCAGAAAACCGCATGCTTGAATGCCGCTGACAGCCCCGCCTGATTGACAACAGCGGCGATTTGCACGAAGGTGTGCGCACCCGAATCAAACAAGCGTATGAATTTTTCTGGCCTGGCCAGAACAAACTATCGCCGGGAACCATCATGGCATCCTCCGGGTTGTCAGGCTGCATCATCGATTCAGCCTGTTCCGGGAAGGTGTTTCTCAAGTGCTTTCATAGCGTGGAGATCAGTTGATGATTTACGAAGGTAAAGCCATCACGGTTCAAGCCCTTGAAGACGGCATCGTCGAGCTCAAGTTCGATCTGCAGGGCGAGTCTGTCAACAAGTTCAATCGTGCCACCCTGGCGGAGCTGCAAGCTGCCGTCGAGGCCATTCAGTCCAATAGCAGCGTCAAGGGCGTTATCGTCAGCAGCGGCAAAGACGTGTTCATCGTCGGTGCTGACATCAACGAGTTCGTTGAGACGTTCCAACTGCCCGAAGCTGACCTGGTTGCTGGCAACCTGGAGGCCAATCAGATCTTCAATGCCTTTGAAGACCTCAACGTCCCCACTGTGGCTGCCATCAATGGCATGGCGCTGGGCGGCGGTTTTGAAATGTGCCTGGCCTGTGATTATCGCGTTATGGCCGCCAGCGCCAAGGTCGGCCTGCCGGAAGTCAAACTGGGTATCTACCCGGGCTTTGGCGGTACCGTACGTACCCCACGTCTGATCGGCGTTGATAACGCTATCGAGTGGATCTGTGGCGGTTCCGAGAACCGTGCAGACAAGGCCCTGAAAATGGGTGCCGTTGATGCGGTTGTTGAAGACGCCAAGCTGCATGCTGCTGCTCTGGACCTGGTCAAGCGCGCCATCAGTGGCGAGCTGGACTTCAAGGCCAAGCGTCAGCCCAAGCTGGAAAAGATCAAGCTCAACACCATCGAACAGATGATGGCGTTCGAAACCGCTAAAGGTTTCGTTGCTGGCCAGGCTGGCCCGAACTATCCAGCCCCGGTTGAAGCGATCAAGACTATCCAGAAAGCCGCAGCCCATGGCCGCGAAAAAGCGCTGGAAATCGAAGCCGCTGGTTTTGCCAAGTTGGCCAAGACTTCCGTTGCTCAGGCGCTGGTTGGTCTGTTCCTGAATGATCAAGCGCTGAAAGGCAAAGCCAAGCAGTACGACAAGCAAGCCGCTGACGTTAAGCTGGCTGCGGTACTGGGTGCGGGCATCATGGGTGGCGGTATCGCTTTCCAGTCTGCTTCCAAAGGCACGCCGATCCTGATGAAGGATATTCGCGAAGAAGGCATCCAGATGGGTCTGGACGAGGCTGCCAAGCTGCTCGGCAGCCGTGTCGCCAAGGGCCGCATGAAGCCTGACCAGATGGCCGTTGCGCTGAACGCGATTCGCCCGACCATGTCCTACGGTGATTTCGGCAATGTCGATATCGTGGTAGAAGCGGTCGTCGAGAACCCCAAGATCAAGCAATCTGTGCTGGCTGAGGTGGAAGGTCACGTGCGTGAAGATGCGATCATCGCTTCCAACACTTCGACCATCTCCATCACTTACCTGGCCCAGGCGCTCAAGCGTCCGGAAAACTTCTGCGGCATGCACTTCTTCAACCCCGTGCACATGCTGCCCCTGGTTGAAGTTATCCGCGGCGAGAAGTCCAGCGAGAAGGCGATTGCCACTACCGTTGCCTACGCCAAGAAAATGGGCAAGACCCCAGTTGTTGTTAACGACTGCCCGGGCTTCCTGGTTAACCGCGTATTGTTCCCTTACTTCGGCGGCTTTGCTCGCCTGGTGAACATGGGTGCAGACTTCCAGCGCGTCGACAAGGTCATGGAGAAGTTTGGCTGGCCCATGGGCCCGGCTTACCTGCTGGACGTAGTAGGCCTGGATACCGGTCACCACGGTCGTGATGTCATGGCTGAAGGTTACCCGGATCGCATGGCTGATAACGTGCGTACCGCCGCTGACGTCATGTATGACGAAGGCCGTCTGGGTCAGAAGACCGGCAAGGGCTTCTACGCGTACGAGACTGACAAGAAGGGCAAGCCGAAGAAAGTTGTCGATCCGCAAGCCTATGAGCTGATCAAGCCAGTCGTGCAGGAGAACCGCGAGTTCACTGACGAAGAAATCATCGAGATCATGATGGTTCCGCTGTGCCTTGAGACCGTTCGCTGCCTGGAAGACGGCATTGTTGAAAGTGCTGCCGACGCCGACATGGGTCTGATCTACGGTATCGGCTTCCCGCCCTTCCGTGGTGGTGCGCTGCGCTATATCGACACCCTGGGTGTGGCTGAGTTTGTGGCCATTGCAGACAAGTACGCCGAATTTGGTCCCATGTATGCGCCGACTGAAAAGTTGCGTGAAATGGCCAAGAACGGCCAGAAATTCTTCGGTTAACCGCGGAACGCACAGAGCGAGAGTGAATCTATGAGCCTGAATCCGAGAGACGTCGTTATTGTCGACTTCGGCCGCACCCCGATGGGCCGTTCCAAGGGTGGCATGTACCGTAACGTACGTGCCGAGAGCCTGTCTGCCGACCTGATCACCGGTCTGCTGGCACGTAACCCGAAAGTAGATCCCGCAGAAGTGGAAGATGTTATCTGGGGCTGTGTAAACCAGACCCTGGAGCAGGGCTGGAACGTTGCCCGCATGATCTCTCTGCTGACGCCGATCCCGCACACCAGCTCGGCGCAAACCGTGAGCCGCCTGTGTGGTTCGTCCATGAGCGCGCTGCACACTGCCGCCCAGGCGATCCAGACCGGTAACGGTGATGTGTTCGTCGTCGGTGGTGTTGAGCACATGGGCCACGTCGGCATGATGCACGGCGTTGATCCAAACCCGAGCCTGTCTCTGTACGCTGCCAAGGCGTCCGGCATGATGGGTCTGACTGCGGAAATGCTGGGCAAGATGCACGGCATTACCCGTGAGCAGCAGGACCAGTTTGCCCTGCGTTCGCACCAGCTGGCGCACAAGGCGACCATCAATGGCGGCTTCAAGGATGAAATCATCCCGATGCACGGCCACGATGCTGACGGTTTCCTGAAAGTCTTCACTGAAGACGAAACCATCCGTCCCGAGACTACCCTGGAAAGCCTGGCGGCCCTTCGGCCGGCATTCAATCCCAAGGGCGGTACCGTGACAGCCGGTTCTTCTTCACAGATCACTGACGGTGCTTCCTGCATGATCGTGATGTCTGCCGAGCGCGCCAAGGCCCTGGGTCTTGAGCCGATGGCGGTTATCCGTTCCATGGCAGTTGCTGGTGTTGATCCGGCGATCATGGGCTACGGTCCGGTCCCGGCTACGCACAAGGCGCTCAAGCGCGCTGGCATGACCATGGATAACGTCGATTTTGTCGAGCTGAACGAAGCCTTTGCTGCCCAGGCCCTGCCTGTGCTGAAAGACCTCAAACTGCTGGACAAGATGGAAGCCAAGGTCAACCTGCACGGCGGCGCTATCGCCCTGGGTCACCCCTTCGGTTGCTCCGGCGCCCGCATCTCCGGCACGCTGCTGAACGTGATGAAGCAGAATGGCGGCACTGTTGGTGTCTCGACCATGTGTATTGGTCTGGGGCAGGGCATCACTACCGTATTCGAACGTGTCTGATACGGTTTTGGTGTGACCAGAAACCGGGGCCTTGTGCCCCGGTTTTTGTTTGTGCTTTTTATTTTAGTGCGTTCATTGTTTGAGATAGGTGTCTGGCGTCGGCGGCCATGGGCCTGTGTTCGGCACGCTACAAGCCGTCCATGGGGCTCGGCGATGGCCATCCCTGGCCATCGACGGCACTCACACAGGCCCATGGCCGCCGGCGCTGCTGTGCAGCGGAGCTACTGGGCGAAGGTCAAGATCAAGGTCAATGACGGTGTTGTGTGCAGGATGCACCTTGTCGTTAGCAAAGGGTTCCGAGCGCCGTTGTGTGACCGTCGGTGCACAAGGACGTGCACCGACGAGCCCCAGGGACGGCCAGGAGCGTGTCACGCAACGGCGCTCGGAACCCTGCAGCCCACACAGATGCATCAGAATCACAACGTACCCAGCTGAACTGAGTCATCAAAAAACTACGCTAACCTGTTGAGCAGGCACGATAACAAAACGAGGAGCACAGCATGTCATTACGCCCCGGTCGCTACCGCCACTATAAAGGAAAGGATTACGAAGTCGTGGGAGTAGCAACACATTCCGAAACCGAGGAATCCCTGGTGGTCTATCGCACGCTTTACGGCGATTTTGACCTCTGGGTGCGTCCGTTGGAGATGTTTATGGGGACCGTGGAGCTTGACGGCGAGCCAACGCCACGCTTTACCTTTGTCAGCGAAGACGTGTAGGCTCTGGCTCCTCCGGCAGTCTGAACATGGCATCTATTGCCGCTGCACCTATTATTGCCCCGCGTCATTGCACATGTGGGCAGTCCAGAATTGATAGCGCTAGGAATACAGTTACCCATGGGAAAAGCACTGGTCATTGTTGAGTCTCCAGCCAAGGCCAAGACAATCAACAAGTATCTTGGTAACGATTTCATTGTGAAGTCGAGCATCGGACATATTCGCGATTTGCCCACCAGCGGCAGTGGCAAGACCGAGAGCAAGCCCAAGGGTAGCCGTAAAGCTGCCTCCGCTCCTGAAGTGGACAAGAAGACCAAAGCACGTATGCAGCTGGTCAAGCGCATGGGCGTAGACCCGGACAATGGCTGGAAAGCGCATTACGAAATTCTGCCGGGCAAGGAAAAGGTCATCGATGAATTGCGTCGGCTGGCCAAAGACGCTGACACCATCTATCTCGCGACGGATTTGGACCGCGAAGGGGAGGCCATTGCCTGGCACCTGCGGGAATCCATTGGTGGTGACGAAGGCCGCTACAAGCGTGTGGTCTTCAACGAAATTACCAAGAAAGCCATTCAGGAAGCATTCGCCAAACCCGGCGAGTTGGATCTGAATCGCGTCAACGCCCAGCAGGCCCGCCGCTTCCTCGACCGGGTTGTGGGTTACATGGTCTCGTCACTGCTGTGGCAGAAGATCGCCCGTGGGCTCTCTGCCGGCCGCGTGCAATCGGTTGCAGTGAAGCTGATTGTTGATCGCGAGCGTGAGATCCGCGCGTTTATCCCCGAGGAATTCTGGGAAGTTCACGCGCTGCTGAACACGCCGCAAAGCCAGTCCATGCGCTTTGAAGTGGCCAAGCAGAACGGTGAAACCTTCCGCCCGGTGAACAAGGCGCAGACGGACAAAGCGCTGGCTTTGCTCAAGGGCGCTGATTACAGCGTTACCAAGCGCGAAGACAAGCCAACCAGCTCCAAGCCTAATGCCCCTTTTATTACCTCCACGCTGCAGCAGGCCGCCAGTACGCGCCTGGGCTTTGGCGTGAAGAAGACCATGATGATGGCCCAGCGTTTGTATGAGGCGGGTTACATCACCTACATGCGTACCGACTCGACCAATCTGTCTGCTGATGCGATTGGCATGGCGCGTGGTTATATCGAAAAGAACTTCGGCGCCAAGTATTTGCCCGAGAAGCCCAACGTCTACAGCAGCAAGGATGGCGCCCAGGAGGCCCACGAAGCGATCAGGCCGTCGGACGTCAAGCTGAAGACCGGTGATCTCAAAGGCATGGAGAAAGACGCTGAGCGGCTCTATGAGCTGATCTGGCGCCAGTTCCTTGCCTGCCAGATGACGCCTGCCCAGTATTTGTCTACCTTGATCACGGTTACGGCGGGCGACTTCGAGCTGCGCGCCAAAGGCCGCATCCTCAAGTTTGATGGTTATACCAAGGTCATGCCGCAGCAGGGCAAGGGCGGCGAAGATGAAGTGCTGCCTGACGTGAAAGTCAAAGACGTCATGGCGCTGGAAAAGCTGGATCCCAAACAGCATTTTACCAAGCCGCCGGCGCGTTATTCCGAAGCCAGCCTGGTCAAGGAGCTGGAGAAGCGCGGCATCGGCCGGCCCTCTACCTACGCCTCGATCATTTCCACGATCCAGGATCGCGGTTATGTCTCCCAAAATAACCGGCGCTTCTACGCCGAGAAGATGGGCGACATCGTTACCGAGCGTCTGGCGGAAAGCTTTCCGAATCTGATGGACTACAGCTTTACTGCGACCATGGAAGAGTCTCTGGACGAAGTGGCGCAGGGCGGCGTGATCTGGAAGAAGGTACTGGATGATTTCTACAAGGATTTCAGCCTCAAGCTGAGCGTCGCCGAGACGGCTGAAGACGGCAAGGGCATGCGCTCCAACGAGCCGACCCTGACCGATATCGCCTGCAAGGAATGTGGCCGGCCGATGATGATCCGCACCGCTTCCACCGGCGTGTTCCTGGGTTGCTCCGGCTATGCATTGCCGCCAAAAGAGCGCTGCAAGTCGACCGTGAATCTGGTGCCGGGCAACGAAGTGGCGGCCGATGATGATGAAGGCGAATCACGCGTTCTGCGCAACAAGCATCGTTGCCCGATCTGCAGCACCGCCATGGACAGTTATCTGGTGGATGAGAAGCGCAAGCTTCACGTCTGCGGTAACAACCCGGACTGCAACGGCTTCGAAGTCGAGGAAGGGCAGTTCAAGATCAAGGGTTACGACGGCCCGATAATTGAGTGCGACAAGTGCGGCAGCGAGATGCAGCTCAAGACTGGCCGCTTCGGCAAGTATTTTGGGTGCACCAACAGCGAATGCAAGAATACCCGCAAGCTGCTCAAGAGCGGTGAAGCGGCGCCGCCGAAGATGGACCCGGTGAAGATGCCGGAGCTAAAGTGCGAAAAGGTCGATGACGTTTACGTGCTGCGCGATGGCGCCTCGGGGATGTTCCTGGCCGCTAGCCAGTTCCCGAAGAACCGCGAAACACGCGCGCCTCTGGTCAAGGAATTGCTGCCGCACCGCGAGGAAATTGATCCCAAGTATCATTTCCTGCTCGATGCACCGGTCAAGGATCCTGATGGCCTGCCAACGGTAATACGTTACAGCCGCAAGACTAAAGAGCAATATGTACAGAGTGAAGTAGAGGGCAAGCCGAGCGGATGGCGCGCCTTTTATGATGGCAAGCGCTGGACCGCGGATGATGGTCGGCCAAAAGCCAAGGCTAAGGCCAAAGGTTGAGGTGATACGTCATGGCCAATGAAGTCTATACCCGTAGCAACCAGGCATTGTTCTTTGCCCGCATGGCGATTGATGCCTGGGTCGATGCGAGCGAGTCAGGTGCAGTCAACGCTGTCAGCCTGGTCCGTTACCATCGTGAACATGCGCTCTTTCACCTTTACCGTGGTGTGCTCGCCATGGCGCATGAGGTGGCTGACCGTTACCGCTGGCCGCTGATGGATGTGCGCACGGTGGAGCAGGTGTTGACGACCCAGGTGGCTGAACGTTTTCCAGGTCCTGAGCTGGCTGAGTTGACAGAGTTGGCCCAGGCTGGCGATAGCTGGCTGGGACGTCTGTTGGCAGGCTGGCAGCAGCTACATATGCCGCCGAAACCCGAAGAGAGCAAGCCGCAAGACAGCAGCCTGATCGCCAGCAGCGCAGTCAAGAGTGATCGTCAATGGGATCTGGAGGATGCGCGCGAAGCGCATGCAGCATTGGCTGAGCGGTTGAGTTGTTACCGGGAGGGTATGCTGGAGTGGTAGCTCGAACTGTGACAGTTCATCGTCTGTGATAAACTGCGCGGCCATTTAACAGGAGACCCTAAATGCCATCACCTTTTCTCGAAATCGTGGAATTGGCTAACGGCAAGGTAGCCTTGCGCCGCTCGGATGAAGATGCCGAACCACTGGTGATCATCGAGTTTTCTGCCGACGCCCGCGAATATCTGCAGGGCCATCATATAGACGTGGCCAAAGCCATGATCAGTGCCGGCATGCAGGTCGCTGGCCAAGTGATGGAAGATGGCGAGCCGCACGATGAAAATCGCATTCTGCACTGAGCTAGTCAGCTGGCCTAGCAACTAAGCCGGGTATGGCCTAAGCATCTAGCTGGTCATGCCTGGGCAATGCCTGGGTTCTGCATGGCCAGCAGCCGCTGTCCATGTTTCTACCTATTCTTCTACTTCTCAAGCCGCCAAACACATGCCCAGGCGAATGTTCAGGCTACGGCACTGGCCATCGCGCGCGGCACGGGTGAGTCTGTTGTTGGTCACAACCTGCTGACCCTCATCCGACATCCAGCTGACTACGGTATGGCTACAGCCCAGACGCAGTAGTTCGCAGCACAACTCCAGGCTATCCATGCCGCGCTTCGCCCGGACAATCAAAATGCGCTCAGGATCCAGACCGGCATTGCGCAGCCAGTGATGGCTGACTGCTTCTGGCGGATCAAGCAGTGTCAGCCAGCCAGGAGCTTGCGCCTGACTCAGATCACGCAGTACAGGTGCCAGCCATTGCAGGCATTGCCCAGGGGCGCCATTGAGGGCTATTTCGCTGAAGCCAGTCTCCACTGCGGCACTTTCTACCGTCGCCGCTTCGGCAGGTTTTTTCGCAGAAACCACCTTGGCTGGCCCGGCGTAACGCGATGCCATCAGGGCGTTGTGAAACAGTTCTGCCTGAACCAGCGGGCCGGGATGATGAGGATGACGGGAATATTGCATGATTAACCCCTTTAGCGGCGTATGACGCCGACACTCAAGCCTTCGATAGTAAGTTCCTGTTCGCCCAGATCGACTTCAATCGGGGCGAAATCCGGATTTTCGGCAAACAGCGAGACCTTGCGGCCCTGCTTGTGAAAGCGTTTTACCGTGACCTCATCACCAATACGGGCGACAACGATCTGGCCATTGCGCGCGACGGCGGTGCGGTGTACCGCGAGCAGATCGCCATCCAGAATGCCGATGTCGCGCATACTCATGCCCTGTACGCGGAGCAAGTAGTCTGCGCGGGGCTGAAAGAAGCCGGGATCGATCTGGCAGTGATCTTCGATATTTTCCAGCGCCAGGACAGGGGCACCGGCCGCCACACGACCTATAACCGGAAGGCGGCCCTCAGGGGCTTCGTCATCCTGATCGGGCAGGCGGATGCCGCGTGATGCGCCGGGAATCATTTCAATCGCACCCTTGCGCGCCAAGGCGCGCAAGTGATCCTCTGCCGCATTGGGCGATTTGAAACCCAGCACCTTGGCGATATCGACACGGGTAGGTGGATAGCCGTTGGCATCCATATACTCTTTGATGAAGGCCAATATCTGCTGTTGACGTGCGGTCAGTTTTTGCATCCGTCCCTACCTGTGTTTTTATACAGTAGCTGTGATTATATACAGTTGTTTTGGTTGAGCAAGACCTTGCGCACAATTTGCTGTTGTTTTAGTGAAACGGGAAGGTTATACAAAGAAGCGGTTGCGTGAAGATGATCACTGGTAGCTCATGCCGCTGGCCCCGAGTCACCGTGATGCTTGACACTCAATGCGTTTGAAACGTATGTTTCAAACAATTGTTTATTCGTGGATGTCAGCACATGGCCCAATCTGAAACTGTTGAACGTATTCTGGACGCCGCCGAGCAGTTGTTCGCCGAGAAGGGTTTTGCGGAAACTTCACTGAGGCTAATTACCAGCAAGGCCGGCGTTAACCTGGCGGCGGTGAATTATCACTTCGGCTCCAAGAAAGCGTTGATTCAGGCGGTATTCGTGCGTTTCCTCAACCCCTTCGTCGGCAGTCTGGAGCAGCAACTGGACCGGCATCAGCGCGAAGGTGACCTGGCCGAGCTCAGTCTTGAGCAGCTGTTGGAAATGCTGGTGCGCCAGGCGTTGACAGTCAAACCACGTAGCGGCAACGATCTGTCGATTTTCATGCGCCTGCTGGGCCTGGCGTTCAGCCAGAGCCAGGGGCATCTGCGTAAATACCTGAGTGAGGTGTACGGCAAGGTATTTCAGCGTTACATGCAGCTGGTGTTGGCCGCTGCTCCGCAGTTGCCGCCCCGTGAGCTGTTCTGGCGAGTGCATTTCATGCTGGGTAGTGCGGCCTTTACCATGTCGAGCATGAAAGCCTTGCGGGCCATTGCCGAAGCCGAATTCGATGTGCATACCGGCATTGATGACGTTCTCAAGTTGATGGTGCCTTTCCTGGCTGCCGGCATGCGCGCTGATAGCGGTATGGCGGGTCTTGCCAGTGCAGCCCCGCGTGGCACCGAACTGGAGCGCGCCTGAGTTATTTCCCACCCTAGCGTGTCGATGCCCTGCTGATTGCATGTTCCTTCCAAATCGCTGATCCGTTATCGTGTGCACTCTTTGAGCGGAGTTGCTTATGATGCTGGACCTCATCGACATCTCACTTGCCGCGCAGCGGCTGACCGGGTACGCAGGTGGCCGCGTCCTGTGTGAATTTCCTGTGTCCACAGCGCTTAACGGCGCTGGCGAGTTGAATGGCTCTGGCTGCACCCCGCGTGGCCGCCATAGGGTGCGTGCGCGCATAGGGGCAGGGCAGCCTGAGGGTTCTGTGTTTATTGGCCGCCGTCCTACCGGTGAGGTCTGGACCCCGGCACTGACCAAGCAGCATCCGCAGCGCGACTGGATACTGAGTCGTATCCTCTGGTTGTGCGGCGAGCAGCCTGGCTTCAATCGCGGCGGCAATTGCGACTCGCAACGACGTTATATCTATATTCACGGTACGCCTGACGACCAACCTATGGGCGTGCCGCTGTCACACGGGTGTGTACGCATGCGTAATGCCGATGTGTTGAAACTTTTCGATCTGACTCCCGCGGGATGTCAGGTAATGATTACCGGGTAGTGCGGTTAGTACTGCCTGAGCCCCCTTTGAATCGCTGGAGAAACCCCTGTTGAACATTGGCACCCTGATGCTTGATTTCGCCGGTACCACACTGGATTCCACTGATCGTCAGCTGCTGCGCCAGCCGGAAGTGGGGGGCATGATTCTGTTTGCCCGCAATACCGAATCGCCTGGCCAGGTACGCGAGTTGATCAAGTCTGTAAGGGCGGTGCGACCAGACATGCTGATGGCGATCGACCAGGAGGGCGGGCGTGTTCAGCGCTTGCGTCGCGATGTGCTCAAGCTGCCGGCGCTGGGCCGTATCGCCGCGCTCGATGCTGAGCATGCCGAACGTGCAGCCTACAGCGCCGCCTGGCTGATGGCCTGGGAGATGCTCTCATGTGGTCTGGACATCAGTTTCGCGCCGGTACTCGATCTGGACTACGGCCGCAGTCAGGTTATCGGCGACCGCTCGCTGGGCGGCAATCCGCAACAGGTCATTCGCCTGGGGCGTGCCTATATTGCCGGCCTGCATGCTGCCGGCATGGCCGCCACGGGAAAGCACTTTCCCGGTCATGGCTGGGCAGAAGCCGATTCGCACTTTGCCTTGCCGGTGGATGAGCGCAGCGAAGAGGCCATTCGCAGTACCGACCTGGTGCCATTCGCTGGGCTGGCGGCTGAGCTGGACGGTATCATGCCGGCGCATGTGGTTTATCCGGCGATTGACCAGTTGCCAGCCGGTTTCTCCAGACGCTGGCTGCAGGATATTCTGCGCAAGGAGCTGGGTTTCAACGGCGTAATTTTCAGCGATGACCTGACCATGGCCGGCGCGCATGCTGTGGGCGGAATGCCGCAGCGAGTAGACGCGGCACTGGCATCGGGCTGCGATATGTTGCTGGTTTGCAATGATCGCGCTGCCGCCGAAGAAGCCTTGGTACACACCCAGAAGCTGGGGATGAAACGGCCACCGCAAATCACGGGTATGCTCGCCCGGCAAAAGCCCGGCGTTGATTACAAGGCCAACCCTGACTGGGCAGCCCACCTGAACATGATGAAGGAGTTAGAGCTGGTTTGAGTGCCATGATAAACGAACTTGTTGAACGCTTGCCGTTGGAGTATTTACCAATGAGCAGCGAAATGTGGATATACCAGGTCTTCGCGATCATTTTTGCATCGCTGGTCGTGGCCTATATCGGCAAGCTGCTGCTTGATCGCCTCGAAGCCCGAGCGGAGAAAACGCGTAGCGTCTGGGACGATGCGCTGGTGATCTCCGCGCGAAGGCCGTTATGGGTCCTGATCTGGAGTATGGGCCTGCTCTGGGCCGCGCAAATCACCGCCGCCGAGATGGATGAGGATTTTGCCAGTGCGCTAAACAAGCTTCAGGATGTGCTGTTGATCGTGCTGTTGGGCTGGTTTCTGGTGCGTTTGGCCCAGCGTATTGAAGATCGTCTGGTAGATCCGCGCTACCGCGAAAAGCCGATGGATCAGACCACGGTCAGTGCCATCGGCAAGTTGCTGCGCATTTCCATTTTCATCACCGCCGGCCTGGTGATTCTGCAGACCCTTGGCTATAGCGTGTCCGGTGTGCTTGCCTTTGGCGGTATTGGTGGCATCGCGGTCGGCTTTGCCGCCAAGGACCTGTTGGCCAATTTTTTCGGTGGGCTGATGGTCTATCTGGATCGTCCTTTCTCGGTAGGTGAGTGGGTGCGGTCGCCGGATAAAGACATTGAAGGCACGGTCGAGCACATCGGCTGGCGGCTGACGCGGATTCGCACCTTCGACAAACGCCCGATCTATGTCCCGAACGCGATCTTCACCAACGTTGTGCTGGAAAATCCATCACGCATGAGTCATCGGCGCATTTTCGAGCATATCGGTATGCGCTACGACGACATCGCGCAGATGGAGCCAGTGGTCAAGGCGGTCCGCGAGATGCTCAAGGAGCATCCGGACATTGCTCAGGATCAGACGCAGATGGTGTATTTCGATCGCTGTGCAGCGTCGTCGGTAGACTTTTTCGTGTATTGCTTTACCAGCCCGATATGGGCCGAATTCCATCGGGTCAAGGAAGATGTGCTATTGAAAATTCTGGCTATAGTTGATGAGCATGGCGCGCAAGTGGCCTTTCCTACATCGACATTGCATGTTCCGGATGGGCTTTCATTACGGGCGCCTGCGCAAGCATCCGCCGGGCAGTCACCAAAACCCTCGGCAGATAGCTCAAAAGAGCAAGCGACGCCGGGATCCGAGGCGGAATTCAAGCGTCAGCAGGGGAGTAATCTATGAACGCACTGGCGATCATCGGCGGTAGCGGTTTGACCCGGTTGCCCGGTTTCCAGGTCACCGGCGAGTCGAGTGCGGACACGCCCTATGGGCCCGCGTCTACACCAGTTGTAAAGGGCTTGATGTCAGGCCGTGAATTGCTGTTTCTCGCACGTCATGGCGATCCGCATCGCATTCCGCCGCACCGGGTCAATTACCGGGCTAATCTCTGGGCGCTGAAACAGGCTGGTGCAGATGCGGTGCTGGCGGTCAACGCCGTGGGCGGCATCCATCCGGCCATGGGTGTCGGTCACTTTTGCGTGCCGCATCAGTTGGTGGATTACACCTGGGGCCGTTCCAGCACTTTCTTCGAGGATGATTTGCAGCAGGTCACGCACATCGATTTCAGCCATCCTTATGACGAAGGCTTGCGTCAGCGTGTTATCGGGGTTCTGGCGCGGCTGGGCATGGCGCACAGCGCTTATGGCGTCTACGCCGCGACGCAGGGCCCGCGCCTGGAAACGGCGGCTGAAATAAGCCTGTTGGAGCGTGATGGTTGCGATATCGTCGGCATGACCGGGATGCCTGAAGCTGCGCTGGCCCGTGAACTGGATCTGGCTTACGCGAGTTTGTCTCTGGTAGTTAATCCAGCGGCGGGGAAGGGGCAAGGCTTGATCACCATGGAGGCGATCGAGCAGGTCATGCAGCAGGGTATGGCGCAGGCGCGAACGGTCATCAGTCAACTGGTGGCCGCTGGCGCCTGAAGCCGCGCCGCTTAGCTGCGGCTGATACGTACCAGCATGCCCATGCTCTGGTGATCCAGATAATGGGTTTCATCCAGACGCAGGCGGCGGATCTGCTTGATGCGCTCGCTGACTATCTCGCCGTCCTGGGTCTGGTTATTGATCCAGGCGGTGATATCGACTTCCAGAAGCCGCTCCTGGCCAAGGCTGACCAGCGCCTGAACCGGATAGATCCCGCCCATTTCCTGACCCTCATGTACGGCGACCTCCAGGCTACTGTCGTCTGGTTGAGTCCAGGCCTTGTGCAGTACAACCTTGTACCCCTGTGCGCTCAACTTGCCCGCATCACTGCTGAGCTTGAGGCGGCTGCTGTCCAGATTACGCACGTCGCTGCGAGTGGTGACGGTCAGGTCGGTGGCCTGATCAGCCCACCCATAACTGGGGGCGGTGCCGGGCGTCAGCTGCGCAGAAGGCTGGGAGAAGATCACTACCTCCACCTGGTAGGTATTTTGGCTCTGGGCTTGAGCCAGCCCCATCCAGCCGCTGAGAGCGAGGATTGCCAGCAGTTGCAGTGAGCGAAGAGATGTCATGGGCGTTTTCCTTTGCCTTGAGTAGGTAATTGGGGTGTTTCCAGCCGTTCTATCAGTGCTTCAACGGTATTCAGACGCAGTTCAGCGGCACCCATGGGTGCATTGAATCGGAATAGAGTGGCGCCTTCAAGCTTGTAACGGTTGGGTTGATCCTGGATCAGTCTGACCAGTGTCATCGGATCCACACTGGTGTGTGCGGTAAATTCCACCCGGCCGTGCTCCGGCCCTACATCCACCTTGCTGATCCCTAACGGTTCGCAGCGCAGTTTCAAGGCCGTCACCCGGAACAGGATCTTGGCTGCATCGGGCAGCAGACCGAAGCGGTCGATCATTTCAACTTGCAGGTCTTTCAAGGCTTCGTCATCGGCAGCATTGGCGATGCGTTTGTAGAGAATCAGTCTGCTGTGAACATCCGGCAGATAATCGTCCGGAATCAATGCTGGCAGGCGCAGGTTGATGTCCGGTCCGCCGCCCAGCGGTGTATCCAGTTCGGGTTGCTTGCCTTGTTTGATCGCCTTGATTGCGCGCTCAAGCATATCCATATACAGCGTGAAGCCAATCGCCTGGATCTGGCCGCTCTGGCCTTCGCCGAGCAGTTCGCCGGCACCGCGAATTTCCAGGTCGTGGGTGGCCAGGGTAAAGCCGGCGCCCAGGTCCTGAGCCGCGGCGATGGCTTCCAGGCGTTTTTCCGCATCGCTGGTGAGCTTCTTGCCGTGCGGCGTCAGCAGGTAGGCATAGGCCTGGTGGTGACTACGGCCGACGCGACCGCGCAACTGGTGCAGTTGGGCCAGACCGAATTTGTCGGCGCGCTCCAGGATAATGGTGTTGGCATTGGGCACATCGATACCGGTTTCGATGATGGTGGTAGTCACCAGTACATTGAAACGACGGTGATAGAAGTCGCCCATGACCTGTTCAAGCGCGCGTTCCGGCATTTGCCCATGGCTGATGCCGATGCGCGCTTCAGGTACCAGTTCGGCAAGATCAGCAGCGCATTTCTCGATGCTTGAGACTTCGTTGTGCAGGTAGTAGACCTGCCCGCCGCGCAGCAGCTCACGCAGGATCGCTTCCTTGATCACTGGAGCCTGTTGCTGCATGACGAAAGTTCGCACCGACAGACGGCGCGCCGGCGGTGTGGCGATAATCGACAGTTCACGCATGCCGGACATGGCCATGTTCAGTGTGCGGGGGATGGGCGTTGCGGTCAGGGTCAGTACATCGACCTCGCTGCGCAGGGCCTTGAGCTGTTCCTTCTGGCGTACGCCGAAACGGTGCTCCTCGTCGATGATCATCAGGCCCAGGTCCTTGAACTGAATATCACCCTGTAGCAGCTTGTGCGTGCCGATCATGATGTCGACCTTGCCTTCGGCCAGATCTTCCGCGGCGGCCTTGATCTCCTTGGTCGATTTGAAGCGCGACATCACCTCAACCTTGACCGGCCAATCGGCAAAACGGTCACGGAAGCTGTTGTAGTGCTGCTGGGCGAGCAGGGTGGTGGGCACCAGTACCGCAACCTGTTTGCCGCCGTGCACGGCGAGGAAGGCCGCGCGCATGGCCACTTCAGTCTTGCCGAAGCCAACGTCACCGCAGACCAGACGATCCATCGGCTGGGATTTGACCATGTCTTCGATCACGGCCAGGATCGCCGCTTCCTGATCGGCGGTTTCCTCGAACGGGAAGGCCTCGGAGAACAGCTGGTAGTCGCGTTCCGGGGCGCTGAAGCTGAAACCCTTACGTGCGCCGCGGCGGGCATAGACATCCAGCAGCTCGGCGGCGACGTCCCGGACTTTTTCCGCGGCCTTGCGCTTGGCTTTCTGCCATTGCTCGGAGCCGAGGCGATGCAGCGGTGCGCTATCGTCTTCGCCACCGGTATAGCGGGCGATCAGATGCAGGTTGGATACGGGTACATAGAGCTTGGCATCGTCGGCGTAGGCCAGGGTAAGAAACTCGGCCTGCTGGTCTTCGACGGTCAGATTGACCAGGCCAAGGAACCGACCGACACCGTGGTCGATGTGCACGACCGGCGCGCCTTCGCGCAGTTCGGTCAGGTTGCGGATGACCGCATCGCCCAGATCAGTCGCTTTACCGCGCCGCCGACGTTGCATCACCCGCTGACCGAACAACTGGTTTTCGGTGATCAGCGCTACCGGCGGATGACCACAGAGCATGCTCTGGTCGATTCCGGCGATGATCACTCCGATGGCGGCCTTGCCGGCAACAAACTCGGGCCAGCTCTCAACGGTCTCGGGCTTGATCTCGATACGCGCCAACAGTTCCAGCAGCGCTTCGCGGCGGCCGGCACTTTCGACTACGAACAGCACTTTGCCTTCAAAGCCTTTAATAAAGGTCTGGAGCGCGGTCAGCGGTTGATCAAGCCGGTTGTCGATGGCCAGTTCCGGGCTCGCCTGACCATTGAAATTGGTTGTCCCTGCTTTGGCCGGCAGCGCTTCCTGATGGCAGATAATGCGTGGGAAGCGCTTGATCTGGGCAAAACAATCTTCGACGCTGAGAAACAGGCTGGCGGGAGCGAGCAGGGGGCGCGTCTTGTCTACTCGCTGTTCTTCGTAACGGTGGCGTACATCCTGCCAGAAGTGCTCGGCGCTGCCCTCAATATCCGGCAGGCTGAACAGCAGCGTGTTGTCCGGCAGGTAATCAAACAGGCTGCTCAGCTCATCAAAAAACAGCGGCAGGTAATATTCGATGCCGGGGGGCACCATGCCTTCGCTCAGATCCTGATAGACCGGGCAACGGCGGTAGTCGACGTCGAAGTGTTCACGAAAGCGCGCGCGGAAACCGGTCAGCGCCGATTTATCCAGCGGGAATTCCTTGGCCGGCAGCAGTTGGATGCTGTCGACTTTGTCGACCGAGCGCTGGGTGTCCGGATCAAAGGTACGCAGGGTTTCGATTTCGTCATCAAACAGGTCGATACGGATCGGTTCCGGGCTGCCCATCGGGAACAGATCCAGCAGCGCGCCGCGTACCGCGTAGTCACCGTGCTCGTAAACGGTGTCCACGCAGCGATAACCGGCCGCATCCAGGTTCAGGCGCATGCGCTCGATGTCGAGCTTCTGGCCAAGCTCCAGCATCAGTACCGAGCCGCCGAGAAAGCTGCGTGGCGCGATCCGATGCAGCAGGGTGGTCATGGGCACCACGAGAATGCCCTGGGTTACCTGTGGCAGCAGATGCAGGCTTTTCAGGCGCTGAGAGATGATGTCCTGGTGCGGTGAAAAGCGATCGTAGGGCAGCGTCTCCCAGTCGGGAAAGCTCAGAACCGGCAGTGCCGGGGCGAAAAACCGCAGTTCCTGCTCCAGCTGATCTGCGGCAGCCGTATCGCGGGTAATCACCAGGCTCAGGCCAGCATGTTCGGCGGCGGCCTCGGCAATCGCCAGGGCCCGCGCGGCGCCGGCCAGATTGCCCCAGGTGCTTCTAGCCTGGTCGCGGGCGACCGGGGGCACGGAAAGAAGGCGCGTATTTGCGGGCATGGAACGGGGGTCCTTCTGCAAAAAGCCGATAGTGTACCCCTGTCTGCCGGACTGTGCCGCAGTCATGTGGTTTTCGCGCAGTGATTGCCTCTGCGGCCCAACGGCCGCATAATATTGGCCCTTTTGATCCCAAGACCTGGAAGGAACAGCCGTGACCCAAGACCAATATGAGCAATGTCTGGAAAACTGGACGGATCGTGAATCAACCGCCGAGGCGATGATTCCGCTGATCGGGCGTCTGTACCGTGAGCATAACGTCGTGACCTCCATTTATGGTCGGGGTCTGGTCAATCGTTCGGTCATCAGCATTTTGAAGTCGCACCGTTTCGCGCGGCAGATTGATGACACCGAATTGTCTGTACATGACACTTTCCCGCTGATCAACGCGTTGCTTGAACTGAACCTGGGGCCGGCCTCTATTGATCTGGCCCGTCTGGTCGACAAGTTCCGCAAGTCTGACGGCGATGATCTGGATGCGTTCCTGCGCGAAGAACTGGCCAGTGTAATTGGCCACAAGGGCGAGCGCCGCCAGGGCCGCGATGTGGTGCTCTACGGTTTCGGTCGGATTGGCCGCTTGCTGGCCCGCATCATGGTCGAGAAAGCCGGTGCCGGTGACGGCCTGCGACTGCGCGCCATCGTGGTACGCAAGGGTGCGACCAACGATCTGTCCAAGCGTGCCAGCCTGCTGCGTCGCGATTCGGTGCATGGCTCCTTCCAGGGCACCATCAAGATCGACGAAGAAAACAACACCCTGACCGCCAATGGCACCGTCATCCAGGTGATTTACGCCAGCGACCCCTCCAGCGTCGACTACACCCAATACGGTATCAAGGACGCATTGATCGTCGACAACACCGGTGTATGGCGTGACGCTGAAGGTCTGTCCCAGCACCTGAAGTGCCCTGGTGCTTCCCAGGTGGTGCTGACCGCGCCAGGCAAGGGCGATATCAAGAATATCGTGCATGGCATCAATCACGCAGCGATCACGCCTGAAGACAAGATCGTCTCGGCTGCCTCCTGTACCACCAACGCCATCGTGCCGGTGCTCAAGGCGATCAATGACAAGTTCGGGATTGCCAACGGTCACGTCGAGACTGTTCACTCCTACACCAACGACCAGAACCTGATCGATAACTTCCACAAGGGTAATCGCCGGGGTCGTAGTGCCGCCCTGAACATGGTGATCACCGAAACAGGCGCGGCCAAGGCAGTGGCCAAGGCGTTGCCGGAGCTGGAAGGCAAGCTCAGTGGTAACGCGATTCGTGTACCCACGCCAAACGTGTCCATGGCGATCCTGAACCTGAATCTGAATACCGCCACCAACCGTGATGAAGTCAATGAGTACCTGCGTTATATGGCGCTGCACTCGGATCTGCACAAGCAGATCGACTTCACCAACTCGCTGGAAGTGGTTTCCACTGACTTTGTCGGCTCGCGTCACGCCGGTGTGGTCGATGCGGAAGCAACCATCTGTAACGATAGTCGTCTGATCCTCTATGTGTGGTACGACAACGAGTTCGGTTACAGCTGCCAGGTGGTGCGTATCCTCGAAGATATGGCCCACGTCAATCCTCCGGCTTTCCCGGAATTTTGATCTGGACATGAAAAAAGGCGCTTCGGCGCCTTTTTTTGTGGGTGAAGTTTGCGTTCAGGGCAGGCGGGGGGGGGGGCTTACTTAGCGCTCGGCGAGCAGGCGCTTGCGCAATTTGTCTGACAAGCCGTCTTCTCTCAACCAGATACCCACATAGGCACGTGCCAGCTCGGCGTCGTCAGATTGAAATATCTCTTTACCGTTATATTTCAGGCTCAGCGCCTGATTGCGGTCGAGTGTGAGGCTGTAGCGGTCCTGCGGCTGGATATCGGTAAAGGTTGCATGCAGTTGGTCGATGCCAGGCCGCAAGCTGTCCAGCTGGGCCTGATCATATTGGCGTTCCAGTGCTACCCATGCCGCCTTGATGACGTCACTGCGGTCTATTTCGCGATAGTAGAATAGCTCCAGATGCAGCGGCCGACGCGATTCGACGATGTCAGCCAGCGGTTCGTCGACGGGCGCGAGCAAAGCAGCGCTGTAGACGTCCACAAACAGGTAGTTCAACACGCTGGCATTACGCAGCACCAGTTGCTCACCGTCGACCGTTAGCTGGACGGGGAAGCTGGCTTGCTCCAGCCGTTTCTCGTCTGCATTGCCGATAAGCGGGAGGGCGCACAACAGGGTAATGATAGCGACTCTCAACATGACCTTCACCATTGCTGAAAAAGCCTATTACCGCTGCTTCGCGGCGCCGGGTCAATTGACCGTAGCGGCCAATGTGTAACAGCAAAAAACCTGAAAAAACCAAGTGCTTGAGTAGCATTGGCAGGCCATGGTCTTTATACTTAGCGGGATTTTTGATGAGGGTTTGTGGCCCTTTCCCAACGTTTCCGCGTCTGTTGCCCAGAGCTGTTTCTTGGGATTTCCGTTTGCCGGATGCCGGCTCGCCCTTGACGATTCCAACCAGTGATTAGGCTATACGTATGATAAAAATCAAACGGGGCTTGGATCTGCCAATCACCGGCTCCCCCGAGCAGACGATCGAAGATGCACGCCCCGCGCGTAGCGTTGCGATTGTCGGCTTCGACTACCATGGTATGAAACCGACCATGGAAGTGCAGGAGGGGGACCGGGTCAAACTTGGCCAGATCCTGTTCAGCGACAAAAAAACACCTGGCGTGATTTATACCGCCCCGGCGGCTGGCGTAGTCAGTGCGGTCAATCGTGGTGAAAAGCGCGTTCTGCAATCAGTGGTTATTGATGTGGATGGTGACGAGTTTGTCAGCTTCGACACCCATGACGCCGCTTCTCTAGGATCTCTGGAACCGCAAAAGGTTCGCGAGCAGTTGATTCAGTCCGGGCTCTGGACCGCGTTGCGGACTCGTCCTTACAGCAAGACGCCCGCGGTAGACAGCGAGCCGCATTCGATCTTCGTTACTGCCATCGATACCAATCCTCTGGCTGCGGATCCGGCGGTCGTGCTCAAGGAGTACGCGACTGATTTCGAGAATGGTCTGAAGGTGTTGGCGCGGCTGGGCAATATCTGGTTGTGCAAGGCTGACGGCGTCAGCATCCCTGGCGAGAACCTGGATGGCGTGCGCAGCGAGAGCTTCGCTGGCCCGCATCCTGCTGGTTTGCCAGGCACGCACATCCACTTGCTCGACCCGGTCAATGAAACCAAGACGGTCTGGCAAATCAACTACCAGGACGTGGTTGCGATCGGCAAGCTGTTTACCGATGGCAAGCTGTGGACCGAGCGCGTTGTTGCGCTGGGCGGCCCGCAGGTTGAGCGGCCGCGTCTGCTCAGAACTCGACTGGGTGCGAGCCTGGATGAATTGACCGCAGGCGAGCTGAAGCAGGGCACCAATCGCGTCATTTCCGGCTCGGTATTTGGTGGTCGTAACGCTCAGGGCCCGGTCGGCTACCTGGGTCGCTTCCATTCGCAGATTTCTGTACTGGCTGAAGGTAGCGAGCGGCAGATGCTGCACTACCTGCGCGCCGGTGTAGACAAGCATTCGGTACTGAACATATTTGTCTCCAAGCTCAAATCGAGCAAGTTGTTCAACTTCACTACAACAACCAATGGCAGCCCGCGGGCAATGGTTCCCCTGGGGAACTACGAAATGGTCATGCCGCTGGATATTTTGCCCACGCAACTCTTGCGCTACCTGATCGTTGGCGACACCGAGATGGCTCAGAAACTGGGTTGTCTGGAGCTGGACGAAGAAGATCTGGCTTTGTGCAGCTACGTGTGTGCTGGCAAATACGAGTATGGCCCGATTCTGCGCGATAACCTCGCCCGAATCGAGAAGGAGGGTTAAGCCATGGGTTTGCGTACATTTTTGGACAAGATCGAACATAACTTCGAGAAGGGCGGCAAGCACGAAAAGTTCTACGCCCTGTACGAAGCGGTCGATACTTTCTTCTACCGTCCAGGTAGCGTGACCAGAACCACCGCACACGTGCGCGATGGCCTCGACCTGAAGCGGATGATGATTACTGTGTGGCTGTGTACCTTCCCGGTGATTTTTTACGGGATGTACAACATCGGCTTCCAGGCCAACAGCATCTATGCGGCCAACCCTGAGCTGCTGGATGCCCAGGAAAGCTGGCGCATTGGTCTGATCGCGATGTTTGCCGGGTTTGATGCAGGGAGCCTGTGGGACAACTTTGTTCACGGCGCTGCCTACTTCCTGCCGGTCTATGCGGTGACCTTTATTGTGGGTGGTTTCTGGGAAGTGCTGTTCGCTTCCATCCGCAAGCACGAAGTCAACGAAGGCTTCTTTGTTACTTCGATCCTGTTTGCGCTGATTCTACCGCCGGATATCCCCTTGTGGCAGGTTGCCTTGGGTATCAGCTTCGGTATCGTGATCGGCAAGGAAGTGTTTGGTGGTACCGGCAAGAACTTCCTTAATCCGGCGCTGACCGGTCGTGCCTTCCTGTTCTTTGCCTATCCGGCGGAGATTTCGGGTGATGCGGTCTGGACTGCGGTTGACGGTTATGCCGGCGCTACGGCTCTGAGCCTGGCGGCTTCCGGTGGTGTCGATGCAATCATCAACGGCGGCATTACCTGGATGGATGCCTTCATCGGCAATATCCACGGTTCCATGGGTGAAGTCTCTACCCTGGCGATTTTCCTGGGTGGCGCGGTATTGCTGACTACCAAGATTGCCAACTGGCGGATTGTCGCCGGTGTCATGCTTGGCATGATTGCGATGAGCCTGCTGTTCAACGCCATAGGTTCGGACACCAATCCGATGTTCGCCATGCCGTGGTACTGGCACATGGTGGTCGGTGGTTTTGCCTTCGGCATGATCTATATGGCGACGGATCCTGTATCAGCGTCGATGACCAACCAGGGCAAATGGATATTCGGGGCGCTGATCGGTGTGATGGTATTGCTGATTCGCGTGGTCAACCCGGCGTTCCCAGAGGGCATGATGCTGGCTATTCTGTTCGCCAACCTCTTTGCTCCCCTGATCGACCATTTTGTCGTCCAGGCCAATATCAAGCGGAGGCTCGCACGTCATGTCCAGTAAAAAAGAAACAGTCAGCCGCACGATTATCGTTGCGCTGCTGGTCTGCCTGGTGTGCTCGGTGGTGGTATCCGCTGCCGCTGTCGCGCTCAAGCCGGTGCAGATCACCAACCAACTGCTCGACAAAAAACGCAACATTCTGTCCATCGCTGGTTTGCTGGAAGAAGGTGGCGATGTAGAAGCCCAGTTCGAGCAGGTGACCGCACGTCTGGTTGATCTGCGGACCGGTGAGTTCAGTGACGAAATGGACCCGCTGACCTATGACCAGCAACAGGCGGCGAAGAATCCGGAGATGTCGAAACGCCTGGAGCCTTCTGAAGATATCGCCAGCATCCGTCGACGTGAAGATTTCGCCACTGTTTATATGGTCGAAAATGAAGGCGGGATTGAAACCATGATCCTGCCAATTCATGGCTATGGCTTGTGGTCTACCTTGTACGGCTTTATCGCGCTGGAAGGTGATCTGAAGACGGTAGTCGGTCTGGGCTTCTATCAGCACGCTGAGACCCCCGGTCTCGGTGGTGAAGTGGATAACCCCAACTGGCGTCAGCAATGGTCCGGCAAAGTCGTTTATGACGACGATGGCGAAGTCGCCGTGACTGTCGTCAAAGGCAGCGTGGACAGCAGCAACCCCGACGCAGAACACCAGGTTGACGGGTTGGCCGGTGCGACGCTGACCAGCCGTGGTGTGCAGGCGCTGGTGCGTTTCTGGCTAGGTGAGAATGGCTTTGGTCCATTCCTCGAGAACATTGATGCAGGGGAGGCTTAATCATGGCTAAAGCAAGCGCCAAACAGGTGCTGTTCGATCCTATCTTCAGTAACAACCCGATCGCTTTGCAGATTCTGGGTATCTGTTCTGCATTGGCAGTGACCACCAGCCTGAATGTCACCATGGTGATGTGTCTGGCACTGACCTCGGTAACGGCACTGTCGAACCTGTTCATTTCGGTGATTCGCAATCAGATCCCCAGTTCGATCCGTATGATCGTACAAATGGTGATCATTGCCTCGCTGGTCATCGTGGTTGACCAGGTGCTCAAGGCTTATGCCTATGACATCAGCAAGCAGCTGTCTGTATTCGTTGGCTTGATCATTACCAACTGTATCGTGATGGGTCGTGCAGAAGCCTTTGCCATGCAGAACCCGCCGCATATGAGCTTTCTGGATGGCATCGGTAACGGTCTGGGTTACAGCTTCATCCTGATCGTCGTAGCTACTGTTCGGGAGTTGCTCGGTGCCGGCAAGCTGTTTGGTATCGAGATCCTGCCGGTAGTGAATGAAGGTGGTTGGTATCAACCCAATGGTTTGTTGCTACTGCCGCCCTCGGCATTCTTCATTATCGGTCTGATCATCTGGGGCCTGCGCTCCTGGAAAACCGAGCAGGTTGAAGAGCCCGATTTCAAGATGGCTCCGCAAAGCCGCGCATTGAAGGAGGCTATGTAAGCCATGATTGAACATTATATCAGCCTGCTGGTTCGGGCTATTTTCGTTGAAAACATGGCATTGGCCTTCTTCCTGGGCATGTGTACCTTTATCGCCATTTCGAAAAAGGTACAGACGGCTATCGGTCTGGGTATTGCTGTCATCGTGGTGCTGACCATCACGGTGCCGGCGAACAACCTGATCTATACCTACCTGCTCAAGGACGGTGCTCTGGCCTGGGCTGGCTTGCCCAATGTCGATCTGAGCTTCCTCGGTCTGCTCAGCTATATCGGTGTGATTGCCGCTATCGTGCAGATCTTGGAGATGCTGCTCGACAAGTTCGTGCCGGCACTTTACAACGCTCTGGGTGTATTTTTGCCGCTGATCACTGTGAACTGCGCCATCATGGGCGCGGCCTTGTTCATGGTCGAGCGCGATTACAACCTGGGTGAAAGTGTGGCTTACGGGTTTGGCGCCGGTACTGGCTGGGCACTGGCTATCGTTGCCCTGGCGGGTATCCGCGAGAAGCTCAAATACAGTGATGTTCCAGATGGCTTACGCGGTCTGGGTATCACGTTCATCACCGTGGGTCTGATGTCCCTCGGTTTCATGTCGTTTTCCGGCGTGCAACTGTAAAGGAGCTTTCTCAGATGAACATGGAAATTTATTTGGGCGTAGGCATGTTTACCGCGATCGTTCTGACGCTGGTATCCGTGATCCTGATCGCCCGTGCAAAGCTCGTCAGCAGTGGCGATGTAGCTATCGAAATCAATGGTGAACGCACCGTTAACGTGGCTGCCGGCAGTAAACTGCTGAATACGCTGTCTGCCAACGGTATCTTCCTGTCTTCCGCCTGCGGTGGCGGCGGTACCTGCGCGCAGTGCAAGTGCATCGTCGAAGAGGGCGGCGGTGAAATGCTGCCCACCGAGGAGAGTCACTTCACCAAGCGTGAAGCGAAGGAAGGCTGGCGCCTGTCTTGCCAGGTTCCGGTCAAGCAGGATATGAAGATCGAAGTGCCAGAAGAAGTGTTCGGCGTGAAGAAGTGGGAATGCACCGTAGAGGCCAACCCCAACGTCGCAACCTTTATCAAGGAGCTGACGCTGAAGTTGCCGGAAGGCGAGAACGTCGATTTCCGCGCTGGGGGTTATGTGCAGCTGGAATGCCCACCGCATACCGTGAACTACAAGGATTTCGACATTCAGCCGGAATTCCGTGGTGACTGGGACAAGTTCGACATGTGGCGTTTTGTCTCCAAGGTGGATGAGACTGTCATTCGCGCCTATTCGATGGCCAACTATCCGGAAGAGCGCGGCGTGGTCAAGTTCAACCTGCGTGTGGCTTCACCGCCTCCAGGCCGTGACGACCTGCCACCGGGCAAGATGTCCTCCTGGTGTTTTGCGCTCAAGCCCGGTGACAAGGTCACGGTGTACGGTCCCTTTGGTGAGTTCTTTGCCAAGGATACCGATGCCGAGATGGTCTTCGTTGGCGGCGGTGCCGGTATGGCGCCGATGCGCTCGCACATCTTCGACCAGTTGGGCCGGATCAAGACCAAGCGCAAGATCAGCTTCTGGTACGGCGCTCGCTCGCTGCGTGAAGCTTTCTATGTCGAGGAATTCGACAAGCTGGCGGAAGAGAACGAGAACTTCGAGTGGCATCTGGCGCTGTCCGATCCGCTGCCGGAAGACAACTGGGAAGGCCCAACGGGCTTTATCCACAACGTGCTACTGGAGAATTACCTCAAGGACCATCCTGCGCCAGAGGATTGCGAGTACTACATGTGTGGGCCGCCGATGATGAACGCCTCGGTGATCAAGATGCTGCAGGACATGGGTGTAGAGCCAGAAAATATCATGCTTGATGATTTTGGCGGCTAGAGTGTTTCTGCGTATCGTCCAGCCCGTTATCGCTGTTGCCTTGGCAGCAGCCCTAACGGGCTGTTTCAATTCTATGGAGTCGGTTTCGGAAGTGACCGGCTCCACTATGGGCAGTACCTACTCGATCAAGTGGGTGAGTGCCGAAGGCACGCCGGCAACAGAGACCTTGCACGAAGAAATCGAAACCTTGCTCAGCAATTTTGACAGCGAGGTATCGACCTGGCGCGAGGACTCTGATCTGGCACAGTTCAATGCCATGCCTGCTGACAGCTGCAGAGAGATGCCTGCATCGGTGCTGGAGTTGGTCGGCCTGGGGCATATACTGGCTGAAGAGAGCTCGGGTGACTTTGACCTGACGCTCGGGCCGCTGCTGCAGCTCTGGGGTTTTCATGGCGGTGACGGTGGGCAGGTTGTTCCTGATGCCGAGGAATTGCAGGCGGTTTTGCTGACAGTCGGGCAGCAGAATTTACGCGTTGAGGGCAAGCAGTTATGCAAGTCTGCCAACGTGCAGGTCGATGTCAGCGCCATTGCTGCAGGGTATATGGTCGATAAGGTGGTTGATCATCTGCTGGCACGTGGTATCAATAGCTATATGGTGGAAATTACCGGCGAGCTGAAGGCGGCCGGCATGAAACCTGGACAGACACACTGGAAAATTGCCATTGAAGAGCCGCGGGATGACGAAAGGATGGCACATCTGATCGTCAAGCTGGACGGTCAGGCGGTATCCACTTCAGGCGATTACCGGAATTATTTCGAATATGAGGGTAAGCGTTACTCGCATACCTTCGATCCGCGTAGCGGCAGGCCGGTGATGCATGAGCTGGCGGCGGTGACCGTTTTGCACAACTCGGCGGCCAAAGCCGATGGGTTGTCGACAGTTTTGTTGGTTAAAGGCCCGGAAAAGGGTTGGGAGTTCGCACTGGAACATGACGTAGCCGCGCTGTTCGTGCTGCGCGATGGTACGCAGTTTGTGTCCAGGCCCACTCCCTCATTCACAGCTCTGACGCAGAGCGAGGAGTAGAGTCATGGTTTGGGTTCTGGCATTTTCATTGATGGTGCTGGTGGTTGTCGGCATGTCGGTTGGGGTCATGATGGGCCGTAAACCTATCGCAGGCTCCTGTGGCGGTATCGGTGCTACAGGTGTAGAGAAGTCCTGCGGTATTTGCGGCGGTGATGTCACCAAGTGCGAGGAAGCCAGCACCAATGCTGGTGTGGAGCCGCGCAAGGCTAAAGATCTGAGCTACGACGCGACCAAGGTCGACTAGTTGTAATCGGGTGCCTGTGACAGTATCCCGTCGAAATTTATAAGGAAATCGCTGAATGGCTGTATATAACTATGATGTTGTGGTGCTGGGCTCTGGTCCGGCGGGTGAGGGCGCTGCAATGAACGCGGCGAAGCATGGCCGCAAGGTCGCCGTGGTGGAAGAACGGACCATGGTTGGCGGTAATTGCACTCACCTGGGTACCATTCCCTCCAAGGCATTGCGTTATTCGGTCAAGCAGATCATCCACTTCAATACCAACAAGATGTTCCGCTCAATTGGCGAGCCGCGCTGGTTTTCCTTTCCGGACGTGTTGAAAAGCGCCGAAAAGGTCATGGGCAAGCAGGTTTCCTCGCGCACCAGCTATTACGCGCGCAACCGGGTCGACGTATTTTTTGGCAAGGGTAGTTTTGCCGATGAAAATACTATCGAGCTGGTCAATCAGTCCGGTGTGGTTGAAAAGCTGATAGCCAAGGAAATCATCATTGCTACCGGGTCGCGGCCTTATCGCCCAGCCGATGTGAATTTCAGCCATCCGCGCATTTATGACAGCGACACCATTCTCAAACTCAATCACACCCCGCGCACATTGATCATCTATGGTGCGGGTGTTATCGGCTGCGAATACGCATCGATTTTCTGTGGGCTTGGGGTCAAGGTAGATCTGATCGATAACCGCGATCGTCTGCTGAGCTTTCTTGATAACGAGATTTCTGATGCCCTGAGCTATCACCTGCGCAACAACAGCGTGTTGATTCGGCATAACGAGGAATACGAAAGCATCGAGGGGCTGGACAAGCACGGCGTCGTTCTCAACCTCAAATCCGGCAAAAAGCTCAAGGCCGATGCACTGCTCTGGTGTAACGGCCGGTCTGGCAATACCGATGGCATGGGGTTGGAGAATGTCGGTCTGCGCCCTAATGGCCGCGGCCAGTTGGATGTGGATGAGAACTATCGTACCCAGGTGCCGAATATCTATGCGGTAGGTGATGTGATTGGCTGGCCCAGTCTGGCCAGCGCGGCTTTTGACCAGGGGCGTTCAGCCGCAGGCAACATCGTCAGCAACGATGCCTGGCGCTTTGTCGATGACGTGCCTACCGGTATCTATACCATCCCGGAAATCAGCTCGCTGGGTAAAACCGAGCGGGAATTGACCGACGCTCATGTGCCTTATGAAATCGGCCAGGCGTTTTTCAAGAGCATGGCGCGGGCACAGATTACCGATGAGCCAGTCGGCATGTTGAAGATTCTGTTCCACCGCGACACCTTGCAGGTGCTAGGGATTCACTGTTTCGGCGACCAGGCATCGGAGATTGTGCACATTGGTCAGGCAATCATGAACCAGAAAGGGGAGGCGAATACCATCAAGTACTTCGTCAACACCACTTTCAATTACCCGACCATGGCGGAGGCTTATCGTGTGGCCGCGTTGGATGGTTTGAACCGCTTGTTCTAAGCGTTGGTAGCCCGTGCGACCTGAAGCCCTGCCATGCAGGGCTTTTTAATGACTGCAGATCAACCGCTTGAGTCGGCCAGGGTATCCACCGCCAGGTGCGGAAAGTCAGTGATGATGCTGTCTACGCCCATATCGACCAGGCGTTGCATCAGTGCCGGCTCGTTTACGGTCCAGACCGACACGTGCAGGCCGCGAGCTTGGGCGCTGGCCACACGCTGGGCCGAGCAGAGTTTCCAGTTCAGAATCAGATAGTCGCAGCCGTAGCGCTTGCAGCTTTTTATCCAGTCGATCAAACCATACTCTTCCACCAGGCCGGTAGGCAGGCTGAAACCGCTGTCGCGTGCGGTTTTCAGTAGTGTGCGACTGCTGGAGGTCAACACCACTTTGTCCTGCAGGCCAAAGCGCTCGACCAGTTCAGTGACGGCGTCCAGCACGATGCGCGACTGCCCAGCAGAGCCGCTTTTGACCTCAAGCTGATAATGCTCGAATTCCGGACAGGCAGTGAACAACTGCTCCAGGCTGGGAATAGGGCAGAGCTCCGGCCAATCGGGCCCGCCACGCCGTGCATCAATGCGCATCAGGTCGGCAGCGCTATGGTGCGCTACCTTGCCACCCAGGCCGGTGGTCCTGCGCAGAGTCGGGTCGTGAATCACCATTAATTGCCGGTCCGAGGACAGGTGCAGATCGAGCTCTACACGTTTAACACCGGCATCCAGAGCCCGGTGAAAGCTGGGCAGGGTATTTTCCGGGGCTTCACCCCGGGCGCCGCGATGGCCGTAAATCAGCGTCATGGGCAATCAGTTACCCTGTCGACGGTGCTGGCGAACGCTGTGTATGACTTTGCCATGTTCGAAGTAAACACTGAAATCCGCATAATCCCAACGGCTGATCGGCGGATCCCCTACGGCGCCATGGCGGCGGAATGGTTCGCCGTGACGTTGAGTCACGTTGGTGGTAGACATGCCGCGCTGGGGTAGTGTGACTGCGGCTTGCCCGGTCTGCTGGCCCAACGGAATAACCAGCGTGTCTGCCTGTGCAGGCAAGGTGACTAGTATCAGACTGCCTATCAGTGCAGTTGAAGAGGCGAATGAGGCAATGGTCCGCAGTACTGTCATGTAGGCATCCTTTCTGATGTTTTGGCGGCACGGATTTCCTGTGCCTGTTTTTGCAGAATATGGCGGGCCAGCAACTGGCGTTGCGCATCGCTGAGATTGTCGAAGCTGACGCCGAGAGCCCACTGGCCGGCCACTTCTCCGGTGTCGCAATGCGTTACCCGAGCGGGCAGTACCAGCCCCAGAGGCGAGGGCATCAACACCATGCGCAGCATCAACCAGGAACCAATCGGGTAAGGCTGGGTAGAGCGGAAAGACATGCCGCCTTCGCTCAGCGTGACCTCCTGCGGTTCGCTCAAGTCGCCAGCCAGTTGCATGGCCAGCGCCTTGCCGACCAGGTCGACGCGCTTGTTGATTATCTTCAGATACTGGGCGAGCGCTCGATCGCGTTCGGCGATCTGTCTGAGCAGATGTTGGGATTCGTAGTCGAGCATATGCAGATCACTGAGCAGACTGAATAGCGGTGATTCATCATCTGCAACGACATTCTCGAGGTCTGGCCCGTCGATCGGTTTGACCTCCAGCGCCAGTTGGTCGCGGATACGAAAAAAATCGCGTTTGTCTTCCGTGTCGCCATCATCTGTTTGCATGAGATTACTCGTATATGCCGGTCTGAAGCGCTGAACAATCGTCTGGAATCAGTGTACCATGCAGTCCAAACCGTCACTCAACCGGGCATTGCCCATCAGGTAATCGGTATTCCATGTTCAGACCTTTGCCCTTTTTTATTGGCTTGCGTTATACGCGGGCCAAACGTCGCAATCACTTCATTTCATTTATATCACTGATCTCCATGCTTGGCCTCACTCTGGGCGTGATGGTCATGATTCTGGTGTTGTCAGTGATGAATGGGTTTGACCGCGAGTTGCGTACCCGGATTCTCGGTATGGTGCCGCATGCGACCATCAGTTCCGAGCAGCCCATGGACGATTGGCAAACACTGGCGACCCGGCTGGAGGAGCATCCGCAGGTGGTCGCGGCCGCCCCCTTTATCCAGTTGCAGGGCATGTTGACGCATAACGGCAGTGTTGCCCCGGTTCTCGTCAGCGGCGTGATACCGGAGGCCGAGAAGCACGTATCGATCATTGAGCAACACATGACTCAAGGTGCCCTGACCGATCTGCAGGACGGTGAGTTCGGTATCATTATCGGCGAATTGATTGCCAAGCGGTTTGGCGTTCAGGTCGGTGACAAGCTGACCTTTGTGCTGCCTGAAGCCTCGGTCACGCCTGCCGGGGTGTTTCCCCGGCTGAAACGCTTCACCGTGGCTGGCGTGTTCAAGGTCGGGGCTGAGCTCGACAGCTCGCTGGCAATGATCCACGCCGGTGATGCCGCTCGACTGTCGCGCTGGCAGCCTGGCCAGATGCAGGGTTTGCGCGTCAAGCTGGACGATCTGTTCCAGGCGCCGAAAGTCGCCTGGGATCTGGCGTTGACGCTGCCGGGCAATTATTACGCTCAGGATTGGACGCGCACCCATGGCAACCTGTTTGCCGCCATCCGGATGGAAAAAACCATGATTGGCTTGCTGCTGCTGCTGATCGTGGCTGTGGCTGCGTTCAATATCATCTCCACGCTGGTCATGGTGGTCACCGACAAGAAAGCTGATATCGCCATTTTGCGCACGCTGGGCGCATCGCCGGGTACCATCATGGGCATCTTCATGGTCCAGGGCTCGGTGATCGGCGTGATAGGCACCCTGGCCGGTGGTGTGCTCGGCGTGCTGGCAGCATGGAATGTGTCGGCGATGGTTGCTGGGCTGGAAAGCTTGTTCGGTATTCAGTTTCTCAGTTCCGATGTGTATTTCATCAGCTACCTTCCTTCGCAGCTGATCTGGAGCGATGTCGCTCTGATCTGCCTGACAGCGCTGGGAATGAGCTTTGCAGCGACTCTTTATCCCGCCTGGCGGGCATCGCGAACCGAGCCGGCGGAGGCTTTGCGTTATGACTGAAGTGGTGCTGGAATGTCGCCAGCTGAGTATGGAATATGCGATAGGTCCACAGCGCCTGCGGGTGCTGGACTCGATCAATTTTCATCTGGTTGCCGGTGAGCGGATCGCGATTGTCGGCAGTTCGGGCTCGGGCAAGACCACCCTGCTGAATTTGCTCGGGGGGCTGGATACGCCGACAGAGGGTGAAGTCTGGCTGGCCGGGCGTCAGATGTCCGCACTCAAGGAGTCCGAGCGGGGCGAGTTGAGAAACAGCGGGCTGGGCTTCGTCTACCAGTTTCACCATCTGCTGGCAGAATTCACTGCGCTGGAAAACGTGTGCATGCCCTTGCTGATTGGCAGGATGCCGATTGCTCAGGCGCGTGAGCGTGGCGTGGAGATGCTGCGGCGGGTCGGGTTGACCGAGCGTGCCGGGCACAAGCCCGCCGAGCTTTCCGGCGGTGAGCGGCAACGGGTGGCTATCGCCCGTGCGCTGATCAATCAGCCAGCCTGTGTGCTGCTCGATGAGCCGACCGGTAACCTGGATCAGACCACTGCCAAAAGCATCCAGCAACTGATGCTGGAGCTAAGCCAGAGCCTGAATACCGCCTTTATGGTGGTGACTCACGATCTGGTCCTGGCATCGCAGATGGATCGCGTGCTGACCCTGCAACAAGGCCATCTCGCCGCATTGGAACACTAAGCTTAACGGGGTCGGATTATCGGCAGTTCCGGTTTCCCGGGGCGCTGATAGTCTGCACCCGGGTTCACCCCCTCGATTCAAATTCCCCTGATGTTTGCTCAGATGTGCCGACGACGTCGCAGTTTGCGCTTTTGCCAGTTGCGCCCCACCCATATCCGCCAATACAACATGGTCGCAGCGTAGCCCACTATCGCCAGGACGGTGCCGGTCAGTAGCGCGCCGAGCAATAGCGGCTGCCAGATGTGATGAATTTCCGACATCAGCCAGGTCAGTGACAGCTCCATGGGGATGCTGCGCTCGGGTGCACCCAGCAGCAAGGTGCCGATTTTATATTGGGTGAAGAACACGGCGGGCATGGTGACCGGGTTGGTCAGCCACACCAGCCCGATCGAAATCGGCAGGTTCGCCCGCAGCGGCATCGCAATGGCGGCGGACAGCAGCATCTGCATGGGAATGGGCAGCATCGCAACAAACAGACCCACCGCCATGGCTCGGGCCACACTATGGCGGTTGAGGTGCCATAGATTCGGATCGTGCAGCATGGTGCCCATAAAGCGCAGCGACTTGCTCTGCTTTATCCGTTCAGGGCTGGGCATGTAGCGTTTCAGGAGCCTACGCGGCATCGCGAATATTCGATCTGGGAAATGTGAACCAATTATGCATGGAATGTCAGGGCGACACTACTGCCTGGCGGCAATGGAGGTGCACAGGAAGTGGGTTTTTTCTCCTCGCTAGTAAGCCGGTTGCTGGTCCTGTGGCTGGGGCTGCTGCTGCCACTGACTCTGGAATCCTTGCCGTCTCTGCCATGGCTATTTTGCCTGACGTGCCTGATACCCCTCGTTGGTTTATGGCGACCCGCGGGCCGGCATATCGGCTTGCTCTTGGCCGGTGTGGTATGGGCCTGCCTGTTTCATCATCAACAAATGGAGCAACGGTTGGATTCTGCACTGGATATGCAGCGGGTCGTGTTGGAGGGGCGCGTCCAGGGTCTGCCGGAGGCGACCGATACAGGCTGGCGGTTCAGGATTGCCGATGCCCGGTTGCAGGACAGCCCACAGGGCGTGGGCCAGGCTTTGCCATCTATTCGTGCTCATTGGTACGCGGGTGAGCAGGTATTCCCCGGCGAGCATTGGCGCTTCGAGGCGCGTTTGCGCCGCCCCAGGGGCATGTCCAATCCCGGACGGTTCGACTACGAAGCCTGGCTATACGCCAATGGTGTGGGCGCGGTCGCCAGTATCAGCTCGGGCGAGCGTATGCAGCGCCCGAAGACGTCCGGGTTGGGGCCGGTGCGCGATTATATTCGTCAGCGCTTGCAAAGGGTGCTGGTGGAGAGCCCCGGACATTCCCGCTTGACAGCTTTGGTGGTCGGCGACCGCAGTGTGCTGGACAAGTCTGATTGGGATGTCTTGCAGGCCACTGGTACCAGTCACTTAATGGTCATATCAGGTTTGCACGTGGGCATGTTCGCCGCGGCCATATTTGGTCTGGCTGCCCTGGCCGGCCGGATGGGGTTGCTGCCCTTTACCTGGCCGCGACTATGGTTGGCTGCGCCCCTGGCGGTACTGGCGGCGGCCCTGTATGCAGGGCTTGCCGGTTTTGCAGTGCCTACCCAGCGGGCGTTGCTGATGGTGGCACTGGTGTTGCTCGCCAAGCTGATTTATCGCCAGCCGGGCCCCTGGCTCTTCTGGTCTGCCGCCCTTTGCTCAGTGACGCTATTTAACCCGGCAGCCCCGTTGTTGGCGGGCTTCTGGTTGTCCTTCATGGCGGTCGGGTTGTTGATTCTGGGCATGCATGGGCGTTTGCAAACCAAGGGTTTATGGTGGCGCTGGGGACGTGCGCAGTGGGTGGTGTTCATCGGTCTCTGGCCCTGGCTGCTGCTATGGGGCATGCCCGGCAGTATTATTTCGCCTCTGGTCAATGTGCTGGCGATCCCCTGGGTGAGCCTGATTGTAGTGCCGGCTGCGTTGCTCGGTACGGTGTTGGAGCTGGTGTTTGGTGCGACCTGGTTACTGATCGGTGCGGGCAAGGCGTTGGCCGCTCTTTTCGCCATGCTGAGTTGGGCTGCGCAGTGGCATTTGCCCAGCTATCTGCCTTTTCCCGGGTGGTTCAACTGGTCGCTGGGTACGTTGGCGGCGTTGGCGTTGCTGAGCCCGTTAGCAAGATTGTTATGTGTGCCCGCTCTGGTGTGTCTGCCGGTTCTGCTGAGCAACCCCCAGGCGCGGCCGCAGGAGCGACAGCTGTGGGTGACGGTGCTGGATGTGGGCCAGGGCCTGGCGGTGTTGTTGCAAACCCGCGAGCACAACCTGCTGTATGACGCCGGGGCACGGCTGTCCAGCGGCTTCGATCTGGGTGAGGCGGTTGTGCACCCGGCGCTGGTGGAACTGGGTGTTGAGCGGCTGGAGCGAATGTTGATCAGTCATGCGGACAACGATCACGCGGGCGGCGCCATGGCCATGGTCACACGGATGCCGGTAACCGAGGTGCTGGCCGGGCAGCACGAGGCGTTACCACCGGCGTTGCCGGTCAGGCCCTGTAAGCCCGGCGAGTCATGGCAGTGGAATGGTATAAGCTTTGCGGTGATTTACAGCGCGCCACCACCCGCGCCAGCGAACGAACGCTCTTGCGTCTTGCGCGCCGGAATCGGTGCTGCGAGCGTGTTGCTACCCGGTGACCTGGGCATTCGCGGCGAATACCAGATGTTGCGTGAGACACTGACAGCGCAACTGTTGCTGGCCCCGCATCATGGCAGCCGTACCTCATCGTCCTATGCCTTTATACGTGCGGTCGATCCCCGATGGGCCGTGTTCAGCGCCGGCGCAGGTAACGCATTCAATCATCCGCATCCCAAGGTTGTGGATCGCTACCGGGAATTGGGCGTGGAACCTGTTTATACTAGCGCCTCGGGTGCCATCCGCTTTGTGCTGGATGAGGCGGGAGGCAGCTACCGGAAATGGTCGTGGCGCGATAAGGCTCGGCGATTCTGGCATGAATAACAAGATTGCGCGGGCAAGGGTTTTGCCTGTGCTAGAGTTAGCCAACATTTGGGGGAGGGAACGCGTGTGTGGGAATTGATCAGTGCGGGCGGCTGGCTAATGCTGCCAATAGTGTTGTTTTCGGTCATTGCTGTGGCCATCGTCATCGAACGGTTATGGACCTTGCGGACCAGCCGGATTGCTCCCCCCAGTTTGCTTGGCCAGGTCTGGCGCTGGGTCAAGGATGGCGAGCTGGACGCCGCCAAACTGAAGAGCCTGCGGGCTGATTCGCCACTGGGAGAAATCCTGGCTGCAGGTCTGGCCAACTCCCGCCACGGCCGCGAAATCATGAAGGAGTGCATTCAAGAAGCCGCCGGCAAGGTCATCCACGAGTTGGAGCGTTACCTGAATACACTAGGCACCATCGCTGCTATTACGCCGCTATTGGGCCTGTTGGGTACGGTGATCGGCATGATCGACGTGTTCAGCGCCATCATGGCACAGGGCACTGGCAATACCGGCGTTCTCGCGGGGGGTATCTCCAAAGCGTTGATCACCACGGCTGCTGGCTTGACTGTGGCTATCCCTGCACTGTTTTTCCACCGCTTCTTTGTCCGCCGTGTGGAAGAGTTGGTCATCGCCATGGAGCAGGAAGCCACCAAACTGGTGGAGGTCATGCAAGGCAATCGTGAAGTGGAAGGCGCCGAGCAGCAAGTCAAAGTCTCCCATGTCGGCAGCACGCGCAAGGGAGCCTGACCGTGAACTTCAGACGCAAGAAGCCTGATGAGGCCAGCGTAAACCTGACGCCGCTGATTGATGTGGTGTTTCTGTTGCTGATCTTCTTTATGGTTTCGACCACCTTTACCCGGGAAACACAGCTGAAGCTTGATCTACCGCAAGCCGCTTCTGGTCAGCAGGTAGATAGTGCGGAGACCCAGCAGATCGAACTGGTCATTTCCGCCACGGGTGACATTGCCATCAATCAGAAGGCCTTGGCCGCGCCCTCCATGGATACGCTAAAGACTGCATTGCAGCGCGAATCTGCGGGTGATAACAGCCTGCCGTTGATCATCACCGCAGACGCGCAAACTCCGCACCAGGCGGTCATCATGGCGATGGACGCCGCGGGTCAGTTGGGTTTCACCCGGCTGCGGCTGACCACCAGTGAGATGGGGGCGGACGACAGCCAGTGAAGGGCTTTTCGCTGGAACAGTTCATGCTGCGGGCCTGGTACCAATCAAGCCCGTGGTTGAAGCTGCTCAGGCCCTTGTCGGCTGTATATGCCTCTGCCATGGTGCGCCGACGGCATCGCTACCTGAATGACCCTGAGCGTGTATGGTTGGCGCCGGTACCGGTCATCGTGGTGGGGAATATCACTCTGGGCGGCACCGGCAAGACGCCGATGTGTATCTGGCTGATCTCCTATCTGCAATCCATCGGTCTGAAACCTGGCGTCATCAGTCGTGGCTATGGCGCTGAAGGTACGGAGTTTCCGCACCTGGTTGATCCGCAAGTGGATACGCCGGAGCAGACGGGTGACGAGCCATTGTTAATAGCGCGTCGTTGCGCGGTGCCGGTGGTGATTGACCCCGACCGGCCGCGCGCTGCCGAGTATCTGCTTGCTAGCGCTCAGGTAGACGTGATCATCAGTGATGATGGTCTGCAACACTATGCCTTGGGCCGCGATCTGGAAATTCTCATCCTTGATGCAGCGCGCGGGCTGGGTAATGCCCGCTGTCTACCTGAAGGCCCTCTGCGCGAGCCCGCAGCACGTTTGCGCTCGGTTGATATGGTGGTGAGCAACGGTCAGGCCGCTGACGACGCCAACGCCTTCGCCATGACCCTGGCTCCTGTAGCGCTGGTCAACATGCGCACCGGCGACCGGATTCCTGCGGCACAGTGGCAGGGTGGGCGAGAGGTAGAAGCGGTCGCAGGTATTGGTAATCCGCAGCGTTTTTTTAACACCTTGAAAGGGTTATCCTTGCAGCCGAACGGTCACGCCTTTGCTGATCATGCGCAATATACACCCGCGAGTTTTATCCGTTGTGATCCCGGCAAGCCGCTGATCATGACCGAAAAAGATGCCGTCAAGTGCACCGGGTTTGCCCGTGACAACTGGTGGTATCTGAGTATTGATGCCTCGCTCAGCGACGCTTTCGCCTCGCGCCTGCAGCAGTGCCTGGAGACAGCATTGCGGCAGCGCTGAGGTTCCCATTCGTTTTCAGGAGTCATCCGATGGATCCCAAACTGCTTGATATTCTTGCATGCCCTCTGTGCAAAGGACCTCTGGTCCAAAATGCCGACAAGACCGAGCTCTGGTGCCGGGCTGATGGCCTGGCTTTTCCCGTGCGCGACGGTATTCCGGTGATGCTGGAAAATGAAACGCGAGCGCTGGACGCTGACGAGCGGTTGGACCGCTGAAGATGTTCCACGTCATTATTCCCGCCCGTTTTGCATCTACACGCTTGCCCGGCAAGCCGCTGTTGGACATCGCTGGCAAGCCGATGATTCAGCATGTCTGGGAGCAGGCGTGCAAGAGCGACGCCGCCAGCGTCACTATTGCAACTGACGACCAGCGTATTGCCGATGCCTGCGCGACGTTCGATGCCAAGGTGGTGCTGACCCGCGCTGACCACCCCTCGGGGACTGATCGTCTGCAGGAGGTGGTCACGCACCTGGGCCTGGAGCCCGGCGCCTGCGTGGTCAACGTCCAGGGTGACGAGCCGCTGATCCCGCCTGCACTGATCAATCAGGTGGCGGCAAACCTGCTGACCCACCCTGAGGCCAGTATGGCGACCCTGGCCGAGCCGCTTGAGGATCTGCAGAGTCTGTTCAATCCGAATGTGGTCAAGCTGGTGACCGATCACCAGGGCTACGCCTTGTATTTCAGCCGTGCGCCCATGCCCTGGTGCCGGGACGCCTTTGCCAAGGAGCCGAAACAACTGCCTGCGGATCTGCCATTCCGTCGGCACATTGGCCTCTACGCCTATAAAGTCAGCTTTCTACATGATTATGTCACCTGGCCGTGCAGCCCGCTGGAGCAGGCCGAGTCCCTGGAGCAGTTGCGCGCGCTGTGGTTCGGCTGCCGCATTCAGGTAGCCGATGCCTGCGAAGTGCCCCCGGCGGGAGTGGATACCCAGGCGGATCTGGATCGCGTTCGGGCGCTGCTGGGGGCGGTATGACTCGCGTGCTGTTCGTTTGCCTGGGCAACATCTGTCGTTCGCCGACGGCGCAGGGTGTTTTTGCCAGCCAGTTGCAGGCTAGCGCCTTGCAGCATGAAGTCAGTATCGACTCTGCCGGCACCGGTGGTTATCACACCGGCGAGCCGCCAGACCAGCGCGCCACTGCCGCAGCCTTGAAGCGCGGCTACGATTTGCGCATGCAGCGTGCGCGGGCAGTGGCCGACGAGGACTTCGAAAATTTTGATCTGATTCTCGCCATGGATCAAAGCAACCTGGATAACCTGCTTGCGCGAGCTCCTGCCAACACGCGCGCGCACGTCGGTTTACTGATGGACTATGCCCCGGATTGGCCCCGGGAAGTGCCGGATCCGTATTTTGGTGGCGAAGCCGGTTTTGAGCAGGTGCTCGATATGCTCGAAGCGGCGAGCCGCGGATTGCTGGAAAATCTGGCTCGAAGCTCATGCTGACGATTGCCGAACATGCCGATCTGCGTGCGTTCAATAGCTTCGGCATCAGCGAAAAGGCGCGTCGACTGATCTGCGTGGAAACTGAAACCGACCTGCGCGCGGCGCTGGCATTGGCCAGTACGCACAACTGGCCGGTGACCCTGCTCGGCGGTGGCAGTAACGTAGTGCTGTCTGGCCCCGTGGATGGTCTGGTGATCGCCATGCGCACCCGCGGCCGCCGTGTCATCGCGCGCAACAGCTCTGAGGTCGTTGTCGAAGGTGAGGCAGGGGAGAACTGGCATGCGCTGGTCAACTGGACCCTGGATCAGGGTCTGTCCGGTCTGGAGAATCTGTCGCTGATTCCCGGCACGATGGGCGCCGCGCCGGTGCAGAATATTGGTGCCTATGGCGTCGAGCTCAAGGATAGCTTTGAAAGCCTGGATGCGCTGGATCGTGAAAGTGGTCAGGTGACCCGTTTCACCTTGGCTGACTGCCGCTTCGCCTACCGCGATTCGTTATTCAAACAAGCGGCAGGGCGCTATGTCATTCTGCGGGTACGTTTGCGCCTGTCGCTGCGGCCGCAGTTAAAGATCGAATATGCACCATTGGCAGCTGCCTGGCAGTCCACCGGACTGCAACGCCCTGATGCTCGGGTCGTCAGCGAGCTGGTCTGTCAGATCCGTAGCAGCAAGCTGCCGGATCCCGCGCGCCTGGGTAACGCGGGGAGTTTTTTCAAGAACCCGCTGGTATCGGCTGCCAAGTTGCAGCAATTGCTGGTGGAGCATCCGCAATTGCCGCACTACCCACAGCCTGATGGCCAGTTCAAGGTGGCTGCGGGCTGGCTGATCGAGAAGGCTGGATGGAAAGGCTATCAGCAAGGCAGTGTTGGTGTGCATAGCGAGCAGGCGCTGGTGCTGGTGAATCTGGCCGCAGCCAGGGGCGCTGAAATACTGGCCCTGGCGGACCGGGTACGGCAGGACATACTTGCCCGGTTCGGCCTGGAACTGGAGATGGAACCGCAGCGGATTGGTTGATCTGAGAATAACGCAACGCCATAAAAAAGGGGATGCCGAAGCATCCCCTTTTTTTGTCTTGAACCCCGTTAGCGAGGGTTCTTGTCGTCTTCGTCAGCGTTGTCAGCTTTGCTTTCGCTTTCGCTTTCGTCCTGCGCTGCTTCGGCCGATTTCTCGTCTTCAGTAGACGTGTCCTCAGGCTCGATGGCCAACGCAGCCTGTTCGGACATGGAGTTGGCGCGCGGCGCTGGCTCCTGCACGTCGGCAACGTCAGTCTCGACGGTCGACTGCTGTGGCTCTGCTGCCGCTTCCTGCTCGACAGCCGGTTGCGCAACGGGCTCCGGCGCTGTGACAGCTTCTTGCGCTGGCGCAGATGCTTCTGCCTGTTCGGCAAGTCGCTTGGCTTCCAGCTGGCGGCGGCGAATTTCCCGAGGATCGTTATAGGCACGACCGCTTTCTGTTACCGCAGGAACTGGCTCCGGAGCAGGCTCGGCGACCGGTTCAGGCGTCGCTTCTACCACCGGTTCCGGCGCAGATTCGACGGGTGCTTCCACGGTCGCTTCAGGCTCGGCCTGCACTGACTCAGCGACAGGTGTTTCGACCTTGGTAGGCTCGGTAGTGGTTTCGTTTACGGACTGAATGACCGGCGTCAGAGTCTCAGTCGTCTCTGGCGTATCGGTGGTGTCCGCTGACGCTGTGCTGGGCTCGGATGCAGATTCCGCTATGCTCGCTTCGTCTTGCTGCTCGCTGGGCTGCGAGTGGCTGAAGGCTTCAACGGCATGCTCGATAGACGCTTCCAGCTCAACGGCAGCCTGTGTCAGCCCGGCTTCAACCGGAGCACTGATGTCACTGACGTCAGCGCGGGCCGAGGCTTCAATTGGCTGTTGCTCGGTATCGTGTTCAGGCAATGCTGCGGTCGCAGACACTGCAGCTGCAGCAATCTTGCTCGGCTCAGAGCCTGATTGCGCCGCACCTTCCTGGATACTCGGCTGGGCATCTTGCTCGGCAGCCACGGTGGACTGCTGGTCAGCATTTTGCTGGCTGCTCTGCTCGCCATCGACGCTTTGGGTTTCATCCTGATTCACACGGCTGCGACGATTGTTACGGCGGCGCTGGCTATTACGTGAACGACGCTTCGGACGATCGCCCTCAGTGCCTTCCTCGGCAACGGGCTGATCTACCTGATCCAGATCGACCTCTTCGTTCTCCAGCTTCTCCTCGTTTCGACGAGGGCGGCGTTCAGCAGGTGCGGCGCTGTTGCTTTCCTGATTGACCGGACGCGTGTCAGTGCTGGCGTCGCTAGGAGCGCGGCGACGGCGACGGGTGGTTGGCGCCTCGCTAGATGCGCTGCTATCGATTGCTGCGGCGGCGGCAGCAGGCTGCTGATCACGCTTCTCGGCCTGCGGCTCGTTACGCGGCGCCTGCGGCTTGCGCTCGGGGCGCTCGGCACGTTCAGGCTTTTCAGCCCGCTCGCTGCGCTCGGGCTTTTCAGCGCGTTCTGGGCGATCACTGCGCTCGTTGCGCGGGCGACGGTTGCGGCCATTGCGACGCTCATCGTTGCGTTTGTTGTCACGTGCAGCCGGGCGAGCTTCCGACTTCGCCGGCTTGGTTTCTTCCGCGGGCTGCTCATCGGTGGCAAACAGGCTGACCAGGGACTTGATCAGACCTTTGAAGATGCCCGGCTGGGCTTCCTGGATTGCCTGGGTTGCTGCGGCTACCGGGGAGGGTGCAGGGCGTGAAGGGGCAATGGTCTTGACCGCTGCTTCCTGACGGACAATGGCTTTGGTCTGGCTGACTGGCGTTGGTTCTTCAGCAACGATGTCACTGCTCATGGTGTAGCTGGTTTCGCCGTTCAGGACCGACTCGTGATCATCACGCAGGCGCTGTACGTCAAAGTGAGGCGTTTCCATGTGTTCGCTGGGCAGGATCAGCAGGCGGACCTTGGTACGCTCTTCGGTCTTGGCCAGCGCATCACGCTTCTCGTTGAGCAGGAAGGTAGCCACGGCGATCGGCACGTGTGCGCGCACTTCAGCGGTACGCTCCTTGAGCGCTTCCTCTTCAATCAGGCGCAACACGGAGAGCGACAGGGATTCAACGTCGCGGATGGTGCCGCGACCGTTACAGCGTGGGCAGACGATACCGCTGGTTTCACCCAGGGACGGACGCAGACGCTGACGCGACATTTCCAGCAGGCCAAAACGCGAGATGCGGCCAACCTGAACACGGGCACGGTCGGCTTCGAGGCTTTCCTTGACGCGTTCTTCAACGGCGCGCTGATTCTTCGCCGGGGTCATGTCGATAAAGTCGATGACGATCAGGCCACCGATATCACGCAGGCGCAGCTGGCGGGCGATTTCTTCAGCCGCTTCCAGGTTGGTCTGCAACGCAGTTTCCTCGATATCGCTACCCTTGGTGGCGCGCGAGGAGTTGATGTCGACTGATACCAGAGCTTCCGTGTGATCGATGACGATGGAGCCGCCGGAGGGCAATTTCACTTCGCGCTCGAAGGCGGTTTCGATCTGGCTTTCGATCTGGAAACGGTTGAACAAAGGGACAGTGTCTTCATACAGTTTGACCTTGCTCGCGTACTGCGGCATGACCTGGCTGATGAAGTTCAGTGCTTCTTCCTTGACCGTTTCACTGTCGATCAGCACTTCGCCGATGTCCTGGCGCAGGTAGTCGCGGATCGCACGGATGATCACGTTGCTTTCCTGATAGATCAGGAACGGGGAGGGGCGCTCGGTGGAGGCGCCTTTGATCGCGCCCCAGAGTTGCAGCAGGTAATCCAGATCCCATTGCAGTTCTTCGGCGCTGCGGCCCAGGCCGGCAGTACGCACGATCATGCCCATATCGGCGGGCACGTTCAGGCTGTTGATGGCTTCGCGCAGATCGTTGCGCTCATCGCCTTCGATGCGGCGGGAGATACCACCGGCACGGGGGTTGTTTGGCATCAGCACCAGGTAGCGGCCAGCCAGACTGATGAAGGTGGTCAGGGCGGCGCCCTTGTTGCCACGTTCTTCCTTGTCTACCTGGACAATGACTTCCTGGCCTTCGCGCAGTACTTCCTTGATGTTGACGCGGCCTTCGGGCTGCTTGGAGAAGTATTCGCGGGAGATTTCCTTGAGGGGGAGAAAGCCGTGACGATCAGAACCGAAGTCGACGAAAGCGGCTTCGAGGCTAGGCTCGACCCGGGTGATCCGGCCTTTATAGATGTTGGCTTTCTTCTGTTCACGGGCTCCGGATTCAATATCCAGATCGTACAGGCGCTGGCCATCTACCAGGGCGACGCGCAACTCTTCGGGTTGAGTTGCGTTGATCAGCATTCTTTTCATGAAGTACCGTTGTGTTTCCAGTGCTCCCGGATTACACAATGACGGCACCTGCGACTCTTATGTCAGGTGTCAGGCGTGTTTCTGCTTGGGCCAACCTTGCCCTTGTTCAGAGTGATTATCACAGCCAGGGCGGTGATAACGGCATCTGTCTACGGCGAGTACAGAGAAACTATTTCAGAGAACCTTCAAAGACGGGCTGGCGTGATCCTGTCACAGCGCGACCTGGTGAATAACTCGAACCAGAAATGCCGGCGTCGAATTGTGCTTTACCACCGGCAGAGGATCAGATCACCTGCTGGCGTGTTCAAAGGTTCCTTCGGGAGGAATCAGCCGGACTGGGAACGGGGACACATAAAGCACGTATCGACGCTCGTCACATGATCCTGAAGCTGTGCATCTCCACCTAACACATACCCATCTTAATCGGGTGCCGCTCATCGTCTTGCGGGGAGCGGGTTTATATTCTGGCTGCCACATGGCAACCAGTGTGTCGATCAATAAGGCCGCCTGGCAAAATCTATAATAGCCTGGCGAGGCCTCTATATCGGTGTTTCTGGGGGCTGCGGCATCATCTTGCGCTAGCGGTATCCCCGGCTGCCTGTTACGCAGCTCGTCCGAATATAACAGCATTTTTTAAGTGCTTCAATTGCAAGAAAAAATGTATCATGCGCGGATGAATACAAGCACCTCCGATATGCCTCCCAAAGTCCAGATTGATCTGATTACCGAAGACCAGGCCGGTCAACGTATCGACAACTATCTGCTGACCCGTCTCAAGGGTGCTCCGCGCACCTTCGTCTACCGCATTTTGCGCAAGGGCGAGGTGCGCGTTAATAAAGGCCGGATCAAGCCTGAATACCGGCTTCAGGCCGGCGATAACGTGCGTATCCCGCCGGTCAGACTGCCAGAGCCAAATGAGCCGGTGTTGGTCGGGCAGGGCATTTTGCAGGCGCTGGAAAGCAATATTGTCTATGAAGATAAAGGCCTGATTGTGGTCAACAAGCCAGCCGGCCTGGCTGTGCACGGTGGCAGTGGGCTGAATTTTGGCGTCATCGAAGCCATGCGTCAGCTGCGTCCGGATTGTCCGCAACTTGAGCTGGTACACCGCCTGGATCGGGATACCTCCGGCTGCCTGATGATTGCGAAAAAGCGCAGCATGCTGCGGCATCTGCACGCAGCGTTGCGCGGTGATGGGGTACGCAAGCGGTATCTGGCACTGGTGCGTGGGCACTGGCCCGCTACCACCAAACGCGTGCACGCGCCGCTACAGAAGAACAACCTGCGCTCCGGCGAGCGGATGGTCGAAGTCAATCCGGAGGGTAAGGAGTCCCTGACCGAGTTCAGTGTGGTCAAGCGCTTCGGCGATTTCGCCACGCTGGTCGAAGCTCGGCCTATTACCGGGCGTACGCATCAGATACGGGTGCATGCGCGGCACGCGGGGCATCCGATAGCGGGTGACCCCAAATACGGCGATGATGACTTCTCCCAGCAGATTCGTGAAATGGGCGGCAAGCGCCTGTTCTTGCATGCAGCATCGCTGACGACCGAGTTGCCTGATGGTACGCGTCTGGAAATAGCCGCGGAGCCGGGCCGGATGTGGGACGAAACCTTGAGAAAGCTAGATCATGCGTGAAATCCGAACGGTTATTTTTGATTGGGATGGCACGCTGTCCGATTCCATCTCGCGCATTGTCGAGTGCATGCGTGGCGCCGCCGAACTGATTGGTGTGCCTTTGCCCGCCGAGCAGCAGGTGCGGGACATTATTGGCCTGGGTTTGCCCGAAGCGGTGGCGGTGTTGTTTCCCGATATAGACGACCCGTCTTTAACCCGGCGTCTGACCGAAGCCTATAGCCAGTATTTCGTTGCTCAGGAACAAACACCCTCGCCGCTGTTCGACGGTGTGCTGGATACCCTGGCTGAGCTGCGTCAATCCGGTTACAAGTTGGCAGTGGCTACCGGCAAGAGTCGCCGGGGGCTGGATCGAGTGCTCAAGTCACATGATCTGACGAATTTTTTCGATGCTACTCGTTGCGCCGATGAAAGCCTGAGCAAGCCGCATCCAAGGATGCTGGAAGAAATCCTCAATCGCCTGGAAACCCCGGCCACCAATGCCGTAATGCTGGGTGACAGCGAGTACGACATCCGCATGGCTCACAATGCGCGGGTGCGCGCTATCGCCGTGAGCTATGGCGCGCAGTCGCGGGAGCACCTGTTGCAAAGCCAGCCGGAGCATTGTATTGATGCTTTTAGCGAGTTCCGTAGCTGGATTCTGTCGCCGGTGAACTCGGCACCCGTCAGTAAGACAATCAGTATTCCCGTAAGCAGAGGTTAGAGCATGTCATCGGATAAGTGGACCGAAGGTCCTCAGCTGGATCCTGAGCAAACTCGGGCGGCGGCGTTGAAAAGTCGTGAAGACAGAAAAGCCTGGGAGTTGCTGGAGAAAGGTTTGCTGGCTTCGGTGCAGGAGCAGCGTCGTTCGCGCCGCTGGGGTATTTTCTTCAAAACGCTGACCTTTGTTTATCTGTTTGGCGCGATCATGCTGTTTTCGGATTTTTCTTCGATGGAAGGGGCTGGTTCAGTCGGTGAGCCACACACCGCGGTAATCGAATTGCGCGGGCTGATTGCTGATCAGCAGGAAGCCAGTGCAGACAATCTGGTTACCAGCCTGCGCAGCGCGTTCGAAGACGAAAATACTCGCGGTGTGATTCTGCGCATCAACAGCCCGGGTGGCAGTCCGGTACAGTCAGGTTACGTATATGACGAGATCAAGCGCCTGCGTGGGCTGTATCCAGACAAGAAGCTTTATGCGGTGATTACCGATCTGGGCGCGTCAGGTGCTTACTATATTGCCGCGGCCGCAGATGAAATTTACGCGGACAAAGCCAGTCTGGTGGGTTCGATCGGTGTCACCGCCGCCGGTTTCGGTTTCGTCGAGACCTTGGATAAGCTGGGTATCGAACGCCGTACTTACACTGCCGGCGAGCATAAGGCGTTTCTCGATCCCTTCCAGCCAGAGAAGCCGGAAGAGCGGGCGTTCTGGCAGGACGTTCTGCAGACCACCCACCAGCAATTTATCGAGCAGGTAAAAGCTGGCCGGGGTGATCGTCTCAAGGAGCATCCGGATATGTTCAGTGGCCTGGTATGGTCAGGCGAGCAGGCGGTAGAACTGGGTCTGGTTGATGGTTTGTCCAGCACGTCGGCGGTAGCACGGGACGTCATCGGTGCTGAAGAGGTGGTTGATTTCACCCATCGCGAATCTCCCTTCCAGCGCTTCTCGCGTCAGTTGGGTACCAGCATCGGTAATACCCTGGCAACGCACCTGGGTTTGAGTGCCCCGGTGCTGCGCTGAGGCGCTAGCGCTCAGGGTAAATCGATTCCTTCTTTTATAAGCATGTCACACAGCCTGATCAGCGGAAGCCCGATCAGGCTGTTGGGGTCATCCCCGCGCAGGGCGTGAAACAGCGTGATCCCCAGTCCCTCCATTTTGAAACTGCCAGCACAGTCGTAAGGCTGTTCCTTGCATAGATAACGCTCGATGCGCTCGGCATTCAACGTCCTGAAGACTACCTCGAAGGGCTCGACCACGGATTGGCTCTCACCGCTCAGGCTGTTCAGCAGGCACAGTGAGGTGTGAAATGTCAGGGTCTTGCCGCTACAAGCTGATAGTTGTTCGCGGGCAGCCTCATGAGTGCCGGGTTTGCTCACCGCAACGCCATTGAGCAACAGCACCTGATCCGAGCCGATTATCAGGTGCTGTGGATAGCGCTCGACCAATGCCAGTGCTTTCGCTTGCGCTAAGCGCAGGGTCAGCGCTGCAGCGCTTTCACCGGGCTGCGCTGTTTCGTCCACCTCCGGCGCCGCCCATTTGAAAGGCAGCCCTAGTCGCTCGAGCAGGGCGCGCCTGTAGGGTGAACTTGAGGCAAGTACAATGGGCAGCATGCTATAGGCCTGAAGAGTGTGAAGGGGCATTCTAACCCCGGCGCGCGCTGTTGGGATTAAACTGCAAATAGTTTTGACAGCGGGGCGCATGATGCCTAGAATTGCGCGCTTATGTCTGGACCCATACCTGCACACATAGAGCCACGCAAGCTGGTTGACCGCGAAATCGTTCTGAAAGGAACCGTTGCTGCCGTCAAGATGCCACGCCTGAGTGCCCTGTTGGACGCTCCTGCCGGGGACGTTCAGGTTGAACTCGCTTTTGCGCGGGACGAGCAGGGTATTGCTACCCTGCACGGACATTACGCGGTTGAGGTGGCACTGATTTGTCAGCGTTGCCTTGAGCAAGTAGTGGTACCGCTCGATAGTCAGTGTGACGTGGGTTTTGTAACAAGTGACGAAGCAGCCAAACAACTGCCGCGGCACTACGAACCGGTTATTATGGATGATGAACCCCTGGATCTGCATGCGCTGATCGAGGATGAACTGCTCCTGGCTCTGCCTGCAGTTCCAATGCATCCAATGGAAACATGTCAGCATCCTCCGGGCTACCAACCCGATCCGGAGGAACCTGAAGTGGAAAAGACTGAGAAGCCTAATCCCTTTAGTGTGTTGGCATCGTTAAAACGTGATACCTGAAAAGCTTAGGAGCTTATCGCCATGGCTGTACAGCAGAACAAAAAGTCTCGTTCCGCGCGCGGAATGCGTCGTTCACATGATTCACTGACCTCAGCGGCTCTGTCAGTGGACAGCACCACCGGTGAGACTCACCTTCGTCACCACATGACTCCCGATGGCTTCTACCGTGGCCGTCAGATAGTTAACAAGGACAACGACGAGTAAGTCTTGTCCACGTCAGTCCGTCTTGCGATTGATGTGATGGGCGGGGACTTCGGTCCCCGTTGCATTATCCCTGCGGTTGCCCGCAGTTTGCAGATGTCCCCTGATCTGCATGTCATTCTGGTTGGTGCTACCGACCCCGTTGCTCGGCTTTGCCAGCAGCACCGTTTGCCCCCCGAGCGTTTTCAGCTTATCCCCACTACTGAAGTCATTCTCGCCGATGATCCGCCTGCCAGCGTCTTGCGCGGCAAAAAGGATGCATCCATGCGCGTGGCTATTCAGCAAGTGCGCGACGGGCATGCTGACGGCTGTTTGAGCGCCGGTAATACCGGTGCGCTGATGGTGCTGTCGCGGTCGCTGCTGGGTACCCTGGTGGGGATAGAGCGACCGGCCATCATGGCGGCGCTGCCGGTGGCGGGGAAATCCTGTTTTTTGCTCGACCTGGGCGCCAATGTGGATTGTTCCGCGCGGCAGTTGTTCGAGTTTGCGGTGATGGGCTCTGAAGCGGCCAGCGAGGTTTCGGGCATAGCCAGACCACGGGTGGCGCTGTTGAATATCGGCAGCGAGGTCAACAAGGGCTCACACAATGTTCGCGAAGCGGCAAAGCTGCTGCGTGAGAGCGATCTGGTTAACTACATCGGGCATATCGAGGGCGACGCGCTGTTTCGCGGCGATGCCGACGTAGTGGTGTGCGATGGCTTTGTCGGTAATGTCGTGCTCAAAGCCAGTGAAGGGCTCGCAGGCTATCTGCAGGGTGAGATTCGCAATGCTTTGCGCGCTAGCCTGTTGTTACGTTGCCTGGCGCCGCTGCTGCGGGGTGCGCTGAAGCCGACCATCAGCAGGCATGATCCGGGCTGCTACAATGGAGCCAGTTTATTGGGTCTCAATGGCGTGGTGGTCAAGAGCCATGGCAATGCCAATGAGAAAGCTTTTAGCGCGGCTATTCAACAGGCGGTGCGGGTCAGTCGAGCGGGGTTGCCGCAGCGTATCGCTTCGAGGCTTGATGGCTTGAGCTGGCCGGCAGCTTGAACGCGATTGTGACCTGTCAGTGATCGCGACCATCCAAGCTGCAATTCGTGCAGCGCTTGCGCGCATCACCGCACACCGATTTTGATAATAAAATGAGGAAGATGGTATGAATCAAACCCTCGCGTTCGTGTTTCCGGGACAGGGCTCCCAAGCTTTGGGCATGCTCGCCGGCCAGGCCGAACAGCACGACCTGATTGCCCAGACCTTCGCTGAAGCGTCCGACGCTCTCGGTTATGACCTGTGGAAGATTTGCCAGCAGGGGCCTGAGACCGACCTCAACCGTACTGATATTACCCAACCGGCGATTCTCGCCGCTTCAGTGGCGCTGTGGCGGCTCTGGTGCGCGCAGACCGATGTGCGTCCGGGTTATGTGGCCGGCCACAGTCTGGGAGAATACTCCGCACTGGTGGCTGCGAACGTGATCGGTTTTGCTGATGCCCTGCGTCTGGTCGAGCGCCGTGGGCAGTTGATGCAGCAAGCTGTGCCGCAAGGGCAGGGCGGTATGGCTGCGATACTTGGGTTGGAAGATCAGCAGATCATCGATATATGCGCTGAAGCGGCCCAGGGTGAAGTGGTCAGCGCCGTGAATTTCAATGCGCCGGGGCAGGTGGTGATCGCCGGCCAGGCCGCAGCGGTTGAGCGTGCGATAGTCGGCTGCAAGGCAGCTGGAGCCAAACGTGCAATTGCTTTGCCGGTCAGCGTGCCTTCACATTGTGCGTTGATGCAGTCCGCAGCCGAGCAATTGGGCAAGGATTTTGCCGGTTTGCAGTGGCAGGCGCCGCAGATGATCCTGGTGCAGAATGTATCAGCGCGTCCGGCTGCCGATCTGGATGGCATGCGCCATCTGTTGGTAGAGCAGTTATATAATCCGGTGCGCTGGGTGGAAAGTATCATCTGGATGGCCGACCAGGGTGTGACCGATCTGGTTGAATGTGGTCCGGGTAAAGTGCTTTCGGGTCTTAACAAGCGCTGCGCGAAGGGTGTAAATACCCATAATCTGGAATCAGCAGACGGTTTCGCCGCTGCCCTGAGCCATTTTACACAAGGGGTTTGAATATGAGTCTTGAGGGAAAAGTGGCCCTGGTCACCGGCGCCAGCCGGGGTATCGGGCAGGCAATAGCGCACGCATTGGCAGCCAAGGGTGCCGTCGTGGTCGGCACCGCCACCAGTGATAGTGGCGCTGCGGCGATAGCCGAAAAACTCTCCCAGGCCGGCTTCACTGGTACGGGATTGAAGCTGGATGTACGTGATCCTGCATCCGTTGCCGAGGTGCTTGAACGCATTACCGAGCAATATGGCGCACCCGCTATTTTGGTTAATAATGCCGGTATCACGGGCGATAATCTGCTAATGCGCATGAAAGACGCAGAGTGGGAGGATGTGATCAATACCAACCTGGGCTCGGCTTACCGCCTGTCCAAGGCGGTGCTGCGCGGCATGACCAAAGCCCGCTGGGGGCGTATTATCAACATCAGTTCCGTTGTTGCCGGTATGGGTAACGCGGGCCAATCCAACTACGCTGCTTCCAAGGCGGGGATGGAGGGATTTACCCGCGCCCTGGCTCGGGAAGTCGGCTCGCGTTCGATCACCGTCAACGCAGTAGCCCCCGGCTTTATTGATACTGATATGACCAAAGCCTTGAATGAAGGCCAGCGCTCTGCAATGCTGGAGCAGATTCCGCTTGGTCGCCTCGGACAGGCAGACGAAATCGCCGCAGTGGTCGAATTTCTGGCCGGCGACTCCGCTGGGTACATCACCGGTGCTATCATTCCGGTGAATGGCGGGATGTTTATGAGCTAAGCTGTATCTCTCTGGAATGGGCTTATTGGCTCAAAAGGAGGGAAGAATTTTTACGCGGTGAAGGCCCGGTGGCCTTGACCTCTTTGAGATAGAAACGATTCGTGCTTGAAATGACGCAAATTGTTTCTATAAACTACCCGCAGTCCGGCTTCCCGGAACTGCAACCAGGAGTGAGAACAAGGTATGAGTACCATCGAAGAACGCGTCAAGAAAATCGTTGCCGAGCAGCTCGGCGTCAAAGAAGAAGAAGTGACCAACAGTGCTTCTTTTGTTGAAGACCTTGGCGCTGACTCGCTTGATACCGTTGAGCTGGTCATGGCTCTCGAAGAAGAATTCGAGACCGAGATTCCGGATGAAGATGCCGAGAAAATCACCACCGTTCAGGAAGCTATCGACTACGTGAATTCTCACCAGAAGTAATCACGCGGTTAGTTGACTGTACTGAAAAAGCCGCAGATCTTTCGGGATCTGCGGCTTTTTTGTGTATCGAAAGTGTGCGTGGGCCCGGCAATCTGAACGGCTTATATTGCCGAGTAGCTGCTTTATGCGGACAATACCCGACTGACGCAAGCCGGATGGCTTTAATACCCGGTTTTGTATCGTCCCGAAGAGTTGAATAAGGAGCATCCTGTGTCGCGCAGACGCGTCGTGGTAACTGGCTTGGGTATGTTGACCCCCCTCGGTAATACGGTCGACAGCAGTTGGCAGGCAGCCCTGGCGGGCAAAAGCGGTATCGGCCCGATAGAGCATATGGATGTCAGTGCCTTCGGCACACGCTTCGGCGGCTCCATCCGCAACTTCGACATCGAGCCATACATGGCTGCGAAAGAAGCGCGCAAACTTGATCTGTTCATTCAGTACGGTATTGCCGCTTGTATGCAGGCGCTAACCGATTCGGGTCTGGAGGTTACAGATGCCAATCGTGATCGCATTGGGGTTTCCATGGGCTCCGGTATTGGCGGCCTGACCAATATTGAAAAAAACCACGAGTTATTGCTTAACAGTGGTCCGCGGCGCATTTCCCCATTTTTTGTCCCGGGGTCCATCATCAACATGGTGGCCGGGTATTTCTCGATTCAATATGGTTTGCAAGGCCCCAATTACGCTTTGACCACCGCCTGCACCACCGGTACGCACAGCATCGGCATGGCAGCGCGCAATATTGCCTATGGCGAAGCCGACGTAATGGTCACCGGCGGCTCGGAAATGGCTACCAGCGGTCTTGGTCTGGGCGGCTTCAGCGCGGCACGCGCGCTCTCGACCCGCAATGACGATCCTCAAGCTGCCAGTCGCCCCTGGGACAAGGACCGGGATGGTTTTGTGCTGTCCGACGGCTCCGGCGCCATGGTGCTGGAGGAGTACGAACACGCCAAAGCGCGGGGTGCGACCATCTATGCCGAGCTGATTGGTTTTGGCATGAGTGGGGATGCTTACCACATGACCGCACCGCCGGAAGATGGTCGCGGTGGGGCCAAGTGTATGCAGAACGCACTGAATGACGCGGGGCTGAATGCCGACCAAGTGGGCTACATCAATGCCCATGGCACGTCCACCTCTGCTGGCGACCTGGCCGAGACCCGCGCGGTCAAAAGCGTATTTGGTGAGCATGCCGCCAAGCTGGCGATCAGCTCTACCAAGTCCATGACCGGGCACCTGCTCGGTGCGGCCGGGGCAGTCGAAGCAATTTTCAGCGTGTTGGCTCTGCGCGATCAGGTTGCGCCGCCGACCATCAATCTGGATAACCCCGACACTGACTGCGATCTGGACTATGTTGCGCATGAGGCGCAGGCAAGAAGTCTGGAGTTTACTGTGTCCAACTCCTTTGGCTTCGGTGGTACCAACGGCAGTCTGGTATTCCGTCGTATCTGATGGGTATGACCAGTAACGCTGTGCCCGAGTGCCTGATTGACGGCCAGCCGGCCAATCAGGTCCGGGTGACGGATCGTGGTTTGAATTACGGCGATGGCCTGTTTGAAACCCTGCGGGTCAGCCAAGGCAGCATCGCCCTTATCGATTATCATCTTGCCCGCCTGCAGCGCGGTATTCAGGCGCTGCGACTACAGGCTGACATTGAGCTGATCGCCGAAGAATGGCGGGATCTGGCTGTGCGCATGGGCGCGGGGGTGATCAAGCTGACCCTGACTCGTGGCAGTGGGCAGCGTGGTTATGCCATTCCCGCCGATGCCCGGACAGTACGCATTCAGCAGTGCTTTCCTCCGGCCACTTACCCTGAAGCACATGCCAGAGACGGTATCCGCCTGTTTTCCTGCGCCACCCGGTTGGCCCACCAGCCATTGTTGGCTGGCATCAAACACCTCAACCGACTGGAGCAGGTGTTGGCGCGCAGTGAATGGAATGACCCGCAATATGCCGAGGGCCTGGTATGTGATATTCAGGGCCTGGTGGTTGAATGCACCATGAGCAATCTATTTGCCCGGCAGGACGGTATCTGGCTGACACCCTCTCTCGCTCAGTGTGGAGTAAGCGGAGTGATGCGCGAGTACCTGATGAACGAAATGCGCGCCCAAGGCGAGCAGGTAGAAGAAGTAGAGCTGCAACACTCCGCGTTGTTAAATGCCTCAGAGTTATTCTGTTGCAACAGTCTTTTTGGTGTGTGGCCAATCATTGCGCTAGACCGGCATCAATGGCCGGTTGGCCCCCATTCCAGATACGCCCAAGCATTGGCGGAGCAGGTAATAAAGTGAAGTCGATCCTTAGGTTGTTCCGATTACTCTTTGTTTTAACACTATTTCTTGTTGGTGGTTTAGCCCTGTGGGGATACTTCACCCTGCAGTCGGCGCTGGACCAGCCTCTGCAGGTTGAGCTGGTGCAGAACCTGGATGTGCCCTCCGGCAGCAGCCCGGCGCGGATCTTCTCGCGACTGGAGCAGGACGGGATCCTGCACAGTTCCGAGTGGCTCCGCCGCTACTGGCAATGGCAGAAACCCGACGCAGTTCTGCAGGTCGGCGAGTACGTCATGGAGCCGGGCATGACCGCGGAAGATCTGCTCCAGCGGCTGGCGAATGCCGAGGTGCTGCAGCGCAGCGTAACCCTGGTGGAAGGGTGGACGTTCAAGCAGGTGCGCGATCAGTTATCCCGCGCCGAGCGCCTGCAGCAGACGCTAGATCCGGACTGGTCGATGGAAAAGGTCATGGACGAACTGGGCCTGAAAGGCGTGCATGCCGAGGGTCAGTTCTTTCCCGATACCTACCAGTACACCTTCGGCATGAGTGACCGGGATATTCTGCTCAGGGCCTACGAGCGTATGCAACACGTGCTCGAAGAAGCCTGGGCCTCGCGTGCTGAGAACCTGCCGATCAAAACGCCCTACGAAGCCTTGATCCTGGCATCGATTATCGAGCGGGAGACCGGGGTGCCTCATGAGCGCGATGAAATCGCCGGTGTCTTTACTCGCCGGTTGCAGATCGGCATGCGCTTGCAAACCGATCCAACCGTCATCTACGGCATGGGCGATGACTACGAGGGTCGTATTCGTCTGCGCCATCTGCGCGAACCCACCGCCTACAACACCTATACGATAGATGGTCTGCCGCCGACGCCGATCGCCATGCCCGGACGTGAAGCCTTGATTGCCGCGGTGACGCCAAAGAAAGGCTCGAGCCTTTACTTCGTCGCCAAGGGGGATGGCAGTCACGTGTTTTCAAACAGTCTGCAGGAACACAATCAGGCGGTACGTCGTTTTCAGATTGAACAGCGTGCTGCCGATTACCGATCCAGTCCTGCTCCGGCAGACCAGACCGAGGAAGCCGAGCAGTGAGCGGACTCTTTATCACCTTTGAAGGCCCGGAAGGGGCTGGCAAGTCGACTAATTTGCAGGTCTTCGCCCAGGCCTTGAGCGCTGCCGGTTGCCAGCCGCTGTTGACTCGCGAGCCCGGTGGCACGCCGGTCGCTGAGCGGATTCGTGATGTGTTGCTCAGCCATCATGAAGAACGTATGTGCTCCGATGCCGAACTGTTGTTGATGTTCGCGGCGCGCGCGCAACATCTACATGCTCTGATAAAGCCCGCATTGGACGCGGGGCGGGTGGTTATCAGTGATCGCTTTACCGACGCGACCTATGCCTATCAGGGCGGCGGGCGGGGAATACCGGTAGAACGTATTGCCAGTCTGGAAACCTGGGTGCAGGGTGAACTGCGCCCTGATATCACGGTTATCTTCGATGTGCCGGTTGAGGTTGGCATGGCGCGGGCTCGGGCGCGCAGTGAACTGGATCGGTTCGAGGTTGAAGAGCAGTCCTTTTTTGTAGCGGTACGCAATACCTATCTGTCGCGTGCCGCTGCCGAACCGCAGCGTTACCGGGTAATTGATGCCTCCGGCGATCTGCAACAGGTGGCCGCTGCCATGCAGCCGGTGATCAATGAAGTGCTGGAGCGCTGGCATGCTTGAGGTTGTCTGCCCCTGGCACGCGCCGATCTGGAGCAGCCTGACCAGTCAGACTCAGCATGCGCATGCCTATCTGTTCAGCGGCCTGCCTGGCGTTGGCAAGCGGCGCTTTGCCAATGCGTTTGCGGCTTTTCTGCTTTGCGATACTCCGGAACATGCAATGGCCTGTGGTCATTGCCGTGCCTGCCTGTTGCGCGAGGCGGGAAGCCATCCTGATCTGCTATTGCTGGAACCGGAGGAAGAGGGCAAAGCGATTCGCGTCGATGCCGTGCGGCAACTGGTGGATTTTATCGGCCAGACAGCGCAGCAGGGTGGGCGCAAGGTGATCGTGCTCCACCCGGCCGAAGCGATGAATCAGAACGCCGCTAACGCGCTGCTGAAATCGCTGGAAGAACCTACCCGTGACACGTTCCTGTTGTTGGTCAGTGATCAGCCCAGCCGTTTGCTGGCGACCATCCGCAGCCGCTGCCGAGTACAGACCCTGGCGGCGCCCTCGCAAGCGGATGCGCTGGACTGGCTGGCCACCGCTGTGCCCGAGTTGCAGGCCGAACAACATCAGGCGCTGCTGATCATGTCCGGCGGAGCACCCTTGCGCGCGCTCGAGCTGCATCAGTTGGATGCCATAGCCATGCGTCAGCAGGTGGTGGCTGATATCAAAGCGCTGATCAAGCAGGAACGCTCGCCTAGCCAGGTCTCAGACGCCTGGTCCAAATACCCTCTTGAACTGCTGCTGGACTGGTTTTGCAGTTGGACGCTGGATTTGCTCAAGCTGCACACCGGGGCTCAGCCAGCCGCCAGCAATCAGGATATGGATAAAGTGCTGGGCTACGTGGTGCGCTTTCCCACCGCCGGGCAGTTGATGGATTGGCAGGGCTGGTTGCTGACGCATCGTGCTATGGTGCAGGGCAAGGCCAACCTGAATCGCGGGCTGTTTGTCGAAGCGTTGTTGATTGAGTGGAAAAAACTGCTGGAAAAGCGTTAACCTGCCAGCATCTAGATCAGGATGAGTGAGCTATGAGTAACCCTACGGCGCCAAGCCCGCGTAACGGTATTTTATCCCTGACCATCAAGGATAAGTCGGTTCTGTACGCCGCTTATATGCCCTTCGTCAAACATGGCGGCCTTTTCATCCCGACCAATAAAAACTATGGCCTGGGTGACGAAGTCTTCATGCTGTTGAATCTGATGGATGAGCCGGAAAAAATTCCGGTCGCCGGCAAGGTGATCTGGGTCACCCCCAAGGGCGCTCAAGGCAATCGGGCTGCGGGCATTGGCGTGCAGTTCAGCGATCAGGACAACACGGCCCGCAGTAAAATCGAAACCTATCTGGCCGGTGCGCTGAAGTCAGATCGTCCAACTCACACCATGTAATCTGCCGCTATGCTGATCGACTCCCACTGCCACCTGGATCGCCTGGATCTGACTGCCCATGACGGCTCGCTGGACGCTGCTCTGGATGCAGCGAGACAGCGAGGTGTTGGCAAATTCCTGTGCATTGGCGTCGATGCGGCGAACGCGCCCACGGTCAAACAGATAGCCGAGCAGTATTCGGACGTATTCTGCAGCGTCGGGATTCATCCGCTTGACCTGTCTCGCGAGGCTCCCACGGACCTTGACTGGTTGCTCACCGCACTGGACCATCCCCGGGTAGTCGCCATCGGTGAAACCGGTCTGGATTACCACTACGAACCCGAGATGGCCGCGCAGCAGCAAACTTCCTTTCGCTATCATCTGCAGGCAGCCGAGCAAACCGGCAAACCGGTGATCATCCACACGCGCGAGGCGCGCGCCGACACGCTGGCGCTGTTGCGTGAGGCCGATCTGGCAAACGCCGGCGTGCTGCACTGTTTTACCGAGGACTGGGATATGGCCCGTGCTGCGCTGGATATGGGTTACTACATTTCCCTCTCGGGTATTGTCACCTTCCGCAATGCTGAAGCGCTGCGTGATGTGGCGCGTAAGGTCCCTGCAGATCGTCTATTGGTTGAAACGGACTCTCCCTACCTGGCCCCGGTACCGCACCGCGGCAAGCCTAACGAGCCGCAATATGTCTGCGATGTCGCGGCCTTTCTCGCCGAGGTGCGCGGGGAGGCTCTGGAGCAGTTGTGGCAGAACACCACAGACAATTTCCATCGACTCTTTCCATTGGCGCTCTAGCTTTTTCGTTGCCAATGCGAGCAGATATTCGGGCAAAAAAAACCCGAATTCTGGGGGGAGAATTCGGGTCAAGACCATTAGGAGTGTTGCGAGGACAGGCGGGGCGCCTGTCCTGACAGGCAGCTATGTCTGGGGGGGACTTCGCTGACCTGATGCCTTAAGTATTGTCCAAACTGCTCAACTTGCCAGCACATCCGTTGCCGATTTATAAACTGATTTGGAATACGTCGAAGGCAACTTATCGTGATCGGTTGTTAAGAAGGTATCTTCCGGCAAAATAGCGAGCTGTCACTATACTGTCATGGGTTGGACTTAAGGTTCGACTGATTTGTGTTGTAACTGACACCACAGAGACTGACATCAAAAGGATTGCCGCCATGCGCTTGAAGCAGATTCTCGTTCCCGCCGTTCTGACTCTCACCCTACCGCTGACTGCCATGGCAGAAGAACTGCGCCTGCTGACCTGGGGTGGCTATGCCCCCGAAGAGGTTGTGAACCAGTTTGAGGAAGAAACCGGTATCGAAGTGCAGGTTACTCTGTCCAATAATGAAGACATGATTTCCAAGCTGCGCGCTACCGGTGGCGCAGGCTTTGATCTGGTGCAGCCCAGCCAGGACCGTATTACCAGCGCTCAGCAAGAGTTTCGTATCTACAAGCCGATGGATTTGAGCAAGGTCGACTCTGCGCTTTTTATCGATTCCATGCTGGCGGCGACTCGCCGAAATACCAGCGTTGGTGACGATGTCTATGCCGTTCCCCACGTCTGGGGCACTACCGGCCTGATCGTGCACGATAGTGTTGCTGATCAGGTGAAAGACTTTGACGACCTGTGCAAACCAGAGCTGGCCGGTAAGGTGTCCTATCGGTTGCGCCGTCCGATTCTCATCGGTATGGCCTTTTCCATGGGCGAGGATCCCTTCGCCGCCTATGACGATGAGGATGCCTACGCTGCGATGATGGCCAGGGTCGAAGAGAAGCTGATTGCCTGCAAGCCGAACGTCAAAGCCTACTGGAGTGGCGGCGACGAACTGATCAATCTGGTGGCTTCCGGCGAAGTGGTGGCGGCCAAAGGCTGGGATGCTGGCGGCTGGAAACTGCAAGCAGAGAATCCGCAGATTCGTTTTGTCGCCCCTGCCAGTGGTGCACTGGGCTGGATTGATACCTTCGCCTTGCCGCGCCGGGGTGAAAATGACGAGGCGGCCTACAAGTGGATCAACTTTGTCATGCAGCCGGAAGTGGCAGCCAAGATCACTCAATCCGCGGGCAACTTCACTGCGGCCAAGGGCGCTGAAGAGTTTGTTGATGACAAGCTCAAGGCCAGCTTTGAAAGTAGTTTTGACCAGCAGGCGCTGGATAACATCAAGTGGTATCCGCCGGTCCCAGCCGGGCTTGAGACCCTGGAAGGTCAGATACTGGACCGAGTCAAAGCGGCCAACTGAGATGCCGGCAACCGGGTAATCACCTGGTTATTCGCTACATGACGTCAGCTGGCGCCGCCTCTGGTCGCGCCATGCTCTGGTAACGGACTGTCCATGCCTGCACACCCAGATACTATCCTAGAATCTCGTGACCTGAACTCCCGTGATCTCGAGACCCTTGACCTCGAATGCCGCGGGCTGCACAAGCAGTTTGCTGGCCAGTCGGCTGTCGCGGATGTTTCCTTCGGTATTCCATCGGGTTCTTTCTTTTCCATCCTCGGGCCATCCGGTTGCGGCAAGACAACCTTGCTGCGCATGCTCGCCGGGTTCCTTGAGCCCGACAGCGGTGATATCTGTATCAAAGGTCAGTCGATGTTGGGAATACCGCCGAACAAGCGCCCGTTGAATATGGTCTTTCAGCATCTGGCTTTGTTTCCGATGATGAGCGTTGAGGACAACATAGCTTACGGCCTCAAACGCCGTGGTGCTGACAAGGCCGAGATTCGCCGCCGCGTGGGCGATGTGCTGGAGCGGGTCGGTCTGCCGGATGTGGGCAAGCGCAAGCCCGATGCGCTATCGGGCGGCCAGAAGCAGCGTATTGCTATCGCTCGCTGTCTGGTGCTGGAGCCAGCGGTGCTGTTGCTGGACGAACCCCTCGGCGCACTCGATCTCAAATTGCGCGAGCAGATGAAGGTGGAGCTTAAGCAACTGCAGCAAACCTTCGGCACCACTTTCGTCTATATCACCCATGATCAGTCCGAAGCGCTGGTGATGTCCGACCAGGTAGCGGTGATGAACCAGGGCAGGTTCGAGCAGGTAGGTAGCCCGCAAACGCTGTATTACCAACCAGCGACCCCCTTTGTTGCTGGCTTTGTCGGCGATTCGAATCGCCTGTCAGGTACTTTGCAGCGTGAGGGTCTGGTTCGCATCGCCTCTGGCCAGGAGTTCAGCGCCCGTGCAGCGGGCTCGGAAGTGGCCGCAGTTGGCAAGGCGGTGAACCTGTTTGTCCGGCCGGAGAGCATCACACCTTTTTTGCCAGGTACACCCGCTCAGGCAGACAATCTGCTGGAGGTACAAATAGACACGCTGTTGTTTGACGGCGCCAATAGCCGCATCAGCGTCAGCGGTGTGCATGGCGGGCCGGAACTCACCGTGCGCCTGCCACAAACCCCGCAGTACGCACGGCTGCGCGAGGGCGACCGTTTGCACATTGGCTGGATGGCGGATCAGGCTTTGTACTTTGCTGCGGAGCCGGCATAAGCATGGCCGCGCCTAAGGTGGCTGCACGCAGGTTGGTCGGCATGAGCACGCTATTGTTGATGCTGCCATTACTGCTCTGGCTGTTTCTGCTGATTTTCCTGCCGCATCTGGACATGTTCGCCGTCGCCCTGCGTGAACGGGTCGGGTTTGGCGAATACCGCTTCAGCTGGATGCACTTCGAGCTGTTTTTCTCCGAATCACTGTATTGGCGCACCTTTCTGCGCACCGCGGTGATGTCCATGCTGACCACCTTGTTGACGCTGATAATCGCGCTGCCGATCGCCTGGTATATCGCCAAACTGGTGCGCGGCCGCGTCCGCTCCCTGCTGTTTATGGCGTGCCTGATCCCGTTCTGGGTCAGCGAACTGGTGCGTACTTACGGCTGGATGATTCTGTTGCGGGAAAGTGGGGTCATCAGCGGCGTACTGCAATGGAGCGGGCTGGCCGATGCGCCGGTCGAGATGCTGTATAACGACGTGGCCATCATGGTGGGCCTCATTTATGCCTCGATGCTGTTTATGCTGGTGCCGCTGGTCACCACGCTCGACAGCCTGGATAACAGCCTGGTGGAGGCGGCCTATGATCTGGGCGGCAATCACTTTACCGTCACCCGCGACATTATTATCCCGCACGCGATGCCCGGTATCGTATCGGGCTCTATTGTGGTGTTCATGCTCTCGCTGGGTAACTATCTGACGCCGGTCCTGCTCGGCGGTAAAGACAGCCTCTGGTTTACCGAGCAGATATTCACTCAGTTCATCACCCGCTTCAACTGGGAGCAGGGCGCCGCATTCGGTGTGTTGTTGCTGGTGCTCTCGTCCCTGATTGTCTGGCTCGGTTTGAAGCTCAGCGGGCAGTCCTTCGCCGAGACGATGAAATGATTGCGTCGCTACCGCTCAGCCGCCGCTTTCGGTGGACCTACGCGGCCTATGTGCTGATCTTCTTTGTCTATCTTGCAGCGCCCTTGCTGGTGGTGGGCGTATTTGCCTTCAACGACAGCCGATTCCCGGCCTTGCCCTGGCAAGGGTTTACTCTGGACTGGTTTATCGCGGAGGGTGGCGGGCGCACCGGGCTGTTTCATGACCGGGCGATTCTGCGCAGTGTCGGTACCAGTGCGCTGGTGGCCAGTTGTGTAACTATGCTGTCGGTCAGTCTGGCGACCATGAATGCCTTTCTGTTCGAGCGGCATGTGTTTCCCGGCAAGAATCTGCTGTTTATCCTGATGCTGTTGCCGCTGGTGATTCCCGGGGTGATCCTGGGGATCTCGATTTTGATTTTTGCCAGCCGCATCGCCAACTACTTCGATTTCAATCACGACATCATGCTCGACATGCTTCGCCCTGGCTTGCTGCTGGTGGTGCTCGGCCAGTTCGCGTTTCTGACCACCATCGCCACCTTGGTAATTTCGGCACGACTGCGGACCTTTGATACGCAGTTGGAGGAGGCCGCGTGCAATCTCGGCGCCAGCCCGCTGACGGCAGTGAGAACGGTGACCTTGCCGTTTCTCGCACCGGCAATTATCGGCGCCGCTCTGGTGTGCTTTCTGATGTCCTTCGAGAATTTCAACACCACGCTGATGTTGGTGGGTTCCGATGCGCCGCTGACCATCACGCTGTTCAGTCGTCTGCGCGAGGGTGCCACTCCGGTGCTTAACGCCGTGTCGCTGTTGCTGATGCTGGGCTCCATGCTGCTGGCGCTGATCAGTATTCGGGTTCAAAAAAAGGCCTGACGGTCAGCTTTGAATCAATGCATGGGCAATTGGTCATGAAGTTGGCATAATGCTGTGCTTTGCCGGTATGGAAAACACAGTCAATATGCAGAAAGAATCACGCAAGCTTCGCGAGTTCCGACGCCGCGAGCAGGAAATCCTCGACACCGCGTTGCGCCTGTTCCTGGAACAGGGTGAAGACAGCGTTACCGTGGAAATGATCGCCGACGAAGTAGGCATTGGGAAGGGCACCATCTACAAGCACTTCAAATCCAAGGCGGAGATCTACCTGCGCTTGATGCTCGACTATGAGCGCGACCTTTCGACACTGCTCAACTCCGAAGGCATTGAACGGGACCGGGAGGCTCTGTCGCGGGATTATTTCGAGTTCCGCATGAGCGATCCTGAACGCTATCGGCTGTTTGACCGTTTGGAAGAAAAACTGGTCAAATCCAATCAGTTACCCGAGCTTGTTGAGGAATTGCACAAGATACGTGCATCCAACTTCAACCATCTCACGGGTGTGATTCAGGAACGCATTGATGATGAAAAGCTGGAGAACGTGCCAGCCTATTTCCATTACTGCGCGGCCTGGGCTTTGGTGCATGGCGCGATGGCGATGTATCACTCGCCGTTCTGGCAGGAGGTGATTGAAGACAAGGAAGGTTACATGCAGTTTCTGATGGATATCGGTGTGCGCATGGGCAACAAATCAAAACGCAGAAAAGATACCGAAACGCCTTGAGCCGCGAAACTACTCCGGGCGAAGCGGGTCTGTTGTGCACTGCCGGGTAGCGTGTTTTTACCCGTTATTCCGTTACTGCCGAGAGAGAATTGCCGTGCCATCTATCCATTTAACCCTGGGTGTGTTGTTGAGTTTGCTCGCTATGAATGCTCAAGCGCGTGACTATGCTTTCAGTGATGCCCATTTTCATTATGTGGACTTTTTCCAGGAAAGTGAGGGTATCAAGGCATTGCTGGAAAAAATGGATGAGTCGAACATCGATCACATCATGTTCTCCGGGATTCCCGTCGCCAAAAAATGGCATGAAAATGAGCCTCAGCGGCCGCGCTATTATGCGGGCGACGATGCTGCAGCGTACTGGTACAGCGCGACAGATTTCATCATTCTCAGAGCCCTGGAACATCTGACACCCGACCAGCGCAAGCGCTTCCATCCGTTTCTCTCAGGTTTCAACCCCAACGACAAGAATGCCGACGCGCATATCCGCCGCCTGCTGGAGATGAATCCTGGTGTGTGGAAAGGGTTGGGCGAGGTATTTACCCGTCACGACGACCTGACTGCATTGATCAGCGGTGATGTGCCCCGGGCCAACAATGAAGCCATGTACCGTATCTATGCGCTGGCCGAAGAGTTCGATCTTCCGGTGATGGTGCATAGCAACATCACGTCCAAGCGCGAACGTATGCCGCTGTACCTGGAAGAGATTGAGGACCCGCTGCGTTACTTCCCCAACGTGCGTTTCATCTGGGCGCATGCCGGCACCAGCATGGAGCTGCACCGGCACCAGGAAAAACTCGAATTCCTGTTCGATACGGTCAAACGCATGCTGGAAACCTATCCCAACCTGTATATCGACTTGTCCTGGACGGTTCTGGATCCCTATCTGGTGAACAAGGACGGGGAGGCGAATGCGCAGTGGGTGAAGCTGGTAACCGACTACCCGGACCGATTCATGCTCGGCTCGGATGTGGTTGGCAGCTTCAAGAATATGGATAAATACCTGGACGCATTCATTCCGTTTCTGGACGCGTTGCCGGAAGAGGTGGCGCACAAGGTGGCGCGGGATAACTTCCTTGCGGTGCTGCCCAGTGAGAAGGAGCAGGACTGATGTCAGCTTTTCCGATCGACTATATTGAACCGGTGTTTCGCCCGCCGAGTGAAGCCCATTCGCTGATCTTGCCGGTCACCAACGGCTGTTCGTGGAACAATTGCACCTTCTGTGAAATGTACACTGCGCCGCAGAAAAAATTCCGTGCCCGTGATGAAGACCAGGTGCTGGAAGAGATTCGCAAGAGTGGCGAACAACTGATCGTTCAGCGCGTATTCCTGGCTGATGGCGATGCGATGATTCTACCGACCAAACGCCTGCTGCGCATTCTCGAGGCAATTCGCGAGCATATGCCCAGCGTCGAGCGGGTGACCTCCTACTGCCTGCCGCGCAATCTCAAACGCAAATCGGTGGAGGAGCTTCGGCAGTTGCGCGAAGCGGGTCTGGCGATGCTGTATGTAGGCGCCGAGTCCGGCGATGACCAGGTGCTCGAGCGGGTCAATAAAGGCGAGACCTATGCCAGTACCGAAGAGGCGTTGAGCAAGTCCGGCGAAGCCGGCATGCAGCGCTCGGTGATGATTCTCAATGGCCTGGGCGGCAAAGGCCTGAGTGAGCAACACGCCTTGAATTCGGCACGGTTGATGACTGCCACGCAGCCGGAGTTTCTGTCCACGCTGGTGGTCAGCTTTCCGCAAGGCCTCGCACGTTATCGCGAACGCTTTCCGGATTTCGAGCCGCTTGATCAGCCCAGCCTGTTCCGCGAGCTGGAAAGTCTGATCAGTATGCTTGAACTGGACAATACCGTGTTCCGCAGCGACCATGCCTCCAATGCCCTGGTGTTAAAAGGGGTGCTGGGGGCCGACAAAGAGCGCATGCTGGCTCAGGTGCGGGCTGCTATCAGCCGGCCAGAGCAGGCGCGACTGCGACCGGAATGGATGCGCGGCTTATAGCAAGTTGCATAGGGGAGTCACCATGCGTTGGATTGGATTGCTGGTTGTGCTGGGCTTGTTGGCTGGCTGCATGAAGCCATCGGATATGCAAAAAAGTGCGCGTTATTATCTCGGCGATGCCGGGCTGATGAACCATTACGAGATCAAACGCAACGCCACCTGGCGCTTGCAACCCGATTCGAGTCTCTACATTGCCCAAGGGCATTTTGTTCCTGTGGGCCATCCCTATGCTCGCCCGAACGTGGTGGCCGAAGAAGCCTTCGCCGCAGCTGTTCAGGTATTCCCTCTGACACGCCGGGCCGAGCAGCCCCTGGGGCTGGAAGAATCCCTGGAGCAGGCCTACCTGCACCGGTCCGATTATCTACTCTATACCCGCTTCGCCCGGGCCGATGATGCGGTGGGTGACGCCGAGCACTGGAACGAGTCGCGTGACCTTGGTGATGTCGGGCTGGATCGTGCGGTATTGCAAATGATGCTGATGGAAACCTCAACAAGGCAACTGGTGGACTTTGCTGTTGTCGAAACCCGTGGCGGCTTTATGCAATTTTACCAGGCCGAGCCCGAGGACCTGTTGCGTCCTCCACTGGAAGACTACACCCGTCGCCTGCTCGGTCGCTGAGGAGTTATTCATGTCCAAGCGTCAATTACCCCCGCAATCGTTGATCGACAGTATTCCCGGCGGTGCTGCGGGCGAGGCCCGCGAGCCGGCCCCGGTGCATCTGTGGAATCCGCCGCTGAGTGGCGAAATGGATATGCAGATTGCCCGCGACGGTACCTGGTATCACGAGGGTGACGCTATTGGCCGCAAGGCGCTGGTCCAGCTTTTTGCCGGCATCCTCAAGTACGATGACGATGGCCGTTACTACCTGGTGACGCCAGTCGAGCGCTGGGCGATCAAGGTCGACGACGCGCCTTTTGTCGCCACACAGTTGAAAGTCGAAGGGCAGGGCGAGCAGCAGGAGCTGGTGTTCACCACCAATCTGCAAGACAGCTTTGTTGCAGGAAAGGATCACCCGATTCGCGTCACGGTGGATCCTGAAACTCAGGAGCCGTCGCCCTACGTCCTGGTTCGCACCAACCTCGAAGCCTTGATCAATCGTAATCTGTTTTACGAGCTGGCAGAGCTGGCGGTCGAGCGCGAACATAACGGCAAAACCTGCCTGGGCGTCTGGAGCCAGGAATGTTTCTTTCCGATAGACGGTAGTCCTGCCTGAGCAGTCTGCCGTGCCCATCAAACGGGCAGTTCAAGGGTGCCAGTCGCGGCACCCTTTCTGGCAGCGCCAAGTCAAGCAAAAAAGCATTTTTTTCTACCCTCCAGCATATTGATATTTACCATATCTGGGTCTAGCATTGCCTCCAATGCACAATACGTAGTGTTTTCTTTCCCGCGGTCCTCAGTACGGTTCATTTCGTCTGAATGGCTTATTGCGCGGGGCATAGACGGTGTTTCAGGAGGATAAGAATGAACCAGACAGCCAAGGTGCAGCGCTTGCACAATGTGGTAAACGATATTCCCATGCAGCCAGCATCATTGGACATCTGGGATACCAAATACCGCCTTAAGACCAAGGACGGTGTAGCTCTCGACAAAACCGTTGACGAGAGCTACCAGCGCGTTGCCCGGGCCATAGCCGATGTCGAGGCTCCCGAACTGCGTGAGCACTGGTACGAACAGTTTCTCTGGGCATTGCGCCATGGCGCCATCCCCGCAGGCCGTATTACGTCCAACGCCGGCGCCCTTGAGCATAAACCTGCGACATCGACCATCAACTGCACGGTCAGCGCGACCATCGGCGACTCGATGGACGACATTCTGTCCAAGTTGCACGAAGCCGGTCTGACTTTGAAGGCTGGTTGCGGCATCGGTTACGAATTCTCCACCTTGCGGCCCAAGGGCGCCTACGTCTCCGGCGCGGGTGCGTACACCTCCGGCCCGCTGTCGTTCATGGATATCTACGACAAGATGTGCTTTACCGTGTCTTCTGCCGGTGGCCGTCGTGGTGCGCAGATGGCGACTTTCGATGTCGGCCATCCGGATGTCATGGACTTTATTCGCGCCAAGCGCGAGGGCGGTCGCTTGCGCCAGTTCAACCTGTCGCTGCTGATCACTGAAGACTTTATGGCCGCCGTCGCTGCCGATTCGGATTGGAAGCTATCCTTCCCACTGACCCAGGCTGAAGTGGACGCCGACCAACTTGATCTGGACAACGATGACCAGGTGATCTGGCGCGAACTGCCCGCCACCCAGCGCTACCTGACCCGTAAAGACGGCCGTGTAGCCTGTCGGGTGTCCAAGGTGATCAAGGCCCGTCGAATATGGGACATGATCATGACCTCGACCTACGACTTCGCCGAGCCGGGCTTTATTCTGATCGACCGCGTCAATCAGATGAACAACAACTGGTTCTGTGAAGAAATTCGCGCCACCAACCCTTGTGGTGAGCAGCCATTGCCACCGCACGGCGCCTGCCTGCTGGGCTCGATCAACCTGACACTGTTTGTCCGCGATCCCTTTACCGACAAGGCGCGTTTCGACTGGGATGAATATCGCAAGGTCGTGGATATCTTTACCCGTATGCTCGATAACGTGGTGGAGATCAACGGCCTGCCGCTGGAGCAGCAACGTAACGAGATTTTCCGCAAGCGCCGCCACGGTATGGGCTTTCTGGGTCTGGGCTCGACCATGACCATGCTGTGCATGAAATACGGTGAAGCCAAGTCACTGGATTTCACCGAGCAGGTGTCCAAGGAAATGGCTGTTCAGGGCTGGCGCACGGCGCTGCAGCTGGCAGAAGAGAAGGGCGCCGCGCCGATCATGGATGAAGATTTCACCGTGACCGAAGCGATGCTGGTCAAACGTCCGGAAATGCGCAAGGACGGCATCAAGGCCGGCCAGAAGATCAAGGGCAAGGTGCTGTGGGCCAAATACAGCCGCTACATGCAGCAAGTAGCCGGCGAAGACGCCGAGCTGGTCAATGCGCTGATCGAGAAGGGTGGCCGCTTTACTCACCACAGTTCTATCGCACCCACGGGCACCATCTCCCTGTCGCTGGCCAATAATGCCTCCAACGGCATTGAGCCGAGCTTTGCGCACCATTATTTCCGTAACGTGATCCGTGAAGGCAAGAAGTCCAAGGAAAAGGTCGACGTGTTCAGCTTCGAGCTGCTGGCTTACCGTCACTTTGTCAATCCGGAAGCATTACCGAGCATGGAAGCGGCCAGCCGCAACCTGCCCGATTACTTTATTGCTGCAGACGATGTGAAGCCCACTGAGCATGTGGACGTGCAGGCTGCTGCGCAGAAGTGGATCGATTCCTCTATCTCCAAGACTGCCAACGTGCCGACGGATTATCCCTATGAAGATTTCAAGGATATCTATCGCTATGCGTTCGAGAAGGGCCTGAAGGGTTGCACCACCTTCCGCTTCAACCCTGAAGCGTTCCAGGGTGTATTGGTCAAGGAGCAGGATCTGGCCAACACCACCTACCGCTTCAAGCTGGAAGACGGCAGTTTTGTGGAGGCCAAGGGCGGTGACGAGATTGAGTATGATGGTGAGATGCACAGCGCCGCCAATCTCTACGACGCGTTGAAAGAGGGCTACTACGGTAAGTTCTGAGCCGGCTGGCTATAAGTCGCAACCGCCGCCCAATAACATGAACAGCAAGAAGCCCCGCGCTGCGGGGTGAGGATAAAGCACCATGGCACTGAAAATCAGCAGCAAAATTGTCGACTACTCGGTGGTAAAAGCCGATGAGCCGGCCCAGACGGCCGAGCCTACCGAGGCCGCGATCCAACTGGAAGAGATGCATGAGAAACTCAAGCGCCCCGAGTTTCTCGAGGGCTCTACCTACAAGATCAAGACGCCGACTTCCGAGCACGCGATCTACGTCACGATCAATGACGTGATTCTTAATCACGGTAGTGACCATGAGATCCGCCGGCCATTCGAGATCTTCATCAACTCCAAGAATATGGAGCACTACCAGTGGATTTCAGCGCTTACGCTGATTATCTCCGCCGTGTTCCGTAAAGGCGGTGATTGCACCTTCCTGGTTGAGGAACTGCGTAGCGTATTCGATCCCAAGGGTGGCTACATGAAGCGTGGCGGCCGTTGGATGCCATCCTTGGTCGCTGAAATTGGTGACGTGCTGGAGCAGCATCTCAAGCGCATCGGCATGATGGTGGACGAGATGGACGAGCACCAGCGGGCTTATCTGGAGCAGAAGCGTGCCGAATTTGTGGCGATCAAGCCACAGGGTCAGGCGGCTGCCGATTGCGATGATAGCACCGCGGCTTATCCGCCGGGCGCGCAGATGTGCGGCAAATGCCACACCCAGGCGGCAGTGCAGATGGACGGTTGCATGACCTGTCTCAACTGTGGCGATAGCAAATGCGGTTGATGCTTCTTCGCTGATCACCGCGCAAAATGAAGCCCCTTTCGAGGGGCTTTTTTATGCCTGGCCTATTTATAACGGGGATGAAACATTTTTAGGCGCTAACGGCTGTTTTCGCAGTGCATCCAGTGTCCGTCCGGATTGGGTTGTTAACCGGTGTTTCTTCTTCGCCACAGAATCGTCCTTTGGCAGTATCACGAACTCAAGAGTCAGCGGGGAGCTGGAACTTGTTCATTCTGATCCGGATACCGGTGCTGGTGTATCGGCTGTCGAATTTCTTGCTCTGCGATTCAGGGGTAAGGGCCCTCAACGGGATCAAGCACGGAGGGAAGCGCAGTCGGGACAGACGAAATTTGGGCGCTCTGCCTAGTACTCGCCAACTCCGTAGCTTCTAGACGAAAGCGCGAAGGTGGCATACCAACGTACCGCTGGAAAGTACGTGTGAAGTAGGAAAGGTCGCCAAAGCCTACTGTGAAGCAGACGTCTGTGATGGAGACTTTGGGATTGGCCAGCAGGCGCATTGCCTCGTTAATGCGCCGGTGCAACAGGTATCCTTGGAAGGTAACTCCGGTGACCCGCTTGAAGAAGCGGCTCAACTGGAAGCAGCTCATGGTACATAAGTTGGCGACCTCGGATTGGGCGATTTTGCGGTGCAAGTTCTGATCGGTGAACGAGACAATACGTTGCAGAAGTGCCTGGTCATCGAGAAGCGTTGAGCAGTGCGTACGAGCTTCTGGTGGAATCTGGTTCCTGATCTGTGCGGCGTCATGCCTGGGTGGTCGGCTCTTTTGCGGTAGATGTAAGCGGTAGAGTTTGGCCGCAACTTCCATTAGTCGCGGGATATCGATGGGTTGCACGAAGTAGTCCCAGACCCGGGCACGAAAGGCCCACACTGCCAAACTTTCAGAATGGGCCTGAGTGATCATCAGCAGAGGAACAGAGGGCATGGCTGTTTTGGTCTCACGCAGGCTCGCCAGTCCCTCGAAATCGGGATAGTCGAATTGGAAACAGGCAGCAACGGGCGGGTGGGCCTGCATTAGAGGTACGGGGTCCTGGCCGGAAGGAACTATTTCGACACGATACCCTGCTTGACGTAAGGCGTGATGAAAGTCGTTATCCACACGGTTCTGAATGTTTCTAACGATGATCAGTACGTATTCCTTGGGTTGCATGAGACTCCATCCTTGGGTTACATGAGACTCCTATGATCTTCGGCAGCGCCCAGAATCAGCATCCTGCTGAATCTATGTAAAGCACGCGCTACCGCCCCTGTCAAATTCCCACGTTAATTCCCTCCTGCAAGATAGTCCTAGTTTGTTGCAACATTATTCAAGCGAAGTCGTTATGTAACGGCGATGCTCTGTTGTACCAAATAACGATTCGCTCAACAAAATGCAGAGCCCTATGGGCCTGGGAGGGAACATGGCTGTCAAGCTGAACCAACATGATCTGCAATTCATCCTGGATCAGATCAAGATCGCGGAAGCGCATTCTGCGGGAACGCCCCTTTCGGAGCTTATCGACAGCTCGCTGCTGCCTTCGGGTCTGCGCACGGTCGACGGAAGCTACAACAATTTTGAGGTTGGACGGGAAAACTGGGGGGCTTCAGGCCAGGAGTTTCCGAGGTTGACCGATCCGAATTGGGTCGAGGGAAGCGGCACTATGGGCGGTGCCCCATACCCCACCAACAACGACTACGGCGCCGAGGGCAGTGTGGTCGATGGCGAGCCTAGGCTAATTTCCAACCTCATTGTTGACCAGACATTGGCCAACCCAGCCGCAATCTACGCTGCTCTGCAGTTGGCCGGCTTCGAAGGCGATATCCTGGCGACGGTTAGGGACATCCACACCGGCTACGCGATCACTGACAAGCCGGCAATGGACGCGCTGGAAGAGCAGGGTAACGAGGCTGGGCTCGTCCAGTACAAGGCGGATCTCGCCGCCCATCTTTTCGAGACCTACGGCATCGAGATGGATGACCTGACCATTTTCTTGCCCAACGTCGCGCCCGATGAGGGATTGTCCGCGTCATACAACGCATTCTTCACGTTTTTCGGCCAATTCTTTGACCATGGACTGGATCTGGTGGCGAAAGGCGACAACGGCACCGTATACATGCCGCTCAGCGAGGACGACCCGCTTTACAACCCGAACAGCCCACATACCAATTTCATGGCGATGACCCGCGCGAGCATCACCCCGGACACCGCTGGCAACGTCACTACGCCCTGGGTTGATCAAAATCAGACCTATACTTCAAACGCCTCGCATCAGGTTTTTCTGCGCGAGTACGTATTCTCCGTCGACAGCAATGGCGACGGCACAGCGGATTCCCAGCCACTTGCGACTGGCCATCTACTCGAAGGCGCCCGCGGCCTTGCAACCTGGGCCGACGTCAAGGAGCAGGCAAGGGAGGTGCTCGGGATAGACCTCACTGATGCCGATGTTGGTGCAGTGCCGTATCTTCTGGTTGACCCCTATGGTGAGTTCATTCGCGGCGAGAACGGCCTTCCACAGATACTTGCGGCCTTTGATCCGGAGCAAAACCCTATTTATGTCGAAGGCAATCTGGATCAACCCGTCAATCCTTCGGCGATCCAGCTCCCTGTAGGCACTCAGATCATGGGCAGCTCTGGCATTATCACGATTGAGGAGGGCATGACTGTCTCGGCCGCACGCACAGGGCATGCTTTCCTCGACGATATCGCTCATACGGCGGTTGTGGTCACGGACGAGACCGGCGCGCTGGTGGCTGACGCTGACACCGAGGCGGGCAATACCGTCGCCACGAACATCCGTGGCCAGAACACCGAATACGACAATGAGCTTCTCGACGCGCACTACATTACCGGCGACGGGCGCGGAAACGAGAATATCGGGCTCTCAGCCGTCCACCACATCTTCCACTCTGAGCACAACCGCCAGGTCGACGACATCAAGGCGACCATTGAGGCCAGCGACGACGCAGACTGGATCGCCCAGTGGAAGCTCGATGATGGTTCGTGGGACGGCGAACGGCTGTTCCAGGCGGCGCGTTTTTCCACCGAGATGCAGTATCAGCACCTCGTGTTCGAAGAGTTCGCGCGCAAGATCCAGCCGGACGTGGACGTGTTCATGGTCCAGCCCGACGCAGAGATGAACCCGGCCATCCTCGCCGAGTTCGCGCATGTCATCTACCGCTTTGGACACTCGATGCTGAACGAGACCGTCGATATGATCGACGCCAACGGAGATCGCAGCGGCTCAATGAATTTGTTCGACGCGTTCCTCAATCCGCTCGCCTTCGGCGCCGAGGACGAGAACGGCAACGTCACCGTTAGCCATGACGAAGCCGCTGGCGCTATTATCCGCGGCATGACCAGCCAGGTCGGCAACGAAATCGACGAGTTCGTCACCAACACGCTGCGCAACCAGCTGCTGGGTATTCCGCTCGACTTGCCGGCGATCAATATCGCCCGCGGCCGTGACACCGGCATGCCGACGCTGAACGAGGCGCGCGCCCAGTTCATGGAAATGGCCGGAGGTGACACTCAGCTCAAACCCTACGAGAGCTGGAGTGATTTCGCCCTCAACCTAAAGAACCCGGCCTCGATTATCAACTTTGTCGCGGCTTACGGCACTCACCCGCTGATTGAGGCTGCCGATACCCTGACCGCGAAGCGCGACGCAGCTATGCAACTGGTAGGTCTGTCGGACCCAACCGAAACCACGGCGGCTTCACTCGTGAATGCCAGCTTTGAAGCAAATTCGCTCGCGGCGGGACAGCCGGGAGTCATCACTGATGTTAACGGAAACTACACCACGGCAGCTCCGACTGGCTGGACGCTTACCGGCCAAGGTGGCCTGATTGATCCAGCGGCTGGCGTGGTTGATCAGAACGGTATTGAAGGGACGAATGTCGCATGGCTGCGCGCTGGCGGGATGCTGTCGCAGGACACAGGCCAGATCCTTGAAGAGGGAGCCAGCTATCGCCTTACGCTCGATATTGGTGATCGTACCAACATGGATTGGCCTGGCGGTGAGGCGCGACTCGTAGCAGGTGGGCTGGTGTTGGCGACCGTTGCGCTGACCGCGCCAGCCCAAGATGGCGGCTGGGCGACCATCTCGTTCGAGACTGGCTTGATCGATGCCGCACAGGCGGGGCAGGAGCTGAGTATTGAGATCCAGCAAACCGGCGGCGGGGCGAATCAGATCCTGGTCGACAACATACGTCTCGATGAAACGCAACAGACTGAGATCACCGATCGACTTGACTTCCTCAACGGTACAGGCACCTGGAGCGATGTGGAGACTGGCCTGAACAATATCGACCTCTGGGTCGGTGGCCTAGCCGAGAAGAAGATGCCCTTCGGCGGCATGCTCGGTTCTACCTTCTCCTTCGTCTTCGAGATGCAGATGGAGAGCCTGCAGGACGCCGACCGGTTCTACTACCTTTCGCGCGTCCAGGGCCTGAATTTGCTGACCGAGCTCGAGAACAACTCGCTGGCCAAAATGGCGCTGGCGAATACGGATCTTGGTGAGACGGAATTCGCCATTCCGGCAGATCAGTTCTCGGTACCGGATCATGTCCTCTACATGGACCTCGTCAAGCAGTTGGCGATGACGGGCCTAAACGATCCCGAACATGATGACCCAACGCTTGGAGCCTTCACCAGCTTGGTAGAGCGCCGCGACGCTGACGGCGACGATATCGCCGAGTACATCCGCTACAACGGCGCTGACCACGTGGCAATCCAGGGTACCAACGGCAATGACGTGATTGTGGCCGGTGGCGGCGACGATACTGTCTGGGGCGGCGATGGCGACGATCGCATCGAAGCCGGCTATGGCGTCGACCTGATCAATGGCGGTGCTGGCGACGACATTATTACCAATGCAGGCACCGACATAGGCGAAGTCGATATGCTCAAGGGCGACGAAGGCAACGACGTCATCCACGGCGGCAGCGGCATGGCGCTAATCTTTGGCGGTGACGGCCAGGACTTCCTGATCACCGGGCCGGACGGCTCGGAGATTCGCGCCGGCGAGGGCGATGACTTCCTCCTTGGCGGTGACGGCCAGGACATCCTGTTCGGCAACGAGGGCAACGACTGGATCGAGGGTAAAAGCCGGTTCGACTACATTGCCGGCGACAATGGAGAGCTGTTTTTCGACTCCACGATCATCGGCCACGACGTCCTCAACGGTGGCCAGGGCGATACCGACTACGACGCCGATTCTGGTGATGACATCATGTTTGCCGGCGAGGGCATTCAGAAGAGCATCGGGATGTGGGGTCATGACTGGGTCATCCACAAGGGTCAGAATGTAGGGGCCGACGCGGACATGAACGTAGAGGTGTTTACCACCCTGCCATTGGAGGTACTGCGCGACCGCTTCAGCCAGGTGGAGGCGCTGTCAGGCTGGGTGCATGACGACGTCCTGCGTGGTGACGACAGGAGTGATGAAGAAAATGATGTCACTCCTCTGATCCCTGACCCGACGCCGGAGGGCAATTTCCTTTACAACGAGCTCGACCAGGCAGGCATCGACCGCATTAACGGCCTTGACCAACTGATCACCCAGGACATGATGCGTGATGCACAGTACTGGGCCGATGGCTCAGGGGCTGTGAAGTCGGTGTTCACCGGTGGCAATATTCTGCTTGGAGGTGGCGGCAGCGATACGATAGAGGGGCGTGGTGGCGACGATGTTATCGACGGCGACGCCTGGCTCAATGTGCGCATCTCCATCATCGCTAACCGTGACGGCAGCGGTGAAGAGATAGCATCTGTCGATAGTATGGACGGGCCGGTGACACTCACCATCGCCGGCGTGGAGGTCACTCGTCCGCTTTCGACGTGGATGGTCGAGGGTCAGATCAACCCCGGGCAGCTGCAGATCGTTCGCGAGATACTGAGGGACGATTCCGGTACTGACTCGGCTCTCTATTGGGGAGATCGTGCTGCGTACGAGATCACGGCCGACGATGTGACTGGCCGTCTCACCGTTGCGCATGTCGACGTTGACGACGCAGCGGTTGATCCGGTGACCGGAAAGAATCGGCAGTCGGACGGCACCGATCTGGTCAGCAACATCGAAGTCTTGTCCTTCGGCGATGGCGATATACAGGTCATCACGGGCACGAGCGGGAACGATATTGGTGCTAGCCGCCTCGATGGAACCGACGGGGACGACATTCTGATCGGCCTTGATGGCAACGACAATCTGCTGGCCGCTGGCGGCGATGATCTTGTCCTCGGCGGTGCCGGCGACGATCGCTTGATCGGAGGAGATGGCAACGATCGGCTCGAGGGCGGTTCCGGTAATGACTTCCTCAACGGCCAGGAGGGCGACGATACGTTGCTTGGAGGAGGTGGCGTGGACGACCTTCGCGGCGGCGCTGGGAACGATATCCTTGATGGCGGTGATGGGGACGATCTTCTCTTCGGGCAAGCTGGTGACGATACTCTCGAAGGGGGCGCCGGTAATGATGACCTCAACGGCGGCGCCGGCAACGACGTCCTGAGTGGAGGTGCTGGTAATGACGTTCTGTTCGGTAGTGCCGGTGATGACCTGCTAATCACCGAGGCTGATGGCGGGCGCGACATCCTTGATGGCGGTAACCAATTCGACACCGCGGAAATCCGCGGAAGCGCCGACGTAGCCGAATCCTTCGAGATCCTCGATCGGACCAATGCGCAGGCCCGGGGCGTTACCGGCCTTGCAGCCGGAACCGAGATTGTCATCCTCAGGAACGGCTTAGTGATGGCAGAGCTCGCCAACATTGAGGAAATCGTCATCGATGGCCAGGGAGGCGGCGATATGTTTACGATTGCCGGCGACTTCACCGGAACCAGCCTGGCGATGAGCACCATCCATGTGATGGGTTCAGAGGACGACGATGTCCTGGATATCTCGGCACTGAGTTCCGCACATCGAGTGGTGTTCAAGACCAAGGGCGGCCACGACACGGTCGTGGGCGAGCTCAGGGAGCAGGATGTCGTCGAACTTGCCGATGGCACGACGCTCGCTGAGATATCCGAATGGCTCGAAGGGGATGGCGAGCAGCGGGTTGGCGACGAGGAGCACTCTGTCAGCTTCGAGGTTCCCACCGCAGTCCAGCAACCCGGAGAGGACGACACCGATGATGACGATGATAGCGAGGAAGAGTGCGAAACCGTCGACGAGTCGGAAGGTGAGGAAGACGATGTTGCTCCGGTCCCGGTAGCTGCGATAGCCGGCACCAACGGCGCTGACGCGCTGATAGGTACGGCGGGTGGCGATACCATCATGGGCTTGGATGGTCGAGACGTTATCTTTGGCCATGACGGTGACGACGATATCCTCGGCGGCGACGGCGCGGACATGCTCTACGGCGATGGTGGCGACGACCGCATTCTTGGCGAGGACGGCAACGATTTCATCAATGCCGGTGCTGGCGACGACATAGTCTTCGGCGGCGACGGCGATGACCTGTTCGTGGCCGAAGCCGGTGACGGTGACGACACCTATTATGGCGACGACATGGTAGGAGGTGGCGGCAACGACACGCTGGATATGTCAGCCATTATGGCAGCTATCACAGCGGACCTTGGTACCGGGTTCATGGGACGCGGGAGCGTCTCGAGCGCTGAGACCGGTAATGATGTGCTGTGGGGCGTCGAGAATATCGTGACCGGATCGGGAGACGACACGATCACGGCGAGCAATGCAGTCAACGTGATGGACGGTGGTGCGGGCAACGACACGTTCCGCTTCCTGTCTGCGGCCGATGCTAACGGCGATACCATCATGGGATTTCAGCCGGGCGACCGTATCGATCTCAGTGGCTTGGACGCGAATGGCTGTGCACAGGGGAACCAGAGCTTCACTTTGGTGACGGAGTCCTTCACCGGCGCCGGCCAGCTCTTGTTCAGTCATCAAACGCTCGACGGCGAGGATTACACCGTGGTTCAGGGCAACACGACCGGAGACGATGATGCCGATTTCGCAATCAGCATCAAGGGTCGGCATGAACTGACAGTGAGTGACTTCAACCTTTAACGAACGACAACAATAAAGATCCCTGCGGGCCGGGCGTGCACGTCCCCAGGGATCGTCCGTTTACTTTACGGAACAGGGAGAAGTTCGCATGCGTAAAAGAGACGCCAGCACATCGTCCAAGCGCAAGAGCGCAGAACAGCTGACCAAAGGTTTCCGAGGAATCTTTTTCTTTCTATTTGGTATGTCGGGAATTATCAACATCTTGGCACTGACCGGTGCCTTCTACATGCTGCAGATCTATGACCGAGCGCTGACCAGCGGGAGTCTTTCGACGCTACTCGCAATCTCCATTCTGGCGCTCGGCCTGTATTGCTTTCAGGGAATATTTGACGTTATCCGTTCCCAGATTCTTGTTCGCGTCGGTGCGCGGCTTGATAAAAATATTGCGCCGATAGCCCATCGAGTCGCGATCGACATGCCCCGTTTCGGGTTTTCGACAGCTGAATCATTGGAGCGAGGGCGCGACGTTGATACTGTGCGCGGTTTTCTTGGCAGTCAGGGTCCGGTAGCGCTGCTGGATTTGCCCTGGATGCCCCTGTTTTTGATTTTCGTCTACGTGTTGCATCCCTATCTTGGCGCGCTAGTTTTTCTCGGGGGACTCATTCTGGCTGTGCTCGCGATTGCCACCGAACTGATGACCTCCAAGCTGAGCAACTCCATGCAGGTGGCGGTCATCACCCGCAACACCATCGCCGACTCCAATGCTCGCAATGCCGAAATCCTAAAAGCGATGGGTTTCGCCGGTCGCGCGGTTGCCCGCTTCAACCGTGCCAACGCGGATCATCTGGACTTGCAGACGCGAACGAACGATATCAGCGGCACCCTCGGGGCGGTCGCACGCGTTTTGCGGATGATTCTGCAGTCAGCTGTCCTGGGCCTCGGTGCCGTGCTCACTATTCAGGGCGACCTTAGCGCCGGCGCAATCATAGCCGCCTCTATCGCGTCCGCGCGTGCGCTCGCACCAATCGATCTGGCGATTGGCAACTGGAAGAGCGTCGTCGCTGCACGAACTGCGTTCGCACGGCTGAAGGAAACGGTCGTGGCGCTGGCGGAAGCTGATGAGCCAATGGAACTGCCCAGCCCGAGCTCCTCCCTTAGGGTCGAGAACATTACCGTCGCAGCTCCCGATTCCGGACAAGTCCTGCTTAGCGAGGTGAGCTTTGAACTAAAGGCCGGCCACGCTGTTGGGATCATCGGTCCTAGCGGTGGAGGTAAGACGACACTGTTACGCGCGTTGACAGGAATTTGGCCTGTGCTGCGTGGAAGCGTGCGGCTTGATGATGCGGAACTTTCGCAATGGCACGACGAAGCTCTCGGTCAGCTCATCGGCTATCTGCCGCAAGAGATCGCGCTGCTTAATGGCACGATCGAAGAGAACATTTCGCGGTTTCAGGAAAAACCGGATCCCCGGGCAGTCGTGGCAGCCGCGGTGGCCGCAAGCGTCCACGAGATGATCGTGCGCTTACCAAATGGCTATCAAACGCAGCTCGGTTCGCTCGGCGCCTCCCTGTCAGGCGGCCAACGGCAGCGTATAGGACTCGCGCGCGCACTTTTCGGCAATCCTTTCCTGGTTGTCCTGGACGAGCCCAATTCCAACCTCGACGCAGAAGGTGAAGCAGCGTTGAGGGCGGCAATTGAAGGGGTGAGGCAGCGTGGGGGCATCGCAGTTGTGGCCGCCCATCGACCAAGCGCTCTGGCTGCCGTCGATCTAGTGGGTGTTGTTCAGAACGGTCGGTTGGCCGCCTTTGGACTGAAAGACGAAATCATCGGCAAGTCCCAAGTGCGCGAAGTGCATCCAGCCAAGTCACCTAGTAAGGAGGCATTGGTCAAACCATGATTAACGTTAAAGGCACGAAGAACGCCTCACCGGAAACCGATACCTCGCAGCGCTACGTTCAGAAGAGTGGCGACGAAACCTCTCGGACGCCTCATGCCATCAGCGCCCTGCTGATGGGGGTCACTGCATACCTGACCTCAATCTTTGCTTGGGGCCCGGAGCGCGCACCCCGACCGACCCCTGAGGAGCCGATCGCCGCTGCAGTAGCCCCCCCCAGTCCCGAGGACATGGCTGAAGGAATGGCTTCTTCGCGCAAATCTCATGATTTGACCGATTCCGAACCTCCTAGCTCTGGAACATCTTCAGTCGACGATGCTCCGCGATCAACGTCCCTGAGCTATCCAGGTGACAGCGAAGGCGTACTTTTAGCAGGCAGGCCCACAAGCGGCAATTCCAACGCTGAGATACCAGACCGCGGGGGCCGCCCTGCAGACACATCGTTAGCCAACGACGACCCTGCGCTGGGTGGTGGCGGTTCCTCCGGAGCCGGCTCACCGCCTGTTGACGACTTGCCCGCTGACGGCGCAGATCCCACAGACGGGGGCGATCCTACGGACGACGGAGAATCGTTGGACGGCGACCCTCTCAATCCCGACATAGACGATACCGACTGCGTGGATCGGTCCGACCAAAACCGTGCTCCTCGAGTATCAGGACCAGTCTACCTGCTGGATGTGGCACCTTGTACGGCACTCCTGATTGCTTTGGACGATCTGCTGGGCAAGGCATACGATCCTGATGGCGACGTCCTCTGGGTCGAAAATCTGGTCGTGTCGTCTGGCACGCTTACGGAAGTGGATGGCGGGTGGGTGTTCCAAAGCGACATGGGTCAACTGGGACCCGTAACGCTCACTTATCAGATCTCCGACGGTGAGCTGACGACCGATGCGGTCGCCCGTTTCTCCGTTGTCGAGCAGCCAGTTATCGTAGGAACCGCGGCAAACGACACGCTTCTCGGCAGCCTGTGTGCCGATGAGATCGACGGTGCGGATGGCGATGACAACATTGATGGACGGGCCGGCGACGACGTCCTAGCCGGAGGAGCGGGAGACGACCACATCGTTGCTGGAGATGGTGATGACGTGGTGTTCGGCGGCGACGGAAACGACATTATTTTCGGCGGCGCGGGAAACGACCATCTTTTCGGGGGAGATGGCGACGACCGGTTATTCGGCGATGACGGAGATGATGTGATCTTTGGGAACGCCGGCGAAGATCGCCTGAGCGGCGGAGATGGCAACGATCTGCTATTCGGAGGCGATGGGGCAGATTTCCTTTACGGCGACGCAGGAGACGACACCCTCGCCGGCGGCGAGGGTGATGATAGGTTGTACGGCGGCGCGGGTCAGGACGTGATCGACGGCGGCGATGGTAACGATGTAATTATGGATGGCGCGGGTCGCGATCAGGTTTTCGGCGGTATGGGAAGCGATCGGGTCGTGGCGGCGCTCGACGCAGATGATGACGTGTACGACGGTGGCGCGGACTCGGACACTCTCGACTACAGCAGCGCGTGGGAAGGAATCGTTGTGGATCTGGTGAACGGTGTCGCCAGCGGAGTAGAAATCGGACGCGATGCCATCACGGGCTTCGAAAAGGTGCTTGGAGGCCGAGGAGATGATCTGTTCATTCTCGGAAGTGAACCTGTCGCTCTGACTGGCGGCGCTGGTGATGACGTTTTTGCGTTCGACATTATTGGTGGGGATCGACCGAACGCCGTTTCGCACGTGATTTTGGACTTCGGGGTAGGAGACCGTATCCGGATGTCCGAATACGATATTTTCAGTAAGGCTGACGACGATGCGGACGACCGTTTCGAGCGAATCTACCAGAGTAATGGCGATCACGATTTGCCGATACGCTATCGCCATGATCGGGACGAGGGACTCGATTGGACCGTGATCGAGACGGACTTTGAGGCTGATGAAGCATGGGCGGCGGCAATAACGCTGCAGGGAACACACACGCTGTTGTGGTCTACAGAACGTGACGATGGTCTCGAGTGGCTATCCTAGGAGCACAGAATGAGCACAAATGGTTCTTCCGGCGGTGCAGGCAAGCCCTCGCCGAATCCAGATAACGCTTTTCGGCTCGGTCCGCGGGTTTTTGTGGGCGCTGCGTTAGCGCTGCTTCTGCTAGTGGGAGTCGGCGGCTGGGCCGTGAGTGCTCAACTAAGTGGGGCCGTAATCGCACAAGGGTTCGTGACGGTTGATCAGGACCTGAAGTCGATACAGCATCGTGACGGCGGCATCGTCAGCGAGATAGCCATCAGAGAAGGGGACATCGTCCGAGCTGGAGACGTGCTGCTGAGGCTCCAAGACACACAGACGAAGGCGGAGCTTTCAATTGTGCGCTCAAAGCTCGTGGAGTTGGCTATCAGGAGAGCAAGGCTTCTGGCAGAGCGGGACGGGCTTGCGGCAATCGAATTCCCGTCCGATTTGAACGTAGAGGATTCTCCGGATGTCTTTCTTGGCGAAACACGCATGTTCGACGGCAATCGCACCAGTCGCGAAAGTAAGAAGCAGCAGCTCGAGCTCAGCGTCGAGCAAATAAAAGAGGAGATAAAGGGGCTGGACGCGCAGCGGCGATCAAAAGGCGAGGAATTCCAGTTAGTCGAGGCAGAATATGAGGCGAACAAAGGCCTTGTTAGCAAAGGCATCATCGCACGAACCCTCCTTGTTCCGCTCGCTCGTGACAGAGTAAAACTTTCAGGTGAGCGCGGTGAGATTCACGCGTCCATTGCCAGAGCGAAAACTCGCATGAGTGAAATTCGCGTACAGATTATCGCAATTGACGAGAACGCACGTACTGAGGCTCAGCGGGAATTAAGTTCCGTGGAAGCAGAATTTTCCGAACTGCGTGATCGGCACATCGCCATCGAGGATCGGCTGGCGCGAACGGACATTCGTGCTCCGATTTCTGGGACCGTAAATGAGCTGAACGTCCACACGATTGGAGGAGTGATCACGCCGGCCGAAGAGCTTGTCACAATTGTTCCGGAAGATGCGAAACTGAAGGTCGAGGTGAAACTTGTTCCGATATCCATCGACCAACTTTGGGTCGGACAGGCGGTCAGGCTCCGTTTCACTGCTTTTAACCAGAGAACGACCCCAGAGCTCAAAGGTGAACTCATCTATGTCTCCGCAGCGACGACACGCGACGACACTACAGGCGAATCCTACTACCTTGGGGATGTCAATGTCCCTGCACAGGAGCTTCAGAAGCTCGGCAATGTCACGCTGCTACCTGGTATGCCCGTCGAAGTTTTTATTACCACCGAAGAGCGCACCGCTATGACGTATTTTATTAAGCCTGTAACCGATCAGTTCAGTAGAGCGTTTCGAGAAGAGTAGATCGCCCCTCTTTGGGGGCGAGGAAATACAGGGACGCAAGGGGGACAAGCCAAAAAGCTATTTCTGATTAATGAATGCATTTCAGACTTGTTCTGAACATTATGATCAATGACTGCAATCCACTATGCGCGACTTGGCAGATAATCCGTTTTAGCAGCTCCTGCACGCCTCCGAATCGGTCCGTTCTTACAAGCTCGCAATAAAAAAGCCCCTTTTTAGGGGCTTTTTTTATACCTCAAGGACATATGTAACGCAGGTGAGACAGTTATTGCCTTGAATAGGCGCCGCCAGACGATATGTTTCATTTATGCAACACTCTGTGCTGGTGATAAAGGCTCTAGAAGCACCTTGGTAGTCATCCCTCTCCTCTCATCATGTAACCCCGCTGACACAGTCGTCAGAAGCTATATAGGCCCAAAACAGCCAAGTCCTTGTTAATCAACGTATCGTGTAACGCGGCATGAAATCTGCTTTATCCCAGTATCGCTGCCGTGCAGTCGCAACAGGGACAACGGACATGAAGGACTCAGGACGGGTAGGGAGCTGGTGTGCAGTCTTGCTTGGGACGGCGATTATGATTGCGCCTACCTCGTTACTGGCAGCCGGCGGCGACATTCTTCTCTCTCGCGAGGTTCAACCCCGCGCCGCAACACGCGAACCTCTGGTACCCGACCCTAATCCTCGGGTCGTCAATCCCAAACCAAGCACCTATGTGGGTGAAGACCTGCAAATGGGCAGCGTGCCCGGGGAACTGAACGATGGTGATTTTGCTGCCGTCACCAGCGGTGCGCGCATGACCCAGCAACTCCTGTCACCCACGGCGCAGGGTGTACATTCCGCCACCTCAAGGCTGGGCAATCCCTCAAGCGTCGCAGGAAACAACCCTGTGGGGCATGCCGGTGGGTCGCTCGGCAAGATAGACAGCAATGTCAATCGCAGCATTCAGCAAGGCTTGAGGCCTTTACAGATTCTCCAGAGGCAATGACATGAATTCCGCCAATCTAGTTGTTGCTGTCGCCATCGCTTCGTTACTCGGTTCCGCTGCTGCTTTGGGTGAAATGTCCGCCAACGCTGATATCCAATCCAGTGGTAAAGGCTATAACGGCGTAGTGATGATCAACCAGGCAGCCGGCGACGGCCAGCAGCAGGTCAACGTCCGGGCATTGGCTGCCGGCGATAATGCGCAGGCCCGAATCAAGGTTGAACAGATCCGCGAGACCATTGTTGAAGAGCAGGTTCAGCTTGATGCCAGCGTACGGATAGGCGCAGGTGCGTTCAGCCAGGGAGATGGCGTGTTAGGGATCAACCAGAGTGCCGGAATCGGCACTCAACAAATTAACGCTTTCCGCATCGAAGTAGGGTCGATGCCGCAAAGCCTGGATGACAGTGGTCTGGCACAGAGTGTCGCACCGTCATCAATCAACTCGGGAGCAGTAGCGCCTCAGAGTGGCCAACGCCAGGTCAGCATTGATGATCAGGCTTTTGCCGACAGTCGTGGTGTGGTGCAGCTGAACCAGAGTGCCGGGGTAGGGAACCGCATGGTTAATAACCTCGGCATCCGGATCATGGACTGATCCAAATACTGCCTGCTAAAACGCAAGGATATATTAATCGAAAGGAGATTTACCATGAAGACTCAAAAACTGCTGACACCTCTGGCTCTGGCCATGGTTGCAATGTTGTCTGTTGGTGCTCACGCGTCTGGCTCCGGAGCTTCCGCCGATATCGTCGATGCCCAGAATAATGAAGGTAACAACGCGGTAAACGACACTGTTGAAAATACCGCAGTGGTTGACGGCTCATTGGGTGGCGCATCAGGCAACGTTGGCGTCAACGTTGCAGCTGGCGACAACAACCAGCAAGCCAACGCAGCTGCTATTGCTACCGCGGATACCGCATTTGTATTCGGTATTGGAGTAGGTGCTTCTGCCCAGGCCAGCATCGATGTGGACCAGACTAACCACCACAATGAAGTTGAAAACCACGGTGTGCCTAACAACGCTGCTCTGAACAATTCGGCCAACGGCACATCCGGTAACGTGGGCGTCAACATCGCTGCTGGTAACAGCAACCAGCAGAAAAACGATATGTCTGTCGCTTCGTCAGAAACCGCTTACACCGCAAGCGCTTATGTGAATGTCTATCAGGACTCTCATGACAATCTCGTATCCAATGAGTCCCTTGGTGGAAGCCACGGTGGCTACGGCTATGGTTACGGCGGTGGCGGAAATCAGTCCGGCGTAGCGGTAATCAACAACGCTGTTCTGAGCGGCTCGTTGAACGGTGTCTCTGGCAACGTTGGGGCTAACATCGCTGCAGGTAGCGGTAACCAGCAGAGCAACTCGCTGGCCATCGCCGCCGGGTGTACTGCTTGTCCTAATCTGTAGTAGCCAGCAAAGCCCAGGCACTCAGTGCCTGGGCTTCACCTTTTCAGGTATACCGTTGGGCAACAGGAGGCGAGATGAAAGGGATCAGTCTTGCTATCGTGCTGGCTCTGCTAGCGGCGCCGCTGAATCCGGTTCAGGCGCAAACTGCGTCCAAGCCTTTCGCTGCTCTACCCAATGGTGCACTCATTTATAAGCCCGTCACCAGTATGCGTGAACGGCGCTTCATTAATCTGGTCGAGCAGCAAACTGACTTCAGTTGCGGGGCAGCTGCACTTGCCACCGTATTGAATCAGGCCTATGGCTGGGAGTTTACCGAAGCGGACGTGATTCAGGGCATGCTTGCCGAGGCTGATATGGAGCTGGTGCGCACCCAAGGCTTCTCCATGCTCGACATGAAACGCTTTGCCGAAACAATTGGCCTACGCGCGCGCGGCTATCGCATTCCGCCCGAGCAGCTGGAGCAGGTAAAGGTGCCTGCTATCGTGCTGATCGATGTGCGGGGTTACAAGCATTTTGTCGTTATGCAAACCAGCAGTGACGGCTGGGTGTACATCGGCGATCCGGTCCTGGGTCATAAGAAAATGACCCTCGAGGATTTTACCCAAGGGTGGAACGGCATCATCTTTGCGGTGATTGGCCCGGGTTACGATCGGGACAATGCCTTGCTTTCTCCCCCAGAGCCTCTGACAGCCAAACACAGACTGGACCGGTTCAGACCGGTGCCTGATGCAGAGCTGCTCGACTTCGGTTTTATTCAAAGTGATTTTTTTTAGCGCACAGCGCTGGGAACCATAGGTTCCAGGAGCGACACATGAACAGGAAACACTGGTGGGTGGTAGGCGTGATAAGTCTCAGCCTACCCGTCAATGCGGCCAGTCTTTTTCAGCCGGTAGAGATCAGCGATGCGGAACTGTCGCAGCTGCGTGGTCGTTACGTGCTGCCAGACCGGGTCATTCATTTTGGGGTCACCATGAGTACCTTCTGGCAGAACAACGCCGGGCAATCGATTGGCGCGAATGTCACTCTGCAAGTGAGAGGCCAGGCGCAGCCCAGCTTGCATGTCAGTTATGTTGGGCAAGCTGAAAGCGGAGGTAGTGCAGCAGTGCCTGGCGTCGGTCAGGTCATCGGTGGTAACGGCCTTGCGCAGGTCCAGGGTATCAGCCAGAGCGTACGCAGCGCGGGTGATTACAACGATGCGTTGAATGACCTGAGCATATCTATCAGTAACACAGTGGAAAGCCTGCCAACGCCGGAAGGTCAGGCATGGAGCGGTAGCACCCAGTTCTCCAACGAAGCAGGTAGCGTGCAGATCACCAACCAGGCAGGCGGCCTACGCCTGGCCCTGGACGCGAATGGGCAGGGCCTCGCGCAGCAGCAGATTGGTGGTGGCAACGTGCTGCAGCAAGCAAATATAAACAGCAGTTTGAACAGCGTGCGAAACCTTGCTGCATTGAACATTGCACTGCGTGACCGGCCACTGAATATGGACCTGGCAAATTGCACCTGGGAACAGCTCAGAGCCTTACGACCGGCAGGGTATTGAGGGAGCCATTCAGTTCATAACAATAAGGAAGCGCATCATGCATTATTCTGGACGCGGTTTAGTATGGGGCTTGATCGGCGTCAGTTCAGTCGCCTTCGCACAACCGGAAGAGGTAGATCTGCGCCGACAACTGGAAGAGTTGCAAAAGCGCTATGAAGCGCAGCAAAACGCGCTGATGATTCTTGAACAGCGGATCCGACAAGTAGAAGGTCGAAGGGCTGAAGCCGTCGCCGAAGCCAATCAACGGAATGTACCGGTCTCACCTCCTACCCAGACGGCGCAGTCCACCCAGTCAAGCCAGTCAAGCCAGCCAACTCAGACGGCCAGGGCCGGCTCAGGTTATGGAGAGTCGCTGAAAGATTCGTCAGAACCGGCACCGAGCGTGGAGGCGCTGTATCAGGAGGCTAGTGGCTTTTTCGGTAGCGGCACCTTTAGCCTCGAACCGGGCATCACCTACAGTCACTACGACACCAGGCAATTGTTCCTCAATGGTTTTCTGGCACTGGACGCCATCTTCCTGGGTAACCTGGGTATTGATGAAATCAACGCCGATACCTTTACTTTCGATTTAACTGGCCGCTACAACTGGCGTCAGCGTTGGCAGTTCGATGCGAACATCCCCGTGGTCTATCGACAAACCACCTATCAATCAGCGGGAGCCGGTGGTTCCAGCGCACAGTTCAGCGAAGAAAAGGTCACTGGGGATCCGCGCCTCGGCGATATCAGTGTCGGCCTGGCGTACAAGTTTCTCGACGAGTCACCTGGCATACCCGATGCGGTCGCCAGCCTGCGGGTGAGGATGCCGACCGGTAAGGATCCCTATGGCATCAAGCTTGATACCGTGCCTGGTAACGATAACCTCAGCGTGCCCGAAGACCTGCCCACCGGTAACGGCGTCTGGTCGGTGACGCCGGGTATTTCGCTGGTCAAGACGGTCGATCCTGCGGTGTTGTTCGGCAATCTCTCCTACACCTACCACCTGGAGGGTGACTTCTCCGACATCAGCCCGCAGATTGGCGTCAAAGTGCCAGGCAAGGTCCAGCTGGGCAACTATTTCCAACTGGGTGTGGGGATGGCGTTTGCGCTTAATGAGCGGATGAGCATGTCGATGTCGTTCTCCGAACTGATCAGCCGCTCAAGCCGTATCAGACCGGACGGCGGCGGCTGGCAGACTGTCAACGGCAGCGATGTTAACGCGGCTTACTTCAATCTTGGAGCCACCTTCGCGGCGACCGATCGGCTGACGGTGGTGCCTAGTCTGGCCATAGGTTTAACCCCGGATGCGCCGGATTTCAGCGTTAGTGTGAAATTTCCTTACTACTATTGAGTTGCCATACCGGAAAACCCGCCATCAGATGATCTGATGGCGGTGCAGCATGCGATAGAGGGTTGGCCGCGAGATTCCTAATGTTTCTGCCACGCGGCACATGTTGCCGGGATTCAGCGTAAGCGCATCCTGCAGCGCCTGCTTCTCTGCGCGCAAGATGTAGTTCTCCAGGCGCTCAGCCACCTTGACTCGCTCCTGGACCGCGGTAAGACCCAGGTCTGATGGTTCTATAGTGCGACCCTCTGCGAGAACCATGCCTCGCCGTACCCGGTTGGCCAGTTCGCGAACATTGCCCGGCCAGCCATGTTGCAGCATGGCGTTTATTGTCGCCTCACTGAACGGACGGGGCTTTCGGCCTACTTCTCCTGCGTACAACTGGGCAAAATGCTGAGCCAGAATGGGTATGTCTGCATGGCGGTCACGCAAAGGGGCGGTTCGGATTTCAAGCACGTTCAACCGGTAATACAGATCTTCGCGGAACCTGCCTTCCACAATGGCCGCTTCCAAGTCAATGTGAGTCGCTGCCACCACTCGCACATCCACCTGAATTGGCTGAGTGCTGCCGACTCGCTCAATCTGCATTTCCTGAAGAAAACGCAGCATATTGGCCTGCAGCTCCAGCGGTAGATCGCCAATCTCGTCAAGGAACAGAGTGCCCCCGTTGGCCGCTTCGATGCGACCGATCTTGCGCTGGTGGGCGCCGGTAAAGGCACCTTTTTCATGGCCAAACATTTCCGACTGAATCAGCTGGTCAGGTATCGCGCCACAGTTGACTGCAACAAAGGGCTTGTCTGCGCGACGGGATTTCCAGTGCAATGCGCGCGCGACCAGCTCTTTACCCGTGCCGCTTTCGCCGCGGATCAACACCGGCGAGTCAGTGGTTGCGCAGCGTGTCACCAGTTTGCGTAGTGTCTTGGCCTGGGCGCTGGTGCCGAGAAATTCGTGATCTTCCTTTAACGCGAAATGCCGGGTGAGGTTGCGTAAGCGCGACATGCCGTAGGCACGGCCGAGAGCAGCCTGCATGCGTTGGAAATCGAAGGGGAGAGTGTAAAAGTCGAAAAACCATTCGCTGATGAACGAGCGCATGGCGGTCTTGTCCTTCACATCCTGATCAATGACTGCAATCCATTCTCCACCGCTTTGACGGATAACCCGTTTGAGCATCTCCTGCTGTTGCAGATGGCTGTCGAGCAAATGGATGACGCCGACATCGCACTCTTTGCCGGCAGCATGGTTCAGGCTGGTGTTCACAATGCGCCAGCCTGTTTGAGTCAAATTGTTCAGTAAACAGCTCCATTCGGCGAATGTTTCCACCACCAGAAGCTTCCTAGCACCTGTATCAATCTTATCGAGCATCACAGCTCCTTCACGCTCCTAAATTGGTCCGTTAACTTGGGGCAGAACAAAGCGTGGTGTGCTGAAAGCCTAGCACATGGTCGAAAAAGGGTTGCAGTAACTGGAACAATATTCCGCTGCCGTCCGTCGATCCTCTATCCCCCAAGCGGGGGGTAAAAGAGTCCCCTGGTTAGCCCTAGGATCAAGTAAAGGTCAGATTTTTCACAGAATCTGCAGATCACAAGGACAACAATAATAATGAAACCTTCACTGTTGTGGGCGGGCACTTTCATAGCGGGCCTGTTGAGTTGGCAGGGCGCGCAGGGCGCCGGTGTGGATCAGGCCGTCTTGCTCGCTGCGCCAGCTGAACCAACGCAATGGCTAAGTCATGGGCGTACCTGGTCCGAGCAGCGCTACAGCCCGCTGACGGACATCAATGCCGAATCGGTGAACAAACTGGGGCTGGCCTGGTCGATCGATCTGGATAATAACCGCGGTCTGGAAGCCACCCCCCTGTACAGCGATGGTGTGCTTTACACCTCGTTGTCCTGGAGTCGCGTGCTGGCAGTCGATGCCAGCAGCGGCAAGATTCTTTGGAGCTTCGATCCTCAGGTAAACAAGGCCAAGGGCCGGCACGCTTGCTGTGATGCGGTGAATCGTGGTGTCGCCCTGTGGAATGGCAAGGTTTATGTCGGCACGCTGGACGGCCGCCTGATTGCGCTGGATGCCAAAACCGGCAAGCCGGTGTGGACTGAGCAGACAACGGATAACAGCCAGCCTTACACCATTACGGCGGCGCCGCGTATCGTCAAAGGCATGGTCATGATCGGCAACGGCGGTGCAGAGTTTGGCGTGCGCGGGTACTTCTCGGCGTATGACGCCGAGACCGGTGAAATGAAATGGCGTTTTTATACCGTGCCAGCAGCCCCATCCAAACCGGTCGAACATCCCGAGTTGGCCGAGGCTGCCAAGACCTGGAGCGAGCAAACCGATTGGTCGCTTGGTGGTGGCGGTACGGCCTGGGACAGCATGGCCTACGATCCAGAACTGGATCTACTGTACGTCGGCACCGGCAATGGCTCGCCCTGGAACCGTGAAGTGCGCAGCCCCGGCGGTGGCGACAATCTGTTTCTTTCTTCCATCCTGGCAATCCGTCCGGATACCGGCAAGCTGGTCTGGTACTACCAGGTCAACCCGGGTGATACCTGGGATTTCACCGCCACCCAGCACATGATTCTGGCTGAACTGGAGATAGCCGGAAAAGAGCGCAAGGTATTGATGCAGGCACCAAAAAATGGATTTTTCTATGTGCTGGATAGAGCAACTGGCGAGCTGCTGTCTGCGGAAAAGTTTGGCAAGGTGACCTGGGCCGAGCGCATTGACCTGGCTACAGGGCGGCCGGTGGAAGTGCCCGGTGCCCGTTATGAAAAGGAGCCTGTGGTGTTATGGCCGAGCCCCTTTGGCGCGCACAACTGGCATCCGATGTCGTTCAACCCGCAAACCGGTCTGGTGTACATCCCCTATCAGGAAGTGCCGGGCACCTATAGCAACGAGGGCAAGAGCTTTGTGCGCCGTGAGGCTTTCAATACCGGCTCTGGCTCCTCGGAGATTCTGGAACTGCCGCGTGAGTACACCGCTGGCGCGTTGGTGGCCTGGGATCCGGTGAAACAGGCCGCAGCCTGGCGGGTGGAATACCCGAACCACTGGAACGGCGGCACACTGAGCACAGCCGGGAATCTGGTATTTCAGGGCACAGCGGCAGGGGAGTTCGCCGCTTACAGCGCAGATGCCGGCGCCAAACTCTGGAGCTTTGATGCGCAGACCGGGGTGATCGCTGCGCCCATGACGTATCAGCACCAAGGCGAACAGTACGTCGCGCTGATGGCAGGCTGGGGTGGCTCTGCAGCTCTATTTGGCGGCGATGCAGCTGTGGCAACGGGTGTGCGTAACGTCAGCCGCATGCTGGTATTCAAGTTGGACGCAAGCACCAGCCTGCCGACCCTGAGTGAACCGGTCAAAGCCGATGCCGGCCGGGTTCCCCAACCGGTACTGGCTGCGGAGCAGGACATTGCGCAGGGGTTGCAGCTTTACAGCCAGTACTGCGCGGTCTGCCACGGTACCGGGGTGGTCGGTGGTGGCGTGCTGCCGGACCTGCGCTATTCCTCTTCGGCCATACGCGATTCCTATCAGGCGATTCTGCGCGGTGGGGCACTTGAGCCCCTGGGGATGCCGAATTTCGCCCATAGCCTGGATGAGACGCAGGTAAACAATCTGCTGTTGTATGTCATGAAGCGCGAGTACGACACGCACACGCAGGCAATGCAGCCCGCACAGGAGTAATCCCTAGGTGCGGTCCAGGCCGCGCCCAAGGTTACAAAATTATTAAAGAGCAATTACTCTAATTCCTGGATTCCTATGCTAGGCTCGAAAAGGTCGGATACCTTTTCGAGCCCGTCTGCGCATTTGTCGGCAGGTAGCGGTTTCCGACAAATAACAAGAGGTCAGCAGAAAGCTGGCTCGCGCGAATCAGGATGATTGACGCCATGATCATGAAAGGCCGTGCTCTTACTCCGCCTGTGCCCAATATTGTTTCTTCGTCCGGTAATGATGTTCCTCTGCTACTTGCTACCAAACTCAGCCCTCCGCGCCTGGCGCGCGGCATTCTTCCTCGCCCGAGACTGGAGCGACTTGCCGAGCAGGTAACCGAGCGCAGTATTACTGTGCTCAAGGCCCCGCCCGGGTTCGGCAAGACCACGCTGGCGAGCATCTGGGCAGATAGCCTTGCTGCCCAGGGGGTTGCGGTGGCCTGGCTATCGTTGGATGAACAGGATGAGTCGGTACAACGGCTGCTGTTCTATCTGGCTGCGGCCCTGAATCATGCAGATCCGCGTCTGGGGCTGAGCTGCCTTGGCCTGCACACCGAACTGACGTTTTTCAGCATGGAAACGCTGGCCAGCTTGCTGATCCATGAGCTGATCGGCTTTGATCGTCCTCTGGTACTTTTTGTGGATGATTGCCACCGCATCGGTGATCCGATACTGGTTAATGCGCTGCGGTTTTTTATCGAGCGCGCGCCGCAGCATTTGCACATGGTGCTGATCAGCCGGCGGGAGCTGCCAGTGGCGCTATTGGAAAAACGCTACGTGGATGATCTGCTTGAGCTGGACTCCTGCCAGCTGCGTTTCAGCCTGGAAGAGACCCGAGACCTGCTCAGAAAGGCTGGCCTGGAACTGGAACAGGCTGGAGATCTGAGTGCGGTCCACCAGGATACCGATGGCTGGATCGCCGCATTGAGAGCCTTCCTGCTGGCCCCGCAGTTCGATGCTCGAGGCGAACCACGGGCCACCAGCCGGGGTATCTGCCTGCTGTTTGATGATCTGCTTGATAGCCTGGATGGGCCGAGTCGCGACTATCTGTGCCAACTGGGTTTGCTCGACAAGTTCAGTACCGCTTTAATCTGCGAGCTTATCGGTGCCCAGCCCGCCAGGCAGCTGATGGGAGAGCTGCAGTGCCGGCAACTGTTCATCAGCAGCCTGGGTGAGCACGAGCACTGGTTCAAGCTGCACCCCCTGTTCCGCCGGCACCTGAAGAGAACCTGCCTGGATCAGCAGCCAGATGTTGTCGCAAGCTTCCGTTTTCGCGCCGCCCAGTGGTTTGCCAAGCGCGGCCACTGGCTGGACGCGATCAAGCTCGGTCTGGAGGCAGAGCAGGTGGAGCAGGTGCGCGAGTGGATCAATCGATGCGCAATGGAATTGCTTGAGCGGGGTGACTTCAGCACGCTGGTGATGCTGGAAAAGCGCTGGAAGCTGGAAGCGGGAGACGTGTCACTGCCGTTGCGGATGGCGCGCGCCTGGGCCATGGGGCTGGCGTTGGAGGTGAACGTCGCGGAAACCTTGCTCAACGAGCTTGAGGCGGACCTTGCGGGCCGACAACAGAACGGGCCGGCATCACGCGATTATTGGGAGATGCAGTCGTTGCGTGCGATGTTGCTCGGGCTTGCGGATCACAATGAAACATCCGGGGCTTTGGCGGCCCGTTGTTATCAGGCGATGCAGCACCGCCCGTGGATTACCAACGTGCTGCTCAATCTGATCAGTTGTAGCCATTATCACGCTGGCCGTTGGGATGCCTTCTATACCGTGCCGCCAACCTTTGTCGACGGCAGACAAGGTCCAGGTCTGCTGTTCCATGACTGCTATCGGCAGTCGATCAATGCGCTGGGCGAATGCGCACAGGGGCGTCTGCAGGATGCGCAAAGCGGGCTGGAGCATGTGTTGGAACGGATTGAACTCAGCTTTAACGCGCGCATGGAAAATCCCAATCCGGCGCTGCTGGCATTGCCAAATGCGCTGCTGGCGCAGTTGCATTATTGGCGTGGCGATCATGAGGCGAGTGAAACCCATCTGGCCAAATGCATGGACTTTATCGCCATGGGCGGCTTTCTCGATTGCCTAGCCGCGGGCTATTGCACCCAGGCGCGATTGCAATGGCACCAGGGTGCCGCGACCCGAGCTCGGCGTACGCTGGAACAATTGGATGTGCTGGCGACTCGGCACACCTGGCAACGGCTGCGGGCGCGGGTACTGCTTGAGCGGGTGTGGCTGAATCTGCAGGACAACAAAATCCGTGAAGCCCTGTCCTGCAGCCATGCGCTGGTTGAGCTGGCATCGCAGGCAGATACCGAGGCAACTCTGGATAAGCGAGTGTATGCTCAGTTGAGCCTGCTCTGGCTGGCGCTCTGTGGCATTGAAGAGACCCCCATACTGGTCGAGAATATCGAGGCGTTGTTGGTGTTGTTGCAAGAGCGACAACTGGAACTGATGTATTGCGACATCGCTCTGGCGTTGGGTGCCTATCATTGTTTGCGCGGGCTGCCGGAGCAGGGTCAGCCGTTGTTGGATGAGGTGCTGCTGCGCACACAAGGCAGCGGTGCGATAAGCCTGCTGCAGGACCTGCCGCTCGGCCAATCCTGCGAGCGACTGGCGGACCATGTCACTGCGCAATGGAAGGTGGGCGTCGACGCGCTGTTCTCAGCAGGCCAGCGGCTTGGGCCGTCTGCGCACAGCTGCAATGCCGCGTTGTTGGGGCTTACAGTCAAAGAGCGACAGGTGGTGCAACTGGTGGCAGAGGGCAAGTCGAACAAGCAGATTGCCCGCGACCTGAATGTCACGCCGGAAACCATCAAGTCGCATATGAAGAGCATATTCGCCAAGCTGAAAGTCGAAAGCCGCGCCCAGGCTGCAGTGATGCTGCAGAACGCTCAGCCATCGCAGGTCGCGCGGGCATAAAAAACCACCGCCGGCTTCGGCCGATGCGGTGGTTATGCGGGAGTCCGCCTCGGTCAGAGGCGATGGTGGTTAGCGGATACCCGAGGCGCGCAATGCGTTGGGTGTGTAGTCGGCAGAAGATGCCTGGAAGTCAGTGTCGTAGTTCTCACGCTCTTCGTTGGTCATGCCCAAAGCTACGTAGCGGCCATTCTGGACGTCGTACAAGGTTTCGATCGCATAGCTGGGGATCTTCTCGTCATAACGCTGCAACGCGATGGCCTCGGCTACGCGCCAGAGACCGCCGCGGCCGTCGTAGTGATCCAACACCGCCACCTGCCAGTTGTCTTCGTTAATGAAGAAGTGACGCTTGGCGTAGACGTGGCGCTGACCTTCCATCAGGGTCGCCTCGACCTCCCACACTCGATGCTTCTCGTAGCGCACCAGATCCTGGTTGATGTGGCCGGCCTGGATGATCTCGTCGTACTTGATATCCGGTGAGGCGATCTTGTAGTTGTTGTAAGGAATCAGCATCTCGCGCTTACCCACCAGCTTCCAGTTATAACGGTCGGGAGAGCCGTTATAAAAGTCATAGTTGTCAGAAGTGCGGGTGCCGTCTGAACCGAAAGCTGGCCCGTCATAGGCTACTTGCGGGGCACGGCGTACGCGGCGCTGGCCGGCATTGTAAATCCACGCCAGACGCGGTTCTTTTACCTGGTTGATGAACTCGTGTACCAGCAGCACGTCACCGGCCAGACGCGATGGCGACAGCACACGCTGGGTGAAATAGAACATCAGGTTGTCACTGGTCGCCGGGCCGAAATCGGTCAGCGCAGTAGCGAAGGTGAACTCGTCCTTGAACACAACCATGGTATTGGAGCCGTTTGCCTGGGGTGTGGCCTGGGCGATGGTACGGCTGAAGCTGCCCCCACGGTAACGGGTAATGTGGTTCCACACGGCCTCGACCCCGGATTTCGGAATCGGGAAGGGGTACGCGGTATCAAAGTTCTGCAGACCGTTGCCACCCTCGACGGTAACTGTGTTCACGGCATTGCGGGCGACCGCCGCGAACACCTCATCCGGTACGGTGTTGCTGCGCCGAGAGGGATACACATGCATGCGGTAGGTTTCCGGATAGCGTGCAAACATTGCCTTCTGGCCGGGGCTTATCTGGTCAGCGTACTGCTCCATGTTATCGGCACTTACCGTGAACAGTTTCTGGTCATCGGCAAAGGGATCGGAGAAAAAGCCGTTGTCAGACACCGGCGCTGCATCGGTTGGCAGGCCGCCGGTCCATTCGGGAATGGTGCCCTCGGCATTGCCGGCACGTTCTGCGCCCATCGGCGTCAGTGTGGTCTGCAGGGTTGCTGCTTCCTCAGGTGAAACCGCCGCCGACACCGCCATCGCCAGGCTGCTCAAAGCCAGCACGGCAAAGGTTTGGCGACCCAGGTTTTTGATTGATTTCATATTGTTCTCCATCCAGGTCAGAAGTTCACGCCAACGCTCAGGGCTACAAAGTCACGATCGACCATGGCGTTGTAATCACCGTCGAAGAAGTTCGTGTAATTGATGCTGGCGTTGTATTTGTTGTTGTACAGGGCATTCACGCCGAGGCTGGCGGCCTTGGACCCTTCGTTGAAGTTCGGACCGTAACCTTCCACATCCCAGGCGAAGGCAACGTTGGGCGTCAGCTGTACGCCGGCAAAGCCCCGGTACTCGAGCGACGCCACGGTACGCAAGCCCCAGGAATGCTGGGTATAGAAGCCTTCGTCGTTGCAGTATTCGGGTTGCGACGCGTTAAGTGCGGTCTCGCACAGCCCGGGGATCGGCAGTTCGCCTGAACCGTATAGTGAATCCCGGCCAAAGCGCAGGTCTGTGGGGCTACTCTTGATCCCGCCAATGTGGTTGTAGCCCACCTCGCCAACCAGGGTCAGGCGGTCAGCACCCCAGACGTTATCAACAAAGTTGATCACGGTCAGTTGAGCCTGGGTAACCGGCATGCGCTTGTAGCCAGACAGATCAGTGCCGGGGGCGGCCGGGATACCGAATATCGTTCCGCCCACGCCCTGGGCGTTGACTGGCGAAACGGGGTTGCCGGCCGCGCCAAGGGCGGCGCCGACCAGATCATTGGTGCTGATCTGCAGCGGCTGGTTCGGGCGGTAGCTGACTTCACCCGAGACTGACATGCCGCCCAGGTTGGTCTGGAAGCTGACCCCATACAGGCGAATATCCTCGGGATATTCAACGTAGTAGCCGGCATCCACCGGGAGGTCGAATACGTTGGTGTCGTTGTTGAAGCCGAAGCCGGCGAAATTCGGCGCCCCGGTGCCTGCAGTGGTGCTGAAAACAGGATTGCGGCTGTGATAGTTCATTGCGAACAGGCCGAATTCAGTCTGGTTCAGACTGTCTACGTAGAGTCGGAAGGCAACGCCGAACTGGCCGCTGTCGCGGGCTTCACGATTGTCCGTGCGGGGTACGTGAACAAAGGGATTGGCTGCTGAGTTGGCATCCGTTTGTGAGCCGCCAATGCCGACCTGTCCGCAACCCTTGGCGACCGAGTCGGTAAAGGAAAAAAAGGTGCCGCAGTTATCCAGTACGGTCGGATCCCACTCCAGCTGATAGAAGGCTTCCATACCCAGGTTGTCGGTCAGGCTCTGGGAGACAAAGAGCATATTGACCGGGATCAGGCCTTCCTTGATTTCAGCACCTGGACGGCGGAATGCCGCTACGTCGATCGGGTTGATGCTGTTGATACTGTTCTGGATGAAGGTACTCTCACCCCAACTGACTACCTGCTTGCCCACCCGGACCGAGCCGGGGAGGTTGCCGATGTTGTAGTTGTGATAAATGAAAGCGTCGAGTATCTGGCCACCTGAGGATTTGGCGGCCTGGCGCCGGCCACTGTCATTGATGTCGTAGAGCTCGCGGCTGCCGTCCTTGGTTTCGAAGTCGTACCAGTACTTGCCGCGGACGAACACACCGGTGTCCTCATACTGCAGGGACAGGTCATGGGTACCCTTGAAGATGGTGGAGAAGGCTTCACCCTTCTTGAAGTTCAGTCGTCCATCGTCCGAGTTGGCGGCGTTGGCGTTCCCGCCGTTATTCACCCAGACCAGGTCATCGTCGATTTCGCTGGTGCCGATACTGGTGCCGACCGAGATCTGCGAGTCAAACTGGCCCTGGATTTCACCTATATCAAAGCGGGCGGCATTCGCGGGAAAGCTGGCCAATACCGCGACGGCTACGGCCAGCGGCTTGAGCAGCGTATTCAATGGAGGGTTTGTTATTATTCTGGTCATGGTATTCCTCGCGCGCCTGCGCTTTGTTGTTATTGGGAATCCTTGGCTGATGCAGATGGCCAGCATTGCACCCCGACCGACACTATTCCCCTGCAACCAAATGATGCACCCCCCTAATGGGGGAGAGCCCGCTGCGGGTTACAAAGCATCGCCAACAAAGCGATAATGCCGCATCACTGAAAGGAGAGATTTAATGCCCGTATCTGACGTGCAAACCTTGTTGGCCGGTATTTCGCTGGTGTTGTTGCTGGGCTGGGCCGTGACCGCCTGGTTGGCGGTGCGCCGCGCTAACCAATTGCAGCAGGAGCTGGCTCTGAGCCGCCAACTGCTTGAGTCACAGCGACATGAAACTCAGCAGCTGCAACAGGTAATACATCAGCAGCAGGCACGTCATGCCGGTTTGGAAGTGCGCATGGAGCATCAACAGGAGAGCCTGGATACTCTGCGCCAGCAGCTTGAACAACGCAGCACTCAGCTGACCCAGTTTGAACAGCAGAGCCATGATTGGCAGCTGAAAGCCGAGCGAGCGCAGACGCTGAGTCAGGAGCAGGCGCGGCAGATCGATGAACTGCGTCAAGAGCGGCAGGGGCTGAACGAACGCCTGCTTAGCTTGCAGGGCACCCATGAGCAGCTCGGGCTGGAGCACAGCACGCTGAAAAACACACTGGAGCACCGCCAGCAGCATTTCACCGAGCAGCAACAGCTGCTGAAAGACAGCCGTGATCAGTTGAAGATGGAATTCGAGCAACTGGCCAGCAAGATTTTCGAGGCCAAAGGGCAGGCGTTCTCGCAGCAGAGCCAGCAGTCGCTGGATAGTCTGCTGAAACCTTTCCGCGAGCAGATCGATCAGTTCCGCGCCAAGGTCGAGGATATTCACCACAAGGACACGCAGCAGCAGGCGACATTGGCCAGCGAACTTAATCACCTCAAGGAGCTGAATCGACAGATTACCCAGGAAGCGCACGACCTGAGCACCGCCCTGCGTGGCCAGAAGAAAACCCAGGGCAACTGGGGCGAGCTGATTCTGGAGAATGTGCTCGAGCGCTCCGGTCTGATTGCCGGCAAGGACTTCAAGCGCGAGGTCAGCATGACCACCGCCGATGGCCAGCGTCAGCGGCCAGACGTGCTGGTGTACCTGCCGCAGGAAAAGCATCTGATCATCGACGCCAAGGTCTCGCTGAATGCCTATACACGCTACATCAACAGCGAAGACGAGACCGAGCGCCGGGTTGCGCTGGCCGAGCATGTGCAGGCCATCAGTCAGCGGATTCGGGAGCTGTCAGATCGCAACTACTTCGAGTTGCCGGGGCTGAATGCACCGGAAATGGTCTTTATGTTCATCCCGATCGAATCTGCCTTTGTCGAAGCCTTGAAGGCAGATGAGGGCCTGTTCCAGAAGGCCATCGAGCAGAACGTGCTGGTTGCCACTCCCACGACCTTGCTGACCAGCCTGAACATTGTCCGCCAGCTCTGGCGCTTTGAAGATCAGAACAAGCATACCGCTGAACTGGCGGAGCGTGCTGGCAAGGTCTATGACAAGTTGCGCACCTTTCTGGGTAGCATGGATGGCATCGAGAAGAGTCTGGAGAAGGCCACCGATGCTTATCAAAAAGCGCGCGATCAACTGGTTAACGGGCGTGGAAATCTAGTTAAACAGATCACTGATTTCAAGGATTTAGGCGTATCTGTTAAAGCAGAGTTGAACGAAGACTGGACCGATCGCGCAGCGCTGGAACTAGGGCATCAGCGCAGCGATACGGCCGACCTGCCAACCGAGGATCGCTAGAGCCTCTCACGGATTGCGCTCATCGCAAATGCACCATAAAAGCGCACTTATTTGATTGATCTTGATCGGCGCCCTGAAACAGGGCGCTCGATTGCGGTGCATCCCCCTAACTCCGTTGGTCCATGCTGGCACGTCATTTGCTCAGGTTTTACCAGATAAACCGGTAAAGGATAGGCAGAGCATGACTGCCGCTTGGCATCTTGAACAGCATGACAGCGCCATCAACTGGCAGGCAGGTCTGAACCTTGGCGTGGTCCGTCGGGGTGGCCGCTCTGTGCTTGAGCATGTCAGTCACCGTGGACCTTTGCGCATTCAGCGGCCGCTGCTCCCTGAAGGGGCAGACTGCCCGCATTTGTACATTCTGCATCCCCCAGGAGGCATGGTCAGCGGCGATTCATTACGCCTGCAGGTCTCAGCCGGCGAGGGCAGCTGCGTGCTGCTGACCACGCCGTCGTCCGGCAAATTCTATCGAGCGCGCGACAACGGCACTCTGCAGGTGCAGCACAACCGTTTCAGCGTCGGCTCTGGTGCCAGCCTGGAGTATCTACCGCAGGACACGATCGCTTTCGAAGGCTGCAACGCACGGATGATTACCCGCATCGATATGGCCAAGGACTCACGCTTCTGCGCTTGGGATCTACTTTGCCTGGGCCGACCGGCGTCCGGCGAAGGCTTCCAGCGCGGCCGGGTAGATCAGCACCTGGATGTGTGGCGTGACGGCAGGCCGCTGTATATCGAGCGCAATCGTTTCGAAGGCGGTGACGCGCTGTTATCTGCTCGCTGGGGTTTGGGTAACGCCGGTGTCAGCGGCACCTGGCTGGCCACGCTGACACTGGATCGCGATCAGCTCGACAGGCTGCGCGAGGATTTTGCAGACTACCCGCAACTGGCTTTTACCCAACGCCATGGTTTGTTGATCGCTCGTTATATCGGGCAACACGCCGAACATGCGCGAAACAGTTTTATTCGTCTGTGGCAGCAGCTGCGACCGTTGATCAACGGCCGGGAAACCTGCTTGCCGCGTATCTGGACTACCTGACAGGAGTGTTTGCATGGAGTTGACTCCCCGCGAAAAAGACAAGCTGCTGCTGTTTACCGCAGCACTGGTGGCCGAGCGGCGGCTGGCTCGAGGCGTGATCCTCAACTACCCGGAAGCCGTGGCCTATATCAGTGCCGCGATCATGGAGGGCGCCCGTGACGGCCGCAGCGTGGCGGAAATGATGAGCTATGGCCGCACGCTGCTGACCCGTGAACAGGTAATGCCAGGCGTACCGGAAATGGTCGCCGAAGTGCAGGTGGAAGCGACTTTCCCGGACGGTACCAAGCTGGTCACCGTTCACAACCCGATTCCCTGAGAGGAGCTGACCATGATTCCCGGAGAAATCCAGACCCGCCCCGGTAGCCTGACGCTCAACGAGGGGCGCGAAACTATCACTATCAGTGTGGCCAACAGTGGCGACCGGCCGATCCAGGTCGGCTCGCATTACCATTTTGCTGAAACCAACGCCGCCTTGCACTTCGATCGCGATGCCGCGCATGGCTTTCGCCTGAATATTGCCGCCGGCACCGCGGTACGCTTCGAGCCCGGCCAGAGCCGCGAGATCGAGCTGGTGGCCCTGGCCGGCGAGCGCAAGGTCTACGGTTTTCGCGGCCTGGTTATGGGCAGCCTGTGAAGTGCGAACAGTGAATAAGGAGCGCTAGATGGAGATCAGCAGAGAAGCCTATGCCGAGATGTACGGCCCGACCACGGGCGACCGCGTGCGCCTGGGCGATACCGAGCTGTGGATCAGCGTCGAGAAAGACCTGACCCGCTACGGTGAAGAGGTCAAGTTCGGCGGCGGCAAAGTGATTCGTGACGGGATGGGTCAAAGCCAGCGAGTACGCGCAGAGACGCCGGACACCCTGATAACCAACGCCCTGATTCTGGACTGGTGGGGCGTGATCAAGGCCGATGTGGCGATCAAGGACGGCATGATCAGCCAGATCGGCAAAGCCGGTAATCCGGATATTCAGCCGGGCGTGGACATCATCGTCGGGCCCGGTACCGAAGTCATCGCCGGGGAGGGCATGATTCTCACTGCCGGCGGCATTGATGCGCATATCCATTTTATCTGTCCGCAGCAGATTGAAGAGGCGCTTACCTCCGGCGTTACCACCATGCTTGGCGGCGGCACTGGGCCGGCGACAGGCACCAATGCGACTACCTGCACACCAGGCGCCTGGCATATCGCCCGGATGCTGCAGTCGGCTGAATCCTTCCCGATGAATCTGGGTTTTCTCGGCAAGGGTAATGCCAGCCTGCCGGATGCGCTCGAGGAGCAGTTGGAAGCGGGAGCGATGGGTCTCAAATTGCACGAGGACTGGGGTACCACACCGGCAGCCATCGATTGCTGCCTGAGTGTGGCCGAAGCCTATGATGTGCAGGTGGCGATCCATACCGACACCTTGAACGAGTCCGGTTTTGTTGAAGATACCCTGGCGGCGATCAAGGGCCGGGTAATCCACACCTACCACACCGAGGGCGCTGGCGGCGGTCACGCACCGGACATCATCAAGGCCTGTGGCGAGCCGAATGTACTGCCCTCGTCAACCAATCCGACCCGGCCCTACACCATCAATACCGTGGACGAGCATCTGGATATGCTGATGGTCTGCCACCACCTGGACCCGGCGATTGCAGAAGACGTGGCCTTTGCCGACTCACGCATTCGCCGCGAAACCATTGCCGCCGAAGACATCCTGCACGATCTGGGCGCCTTCAGCATGATCTCGTCCGACTCCCAGGCCATGGGCCGGGTCGGTGAGGTGGTCACCCGTACCTGGCAAACCGCGCACAAGATGAAAGTGCAGCGTGGGCCGTTACCCGAGGACGACGATTGGTCGGACAACTTCCGCGCTAAACGCTACATCGCCAAGTACACCATCAATCCGGCGATCACCATGGGTATTTCTCATGTGGTCGGCTCGATCGAGGTCGGCAAACTGGCTGATCTGGTGCTGTGGAAGCCAGCCTTCTTCGCCACTAAACCCAGCCTGATTCTAAAGGGCGGCTCGATTGCTGCGGCGCCCATGGGTGATCCGAATGCGTCCATTCCCACGCCGCAGCCGGTGCATTACCGTCCGATGTTCGGCGCCTTCGGCAGCGCCATGAACAGCACCTGCGTCACCTTCGTCAGCCAGGCTGCGCTGGATGCCGACATTGGTGGCAAACTCGGGTTGAAGCGCAGATTGGAAGCCGTCAGCAAGACGCGCACCATCAGCAAGGCGGATATGAAACTCAACGATTACCAGCCAGTGATCAGCGTTGATTCGCAAACCTATGTGGTCAAGGCCGATGGCGTCGAGCTGCTATGCGAGCCGGCCGAATCCCTGCCGCTGGCCCAGCGTTATTACCTGTTTTAGGAGTATTTGATGATCGAATGCCATCAATGGCTGGATGAGCCAGGCCCAGCCCAGCATGTGCTTGAGCTGACCTATGAGTTGCGCACTCGCAGCCGCTTGCTTGCGCAGACCCAGGGCGGCGTCGAGATTGGCCTGTTTCTGCCGCGCGGACGAGTACTTGCCGAAGGTGACCGGCTACAGGGTGACGACGGCAGCGTGGTGGTAATCCACGCCGAATCCGAGTCGCTGTCGCGGGTGTTCTGTGATGACGCCTTGCTGTTGTCCCGTGCGGCCTATCACATGGGCAACCGCCATGTGCCGCTGGAGATCCAGCCGGGTCAGTTGCGCTATCTGCGTGACCACGTACTGGAAAGCATGCTGCGCGGCTTTGGTCTGGAGGTGGAAGAAATCTTTGCGCCTTTCAATCCCGAGCCCGGTGCTTATCACAGCCACGGGCACAGCGTTGCAACGCCAGCAGGCCCACTACAGTCGGCACCCTTTCTGCGCCTCGGTGGCCACGAGCATGGCTGATATTGCCGATGCAGCACTGTTGAGAGTGCTGCAACTGGCCAGCCCGGCGTTGCCGATTGGCGGCTATGCGTATTCCCAGGGACTGGAGTACGCCATCGAGCAGGACTGGGTGACCGACCTGGACTCCGCCGCTGGCTGGCTGACGGCCCTGGCCTCGCGCTCGCTCGGACGACTGGACATTCCGCTGTTGCTGCGGCAATACGCGGCGCTCGAGCAGCAGGATGCAACCGGTTTTGCCGCCTGGAATGACTGGTTGCTGGCCAGCCGCGAAACCGCCGAGCTGTATCTGGAAGACAGTCAGCAGGGCGGGGCGCTGCTGCGCTTGATGAAGTCGCTGCTGATCCCGGCGGCGCAGGACTGGCCAACCGGTGAGCCGCTGGCGCTGATCAGCGCCTTCGCCATGGCCGGGCAGCATTGGCGTACCGGGCCCAGCGCGCTGGCGCTCGGGGTGCTCTGGAGTTGGCTGGAGAACCAGACCGGCGCTGCGACAAAACTGATTCCGCTGGGCCAGACCGACGCCCAGCGTTTGCTTGACCGCTTGCTGCCGGCGCTGCCGCCGATCGTCGAACTGGCTGCCGGCCTGGCTGATGAGGAGCTGGGTGCGGGCCTGCCGGGGCTGGCCTTTGCCAGCGCCCGGCATGAACACCAATACACACGATTGTTTCGATCCTGATCCGATTTACTTATTCGATTTTCAACAAGGAGTACCACAATGAGTTCCAAACCAGCCCTGCGCGTCGGCATCGGCGGCCCGGTCGGCTCCGGCAAGACCGCATTGGTGCGCATACTCTGCGAGCGCCTGTACCCGCACTACGATCTGGCGGTAATTACCAACGACATCTACACCCGCGAGGATGCCGACTTTCTGCTGCGCCATGAGGCATTGCCGGCAGACCGTATTCTCGGCGTGGAAACCGGCGGCTGCCCGCATACCGCGATCCGCGAAGACGCTTCGATGAATCTTGCGGCGATCGCCGAACTGCAGGAGCGCTTTCCGGCGGTGGAGCTGATCTTCGTCGAAAGCGGCGGCGACAACCTGGCGGCGACCTTCAGTCCCGAACTCTCGGACCTGACTCTTTATGTTATCGACGTGTCCGCCGGCGACAAGATTCCGCGCAAGGGCGGGCCGGGCATTACCCGCTCGGATCTGCTGATCATCAACAAGACTGATCTGGCACCACTGGTGGGAGCTGATCTGGGCGTGATGGACCGCGACGCAGCGAAGATGCGCGGCGAGCGGCCGTTCGTGTTTTCCAATCTGAAAAGCGGCAAGGGTGTCGAGGACATCATTGCCTTTATCGTTCGTCAGGGCATGCTCAAACCGCTGCCCGAGAACACTCAACAGGCGAAAGGAGTTTGAGCATGCACGGGTTTTCAAGTCGTTTGATGTTACTGGTCGGCGTGTTCGCCATCCCGGGGCTGGCCCACGCGCATCCGGGGCATGAGAACGTGAGCGGGCTGCTCAGTGGCTTGGGTCATCCGCTGTTTGGTCTTGACCATCTGCTGGCGATGGTCGCCGTCGGCCTGTGGGGCGCACAGCTGGGCGGCAAGGCTCGCTGGTTACTACCGGCGCTGTTTGTTGGCGTCATGCTGGTAGGTGGTGGCCTGGCCATGATTGGCCTGTCCGTGCCTGCGGTGGAGCCGGGTATTGTCGCCTCTGTTGTAGTGCTGGGTTTGTTCCTGCTCTGGGCGCGCCAGGTTCCGCTGCTGATCAGCGCCGCCCTGGTATCGATCTTTGCGCTCTTCCATGGTGTTGCACACGGTGCGGAAATGCCCCTCGCTGCCAGCGCCTTGACCTATGCGCTCGGCTTCGCCGTTGCTACTGCTGCCTTGCATCTGTCGGGTCTGCTGGCCGGTGCCTGGCTGCAACAGCGCTCCTTGCCGGTGGTTTCCCGGGTCATGGGCGCAGTCATCGGTGCTATCGGTTTGAGCATGGTTGCAGGTATGTAAGAGCTGTCTCAGTAATGTGGGAGCGCCGGCCCCGGCGCGAATGCGGTGCAAGCACTTCGCGCCGAGGCCGGCGCTCCCATAAATTGGTGTAAGTCCTTACATAGCTATGAACTCTTCCGCCGTTTAGACTCAAAGTAGTATTACAACGTCGGAGGATCCGCATGCATGTTCTGAAACAGGCCGGTCTGTTTGTTCGCGCCAATCTATGGATAATCCCGCTGGTCGCCCTGTTTGTCTGGGTACTGTTTCGCTTCCTTGATCCCGCGCCGCCACGCTCGATAGTCATGACTACCGGCACCGAGAACGGTGGCTATCACCAATTCGGCTTGGCGCTAAAGGAACGTCTGGCTGAAGAGGGGCTGGAGGTAAAGCTGGTGACCAGCCGCGGTTCGCTGGATAACATCGAGCGGTTGACTGACGGTTCCGGGGATGTGCAGCTGGGTATCATTCAGAGTGGCATTGAGAAACTGGTCGACCGGCGCGAGCGCGATCAACTGGAAGGCCTGGCAACGCTTTATCACGAGCCGCTGTGGCTGTTTCAGCGCACTGACGCGGAGCCGGTTTCCAGCTCGCAGACTGATGCTCAGGCCGATGTTGTAGAGGACCAGAATAGCAGCGATGAAACGACTGACGGCGACGCCGATACTGCCAATAGTACTGCTAGTACCAGTACTACTAGCAACGTTACCGAAATCCGTCGCCTGACTGATCTGGTCGGCCGACGCGTGTCCTTGGGTAGTGAGGGCAGCGGCACCTGGGCGGTGGTCAGAAGCCTGTTCCAGGTCCAGGGCGATATGGCCAGCTGGGATTCCCAAGGTGACGGGCAATGGCAAACACTGGCTGGTCGCGCTGCGGCGGATGCGCTTTATGCCGGTGAGCTGGACGCAGCCTTCTTCGTATTGCCAGCGGACAATGCGCTGATTCGCGAGCTGATCAACGCACCGAACGTGGAGCTGGTGCATTTGAGCCAGGCGCGCGCCTTCGCCGCACGCTTGCCCTACCTTGAAGACCTGACCATCCCCGAAGGTTTGCTGAATATCCGCCGCAACGTGCCCGATCAGGACATCAGCCTGCTGTCGCCGGTCGCGACCCTGGTGGGTAACGAACATTTCCATCCGGCCCTGACCGCGCTGGTGCTCAGCGCGGCCAAGGAAGTGCTGCGTGACGGCAATCTGCTGGACGCGCCTGGTCAGTATCCTGCGGCCTTGCCGATGGATCTGGATATGAGCGCCGAAGCCGAGTATTACCATGAGAGTGGCACGCCGTTTCTGCAGCGTTATCTGCCCTTCTGGATTGCTTCCATCGTCGACCGCTACATCGTGCTGGTGATCCCGCTGATCGTGATCATGATGCCGCTGATACGCAGCATGGGCCCGATCTATATCTGGCGCATTCGTTCGCGGGTGTACCGCTGGTACGAACAACTACGACGCATTGATCATCTGATCGTCAAGGGCGAGATCAAGGACCGCCTGGACCAGGAGATTCAGGGCCTGCATGAGCTTGAAGACGAGCTGACTCGTGTCGACGTGCCCTTGTCATACGCCCACGAGCTGTATGAGCTGCACCTGCATATCCGCTACATGATCAACCGCCTCGAGGCGATGCGTCCCGAGGGGCAGGATGATCAGTCAGACGGCACTGTGGTGCCGGTCTGACCGAAGGTGAACGCCTGTACGCGCTGGACGATTGGCTCCCAACCCTGAAAGGGCCGAGCCATCGCCAGCAGTATGGTGTAGTGGTTGAGAGACTCGAAGGTATCCGTTTCTACACTGACGCCGTCATCGCGAAGTTTGTTCGCCAGTTGCAAAGTGTTGCGCTGCGGGTCGACCAGTTTGTCCGGCGTCCCGGCCAGCAACAGCGCTGACGGGCTATTGGCGCTGGCATGAAACAGCGGCTGTGAATCTTCAGGGGTGTCCGGGTGGTGAAATACCGGCTTTACCTGCGGGTTAACAATCGGCAGGAAGTCATAGGGGCCGGACAGACCGATCCAACCGTTGAGAATATCCCTCGACAGACCCTGCTCCACCAGCCAGCGGTCGTCCAGCGCCAGCATGGCGGCATTGTAAGCGCCGGCGCTGTGGCCCATCACGAACAGCGGCTGCGGTTGGTCTTGCCACTGCTGGCGCTCTTTCTCTACCCAGGCAACCGCTGCGGCGCTATCCTGCAGAAAGGCCGGGTAGGTGATCTCCGGGTAGACGCGGTAGTCCACCACCACCGCGATCATGCCATGCGCAGCCAGGGCCTCGCCGACAAAGGCATAATTGCCGCGTTCACCGCCGCGCCAACTGCCACCGTAGTAGAACACCACCACCGGCGCGCTCTGGATATTCTCTTTTGGAAAGTACACGTCCAGCTTCTGACGCTGGTTGTCGCCATAGGCCTGGTCCGCCAGCAAGGTGTAATGCTTGTCGGAAATCACGAAGTTCAATGGCGCCAGCGGCGAACAACCCACCAGAGCGAATGCCATCGCGGCGAGAATCAGACTCTGTTTTACAGACGGCACGATAAAAGGCATGGGCTGGGTTCCAGAAAAGTAAGCATCGATGATGCCGTAAGCGCCGGCGAGTAAAAACCACAAGCTGTTACAAGTCGTTGCATTTCGCTTTCGTGCGCGCGCCGTAGAACCTAACATGCCTGCATAAGCTGTTAAGAGCAGACAAGGGGAAAACATGAAGGATGTGCTCAATCGTGCATTGGACGCAGTGGATCAGGTTCTGCTGGGCAAACATCACGCGGTCAAGCTCGCGGTAGCCTGCATTCTGGCACGGGGGCATTTGTTGATTGAGGACTTGCCGGGTATGGGCAAGACCACTCTCTCGCAAGCGCTGGCGCGGGTCATGGGTATGAGCTACCAGCGTATTCAATTTACCAGTGATCTGCTGCCCGGCGACATTCTGGGTACCTCGGTATTCGATCGCAACACGGCACAGTTCGTGTTTCACCCGGGTCCTATCTTTGCCGAGTTGATCCTCGCGGACGAGATCAACCGCGCCACACCGAAAAGCCAGAGTGCGCTGCTGGAAGCGATGGAGGAGGGCCAGGTCACCGTCGACGGCTCCACCCGACCGCTACCTAATCCATTCTTTGTTATTGCCACGCAGAACCCGGTGTCCCAGGCGGGTACTTTTGCGTTGCCCGAGTCGCAACTGGACCGTTTCCTGATGCGCCTGTCGCTGGGCTATCCGTCACCGGCCGCCGAGAAATCACTGCTGATGGGCGAAGACCGCAATACCCGGCTGGATGGCATCGAGGCCGTGCTTAATCGCGATAACCTGCAGGCGTTGCAGAAGGGTGTGCCGGAGATCACCGCCAGTCCGGCGATCATCGATTACATCCTGCGTCTGGTTAACCGCACGCGGGAGAGCCAGGTCTGCGCCTGGGGTTTGTCACCGCGTGCCAGTTTGGGCCTGCTGGCCGCTGCGCGAGCCTGGGCGATGTTGGAACACCGGCATTATGTGATACCCGAAGATGTGCAGGCGGTCTTGCCCGCGGTAGTCAGCCATCGCCTGCGTGCCAGTGAGGATCCCGCCGGCCACGGTGGTGGCGGCCTGGCGCAGTGGCTGCTCAACGAGGTAGAGGCGGTCTGATGAGGCCGTCCGGCGTGCAAGCAGGCGGTCGCGCCTCCGGCCTGTTTCAGCGCTGGCTCAAACGCCGGATCCCGGCGGCGAGCCAGGTGCGCCTGAATCACCGACAGATCTTCATCATTCCTAGCCGCGCCGGCCTGGCGCTGCTGCTTTTACTCGGCGTGATGCTGATCGGCGCGATAAACTATCAGAACAGCCTGGTTTACGCAGTGACCTTCCTGCTGGGAAGTCTGTTCTGGGTATCTCTGCATCACACCTATCGCAACCTCGCTAGCCTGGAACTGCATGCGTCCGGCAGCCACGCGGTATTCGCCGGCGAAGCTGCGCCTCTGCATATTCGCCTGTTGGCTCCGCGCCATGAACACCAGGCGCTGACCCTCGGTTGGCCGCAGACCCAGCCGCAAAGGCTGGATGTGGGCAAGGACAGCGACACTCGCGTGGATCTCTATCACCCCACGCAGCAGCGGGGCTGGTTCAGCCCTGGGCGCCTGAGGATAGAAACCCGCTATCCGCTGGGCTGGTTTGTTGCCTGGAGCCTGGTGGATCTGGATTGGAAAGTGCTGGTCTACCCCAAGCCGTTAAGTGTGCCGCTACCGCCGAGACGCCGAGCGGGTGCCGAGGAGGGCGACCAGCCGTTGGGTGAGGGTGTGGATGACTTTCAAGGGCTGCGCAATTACCAGCCGGGCGATTCACGCAGGCGTCTGGACTGGCGCGCCTATTCCCGCGGTCAGGGCCTGCACAGTAAAGTTTTTGCCGAACCGGTCCAGGACACCCTGTGGCTGGATCTGGAGCAGACGCCGGGAGCTGACCTGGAGCAGCGTCTGAGCTACCTGTGTGGATGGGTGATGCAGCTTGAGCAACAGTCGCGGCCCTATGGATTGGTGATTGGCGGCACCAGCTTCGGCCCGGCAGTCGGTGAGCAGCAGCGGGATCAATGCCTGCGCGCACTGGCGCTGTACGGCAGGCCAGCATGAGCGCGAACGCACTGATTCCGCGCAACAGCCTGGCCTGGCTGTTGATAGCGCAGATTGTGGTGTTGCTGCCACAACTGCCGCGGCTGCCGATCTGGGTCGCGGTCCTGTGGCTTAGCTGCGCGCTATGGCGCGTACAGATTCAGCGCATGCGCTGGCGCTACCCGGGCACGATATTTAAAGCCGCAGCCATTGGCCTGACGGTATTGGGCGTATTCACCTCCCAGGGCACGTTGATTGGTCTTGATGCGGCGGTAATGCTGCTGCTACTGCTGTTCATGCTCAAGCTATTGGAAATGCGCAACCCGCGTGACGCCATGGTCGTGATCTACCTGGGCTTTTTTATCGTCGCGACCGCTTTTCTGTTCGACCAGAGCATCGTGCTCGCGCTCTATCAGTGTTTTTCCCTGCTGGTGCTGGTTGCGGCGCTGGTCGGTTTGCATCAGACGCCGGGGCGCAATGATCCGGCTCGTGCATTCAAAACCGGTAGCGTACTGCTTATGCAAGCGGTGCCGCTGATGCTGGTGCTGTTCCTGCTGTTTCCGCGCATCGGGCCGCTGTGGTCGGTCAACGCGCCCGGCCAGAATGCCGCGACCGGGTTGGCAGAGAGCATGGCCCCGGCGGATATCGCCAACCTGGCACGCTCCGGCGAGTTGGCCTTCCGGGCCAGTTTTAGCGGGGACATCCCAGCCCACAGCGATCTTTACTGGCGCGCGCTGACGTTGAGCAACTTCGATGGCCGGCGCTGGAGCCATTCCAGCCTGGCATCCAATGGCGGCGCTGGCGAATGGACCCAGCAGGGTGAGGCGGTCGAGTATCAGGTCATGACCCGAGCCACCCAACAGCCCTGGGTTTTCAGCTTGCGCGGCGCGACTACCGAAGATGAAGACTTGTGGCTCACGCGCGACTTCATGCTGCAGTCCAAGCGCCCAGTGAGCCAGACCACCAGCTATACGGCGGTTTCCTATCCTGACAGCCTGATGCAACCCAGCGAACTGGATCCGCTGCAGTTCAGGCTATATACCGGGCTACCCGAAGGCTTTGACCCGCGTAGCCGTGCCTGGGCTGCGGAACTGCGCGCGGAATACCCGAACGATAGCGATCTGGTTCAGGCGCTGCTGCAGCATTTCAACCGTGAGCCTTTCCATTACACCCTGCGTCCGCCGACTCTGGGTGAGCACAGTAATGATGAGTTTCTGTTTGATAGTCAGCGTGGCTTCTGCGCGCACTTTGCCGGCGCCATGACCTTTGTGCTGCGCGCCGCCGGTATTCCTTCTCGCGTGGTGGCGGGGTACCAGGGTGGCGAGTTGAACCCGCGCGGCAACTATGTACTGGTGCATCAGTTCGATGCCCATGCCTGGGTCGAAGCCTGGTTGCCGGGACAGGGTTGGGTCTCGGTGGATCCGACCTTTCAGGTGGCACCGGAGCGCATCGAACGCGGCTTGCAGGCCGCCATGCAGGAAGAGGGCAGCTTTCTTGAAGACTCGTTGATGTCTTCGGCGCGCTATCGCAACATCAGTTGGATCAATGCATTGCGCCTGGGATGGGATGATGTGAACTACCAATGGCAGCTGCGCGTGCTCGGCTTTGAAAGCGAGCGGCAGATGGCATTCTTCCAGCGCTGGCTGGGTACCACTGACTGGCAGCGTGTTGGCGTTATTCTTCTGCTTGCGGCAGCGCTGGTGATGATTCCGCTGGCGCTCTGGACCTTGCGGCCGGGCCGGATGCATCGCGACCCGCGTCAGCGTGCCTGGCAGTTACTGGATCGCAGGTTGTTACGTCTGGGGCTGAATGCCCAACGTGGCGAAGGCCCGCGTGCCTGGCAGGCGCGTCTGGAAATCGCCTTGCCCAACCAGCGTACAGCCTTGGCCGCATTCTTTGACGAGTATGTCGAGCAGATGTATGTGCTGGGCGCTGAATTGCCTGATCGTCAACAGCAGGTTCGATTACGCGGTCATCTGCAGACCCTGATCCGGCAACTGCCGCGCAAACGCCCAGCCAGAGCGGGGGTATTGCTGGAATAGCTGGTTTGTCGGGCGCATCAGTACGCCTATAATGACCGTGCCAGACTGGCTGTGGCTATACTGACATCGCCGGTAGCCCTGATTAACGCTTTTTTACCCTGACAGTCACGGAGTTTCCATGCATCCTTTCAGCGCAATTCGACCACCCCCTCTGGCTGTGGGTCTTGGCATTGCAGGATTGGTGCCCTTTGTTGGCGGCGCTCTGGGCTTGTGGGTAATACCCGATGCCTGGCGTGGACGCGTGATGGAAGAACTGCTGAGCTACGCCGCGGTGATTCTGGCATTTATGGGCGCCATCCACTGGGGGCTGGCCATGCGCGCCGATGAGTCGAGTGACAAGGCGCCGATACAGCTGGGCTTGTCGGTTATTCCGCCATTGCTGGGTTGGTTTGCACTCAGTCTGCCGATCAATCTGGGCTTGCCAGTATTTTTTCTGGCCTTTGCCTGTCTGTATTTCGCTGATCTGTGGGCGGTAAACCACGGTCTGGCGCCGGTCTGGTATCCGGCATTGCGCAAACCGCTCAGTATTGTCGTAGTGCTCTCGCTGGCGGTGGCCTGGGTGGCCACCTGGATCGAGCACTGAGCGGGTTCAGGATTTCTTGACGAATTCCGATTTGAGCTTCATTGCCCCGATGCCATCGATCTTGCAATCGATGTCATGGTCGCCATCCACCAGGCGGATGCTTTTGACCTTGGTGCCAACCTTGACCACCAAAGACGAGCCTTTGACTTTCAGATCCTTGATCACGGTGACGCTGTCGCCGTCCTGCAACGAATTGCCATTGGCGTCCGTTACCACCTTGGCGTCACCGGTGGTTTCAGCCTCGCCAGATTTTGCCCACTCGTTGGCGCATTCCGGGCAGACGAACATCTCGCCGTCCTCATAGGTAAATTCCGAGTTGCATTCGGGGCAGTGGGGCAATGTCATAACGAGGCCTTGTTTGAATTACAGTTGAATGTTGATTTCACGTGGTTGATCAGCAAGGCGCGGAATGATGCCGCCTCAGTGATTCTCTGTCCAATCAAACTCCATCTGTCGTGCGGTCAGTTCGGCCAGTTCGCGACTCGCCAGCCGCTCTACCAGGTGCAAACTCATGTCGATGCCGGCGGAGATGCCGGCAGAGGTCACTATTGCATCCTGGTCCACCCAGCGTACACCCGTGACCACCTTGACGTTGGTGAACATGCTCTGCAGTTCCGCGGTGTCTTCCCAGTGGGTGGTAGCACTAAGCCCGTCCAGCAAGCCAGCCTTGCCCAACAGCATGGAACCGGTACACACCGACGCCGTCAACTGGGTACCGGCGTTGGTACGCTGAATCCATTTGATCACCTTCGGGCGCGCCAACTCGGCTGAGACCACGCCGCCGGGAATCAGCAGCACATCAATCAGTGGCTGATTGTCAAAGCTGTAATCCGGTTGCACTACCAGTCCAGCCCTCGCTTTGATGGGTTTGCCGTCGCGGCTGATGGTAAATACTTCGAACACCCGGGAATTTTCGCCCTGGCTCGCCTTGGCTACGCGGGTAGCGGTAGTGAATACCTCATAGGGCCCGGCAAAATCGAGTACTTCCACTTGATCGAATACATAGATGCCAATGCTGATGGTCATGAGGTCTTCCTGTATGAACTTTGTGGCGGGCTATTTATCAGAACTATTACCAGGCAGGTATAAGACAAGCTACAAGCTGATATTACTCCAGGGAGCACATAATGAAGCGCATTCGATTATTACCTTCAATTCTCATGTCCGCCACGCTGGCTGTCGCCACACCAGCGGTGCTGGCCGCCGACAATCCCGCAGCAGGCTCCAACAGCCCACGTCCTTCAGCAGGGCAGCCTACGGGGCAGCAGGGCACAGCGGCCAGTACCGGGAGCTCAATGCGTAGCACTCCGCGCACCAGCCCGAGTAGTAATAATGATGGTGGTTACAGCAATGACTCCACCGTGCACCGCACGGGGCAGGAGAAACGGACTAATGCCGACGGGAGTGATTTCGAGACGGGGCAGGATGACGGACCGGATAACACTACTTATCCAGGAGACTGATTCGAATTCAGCGCCGGGCATTAGACTGCCCGGCGCTGCGTCAATCAGCGATGACAGTTTACTTGCGAACAAAGGTCATGAACGCGCCAGCGGCAAGGGCGGCAGCACCGCCAATGATCATGAACATGGTCCCGTCAGTAAAACGACCAGTGAAGGTTTCAGTTACCTGGTCACCCAGTGACTGGGACGACTGAAAGCCAAACACCAACAGCAACACACCTACTACCAGTAATACGATCCCGAGTGGTTTCATAGCATCTCCTTGTTATCTTCTTATTGTTCCGCACTGCCAGAGTAATCCCCTCTACAGTACAAAATCCAGTTTTGCGCTTGTCAGGTCGGCATCGTCAAAAGCTGACAGAACGCGCATAAAACTGACCTCCGGTTTTGCCCGCAGTTCCAGAGCCTCGCCCGTAACCGGGTGGGTAAAGGCCATGGCTGTGGCGGCCAGCATCAACCGGCCTTGGTCAAACCGCAGAGCAAAATAATGATTGTGTTTGGTCCGCCCATAATTGGTGTCGCCAATAATAGGGTGGCTGATGTGCTGCATATGCCGACGCAATTGGTGTTTGCGCCCGGTTGCCGGGTGCAAGGCGACCAGGCTGTAGCGGCTGACCGGGTAGCCCTCTATCGCCACCGGAATTTCCGTGGTCGCCAGCCGGTGGTAATGGGTAAGCGCCTCGCGAATCGGCTGCGGCTCATCCTTGCAGCGCTTGTCCGTCGGGTGTTCGCGCAGCGGGTGGTCAATCACACCTTCTTCTTGCGGCCAGCCGCGCACCATCGCCAGGTAGGTCTTGCGCACTTCACCGGCCATCAGCGCTTTGCCGAGGATGCTCGCCGTGCCTGGGTCGCGGGCAAAGACCAGTAGGCCTGAGGTGGGCCGGTCCAGCCGATGTACGGGGTAGACATGCTCTCCGCCATTCAATGCCCGCGCGTACTGCAGCGCAAACTCGGTTTCATGCCGGTCGATCGGGCTGCGGTGTACCAGCAGGCCTGCGGGCTTGTGAACCGCCAGCAACCATTGGTCGCGGTAGATCTCGGTCAGCGGATTGGCAGCATGAGCAGGGCAGGGTGCGGGCAGATCTGGATCGGACACTGGAGCTCCTGAGAAGGCTGCTGTTTGCCGTATTTATGCGGCCAGATGGGCTTTATACCAGTTAGCGAAGGCACCGCAGTACCAGTAACTGCTGCAGGCGCAACATTATCCGGCGATGCTGGCCATTTTCGCTGCTTATTCTTTGGCCAAATCCAGCCACAATCCTGTATAGTAGCGGCCTATTTCCAACCCGGCTTATGCAGAGAGCGCTATGACTGACCTTAATCTTTACAGAAACATCGGTATCTTCGCCCACGTTGATGCTGGCAAGACCACCACAACCGAGCGTATCCTCAAGCTGACCGGGCGTATTCACAAACTCGGCGAAGTTCACGAAGGCGAATCCACCACCGACTTCATGGAACAGGAAGCCGAGCGCGGTATTACCATTCAGTCAGCGGCCGTTAGCTGCTTCTGGAAAGGCCACCGCTTCAACGTCATCGACACCCCCGGTCACGTTGACTTCACCGTAGAAGTTTATCGTTCGCTGAAAGTACTCGACGGCGGCATCGGCGTATTCTGTGGTTCTGGCGGTGTTGAGCCCCAGTCAGAAACCAACTGGCGTTACGCGAACGACTCGAAAGTATCCCGTCTGATCTTCGTCAACAAGCTGGACCGTATCGGTGCCGACTTCCTGCGTGTAACCGCTCAGGTCGAAAAAGTACTGGGCGCCAAGCCGCTGATCATGACTCTGCCCATCGGCCGTGAAGACACCTTCTCCGGCGTTGTCGATCTGCTGACCCGTAAAGCCTACATCTGGGACGAAACCGGGCAGCCAGAGAATTACACCATCACTGACGTACCAGCCGATATGGTTGACGACGTAGAGACCTACCGCGACCGTATGGTCGAAGGCGCTCTGGAGATGGACGACGAGCTGTTGATGGCCTACATGGAAGGCGAAGAAGCTTCCATTGAAGACATTCAGCGTTGCATTCGTAAAGGTACTCTGGAACTGGCATTCTTCCCGACTTACTGTGGTTCTGCGTTCAAGAACAAAGGCATGCAGCTATTGCTGGACGCCGTTGTCGATTACCTGCCTGCGCCACACGAAGTTAACCCGCAGCCGCTGACCGACGAAGAAGGCAACGCCAATGGCGAATACGCTATCGTCTCCGCTGAAGAGCCCTTCCGCGCGTTGGCGTTCAAGATCATGGATGACCGTTTCGGCGCCCTGACCTTCGTTCGTATCTACTCCGGTACCTTGAGCAAGGGTGACACCATCCTCAACTCGTTTACCGGCAAATCCGAGCGTGTCGGCCGTATGGTTGAGATGCAGGCCAACGAGCGTAACGAACTGAGTTTCGCTACCGCGGGCGACATTATCGCCATCGTCGGCATGAAGAACGTGCAGACCGGTCACACCCTGTGTGATCCCAAGCACCCTTGTACTCTGGAAGCGATGGTATTCCCTGAGCCCGTTATCTCCATCTCGGTTACCCCGAAAGACAAGGGTTCCACTGAGAAGATGGGCGTTGCTATCGGCAAGATGGTTGCTGAAGATCCTACCTTCCGCGTTGAAACCGATATCGATTCCGGCGAAACCATCCTGCGCGGCATGGGCGAACTGCACCTGGACATCAAGGTCGACATCCTGCGTCGCACCTACGGTGTTGATCTGCTGGTTGGTCAGCCACAGGTTGCCTACCGCGAAACTATCACCAAGGATGTGGAAGACAGCTACACGCACAAGAAGCAGTCTGGTGGTTCCGGTCAGTACGGTAAGATCGACTACGTCATCAAGCCCGGCGAGCCGAACACTGGCTTCACCTTCAAGTCCACTGTTACTGGCGGCAACGTTCCCAAGGAATTCTTCCCGGCCATCGAGAAGGGCTTTGCCTCGATGATGGGCATCGGTCCTCTGGCTGGCTTCCCTGTACTGGACGTTGTAGTCGAGCTGAAAGACGGTGGCTTCCACGCCGTTGACTCCTCGGCCATCGCGTTTGAAATCGCGGCCAAGGGTGCCTTCCGTCAAACCATGCCAAAAGCGGGTCCACAGCTGCTGGAGCCAATGATGAAGGTTGACGTTTATGCGCCGGAAGATCACGTAGGTGATGTGATCGGTGACCTGAACCGTCGTCGCGGCATCATCCTGGGTCAGGAAATCAGCGCCACTGGCGTACGCGTCAAGGCCGATGTTCCGCTGGCAGAAATGTTCGGCTACATCAGCACCTTGCGTACCATGACTTCAGGCCGTGGTCAGTTCTCGATGGAGTTTGCTCACTATGCGCCTTGCCCGGCGAACGTGGCTGAAACTGTAATTGCCAAAGAGAAAGAGAAGAAAGCTGCCAAGGCCTAAGTTGTCCTTGCAGTGAAAAAACCCCGCCAGTGCAAGCTGGCGGGGTTTTTTATTGCCGTTATTACAACATCTGCTACTAATTGATCAGCCTGGTTGACAGCTGCCAGCAAGCCAGTTGGTGTAATCTCGAACTTCAACTTTCCCGTCAGCTGACCACCTGTTCCCAGGAGTAAAGGTATGGCAACGCCGTCACAACATGATCTTCGCAAGGATTTGCGGGCCTTAATGGCCAGTAATCGCTGTTATTACACGGCTTCGACTTTCGACCCGATGTCCGCACGCATCGCTGCGGATATCGGTTTCGAGGTAGGTATTCTCGGCGGCTCGGTAGCGTCACTGCAGGTGCTGGCGGCGCCGGATTTCGCTTTGATCACCTTGAGTGAGTTCACCGAGCAGGCCACGCGTATCGGTCGGGTCGCGCGACTGCCGATCATCGCCGATGCCGACCACGGCTACGGCAATGCCTTGAACGTGATGCGCACGGTGACCGAGCTTGAGCGGGCAGGGGTGGCGGCGCTGACGATCGAAGACACGCTGCTGCCAGCCAAATACGGCCACAAATCCACCGATCTGATTTCCCTGGAAGAGGCCGTCGGCAAGATAGAAGCTGCCTTGGACGCGCGTATTGACCCGGTGATGTCGATTTTTGCCCGCACCAACGCGGGTCAGCTGAGCATTGAGGACACCATTGCCCGGGTCAAAGCTTATCAGGCTGCCGGTGCCGACGGCATCTGTGTGGTGGGTATCCGCGATTTCGAGCATCTGGAACAGATCAGCCAGCATGTTTCCATCCCACTGATGCTGGTCGCTTACGACAACCCCGAGCTGCGCGATCGCGAGCGCCTGGCAGCCAATGGCGTGCGCATTGTGGTAAATGGCCACGCTGCCTACTTCGCCGCAATCAAGGCCACCTACGACTGCCTGCGCGCGCAGCGCGGCATTGCCGAGGGCACCCTGACTGCGTCTGAGCTATCGACCAAATATTCCACGCTCGAAGAAAACCGCGAATGGGCAGTCCGGTTTATGGATGTGCATGATTAAACCGGGTCATCAGGTGCCGACCCGGTGAACACTAGATTGCCACGCCACTGCCGTTCTTGCGATTTTTGGCTAGACGCCAGGTCAATACGATTGCTAATAGAATGAAAGCCAGCGCAATGGGACGATCAAGTAAATAGCCCAGATTGCCGTCAGCGAGCAAGACGCTCTGTCTGATGTTCAGCTCGAACATCGGGCCAAGGATGAAGCCTATGATGAAAGTGACGAAGGAAAAATCCAGCGTGCGCATCATGAACCCGAGCGCGGCAAAGCCGATCACCAACCAGGCGCTGAAAAAGTTGCTGGAAATGATGATACCGGTGACGGACAGCAACACCACACAGGGCAGCACGATCTGCAACGGCATGCGGATGACCTTGGCGAACAGGCGCAAGGTGAACAGACCAAAAAACAAGTTGCACAAAGTACCAATTACCATCGCGCCGAAAATGCCGTAGATCAGCCGGGTATGGTCCGTGAACAATTGCGGGCCAGGAGTAATGCCATGGATGACAAACCCACCCAATATCAGCGCTGCGGCCAGGTTGCCTGGAATCCCGATAGATAACAGCGGGATGAAACTGGCGCCGGTAACTGCTGTATTGGCAGATTCAGTGGCGGCCACACCGCGGATATCGCCCTTGCCAAAATCATCCGGGTTTTTGGCTGAACGCTTCGCTGCTGCATAGCTGATAAAGGCGGCGGCAGTGGAGCCTGGGCCAGGGATGGCGCCAATCAGTACGCCTATGCCACTGGATCTGAGAATGGTAGGCCCAATATGCCGGAAGTCGCTCCAGCCGAATCGGTTGTTTTTCGCCTCTCCCAGGCCAGCATTTGTGGCGGTGTTGGTCATGGCGTTCCTATACAGGATCGCCTGGCGAAAGATTTCTCCCAACGCCAGGATGCCTATACCAACTGCGCTGATCGACAAGCCATCCATCAGCTCCGGTATGCCGAAAGACATACGTTCTCCGGCGGTTTCAGGGTCAGTGCCGACCATGCTCAGGAGCATCCCGAAGGCGGCAGCGATGAGCCCTTTGAGTACAGAGTTGCCGACCAAGGCGCCAAGTACAACAAAGGCAACAAGAACCACCGAAGCCGTCTCCAATGGCCCCATTTTCATGGCTACATAGGCCAGCGGCACCGATACCAGAAACAGCACCAGGTCACCGATCGCATCTCCGCTGACCGAAGACACGTGGCTGGTTTTGAGCGCCTTTAGCCCCTGGCCCCGCAGTGCCATGGGGTAGCCGTCGAAGGTCGTCGCGGTCGACTCAGGTGAGCCAGGTGTATTCATCAGAATGGCCGCTACCGAGCCACCCAGAGTGCCGCCTTTGTTGATACCGATCAAAAAGCCAATTGCGGTAATCGGGCTCAAATAAAAGGTAAAAGGCACTGCGATGGTTAGCGCCACAAGCGCGCTGACGCCCGGTGCAGCTGCGAATGCCTGGCCGATCAGAACGCCAGCAGCCACGTACAGCATGTTGGTTAATGTGAAGGCGTCGGAGAGCCCCAATAGAATTTCATGCATGATTTGAATTCCTTGTTAGTTCAGAGGGGTTCCCAGTACAACGCCAAACAACAGCCACATCAGTAGCGGCCATATCACCGCCGTAGGCACAATCCAGCTGATCCTTCGCTCACCCATCGCCAGCATGAAGGCGGCTACAAGCACCATGGCACCTACCAGATAACCAACCAGGCTCATCAGCAACAAGCCCAGCGCCATCACTCCCATGAACAGAAGCAGCGGGAGGAGGGTGGAACGGCTCAAGTCAATTCTGTTTTGTTCCATCTCAGAATTACGCAGCCGGCTGAAGAACAGCAGCGCGCCAAGTGCGGTAATGGCGCCGAGACACAGGTACGGGAAAAACTGGGGAGAAAGACCAAATCCGAATCCGGAGCCAATATGGTTTGGCACCAGATAGAAGATGCCGATCAGACCGGCGACGGTAATCGTCAGGCCAGCCCAAAGGTTAAGATTTCGTTCAAGCATGGTTACACCTGTTGTTGTCAGTACAGTTCGTCTGCGGCCTGGCGATAAGCCTCGGAACCATTTTGGATAAATTCTTCAAGCTCCTCGGCGGTCAAAACGATATTGGGAAAGCCCATGCGTTTTTCTGCGAGCATCGCCACGTTCTCAGCCTTGCTGGCGCGATATAACGCCGTAGACAAACGCTCGAGAATCTTCGGTGGAATGCCCTTTGGCGCGGCGAGCATAAAATAGCTGGTGTAATCGACGGGGTAGCCAAGTTCCGTGATCGACGGCTGCTTCGGTGAAGTGCGCAGGCGGGTCTTGTTAAGCGAGGCGATCACCTTGATCTTGCCGTTGCCGAGGAAAGACTGATGCACGCCAGCACTCCAGGCAATATCGATGTGGCCACCAATCAGATTGTTCATGGTTTCCAGACCGCCGCGCATGGGAATGATCCGAATGCGTATGCCTTCTTTCTCCGCGACCATATTGATAAACAGGCGGGTGATCGGGGAGATCGAACCATAAGTAAGGCCATGCTCACGGCCGTAGGCGATCATTTCTTCCCAGGTGGAGAAGGGTGCATTGCCGCTGGCAACCAGGGCGTTTTGAAGCTCGCTGACAGTGGTCAGATAGCTGAAGTCGTCAGGCGTGTAGCGCAAGTCAGTCAGCCATGGCATACCGTCAAAGGCTGCGTTCGCCGCCAGGCCAATGGTGTAGCCGTCAGCCGGCGCGAACTTGAGGCTGGTGGCCATCACGATTCCACCGCCGCCAGCAATATTTCTGACCACTACTGGCTGCTCAAGCTCGTTCTGTAGCTCACGTGCGACCAGCCGCGCCAGGGTATCTGCGCCACCACCAGGGCTGAATCCGACCAGCAGGTTGATCGGTTTGGTTGGCCAGTCCGAATCAGCCTGGGCTGGCGTAGTTATCAATGCTGCAAGCAGCAGCGCTAACAGCAACTGAAGCGGACGGGCATTCCCGCGTCGGGCGAGGGCAGGGGGCATGAAAATCACCTTCATCATCATTGTTTTTGGAGGTAGTTCAGATTGCGAAAACAGCTATCAAGGCCAGGGCACTGACGCCGATGCCAACACTCATTACTGGCAAAATTGAAGGATGACCCTGCTCAGCTATGAGCATGTCCCTCTGGCGTTGAAAACGACGACGTTGCCCGCAGTACAGTGCGAGAGATAACAGCAGCGGCAACAGGGCCATGAATAATGCGCTGGCATGATGCAGATCCAGCCAGTGCAGCGTCAGGCCGGCAAACACGCCCAAGCCAATCTGGGTTCTCACCCAGGCCAACAGGGTACGTTCTACCTGCAGGCCGGTATCTGTTACCACACTCATGTAAGGCTCCAGAACACCAGGGCACTTATCACGCCCATGGAGGCCACGGCCAGGGTCAGCAGGGGAACCAGCTGCGATACCTTCAAAGGCTGGCGGTGCCGCAATGCACGTTCGACCTTGAGCCAGCGCCAGCATGCGCCTGCGCTCAGGGTGGCACTGAGACTGATCAACATGGTCGCCAACCAGGTGCGTAGTACTGGCTCAAGCAAATTGACAGTGAAAGCTTCCACGGCAACACCTCCGCCCAGCAATGCCAGGGCAGTGCGTATCCAGGCCAGGAAGGTGCGTTCATTGGCTAACGTGAAACGGGGGTCGGGCGCTTCTCCGTCGCTCAAGCTCAAATGGCTGAACGATTGGCGCAGGAGTCTAAGGCTAGAGGTCATCACTGGCTCCTATCTTTCCAGCATTCACGAGCATTTCCCTGTATTGGTTGTTGTTTGCAGGCGATCCTACAGGCACAGGTTAATAGCCTGCCAATACAACAAGTTGATGGTGGGTATTCTGGATTGGTATAGGGTGCGTGCAGCTCATATTGCTAACCTGGGTCGAGTGAGAACGTTAATGTGAAACTCAGTGCGGTCGGTGGGGCAATTGGCCGTGCACTGCGCTGACCAAATTGTTAAACGTGGCCGCCGAACCGATAGCACTGGTGTCGACACGGTCCTCGGCGCTAGCGCTGGATGCCCGTTTGGCTCGGTCCGGCGTGGTTGCGAGCTGAACAATGACCAGCTCACGCTTAGGGTTTATGTAGATTTTTTGGCCAAAGCGGCCGCTGGCCTCAATAGAGTTGTCGCCGTCGTTTTTCTGAAACCAATAGTTTCGATATGAGTAGCCTGGACGCCCAGCCGCCAGGTTTCCGCCTGCGAAGACGGCAGGGTCGCCTGGATCGGCAAGGCTGTGTACAGCCTGGTTGAAGCTATCTTCGGATTTCTCTCTGTTGAGTTCCAGGCGCACCAATTCGGCGAAACGCGCTGTGTCTCGCAGATTGGAACTGATCCCACCGCTGGCCATTTCGGTCCCCAGCTGATCTATTTGAACGTACGCGTCTTCTTCCGCGAAGCGTGACCAGATGCGTTTCTCCACCAATTCCGCCCAACTTTTTCCGGAAATGCGTCGCAAGGCCCAAGCCAGGGCTTCGGGCGAGCCGTTCTGATAAAAGAATCGCGCTTGTTGACCACTGTCCCCGTCCGAATATGCCATTTTCAGAAAACTATATATGTCTTCTGGCATGCCAGGTCGGCGCGGTATCAGACCTGTTGCCGCGAACAGGCCCAGATCCGGTGGCACGTTTTCTGGATATGCTACTGGTACCATCATATCGAGGTTGAAGCGCACGCTGCTCTCGCCAAAGGGGGTGCCTTCAAGTTCAGGCACGTAACTTGCCAATCGTGCCTGCGGGTCGAGTTTACCCTCAGCTATGAATTGAGCGGCCAGCAGGCCGGTAACCGACTTGGTCATTGAAGCCCAGATGTGCGGCTGGCGCTCACTGAAACCATCCAGGTAACGCTCATAAACCACCTGTCCCCGGTGCATTACGATCAGGCCGTTCGTCATGGATTCCTGCAGGTAGCGGTTGAGCGTAATAGGTTCCTCTGCAACCTTGAATGTCATTCCGTCCAGATCTATAGGCGGACCGGCAGGCAAAGACATAGGCGTTTTTGCTCTCGCTAGATTGCGGGTGGGAGAAAGCTCACGGGCGTGAGTCATGGACCAGCGCAGGTATGGCGGTATGAATGCGTTGGCTTTGGTCACCCGGCGCTCCGGGTCAGGTGGGAAACCTTGCATAATGCTGGAGCTCTCGGCTTCAGTGCTTGCGTCTGCCGGTTGGATTGCTGAACAAGTCAGCAGAGCGACACCCAGCAGCATGCTCAGGGCGCTTAGCGGGCCTGACAATTTTGGATGGCGGCTTGGAGTCATTGTTGTTTTCCTGTTATTGAAAACTGACGGGGGCAAAGGATCGCCGTAATGCGCCAATCGCAAACCTTTGATCCCCCGGGGTTTGCGAAGCATCTGGCCAGGTGCGTTGACGAGGACTGCAATGTGCGACGGCGACAGCGGATAGTGCTCGCGCCGGGCAGGAACCTACTGCTCAGCGCACACCCCTGCTGCGCAATGCCCCTGGAGAGTAATCAGAGGTGCTGGCGCGGTAGTCGAAGCGGTAGGCTTCACGCTGCTCGTTGGTCAGGTTTACCGCCAGGTAACGGCCGTTCTGCAGGTCGTGGATTACGTCGGCGGCGCTCAGCAGCGCTTGCTGCGCATATTGATAATAGGTGTGGCTCTCAGCGATCCGCCAGAGTTCGCCACGGGTGTCGTAGTGATCAGCTTCGATGATGGCCCAGCTATCTTCATCAATATAGAAACGGCGCTGTGAATAAATATGACGTTGGCCGTCCTTCAGCGTGGCAACCACTTCCCAGACCCGGTGACGCTCATAGCGGGTATGGTCTGCTGCCAGATGGCCTGGCTGAACCAGCTCTTGGTAACTGACCTCGGGCGAAGCCAGACGGTAGCTGTTGTAGGGGATCAACAGCTCTTTTTTGCCGATCAGCTTCCATTCATAGCGATCCGGTGCGCCGTTGTACATGTCTAGTCCGTCGGCAGTGCGCAGGCCGGCAGTGGCTGGACCGGCTGCATCGTAGGCAATGCTTGGTGCTCGGCGCACGCGGCGTTGACCAGCAGTGTAAAGCCAGGTGCGGCGCGGACTTGCTACCTGATCAATCGTTTCGTGGACTAGAAGAACCGAGCCTGCCTGACGAGCCGGTGCGGTGATCTTGTGGCTGTAGTAAAACAATACTTCTGCCGCATCCTCAGGTTTGAAGTCGGTGGTCTCCGTCACCGGAGTAGAGCGCGCTTCTATGGTGGTAATTACATAGTCGCCATTGGGCTGGGGCGCAACGCTGTCCGTTGTGCTCAGCTTGCTTCCTCCGCGGTAACGGGTCAGGTGGTTCCAGACGACTTCCGCGCCATTGCGTGGGATCGGGAACGCGATATTGCCTTGGAAGTCGGCCAGACCGTTGCCATCGTTCACCAGGTTGGTGTGAGTGGCGTTGCGCGCTGCTTCCGCGGCCACCTTGTCAGGGATGCCAACACTGCGGTGGGTCGGATAGACCGGCAGGCGATAGCTGTCTGGGTAACGATTTAGCAACGCGACCTGGCCGTCGGTCAGCAGTTCGCGGTACCGCTCGTAGTTGCTGGCATCAACGGTGAATAGCGGCTGCTCATCGGCGAATACATCGCTCGGCGTGCCGTTGGCCAGCATGGTGCCGACGTCTTTTGGCAAGCCGCCGGCCCAGACCGGGATGCTGCCATCCGCATTACCGGCGCGCTCGGCACCGATCGGCGTCAGGTCTTGGCCGAGGTTAGCGGCTTCTTCAGCAGAGACAGCAGCTTGGGTTGCTGGAGCAAGCATTGCGACGCTCAGCAGGCTGAGGGAAAAAAAACGAGTATATTGGTTCATCAGGTTGCTCCGAATCAGAAGGTGACGCCAACGCTCAAGGCAACAAAATCACGGTCGCCTTTAGTGCCGTAGTCACCGTCGAAATAATTGGTGTAAGAGAGGTTGGCACTGTAGGTGCGATTGAATTCCGCCCCCAGGCCAAGGCTGATGGCGGTGGAGCCTTCACTGAAAGCGGATGCTACGTTAGGGCCGTAGCCCTCGACATCGTGGGACCAGGAGACGCTGGGTTTCAGGTCCACACCGGCCAGTGCGTTGGCATAGTTCCAGATACCGCGGGCGCGATAGCCCCATGAAAAGTCGGTAACGAAGCCTTCGTCGTTACAGTGTTCGGGTGTCTCGGAGTTGGCCAAGCAAATGCTGTTGTCAGCCAGCTCGCCCTGTCCGAAGGTGCTGCTGCGGTCATAACGCGGTCCGAAGCGACCCTCCAGCCCGCCCACGAAGGTGGCGCCGGCCTCACCGACCAACACGAATTGATCTGCACCCATTACCTGACTGAACGAGTGTGTGGCGGTCATCTGTAGCTGGGTGACTTCCTTGCGACGATAACCATTGGAGCTGGCGCCGTTGATGCTGGGGATGGCGCCGCTGCTGACCAGCGGTGAGCGGCTTGGGTCGTTCAGCGCCGCCTGGGTCATGTCGGTGCCATTGAACTGCAATGGCAGGTTGGGTCGGTAGCTGATCTCGCCCTGCAGCGCAGTACCGGTACTGAGGTTGGTGGCGAAGGTCAGTCCGTAAAGCTGGATGTCTTCCGGATAGTCGACGTAATAGCCGGAGGTGCCCAATCGGAGCGCCCCAGTCAAGGCGCCGAGATTGACGCCCCCGGTCATGTAAGGGCTGTTGATCACGCTGCTATAGGGCATGCGGCTGTGATAGTTGGCAAAATAGGCACCAAATTCAGTGTCCAGCGGCTCGAAGAACCAGCGCATGGCGAGACCCCACTGGCCGTCATTTCGGGCGTCGTTGTCACCGCCCCGCTTGACCTGGATTCCCTGGGGATCCAGGTTGACGCCATAGGTAGAGAGTAGGGCTATTGCGGCTGCGTTACCCGACAGATCAGGGCCGACGAAACGAGCGTCACAACCTTCGGGAATCGAGTCGTTGCCGCTCATGAAGGCGCCGCAGTTATCCAGCTTGGTCTGCTCCCAGTCGAGCTGATAGAAGCCCTCTACCGAAACGTTGTCGGTGATGTTCTGGATGCTGTAGAGCATGTTGACCGGCACCAGTCCTTCCTTGACCTCCGAGCCGGGGCGACGCAGAGCACTGAGATCAAAAGGATTGATCACATTAAGGCCGCCCTGAATAAAGGTGCTTTCGCCCCAATTGACTACTTGCTTGCCAAGGCGCAGGGTACCTGGCTGACCGCCCAGGTCGTAGTTGTGGTAGACGAACGCATCGAGCAGCTCGATGCCGGCTGATTTCATTGAGGTCTTGCGGCCGGCGTCTTCGATGTCGATAAAGCGCTGGCTTTCATCACGCACGGCGTAGTCGTACCAGTAGCTGCCGCGAAGAAATACGCCACTGTCGCCGTAGCGTAGTTCCAGATCGTGGGTTCCCTTGAACAGCTTGGAGTAGATATCGCCCGCGCGGTAGTTGCGGCGACCATCGTCGGCGCTGGCGCCCCGCATCAGGTCTTCGTCGGGGTTCTGAGTCGAGATGCTCATGCCCAGACTCAACGCAGAGGTCAGTTGACCATCAATCTCGCCCCACTGGAAACTGGATGCATTGGCTGCCGGAGCTGCAATACAGGCGACAGAAATAAGCAGCAGGCGAAAGGGGGGCATAGCGCCCGTTCTATTGTTGAACACGTTGAACCTCTTTTTATTATAAGTAGGTTTTATGGAGTATTTATGCTTGTTCGTGATGGTACTCATACTAAGTGGAGGAAAAATGGCTCACAAATACAGTATTTCGATATACTCCATGCCGTTTTGATATGTCAGTAACGGAGCTGTCATGACCCTGAAACAACTGCGTTACCTGATCGCTATCGCCGAGGCGGGCAGTTTCTCTGCAGCTGCGCGCAATGCTTACATCGCTCAGCCGGCACTCAGCCGCCAGATCGGCATGCTTGAAGAGGAGTTGGAGATGCGTCTGCTGCAGCGGCAGCACGACGGTGTGGTGTTGACGGACGCAGGTCGGCGCCTTTACGAGGTCGCTCGCTCGGTAGTGCAAAAGATCGACTCGGTTAAAGACGAGCTGGTGTCCACCAAGGGCGATCCAAAGGGCCAGGTATCAATTGCGGTGCCGGTGGCGGCCTCGGCATTGCTGTTGCCGCAAATCATCATGCAGGCACGTGAGAAGTTTCCGGGTATCGATCTGCAGGTTCGTGATGGGTTAAGTAGTGAGGCTGGGCAGGCTATAGAACTTGGCAAGGTGGACTTTGGCGTAGTGCCGAATGCTGAGGAGCTGGAGCACGTGCGTGCGGAGCCGGTATTGATAGAGGAGCTGTGCTGGTACGGCCGGGTTGAAACCGCCACCCAGGGCGACACCATCAGTTTTGCCGAGGCGGCCGCTACTCCGTTAGTAATGGGACCACGCCTGCTGCATCTGCGTCGGCGTGTCGAACAGGTGGCCATGGAGCAGGGGATAACGCTGAACATCCGCTATGAACAGCATTCCGCCCAAGGCATAAGTAGCCTGGTAAGAAGCGGGCTGGCAGCGACCATCACCAGTTGGCCGGCGCTGGAGGAGCAATTTCATCCGCAGGCGCGGCGCATTGTCGAGCCAAGCATCCGGCGAACAGTCTCCATTGCCTATTCAGTGCACCGACCATTGACCTTCGCAGCCTCCTGTATGCGAGACCTGGTGCGCAATATTCTCATTGAGTTGGCCCAATCGGGCCGGTGGCACGGTGAACCAGTACACCCCAGTCCGGCGCTAGACGACTAGGCTATCGCAGGCGCCGGAACAGCAGGCAGGCGCGTCAGGGCATGAGGATGCCCTTGGCAATGGTATTACGCTGGATCTCGCTGGTACCGGTCAGTATGCGCATCATGCGGCTGGCGCGGAACAACAGTTCAACCGGATGGCCCTGAATCAAACCAGCGCCGCCATGCACCTGGACCGCGCGATCGATAATGCGGAAACTGGTCTCTGAAACGAACAGCTTGCACATTGATGCCTGGGTGCGAATGTCCCCGCCAGCGTCGTACTGGGCTGCGGTGGCATAGACCAGACTGCGGGCGGCGGCCAATTCGGTCGCCATATCGGCAATCATGTGATTAACCGCCTGGAACGCCGCGATCGGTTTGCCGAACTGCGAGCGTGAGCGTGCGTGCTGCATGCTCAGTTCCAATGCCAGTCCGGCCATACCGAGCATGGTGGGACAGTGCAGCAGCCTGTTCAGCGTAATCCGCCCCATGGCCAGTTTGAATCCTGCGCCTTCGCTACCAATCAGGTTAGCTACGGGTACGTTAACGTCCTCAAGGAAGATATCGCCGTGGCTGCCCTTGCCAGACATCACTCCGTAATCAGAATCTACCCTGACGCCTGGCGAATTCAGATCCACGTAGAACGCGGAGATGCCCGCTGCCTCGCCGTCGCGCTTGGTCTGCGCGAGCAGAATGGCCGTATCTGCGTATGAAGCGCCAGAAATGTAGCGCTTGCTACCATTAAGTCGGTAATGGTCGCCCTGCAGCTCAGCGGTGGTTTTCAACGCCGAGGCGTCCGAGCCGGCGTCGGCTTCCGTGAGCGCAAAGCAGACAGATCTGTCTGCCCTGCAAATGGGCCGCAGAAACTCTTCAACTTGATATTCACTGGCGACCTTGAACAGATGGCCAATGCGTGGTGGCCCGCTGAGTTCGCCGAGAATGTGCGGCGCCAGCATCGTGCCGCTAAGTACCGTGGCTTCCTTGATTGCACATAGATCCACCACGTTCAGGCCGGCGCCGCCCAGCTCTTCAGGCAGCATGACGTTATAAAAGCCGAGCTCGCAGGAGCGTTTCCAGACTTCTCGCAATAGAGTTTTGTTTGGGCCATCGCCCCAGCGCAGGCCCTCACGCTGCTCCAACGGCTTTATTTCTTCATCGACAAAGGCATTGATCTGCGCGATCAACGCGTTGGCTTTTTCACTGGGTTGAATCATGTAGTACTCCCGAAGTCAGATTTGGCGCTCGGCTTTTTGCCAATAGGAGTCACGCACCAGACGGCGCACCACCTTGCCGTTGGGGTTTTTGGGTAGTTCGCTGACAAAGTCCACGCTTCGCGGTTTCTTGAATCCGGCCAGGTGTTCAGCGCAGTACTGGATAATCTCCTCGGCACTGATCTGCTGCTCAGGCTTGAGCACTACAACCGCCTTGATCGCCTCACCCCATTGCTCGTCAGGCACACCCACCACGGCCGCTTCAAAAATCTGCGGCAGTCTGTAGAGCACCTGTTCAACCTCGGTTGGGTATACGTTAAAGCCACCTGAGATGATCATTTCCTTTTTCCGATCAACGATGAAGATGTAGCCAAGCTCATCAACCGTCGCCAGGTCACCAGTTAGGTAATAACCGTCCTTCATCACCTCGGCCGTCAGTTCCGGTGCCTGCCAATAGCCCTGCATGATGTCGTCGCCCTTGGCAACGATCTCGCCAATTTCGCCTGGCTGTACGTCCTCAAACTGCTCGTTAACCACGCGTAAATCGGTGTCGAAATAACAGCGTCCGCATGAGGCGAGGCGCTTTTCATCGCCTTTGAGGCTTCTGATATGGTCGCTCTCGGTCAGTACGCTGACCAGCGAACAGGTTTCGCCAGCACCGTAACCCTGGGCGAGAATCGGGCCGAAAACGTCCATCGCACGTTTCACCAGAGTTGGCGCCATGGGCGCCGCACCGTACAGCACCAGATTCAGGCTGCTGAGGTCGAATTGTTCTACACGGGGATAATTCACCAGCCGGTTTATCATTGCCGGCACCAGGAAGAGTCGATTAACCCGTTCGCTCTGAATAGTCTCCAGCAAACGGCGGTCATCGTACTGTTCAATCAGCAGATTGCAGGCGCCTACCGACAGCAGCGGCATGATCTGCATGCCGCTGGCATGCGTGACAGGGCCAACATGGGCCATGACGTCACCTGGCTGCGCCCGGCGGGTAGGGCTGTTACCGCTTTTGCGAATCAATGCCTTGCGATTACCGAAACTGAGCATCGCCGCTTTTAATACGCCTGAACTGCCGGAGGTGTAGTGCAGTACCGCCAGCTGGTCGTCAGCAGGGTCCGTGTGAACAGGCTCAGGACTGCCCATGTCCAGGATGCGCTGGTAACCGACGTCGCCGACGTCCTCGTCCAGACAGATAATCCATTTGAGCAACGGCAGACAGTCACGCTGCTGTTGTAGCGCTCTGGCGAAAGCCGGAATGGTAATGACGGCCTCGCTTCGAGAGTCCTCAAGAACACGCACGATCTCCTCAACTGCCAGCCTGGCATTGATGGGCACCTTGACCATGGCGGCCTTGTAAAACGCGACTTCGGCTTCCACCAATTCGACCCGATTGGGTGCAAGGATCGCAATGTGGGCCCCGCTGTGCAGACCCAGATTGAGCAGCCCAGACGCCAGGCAGTTGGTCCGGTATTCCAGTTCGGCATAGGTGAGGCGTTGACGGGAATCGATCACCGCCTTGTATTCCGGCCAGTATCGAGCGCTCCGGCTTAGTATTTTTCCCAGATTCACGGGGATTCACTCCATCGGTTGTTGTTTGGCGGTATCGTACAAGTGAGGTCGAAAGACCAGCCAATACTACAAATCGATAGTTCTTATGCCGTTTCGGCATAGCAGAGCCGCGGATTGGGTGAGGGCGTTGGAATGGGATGTTACTGATGGCCAGCCAAGTCAGATGAAGCCGAGCAATATGCAACGGTTGTCATCACAAAAATGAACGAACGATCATTCATGTTTAGCATCGTGCTATTTCATTGAATGGTCACTTTCGTACTATGTCTCCAGTGCAAGCCGAAATAAGGGTTTGCCCCTTAGAATAAATCCAATAATGAGGCATATGATGAACAAAAACCTCCCACGTACCAGCAGCGCCTGGCGTCTGGCTGGACTACCTTTGCTGGGTCTGGTCGCGGCGATGAGTGCCGGATGTTTTTCCGGATCCGGCTCCAGCTCTAGCTCCGATGAATCCTCCGATGTCCAGCAGGGCTCTTTCGTCGACAGCCCCGTGGCTGGGCTGCGCTACGAAACCCCCAGCCAGGAGGGCGAGACCAATGAAACCGGGCGCTTTCAGTACCGCGAAGGCGAGATAGTCAGTTTTCACCTGGGTGAGCTGAAACTGGGCGAGGGGATGGGTGAGAGCATCATGACGCCGACCAGTCTGGTGACGGATGCGACCGATTCCAGCGACCCTGCTGTGCTGAATATTTCCCGTCTGCTACAGACGCTCGACGCCGATGGCAACTTGAACAATGGTATTGAGCTGACTGATGCGATCGTTGAACAGACCAACCAGTACCTCGCCGACAATCCCGGTACCAGCATTGATTTTACGGACACCGCCGCGTTTGATTCGGCCCTGGCGTCGCTGCTGGCGGCGTTGAATGAAACAGCGGTTTTCGCTGAGAACGCCGATGGCAAATCGCGCGTCGCCCGCAGTACATTGCAAGCCTGGCAACACCTGCAGGACTCGCTCGATGCTCTGGATGGCCGGGACATCGACTACGATGTGCGGCCAGTGGTGTTTATTCACGGCGGTGCAGGATCCGCTTCCCAGTTCGAGTCACAGGCTCAGCGGTTTATTGCCAACGGCTACCCGCGAGACTATCTGGCGACCTTTGAGTACGACACTTCCGCCATCGACAGCGATGAGTATCTGGCACTGACCGACGCGCGCAATGCCGGTATCGACGCCATCATTGATCAGCTTTTAGCTATCTCCGGCGCGGACAAGGTCGACCTGATGGGGCACTCCAACGGTACCCGCGTTAGTCTTACCTATCTGAGTGATCCGCAACGAGCCGCCAAGGTCGCCAACTACATCAGCATCGATGGCACGCCCGCGGCCAGCCCGCCAGGTGGTGTGCGCACTTTAGCGCTCTGGGGGCAGTACATTGATCGGGAAGTGGTGGGTGCCGAGAACGTTTATCCGCCGGTGGAAGCTCCGGTCGGGCATATCGAAGTCGCTACCTCGGCCAGTTCCTTTGAGCGCATGTATGCATTCTTCAATGCGCAACCTCCCGCCGTCGTTCAAGTGCCCCAGGCGGAGGGCGCAGATGTTTGGGTTGCCGGGCGAGCGAGTATCTTCCCGCGCAATATTGGGGCAGAAGGTGCCGAGCTACGGATCAGTGAAATCAGTCCGGACACCGGCGCGCGTCTGAGTGATACCCCGAGCTACCAAAGGGTCCTGGACAGATCTGGCCAATGGGGTCCTGCGCGCCTGAACAAGGGTGGCAGTTATGAATTTGCGCTGGTTCGTGAAGGTGCCGGTAACGACCATTACTTCTACCGCGAGCCGTTCACCACTGATAGCTACAATGTGCGCTTGAACACTTCATTGCCCGGTAGCGGCGTGGGCGCATTGCTGACGCGCAGCGCAAATCACAGCAACATCGGTATCAGCCGTGACAAGGAGTTCTGGGGTTATCTGGAAGAGGGTAGCGATATCCTGAAAGTGAAGGGTACTAACGTCATTACCGAGCAGACAGCGCCGCTGCTCAAGCGTCTCAGCTCGCTGTTCCTGCATGATCGGGGTGCGGACGGCGTAAGCAATTTGGGCGCGCCAGACCCGGTGCTCAGCCGGATCCCGTTTATCTCCGGGCTGGATATGTATCTGCCGGCTGCGGGCGGGCCAAATGGAGTCATCAGCCTTGAGCTCACTCCGCGCGGGGAAGAGGGCAGTGACACCACGCAGATAGTCAATGTACCCAACTGGCCGTCTGACCAGATCCGCACGATTTCGGTTCATTTCAAGGACTATGTGGACTGACCATCAAATTATCGTGCAATAGAAGGCCGCCACGAAGAGCGGCCTTTTTTATGCGGCACGGGTTCTGATTGATACATAATGAACCTTTGTCTCATGCGCTTTTCTCACCAACAGGACCTATCGTTGTACGCCAGTCGTTCTACCTTTGCAGGAGAGAAATATGAAGAGCTTCACATCATTCGACGGCGTCGAAATATGCTATCGACAGTGGAATAGCAGAGCTAAAGGCGTGCCCGTTATCCTGCAGCATGGTTATATCGCCAATGCCCGGGTGAATTGGGTCCTGCCGGGTATCGTCTTCAGATTGACCATGACGGGCCACCGGGTAATTGCTCTGGATGCGCGCGGCCACGGGCGTTCCGACAAACCGCAGGATGCTGAAGCCTATGGCGAAAGCCGCATGGCGCGGGATGTCTCCTGCCTGATAGACGAGCTCCGGCTGGAAGAAGTGGATCTGGTCGGCTATTCCATGGGCGCGACAGTGGCTTTGCTCGTTGCCGCGCAGGACCAGCGCATTCGCAAATTGGTTATTGGCGGCATCGGCGCCCATACGCTTAGTCTCGGGCGCTCACACAACAGCCAGGTAAAGAAGAAACTCGCTGCAGCCTTGCTAACGCCTAACCGACGGTCAATAAAGCATCCGGCATTACTTGGCTTTCGATTATTCGCCGACTTCATGCGCGCGGATCGCAACGCAATGGCTGCCCAGGCGTTAGCTTTTCATTCCAGGAAAATTCCGTTTGAGCGCATCACTAACCCGACATTGGTAATCGCCGGTCGCAACGACCCGCTGGCGATTCACCCCGAGAAACTTCAGGCCGCACTACCTGATGCACAGCTATGCATTACGCCAGGCAACCACAGCACGGCGCTGATGAGTTTGCAGTTCAAGTCGGCTCTGGTGACGTTTCTCTCCTGAGCTGAGATCAAATGCCTTTTTTAACGTTGGGCGGGTGCATCTACCGCCTCATCAGCGGCAGCAAAAAGTGTTTCAGGCGCGCCCGCGGTTGATAACGCGTTGGCCTGATGCACCGGCAGCACAAGCCCGTGCTGCGGGTCTTCGATAGCCTCAATGGTAATCACCGGTATCGCTGAAGTGGCAGCACCAAATATATTGGCGAAGGACACATCTGCCGCGTCCCTGCCGGTACCGAGGCGTAGTAGCCCCATTGTTGGCGATACACCGCTAGGGTCGAACAGATACCAGCGGCCACTTAAAAATACCTCAACGTAGGCATGGAAATCCGATGGTCCCATCGCAGGGTCCGCGCCGTAATCAATGCCCGAAACAAAGCGCGCAGGCATATTCAGCGCCCGGCATGTGGCAATCATCAAATGGGCAAAGTCGCGGCATACCCCGACATGATCGGTGAGCGTATCCAGCGCCGAGGTGCTGGCACCGGAGCTGCCCGAGGTGAATTTGGTCCTCTTGTTGACCCAGTCCCGGATAGCGACAACACGGTTATACCCGGGGGGCATTTCACCGAACTCGTGGTTCGCCAACGCCTGAAATCGGTCTGACTGACAATACCGGCTGGGGTAGATATAGCAGAACAGATCCATCGGCAGGTCGGCCATCGGCGTCTCTTCCAGGGCGGCAGGCTGAGCCACGGTATGGCAGATCTCGACAACACCGTCATAACGAACTACCAAGGGCCCATTGTTGCCGCGGATCTTCAGCCACCGCGTGCCATCATCCTTTTGCACAAACAAGTGCTGTTCCACCGGTTGGCTGATGGTTACCGTCTCACTCACCACATGCTGGCTTTCCGTCAGAGCAGGATGGATGTTGAACAGGAAATCACATGAATCATCCAGAATGGTATAGCCCAGCTCTATCGAAAACTTTAATCGAACCATGATGGCGTAGTCTCTGTTAATACAGAAAAGTAGGCGGTGTTTAAACGCCGTGCAGCAACTGGCCATCCGTGACTCGGATGGCGCCCTCAGGTGGATAAGGGAGTATAGATAGGACTACGGCATGCGCTGGGTGTTCAAAAGCGTACGGGAATTTAGGCGTCCGCAATGCCCGCTGGTTCAGTCGTCGGACTTGCCTTCTTCAATAACGTCTTCAGCTTCTTTCTCATCGCCCGCATCTGGCTGCGGCTCGTCGTTTGCCACGGACGCTTCTGGATCGAAATCAAAGACCACGAGCAGGGGGAAGTGATCGGATCCGATGTCAGGAAGAAGCTGTAGCTCTGCTAAAAGAAAATGCTCGGAGGCGAAGGTGTGATCCAGCGGATAGCGCAGCAGACGGTTTCTGGTGTCGTAGGTATTGAGCAAGCCCCGGCCAACCCTTGGATCGAGCAAACCGCCGGTCCGTTGGAATAGATGTGTGGTATGCGACCAGGCCACGTCGTTGAAATCGCCAGCGACGATCACCGGAACGTTCCCGAGCTCCTTCACCTCTTTGGCAACCAGCATTAATTCAGCGTCACGCTTGCCCGAGTCTTCGCGTTCGTCGTCATCCTCATCCTCCTGCGCAGCGTCGCCATTTTCTGGAGGTTTGAGGCCCGGCGGACGTGGATGCACACCGTAAAGGGTCACCAGCTCCCCCGAACGTAAGCGCACCTGGGCGCGTATGGAAGGGACCTCTGACTCAATCAAAAAACGTATCTCTGGATTCACCAACTCCAGCCGGGAATATAGCAGCAGCCCGTAATTGTTCTCCTGAGGCTTCTGTAGGGTATAGGGGTAGTCGTCCTCCAACCCGTCCAGCTGTTCAAACCACCACTGGTTAGGTTCACTTAGCAGGATGACGTCTGGGTCGGTTTCGCGGATGAGTACGCGTAGCGCATCCACTTCACGATTGTCAGCGAGCACGTTGTATACCAAGAGCGATATGCGGTTGGAATCATCTTCCGTGTTGCTGGACGCCATTTCTTCCGGGTAGTAAGCCGTGTAGGGCGCTATCGAAATAATCTGCCAAACCAGCGCAAGCCCAAGCAGCGTAGCAAGCGCGTATTCCCAGGTTCGCAATCGCCAATATATACGCAGCGCCAAATAGCCTGCGAACGTGAGCCCTATCAGTACAGAAATCTGTATGCGCGGAAAGTCGAAGACGCGAATCCACCAGGCCTCGGTACGCAGCAACGGGATGGCGGTAGCGCATATCAAGGCAAACGAGAAAAGGCCGACAGCGATCCGACAGAAAAGGTGCGTCTTACTAATGGATTTTAACGACATAATGCAGGCAAAGCAGAATAGGCCCGATGGTCAAAGATGGTCGCTAAGGTTTTGATTTTCATTGTTATACCTGATAGTAATCGGAAATATTTTGCTTACTTCCGTGCAGTATAACGTTCTTGTGCGGCAGAGTTTAAGGGCAATGCTCCGTTAATTGGGCTGTTTAGGCGGCTTGCCAATGAACGCTGCCAGCTGTGCATCATAGGCACGTCTGAAGGCCGGCCGCGCTTCACCGCGGGTGATGTAGGCACAAAGGTTCGGGAACTCTCCCAGCACGTTCGAGGTTTTCAGCCTACGCAGCACTTGCACCATCATCAGGTCTCCGGCGCTGAAGGCTTCCTCCAGCCAATCGGCTTTTCCAAGCCGGCTTGATAGTTGGTGTAGTCGCACGCGAATGCCATCTTCGAGAATAGGCAGGCGCTTCTCATACCAGGTTTTGTCGTGTTCCATGTACATGGCGATTTCGCGCTGAACGATCGGCGGCTCTACTGTGCTGAGCGCGGCAAACATCCACATGATGGCGCGCGCCCGGCCATTGGGGTCTGCTGGTAGGAGGCCCACATGGTGCTCGGCAATATGCAGCACGATTGCCCCGGATTCGAACAACGCAAGATCGCCTTCTTCATAGGTCGGGATCTGTCCAAAAGGGTGGAGGGCCTGATGTGCCGGCTGCTTGGTCGCATTGAGAGAAACCTGTCTGACCTCATACGCCTGACCCACTTCTTCAAAGGCCCAGCGCACGCTCATGTCCCGCGCCAGCCCCTGGCCTCGATCGGGTGAGTGTTCAAAGACACTGATGGTGGGAATCATTGGCAAACTCCGGCTCGCTCTGCGCAGAGCAGTCGATTAAAAATATAGCAAAGGTCTGGCGCAGGTGCGTTCCTCAGACTCCTGGCGGCGTCGGGTTGGGGGGCTGTAGAATTGGCAGGGCTTTGCACCCCTTAAACAGAACCGTTCCGAACCGAGCGTCTCATGCCCGCAAAACTTACCGAAAACAGTCAGGGCATTGCCTACGGCGTCAGTGCCTACATGATGTGGGGCTGCTTTCCGCTGCTCTTTGCGTTGTTCCAGGGCGTGCCGGCCTATGAAGTGCTGGTTCACCGCATTATCTGGTCCTGCGTATTTCTAGCGCTGGTTATTACCTTGATGCGTCGCTGGGCGCCGGTCAGGGGCGCGCTGGCACATCCGAAGCGGTTGGGCAGGGTGCTCGGATGCGCGGTGTTGATCGCGCTCAACTGGGGCGTATACATCTACTCGGTTGAGACCCACCACGTGCTTCAGGCCAGCCTGGGGTACTTCCTGACGCCGCTGATCAATGTCGCGCTGGGCATGCTGATTCTGCGTGAACGCATGGCGCGCTTGCAGTGTGTCGCCGTGGTCTTGGCTGCGGCGGGCATCATGGTGCAGCTGGTGTTGCTCGGAACCATGCCCTGGATTGCTCTGATTTTGGCATTGAGTTTTGGCACCTATGGCTTGCTGCGCAAACAGATACTGCTTGATGGCTTGTCAGGGCTGTTTGTCGAAACCTTGCTGCTGTTGCCGCTGGCCTTGCTGGCCCTGGCGGCCATGGCCCAGCTGGAGCTATCAAACTTCACGCAGGATTCGCGTACGGTACTGCTGCTTATCGCCAGTGGCGTGGTGACTGCGATCCCGCTGCTAGCGTTCGCCGGGGCGGCCCGGCGTTTGCGCCTGGCCACCGTGGGCTTTCTTATGTACATCAATCCGAGCATGCAGTTTCTGATTGCGATCTTTGTCTTCAAGGAAGCAATCAACGCTGTTCAGCTCGCCAGCTTTGCACTGATCTGGCTCGCGCTGGTGCTGTATTCCTGGTCCGCCTGGCGGACCTTGCAGAATTCCAGAAGCCGCCGGGCTGCGTTATAGCGCCGCGCGGCGCCGGATAAAGTTAGCGGTTACGTCTGGCTGGGTAATCGGCAACATATGGCCGCCATCGATCAGCTCCAGCTCGGCGGTGGGTGCTACATCAGCCAGGCCCTGGCCCTGCTCAATATGGTTTAGGATGCGGTCCTGACGACCATAGAGCACAGCAACCGGTAGTGTCAGCGTCGGGTATTGCTGCTGCATCATCGGCAAGGTATCCGGCAGGGCGTTCATGTCGGCCGATGCGCTGATGAACTGGCTGGGGCGCAGCCCCAGCAGGCCGCCGCCGCGTATGGGAAAGTCCTTGGGTACGCTTTCGGGACCAAAGACAATATCCATCACCTTGTCCTTCTGCAGGATCGACATGGGTGTTGCCAGCGTCCAGGCCACCAGCTTGCGCAGCCACGGCCAGGTGATGCCCAGAGCAGCAAACGCCTTGGGTGTATCTTTCGGCATATGCGTGAGCGGCGCGACCAGCGCCAGGCCGGCGACTTTGTCCGGGTGGCGCAATGCAGTCGCCAGCGCGACGGCGCCGCCGAGGGAGTGGCCGACAATCAGTGGCTTGCCCAGATTAAGAGCGTCGATCACGCCAGCGACGACATCGGCCTGCACCGCAAGCGATGCGGATGAGCGTGGGTGGCGCTCGGAATAGCCGCTACCGGGGCGGTCGATCGCGACCACCCGGTGGTCTTTGGCCAGTTGACCGAGCACGCTATAGCTAAAGTTCTGCGACACACCGCCCAGGCCGTGAATCATCAGAATGGTCGATTCGCTATTCTGCTTTTTCCCCTGCTCAAGGTAATGAATGCGGTTACCCATCACGGTCACAAACCGGCCTTCGGCAGGCAGACCCATCTGCACGCGCATGGTGATAAACAGCGTGAACAGAAACAGCCCACCGAGAAACATGAACAGGCCAATCAAGATTGCGCTAAAGAAGTAATTCACCGTGAAATTCCTTTTAGGGCTGGAAGGGTGATCAATTGGTTTTCTGCGTAGCGATGCCGGGCAACAGACGCCAGTAGTTGACCGGCATCAAGCGCTCCAGCCACGATAATATGCGTGCATCATTACCAACAACCACTCGCGGCTTGTCACGCTCGATACCGTTGAGAATAATCTCGGCTGCTCTGGGTGGCGGCATGCGCAGCAGCTTTTCAGCCTGTTTCAGTTTGCGCGCATGCTCTGCCTCGTCAACGCCTGCCGGCGGCCGCGCGCTGGTGGCGATAGCCGTGGCGACGCCGCCCGGATGTACCACGGTGACGCCGACCGGGCCGCCTTGCAGCTCCAGGCGCAGCGCATTGGAGAATCCACGCACGGCGAACTTACTCGCGCAATAGGCGGTTTGCCCGGCTGGCGTGATCAAGCCGAACAGGCTCGACACGTTGACGATTCTCGCCGCCTGACGCTGTTTGAGCAGCGGGAGGAAGGCGCGGGTCATGCACACCACAGCGTCGAAGTTGATCGCCATCAACCAGTCAAAATCTTCTGTCTTGACCTGATCGAAGTTGCCACCCAGCGCGACGCCAGCATTGTTGATCAGCAGATCAACCTGGCCGTGCTGAGCCATGACGGCCTGGGGCAGGGCGGCGACGGAAGCGCGGTTGGCTACGTCCAGCGGATGCTCGCTCACACGCACCCCATGCACGCGCGCCTGCTCGGCCGTTTCTGTCAGCGCTGCTGCATTCACATCGGCCAGAGCCAAGTGGCAGCCGCGCTGCGCCAGAGCCATGGCCAAAGCCCGGCCTATGCCACTGCCGGCGCCGGTCAATACCGCAACGCAATCATTTACTTGCATGTTGTTATCCTTGTTATTGAAATTGCATTACGCCGTCATCGACCCGGCCGTATTGAATGGTCAGCTTGTCCTGCAGGTAATTCTGATGCACCTGCCAGGGTTTGCGGTCGCCCTGTTTTGGCAGCATGCCTTCGGCGCGTTGCACGTAGCCAGAGGTAAAGTTGAGGAAGGGCTCATCCTGCACCTCCGCACCACGGCGGGGTACCGCCACCTTGTAGCCCTTGCTGTCCATATAACGCAGCAGGCGGCAGGTATAGTTGGAGGTCAACTCAGCCTTTAATGTCCAGGAAGCGTTGGTATAACCAAAGGTCAGAATCAGGTTGGGGATATCGCTGAGCATCATGCCTTTGTAAGCGGTTTGCTCACCAAAGGCGATCGGCTTGCCGTCGACACTCACCTGCACGTCTCCAAGGGCATTCAACTTCAACCCAGTGGCGGTGATGATGATATCTGCCGGCAGTTCCTCGCCGGACGTCAGGCGAATGCCGTTGGCGGTGAAGCTTTCAATCGTATCGGTTACCACGGAAGCGCGCCCGGCACGCAGATCGTGGAACAGGTCGCCGTCCGGCACAGCGCACACACGCTGATCCCAGGGCTTGTACGCCGGGGTGAAGTGCTTCATATCCAGCTCGGGGCCAACCTGGGTCTTGACCATATGCAACAGCCGCTGGGCGAACATGTCCGGCTTGTTCCGGGCGATGCGATAGAAGAATGAACCCAGTAGCACGTTCTTCCAGCGGGTGAGGGAGTGCGCCGCTGACATCGGCAGCCACTTCTGCATCTTTTGGGCAAAGCCATCTTCCAGCGGGCGAGACACTACATAGCTGGGCGAGCGCTGCAGCATGGTCACATGCGCGGCAGTTTGGGCCAGCGCCGGCACCAGCGTTACCGCGGTCGCGCCGCTGCCGATAACCACAATCCGCTTGCCGCTGTAATCCAGATCCGTTGGCCAGAACTGCGGGTGAACAATCTGACCCTTGAAGTCGGCCTCATTAGGGAAGTCCGGGCGGTAGCCTTCGTCGTAACTGTAATACCCAGCGCAGACAGACAGCATGCGCGCCTGGGTGACTTCCTCATGCTCCTGCCCCTGCGAGTCTGTCGCCAGTGAAGTCACTGTCCAGAGTGCCTGTTCGCTCGACCAACTGGCGGACACCACTTTGCGCTGGAAGCGAATGTGGCTGGTGATGCCGGATTCTTCAGCAATGTCTTCGATGTAGCGCTTGATGTCCGCACCATCAGCGATTGCCTTGCGGTGAGTCCAGGGTTTGTAGCTGTAGCTCAGGGTGTACATGTCCGAATCCGAGCGAATGCCGAGATACTGGAACAGATCCCAGGTGCCGCCCATGGCGGCGCGGCGTTCAAGAATCTGGTAGCGCTTGTCCGGGCATTGATCGGTCAGAGCGCGGGCAGCGCCAATGCCGGAGAGGCCGGCGCCGATGATGAGAACGTCCAGGGGCGTGGGTTTGAATTGTTGTTGTGCTGTGCTCATGCTCATATCCCGACAATGGGTGGTGGTGACAATCTAAATTGTCATATAAGATTTGGCAATCCCTATTGTCAGAATTAAGTTGATGAATACGACAACCACCAAGCCGGGCATTACCCCTAGCAGCAAAGCGGCTAAAATCCCGACTGCCGCAGCGGCCACGCCCGAAAGTAAAAGGCGCTATCGTGGCTCGGCGGTTGAAGAACGCCGGGCGCAACGCCGTCAACAGCTGATTGATGCGGCCATTCAGGTCTACGGCGAGAACGGCTACCGCCACTCCGGCGTCAAGCAGGTATGTGACGCAGCAGGCCTGACCCAGCGGTATTTCTATGAGTCCTTCGGCCACAGCGATGAGCTGCTGATCGCCTGCTACGAGCAGGCCGCAAGCTGGATGCGGGAAAACAATATGGCGGCAGCCAAAGCGGCAGGGAAGGATCAGGTATTGCGCAGCCGGGCGATGTTGCGAGCCTTTTTCCAGGCCCTGAAAGAAAACCCCACCATCGGCCGATTGCTGCTGATTGAAATTCGCGGTATCAGCCCAGCGGTAGACCAGGCAATCGAAAAAGCACTCAAAGCCACCAGCGATGACATCGCCCGCGTACTCGCTCGGCCCGGCAAACATTTTGATGAGTTACTTCAGGCCGGCATCCTCGGTGGTGTCATCCACATCGCTTTGCACTGGATGGCCAATGGGTACAGCACGCCGGTGGATGTAGTCACGGATACTGCGCTCAAGCTGGGCGTGTCTTTGCTTGATGCTAACGACTAACTGACTCCTCACTGTCTGCTTGAGTGAGCACCGCTGACCGGTCGCATATCCTCCACCAGGGGACGTTCGACAGCGCAATTTTGTGCAATAACCAAGTTGGTTATTACCGCAGACTTTGGCCATTGCCCACCCTCAAGAGAATGACAATGAGCCTTTCGATGATTCTGCCAATGTCGGCATTCGCCCTAGCCGCATCCATTTCACCAGGCCCGGTGAACCTCGTGTGCCTGAGCAGTGGTACCCGCTATCGCCTTTCCCAGGGTTTGATCTTTGTCAGCGGCGCCACCCTGGGCTTTATCGCGCTGTTTATCGCTATCGGCCTGGGGCTATATTCGGCAATGACTGTTATCCCAGGCTTGCAGGCGCTACTGCGATGGACCGGTGTCGCTTTTCTAGTCTATTTAAGTTATCGACTGGCAGTAGATGATGGCCGGCTGACAGAAGGGAATACCCACAAAGCACCTGGCTTTATGACCGGTGCGGTGATGCAGTGGCTCAACCCAAAGGCGTGGCTTGCGTCGGCGTCGGGCATAGGCGCTTACACCAGCGGAAACGACCTGCAGCAGGTCCTGATCTTCGCGTCGCTTTATATGCCTATCTGTTGGTTGTCACTGGCCAGTTGGGTGTATGCCGGCGCTTTTCTTCGCCGGTATGTACAGCGTCCACAAGTTCACAAGGCAATCAACCGGATACTATCAGCGTTATTATTGGCCAGTTGTGTGTACCTAGTGCTTGAGTGAAGCTTGTTGATACTGCCTCGGTGTGGCCGCTACCAAGCGTTTAAAGGTGCGCTGGAAGTGCGGTTGATCGGTAAAGCCGGCATTCAATGCGGCCTCGGCGATGGGCTTGCCAACTTTGAGTTCAAGTTGACCAAGCTGGATGCGGCGGTTGATCAGGTAAGCATGCGGGGTGAGCCCGAAATGTTGCTTGAAAGCACGAATGAGGTGCCCGGGGCTGTAACCTGAGCGCTCGCATAATGCGTCCAAGGAAATCTCCTCGGCGGCGTTGCCATCCAGATAGGCAGCCAACTCCTGCAGAATGCCAGGTGCCTTGGTAAATGACAGGGCTGGCTGTCCAGCCAAGTTGAGCATCAAGGCGGAGAGGTATTCGACCACTTCCGATTGCTTTTCGAGCAGACTGCTTTGTGGGTCCAGCAAACAGGAAACCATCCGGAGGTACCCGCTATACCAACCTGCATTTGAGATCACGGCGGTCGAGATATCTTGCCATTGGACCTCATCCAGCAATTCCGCCTCATACCGCAGTCGGCTCAGCCAATCAGCATCGACGTATAGCATCAAGTAAGCCCAAGGCTGGTCATCGATAGGATTGCAAGCGTGCACCCAGCCTGGGTTCATAAGCACCAGGGTCCCGGCATTGATCTGATACTGATCTTCGCGATAGGTGAACGTACTCTCACCCTCAGTGATTGCACCCAGAGACCAGTGGGTATGGCTGTGAAGCGCATAACAAACTTTGCGCCCGTCCACCACTTTGCGCAGTTCCAGGTGCGGCATACGCGGGTCACGCCAGAAGATGGGGCTGCTTGGTTGTGTCATGTATGCTTCCGCCGAGAGGTATAACCTGATGTGGGCTTCTTGTCGCGATACCGCTAATTATATAAAGGTCTTCTCCGTATGGCCTGATATTCGGCGTCTTTAGCGGAGCGTTCCATGTGCTCAATTGGAGCCGAGTTAAATGCTAATGGGCACTCACCTTAGAGTAGACATTGATCACCACCACGCCAGTAATAATCAATGCCATGCCAATGATGCTGGGCAAATCCAGCTTCTGGTTAAATATTAGCCAGCCGGCCAGCGAGATCAAGACGATTCCCAAGCCCGCCCAGATGGCATAGGCAATACCAATCGGGATGGTCCTTATGGTCAGCGACAGGCAATAGAAAGCGATCGCGTACTCCAGAACGACGAGAAGGCTCGGCCAGAATTTTGTAAAGCCGGCGCTGGCTTTCAGGCTTGAAGTTGCAATCACTTCAGCAAAAATAGCAACGCCAAGAAACAGCCAATTTTTCATTTCCAAGCCCTCCAACAAAACGGGAAGCCGAATTTTACTTGAAGAACTAGCGGTGGTCCGTTTCGGTTATTTTTCTTCTCTTAAAGTGCGTGCTATTTCATCCATTTGATCACGTGAAGGTACAGGCAAATTATCGAAACCGAATCTGACTTCACCATCCTTGATATAAGCCATTTTTCTGAATACAACATCCATCGGATGGTTCTGTGGAAAGACGTTGAAGTGGGCATGGGGAACACCATATCCATGCACCCCCATGCCCATGCGTCCTGGCTGATACTCGCTCATGATCTTTTTGCTCAGGTCGAAGCCGACGCTCATAACATGCATGGCTATATCCTTGGGCAGGTCAGTAAAGTGATCAATATGCTCCTTGGGGAAAACCAGCGCTGATTCTGGGTATGGCGCATGAAGAGGCACGATGGCCAGAACCAGATCATCCTCATAAATGACACTTGCTTCGAGATTGCCTTGGATAATCTCGCAAAAAGGGCACTCAGCCATAGGTAGACCTCGGTTACACGGGGCAGTCAGGTACTACTGCATTGAATGAAAGCCGATCAGATTGCCTTCGGTATCCTTGGCCAGTGCGCAGAAGCCGTGTTCTCCAATGGCTGTTTTTTCCTGGGCTACACTGCCCCCAGACGCTGCAGCCCGGGCAGCCTGCACGCCGCAGTCATCGCAGCCAAAATACACCAGCGTGCCACCGCCGCCTGGAGTGAAACCTTCCATCTTGACCAGCATGCCGCCTGCGCCGTAGCTGTTCATCCCCGTCTCTTTGTCCATAGGGAAGAACCACATATCCATCTCGACCTCAGGTGTCGGGTTGGGCATTTGCTCAAGCCTGGTATCAAGCATTGCCTCATAAAACGCCTTTGCGCGTGTCATGTCTTGTACGTAAATCTCGAAATGAACTACAGGATTGCTTTTCATCAGACGTCTCCTGTGGGAAGCGGGTGGTGTTGTCCACCATTTACTGTAGACGCGAGGGAGCAAAGCGGCGAGATCGGATAACGCATTGTTCGATAAGCTTCGCGCGGGTCCTGTTAGATAAACCTATAGGTTGTCACTGGTCGGTTCCAAGCTCATTCTGCTCTCGGGCGAGTAGCCATCCGAGGGCAATCAAACCAAAGCCACCGATCAATAAGAAGGCGTAATCGTAGGCGGGCAGATGTACGGGTATGTCACGCACGTGGTGCAGTTGAAGCAGGTGGTGATTAATTACCCCCTCCACGAGATTGAACGTGCCCCAGCCGATGATAAGCAGCCCGATAAACCAACGCCCGGGTGGGAAGTGTGCGCCTTGGCGCGCTGCGCGATAAAGAAGCAATACACCCGCCAGGGTGAACATGAAGACCGCAGCGTGAAACCAACCATCCGCCCGCATGTTGAGCATCATCGTGTCCATGGTGGTTGGCGGTACCTTAGCTGAAAGCATATTGTGCCACTGCGCAATCTGGTGCAGGGCTATCCCGTCAACGAAACCGCCCAGTCCTACCCCAAGCAATATCCCAGCAGTCCGCGTCTGCTTTGAATGGTGAGTCATAACACCACTCCGAGAGTGGGCAGCCGAATGATCATCCAAGCCAGCATAGATCACACGTCTCGGTCGAGGGTTTTGAAATGTCGGGTTCGACAGCAGGAATAGATGTCTATTCTTTCCATACTCAAGGAACAGCCGCACATCCTTGCCATATTCGGCCGTTTACAAAGGCGTTGTTGCGACCGGATTAGCGCGGCCTATCGTGCCTATAAATAAATACCATGTATGGACGTTAGGTTGTTTTTTAACCGCAGCCAGTTGCGCAACCCCCTTTGATTGCTGCGTTTGCAGCGCAAACGAGAATTCAAGACCCGCTAATCGGCTGGGCGTAGGGCTTTTGTCGAGTCCGCATCTCGGTGCTAACTTCAATGTAGCGGCGCCTGACCGCAACAATGACAATCATATGAGGAACAGAACATGAGCGCTGAATCTGGAGAAAATGCAGGTGGTGGATGCCCGTTTGGTCACGACGCCGGTAAACCCCGCAAACGCCCCGGAAACCGCGATTGGTGGCCGGAAGCACTTAGCCTGACGTCACTCAACCAACACTCACCCCGCTCCAACCCGTACGGCGGCGATTTTAATTACGCGGCCGAGTTCGAGTCACTCGATCTGGACGCAGTCATCGCCGATCTGCATGCCCTGATGACCGATTCGCAAGACTGGTGGCCGGCGGATTTTGGTCACTACGGCGGGCTGTTCATCCGGTTGGCCTGGCACAGCGCCGGTACCTATCGCATCACCGACGGCCGAGGTGGCGCTGGCGGCGGTCAGCAGCGCTTTGCACCACTCAACAGCTGGCCGGACAACGCCTCCCTGGACAAGGCTCGGCGCCTGCTATGGCCAATCAAACAGAAGTACGGCCGCAAGCTTTCCTGGGCTGACCTGTTCGTACTGGTCGGCAACGTCGCATTGGAATCCATGGGCCTGAAAACCTTCGGTTTCGCTGGCGGCCGTGCCGACACCTGGGAGCCGGAAGAATTGTTTTGGGGCCCGGAAGGCACCTGGCTGGGTGATGAGCGCTACAGCGGCGAGCGGCAATTGCACCCCGGTCTGGGCGCCGTGCAGATGGGCCTTATCTACGTCAACCCTGAGGGTCCGAACGGCGAGCCTGATCCCAAAGCCTCGGCCAAAGACATCCGTGAGACCTTCGCCCGCATGGCGATGAACGATTATGAAACGGTTGCGCTGATCGCCGGCGGTCACACCTTCGGCAAGACGCACGGCGCGGGTGATCCGTCATTCATAGGGGCGGAGCCGGAAGCGGCCGTTATCGAAGATCAGGGCCTGGGCTGGCGCAGCAAGTTCCAGAGCGGTATAGGTGCCGACGCTATTACCTCGGGCCTGGAAGTCATCTGGAGCCAGACGCCGACAAAATGGTCCAACTTCTTTTTTGAGAACCTGTTCAACTTTGAATGGGAACTGACCAAGAGCCCAGCCGGCGCTTTTCAGTGGGAAGCCAAGGACGTGGGAGAGATCATTCCTGACCCGTTCGACCCGAACAAGAAGCGCAAGCCGACCATGCTCACCTCTGACCTGGCGCTGCGCTTCGACCCAGTCTACGAGCCAATTTCGCGCCACTTCCTGGAAAACCCGGAGGAATTCGCTGATGCCTTTGCTCGGGCGTGGTTCAAACTCACCCATCGCGACATGGGCCCCACCGGCCGCTACCTGGGGCCGCTCGTGCCCAAGGAAAAGCTCATCTGGCAGGATCCGATCCCCGAGTGCGACCACCCGGTGATTGACGATGCAGACATCTCCGCGCTCAAGCAGCAGATACTGGACATGGGCTTTTCCGTGCCTGAACTGGTGTCAGTGGCCTGGTCTTCCGCGTCTACCTTTCGCGGCTCGGACAAGCGTGGCGGTGCCAATGGCGCGCGCATCCGCTTTGCGCCGCAGAAGGATTGGGATATCAACAATCCGGCCTTGCTGGCGCGCGTGCTGGAAAAGCTGACTGACATACAGCAGCAGTTCAACGGCTCGGCCACCGGTGGCAAAAAGCTCTCCATGGCAGACCTGATCGTGCTGGCTGGCTGCGCCGCTATCGAGAAGGCTGCGCAGGATGGCGGGGTCACTATCGAGGTGCCGTTCACGCCAGGGCGGATGGATGCGGAGGAGGAATGGACCGATCCGCAGTCGTTTGAAGCGCTGCGTCCGGTCGCAGACGGTTTCCGCAACTACTACCACGAGTCGCATTTCATGGCGCCGGAGGAAGCACTCGTCGACAAGGCGCACCTGCTACGCCTCAGCGCGCCGGAAATGACCGTGCTGGTGGGTGGCATGCGCGTGCTGGGCACCAACGCTGATGGCAGCCAGGATGGCGTCTTCACCAACCGCGTGGGTACGCTCTCGAACGACTTCTTCATCAACCTGCTGAACATGCAGAATGAATGGGTCGCGACCGAGCACAAGAATCGCTTCCAGGGCCTGGACCGCAAAACCCGTCAACCGACCTGGACCGCTACCCGCGTGGACCTGATCTTTGGCGCGCAATCGGAGTTACGTGGGCAGGCTGAGGTCTACGGCATGGCCGATGGTAACGAGAAATTCGTGAAGGACTTCGTGAAGGCCTGGGACAAGGTGATGAACGCCGACAGAATGGACATCGGCAAACCGGAGGATAATTTCAGTCAGAAACTCTCGGCATAAGGTTCGCGGCGGCGCCCTTTGGGCGCCGCCGACGCTGAGCTTTACTCCAACTCTGGGTCAGCCTCGCCGGGCCGTGCTTGCAGTTGCATGCCGAGCAGGAACTTGCGCAGGATCTGGTCTTTGCATTCCCGATAATTGTTGGCGCCGGGTTTGCGGAAAAAAGCACTTAACTCATGCTTGCCTAGACGGAAGTCGGCCAGCTCCAACAGGTGCAAAACGCCCTCAGCCTGTAAATTAAGAGCGATCTTCAGTTTTTGCAGCACCATATTATTGTTGAGACGTTCTTCCCGTGGCGGCTGCGCGCCATCACGCTTGCCACGCTTGAAGTTAATAAAGCCGTTCAGAAAAGCGACCATTTCAACGTCTTTCATCTTCAGAAAGCCATCGTCGTCCTCTCGCTTCAACCAGCCAGCGACCTGTTCTGCGGTCACCTCGGTATCGGCAAGGGCAAGTATGTCGATCACAGTGCTGTCTTTCAGATCAAAGGTATAGCGTACGCGGCGTAAAATATCGTTGTTGGTCAAGGTGCAATTCCTGGTTTCAGATAAGCCAAACGTCTTCAAAATCTAACGGGGTATGGGTTTTACTTATCTGTAAAAAGCTTCAACCGTGCCCTTCAGTGTGATCAGCAGTGGCTGGCCGCGGCGATCCAGTGCTTTAGGGGAGGGGGTCTTTATCCAACCTTCGCTAATGCAATATTCCTCGACGTTGGTGCGCTCCTTGCCGTTGAGCATGATGCCTACATCATTCTCGAAAATCGCTTCTACGTAATGTGGGCTACGGGGATTGCTCGAGAGTCGATCCGGTAGAGGAGGTAGCGATTTGGTATCGGTCATGCGGTGGCCCTGAGTTGGAAATAAAGGCGACCATCTTAGACAGTAAAGAAACTGCACTCAAGAACGGCCGCAAGGTTTTCAGCGCCCGCAATAACGCTGGGCAGCGTTTTGCTGGCGACACCCTAATGCCCAGGCATTTTGCGCTACAATGCGCGCATCTAGCCAAATCGGGTGCTCTATGAAAGTGTGTGGTGTTGAAATCAACAGTAATGATGTGAATGTATGTTTGTTGTCGCTGACAGACGAGATTTTTGAGCTGCCTGATTTTCGCTCCCGGCGGCTGACGCTGACAGACATCAACAGCACCCGCGAGCTGCGCTATTTCCAGCAGACCTTTGCCAAGCTGATGCAGGATTACCAGGTGGACAGGGTGGTTATCCGCCAGCGACCAATGAAGGGTAAATTTGCCGGCGGCGCGGTTGGTTTCAAGCTGGAAGCGGCCATTGAACTGATCAGCGATCTGGACGTTTTCATCATGTCCACGACTGACATCAAGGAATCATTGAAGCGCAACCCGATCCAGATTGACTATGCCGAGACGGACCTCAAGGTTTATCAGGAGGTTGCGTTTAATACGGCCTATGCTTATTTGATGAAAGATAAATACGCCGCCAAGGACGCATAAGCTTTAGCAGTGCGGTTGCGAGGTGCTAGCTGACGTAGCCGCGCTAGCTCGGCGGGGCTCAAAAGCTGCCGCGTGTTGTGTCAGGTGCTTTCCAGGGACTTTTGCCAAAACAAGGCCTTACCCAACGTAGGGTCAAGTTCATACCCGGCGAAACCGTATTTCAAATAGGCTTGTTGGGCCGCGATATTACCCTCTAAAACTTCAAGTGTGATTTTACAACACCCTTTTTCCCTAGCGATGCGTTCTACCTCAGCCAGCATAAGCTGGCTAATCCCATAACCACGAAACGTATCCAACACGACGATATCATGGATATTTATCAAGGGCTTGCATGAGAAAGTGGAGAAACCATAGAAGCAGTTGATGAGCCCTGCTGGTTCTTTCCCGACATAGCTAATTAAACTGAACGCATAAGAGAGCTTGGCTAATTGAGCAACGAGGTTCTCTTTTGTATACGAAGAAAGCGATTCACCACCCCCCATGGGGTCTTCAGCATACGCATTCAATAAAGTAACAATATCAGTCCCATGCTGCTTGTTCAGATAGTCAGCGACGACTACTTCAATGTTCATTGTTCCTCCCAATCAGCGTCTTAACGAACTAATGGCATCCAGCACAGGCGTGTTGCCGTTGGTCAACTCGATGATCTCGCAGTTAATCTCAGGCGAATCAATTAATGCGGCCAGCGTCGCAGCCACATTGCCTCGCGCCACCTTGCCGTACGGGATTGCCCGGCTGGCGTTCACTAAACCGTTGCCATCCTCGCTGACCAGTGTGCCTGGTCGAAGAATCACCCATTCCAGGTCGGAGGCCGCCAAGGCATTGTCGGCCTCTCTCTTCATCTTCATGTAGTGCTCAAAGCCCTCTTTTGGAGGTTGATCTCGCAGTGCGTCCAGAAAAACCGAGACAAGATAAAAACGGGATATTCCGTTGGCTTTGGCCGCCTCTATCGCTTTGATCGGCCCGTTTCCATCAATAGCAGTGGTTCGATCCGCTCCGCTGCCGGCTGCGCCTGCAGAGAAGACAATGACATCATGGCCCTTTGAGGCCTTGGCGAGTTCATCTGCGGTCATGTCCATGATGTCACCATGGCAAGGCTGAACTCCCGACGCACGCAGGCTGTGTGCCTGTTCGGGCTTGCGGTGCAGGCCCGTTACGGTGTGGCCTGCCGCAATGAGCATTGGGCCGAGCCTGGAACCTACGCCTCCAGTGGCACCAATAATGAATATGTGACTCATTTTTCCTCCAGAGATTTGTTGAGTTAGTCGATAGAATGCAGCTTGTGAAGCTAACGCGAAGCTAAGCCGCTGGCCCCGAAGCGCCAGCGGAGGTGCCGGTAGGCTTGAGCGCATTGTTGGACGCAAGCGCCTGAATGCAAGCTTCCCGCAGCGCCCACGCATCATCAAAGGATAGGCCGCTTTGTTTGGCCCAGGATGCAACGGCTTGATGGTGCAACGTTTTCTTCTTCTCCGTAAGTCGTTTGGGGCATATGACATGCTCTGACAGCAAGGCGCTGAAAGGGGACGTGCTTCCTGAACTTAAACCAGTAAAGTCGTACCGTTGTTTCGCGAGTCGCAAATAGCAGTGAGCTTCTGGAATAGAATCGAAGCCTGCACGGTTCAGCGTAACACCAACGCCCGGGGTATTTTGCTCCGACATCGCATAGAGCCCGACGACCAGTTCGACATTCGAATTTCCACATTCATGTGCTACTGCAGCAAGTAGGCGGTGCTTGAAACTACATGTTCCTCGCCTCTCCTTGAGAATCGCTAAAAAATCCTCGCAGTTCGAAGGGCGACCGTAGGGCAACTGACTTACATGCTTAGCCAGAGCAAGAAAGCGATCGAAACCACGCCGTCTGACCTCTTCGACAAGAGGTCCGTGCTTACTCAGCTCAAAATCAAGCTCTGAAGACACGTATTCTCCTTAAGGCGTCCAACGCTGAGCCTTGACGCAGCGAAGCGGGGGAAGTCCAGCGCGTAGCTGATTGACTTGTTAGATTTATAAATTTTTAAGCACTGCTCTGAGCCTTTGGACAAGAAGGATCTCTTTTATCCTCAGGTATTTCTGAAAAACAAATCATGTTTGGAAGGCCGGACATAGTGAACTAGCCCCGGTTTTCCAAATGATCAGTCATTAGAACGCCTAACGCCAGCAGGCACCACGGAATCAATCGATTGGCGACCCGGGGATGTTTTTCAGAAGCTCGGCATTTGTGGGGTACTTCTCAAGCAGCTCAACCAGCTTTTTTGTGCCCTCTAGCGGTTTGAGACCGCTAAGCGCCCGGCGCAATGCTCTTATTTTGTCCAAATCTGTCGGATCTAACAGCAGCTCTTCACGGCGTGTACTGCTTTTCGAAATGTCCAGCGCGGGGAAGATTCGCTGATTCGCAACGTCCCTTGATAAAACCAGCTCCATGTTCCCCGTGCCCTTGAATTCCTCAAATATAACCTGGTCCATACGGCTGCCGGTATCAACCAAAACGGTTGCCAGAATGGTAAGCGAGCCGCCATTCTCAAGGTTTCGTGCAGAGCCAAACAACCTTCGCGGGATCTCCATCGCTCGAGCATCAACCCCGCCAGACATAGTACGACCGCTGCTCTTTCGCTCCGCATTGTGCACACGCGCAAGCCTCGTCAGAGAATCAATCACAATCATGACGTTGTGACCCTCGCCAGCTTGTTGGCGGGCAATATCAAGAAGCTCATCGGCAACGCGAGCGTGATGAGCATAGCTTTCATCCGAAGAAGAAGCGTGTACCTCAGCCGGGACGCTACGCTTGAAATCAGTGACCTCTTCGGGTCGCTCATCTATCAATAACGCGTAAAGTTTAATGTCGGGATACGCCTTTCCCACCGCCTGGCAAATATCTTTTAAAATCGTCGACTTTCCAGACCCCGGCGGTGCAACTATCAAACCTCGCTGCCCCATTCCAATCGGCGTGATCAAATCCATCGCGCGCACCGTGAGTTTTTCTGAACCTGACTCCAAGCGAATCCCCGGCGTTGGATTGATAGCCACACCGTTTAAAAAACGTTTTTGTGGATCAGCCTCAAACACAGCTTCGGCTTCCTCAGCCACTGGTTTAGCGTCTTGATTTGGGTTCCGGGTTAAGCCTAATGTCTTTCTCGTCATAGCTGTCTGATAGCTCTTGTTTGATAGATATTTTTCGAAATGGGCTGATAACACAAAAAAGCCCTAACAGATTGCTGAAGACCATTTTCGACAAAGCCAGCCCAAGGCAAAAAAGACCAGTGTGCACAAAATAGGTCTGTCCCGGTTTTTACATCCTGCATAAACGCATGTTGCCAGAAGGGCATCTGCTTTAAGGCATAACATTTATATAGTGTTCATACCGACCAATATGTCGTGATCGTTTTGTCTTTTTGAAATTTAACTCAAGCGTGCCTGGAAGTCCCGTCATCCAAAGCTCCTAGCCCAAAACTCTATTTACAACCTCCTGACAAAACGATCACTGCGCCTCATATCTCCGAAAACCGCTCAGCCTTCAATTCATTGAAATCCAATACTAAACCCCGGTTCCTCTCCCATCCCAACCTGTACGCTTTATGGATCGTTTTCGCGCGCATATGCGCGCCAAACACCTGGCTTATCGCACGGAAAAGACCTATTGCCTCAGGGTGCTTGATTTTATTCGCTTCCATGGGCGGCGCCATCCGGAGGCGATGGGTGCGGAGGAGGTCGATGCCTGGTTGAGCTATCTAGCCAATGAGCGCAACGTGGCGATCAATACCCAGAAAACAGCGCTGAACGCGGTGGCTTACCTTTACCGGCAGTTCCTTGACCGCGACTTTTAGTTAAGTCCGCTGGACAGAGGGTGAATGGTTTGGTCGTTTTTTTGAAGACGCTACCGACCCACCTGTGCACGTTGTTTTCGCGCAGGGTGTAGCCGTTTGGAATTATTTGATGCAAGAGGGATGTCCGGCGTCCATGCCTAGGAGGAGGGGTGCTGACTGTCATCCTTGCTTTGGACTGATATTGCCGCAGTTTCGCGGTGTTGCTAAGGGGTGTTCAGGCAGGGATTGGTGTTACGGGTAGGGTGCTGGCCGAGGTAAGCTCGGCCATTCCCAGGAGACGGTGAGAATATTAGATCTGTTCAGCCCAAAGATCATATTCATCAGCGTCGGTGACTCTGACGGTGATCATGTCGCCGGGCTGCAGATCCTGTTCGGTGTCTATATAGACGTTGCCGTCGATTTCCGGGGCGTCGGCCATTGAGCGGCCGATGGGGCCGTCTTCGTCTACTTCGTCGATCACTACCTGAATCACGCTGCCGATCTTCTGCTGCAGGCGCGCGCTGCTGATCACTTGCTGATGAGCCATAAAGCGTTCCCAGCGTTCTTCCTTGATCTCTTCGGGTACCGAGTCGGCTAGCAGATTGGCGGGGGCGCCTTCGACGGCGGAGTATTTGAAGCAGCCGACACGGTCGAGCTGGGCTTCGGTCAGCCAGTCGAGCAGGTACTGAAAGTCTTCTTCGGTTTCGCCGGGGAAGCCGACAATAAAGGTTGAGCGGATGGTCAGCTCGGGGCAGATCTCGCGCCATTTCTTGATGCGCGCCAGGGTCTTGTCTTCAAATGCGGGGCGTTTCATCGCCTTGAGCACTTTCGGGCTGGCGTGCTGGAAGGGGATATCCAGGTACGGCAGGATCTTGCCTTGGGCCATCAGCGGAATCAGCTCGTCCACGTGTGGGTAGGGGTAAACGTAGTGCAGGCGTACCCAGATGCCCAGTTCGCTGAGCGCTTCGCACATTTCGGTCATGCGTGATTTGACCGGGCGGCCATTCCAGAAGCCGGTGCGGTATTTGATGTCCACGCCGTAGGCGCTGGTGTCCTGGGAGATAACCAGCAGTTCCTTCACGCCGGCCTTGGCCAGGCGTTCGGCTTCACCCAGCACATCGCCAATCGGTCGGCTGACCAGTTTGCCGCGCATGCTGGGGATGATGCAGAAGCTGCAGCTGTGGTTACAGCCTTCAGATATTTTCAGGTAAGCGTAGTGACGGGGCGTGAGCTTGATGCCCTGCGGTGGTACCAGATCGATCAAGGGATTGTGATCAGCGCGGGGCGGTACGACTTCGTGCACAGCGTTGACCACTTGCTCGTACTGCTGCGGGCCGGTCACGGCCATCACGCTGGGGTGCACGTTGCGGATCACGCTCTCATCCACACCCATGCAACCGGTGACGATCACCCGGCCGTTAGCGGCGATAGCTTCGCCAATCGCATCGAGGGATTCAGCCTTGGCAGTGTCGATAAAGCCGCAGGTATTGACCACAACCACATCGGCGTCCTCATAGGAGCCAACAACGTCATAGCCTTCCATACGCAGCTGGGTGAGGATGCGTTCCGAATCAACTAACGCCTTGGGGCAGCCGAGTGATACGAACCCGACTTTGGGGTTGGTCGATGCGGAAGTAGACATATTGCTCCTCAGGGGCGCGCGGCCGTGGCCACATAATAAAGACGGCGTATTCTAGCGGCGAGGTCGCCGACTGACCAGCACAGGGTGCTGCCGCTGGTCAGGTGTGCGTAGGTGCGACACTTTACCCGCGCCCGGAGAGCGACTCGACAATCCGGCAGTCACTGATTACGCCGCCTGCGCAGCATCCGCTAAGCCGTTCCAGCTCCTGCTCCATGGCCCGCAGATCGCGCAGGCGCAGGCGTACCTGTTCCAGCTGTTCTTTGACTTTGGTATCGAGCGCGGTGCAGGGCGCTTCACTGCGGTCGGCAAGGCCGAGTAGCCCGCGAATATCTTCGATGCTAAAGCCCAACCCGCGGCTACGCCGGATAAACAACAGCCGGTCATGTTCCCTGGTGGTGTAAAGGCGATAGCCGGCGGCGCTGCGGCTCACGGTGGGCAACAGGCCCAGTCCTTCGTAGTAGCGAATGGTGACGGCCTTGGTACCGGTAGCCTTGGCAAGCTGCCCGACGGTGTATTGCGAGGTGCTATTGGATGCTGGCGGCATAGCGCTTGACCTTATAGTAACTATAACCATCACTCTAGCAGCTAATGGCAGCTTGAGAGAGGAGTAGATGATGGACAGTTGTTGCGATGACAAGGGGAGCGAACTGGCCCAACTGCGCGGTCGGCAGGCGCGGGTGCTCTATATTGTGCTGGCGATCAATGCGCTGATGTTCGTCGTGGAGTTCAGTGCCGGGTGGATACTGAGTTCCACCGCGCTGCTGGGCGACTCACTGGATATGTTCGGCGATGCGCTGGTGTATGCGATTTCGTTATTTGTGCTGCACCGTGGCACCCGCGCCCGGGTAGGCGCTGCGCTGTTCAAGAGCGGTTTTCTGCTGTTGTTCAGCTTGTTGATTATCGCTGAAGCGGTGCGCAAGAGTGTGCTGGGCGTGGTGCCGGAGGCGGGTTGGATGGGGCTTATCGGTTTTATGGCCCTTGCTGCAAATTTGAGTTGCCTGCTGCTGCTTTACACTCATCGCAGTGACGACATTAATATGAGCTCGACCTGGTTATGTTCGCGCAATGATGTGATTGCCAATCTCAGCGTGCTGGCTGCAGCCGGGCTGGTGATGTTCAGCGGATCCTTCTGGCCGGATCTGATAGTCGGGGTGTGCCTGGCGCTGCTTTATCTGCACTCTTCGGTGCAGGTTGGACGGAAGGCATGGCCGGAATGGCGGCGTGGTGATATTCCGCCTGCGGATTGCTGTGCAGGTGATGGAGAGGTTCAGGCGCAGGCTTCATCGGCCGGGTGTTGCGGTTCGAGTGCCAAGAAACCGTAGCCTTTGACTGACCGGCGACGCATGGGTCACCGGTCAGTCAAGCCAGTTCTGTGGGTAGAATTACATCAGTTTATCCAGAGTAACCGGCAGGTCGCGGACGCGTTTGCCGGTGGCGTGGAAGATGGCGTTGGATACCGCTGCGGCGACGCCGACGATACCAATTTCACCCACGCCCTTGGAGCCCAGTGCATTGACGATTTCGTCGTGTTCTTCAACGAAGATCACATCGATATCGCCAATGTCCGCCTGCACCGGGATGTGATACTCGGCAAAGTTGTGGTTCATGAAGCGGCCCAGTTGATGATCCATCTGGGTTTCTTCATGCAGGGCCTGGCCGACGCCCCAGACCACGCCGCCAACAATCTGGTTGCCTGCGGTTTTCGGATTGACGATGCGCCCAGCAGCAATGGCGCTGACTACGCGGCTAACCTTGACCATGCCGGTGTCTTCATCCACTTTCACTTCGACGAATACCGCAGAGTGCGTGCCGGTGGCGTAGCCGTCGCGCTCTTCACCGGGTTCGACACTGGCCTCGGCCTCCATCGTACCGGTTTCGACGGCGATATCTGTCAGCCTGACCTTCTGCTCGGGGTCGTTCTTGACGAACAGCCAGCCGTCGGCGAAGTCGATTTCTTCCAGCGTTTTGCCGCTGAACGGGGAAGCCGGGCTTTGCTGAACGGTATCCAACAGTTTGCGGCGCAGCTCCAGGCAGGCTTTCTGCACTGCACTGCCGACTGAAGACACAGTGAAAGAGCCGCCCTGCAATGGCGCTTCAGACATGCTTGAATCGCCCAGCTTGAACTCCACCTGCTCCATCGGGAAGCCCATTGCCTCGGCGGCGATCTGGGTCATCACGGTGTAGGTGCCGGTGCCGATATCCGTAGTCGCGCTGCTGACGATCAGCTTGCCGGTGGCGTCGATGCAGGCCTTGGCGCTGGCGGGCATTTGCATGGCTTCCCATACACCGCTGGCCATGCCCCAGCCAACCAGTTGGTGGCCATCCTGCATGCTACGCGGCTGCATAATGCGCTTGGACCAACCGAAGCGCTCGGCGCCTTGCTCGTAGCATTCACGCAGTGCCTTGCTGGAGTAGGGCTTGTCTTCATTGGCGTTGTGAGTGGTAAAGTTCTTCAGGCGCAGCTCGACCGGATCGATATTGGCGGCGTAAGCCAGTTCATCCATTGCGCATTCCAGCGCATATACGCCGATGGTCGCGCCGGGTGCGCGCATATCCAGCGGGGTATATACATCCAGCGGCACCAATTGGTAATCCAGCTCGACGTTCGGGCATTTGTAGAGCATGCCGGACCATTCGACTTCCTGCTCGGTGAAATCCTCGAAGGTAGAAGTCTGGGCGATGGCCTGGTGGTAAATCGCCTGTAGCTGACCGTCGCTTGCAGCGCCAATAGTTAGACGCTGGATGCTACGCGGGCGATAGCCGAAGGTGAACATTTGCTGACGTTTGAGCGTGACCCGCACCGAGCGCTTGAGCTTGAGCGCGGCCATGACCGCCAGCGGCAACTGATACTGCGGCCGCAGACCGGAGCCGAAGGCGCCGCCTACATAGGGCGAGAGGATGCGGATCTGGTCTTTCATGTCGAACACGTCTTCCAGATACCGCATGCAGTTCTGCACGCCCTGGGTCTTATCGTAGATTTCCAGCTTGCCATCCACCAGGTAATGCACGGTGGAGGCGTGGGGCTCCATCGGGTTGTGATGCTCGACCGGCGTGGTGTATTCGACCTCGACTTTGACTGCAGCGCTATTCAGCGCTTGCTGGGTATCGCCGCGCGGGTCGGGCAGGTCAGCCGGGGCTTCGTGCATCTGTTCGAGATTGGCCAGCAGGTCGGTGGCGTGATTTTCTTTCTCGTATTCAACCTTGATCAGGCTGCCGGCATAGCGTGCCAGCTCCAGATTCTCAGCCACAACCAGGGCTATCGGTTGGCCGCTGTAGAGGATACGGTCGTTGAATAGCGGGCGAAACGGCGAGCCGTCTGCAGCGTCATCGTCTTCATAGGGTTTATCGTAGCCGGCAATCGGCGGACGATTTTCGTGGGTCAGCACCAGCTCGACGCCGGGTACGGCTTCTGCCGCGCGGGTGTGGATATGCGCGATACGACCGCGGGCGATGGTGCTGTTGACCACGCTGCCATAGAGCAGGCCTGGCAGAGCAAATTCACTGGCGTATTGCGCCTGGCCCTGGACCTTCAGCGGACCATCTACACGGTCCAGCGGCTTGCCGACCGGGGAGGTTTTCGCGTTCATCATGCGGCTCCTTCTACGGCGTCGCTCAGCGCGCGCACAATGGCGCGGCGGGCCAGCTCGATTTTGAATTCATTGTCTTTAAAGCCGCTGGCACCGGCCAGCAACGCATCAGCCAGTTCGGCAAAGGCGGCCTTGTCTGCCGGCTTGCCGACCAATAGCGCTTCTGCTTCAGGGCTGCGCCAGGGCTTGTGGGCGACTCCGCCGAGTGCTACGCGGACGCTGCGGATCACACCGCCGTCCAGCTCCAATGCCGCCGCGACGGATACCAGTGCAAAGGCGTAGGACGCGCGGTCCCGAATCTTCAAGTAGGCATAGTGGGTGGCATAGTTTTCTGCGGGCAGCTCAATGGCGGTAATCAGCTCGCCATCCGCCATGGTGTTATCCAGCTCGGGCGCGCTGCCGGGCAGGCGATGGAAGTCGGCAAAGGTGATGCGACGTTCGCCCTGGCGACCTTTGACAATCACGGTAGCGCCCAGTGCCGCGAGCGCTACGCACATATCAGAGGGGTGCACGGCGATGCATTGGGCGCTGTGACCCAGGATCGCATGGATGCGGTTCAAACCGTCACGCGCTGGGCAGCCGGAGCCGGGCTCGCGCTTGTTGCAGGGCGTGCCGGCGTCGTAAAAGTAATAGCAGCGGGTGCGTTGCAGCAGGTTGCCACCGGTGGTGGCCATGTTGCGCAACTGCGGCGAGGCGCCGGCGAGAATGGCTTTGGACAGCAGCGGATAACGCTGTTCGATGCGTTCGTCCCAGGCCAGATCGGAATTGCTGACCAGTGCGCCGATGCGCAGGCCGCCGTCTTCAGTTTCTTCCATGTCTTTAAGCGGCAAGCGGGTGATATCGATCAACTGCTCTGGGCGCGTGACATTCTCTTTCATCAGGTCCAGCAGGTTGGTGCCGCCGGCGATATAACGGCTGTTGGCCTTGAACAGGCCGATAGCTTCATCCACACCGGCGGGGCGTGCGTATTCAAATGGGTTCATCGGCTCACCTCGCTGCTGTTGGCCAGTTGTTTGCGGGTGTCCGGCATGGCGTCCTCAATGGCCGAGAGAATATTCGGGTAGGCGCCGCAACGGCACAGATTGCCGCTCATCTGCTCACGTAATTCGTCCCGCGTCATTACGTGGCCTTCAGCGGTCATGCCGACGGCGGAGCATATCTGCCCGGGCGTACAGTAGCCGCACTGGAAAGCGTCGTGTCTGACGAAGGCGGCCTGCATCGGATGCAGCTCATCGCCGTTGGCTAGACCTTCTACCGTCGTCAGCTTGGCACCGTCATGCATGACCGCCAGGGTCAGGCAGGAGTTGATACGCGTGCCATTCAACAGCACGGTACAGGCGCCACACTGGCCGTGGTCGCAGCCTTTTTTGGTGCCGGTCAGGCCGATCTGATCGCGGAGCAGATCCAGCAAGGTGGTCCACGGGTAGACGTCGAGTTGACGGGTTTCGCCGTTGATTTCAATGCTCAGCGGGCAGGTCGCAATCGGAGTTGTGCCCTGGGGATCGGTTGTTGAACTCATGCGTGCCTCACGGTAGGAGTGGGCGCCAAAGGCGGCGCGCCGAAATTGCGCAGTGTGTGCGTCTAGAAATTACGACTGGGGGGCGAGCAATTCGTTCAGGTATTTCTGAGGGCTGTTATGGCGCAAGGCGATCAGTTGGGACATCGATATCGAGCAGTATGCCGCGGTCTTCTACGGCGATCTCCTGCACCGCAGATAGCGCGAATAGCTCCTGGGCGCCCTGGTCGCCCTGCAGTTCGCGCAGGTAGCTGGCGTAATGGCTGCCGATGATCCGAGGATGCCCGCGCCGACCCTGAAATGTAGGTGCTGCAAGAGCGTGCGGTTGAATGGCCTGGGCCATGCGCTGCCAGGTAGCTGTTTGTATGTAGGGCATATCCGCCAGAACGACCAGCCAGCCAGTGGAAGATCCGGTGGCAGCAACGGCCTGTGCCAGGCTGTGGCCCAGGCCGTTGCTGCTGATACACAGCAGCTCAATACCTAACGCCGGCGCGTGTTGCTCGGCAAACTTGAGCCGGGCTGGTTGATCATCGGGCAATACCAACACGCAGCGCTCGGTCAGGCCGGCACAGGCGCGCAGGGTGGCCAGTAATATCGGGACGGATGTACTTTCTGCATTGCTGCTGGGTGCAAGCAGCTTGTCTTCACCGCTGTGCTGGCGATAACGCTGACCCTGTCCTGCCGCGAGAATCAGGGTGCAGCCTGCGGCTGGCGTCCAGTCACTCATGCGCAGCTACGCTGTTGCTGATTGGTTTGATTTTCTCGCTCACCTGCCAGGATCGCGTTCTTGATGGCGACGACCTCGGCCATCATCGACAACGCAATTTCGGCCGGAGTACGGCTACCAATCGCCAGACCGATTGGGCCATGCAGGCGTTCAACCTTGGTGCTGGAGATGCCCAACGAGATCAGCCGCTCCTTGCGTTTGGCGCTATTGCCGCGCGAGCCAAGCGCGCCGACGTAAAAGGCATCCGACTCCAGCGCCGTGAGCAACGCCATGTCATCCAGACGCGGGTCGTGGGTCAGGGCGACGATGGCGGTGTGTGCGTCTGGCTCAATGGCCAGCACCGCGTCATCCGGCATGCCGTCAACAAAGCGCACGCCGGTCACTGGCCAATCCTGACTGTAAGCCTCCCGCGGATCGCAGATCAGCACCTCAAAGCCCAGACCTATCGCCAGATCGGCCGCGTAACGGGATAACTGGCCGGCGCCAATCATCAATATACGCCAACCAGGGCCGAAGGGCGCGCGCAGGGTTTCGCCATCAAACTGGAAGGTTTCATCTCGCGTGACCGGGTGCAGCTGCACTGCGCCGGTGGATAGTTGCAGCTCTCGACACACCCGTTGATGCTGGGTGCAGCGGGCCAGCAGGGTATCGATCCATTCGGATGAGGTGAGCGGCTCGCGCACCAGGCGCAAGGTGCCGCCACAGGGTAGACCGAAGCGTGCCGATTCCTCGCGGGTGATACCGTAGGTGATGAGTTCGCAGCCGGCAGGGGGGGCATCTGCGTCAGCCTGGCGGGCGAGTAGATCGTCTTCTATGCAGCCACCAGATACCGAGCCTTCGATACGCCCGTCGGCACGCAGCGCCAGCAATGACCCGACCGGCCGTGGCGCGCTGCCCCAGGTCTGAATGACGGTGTACAACGTCACAGCGTGACCGCGATGCAGCCAGTCACTCGCGCGCTTGAGTACTGCGAGATCTACGCTATCCACGCTGGTGCTCCGTTCAAGGGTCTTGCTACGTTCATCGTTAAACCGCTCACCGTTATTAATGCTCATGCGGAAATCGATTCCGACATGCAGCATAGGTTCGGTACCCGGCCCTTAAACCCGAAAATGGATCCCCGCGTGCGCGAGGATGACGGGGTTGCGGCCGCATCGCCACCACGATATCTGGCCGTGCCTCACTCCTGTAATCACGGCCACTTGAAGCCTCGTCATTCCCGCGCACGCGGGAATCCATTTTGACCTTCATGTCGCTGCCATTTACCCAACCGCCAAAAACAAAAAACCGCCAGCCACTGAGTGGGCGGCGGTCGAGAAGGCTGGCGAAACTCAGCGCTCCTTGATTTCCTTGACGTCAGATTGCGGGATCTGATTTTCCCGGCCCTCTTCATCTTCGTACATGATCATGCCGGTGTCTTCGTCGATCTCGGGCTTGTCCTGGCTATCGATCATGCGGCCATCGTTGGTGCTGATTACATAATCGCTGGCACAACCAACCAGAGTCAGCATACCAAGAGCGCAAATACTCGCCAGAATGGATTTCTTCATATCGTGTTCTCTCACATTAGGTTGTTCCAAATTGTCAGAATTATTGACCCAAGAGATTTTAAAACGTTCAATCGAATTGCTCTGTAGACCCTTTGGCAGGGCCTTGCAGGCATAAAAAAACCCCGCACGAGGCGGGGTTTTTGACGTGCTTTTTGCTTACAGCTGGGCGACCGGAATGGACGCTGCGGCTTTCTGGTAAGACTCGATTTCGTTGAAGTTCATGTACCGATAGATATCGGCGGACATGCTGTTGAGTTCAGCAGCGTAGCCCATGTATTCCTCAACGGTCGGCAGGCGACCCAGGATCGAAGCAACCGAAGCCAGCTCGGCAGAGGCCAGGTACACATCTGCGCCATCACCCAGACGGTTCGGGAAGTTCCGTGTGGAGGTGGACACTACGGTGGACTTGGCAGCCACACGTGCCTGGTTACCCATGCACAGCGAGCAACCGGGCATTTCCATGCGCGCGCCAGCTTTGCCGTAGATGCCATAGTAGCCTTCTTCGGTCAGCTGGAACTGATCCATCTTGGTTGGCGGAGCCAGCCACAGACGGGTCGGCAGGGCACCCTTGTTTTTCTCCAGCAGTTTACCGGCGGCGCGGAAGTGACCGATGTTGGTCATGCAGGAGCCGATGAAGACTTCATCAATCTTCTCGCCAGCTACCTGAGACAACAGACGGGCATCGTCCGGATCGTTCGGTGCACACAGAACCGGCTCTTTCACGTCGGCCAGATCGATTTCGATCACGGCGGCGTATTCGGCATCTGCATCGGCTTTCATCAGCTTCGGCTCAGCCAGCCAGGCTTCCATGGCCTGGGCGCGACGCTCCAGGGTACGTGGATCCTGATAACCGTTGGCAATCATCCAGCGCAGCAGGACGATGTTGGACTTCAGATACTCGGCAACCGACTCTTCGCTCAGGTTGATGGTACAGCCGGCAGCAGAGCGCTCGGCGGATGCATCAGACAGTTCGAAAGCCTGCTCGGCAGTCAGGTGATCCAGACCTTCGATTTCGAGAATCCGGCCAGAGAACACGTTCTTCTTGCCTTTCTTCTCGACGGTCAGGTGACCTTGCTGGATAGCGTAGTAGGGGATGGCATGCACCAGATCACGCAAGGTGATGCCAGGCTGCATCTCACCCTTGAAGCGCACCAGAACGGATTCCGGCATGTCCAGCGGCATAACGCCAGTGGCCGCAGCAAAGGCAACCAGACCGGAACCGGCCGGGAAAGAAATGCCCATCGGGAAACGGGTGTGCGAGTCGCCACCGGTGCCGACGGTGTCAGGCAGCAGCATGCGGTTCAACCAACTGTGGATGATGCCGTCACCAGGACGCAGCGCAACACCACCACGGTTGTGGATGAAGTCAGGCAGCGTGTGGTGCGTGGTCACGTCGATGGGCTTGGGGTAAGCCGCAGTGTGACAGAACGACTGCATCACCAGGTCAGCGGAGAAGCCCAGGCAAGCCAAGTCTTTCAGCTCGTCGCGGGTCATCGGGCCGGTAGTGTCCTGGGAGCCGACGGTGGTCATCTTCGGTTCGCAGTAGGTGCCAGGGCGAACGCCTTCGACGTTACAGGCTTTGCCGACCATCTTCTGCGCCAGGGTGAAACCCTTGGTGCTTGCAGCCGGTACGTCGGGCAGGCGGAACAGGTTTGCAGCGGGCAGACCCAACTCGGCGCGGGCCTTGTCGGTCAGGCCACGGCCAATGATCAACGGAATACGCCCACCGGCGCGTACTTCGTCGAGCAAAACCTGAGTCTTGAGTTCGAAAGTAGTGATGACTTCGTCAGTACCGTGCTTGCATACCTTACCGTCGTAAACATAGACGTCGATCACGTCGCCGGTGTTCATGTCGTTGACATCGAACTCGATCGGCAGAGCGCCAGCATCTTCCATGGTGTTGTAGAAGATAGGGGCGATCTTGTTACCAAAGCAGAAACCGCCTGCGCGCTTGTTCGGCACGTAAGGAACGTCGTCGCCGAAGAACCACAATACCGAGTTGGTGGCAGATTTACGCGAGGAGCCAGTACCGACCACGTCACCGACGTAAGCAACCGGGAAGCCTTTGGATTTGACCTCTTCGATCATCTTCAGCGGACCGATGGCGCCTTGCTCGTCAGGCACGATACCGTCACGGGCCATTTTCAGCATGGCCAGGGCGTGCAGTGGGATGTCAGGGCGTGACCAGGCATCCGGAGCGGGTGACAGGTCGTCGGTGTTGGTTTCGCCAGGCACCTTGAATACGCTCAGGCTGATTTTCTCGGCAACGGCGGGGCGGTTGGTGAACCATTCGCCATCGGCCCAGGATTGCAGTACTTCCTTGGCGTGGGGGTTGCCATTCTTGGCACGGTCGGCGACGTCGTGGAAGGCATCGAACATCAGCAGCGTGTGCTTGAGTTCCTTGGCAGCGGTTGCGGCCAGCTCTTCGTTATCCAGTAGCTCAACCATGGTGACGATGTTGTAGCCACCCTGCATAGTACCCAGCAGCTCAACGGCACGCAGTTTGGTCAGCAGTGGAGAGGAGACTTCGCCCTTGGCGACGGCGGACAGGAAGCCAGCCTTGACGTAGGCAGCTTCATCTACGCCCGGAGGTACACGGTTGGTTAGCAGATCGAGCAGAAACTCTTCTTCGCCAGCCGGTGGATTTTTCAGCAGGTCAACCAGACCAGCAGTTTGTTCGGCGTTCAGCGGCTGGGGCACGATGCCCTGTGCTGCGCGTTCTTCTACGTGTTTGCGATAGGCTTCAAGCACAATTATTACCCTCATCAGTCTGTTCTGCTTGTGGCGGAACGGTCATCCTCACGGACCCAGAGAAGCACTGAATAAGCATCTTTGAACAGCTTGATGAAGGGAGTTATTCAGTGCTTCCCCTTACGTGCCGGATACGGCTGGGTGCAGGCATGAGCCTGGTGCGGGTGGCGGGCAACCCGGTAACTGACCTGATGGTGGCGCGGCAGATACGGATGGGGTTGCGGTGACGCCTGACACACAGCCCTAACGGCGGGCTGATTCTACAGTAAGCGCCGGGTAAAGTTAAGCGGCCAAGTCCTATGACCTTAGTTTAAACGGCCCTGATAGAGTTCAAGTAGAGCGCCGCCTGGTTTACCCTGTGCATCCTGCCTGCTGGAGAGAGTGCATGTCTGACCCCGCCTATACCGATAAAACACCCTGCATCGGGCTGTGTTCGACCGTTTACGGCGATCAGGTATGCCGGGGCTGCAAGCGCTTCAGCCATGAAATCATCCTGTGGAATGGCTACGCCAGCGATGAGAAGGCTGCGGTATGGCAGCGCCTGGAGCAATTGCTGGAGCGGGTGGTCAATGCGCGGATCGAGATTGTATCCAGCCTGGCTCTGCATCAGGCGCTGAGCGCACGCAAGGTGGTGTATTGGGGCGAACAGCCGTTGGCGTGCCAGGCTTACCGATTGCTGACACGATGCGTGGAGGAGGGGTTGCAGGGTACCGGGTTACGATTGCGTCCGGCCTATGCCAACGTCAGTCTCAAGCAGTTGCGCGACGACATCGACCAGACTTTCTTTGATCTTTCGTTGGCCTATTACCAGCGGCATGTCACTCCCCAGCCAGGCTCCTGCGATTAAGCCTGGCTGAAGGCGAGCCGTTATTTTTCCAGAATCCTTTCCAGATGAGCCAGGGTATCTTCCGGCTTGAGCACCAGAATGTCTGAATCCAGTTGGTCGAGGATCACCTCGGCGGTATTGCCAATCAAGGCGCCGGCGATGCCCTTGCGTGCGACCGTGCCAATGACCGTGACGCTGGCGCCGATCTGCCGGGCAACCTTGGGAATCAAGGTGTCTGCCGGGCCTTCAGCAATGTGCATGTGCTCCAGATCCAGCCCGTTTGCCTCGGCGTAACGCTGAGCCTGATCGCGGTAGCGCGTGGCGATGTTTTCGCGTAACTGATAGATCGGGTCGGCCGCAGAGAGCATCGGCGCGGGGTGGGCGCTGACCAGGTGCAGCTCGCCGTTGATCATCTCGACTATGTCAGCGGCGTGGCTGACGATAGTGTCGTGCAGTACATGGTGCTGATCATCGTGATTACCCACATCCACCGCCGCCAGTACATTACCTTTCATCCAGGATGCAGTGGTTTTCACCAGCAGAACCGGGGCAGGGCAGTAGCGCAGCAGCTTCCAGTCATCCGGTGTCAGCAGCGCCTTTTTCAGCGGGTTGTCCGGCAGATGCTGCTTCACCACCAGCTCGCAGCCCTGGCTGCTCAGTACATGAATGACAGTGTCGGTCAGGTTGCTGTGCCAGGCTTGGCTGGAGGTGGCCTGCAGGCCTGCGGCCTTGAGGTCGGCACAGTGCTTGTCCAGAGTGCGCACGTGATCGTCGCGGTCTTCGCAGACCAACAAGTGCAATTCCGCATCGATGACGCCGGCTATGAGCTTGGCTCGATTGAGTGCCAGTTGATCCGTTTGGGTAGGATCGATGACGACGAGAATTCGTTTGATCGCTTGCATGGCTTTCTCCGTTACTGCGCGTGAGTTGCTATTTTGATTTCTTCCCTTAAATGTAGCCTGTTTTCGCGTGTCCGCTGTTGATATGGATCAACCCAGGTAGGTGCGTTCGCTGCAGTTGTCATGGATAATCAAACCCTTATCCCCCGTTACCGCTGCCTGGGACCTGATTACGCTGATGAATTTGCCGCAAGAATTAATTGATTTTTTGCCCTGCCGTACACCCGATGCCTGGGTTGATCAGGCGCTGGCGCATCCAGAAGAACTGTTGATTGATCACGCCAATTGCGAAAAGAAGGCGGCTTCAACGGCGCTCAACCTGATGTTTCGTTACATCGACAAACCTGTGCTGCTACAGAAAATGTCGAGGCTGGCGCGCGAGGAGCTACGGCATTTTGAGCAGGTGACTGCGCTAATGCAGAAACGCGGTGTGGTTTATCGCGGGCTGTCTGCCAGCCATTACGCCCAGCGACTACGCCAGCATGTGCGCACCGTGGAGCCCGGCAGGTTGGTGGATACGCTCATCGTTGGCGCTTTTATCGAAGCGCGCTCCTGCGAGCGTTTTGCTTGTCTGGCGCCGCATCTGGATGCCGAGCTGGGCGATTTCTATCGTTCGTTATTGAAGTCGGAAGCGCGGCATTATCAGGATTATCTGGGCCTTGCTCGGCAGTTTGCCGAGGGGCCGATTGATGACCGCATCGCCCTGTTTGCACAGCTGGAAGGTCAGGCGGTAATGGAAAATGATACCGAGTTTCGCTTTCATAGCGGCGCGCTTGATACGTCTGCGAAGCACGCGGCAGGCACAGCGCTATAAATCAGCCGTGAAGTGTCTATACTGAGGCATTGGATACGAATTCCAGACCCCCATTCAAGGAGTTCAGATGGCGATCAAGCGAACGGCCAAAGCTGGGATTCATCGCACATTAGTAATGCCCGCTTTGTTACTTGGGCTACTGAGCGCCGGCGCAGCGCAGGCGGCCAACGGCCTTTGCGAGCGTATTGTTGTCACCGGCAACCCGCAGTACCCACCGATCCTCTGGGTTGATCCCGCGGACGAAAAGCACCTCACCGGTGCTGCCGTCGAGCTGTTGGGCATGGCGTTGGAGGGTACCGGCGTCAAGGCGGAAGTGTTGAATGTTGGCCCCTGGTCCCGCGCGCAGGAAGAAGTCCGCAGCGGCCGGGTGGATATGCTCGCTGGAGCCTTTCTGACCCGTGAGCGGCTGGGGTTTATGGATTATGTTTACCCGCCCTATGTCGAAGTTCCGAGCGTGCTGTTCGTCAAGCGAGGGGAGGTGTTCCCTTACAGCGGGTGGGATGACCTGCGCGACAAGAAGGGCAGCACTCTGTTGAATAACAGCTACGGTATGGCCTTCGATACCTTTTCCCGTGACCATCTGCAGATCGACAAGGTGTCGTCCATCGAACAGTCTTTTCAGACCCTGGTGCGCGGACGCGTGGATTACGTGATTTATGAGCGCTATCAGGGATTGGCCCTGGCTCAGCAGTTGGGCATCGAGGGTGAGTTGGAAATTCTCGAAGGCTCGCTGATCAATGAACAGTTGTATTATACCCTGTCGCACAACTCGGCCTGCAATTCCCCGCAGTTGCGCGCGATTCTCGCGCAGAACATGCAGGACCTGACCAGCAAAGGTGAGCCCCGCCGACTGCTGGAAAAGTATCGGGAGCTCTGGGCTGCTCAGTTTGCCCCTGATCCCGGGTCGATCACCGAGGAGCCGTTGGCGGAATAGGTTGCTGAACAGAACAGTTTGTTTCTAATGGTTTTGCACCTGCACACTTGGTGGCTTTGCTATTCTGTACAGGCTCATTCTCGAGCAACTGTACGGTGATCACTGTTCCCTCCCTGCGTTAGGGTATCCAGTGACGCAGGGAGAGACGCCATGACCAGCCTTTTATACCAGCAGATAGCCCGTCAGCTGGCCGACGATATCCACAAAGGTTTTTATCAGCCCGGTGAGCGCGTGCCCTCGGTACGCAAGCTGAGCACGCAGAAGGGCGTCAGCCACGCCACTGTTCTGCATGCCTACGCCACTCTTGAAGACCAGGGCCTGATTCGTGCACGCCCACAGTCCGGGTATTACGTGCACCAGACCCCTGCATTGACCGCCCCGACGCCGCCCATTTCACGCGTCGAGCCGCCTTACGCGGTTACCCGTAGCGGTATTATCAGCGAGATTCTCAGCCTCTCGCGCCGCGGCGATATGATGCCGCTTGGCGCCGCAGTACCGTCCAGCGAATTTTTACCGCTGCGGGCGCTGCATCAGCAGATGAGCAAGGTCACGCGCTTTCATAGCAGGCAGGCCTATAGCTATATCTTCAGCCCGGGTTACGAGCCGTTACGGCGCCAGATTGCGATTCGCATGCGTGATGCCGGCGCGGTCGTTGAACCGTCCGAGATCGTGATTACCAACGGCTGTGTCGAAGCGCTGCAACTGTGCCTGCGCGCGCTGACCAGCCCCGGCGATCTGATTGCCAGTGAGTCGCCTAGTTATTACGGCCTGGTGCAGTTGTGCCAATTGCTGGGCTTGAAAGTCATCGAAATTCCTACCGATCCTGAGACCGGCTTGAGCCTGGAGTCGCTGGAAAAGGCTGCGGAGAAATGGCCTATCAAGGCGCTGGTGGTCACCACCCGTGCTGGCAACCCGATGGGCGCGACCATGTCTGAAAGCCGCCAGCGCAAGCTGTTGAGCATGATGGCCCAGCGCGGTATTCCGGTGGTGGAGGACGACATTTACGGCGAACTGATGTTTGACCCAGGCCGCTCTAAAGCGCTCAAGGCATTCGATTGCTCGGATACCGTGCTGTATTGCTCAAGCTTCTCCAAAACCATCTCGCCGGGTCTACGTACCGGTTGGGTGATTGCTGGCAAGCATCAGGACACCATCGAGAAGTTGCAGACCTTTACCACGCTGTCCGCCTGTAGCGTTAGCCAGATGGCGGTGGCCGCGTACCTGGAGAACGGCGGGTACGACAGACACCTGCGTTATATACGCCAGGAATACCGGCGCAATCTCAGCCATTTCCAACTGGCAGTTCAGCAGTACTTTCCTGAAGGCACGCAGATCACTCGGCCCCGCGGTGGGTTTATTCTCTGGGTCAGTCTGCCAGGTAATATCGACGCGCAGCTGTTGTTTACCCAAGCGCTGGCGCATGGCATCAGCATTGCGCCGGGTGCGGTGTTCAGTAATTCCGACCAGTTCAATCACTGTTTGCGGCTGAATTGTGGCGTGCCTTGGAATCAGGAAACCGAACGAGCGGTCATGACGCTGGGGGTTTTGGCTAAAGGTTTATTGAGCAAAAACAAAATAGTAGAGGAGGTTGGTGAGGAAGTGGCTTAAGTTTTTATTGGCTCTTTCGCGGCGGGGCCGCCGCTCCCACAGGCCGCCGCTTCTGTAGGCTTTGGCACCAGTCTGGGTAGGAGCGGCGGCCCCGCCGCGAAAACGGACCCGAATCCATCGCGGGTCAGCGCGCCGCCAATACAGCCCGCGCCACCCTCGAGCCATTCTCCCGGCCAATCACCTGGCTGATCCGCGCGCCGGCATCAACCAGCAAATCCAGATCAATCCCGGTTTCAATGCCCAGCCCGTTCAACAGGTAGAGCACGTCTTCGGTGGCCACATTGCCTGTCGCGCCCTTCGCATAGGGGCAGCCGCCCAATCCTGCGACTGAACTGTCGAATACGCTGACACCTTCAAGCAGGCTGGCATAAATATTCGCCAGCGCCTGGCCGTAGGTATCATGGAAATGCCCGGCCAAACGGTCACGGGGTACATGGGCAGCGCAGGCTTCAATCATTTTTCGCGTCGCGCCTGGCGTACCGGTGCCGATGGTGTCACCCAGCGACACCTCATAACAGCCCATGGCGTATAGATCGCGGGCGATACAGGCGACCTGGTCTGCACTGACCTCGCCTTCGTACGGGCAACCCAGTACGCAGGAGATATAACCACGCACTTTGATCCCCGCGGCCTGCGCGGCCTCAAGCACCGGTGTAAAGCGCTCAATGCTCTCAGCGATGGAGCAATTGATATTGCGCTGGGAGAACGCTTCGGAGGCGGCAGCAAATACTGCGACTTCTCGCACGCCAGCTTCCAACGCTGCTTCCAGACCCTTGAGGTTGGGGGTCAGTGCTGAATAGGACACGCCGTCACGTTGCTTAATACCCGCGAATACCTCAGCCGAGCCGGCCATTTGCGGCACCCACTTGGGAGATACAAAGCTGCCTACCTCAATATGGCTGAGCCCGGCAGCGCTCAGATCGTCAACCAGACGCACCTTGTCGGCCACGCTGATCGGCTGCGACTCATTCTGCAGGCCATCCCGCGGGCCGACGTCGACCAGAAGCACCTTTTGCGGCGTTGTCATTCACTTTCCTCCAACTCGACCAGCACGGCGCCCTCGGCGACGAGATCACCTTCGCTGCAGAACAGCGTGGTGATATTGCCTGCGTGCGGCGCACGGATGCTGTGTTCCATCTTCATCGCCTCAAGCACCAGCAACACGCTGCCCGCTTCGACCTGATCGCCCACCTGGACCATCAGGCGCACAATACTGCCATTCATCGGCGCCTGAAGACCACCGCTGTGGTGATGAGCCTGTTCTGCTTCGCTAATCGGATCGAAGGCATCGAGTTGCTGCCACTGGCCGTGCCAGCGAAGAAACACCGATTGGTCGGTGGCCAGCAGGGGGTAACGTTGGGTGACGCCATCCTGCATCACAGTCAGCATTTGCTCCGGGTAATCAAACTGACAGCCCTGCGGGATTTTCACATCCAGCTGCCGATCTTGCTCACCACAACGCAGGTGCAATCGGCTGATTGCTGGCAGGCCGCTACGCCAGCCAAGGTTCAGTGTTTGCCAAGGGGAGGGCATGGCTTGTGTTGTCCGCCTGCTCAGCAGCCAGGCGCAGCCGGCCAGAGTCCAGAAGTCATCGTCCAACGCCGGGCGATCCGGGATCAGCGCGGTTTCATGGCGAGGAATAAAGCCGGTATCCAGCTGTGCGTCGGCAAAGGCCGGGTGTTCGATAATGCGGGTCAGAAAGCTCAGGTTGGTCTGCAAGCCGGCAATGGCCGTTTCCCGCAACATGCCAAGCAGGTTGAGGCGAGCCGCTTCTCGGGTGTCACCCCAGGCAATCAGTTTCGCCAGCATCGGATCGTAGAAGGGAGAAACCTCATCGCCTTGGTCCACGCCGCTATCCATACGCCGGCCGGGTCCGTCAGCCGGTTCGCGGTAGAGTGCCAAGCGTCCGCTGGCGGGTAGAAAGCTGTTGGAGGGATCCTCGGCATACAGCCGCGCTTCGATCGCATGGCCATTGAGCGGCACCTGCGCCTGCTCCAGGGGCAGCGGTTTGCCCTGAGCAATATCCAATTGCCAGGCGACCAGGTCCTGGCCAGTGATGGCTTCCGTCACCGGGTGCTCGACCTGCAGCCGGGTATTCATTTCCATAAAATAAAAGCGCTGCTGCTCGTCCAGCAGAAACTCGACGGTGCCGGCGCCTACATAGCCAATGGCTTGGGCGGCCTTGACCGCAGCGTCGCCTATGGCGGAGCGTAACTCGGGGCTAAGACCCGGGGCGGGCGCTTCTTCAATAACTTTCTGGTGGCGGCGCTGGATCGAGCAGTCACGTTCATTCAAATGAATGCAGTGGTCATGCTGATCAGCGAATACCTGGATCTCGATATGCCGGGGCCTGATCAGATAGCGCTCAACCAGCATCCGGCTGTCGCCAAAACTGGCCTGGGCCTCACGTTGGGCGGACGCCAGCGCGTCTGCCAGGTCGGCGTCACTATCCACCACCTTCATACCTTTGCCACCGCCGCCCGCTACCGCCTTGAGCAGCACCGGATAGCCCATCGTTGCAACTTCACGGCGGAAGCACTCCAGGCTCTGGTCTTCGCCATGGTAGCCGGGCACCAACGGCACGCCAGCTTTCTCCATCAGGTTTTTCGCGGCAGATTTGCTGCCCATGGCATCGATGGCGCTGGCCGGTGGGCCGATAAAGATCAGGCCTTGGCTCTCGCAAGCCCTCGCAAAATCGGCGTTTTCGGACAAAAAGCCATAACCTGGGTGAATTGCCTGAGCCCCGGAGGTTTGTGCCGCCGCCAGAATCAGTTCGGTGCGTAGATAGCTATCCGCGGGTTTGGCGCCGCCGAGATTGATAGCCATATCCGCTTCACGCACATGTCTTGCGTGGCGGTCGATCTCGCTGTGCACGGCCACGGTACGAATGCCCATGGCCTTGGCGGTGCGCATGATGCGGCAGGCGATTTCGCCGCGGTTAGCGACCAACAACGTGGTGATGGGAGTGCTCATCGTGGGCCTATTCCTGATTCTGTTGCCAGCTTGGCTTGCGCTTGTCGAGGAAGGCGGTCAGTCCTTCCTGGCCTTCAGGGCTGACGCGCACGCGGGCGATGGAGGCTTCGGTATAGCGGCGCAGAGCGGTGGTGAGGTCACCGTGCTTGACCTCCTGCATAAGGGCTTTGGTTGCGCGCATCGCGGCAGGGCCGTTGAGTAGGAGGTTGGTAGTCCAATCTTCCACTGCTTGGTCCAAGGCGTCAGCGGGGTAGGTGGCGGCGAGCAATCCAAGCTGTTCTGCGCGCAAGCCGTCGAAGCGTTCGGCAGTCAGGGCGTAACGTCGCGCGGCACGTTCGCCAATCGCCTTGACCACATAAGGGCTGATCACCGCCGGGAGAATGCCGATACGCACTTCCGAGAGTGAAAACAGCGCGTCGTCGCTGCCGATGGCCATATCGCAGCAGCTGATCAGCCCCAACGCGCCGCCAAAGGCCGCACCTTGCACTACCGCTAATGTCGGCAGTTTCAGCTGATACAGGCTGGCCATCACCTGCGCCAGCTCGCGCGAATCATTCAGGTTGGCGTTGTAGTCCAGCCTGGCGCTTTCCTGCATCCAGGTCAGATCCGCCCCTGCGGAAAAATGCTTGCCGCGGCCGCGCAGCAGCATGAAGCGCAGCTCCGGCCGAGCTTCGACTTCGTCAAAGGCCAGCAGCAGCTCGCGAATCATCTCGGCGTTGAAGGCATTGTTTTTTTCCGGGCGATTCAGCCAGAGGGTGGCGACGCCGGTGTGGCTGTATTCGAGTTCGAGCGTGTTGAAGGCAGTCATGTCTATCCAGTGTTTGGGGGAGCTTCAAGTTGCAAGCGGCAAGCTTCAAGCTGTCCTGCGTTGGTAATGAATACGGTTCTAGTCGGTTCTGATTTTAACTTATCGCTTGCAGCTTAGAGCTTGCCGCTCGCGCCTCCGGCGCGCCCTACATCCTGAAAACACCAAAGCGCGTCGGGTTTATTGGCGCGTTCAGTGACGCAGACAGCGCAAGCCCAAGTATGTCACGGGTCTGGGCCGGGTCGATGACGCCGTCATCCCAGAGCCGGGCGCTGGAATAATACGGATGCCCCTGGCGTTCGTATTGCTCCAGAATCGGGTCGCGCAGTTGCGCCTGCTGTTCACTGGGAAAGGTACCGCCGCTGCGCTCGGCCTGTTCCTGCTTGACCTGCACCAGCACACCGGCGGCCTGTTCGGCACCCATTACCGAGATCCGCGCGTTCGGCCACATCCACAGAAAGCGCGGGTCATAGGCGCGCCCGCACATACCATAGTTGCCGGCGCCGAAGCTGCCGCCAATGATCACGGTGAATTTCGGCACCTGAGCACAGGCAACAGCGGTTACCAATTTGGCGCCGTGTTTTGCTATGCCGCCGGCTTCGTATTTCTGCCCGACCATAAAGCCGGTGATGTTCTGCAGGAACAGCAGCGGAATGCCGCGCTGGCAGGCCAGCTCAATAAAGTGCGCGCCTTTTTGCGCCGACTCGGCAAACAGAATGCCGTTGTTGGCCAGAATCGCTACTGGATGCCCATGCAAATGCGCAAAGCCGCACACCAATGTGGTGCCGTACAGCGCCTTGAATTCATCGAACTGGCTGTCATCTACCAGCCGAGCAATCACTTCACGCACGTCGAAGGGCTGTTTGGGATCCGCCGGAATTACCGCGTATAGATCTTCTGCCGGATAGCGTGGCGCGATGGTCGCGCGCAGATTCAGTTCGCCCTGTTTGCGCCAGTTAAGATTGGCGATACAGCGGCGGGCGAGGGCGAGGGCGTGTTCGTCATTCTCGGCGTAGTGGTCGGCCACACCGGAGGTTCTGCAATGCACGTCGGCGCCGCCCAGCTCTTCGGCGCTGACCACTTCTCCGGTCGCAGCCTTGACCAGCGGCGGGCCGGCGAGAAAGATCGTTGCCTGATCACGGACCATGATGGCTTCATCCGCCATCGCCGGCACATAGGCGCCACCGGCGGTGCAGGAGCCCATGACCACGGCAATCTGCGCGATACCCTGGGCGCTCATATTCGCCTGATTGAAAAAGATGCGGCCAAAATGTTCCCGGTCCGGAAAGACTTCATCCTGACGCGGGAGGTTGGCGCCACCCGAATCAACCAGATAAATACAGGGCAAGCGGTTCTGCTCGGCGATGGCCTGTGCGCGCAGGTGTTTCTTTACCGTCAGCGGATAGTAGGAACCGCCTTTGACCGTGGCATCGTTAGCGACGATCATGCATTCCACGCCCTCAACCAGACCGATACCGGCAATGATTCCGGCCGCTGGCACCTCTTCACCGTAAACCTCATGCGCGGCCAACTGTCCGATCTCCAGAAAGGGCGAGCCCGCATCCAGCAATGTATCGATACGCTGGCGCGGCAGCAGCTTGCCGCGCGACAAGTGCCGCTCTTGCGCCGTTGTGCCACCGCCTTCAGCGACCTTGCGCAAAAGGGTTTGCAGTTCATCCACCAGTCCGCGCATGGCATCACGATTCACTGAGAACTCGGCCGCCGCTGGGTTAAGCTGCGTACGCAACACACTCATCGCACCGCCTCCAAGCCTGCTCTTAACCACTTGCAGCTGATAGCTTGCCGCTTGCCGCTGGTTTTACCGTGTTTCATTAAACAGCTCCCGCCCGATCAACATCCGCCGAATCTCGCTGGTGCCAGCACCGATTTCGTAGAGCTTGGCATCGCGCAGCAGGCGTCCGGTGGGGTAATCGTTGATATAGCCATTGCCGCCAAGGATCTGGATTGCTTCCAGGGCCATCTGCGTGGCGCGCTCGGCGGTATATAGAATCACCCCGGCGGCATCCTTGCGCGTCGCTTCGCCGCGATCACAGGCCTCGGCTACCGCATACAGGTAAGCGCGGCTGGCGTTGAGTTGGGTATACATGTCGGCCACCTTGCCCTGGATCAGCTGAAACTCACCGATGCTCTGGCCAAACTGTTTGCGGTCGTGAATATAGGGCACTACTTCATCCATGCACGCCTGCATGATGCCGACCGGGCCGCCGGACAGCACAACGCGCTCGAAATCCAGACCGCTCATCAGCACCTTGACGCCAGCATTGACGCTGCCCAGCACGTTTTCTGCGGGCACTTCGACGTTGTCGAAGATCAGTTCACAGGTGTTGGAGCCGCGCATGCCGAGTTTGTCCAGTTTGGGCCCCCGGGAAAATCCGGCCCAGTCCCGTTCGACGATAAAAGCGGTGATGCCGTGCGGGCCTTTTTCCGGCTCGGTCTTGGCGTAGATCACATACACATGCGCATCCGGGCCGTTGGTGATCCACATCTTGGTGCCGTTCAGCACGTAGTTCTCGCCACGCTTCTCAGCGCGCAGTTTCATGCTCACCACATCCGAGCCGGCGCTTGGTTCACTCATCGCCAGCGCGCCGATATACTCGCCACTGATCAAACCGGGCAGGTAACGGGCTTTCTGCTCCTGGCTGCCATTGCGATTGATCTGGTTCACGCACAGATTGGAGTGTGCGCCGTAGGAGAGCCCGGCCGAGGCAGAGGCGCGGCTGATTTCTTCCATGGCCACCACATGCGCCAAGTAGCCCAGGCCGGCACCGCCGAACTCTTCGCTAACGGTAATGCCGAGCAGGCCCAGATCGCCAAAACGGCGCCACATCTCGGCGGGGAACAGGTTGTCCTTGTCGATCTGCGCGGCGCGCGGCGCCAGTTCACTGCGGCAGAAGGCCTGGACCTGCTCCCGTAGCATGTTCACGGTATCGTCCAGGCCGAAGTTCAAAGAGCTGTAATGCATGTGGTCACCTGTGCAGCATTGTTGTTGTCGGGGCGAAGCTCAAGCGCTGATCGGTTGGCCCGCGCGGGCGCTGATCAGTGCCGCGTGGCAGCGTTCTTCGGCGGTGTCGAGTTCGATCTGCATCTGCTGAATATCCAGCATCTGCTGGTCCAGTTGCGCGCGGCGCTCGGTAATCTTGTCGAGCATGGTCTGCAACTGTTTATGGTTGCCGCCGGCCGGGTCATAAAGACTGATCAGTTCACGGCACTCGGCCAGGGAGAAGCCAATGCGTTTGCCGCGCAGAATCAGCTTTAGGGTGACCTTGTCACGGGCAGCGTAGATTCTTTCCTGGCCGCGGCGCTCCGGGCTGAGCAGGCCTTGTTCTTCATAGAAACGGATCGCACGGGTGGTGATATCCAGTTCGCGGGCGAGATCGGAGATAGAGTAGCTGGTCATGGGTGGGCGATCCTTTGGTTAACCTTTACGTTAACGTAAAGAAGCGCGCGAAATCTGTCAATTGATCATTAGTGGGTAAGGACGATGCTGAAGGACGAAATTTGAACGGGGCGGCGGCAAGTGGCAAAGGCAGTCAGCAGAGCCGCAGGCTAAACACCTGCGGGCATCTGCTTGAATATTACTCGGTGGCGGCAGCTTCGCGCTCGCGCATGATCTTGCGCTCCAGCTGCTGCGACAGCTCGATGATCTGTTCACGCATCCAGCGGTTGGCCGGATCCTGGTCGGTGCTTTCGTGCCAGAACAAGTGCGTTTCGATCGGTGGCACGTCGTCGATCGGCAGCTCGGAGTAATGCAGCTGATGACGGCGGGCGAAGCGCTCGGGCACAGTCATGACCATATCGGTTGATTCCAGCACCAATGGCGCCATCTGGTAATGCTGCGAGCGCAAAACCACGCGGCGCTGCAGGCCGATTTTACCTAGCGACAGATCCACATGCCCCAGGCCATTGCGGCGGCTGGAGATATGGATGTGCGATTGACTCAAGTAGTCATCCAGAGTGATCTTGGTTTTTGCCGTCAGCGGATGGTCGCGGCGCATAACGCAGACGTAGCGATCTTCAAAGAGTTTGACGTGACGCACCTGGGTATCGGTATTCAGCGGCGCGTCGATAGCGAAATCCAGACGGCCGGCAGCCAGCTCCTTGGTCGTTTCACGGCGCTTGGTCAGGAAGCTGTCGATGTTGATATTGGCAGCCAGGCGGCGAATACGTGACGCCAGATGAGGCAAAATGACCGCCTCGGTCAAATCGGTCATGCTGATGCGGTAGGTCTTGGTCGCCTGATCAGGATTGAAGCTGCGGCTTTCCTGCACGGACACGCGCAGCAATTGCAGGGCGTGGCGCACCGGCGTAATGATGTTCTGCGCCATGGGCGTGGGTACCATGCCCTGGGCGGTTCTGACGAACAATGGATCATTGAAGGTCTCGCGCAGACGGGCGAGGGCGTTGCTCACTGCAGGTTGGGTGATGCCAACAATCTGTCCGGCGCGGGTCAGATTGGCTTCGGTATAGATGGCATCAAATACAATGAACAGGTTCAAGTCGACTTTACTGAGGTTCATCGCAACGTGTCCTTCGGTAGGGCTTCGGCAAGGTGACTCACTTCGAGACATCACCCAATCATAATAAGTGAAGTATATATTGCTTATACGGCTTTATACACGCAGAAAATAGGTTAGATAAATCGGGGAGCCTCATCTAGCATCATCAGGGTCGCTACACCATCGTCATCAAAAAAGGCCCGCAACTATGGATTTTGGATACTCACCCAAGGTTAATGACCTCCGCGAACGCGTTGACGCATTCATGCAGGAGCACGTGTTCCCCGCCGAGCACATCTTTCACCAACAGGTAAATGAAGGTGATCGCTGGCAGCCTACCGCTATTGTCGAAGAACTCAAGGTCAAGGCCCGCGCTGCTGGCCTGTGGAACCTGTTTCTTCCCGAGTCCGAGCTGGGCGCCGGCCTGACCAACCTGGAATACGCACCGCTGGCCGAGCTGATGGGCCGTTCCGGTCTGGCTTCCGAAGCCTTCAACTGCAGCGCGCCGGATACAGGCAACATGGAAACCATCGTTCGCTACGGCAACGAAGAGCAGAAAGAGCGCTGGGTCAAGCCGCTGTTGGCTGGCGAGATCCGTTCCTGCTTCGGTATGACCGAGCCGGGCGTGGCGTCTTCCGATGCAACCAACATGCAGGCCAACGCCCGTCGCGAAGGTGACGAGTGGGTTATCAATGGCCGCAAGTGGTGGACCTCCGGCGCCTGTGATCCACGCTGCAAGATCATGATCTTCATGGGTCTGACCAATCCTGATGCGCCGCGTCACCAGCAGCACTCGATGATTCTGGTACCCATGGACTCCCCCGGCCTGAAAGTGATTCGTCCGCTGCCGGTATTCGGCTATGACGATGCACCACACGGCCACGCTGAAGTGTTGCTGGAGAACGTGCGCGTTCCCTACGAAAACGTGCTGCTGGGTGAAGGTCGCGGCTTTGAAATTGCTCAGGGCCGCCTTGGGCCAGGCCGTATTCACCACTGCATGCGCTCCATCGGCGCCGCTGAGCGCGCGCTTGAGCTGATGTGCCGTCGCTCGGTTGAGCGTGAAGCGTTCGGTAAGCGTCTGGCTCAGCTGGGTGGCAACATCGACCTGATCGCTGAATCGCGTATCGAAATCAACCAGGCTCGCCTGCTGACCCTGAACGCGGCCTACATGATGGATACCGTGGGCAACAAGGTCGCGAAGAGCGACATCGCACAGATCAAGGTAGTGGCGCCGAACATTGCGCTGCGCGTGATCGACCGTGCGATCCAGATGCACGGTGGTGCTGGCGTATCGGAAGATACTCCGCTGGCACACATGTACGCCATGCAGCGTACTCTGCGTCTGGCCGATGGTCCTGATGAAGTGCACCGCGCCGCGATTGGCAAGCACGAGCTGGGCAAGTACATGGCTCGCTGATACAGCCATCGCAATAAAAAAGCCGCCCCCGGGACATCCTGGGGGCGGCTTTTTGCTTTCTGCTGGTGGTAGTTTTGTTAACCAGCAGGCTGGCGCGGCATGGCGTGAATCGTTTCACCCCGCAGCCGCACCTGGAGGCGCTGACCGACAGCCAACGCATAGCGCTGGGCGACATGCTGGGGTACGCGCATGGCCAACTCGGCGTCACCCGATTTAAGGCTGACGCGGCACTCATCACCCAACAGCAAGATACTCTGGACCATCACTTCGACAGGATTATCCAACTCGGTGCCAGGCCTTTCATTCAACGGCATCAGCAGTATGCCGGTCTCAGGTATAAACCAGTCCACCGGCTCGCCGATGGCAAGTTCATGGCAGGGCTTTGTCTTGATGCTCATGTTTTGCCAGCGCAGCAGGCTGTGGTCCGCTGTGTGGCTGATAATCTGCGCAGGAAACAGGTTACGGGCGCCCAGCAGTTGAGCCACTTGCGCGCTGGCTGGCGCCTGCAATAGCTGATTGGGTGTGCCGGTTTGCAGGCAGCTGCCGGCTGAAATGATGCACATCTGATCAGCCAACAAGGTCGCTTCCTGAACATCGTGGGTAACTAGCAGCACTGGCATGCGCAGCTCGCCGCGCAACTCTGCCAGCTCAAGGTACAGGGCCTCGCGGGTACGCCGATCCACCGCCGAGAAGGGTTCATCCAACAGCAGCACCTTGGGTTCTCGTGCTAGCGCCCGGGCCACTGCGACACGCTGTTGTTGCCCGCCGGACAGTTGGTGCGGCAGTCGATCACCCAGGCCATGCAGATGCACGCGCTCAAGCCAGGACTCGGCGATGGCCTGTCGCTGAGCGCGCGAGTGATCCTGCAAGGCTTCGATAATGTTGGCCCGGGCACTCAGGTGGGGGAATAACGCGAAGTGCTGAAAAACCATACCGATCCTGCGGGCCTGCGTGGGCAGGTTGATCTGGTTTTGGCTGTCGAACCAGGTTTCACCGGCGCACACGATGGTCCCGGCCTGTGGCTGGTATAGCCCGGCAATGCTGCGTAACAGGGTTGATTTTCCACTGCCGGAAGGGCCGATCAGTGCGGTCACTTTGCCAGGTTCGCAGCTGATCGTCGCGTTAAGCGGTATCCCGTCTTGCTGGCTCAGGCTCAGCCGTATTCCGTCAGACATGCCGTTGGCCTCGATAAAGCCGCGCCGTGGCCAGGTAGGAAAGACTGATGGCCAAAATCGAGATCAGTAGTAGAACGGCCGACATTCTGCTGGCGCCCAGATCATCAAAGGCCTGAACCCGATCATAAATGGCGATAGCGATGGTGCGGGTTTCGTCGGGAATATTGCCGCCGACCATCAGCACCACGCCAAATTCACCTAGCGTATGCGCGAACGTCAACACCAATGCGGAGAGGATGCCCGGCCATGCCAACGGCAGTTCGATGCGGCGCAGCGCGCGCCAGCGCGACATGCCGCAGCACCGAGCGGCTTCGCGCACATCACGGGGTATGGATTCGAACGCTCGCTGCATTGGCTGAATGGCAAAGGGCAAATTGAAGATGACTGAGGCGATCAGCAGGCTGCTGAAGGAGAAGGTCAGTTGCGAGCCAAACAGCGATTGCCAGAGACGCCCGACTGGTGAGTCCGCGCTCATCGCCAGCAGCAGATAAAAACCCAGCACCGTCGGTGGCAACACCAGGGGCAGGGCAAGCAAGGCTTCGACCAGAATCTTGCCGCGGAACTGGTGCCAGGCCAACGCGCGGCCGATCAGAATGCCGGCGGGCAACAGTATCACCAGCGTCCAGAACGCCAGTTCCAGCGACAGTTTGAGAGCCGACCAATCCATGGGTGTGTTTATTCTCCGCTATTCAAGTCAAAGCCGTAGCGCTTCATCACCGCCCTGGCCGCAGGCGTCTGCATATAGTGATAGAAAGCTTCGCTGACCGGGCCGGCCTTGTTCGTCAAAACCATACGCTGACGCAGGGGTTGGTGCCAAGCGGCCGGCACCAGCGCCATGCTGGTGTGTTTTTGAAGTGCCGGTGCCAAGGCCAGGGAGTAAGCCACTATGCCTGCCTGAGCGTTGCCGCTGGCGACGAACTGGGCGGCTTGGGAAACGTTTTCGCCGAGTACCAGGCGATCTTTCAGAACGTCCCAGACCCGGATATGGCGAAGCGCTTCTTCGGCACGCTGGCCGTAAGGCGCATGTTCCGGATTGGCTATCGCAAAGCGTTGAATGCTGCTGTCGACGTTCCCTTCGCGCATATCACCAAGCTGTTTGTCGGCATTGCGCGCGGCAGTATCCGGGACCACCAGGGCGAGTCGACCTAGCGCATACAGGGTGCCGGCATCTTGCGTCATGCCATTGGTTGCTAAACGCTCGACATAGGCTTCGTCCGCGGAGAGATACAGCTCGAAGGGGCCGCCCTGCATGATCTGACGGTAGAAAACACCCGATGATCCGAAGGCTAGTTTGATCCGTTGACCCGACTCCTGGGTAAAGTCCTCGGCAATCTCGGTCAGGGCAAATTGAAGATCTGATGCTGCGGCGATGACTGGGGGACTGCTGGCGGCTGAAACGGACCAGGAGATCAGAAGGCTCAATGCCGTTATCAGGGTGCGCCAGGTACTGAGTTTAAGCATAAACGCTGCCGTGGAAGGGGGAGAGGGTGGGGCGCTACCATTCTTCCACAATTTTCCGGCTTTCGGCAGACATAACAACGCCCACCCGAATGTTATTCGGATGCGATACAAGCTGGCGTTGATGTTGGCCGGGGGTGGCCAGGGCAACCGGGCAGAAACAGCCCGGATTAACGAGCGCGGTAGGTGATACGACCCTTGGTCAGGTCATAGGGCGTCAATTCAACGCGAACCTTGTCACCGGTCAGGATGCGGATGTAGTTCTTGCGCATCTTGCCTGAAATGTGGGCAGTAACAACGTGACCGTTCTCCAGTTCGACGCGGAACATGGTATTCGGCAATGTGTCTACAATGGTGCCTTCCATTTCAATACTGTCTTCTTTCGCCATTAAGGCCTCTCACATGTCGGAAAATCAGCGGGCGATTCAAGTCGTGCCCGCAAAAAAGGTGAGCAATTGTGCCTGAAAAGAGCACAACAGCCAAGTTTCATTGATAAAAACTGGTAAATATCGCTATCTGGCGGGCAATCTTGCCAAGAGTATTCTCAGTTGAGCCGCACCCAACGCTGGTTGACCAACATCTCCAGCGGGCGGTATTCGGTCTTGTAATTCATTTTCCGGCAGCCCTTGATCCAGTAGCCCAGATACACAGCATGCAATTGCTGGCGCCGCGCTTGCTCAATCTGCCAGAGAATCGCGTAACGCCCCAGGCTCCGGCGGGCGTGCTCGGGTGCGTAGAAGGTGTATACCGCGGATAGGCCGTTGTGCATCTGATCGGTCACGGCGATCGCGACCAGTTCGTTGCCCAGGCGGAATTCGTGAAACTGACTGAACGACCAGTCACGCACCAGGAAGGAAGCAAACTGCTCGCGGCTAGGTGGATACATGTCGCCGTCCCGATGACGCGACTCTATGTAACGCGCATAGAGCTGATAATTCTCTTCGGTCAGGGTGGGTGAATGCGCGCTGACGCGCAGATCACTGTTGCGCTTGAGAATGCGGGCCTGCTGACGGTTGGGAATGAAGTCGTCGACGGCAATCCGTGAGGCAATGCAGGCCGAACAAGCCTGGCAATGCGGGCGATAGAGGTGATCGCCGCTGCGCCGGAAACCCAGTTCGGACAACTGGCTGTAAGTTTCCAGATCAATCGGCTGTTGCGGATCGAGAAACAGGGTGGTTGCCCGCTGCTCCGGCAAGTAACTGCACGCATGCGGCTGCGTGGCATAAAACTTGAGGTGGGCAAGGTTAGTCATGATCGCGGGCTCTGCAAATTGCTGTATTCATTATAGGGGCAGTTTTTCACCTGATGAAGTTCCCCATGCGCTCTCGCTTCCTTCCGGGCACAGAGTGGTCAAACGCTGAATAAATTGGCTCCTGTCCAGGCTTTGAGCACCAAAGCTGAACAGGTGATCGGTGGGCATCTGACAGTCGATCAGTTCGAAACCCCAGTGTGCCAACTGGTCTGCCAGATGGATAAAGGCCATTTTGGAGGCATTGGTTCGCCGACTGAACATGGATTCGCCAAAAAAAACCCTGCCCAGCGCCAGGCCGTAGAGCCCGCCGACCAGTTGGTCAGCTTCCCAAACTTCTACCGAGTGAGCAATGCCGAGCCGGTGCAGCTCGCGGTAAGCCTGTTGCATATCCTGGGTAATCCAGGTGGCAGAGGTGTAATCTCGCGGCTCGGCGCAGCCTTGCATGACATCGGCGAAAGCGCTGTTGAGCGACACGTGAAAGTCCGTTTGCCTGAGGAATTTGCGCATGCTCCGCGATACGTGCAGTTGTGACGGCTGCAGCACCGTGCGCGGATCGGGGCACCACCAGAGCAGTGGCTGACCATCCTGATACCAGGGGAAGATGCCTGAGCGGTAGGCTTTCACCAGACGCGCAGGCGAAAGATCGCCACCAACGGCCAGCAGGCCAGGCGGGTCATCCAGCGCCAGATCAGCGGAGGGGAACTCCAGATCCTGTTCATCAAGCCAAGTCAGTTGAAGCATGTTGCGCCTGGTGGTGTTAAGCGAAAGGGTGGGTCCAGCCAATCGCCAGGTTTAAAAGGTTTATCAAGAAGCTGATATAAGTTATTGTCATTTATGAATATAGTTCCATAATACAATGGAACGCAAACTTGTTTAGGTAGTCAACCTAGCGACTTCTGGTAATCATCTGTCTTCAGTCTGTCGGCAGTGATTGTGAATTCTCCTGCCGGACTCGTACAATGACCGGCTGACCAACGATGGATACACCCGTTTTGAAGGATACCAAAGCCCGAACAGCGCTGCCCCTATGGCGTGAACAGTTAACATTGCGACTTCGCGAAGGCGCGTTGCTGGCCATGGTTGCCCTGTGTTTATACCTGTGTATGGCGCTGTTTACTTATCAGACGTCGGATCCCGGTTGGACCCGCAGTGGCGATGTGGACCAGGTTGGCAATGCTGCCGGCAGCATGGGTGCGTGGATTGCCGATGTGCTGTTACTCAGCCTTGGGTATCTGGCCTATCTGTTCCCGATCATCGTGATCGTCAAGGCCGTGCAGATGTTTCGCCGCCGTCATCTGCCGTTTATCTGGAACGGCTGGTTATTTTCCTGGCGCCTGATTGGCTTCTTCCTCACCTTGTTCGCCGGTACCGCGTTGGCTGCATTGCACGGTACGCCGCCGGAAACCTTCCCCGAAGGCGCCGAGGCGGGCGGGGTGCTGGGTGAGCTATTGTCTGATTTGTCCCAACCAGTACTTAACATGCAAGGCAGTACCTTGCTGTTCCTGACATTGTTCCTGTTCGGTTTGACGCTGTTTACCAACCTGTCCTGGTTCAAGGTGATGGAGCTGACTGGACGTATCACCCTGGATCTGCTCGATTTGCTCAAGCGTGCCTGGCACAGCTGGCGCGCCCGCCGGGCCTCTTCCGCAGTAGAGCGCGATTTGCCTGGCCGCCCGCACAAGAGCCCGCCACGCAACGAGCCGGTATTCAGCCCGGCTGAGCAGCGGCAGGCTGAAGCATCGCGGGCCCAGCGCCACGAGTCGCTTGCCAAACATGTGGCATCGCAGGAGAATCGCCAGCCGCCGGAAATCGTGCCCTTGGATACCAAGCCGGTAGAGCCGAGCGTGCGCCTGAACAAGGAAAAACAATCCAAGCTGTTCAGTGAAACAGTCGAGCCCGGTTCACTGCCGCCGATCTCGCTGCTGGATCCTGCGAGCAAGAAACAGAAGGGTTTTTCCGCCGAATCACTGGAAGGTATGTCGCGCCTGCTGGAGCTCAAGCTCAAGGACTTTGGCGTAGAGGCCGAGGTAGAGAAAGTCCAGCCAGGCCCGGTGATTACCCGTTTCGAAATTCAGCCCGCTGCTGGTGTAAAAGTCAGCAAGATTTCCAATCTGGCCAAGGATCTGGCGCGGTCGCTGGCGGTCATCAGCGTGCGCGTGGTTGAAGTCATTCCCGGCAAGACCACCGTGGGCATCGAGATTCCCAACGAGGACCGCGAAATCGTGCGGCTCTCGGAAGTACTGCAGACGCGCGAGTTCGACGAGGCTACGTCGCCGGTGACCCTGGCGCTGGGTCATGATATTGGCGGCAATCCAGTGATGGCTGACCTGGCCAAGATGCCGCACCTGCTGGTAGCTGGTACTACAGGCTCGGGTAAATCGGTGGGCGTGAACGCCATGCTGCTGAGCATACTGTTCAAGTCGCCGCCGGAAGAAGTGCGCCTGATCATGATTGACCCGAAGATGCTCGAACTGTCTATCTATGAGGGCATTCCGCATCTGTTGGCGCCGGTCGTAACCGATATGAAAGAAGCCGCTAATGCATTGCGCTGGTGCGTGGCGGAGATGGAGCGTCGCTATAAGCTGATGGCAGCGATGGGCGTGCGTAACCTTGCCGGCTATAACCGCAAGGTCAAGGATGCGGAAAAGGCCGGTACACCCCTGACTGATCCGCTGTACCGCCGCGAGTCCATGGAGGATGTCGCTCCGGAACTAGAAACGCTGCCGGTGATCGTAGTAGTGATCGACGAATTTGCTGACATGATGATGATCGTCGGCAAGAAGGTCGAAGAGTTGATTGCACGAATCGCGCAGAAGGCGCGGGCCGCCGGCATCCACCTGATCCTCGCGACCCAGCGGCCGTCGGTTGACGTCATTACCGGTCTGATCAAAGCCAACATCCCGACACGTATGGCTTTCCAGGTATCGAGCAAGATCGATTCCAGGACCATCCTTGATCAGGGTGGTGCCGAACAACTGTTGGGCCATGGCGATATGCTCTATATGCCGCCAGGGACCAGTTTGCCAGTGCGGGTGCACGGCGCTTTCGTTTCCGACGAAGAGGTTCATCGTCTGGTGGATGAATGGAAAAAACGCGGTGAGCCGAATTATATTCAGGACATCCTCGATGGCGCGGATGATGGCGCCGGTAGCGGTTTTGACACATCTGGTGGCATGGGCGGCGGTGACAGCGAAGAAGATGCGCTGTATGACGAAGCAGTACGCTTTGTCTGTGAAAGCAGAAGAGCATCGATTTCTGCCGTGCAGCGCAAGCTGAAGATCGGTTATAACCGCGCCGCAAGGATGATCGAAGCCATGGAGATGGCCGGGGTCGTAACCTCGATGAATACCAATGGCTCGCGTGAGGTCATTGCACCGCCACCGGTGCGTGACTGAGCGGGCCGACGCCCAATGAAGCTCGATAGAGCACTCGGAGAACCCACTCTGCCATGTTGAAAAGCCTTTTTCGTCACAGCCTCGCAGCGCTTTGCCTGTTCAGCCTGCCAGCCATGGTCATGGCTGACGAAGACGCTGCCGCGCAGCGCTTGAACACCTTGCTGTCTAACGCCAGCACCATGACCGCGGATTTTTCCCAGATGACCCTCAACGCCAATGGCGCGAGCATGCAGGAAACCACCGGTAATCTGGCGCTCAAGCGTCCAGGCATGTTCCGCTGGCATACCGATGCACCCGCCGAACAGGAGCTGGTATCCAACGGCCAGACAATTTGGCTCTACGATCCGGATCTGGAACAGGTGACCATCCAGGAAATGGACCAGCGTCTGACCCATACACCCGCACTGCTGCTCTCGGGCGATGTCAGCAAGCTGCAGGAAAACTTCACTATTACCTGGGAAGACTCGGGCAATGTGATCGACTTCACCTTGACGCCCAAAGTCAGTGACACGCTGTTCGACAGCCTGCGTTTGTCGTTCCGTGATGGCGTTATCAACGACATGCAGATGAGCGATGCCGTTGGCCAACGCACCAACATCCTGTTCCAGGACGTGCAGCTGAATCAGAGCATGAACGAGGAGCAGTTCACTTTCGATATTCCTGACGGGATCGACGTCATCAGTGAGTAAGGGCGGCCTGTTTCCGGAGCAAAAGTCCCATCAACCGCTGGCTGCACGCATGCGGCCGGCGAATCTGGAAGAGTACGCCGGGCAGGCGCATCTACTGGCTGCCGGCCGGCCGTTGCGCGTCGCGCTGGAGCAGGGCGCGCTGCACTCGATGATCTTCTGGGGCCCGCCCGGTGTCGGCAAGACCACACTCGCGCGCTTGATCGCCACACTGGCTGATGCGCATTTCGTTACGCTCTCGGCGGTGATGGCCGGGGTCAAGGATATTCGCCAGGCGGTAGATCTGGCGCGGCAGCAAGCCTCGCAGAATGGTCGTCAGACGATTCTGTTTGTCGACGAGGTGCATCGCTTCAACAAGGCGCAGCAAGACGCCTTTCTGCCTTATGTTGAAGACGGCACACTGCTGTTTATTGGTGCGACCACCGAAAACCCCTCGTTTGAATTGAACAATGCCTTGCTCTCACGGGCTCGGGTCTACGTGCTCAAATCCTTGGATGCCGAGGCGCTGGGCGATTTGCTCGAGCGTGCGCTGGCAGATAGCGAAAGAGGGTTGGGTAACCACCGGCTGACAATCAGCAGCGAGGCCAAGCATATCCTGCTTGAAGCTGCCGACGGTGATGCGCGCAGGGTACTGAATCTGCTGGAAATTGCCGCTGACCTGGTAGAGGACGGCGGCACCATCGATACCGCACTGGTCAGTGATCTGCTGAATGACACCCGTCGGCGCTTCGACAAGGGCGGTGAAGCCTTTTACGACCAGATTTCCGCGCTGCACAAGTCCGTGCGCGGCTCCAATCCGGATGCCTCGCTGTACTGGTTCGCGCGCATGCTCGACGGCGGTTGTGACCCACTGTATATCGCCCGCCGCGTGGTACGCATGGCCAGCGAAGATATCGGCAATGCCGATCCGCGAGCGCTGACCTTGTGCCTGAATGCCTGGGATGTGCAGGAGCGCCTGGGCAGCCCGGAGGGCGAGCTGGCGGTAGCACAGGCCATCGTCTATCTGGCCTGCGCGCCGAAGAGCAATGCGGTGTACAACGCCTTCAACGCGGCAATGAAGGACGTCGCCAGCCAGACCTCCCACGAGCCGCCGCTACACCTGCGAAACGCGCCGACCAAACTGATGAAAGAGCTGGGTTATAGCCAGGGCTATCGCTACGCGCACAATGAGCCGGAAGCCTACGCCGCCGGAGAGGATTATTTTCCTGAAGCCTTGGAGCCGAGACGTTATTATAATCCGGTCAATCGAGGGCTTGAGCTGAAGATCGGGCAAAAATTGCAGTACTTGCGCAGTCTGGATGCAGCAAGCCCGATGCAAAGGAGGCAGCCAAAGGATGTTGAGTAGCGTCGTAGCTATTGCAGTGGGTGGATCCGTCGGTGCACTGGCGCGATTCGGTGTGGCGCATTGGACCATGACTGCCTGGCCTAAGGCCTTTCCGCTCGCTACCTTTGCGGTCAACCTGATTGGTTGTCTGCTGATAGGTATACTTTACGGCCTGTGGTTGCATCGACCGGAATTTTCGCCGCTGCTGCGCCAGGGTTTGTTTATCGGTTTCCTTGGCGCCTTTACCACATTTTCGACCTTCTCCCTCGACGCCTTGCGGCTGATGGAGAACGGTGAGGCCTTATTGGCCATTGGATATATTCTGCTCAGCGTGTGCGTTTGCCTGCTCGCCACCTGGGCCGGCCTGGCACTGACTCGATAGTCACCAGGCTGCAACCCGCAACCATAAGATGATGACCCATGCTTGATGCAAAACTGGTTCGTAGCCAACCCCAATTGGTCGCTGAGCGCCTCGCCAGCCGCGGTTTTACCCTGGACGTCGCGCAGTTGGAAGCACTCGAATCGCGCCGCAAGTCGGTTCAAACCCGCACCGAAACACTGCAAGCCGAGCGTAATAGCCGCTCCAAGGCGATCGGTCACGCCAAGGCCAAAGGCGAAGATATTCAGCCTTTGCTGGCTGATGTCGAGCGCATGGGCAGCGAGCTGAACGACGCCAAACAGGAGCTGGAAAGTATTCAGGCCGAACTCGATGCCTTGATGCTGACCATGCCGAATCTGCCGGAAGAAGACGTGCCCGCCGGCAAGGATGAAGACGACAACGTCGAGATCCGCCGCTGGGGGACGCCACGCGAATTCGATTTTGCGGTCAAGGACCACGTGGCTCTGGGGGAGCAGCACGGCTATCTGGACTTTGAAACGGCGGCCAAGCTGTCGGGTGCACGTTTTGCCTTGATGCGCGGGCCTATCGCGCGCCTGCACCGGGCGCTAGCGCAATTCATGCTCGACCTGCACGTCAATGAACACGGTTATGAGGAAGTCTCTACACCTTATCTGGTGCAGGCCGAAGCGCTGCAAGGCACCGGGCAGTTGCCCAAGTTCGAGGCAGATCTGTTCAAGGTACCGCGTGGGGAAGGGCAGAGCGATCTGTATCTGATTCCTACAGCAGAAGTCACCCTGACCAATATTGTCAGCCAGAGCATTCTCGCTGCTGATCAACTGCCGATGAAAATGACCGCGCACACCGCCTGCTTTCGCAGCGAAGCCGGTTCTGCTGGCCGTGATACGCGCGGGATGATCCGTCAGCATCAGTTCGACAAGGTCGAAATGGTCCAGATAGTGCGCCCGCAGGATTCTGCCGCGGCGCTGGAAGAACTGACCGGGCATGCGGAGAACATCCTCAAGCTGCTCAATCTGCCGTATCGGGTGCTGGCCTTGTGCACCGGTGATATGGGCTTCAGCGCTACCCGTACTTATGATCTGGAAGTCTGGATTCCGACCCAGGACAAGTACCGGGAGATTTCGTCGTGCTCCAGCTGTGGCGACTTCCAGGCGCGGCGCATGCAGGCCCGCTGGCGTAATCCGGAAACCGGCAAGCCGGAGTTGGTGCATACTTTGAACGGTTCCGGCCTGGCCGTGGGTCGCACCCTGGTAGCCATTCTCGAGAACTACCAGCAGGCCGATGGCAGCATCAGCGTGCCTGAGGTGTTGCGCCCTTATATGGCTGGCCTCGAGACCATCGGCTGATATGGAATATCTACCGCTGTTTCATAACCTCCAGGGCCGCTGGGTGCTGGTCATTGGCGGGGGCGAGATTGCCCTGCGCAAATCACGGCTCCTGTCCGAATCCGGCGCCGTGTTGCGCGTGGTCGCACCGGAGATCGAGGAGCCGTTGCGTTTGCTGGTGGAGCAGGGCGGCGGTGAATGTGTGCTGCGCGGCTATCAGTCCGAGGATCTGAACGGTGTTCATCTGGTCATCGCCGCCACCGACGACGAGCCGCTTAATGCTCGCGTCTCCGCCGATGCGCAAGCACGCTTCCTGCCGGTCAATGCGGTAGATGCGCCGGATCTGTGTACGGTGATTTTCCCGGCGATTGTCGACCGCTCGCCGTTGATTATTGCCGTGTCCAGTGGCAGCCACGCGCCCGTGTTGGCCCGCTTGACCCGGGCGCGAATCGAGACGCTATTCCCGCATACCTATGGCAAGTTGGCGCAACTAGCCAAGCGATTTCGCAGTCAGGTGAAGGCCAGCTTTCCGCAGATCAATCAACGCCGGGTATTCTGGGAAAATGTGTTCCAGGGCGATATCGCCGAACGTATTTTCGCCGGCCAGGATCAGGCCGCCGAGGATCTGCTCGCAAGACGGTTGGCTGAGCAGGCCGGGCAGCATTACGTTGGTGAAGTCTATCTGGTCGGCGCCGGCCCGGGTGATCCGGACCTGCTGACCTTCCGTGCATTGCGACTGATGCAACAGGCGGATGTGGTGCTGTATGACCGTCTGGTGCCGACGGCAATCATTGATCTTTGCCGCCGCGATGCTGAGCGTATTTACGTCGGTAAAGCGCGCGCGGAGCATGCTGTGCCGCAGGAGCAGATCAACCAGTTGTTGGTGCGCCTCGCCCGCGAAGGCAAGCGCGTATTGCGGCTAAAAGGCGGCGACCCGTTTATTTTTGGGCGGGGCGGAGAAGAAATCGAAGAGTTGGCCGCGCATGGCATACCTTTCCAGGTGGTGCCGGGCATCACTGCGGCTAACGGTTGTTCGGCCTACGCAGGTATCCCCCTGACTCACCGTGATCATGCCCAGTCCGTACGCTTCGTCACCGGGCATCTGAAGGATGGCACCACCAATCTACCCTGGGCTGATCTGGTGGCGCCGGGCCAAACGCTGGTGTTCTATATGGGCCTGGTGGGGTTGCCGGATATCTGCCGGCAGCTGATCAAGCATGGTCGCGCTGCAGACACCCCCATGGCCTTGATTCAACAGGGCACAACAGCCAATCAGAAGGTGCTGATCGGCACCCTGAGCAGTTTGCCGGGCCTGGTGGAGAGCACCGAGATAAAGCCGCCGACGCTGTTGATTGTCGGCGAGGTAGTGCAGTTGCATGACCGGCTGAAATGGTTTTCTCCCGAGCAAGTGGAAGGCGAGGTGAAGGGTGTGATGAATCAAGCTGCGGGTCAGCCTGACAACGGCCAGAGTTGAACTAAAGTAGTAAGCAGGTCCGCATGGCGGTTTGATATCATGCAGCGCCCCCTGGCGCCAGCTATGATGGCAAATGTGAAATGGAGTTCTTTCCCTGTCTACTCTTGGTTTGTTGAGAACAATGAGACCTAGCTCTGGTGAGCGCACCAGCAAATCTTCCTTTGCCTGCAGAATCTGCTGGTTGTATTTCCTGCTTGCCAGTTGGTGCCTGGCATCACAGGCGGTTGCGTCGGAATTGCAGGTTGGCGGCGACAGCAGCTACGCGTTGTCAGGCCATCTGGCATCGCTTACGAACGCCGGTCCTGAATTGACTCTGGCACAGGTGCAGACGCGGCTTGATCAGTTCGATGCCGCCGAAGCTCAGTCGATTTCTGCCACCAATTTCGGTCTGACTCAGGACGAAGTATGGCTGCATCTGAACTTCAGTACGGCGGACGCTGTACCTGAGCGCTGGCTGCTTGAAGTCGCCCATGCTTCGCTGGATCGGGTCGATCTGTATTTTGCCGAACAGGATAGCGAGTACCAGTTGCAACAGGCTGGGGATCTTCTGCCGTTCTCAGCCAAGGCATTACCGCACCGTCATCATCTTTTCGAGTTGAACCTGCTGCCGGACCGGCAGTACAGCCTCTATTTGCGTGTCGCGTCTCAGGGTACGCTGTCGGTCCCGGTGACGCTGTGGCAACCTGATGCGCTCTGGGCCAGCGATCAGTTCAGCTACTCATTTCTGAGTCTGTATTACGGGCTCGCCTTAGGGTTGTTGATCTACAACCTGTTCCTGTTCTTTTCACTGCGGGAAAAGCTCTACCTGATCTATGTGCCCTTCGTCGCCTTCCTGGCGCTCGGCCAGGCGGGGCTGGCGGGGCTGGTTGGGCAATTCATCTGGCCGAACAATGCACTGCTGACTCATCTTTCGCCTACCGCCAGCGTGTCTCTTGCCGGGCTGTTTGGCGCGATATTCGTGCAGCGCTTTCTGGGCGCTACGCCGCGTAGCCTGAAGATGTATTGGGTAATGCCGGTAATAGGGCTGATTTACGCACTGACCTTCCTCTGCACGCTTTTCATATCCTATTTCTACGCAGCGCTGGTAGTGAATATCACCTCGATGATGTTCGCCGTTGCAGCGTTGATCATGGGCGGTGCGAGTCTTTATCGCCGGCATCCGGGCGCGCGCTTTTTCGTGCTAGCTTGGATATCGCTGCTGCTGAGCATTCTGGTCATGGCGTTGCACAACCTTGGCGTGCTGCCGTCCAACGCCTTTACTACCAACGCTCTGCTGTTCGGCTCTGCGGCGGAGATGTTGCTGCTGTCACTGGCGCTGGCCGACCGCATCAACAGTATCCAGCATACTCAAGACCAGGCGCAACAGGAGGCGTTGGCGGTAAATCGCACTATGCTGGGAGCCCTGCGCGACAACGAACGCCAGCTCGAAACCCGGGTGGCAGAACGTACCCTGGAGCTGGAAGCCGCTAATACGCAGTTGCAGGTGAGCAAGCAGCTGCTCGAGCAGCAGGCCAACCATGACACGCTGACCGGGCTGGCCAATCGCAAACTGCTTACCGATCGACTGGAAGGGGCGCAGTTGCGGGCCAGGCGGACCAACAGCAGTTTCGCGTTGATGATGATCGATCTGGACTGGTTCAAGGCTATCAACGACCAGCATGGACACCAGGCCGGCGACCGGGTGTTGATCGAAGTGGCTGGCAGGCTCAAGGCTGCGCTGCGCGACGTGGATACCGTGGCGCGGGTAGGGGGCGACGAATTCGTGCTGGTGATTGAGTCAGTTAGCAACCACGCGGCCCTTACCGTTATTCGAGAGAAATTGCTCCAGGCAGTGCTACAGCCGATACACCTGCACGATGAAATGTGGGTGTCGATCGGTATGAGCATCGGCGTGGCCATGTACCCTGACGACGCTCAGGACATTGATCTGCTGTACAGCGTGGCCGACCGCGCCATGTATTCTGCCAAGCCGGTGTCACCGATGAGTGTCAGATAATCTCCGCTCTGTCATGATGCGTCGACAATGATGCTGAGGGGATAGGTATGGCACGCAAGCTGGTAGTCAAGCGCGGTCGCAAAGCCGGTTCAGAGCCAGGCACGCTGATTCATATCGGCAGCCCTCGGGCGCAACCGCCCTCAATTCGGGTCATTGAGTATGACCAGCATGATATGGCTGATCGGCTTATCGACACGGCCGGCGATTACGAGGTTCGTCAGCGCGGCCAGGTTACCTGGTTGAACGTGGATGGCGTACATCAGGCGGATGTGATCGAGGCGGTTGGTCAGGCATTCAATCTGCATCCGCTGGTAATGGAAGATATCCTCAACGTTGACCAGCGGCCAAAGGTCGAGGACTACGATGGCTACCTCTACCTGGTTCTGCGCATACTGCGCTATGACGCGGCGAGCCAGGAAATCCAGTCCGAACAGGTCAGCCTGGTCCTGGGTGAGCATTTTGTTCTGTCCCTGCAGGAAGTAAAAAGCGAGATATTTGATGCGGTGCGCAATCGCCTGCGGGACGGGCGCCAGATCCGCTGCATGCCGGCCGACTATCTTGCCTATGCACTGCTCGACGCGGTGGTAGATCAGTACTTCCTTGCCCTGGAGGAACTCAGCGAGCAGATAGAAACGCTTGAGGATCAGCTGATTGAAAATCCGCAGCCGGCCAATCTCCGGCAGATTCATCACTACAAGCGGGAAATGCTCATTTTGCGCAAGGCGGTCTGGCCACTACGCGAGGTGCTCGGCCGGCTGTCCCGGGACGAGAGCCCGCTGATCAGCGCTGAAACGCGGGTGTTCTTACGCGATGTTTATGATCACACCATCCATGTCATGGATACCATAGACACGCTGCGCGAACTGCTGGTGGGATTGCTTGATCTTTACCTTTCCAGTATCAACAACCGCATGAACGAGGTGATGAAGGTGTTGACCATCATTGCCACTCTATTTATGCCTCTGACGTTTATTGCAGGTGTGTACGGGATGAATTTCGAGCTCATGCCCGAGCTTGAATGGCGCTGGGGATACCCCGCCGTGATGGCGCTGATGCTGTTGATTTCCGGCAGCCTGCTCTATTCATTCCGCCGCCGCGGCTGGATATAGACAAGCTTGCGCTTTAGACTTTAGCAATCTCAAAAGCCGCTTTCTGAGGGGATATGTTTATGAGCGACAAGATGAGCGACGATGCCCTGGCCGCGCTGAAAATTGCCTTTACCTACATGCCCAAGTCCATGGATGTTAATCGCTTCGACCATGGCGAAGACTTTCAGCGAATACTCGCCGATATCGAGCAGGTCAGAGAGATACTACTGCTCAATGATGTCGACCCTGATGAAGTCGAGGGCGAGTTACGACCGGACTCTGCACCCAATTCCTGCTATTGAAACTGTTATCCAACCTGGAGGTGACCGATGCATGCGCATTACCTGCAGCACGCCGATTTTGAACGTCTTGGCAGCATTCGCCCGTGGCTGGAAAGCCATAACTACAGTATTAGTTGCACGCGCTTGCACCGCGGCGAAGCATTGCCCGAGCTTGCCGATATTGATCTGTTGATCATTATGGGTGGCGTTATGAGCGTCAATGACGAACAAGAGCATCCCTGGCTAGTGGCGGAAAAAGCCTTTATTCGCCGGGCGATCAATGATGGCAAGGCGGTCCTGGGTGTTTGCCTGGGCGCACAACTGATCGCCAATGTGATGGGTAGTCAGGTAAGGCCCAATGCGGGGCGTGAGATCGGCTGGTTTCCTGTGCGAGCGATTAACCATCTGCAGGCGGGTGTATTCGCTTTTCCAGAGCAGATCAATGTGCTGCATTGGCACGGCGAGACTTTCGATCTGCCACCAGGGGCAGTGCAACTGGCGAGCAGCCGAGCCTGTGATAACCAGGCGTTTCAGTTAGGCGATCGGGTCATCGGTTTGCAGTGCCACCTCGAGTCCACGCCAGCGCAGGTGAAAGCCTTTGTCGAAGCAACGCCTGCGGCTGAACTGCAACCTGAACAATGGGTCCAATCTGCCGAACACCTGCTGAGCATCCCGGAGGATGAACTTGAGCGGGCGACGGAATTAATGGGCGAAGTGCTGGAATATCTGCACCGGAAAAGGAGCGGGACTTGAAGAAGATAGGATTATTGCTCGGCGTATTGGCTTTTGGCCTGGCCGGGTGCGTGAAACTGCCGGATAACGTCGAGCCGGTGACTGGCTTTGAGCCCAGCCGCTATCTTGGCACCTGGTATGAAATCGCCCGGTTGGATCATTCCTTTGAAGAGGGCCTGAGCAGAGTAACGGCGGAATACAGCCTGCGCGAAGACGGCGGCATCAAGGTGCTGAACAAGGGCTACTCGGAAGAGAAGGGCGAGTGGGAAGAGGCGGAAGGCAAGGCCTACTTTGTCGAGGATGAGCAGACCGGTTATCTGAAGGTGTCTTTCTTCGGGCCGTTCTACGGTGCTTATGGCATCTTCGGGCTGGATCAGGAGAACTATCAGTATTCCTGGGTCTCCGGCCCCAATACGGATTATCTGTGGCTGCTGGCCCGCGAGCCGCAGATCCCCGAGGAGGACAAGCAGGCGTTTGTCGAACGTGCGGCGGAACTGGGTTTCGATACCGAGGCGCTGATCTGGGTAGAGCACGAATAACCAGCCGTGCTGTGCTTCTGGCGCAGCACGGTCGACCAACTAGTCCACCAGTGCGCCATTGATGATGGCGCGCAGTTCCTGGCGTATCTGATAGCTCGACGAAGGTATCAGCTGGGTCAGGAAGATCATCAACAGGTCTTCCTGCGGATCGATAAAGAAATTGGTGCTGGCCATGCCGCCCCAACCGTATTCCCCCACCGAACCGTTGGTTTGTGACTTCGCCACATCGGTCTTCACCGAAAAACCCAGACCAAAACCGGAGCCTTCGTAGGGCGTTTCACTGAACGCACCCACGGAAACACCCGGCAGGTCCTGATTGCCTGGCAAGTGATTCATGCGCATGAACTCCAGCGTCTTGCGCCCGATGATCCTCGCGCCCTGATACTCGCCGCCGTTAGCCAGCGCCTGCGCAAAACGGTAGTAATCATCCATGCTGCTGACCAGGCCGCCGCCGCCGGACAAATAACCGTGTGCACGGGTAAACGCGGAATGCGCTGGATCGTCCTGCAAGCTGAACTGATCCCCCGGTTGGTATTGGTAACAGGCTGCCAGCCGATCAATCTTGTCGGTAGGCACGGTAAAGGCGGTATCGATCATGCCGAGGGGTTTGAACACATGTTCTGCCAGGTACTCGTCCAGGGTCATACCCGACAATACCTGAACCAGATAGCCGACCACATCGGTGGACACGGAGTAATTCCAGGCGCTGCCGGGAGAGAATTCCAGCGGCAAGCGCGATAACTCATCTACCAGCCGCTCGAGGGTATGCCCGGTGCCGCCGTCGAGTTTCAGTGCCCGATAAGCCGCGTCTACATTGGTGCGGTTCATAAAACCATAGGTCAGGCCGGACTGGTGAGTCAGCAGGTCGCGGATGCTCATCGGCCGGTCAGGTGCGGTGGTGAGAAACTGCGGGTGAATGCCGGACTTGTAGACGCGTAGCTTTGCCCACGAGGGAATGTACTTGTGCACCGGATCATCGAGTAGAAAGCGGCCCTGTTCGTACAACTGCATCAACGCAATGGAGGTGACCGGCTTGGTCATTGAATAGATACGGAACAGGGTGTCGCGTTGCACCGGCTTGTTGCGCTCCACGTCCATCAAACCCTGGGAGTGCAGGTAAGTGATTTCGCCTCGGCGGGCGACCAGGGTCATTGCGCCAGGCAGTTTGCCCGGCTGCAGATAAGCCCGGTCCAGGTGTGTAGCTATGCGCTCGAGGCGCTGGGTGTCCATTCCGGCAATCACGGTAGAGGGGGGCGTCTGGCTGTTCATGAGCTATCCATTGGCTGTACTGACAAACCTCGATCTTACCTGTTAACGCCTCGCAGGGGTGGCTGCAATGATGCTGGCTATGTCTTTTCATAAGGTAATGAATAGTGCCCGGAAAAAATACTTGTAAAAGCGCTGGAGCCCCTCTTGTGCGGCGCCTGCAGAGGTTGTACAAGTCATGGCTCCGAAGCCATGTGAGTACCGCAATTAAATGAGCCAACCTTCACCCTGTCTGAACTGCGGCGCGTGTTGCGCTACATTCAGGGTTTCGTTTTACTGGGGCGAGACGGACGACTCCCCCGACGGGCTGGTCCCGCAACATCTGACGGAACAGATCTCTCCCTTCTTGAGCTGTATGCAAGGCACCAATCAACCGATACCACGCTGCACTGCACTGATGGGGCAGGTGGGCGAAGGCGTGCGTTGCAATATTTATGAAAAGCGCTCAACGAGTTGCCGCGAGTTCGCCTGGCATGGCGAAAACGGGTTGGGCAATGAGGACTGTCAGCGGGCTCGCGCCCGACATGGGTTACCACCCTTGCCGGACGTATTGGAGCGCATTCCGATTGTGGCGGCCTGATTAGCCGACATCCGCCACGATGCTGTGCACCAGATAGAGCTTGCGCAAACTGGGGGTGGTCAGCACGAAGGGGTAGATATCGGCCTGGCCCATGCTGCGGGCCAACACGTTCAGCACACTGCTCAGCTGCACCCAGCGATTGATAAAGGCCAGGAACACCTCCTGATCGTCGTTACCTCTGGGGCAACCCTGCAAATGGCTAGCGTCGAATTCATCGATATGCAGCTTGAGAGTGTCCAGGCGGATGCCGAAATCCAGCGCCACGTTCAGCGTGTCGGTCATGTGCAGGTAATGCGCCCAGGTCTCTGCCCAGTCTTCCCAGGGATGCGACGCGGCATAGCTGCTGATAAAGGTGTGAAACCAATCTACCGGCGGGCCCTGGTAGTAATGTGTTTCCAGCGCTTGTTTGTAATCCAGGCGCTCGTCACCAAACAGGTCCCGGAATACTGGCAGCCAGGGCGTGTCCATGACCAGGCGATCCCAGTAGTAATGCCCGGACTCGTGGCGAAAATGCCCGAGCATGGTGCGGTAGGGTTCGTGCATGTTCTGCCTGACCGATTCGCGATGCGCGGGGTCAGCTTCTTCGATATTCAACGTAATCACACCGTCCATATGCCCGGTAAGCACTGCGGGGCCGTCGGGAATAGGGCGTAGCAGCTTGAAGCCGAGGCCCTGTTTCGCGTCCAGGTTTTTGGACACCGTGGGCAACCCAAGCATGGTCAGTTGGGCTATCAGCCGCCGCTTGGCTTGCTCAGTGGTAAGCCAGTAATCGGCATTGGTCGCAATGCTCAGGTCGGGGATAGTCAGGTTCAGCGCGCAGGCTACACAGTAAGGCGCGTTCTCTTCCTTGCTGACCAGCCAGTTGCATTGCGCCGCGCTCTGGCGGTGCTGGCAAAGGCTGAAGGACTGGCCTGCCAAAGGCCCGTCAGAGCGAATTACCCATTTATCGCTGTTGGGCTCCTGCTCAATGCTGCAGAGCTTGCCCTGCTCTGGATGATAGGCCAGCGCCGAACCGCAACGCAGACAAAACTGGTTGTCGAAGAACACCGTCTGGCCGCACTGGCAACGCTGCACATGGCCGTTGGGATGGTAATCAAATAACTGACTACCATCGCTGCGCTGAACCAACTGATCAAAATAGCTCATGGGTGAATATCCATGAAGGGATGCTCCGACCTGCGCCGGAGCGGGCAGGTCATTGCTCCTGTGATTGGGTTGCCTCTTCCGGTTCGGCAAAATAGGTCTTGCGAATGGCATCGTGCAATTCAGTGAAATCGATCTGGATCTCGTCCACGAATGCATGCAGCAGATCCGGCTCTGCTGCCATACGTATGATCTCTGCTTCGGCAATATGTTTCCTGCACGTTTCAACTTCTTCCAAAGCCAGCTCGTGCATCGGCAGATTCTTCAACGCAATGGCCAGACGCTCAAGGCTGCAAGCTACAGCGCGGGGGAACATCCGGTCCTGCAGAAGAAATTGCAGCACATCCGGGCCACGGATACGCAAGCGAACATGCTGACGGTACATCTGAAAACCGCTGAGTGATTTGAGCACACTCATCCACTGCAGAGTCTCGAATGGAGTCAGTTCTTCGGGACTGCGCGGGAGCAGGTTGGCCGAGCGCACGTCGATGATACGCGTGGTCATGTCCGCGCGTTCCAGCTGGCGGCCAATCATCAGGAAGGTACGAGCGGTGGTATAACTGAGCATGCCTTCGACCAGGCCATTCACCGTCTGGCAACTGCGAATCACCCGGTTGAGAAACGCGTCGCGCCGTCTTGGGGTAATTCCAGCTTCAACCTGTTCCTGAACATTGATGTATAGCTGATTGATTTCCTCCCATATTTCTCTTGGAATAACTTCACGTGTGGTTCGTAGGTTCTCCCTGGCGCCCGCCAGTGAACTGATGATCGAACCCGAATAGCGACGGTCGCCGCACATGAATGACAGCACGCTGGCTTCATCACGGGTTTCATAGTGCTCATCGAACAATTCGTCATTACCGGTGATGGCGATTATTTCTGACCAACCGAGTTTGGTGGAGCGGGGCAGGTCAAGCAGCAGGTGACTGTTGACGCTCAGCAGTCGGGCAGTGTCTTCAGCTCTTTCGATGTAGCGAGCCAACCAATAGATATTTTCCGCAACTCTTGAAAGCATAATCAGTTCCCCGCCATGTCGACGATCCAGGTGTCTTTACTGCCGCCACCCTGGGACGAGTTGACCACCAGTGAACCTTTGGTCAGGGCAACGCGGGTCAGGCCGCCGGTGGTTACCCACGGGGTCTCGCCGGAGAGGATGAAAGGACGTAGATCAACATGGCGCGGCTCAACGCCGTTTTCACACAGGGTAGGTGAGGTAGAAAGAGCCAAAGTAGGCTGGGCCATATAGTTGCGCGGATCTGCCTTGATCAATTCAGCGAACTTGTCGCGTTCCTTTTTCGTCGAGTGCGGCCCGATCAGCATGCCATAGCCGCCAGACTCATTGGCCGGTTTGACCACCAACTTGTCGAGGTTGTCGAGCACGTACTTGCGGTCGTCGTCGAACATGCACAGGTAGCTGGGTACGTTCGGCAGCAGTGGTTCCTGATCGAGATAGTACTTGATGATCGCCGGTACGAAGGCGTAGACCACCTTGTCATCGGCCACGCCAGCTCCCGGCGCGTTGGCCAGTGCGACCTTACCTTTGCGCCAGGCGCGCATCAGGCCCCTGACCCCCAGGGCTGAGTCCGGATTGAACACCTCGGGATCGATAAACAGGTCATCAACGCGGCGGTAGATCACATCTACCCGGCTCAGGCCGTCGATACGGCGCATATACACGCAGTCGTCATCACCGACCACCAGGTCGGAGCCTTCTACTACCTCAATGCCCATTTGCTGGGCAAGGTAGGCGTGCTCGTAATAGGCGGAGTTGTAGATGCCTGGCGTCAGAATGACGATACAGGGGTCATCGCCGGGGCGCGGGGACATGGAGGCGAGCATGTCATACAGCTGCGAGGTGTAATCATCCACCGGTTGGATGCGGCCGGTAGCAAACAGATCGGGCAACACCCGTTTGGTGACGTTGCGATTCTCCAGCATGTACGACACGCCAGAGGGTATACGCAGGTTGTCTTCGAGCACATAGAGCGTGCCGTCCTTGTCCCGTACCAGGTCAGAGCCGCAGATATGCGCCCAGATATTGTGCGGGGGGTGGACGCCGACGCATTGTTTGCGGAAGTTCACTGACTTGGCGAGGATTTCGGCAGGGAAGACCTTGTCCTTGATGATCTTCTGATCGTGGTAGAGGTCATCGATAAACATGTTCAGCGCCTGGACTCGCTGCTTCAAACCGGCTTCGGTCTTCTGCCATTCGGCCAGCGGTATGATGCGTGGCACGATATCGAACGGCCAGGCGCGGTCGATCATGTTGCCTTCGGTATACACCGTAAAGGTGATGCCCATCAGCTGGATGGCGACCTCAGCCGCGGTTTTATGCTCGCTGAGCTCGCGCGCGTCGAGATCGGCGAGATACTGGCAAAGCATGGCTGCTTCCGGTCTTGCCTGTCCCGAAGCAGAGATGAGTTCGTCAAAAAATCCCTTAGAGGCGTAGTCTTCCCAATTAACTTTGCTCATTAAGCCACTCTTGTGTGCTGGGGTGATGGGACGAAACGCTGCAATTGCTATACCAGACTAATACGCATTTGCTGCTTTAGCCATTAGGATTGATGTTAGTAGATATGTGCTGGTCCATGATTGTCATACTGCTGGATGGCAAAAGAGTTATCCTCAACACAGACCAGCTATATTCAAAAGAGTTTACCCAGGCCGCTTGGCACAGGCGTTGCTATGCTCTTGGGCTAACCTTGCCATTGCTTCGGGAAACGATTCATGACTATTCGTGTAGCGCTGAAACATTCCACTCGTTATGACTTCGATAGAACGGTAGCGGTTGGAGCTCACCATATTCGCCTGAAGCCCGCGCCACACTGCCGCACGCCGATTGACGCCTACAGCCTGAAAATAGAGGGTGGTCAGCACTTTATCAACTGGCAACAGGACCCCTTCGGCAATCATGTGGCCCGCGTCGTATTCCCGGACAAGATCGATCATCTGTATGTGGACGTAGAACTGGTGGTGCCGATGACGGTGGTGAATCCCTTCGATTTTTTCGTTGAGGATTACGCCGAGCAAATCCCCTTCGAATACCCCAAGGCGTTGAGCAAGGAGCTGGGCCCGTATCTGGAAAAGAACGAACCGGGCCCCTTGCTTGCGGCTTGGTTGACCACCGTCAGCAAAGAGCCCAGGTCCGTGGCGGACTTCCTGGTATCGATCAATCAACGTTTGTCGCAGGACATCGAATACCTGATCCGCATGGAGCCGGGCGTACAGAGCGCTGAGGACACCCTGACCCTGCAGCGCGGTTCATGCCGTGATTCGGCCTGGCTGCTGGTGGAGATATTTCGCCAGTTGGGTCTGGCGGCGCGCTTCGTGTCGGGCTATCTGATCCAGCTAACCGCTGATGTAAAAGCGCTAGACGGTCCCTCAGGTACCGAAGTGGACTTCACCGATCTGCACGCCTGGACCGAAGTATTCATTCCCGGCGCGGGCTGGATTGGTCTGGATCCCACCTCCGGCCTCTTTGCCGGGGAAGGGCATATTCCGTTGGCGGCGACACCAGAGCCTTCCAGCGCGGCACCTATCACCGGTGCTTCCGAGCCGTGCAAGGTTGAGTTTGATTTCAAAATGAGCGTCACGCGCGTTCATGAAGATCCGCGCGTGACCAAACCCTATACCGAAGACCAGTGGGCACGAATTGATGCGCTGGGCGATCAGGTTGATCAGCAACTTGAAGAGCTTGACGTGCGTCTGACCATGGGCGGCGAGCCCACTTTTGTATCGGTCGACGATATGGATGCACCAGAATGGACCATTGCTGCGCAAGGGCCGACCAAAAGAGGGCTCGCCGAGAAATTGCTGCGGCGTCTGCGCCCGCATTACGCGCCACATTCCTTGATGCACTACCAGCAGGGCAAATGGTATCCAGGTGAGCCTCTGCCACGCTGGGCCCTGGCCTGCTACTGGCGCCGCGACGGCAAGCCCATGTGGCAGGATGACCAGTGGCTGGCGGATGTGGAAAAGGACTACCAGTTCGGCGAAAAGGACGTGCAGCGTTTTGCCGCCGAGCTGACCAAGCGGTTGGAATTGGATGAGCGCTATCTGATTCCCTGTTTTGAAGATACCTACTATTACCTGTGGCTCGAGCAGCAACAGCCCAGCGACGTGAAACTCAGTGATCACGAACTCCAGGATGACGAGAGCCGCGCCAGACTGGTGCGGCTGCTTGAGCGCGGCCTGGACAAGATGACCGGCCTGGCGTTGCCATTGGCCCGTGATCTGAGCACCGATCGCTGGCAAAGCAGCCGCTGGCCGATCCGCCGGCAGAATCTGTATCTGGTGCCGGGCGACTCGCCCATGGGCCTGCGTCTGCCGCTTTCCGCTTTGCCGCTGCGCAAGCTTGATGAACCACAGCCGCGCTCGTTGTTCGACACGCCGCCGGCGCTGTCGGATGTGCATGGTGAGGTGGCCAGTCGCTACAGCGAAGTGCAGGCGGCCAGCAACCAGACAGACGGCCGACATCACCAGTCAGTTGGTCAGGATTGGCAGGAACAGTTGACCGACCTGAGTGAAGAGGGCGTTATCGGCACAGCGCTGTGCCTGGAAGAGCGTGACGGCAAACTGTTTATCTTCCTGCCGCCATTGGCTCAACTTGAGGAGTACCTGGAGCTGCTGGCCTCTATCGAGCAGACCGCTGCTCACCTGAAGATGCCCGTGTGCATCGAGGGTTATGCTCCGCCCTCGGATTCGCGCATCGAGAAGTTCATGATTACGCCTGATCCGGGTGTGATCGAAGTCAACGTGATGCCGGCATCCAACTGGCGCGATCTGGTCGATAATACGCATATTCTCTACGAAGAAGCGCGCCTGACCCGACTGGGCACCGAGAAATTCATGCTCGATGGTCGGCATACCGGTACTGGCGGTGGCAACCATGTCACGCTGGGCGGTAAAACGCCTGCGGATTCGCCGTTCCTGCGCCGCCCGGACTTGCTCGCCAGTATGTTGACCTTCTGGCAACACCACCCAAGCCTGTCTTACCTGTTCTCCGGGTTGTTTATCGGCCCGACCAGCCAGGCACCCCGGGTCGATGAAGCGCGTCATGAAGCTTTGTACGAGCTGGAGATCGCGCTCTCGCAGATGCCCGAAGGCGAAGTGCCCCAGCCCTGGCTGGTGGACCGCCTGCTGCGGCATTTGCTGACTGATATCACCGGCAATACCCACCGCGCGGAGTTCTGCATCGACAAGCTCTATTCGCCCGACACCGCCACCGGGCGGCTCGGTCTACTTGAGCTGCGCGGCTTCGAAATGCCACCGCATGCGCAAATGAGTCTGATGCAGCAGTTGTTGATTCGCGCGCTGGTCGCTCGCTTCTACGCCAAACCCTACCGCAAGCCACTGGTGCGCTGGGGTACAGCACTGCATGATCGCTGGATGATGCCGCATTTTATCTGGCAGGATCTACGCGATGTGATCACCGATCTGAATGCCCATGGCTTTGTCTTTGAAGCTGACTGGTTTGCACCCTTCCTGGAATTCCGCTTCCCGCATTGCGGCGAAGTGCGTTATGACGGTGTGGGTATCGAATTGCGCCAGGCTATCGAGCCTTGGCATGTGCTGGGGGAAGAGGTCAGCGGGGGCGGCACTGCCCGCTATGTGGATTCGTCAGTTGAACGTATGGAAGTGAAAGTCAGCGACTTCAATCCGTCACGCCACGTACTGACCTGCAATGGCTACAAGGTGCCATTGCAGTTTACCGGCATCCCTGGGGAGGGCGTGGCTGCAGTACGCTATCGTGCCTGGCAGCCGCCTTCGGCGATGCATCCGATGATTGAGGTACACGCGCCCCTGGTATTCGACCTGGTCGATAGCTGGAACAACCGTTCCCTGGGCGGCTGCACCTATCACGTAGTGCATCCGGCAGGGCGCAATTATGAAACCTTCCCGGTGAATGCCAATGAAGCAGAAGCTCGCCGTATGGCACGCTTCTGGTCGCATGGACATACGCAGGGAGAAATGAAACACATTGAACAGGCTCCCGGCCAGGAATACCCGCATACACTCGATCTGCGACGTGCTGCCGTGCCTGCCTCTGGTCTATAATAGTTTTTTGCTGCAGCGCACACCGGCGCTCGCTTCGAGCGCCGCTCAGGAACTAACTCATGCTGTTACCGGGTAATCTGGATCCATCGCTTAAATCGCTTCTCGGGGATTATCCCGGACATGAAGAGCATGACGAGCTGCTGGGCAGCGATCAGCAGCCGCGCAGCCATTGGCAGGCCCTTATCGAGGAGTTCTCCGCGCTGGGCCCAGACTTTCTGGTCAGCCGCAGCGAAGAAGCGCAGAACCTGCTGCATGAGAACGGTGTCACCTTCAATCCCTACGAAGACGACCCCGGCCAGCTGCGCTCCTGGCAGCTGGATTGCTTGCCCTGGGTGATCAATACCCATGAATGGCAGACTCTTGAAGCCGGGTTGAAGCAACGCAGTCGACTGTTGGAACACTTGCTCGATGATCTTTATGGTGACCGTAACGTCATCAATGAAGGGCTTTTGCCGCCGGAGCTGGTATTTACCCATCCAGGTTTCTTGTTTGCCGCTGCCGACTCGCCGTCGCAACTGGACCGCCCGCTGCTGATTTTTCATGGTACTGACCTGATCCGTGACGAGCAGGGGCAGTGGCAGGTGCTGGGCGACTGGACGCAGTCGCCGTCCGGTGCCGGCTATGCGTTGGAAAACCGTATTACCTTGGCTCGGGCGCTGCCGAGTATCTACCGGGAAGCGCCGATCAACCGTCTGGCTGGCTTCCATCAGGCCCAGCATCGCTGCCTTGCCGGTCTGGCCGGTTCCGGTCGCGAGCAGCCGAATATAGTGTTGTTGTCACCCGGCCCGGGCAGCCCCGGTTACTTCGAGCATGCCTGGCTGGCCAACTATATGAACTTTGCGCTGGTCGAGGGTGATGATCTGGTCGTGCGCGAGGGGCAGGTATCGGTACGTACGCTGGGCGGTTTGACCCAGGTTGACGTGATCGTTCGGCAGATCAATGACCCCTGGTGCGACCCGCTGGAGCTGCGCCCCGACTCCTTGCTTGGCGTGCCGGGCTTGCTGCAGGCGGCGCGCAATGGTGAAGTGCGGATTGCCAATGCCCTGGGCGCCGGGATCCTAGAGCATCCGGCACTCGCTGCGTTCCTGCCGGGTCTGTGCCAACGGCTGCTGGGTGAAACCTTGCTGTTACGCTGCCGTGAGACGCTCTGGTGCGGAAATAGCGAGGGCCTGGCGCAGGTTAACCAGTCGTTGGATGAATGGATACTGCGCGATATCAGCCAGCCCGGGAAAGTCTTCAGGGCAGGGCAGATGAGTCTGGAAGCGATCCAGGGACTGCGCCGTGATATGCAGCAGCGACCCTATCTCTTTACCGCGCAGCGACCGGTGGTGTCTTCGGTTACCCCAGGCTTTAATCCGCAGACCAGAAAGCTGGAGCGGCAACATACGACGCTGCGATTTTTCAGTCTGGTCGAGCCGGATGATCTGGGCAAGCCAGTGCACGAGCGGCATTTCCGCGTTATGCCCGGCGGGTTGGCCTGGGTTGGCGAGCCGGGCGCGCCGCTGATGCAAAGCCGCACGGTCAAGGATGTCTGGGTGCTGGCGCCGGTACCGCAACCGCATATCAGCATGTTGCGCCAGGCTCAGGGGCCAATAGTGGTCACCCGAGACGGCAAAGATCTGCCTTGCCGAGTGGCGGAGAGCCTGTTCTGGATGGGCCGCTATGGCGAACGTCTGGATACCCGTGCGCGCCTTTTGCGCGAAGCTCTGGGGCGGCTGCTGCAGGATGATCGGCACGAGAGTAGCAGTAATATTCTGCCTGACTTGCTGGCGGCGCTGGATATCAGTCTGGATCCGGAGACCCTGGAAGAGGAGCTTGATGCGGCCCGCGGTCATGCCCGGTTTTCACCTGAACACATCCTCACGCGGGATCGTCTGTTGCTGTTGTTCGCCGATGATCAGCCGGAAGGCCTGCCGATGCTTTTCGGTCATTTCGTGCGCAACAGCAGAGCAGTGCGTGACCATCTGGGTGATGACAGCTGGCGTGCGATCAACAGCCTGCGTCAGCGTTTCAACAGCATGCCCCGAACCCGTGGCGTAGTGGTTGGCCAGCGTTTGCTGGAGGCCATGGTGCTGGATCTTTCGGCGTTTTTCGGCCTGTGTAATGAAACCATGCCGCACCATTACGGCTGGCGTTTTCTGGATATGGGGCGTTTTATCGAACGCACGTTGGGCAGTCTGCAACTGCTCAAGCTGGCGCTGTTGACCGCAACTCAACCGGGTATTCCATTATGGGAAGTGGTGCTAGCGTCTACCGACAACTTCACCGTGTACCGTCGCCGCTATCGTTCCCAGCTGCATCCTGCGGCGATTCTAGACCTGCTGCTGTTCGATGAAACCAACCCACGCTCCGTCGGTTATATGCTCAAACGCTTGGAACGGCAGATCACCCGATTGCCGTCCCAGGGCAGCTCGCCTTATCGCAACCTGGAAAAGCGCCTGATCATCGAAGCGACCAGCAAGTTGCATCTGGTGGATATCAACATGCTGGCAGATCTGGAAAATTCCGAGGAAGCTCGCGAGGTGCTCAATCAGTTGCTGGATCAGTTGATTGAGCCGATGTCAGAGTTATCCAATGCCCTGTCGCACAGTCATTTCAGCCACGTGGAACCGCCTCGCCAGTTGGTCACCATGCAATACAGCAACAACTCCTAATAGGGCTTCGGCAAATGAAATACCAGTTACGCCACAGCACGCTCTATGAATACAGCGGCCCGGTCAGTCTGAGCCATAACGAGGCGCGCATTCTGCCGCGCAATCTGCCTTGGCAATGGTGTACCAACGCCAAGCTGGATATCTCACCGAATCCGGTGAGAATGCGTGAACGTATCGATTTCTTCGGTAACCGGGTGGTGTATTTTTCCCTCGAGTCGCTACATGAAGAGTTGCAGGTAAACGTCACCAGCGATATCGAAACCCGACCGCGGCCGACGCAGGATTTCTTTTCTACCATTGCCTGGGAACAGGCCGTGCGCGAAACCGCAGCTGATATTCGCTACAGCAATCGTGATTGTCTGGAAGCGCGGCTGTTCATGCTCGACTCGCCCTTTATCCATCAGCACGAAAGTCTGGCCAACTATGCGCTGAGCAGCTTTGCTGCAGGGCGCAATTTGCTGGATGCAGTGCTGGATCTCAATCAGCGCATATTCAACGAATTTGTCTACGACCCGGACTTCACCACAGTGGCTACGCCGCTCAAGGAAGTGCTCGCCAGTAGGCGCGGTGTTTGCCAGGATTTCGCTCATCTGGCCATTGGCTGCCTGCGGTCGCTGGGACTTGCCGCACGCTATATCAGCGGTTATATGGAAACCATGCCCCCAGCAGGCCAGGAAAAGTTGCTCGGCGCCGATGCTACCCATGCCTGGTTGGCGGTATTTATTCCCGGCTGGGGCTGGCTGGAGATCGATCCCACCAACGGCTGTGTACCGGATGAGCGCTACATCGTGCTCGGCTGGGGCCGGGATTTTGCCGATGTGACTCCGCTCAAGGGGGTGATGACCGGTGGTGGTGAGCATAAGCTGACAGTGGCGGTGGATGTTTTGCCGGTGCGGGAAGAGGCTTTGGTGTCCTTGCCGATTTAGAAGCGACAGGCTGCAAGCATGCATGGTCAGGGTTGGAATCATTAGGATCGTTCTGAAACCGCTTGGATTCCCGCCTGCGCGGGAATGACGTAGTCTGGTGTATCGGTACTGTTGCTGCTGCGTCGTCTTTGATACGCCGCTCTTTCAGCAACCCCAGTCATTCCCGCGCAGGCGGGAATCCAAGCGGACTGATGACCCTGTAACGGAGCATATTAAGTCCTCGAACCTGGTTCAAACTCGTTCCCAGCACCCAGCACCCAGCACCCAGCACCCAGCATCCGCCCAGCTGCTCCTCCGACCCTATCCCGTCATTCCCGCGAAAGCGGGAATCCATTTTGACTTTGCCTTTCCAGCAGCGCATAAAAAACCCGGCTCTCGCGAGCCGGGTTCTCTTCAAACTAATAGCTTCTAGCTTGCCGCTTACATATTAGGGTAGTTCGGTCCGCCAGTACCTTCAGGCGCTACCCAGTTGATGTTCTGCGAAGGATCCTTGATGTCACAGGTCTTGCAGTGAACACAGTTCTGAGCATTGATCTGGAAGCGCTTGTCGCCGTTATCAGCGGTGACGACTTCGTAAACACCGGCCGGACAGTAACGCTGAGCTGGCTCATCGTATAGCGGCAGGTTTTTCTCGATCGGAATGCTTGGGTCCTTGAGCTGCAGGTGAACAGGCTGATCTTCTTCATGGTTGGTATTGGACAGAAATACCGAAGAGAGCTTGTCGAAGCTGATCACACCATCCGGCTTCGGGTAGGCAATCTTGGGTGCGTCGGCAGCCTTTTTCATGCAGGCGTAATCCGGCGTAGTGTCGTGCAGGGTCATCGGGATCTTGCCGCCGAAGAGGTTCTGGTCGACAAAGTTGAACGCGCCACCCAGCAAAGGACCGAACTTGTGAATCGCCGGACCGAAGTTGCGTGAACCGAACAGCTCATCGTACAGCCAGCTGGACTTGAAGCCGTTGACGTAACCGGTCAGCTCATCACCACCAGTACGACCTGCTTTCAACGCGTCCAGTACCGCGTCTGCTGCGAGCATGCCGGACTTCATGGCCGTGTGGCTGCCCTTGATCTTGGCAAAGTTCAGCGTGCCCAGATCGCAACCGATCAATGCGCCACCGGGGAAGACCATTTTCGGCAGCGAGTTCAAACCACCTTTGCAGATGGCGCGGGCACCATAGGAAACGCGCTTGCCACCTTCCAGGTATTGCTTGATCACCGGGTGGTGCTTGTAACGCTGGAACTCATCGAAGGGTGACAGGTGTGGGTTACTGTAGGACAGGTCAACGATCAGGCCGACAACAATCTGATTGTCTTCGATGTGATACAGGAAGGAACCACCTGTATTTTCATTCTTGGTGATATCCAGCGGCCAGCCGGCGGTGTGCACTACCAGGCCTTCTTCGTGCTTGGCTGGGTCGATGTCCCAGATTTCCTTGATGCCGATACCGTAATGCTGGGCATCTGCGTCGGAGTCGAGATTGAAGCGCTTGATCAGCTGCTTGCCAATGTGGCCGCGGCAGCCTTCAGCGAACAAAGTGTACTTGGCACGCAGTTCCATGCCTGGAGTGTAAAAGCCTTCCTTCGGGTTGCCTTCACGATCAACGCCCAGGTCGCCCGTGAGGATGCCGGTCACTACGCCATTTTCATCGATCAGCGCTTCCTGAGCGGCAAAGCCCGGGTAGACTTCTACGCCCAGGTTCTCGGCCTGCTGAGCCATCCAGCGGCACAGATTGCCCAGGGAGATAATGTAGTTGCCTTCGTTGTGCATGGTCTTGGGTACGAACAGACCGGGCACTTTGCTTGATTTCTCTTCGCTGGTCAGCATGTAGATATCGTCACGGGTGACGGGGGTGTTCAGCGGAGCACCCAGCTCTTTCCAATCGGGGAAGAGCTCTTCCAGAGCGCGCGGCTCGAAGATTGCCCCAGAGAGGATGTGAGCGCCAACTTCGGAACCCTTCTCTACAACGCAAACGCTGACTTCCTGGCCGGTTTCGGCTGCTTGTTTCTTGATGCGACAAGCGGCGGCAAGACCAGAAGGCCCTGCGCCTACGATGACAACGTCAAACTCCATGAATTCGCGTTCCACTATGTATCTCCTACTCTAGGCCTAATCTGAATCGATTGTGTGAGTGATCTTCCGTGATCGTGTAACCCGCGAGTATAACAGCCTGCAGGGCATGCTCCAATGCATAGATATGTCTCATCAGCTTTGACAATGCGACTTTATGCGCAGATGCATGTATGCCAATATTGACCCGACGCGGTGGGCGGGGCAAGATCACGGTGCGTACATAATCTGCTGTAAAAGTCTAACTGTGAACGATTTATTTTATTTGGTCACGGTTAATTGCAATTAGTTCCAGCCATTCAATCCAAGGGAGGCTCCTGTGAAGATACTCGTCGCCGTTAAGCGCGTGGTCGATTACAACGTCAAGGTTCGCGTCAAAGCGGACAATTCCGGTGTCGATCTCGCCAACGTCAAGATGTCCATGAACCCCTTCTGCGAAATCGCCGTGGAAGAGGCCGTGCGCCTGAAAGAAAAAGGCGTTGCGACTGAAGTAATCGCCGTTTCCGTCGGCCCCGTGGCCGCCCAGGAGCAACTGCGTACTGCACTGGCTCTGGGTGCTGACCGAGCCATTCTGGTCGAGTCCGCCGATGATCTGAGCTCGCTGGCCATTGCCAAGCTGCTCAAGGCCGTTGTCGACAAGGAGCAGCCCCAGCTGGTCATCCTCGGCAAGCAGGCTATCGATTCCGACAACAACCAGACCGGCCAGATGCTGGCTGCGCTGAGCGGCTACGGCCAGGGCACCTTTGCCTCTGCTGTCGAAGTCTCCGGCGAGAGCGTCAAGGTCACCCGTGAAATCGACGGCGGCCTGCAGACCGTTGATCTGAAACTGCCAGCGATCGTCACCACTGACCTGCGCCTGAACGAGCCGCGCTACGCGTCGCTGCCGAACATCATGAAGGCCAAGAAAAAGCCGATGGAGAACCTCAAGCCGGAAGATCTCGGCGTGAGCGTGTCTTCTACCGTCAAGACCATCAAGGTCGAAGCGCCGGCTGCCCGCAGCGCGGGTATCAAGGTCAAGAGCGTCGACGAGCTGGTCGACAAACTCAAGAACGAAGCCAAGGTGATCTGAGATGACGATTCTAGTTATTGCTGAACACAACAACGCCGAACTGAATGCCGCGACGCTGAACACCCTGGCTGCCGCTAAAGCAATAGGTGGTGATATCGACGTACTGGTCGCTGGCGAAGGCTGCTCTGCCGTCGCTGATCAAGTCGCCAAGGCCGAAGGCGTGACCAAGGTCCTGCTGGCGGACAACGCAGCCTACGGCCACCAGTTGCCGGAAAACCTGGCGCTGCTGATTGCCGAAGTGGGCAAGAGCCACAGCCACATCCTCTGCGCTGCCAGCACCAACGGCAAGAACTACGCCCCGCGCGTTGCTGCGCTGCTGGACGTGGATCAGATCTCCGAGATCATTGCGGTCGATAGCGCTGATACCTTCAAGCGCCCGATCTATGCCGGTAACGCGATTGCCACCGTGCAGTCCAGCGCCTCGGTCAAGGTCATCACCGTGCGTGCCACCGGCTTTGACGCCGTGGCGGCCGAAGGCGGTAGCGCCAGCGTAGAAGCGGTTTCCAGCGTCCAGGATGCCGGTGTATCGAGCTTTGTTGGCGAAGAGCTGGCCAAGTCCGACCGTCCCGAACTGGCCGGTGCCAAGATCGTCATCTCCGGCGGCCGTGGCATGCAGAACGGTGACAACTTCAAGCACCTGTACTCGCTGGCCGACAAGCTCGGCGCCGCTGTGGGCGCTTCGCGTGCTGCGGTAGACGCAGGCTTCGTACCCAACGACATGCAGGTCGGTCAGACCGGCAAGATCGTCGCGCCGAACCTGTATATCGCTGTCGGTATCTCCGGTGCGATTCAGCACTTGGCCGGTATGAAGGACTCCAAGGTGATCGTCGCGATCAACAAGGACGAAGAAGCGCCGATCTTCTCGGTAGCTGATTACGGTCTGGTAGCGGATCTGTTTGAAGCGATTCCGGAGTTGGAAAGCAAGGTTTAAAGGTAGCTTCAAGCGGCAAGCTTTAAGCTGCAAGCCTTAAGAAAACCCCGGTTCGCGAGAGCCGGGGTTTTTTGTGGGCTGTTGGAAAGTCAAAGTCAAAATGGATTCCCGCTTTCGCGGGAATGACGAGATTGGGGTGGGTTTGTGGGCGTAAGGGCTAGCCTGAACGATTCGGACAGGAGTGTAGGTTGGGTTCTGTGATTCTGGACATGAGTCCGCTTGGATTCCCGCCTGCGCGGGAATGACGGAGGTGTTGAAAATGTGGAGGAGTTGGGCGGGACAGTAAGAAAGGCGTAGCAGGATAATACCGATATCCCAAACTACGTCATTACCGCGAAAGCGGGAATCCATTTGGCTTTTCAGACCCATACCCGGGGCGGGAAAAGTCTGACTCGATTTTGAATGCTTGTAACTTGCGGCTTGCCGCTCCCACAGCGTCATTCCCGCGCAGGCGGGAATCCATTTTGACCTTCGTCCCGGATCATTAAACCACCGACCTAAAGCGGAAAACTCTCCAGTCGCTTGCCATCCTCATCGACCTCCAATACCCAGCCAGCCTTGTCCCAATCCCCGAGCACAATCCTCTCGGCCGGCTCGCCATCAATCATCAAGGTATGCACCGCGGGTCTATGGGTGTGGCCGTGAATCAGGGTGCGTACCTGATGCTCGCGCATCACCTGCGCTACCTGACCGAGATTGACGTCGGTAATGTCGCTGGGTTTCTGGCGGGTTTGAATCTGGCTTTCCGAGCGTAGCTTGCGGCCGATCTTGTGGCGCTGCTTGAGCGACAGATTACGCAGAATAAACAGGCTCAGCGGGTTGCGCAGCAGGCGGCGCATCTTCATGTAGCCCAGGTCATCAATGCACAGGCTGTCGCCATGCATCAGCAGCACGCGCTCGCCATTGAGGTTGGCGACATAGGGATCGGGGAGCAGGGTGCAGCGGGCGGCGCGGCAAAAGCGTTTGCCGATCAGAAAATCGCGGTTGCCATGCATCACAAACACTTTAACCCCGGACTCAGCCAGTTCGGCAAGCACGCTGATTACCTGGGCGGCTAGAGGGTTAGGGTCATCGTCACCGAGCCAGACTTCAAAAAAATCGCCGAGAATATACAGCTCGTCGGCCTGGCGGGCACGATGTTCCAGGCAATACAGAAACGCCCGGGTGATGTCCGGGCGTTCTGTTTCAAGATGCAGGTCTGAAATAAACAGATAGCGCATCAGTAGCGGCTTTACTCGGTCAGTTCGGCGCGTTCGATGATCACATCGTCAGCGGGAACGTCCTGATGGCCGGCGCGCATGGTAGTGGGAACGGCCTTGATCTTGTTGACCACGTCCATACCTTCAACCACCTTGCCGAATACCGTGTAACCCCAGCCTTGGACAGTAGGCGCGCTGTGGTTGAGGAAGCCGTTGTCAGCCACGTTGATAAAGAACTGCGCGCTGGCGGAATGTGGCTCCATGGTACGGGCCATGGCGACGGTGCCCATAGCGTTGGCTACGCCATTGTCGGCCTCGTTCTTGATAGGCGCGCGGGCTTCTTTCTGCTTCATGCCTGGTTCAAAACCGCCGCCCTGAACCATGAAGTTGGAGATGACGCGGTGGAAGATGGTGTTGTCGTAATGACCGTCACGCACGTACTGCTCGAAGTTTGCGACAGTTTCCGGCGCCTTGTCGGCAAAGAGTTCCAGGGTGATGACACCGTGGTTGGTATGCAGCTTGACCATGTAAGGCAATCCTCGGACAAATAAAGTTGAATGAATCCAGCGACTGAGGCACAGACCACGTTCAGGCGCTTGACACTTTGCGGTATGATAAGCGTTTTGGCCACTATGGCCTAGCCAAAATCCGTGATGCCCGATGGCGTCACCCGTAACGAGCCTCGCACACCTTATGAACAAACCGGAAACTACCGCACCCGCCCACTTCCTCAGGCAGATCGTTCGGGCTGACCTGGAAAGCGGCAAGCACAGCAAAATAGTGACCCGTTTCCCGCCTGAGCCAAACGGCTATTTGCACATTGGTCATGCCAAATCCATCTGCCTGAACTTCGGCCTGGCCCAGGAGTTCGGTGGTGACTGTCATTTGCGCTTCGATGATACCAACCCGGCCAAGGAAGAGCAGGAATACATCGATGCGATCAAGCAGGATGTGGAGTGGCTGGGTTTCCAGTGGGCTGGCAACGTGCGCTACGCCTCGGATTATTTCGACCAATTGCATGCCTGGGCCATCGAGCTGATCAAGTCTGGCAAGGCCTACGTTTGTGATCTGACGCCGGAACAGGCGCGCGAATACCGCGGCAATCTGACCGAGCCGGGCCGCAACAGCCCGTTCCGTGATCGCGCTGTGGATGAAAACCTGGATCTGTTCGCGCGCATGACAGCGGGTGAGTTTGCCGATGGTGCCAAGGTGCTGCGGGCGAAGATCGACATGGCTGCGCCGAACATGAACCTGCGTGATCCGATCCTGTATCGCATTCGCCATGCGCATCATCACCAGACCGGTGACAAGTGGTGCGTGTACCCCAGCTATGACTTTACCCATGGTCAGTCGGATGCGCTGGAAGGGGTTACCCACTCCATCTGTACTCTGGAATTCGAAGATCACCGGCCGTTGTATGAATGGTGCCTGAACAACCTGCCGGTGCCGGCCACGCCGCGTCAGTACGAATTCGCGCGCCTGAATCTGAATTACACCGTGACCAGCAAGCGCAAGCTCAAGCAATTGGTCGACGAAGGTCATGTGGATGGCTGGGATGATCCGCGCATGTCGACCCTGAGCGCGTTCCGTCGCCGTGGTTATACACCCGGCTCGCTGCGCGAATTCTGTGAGCGTATCGGTGTGACGCGCTCCGATGCAGTCGTGGATATGGGCGTGCTCGAGTTCTGTATCCGTGAAGATCTGGATGCCAGCGCGCCGCGCGCCATGTGCGTGCTGCGTCCGTTGAAAGTGACTATCACCAATTACCCGGAAGGCCAGACCGAGCAGCTGCATCTGCCGCGTCATCCCAAAGACGATATGGGCGTACGCGAGCTGCCGTTCAGCCGCGAGCTGTATATCGATCAGGACGACTTCATGGTCGAGCCGCCCAAGGGCTACAAGCGCCTGGTGCCAGGCGGCGAAGTGCGCTTGCGCGGCAGTTACGTGATCCGTGCCGATGAGGCGGTGACCGACGAGCAGGGCAATATCGTTGAGCTGTTGTGCTCATACGACCCGGAAACGCTGGGCAAGAACCCCGAAGGTCGTAAGGTCAAGGGCGTTATCCATTGGGTGCCTGCAGCGCAAAGCGTCGAATGCGAAGTGCGGTTGTACGACCGCCTGTTCCGTGCGCCGAATCCGGACAAGAACGAGGAGGGTAATACCTTCCTGGAAAACATCAATCCTGATTCTCTGGTGGTGCTCAAGGGCTGTCGCGCCGAACCGTCATTGGCGAGCGCCGAAGCGGAAGAGCGCTTCCAGTTCGAGCGTGAAGGCTATTTCTGTGTTGATCGCAAGGATTCCAGACCGGGCCAGCCGGTATTCAATCGTACCGTGACACTCAGAGACTCCTGGGGCCAATAATGACGCTGTCGATCTACAACACCCTGAGCAAGACCAAAGCGCCACTCAAGCCGCTGGAAGACAACCACGTACGCCTGTATGTGTGCGGCATGACCGTGTATGACTACTGCCATATCGGTCACGCCCGGGTGATGGTGGCCTTTGACGTGGTCGCCCGCTGGTTGCGCTTTCGCGGTTACAAGCTGACCTACGTGCGCAATATCACTGATATTGACGACAAGATCATTCGCCGCGCCAACGAGAACGGTGAAAGCTTCCTCGACCTGACCGGCCGCATGATCGCTGCCATGCACGAGGACGAGGCGCGGCTGAATGTGCTGCGCCCGGACATGGAGCCCAAGGCCAGCGATCATGTGCCGGGTATGCATGCGATGATTCAGACGCTGATCGACAAGGGCTACGCCTACGCGCCGGGCAACGGTGATGTTTACTATCGGGTCGCCAAGTTCGTGGGCTACGGCAAGCTGTCGCGCAAGAAAATTGAAGACCTGCGCATCGGTGCGCGGGTGGAAGTTGATGAGGCCAAGGAAGACCCACTGGATTTCGTGCTCTGGAAGGGCGTGAAGCCCGGTGAGCCGAGCTGGGCATCGCCCTGGGGCGATGGGCGTCCGGGTTGGCACATCGAATGTTCGGTGATGTCCAATTGCTGCCTGGGCGACACCTTCGATATTCACGGTGGAGGGCCGGACCTGGTGTTCCCGCACCATGAAAACGAGATCGCCCAGAGTGAAGCGGCCAACGAAAAGCCCTACGCCATGGCCTGGATGCATGCCGGTGCGGTCCGGGTAGACGGCGAGAAGATGTCCAAATCACTGGGCAACTTTTTCACCATTCGCGAGGTATTGGAGAAATATCACCCGGAAGTGGTGCGTTATTTGCTGGTCTCCAGCCACTATCGCAGCGCGATCAATTACTCCGAAGACAACCTCAAGGAAGCCAAGGGTGCGTTGGAGCGTTTCTATCACGCACTGAAAGGCTTGCCCCAGGCGCCTGCCGCTGGCGGCGAGGCTTTTGTCGAGCGCTTTGGCGCGGCCATGGATGATGACTTCAACAGCCCTGAAGCCTGCGCGGTCCTGTTTGATATGGTCCGCGAGGTTAACCGCCTCAAGGACACAGACATGGAGGCAGCGGCTGGCCTGGCTGCGCGCCTGCGTGAATTGGCCGAAAGTCTGGGCCTGCTGCAGCTGGAGCCGGATACCTTCCTGCGTGCCGGCGCCGAGGGCCGGGTAGATGCCGACGCTGTTGAGCTGCTGATCAAGCAACGCCTGCAGGCACGCGCGGACAAGAACTGGGCCGAATCAGACCGTATTCGTGACGAACTGACTGCGATGGGTGTGGTACTGGAAGATGGCAAGGGCGGTACTACCTGGCGACTGGCGGACTGACTGTGGCGACGCACAATATGCAAGGCAAGGTAGCACTGGTCACCGGTGCCGGGAGTGCCGAGGGCATTGGTTTCGCTACCGCGCGGTTGCTGTTCGAGGCGGGTGCCAGTCTGGTGCTGACCTCGACCACCAACCGGATATTTGATCGCCAGCGAGCGCTGGATGACAGTGGTGAGCGCTGTCTGGCGCACGTCGCCGATCTGACAGATGCCGATCAGGTGGAGGAATTGGTCCAGCGGGCAATGCAGCAGTTTGGCCGCATCGATATCCTGATCAACAATGCCGGGATGACCCAGACCGGTGTCGACACACCGCTACCCGAACTGTTTCATAAACTGCCCTTTCTGCAATGGCAGCGCGAATTCGATCTGAACCTGAATACCTGCTTTCACGTAACCCGCGCGGTGCTGCCGCATATGCTGCAAAGCGGCTACGGGCGCATAGTGAATATTGCATCGGTCACCGGGCCCCTGGTGACTTTCCCCGGCACCGCCGGTTACAGCGCAGCTAAATCCGGCATGGTCGGGTTAACGCGTGCGGTGGCGCATGAAGTAGCAGGGCAGGGTGTAACGGTGAACGCCGTGGCGCCAGGCTGGATAGCGACTCATTCCAGTCAGCCGGAGGAAATCGCAGCGGGTTTGCATACGCCGGTAGGGCGGCCAGGCACGCCGGAGGAAATCGCGCGTGTGGTGGTGTTCTTGGCAAGTGAAGGTTGCAGCTATCTGACCGGGCAAATGCTGGTGGTGGATGGCGGTAACAGCCTGCGGGAAATCAAGGGCTGAACTCTTTCCTTGAGTTCAGGTTCGGTGAGTTCGCCCTTGATTCCCGTTACTTAGCTTAACGCCAGATATCGTTCTTGATCTTTTCTTTCAGTTCGGGGTAGTCGGTTGCCTTGAACTTCGGCACCACCCCTGCCTTGCGCTGCGCCATATAATCCTTGGTCAGCTTCACTACGGTGCCAGAGAGCATCACGATAGCGATCAGGTTGATGGTTGCCATCAGGCCCATGGACGCATCCGCGGCATTGAACACCGTGGCCACCGCCTGCATCGCGCCCCAGATCACCATGCCCAGTGCCGCCACTCGCAATACGGTAAGGCCGGCAGTGTTACCGACGCCGAGAAAGATCATCGCGTTTTCGGCATAGGAGTAATTGGCAACGATTGAGGTGAAGGCAAAAAACAGGATCGCAATGGCGATAAAGTAAGTACCCGCAACACCGATATGCGACTCCATGGCTTGCTGGGTCAGTTGGGTGCCGGTAATGCCGGAGCCAGGCTCAAGCACGCCGGACAGCAGAATCATCACCGCGGTGGCGGTACAGATGACGATGGTGTCGATAAAGACACCCATCGCCTGCACCAGACCTTGTGATGACGGATGATGCGGGGCGGGTGTGGCCGTCGCAGCGACGTTGGGCGCAGAACCCATGCCCGCTTCGTTGGAAAACAGACCGCGCTTGATGCCGTTGAGCATCGCCGCAGTAACGGAGCCTGCCGCGCCACCTGCTGCTTCTTCAAGGCCGAAGGCACTCTTGACGATCATCGCCAGGACGCCGGGCACCTCGGTAAAGTGCAACGCCATGACCACCAGCGCCATCAGCACATAGGCGGCTGCCATGAAAGGCACAATCAATTCGGCGAAGCGTGCAATTGAGCGCAGCCCACCAAAGATGACCAGTCCGGCGAAAAAAGCAATTGCCAAACCGACCCACATTTTCGAGAAGCCGAAAGCACCTTCCATGGCATCTGCGATGGAATTGGCCTGTACCGCGTTGAATACCAACCCGAAGGAAATGATCAGGCAGACGGAAAATATGCCACCAGCCCAAGGCGCCTTGAGGCCACTGGAAATATAAAAAGCCGGGCCCCCGCGGTACTGGCCCTTGCCATCACGGACCTTGTACAGCTGCGCCAGGGTGCTTTCCGAGTAGGCTGTGGCCATACCCACCAATGCGACCATCCACATCCAGAAAATCGCGCCTGCGCCACCCAGGTAGAGCGCCACGGCTACGCCGGCAATGTTGCCCGTACCCACTCGCGAAGCCAGGCTGGTACAGAGTGCCTGAAAGGGTGAAATGCCCGATTCGTCGCTCTCTCGCGAGCCACGGATGGCTCTGATCATTTCACCGAAATGCAGGAACTGCAGAAATCCCAGCCTGATGGTGAAGAACACACCCACTGCCAGTAGCCCGTAAATGAGCACATAGCCCCAGAAGATATTATTCAGAAAGTCGATGATCGCCGTCATGTAGCGTCCTGCGTAAGTTGAGGTAAGGATTTGAACCAATATTAGTTGTGCACGGCTAAAGCGCCAGCCTGAGCGTCAAACATCCTCGAATCGAGCCAGAAATAGCCTGCTAATTGGCTGTATCCGACCTGTTGCCAGGCACCTGCGCAGCTTATATTTAGCCTAGGCACCCGTCCGAGATGCCATTTCGAATTAGCAACCGGAGTTGCCATGTCCAGTCTGACGCCCGCGAACCTGAGCATACGACCGCGCCATATGGATTTTGATCTGCCCAATCCGCTACCGCGGCATTGGCACAGTAATGACCCATTCAAGACGCATTTTTTCAACGCCATGTCGGTGTTGTTTCCCGATGGCGAGCGCTACTTTATCGAATCAGTGAGGCATTTTCGCGACCAGATTACCGACCCTGCGCTCAAAGAGCAGATTCGCGGTTTTATCGGTCAGGAAGGCCATCACAGCCGTGAACATGTGGAGTATAACAATCGCTTGCGCGATCTGGGGTATGACATAGACCGCCTAGAGATCACGGTGAAGAAGCGTATTCGTTTTGTGCAGAAGCAGTTTTCCGCTGAGAGGCAACTGGCCGGCACTGTGGCCATGGAGCATTTCACCGCGATCATGGCCAACGCCATGCTGCGCGACCCGCAATGGATTCAGGGTGCGACTCCGCAATTGCGCCAACTATGGCGTTGGCATGCACTGGAAGAGACCGAGCACAAGGCCGTCGCGTTTGACGTGTATATGCAGGTCTGTGGTGACCGTAGCATTCTGCGCAAGGCCATGCGCCAGGCGACCTTCTTCTTTCTCAAAGACGTTACCGTGGGCACCTGGCACATGCTGAGAAAAGATGGTGCCCTGAATGTGAAGACCTGGTGTAAAGGCATGTACTGGCTGTGGGGACCCCATGGGTTTTTCTCCCACCTGATCAGCGATTACCGGGATTTCTACAAGGAAGATTTTCACCCCTGGCAGCATGACAATGCACAATTGATGGCGTCTGTAGCAGAGGAGTTCCAGGGCCATCCGGCCTGAGCAGGTGGTTGCATCCTAGATGCAACGGTGTGTTCCCCATGACGTAAGCGCTCCACGGGGAATGCACTGGTAGACTGCGCGCTTGGCGGTGTTGCCTTTCGCAACCCGCCTTTCAGGAGCGCAGCATGGTCGTCATCCACGCCCTTATTCCCGTTTTTGGTCTGATCCTGCTTGGCTATTTGCTCGGCTGGCGTCGTTGGGTACCAAGTGATGCGGGCGGCTCCCTAAACGCAGTGACCTTCAAACTGTTCATGCCGGTGCTGCTGTTCTCTGGATTGGCCAAGGCCGATTTGGGTCAGGCACTATCGCCCTTGCTAGTGCTGGTCTACTTTTTACCTGCTCTGGCGATCTTCAGCGTGGTCAATCTGATCATGCATCGTCGCCTCGGTCACCCGACCAGCATGGGTCTGGCTGCCAGTTATTCCAATAATGTGCTGGTGGGCATCCCTGTAATAACGCTGGTATTAGGGCCTGAATACCTGGTGTATCTATTTGCCATTCTGATTTTCCATAGTCTTGTCTTGTTTACTGCGCAAAGCCTCTACAACGCCTTCTGGGTCAAGGAAGACGGCAAGGGTTTTGATCTGCGTAGCACTCTCAAGAGTCTGGCCAATCCGCTGATCATCGGCTTGCTGCTGGGTGCGCTATTGAACCTGTCCGGTTGGCAAGTGCCTGCGCCCCTGTGGAAGGCAGTAGAATGGCTGGCATCGGCTGCATTGCCTTGCGCGCTTTTGGTACTTGGCTTGAGCCTGTCTCACTACCGTTTGCACTTGAGTACAAGCATGAGCCTGCTGACCCTGAGCAAGCTGGTGTTGTTTCCCATATTGGTTTTGATTGCTGGCATCGCCATACCCGGGCTGGAACCGGAAGCCCGCACCGTGCTGGTGATCATGGCCGCGTGCCCAACCGGCGTAAATGTACTGGCCTTTCACATGGGTCAGCAGGATAACCGCATCATCAGCTCGGTCATTTTCATGTCGACGCTGCTCTCTGTGGTAACGCTACCGTTGTGGTTACTGTTGTTGGGAGGCTAAGCGGCGTTGTTGGCGTTGTGGTGCCTTTGTGTGCAGTCTTGGTCTATGCTTGGACAAAACAAGACTCGTCAAAGGAGCATCCATGCCAGTCAAGCTGTACGTCCCCAGAGAAACTCGCCTGCATGAAAAGCGCGTTGCCCTGGTTCCCGCCGTAGTAGAGAAACTTCAAAAGCTAGGAATCGAGATCAATCTTCAGCCAGGCGCCGGTTTGGCCGCGCGCATTCCTGACGCTGCCTACGAAACCACCGGAGTGACCCTGGCCAATCCGGAAGGCGAGATAGACCTGATTTTCAGCGTACAGCCCCCTTCAATTGCGGAAATCGGGCAGATGAAACCCGGCACTGTGCTCTGCTGTTTCGTCTACGCGCATAGGGAGCTGGCCACAGTCCGCGCGCTGCGCGATGGCAATATTACCTGCTTCGCCATGGAGCTGGTGCCGCGCATTACCCGAGCTCAGGCTATGGATGCACTATCTTCCCAGGCGGCACTGGCAGGTTATTACGCAGCGTTGCTGGCCGCCACCAACTTGAATCGCATTCTGCCGATGATGACGACCGCTGTAGGCTCCCTGCGCCCGGCTCGGGTGCTGGTCATGGGCGCTGGCGTCGCCGGCTTGCAGGCGCTCGCTACTGCCAAGCGCCTGGGTGCGATGGTAGAAGGCTACGATGTGCGGCCTGAAGTGAAGGAGCAGGTGGAATCCGTCGGCGGCAAGTTCGTCGATACCGGCGTGTCCGCCAGTGGTCAGGGTGGGTATGCCCGCGAGCTGACAGAAGAAGAGCAGGCCAAGGTCGCGGAAGTATTGACCCGGCATATTCAAAGCGCCGATGCGGTGATTACTACCGCATCGATCCCCGGCAGGCCCAGCCCTAAAATCATCAGCGAGGCGCAGATCATGGGCATGAAGCCCGGATCGGTCATCATCGACCTGGCAGCGGAGGGCGGCGGTAACACGCCACTCACGCAGCCAGGCGATACGGTAGAAATAGGCCCGACGACCATAGTCGCGCCGCTGAATATTCCCAGCCATTTGGCCGAGCATGCCTCGGAACTCTATGCGCGTAATCTGCTGGCGCTGGTGGGGCTGATGGTCAAGGACGGCGCACTGACACTGGACTGGGAAGACGAAATTCTCGCTGGCGCGGTGCTTACTCACGACGGGCAGATCAAAAACGAGACAGCCAGAAAGGCTGCCGAATCAGGGGGGGAATGACTATGGACGTGACCACAACCATTACCGGTTTCGTTGCACTCTACATCTTTATGCTGGCTGCCTTCACCGGTTACGAAATCATCGGTCGGGTGCCGGCGATCCTGCACACGCCACTCATGTCCGGTTCGAATTTTATCCACGGCATTGTTGTGGTTGGCGCCATGTGGGCGCTGCTTAATGCGGCTACTCCGCTGGAGCAGGTGATTGGCTTCTTTGGCGTACTCCTGGGTGCCGGCAACGCTGCTGGTGGCTATGTGGTCACCGAACGCATGCTGGAGATGTTCAAATCCAGCGACAAGAAAACGGATCAATCCTCTTCGGCAGACAAGGAGTAGTTATGGATACCAGTCTGATTATCGAGGGGGCGTATTTCACAGCGGCATTGTTGTTTATCTACGGTCTCAAGCGTATGGCCAGCCCAAAAACCGCGCGCTCAGGCATTGTCGTTGCGGGCTGGGGCATGGTGCTGGCTGTGGTGGTGGCCTTTCTATACGGCCTGGACGTCAATGAGCGGGCACAGCCGCATGTGGTCTTGAATCTGGCCCTGGTGATGATTGCTCTCGGGCTTGGCGTCGGCTGGGCCTGGTATAGCGGTAAGAAAGTCGCGATGACTGACATGCCGCAGATGGTTGCGCTGTATAACGGTATGGGCGGCGGCGCCGCAGCGGCGATTGCCGCCATCGAGCTGTTCTCGGGCAATGCCCAGTCACATGGTGTGGTGGTCAGTGTGCTGGCGGTACTCGGCGGTTTGATAGGCGCGGTTGCGCTGTCCGGTTCGCTGGTCGCCTGGGCCAAGCTCGATGGGCGCATGAGCAAAACAATACGCTTGCCCGGCCAACAGGCGATCAATGCTGTGCTGTTTTTCGCGGCCCTGGGTCTGGGCGCCGCTATCACCACTGCAGGCGTGACCGGCGGCGAAGTCTCCATGTTGATGATTTCGCTGTTTTTCATTCTTGCCCTGGTGTTGGGTGTCATGTTGACGACGCCTATCGGCGGTGCCGATATGCCTGTGGTGATCTCGCTGTACAACGCTTTCACCGGCCTGGCAGTTGCCTTTGAAGGTTTTGTGCTGCAGAACCCGGCAATGATCATTGCCGGTACCGTGGTGGGTTCGGCGGGCACCTTGCTGACACTGATGATGGCCAAGGCCATGAACCGCCCGGTGTCGAATGTGATTTTCAGCCAGTTTGGTGAAAGCGGCGGGGAGGGTGATTCGGATATCGAAGGCAGCATGAAGTCGGCGGAAGCTTCTGATGCCGCTATCGCCATGTACTACGCCAGCAAGGTAATTATCGTGCCAGGCTACGGCCTGGCCGTAGCCCAAGCCCAGCACAAACTGTACGAGTTCGTGAAGCTGTTGCAAAAGCAGGGCGTAGACGTGAAATTCGCTATTCATCCGGTGGCCGGGCGGATGCCTGGACATATGAACGTGCTGTTGGCGGAAGCTGGCGTGCCCTACGACATCATCCACGATCTGGAGGATATCAACGAAGACTTCGCCCAGGCCGATGTCGCCATCGTGCTCGGCGCCAACGACGTGGTAAACCCCGCCGCCCGCACACGCAAATCCAGCCCGATTTACGGCATGCCAATTCTGAATGTCGACATGGCCCATCAGGCCTACGTGGTTAAACGCGGGCAAGGCAAAGGCTATTCCGGGGTCGAGAACGAGCTGTTCTATGCCGAAAATACTTCAATGGTTTACGGCGATGCACAAAAGGTAATGTCACAGATGATCGAGGCGGTGAAGTCGCTGGGATAGCCTAGCGAGGGTAAAAGCGGAGAGGTGAATGACGAGGTCAAGGCCACACATGGAGTTCCCAGTGCCTTTGACCTTGGGAAAGCATCCTCTGCATCACCCAAATGTACACTGAGCCTTCGGCGTGTCAGGGTGGAGAAAATGTATAAAACAGGGATGTTTTATCCAAGCCTACAAGGACGTATTCACGGCGTTTTTCGGAACCCTGGCACGCCGAAGGCGACCAAGCTCCGAGCTAATAGTAGTCTCCCGCCCGCTAAGACAAAAAACCCCGGCACGGAGCCGGGGTCTAGATACCACTTAACGGTTAAGCAAGAAGCGGTAGTTAAGCCTGCTTCACGTTATACCCATAGATGGACTTGACCTCCAGGAAGTCCTCAAAGCCGTAGTGACCCCACTCGCGGCCATTGCCTGACTCTTTGTAACCACCGAAGGGCGCCTTGTTGTCCAGCGGGGCACCGTTGAGGTGAACCATGCCGGTGCGGATACGGCGGGCTACGCTGCGTGCGCGATCCAGGTTGGCTGAAGACACATAGCCGGACAGGCCGTAGTTGGTGTCATTGGCAATGCGTACAGCGTCATCGTCATTCTCATACCCAATGATCACCAGTACCGGGCCGAAAACTTCTTCCCGGGCAATGGTCATGTCGTTGGTGACGTGGCTGAAAATGGTTGGCTTGACGTAATAGCCCTTGGTCAGACCATCCGGACGATCCGGGCCACCTGCAATCAGCGTGGCTTTCTCTGCGATGCCATCCTGGATCAGGCCCTGGATCTTGCTCCACTGCGCCTTGGAAACCACTGGACCGATAACGGTATCTTCCGCATCGGGATCACCGGCCTTCACCTTGGCAACAACGGCCTTGGCGATTTGCGCGACCTCATCCATGCGGCTGTTAGGCACCAGCAGACGCGTAGGGGCGTTGCACGACTGGCCGCTGTTGTTCATGCAGGACATGACCGCGTGGCCAACCATTTTCTCGAAGTTGACGTCATCCAGCAAAATATTGGCCGACTTGCCGCCCAGTTCCAAGGCCACACGCTTGATGGTATCTGCACCGGACTTCATCACCTGACGACCCGCACCGGTGGAGCCAGTGAACGACATCATATCGATACCCGGGTGCGAAGACATGGCCGCGCCCACGGTTGGGCCATCGCCATTGACCAGGTTGAATACGCCGGCGGGAACGCCCGCTTCCTCAAGAATCTCGGCCAGAATCAGCGCGGACAGCGGCGCCACTTCGGACGGCTTCAGTACCATGGTGCAACCGGTTGCCAAGGCAGGAGCGACTTTGCAGGCCATCTGGTTCATCGGCCAGTTCCAGGGTGTGATCAGACCGCAGACGCCGATAGGCTCCTTGACCACCAAGGTGGTACCGATCTCTTCTTCAAACTTGAACTCTTTCAATGCATCCAGCGCCGCGGAAAAATGCCCGATGCCGGATGGAGCTTGCGCTGCCTTCGCCAGCTTGGCGGGTGCGCCCATTTCGATGGAGATGGCTTTGGCTAGGTCGGGCTGACGCTTGGTCATCACCGCAAGCACTTTTTCCAACAGCGCAATACGCTCTTCGCGGCTGGTCTGCGAATAGGTTTCAAACGCCTTGCGCGCGGCTTCGACAGCCAGATCAACATCTTCCTTGTTGCCCAGGGCAATGGTCGCAGCCACTTCTTCGTTGGCCGGATTGATAACGTCCAGGGTCTGCTCGCCCTTGGGTTTAACCCATTGGCCGTTGATAAAGAACTCGGTGTAGTGACTCATGGTAAAAGGACTCCTTATTGTACTGTTCGCAAATCAGCCAAAACGATAGCACTACCTGCGGCATACCTGCACCTAAGTATCAGCCATTTTATGTTTTAAGCGGTGTCCTGGATAAAAATAGCCTCTCGCTATCAGGGCAATGGCTGTTCAGCCGAGGGCCAAATGTCTTTATAATGCCCGCATTTAGCGCTTCCTGGGCCAGCCGAATACTTGACTAAATTGCTTGGCTATTGCATCATTGCAAGCATGTTCAACCGGCTCGGGATTGCCAATGCGATTGACCACTAAAGGCCGCTACGCGGTCACAGCCATGCTGGATCTGGCGCTGCACGAAGATCAGGGCCCTATCACTCTGGCCGATATTTCGCAGCGTCAGGGCGTGTCCATCTCCTATCTCGAACAGCTGTTTGCCAAGCTGCGCCGTTGCCGCCTGGTAGAAAGCGTCAGAGGCCCGGGTGGTGGTTATCGTCTGGCAGGTGGTCCAGCGGCGATCAGTGTTGCGCAGATTGTCGAAGCTGTGAATGACTCCATGGACGCTACCCGCTGCCTGGGTCGGGGTGATTGCCAGCAGGGCGAGGTTTGCCTGACGCATCACTTGTGGTCCGATCTCAGCGACCGGTTGCATCAATTTCTGAGCGATATCAGCCTGGCTGATCTGGTGTCTCGCGAAGATATTCAACGTGTGCGCAACCGTCAGGACAGGGCAGGCGCGATCAGTAGCCAGACCGTGTCCGAGCTACAGCGCATTATCTGAAGCGGCCTGCAAGAGCCGCTCTATCTTTGCTGGCAGTAGTCTCGAAACCGGGGCAGTAGCGCCAGCAAGCCTGATTTGACGTAGCAGCCGGGCCGTTTGCCCGTCTGCCTGATTGAGGTGATACCGTGACTGAACAAGTCGAGAGTCTTATCAAGAAGGACTATGCGGCTGGATTTCATTCAGCCATTGAGTCCGATACCTTGCCGCCCGGTCTGGATGAAAGCGTTGTGCGTTTCATTTCCGAGAAGAAGGGCGAGCCGGAATGGTTGCTTGAGTGGCGACTGAAAGCCTTCCGCGCCTGGCAGGAAATGGAAGAGCCGACCTGGGCGCACGTGCATTATCCGGAGATCGACTTTCAAGCGGTTTCCTATTTTTCCTCGCCCAAGAGTATGGCTGACAAGCCCAAGAGCCTGGCCGAAGTTGATCCTGAACTGATCGCTACCTATGAAAAGCTGGGCATTCCGTTGCACGAACAGGAAATGCTCGCAGGTGTGGCTGTAGATGCGGTATTCGATTCTGTCTCTGTGGTAACCACCTTCCGCGCCAAGCTGGAAGAAGCGGGCGTTATCTTCTGCCCGATCAGCGAGGCAGTACATCGTTGCCCCGAATTGGTGAAAAAGTACCTGGGTAGTGTTGTTCCGCAAAAAGACAACTACTACGCCGCCCTGAACTCCGCGGTGTTCTCGGACGGTTCCTTTGTCTACATCCCCAAGGGCGTGCGTTGCCCGATGGAGCTTTCAACCTACTTCCGTATCAACGAAATGAACACCGGGCAGTTCGAGCGCACGCTGATCATTGCCGAGGAGGGCTCGCATGTGAGCTACCTCGAAGGTTGCACCGCACCCATGCGCGATGAAAACCAGCTGCACGCAGCTGTCGTCGAGCTGGTGGCGCTGGATAACGCGACCATCAAGTACTCGACCGTGCAAAACTGGTATCCGGGCAATTCCGAAGGCAAGGGCGGGATCTACAATTTCGTTACCAAGCGCGGCATCTGCCATACCAATGCGAAGATTTCCTGGACTCAGGTGGAAACCGGCTCGGCCGTAACCTGGAAGTACCCCAGCTGCATCCTCAAAGGTGATAACAGCGTCGGCGAGTTCTACTCGGTGGCGCTGACCAATAATTTTCAGCAGGCCGATACCGGCACCAAGATGATCCATCTGGGCAAGAACACCCGCTCGACGATCATCGCCAAGGGTATTTCGGCGGGTCGCAGTAACAGTGCCTACCGCGGGTTGGTGCGGTTCAACCCGGGTGCGGACGGTGCGCGCAACTTTACCCAGTGCGACTCGCTGCTGATCGGCGATCAGTGTGGTGCGCATACCTTCCCGTATATCGAAAGCCGCAATCCGACGGCTGTGGTCGAGCACGAAGCGACCACCTCCAAGGTCAGCGACGACCAGATGTTCCTGTGTCAGCAGCGCGGCCTGGATGCGGAAAAGGCCATCTCCATGATCGTCAACGGTTTCTGCCGTGAGGTGTTCAAGGAGCTGCCGATGGAATTTGCGGTGGAAGCGGGCAAGTTGCTGGAAGTCAGTCTGGAAGGTTCGGTGGGTTAACCCGAATCAACGACTGGCGTCCCTTTAATTCAACAGTTATCAGGCAGTGAATATGTTACATATCAAGGATTTGTACGCGAAAGTGGGTGATAAGGATGAAGATATTCTCAAGGGTTTGAGTATCGACATCAAACCGGGTGAAGTGCACGCCATCATGGGCCCTAACGGTTCAGGCAAGAGCACGCTGGGCAATGTATTGTCTGGCCGCCCCGGTTATGAAGCCACCGGCGGTACCATCACGTTCAAGGGCCAGAACCTGCTGGAACTGGATACCGAAGAACGTGCCCGTGAAGGGTTGTTTCTGGCGTTTCAGTACCCGGTCGAGATCCCCGGCGTCAGCAACATGGAATTTCTCAAGGTGTCGCTGGATGCCAAGCGCAAGCACGCGGGTTTGCCGGAGCTGTCTTCGGTGGAGTTCATGAAGCTCGCGCGTGAGACCAGCAAGCGCGTAGATCTGGATGCAAGCTTTCTCAAGCGCGGCGTCAATGAAGGTTTTTCCGGTGGCGAGAAGAAGCGCAACGAGATCATGCAGATGATGCTGCTTGAACCGTCACTGTGCATTCTTGACGAGACCGACTCAGGGCTGGATATCGACGCCCTACAGGTAGTCGCCGATGGCGTGAACAGCATGCGTGACAGCGAGCGCAGCTTTATCGTCGTGACTCATTACCAGCGTCTGCTCGACTATATCGTGCCGGACTACGTACACGTGCTGGCCGGCGGCCGCATCGTCAAATCCGGCGACAAGAGCTTGGCTCTGGAGCTGGAAGCCAAAGGCTACGGCTGGCTGGAAAACGAGGTTGCTTGAATCTATGACAGATTTTCAACGACATGCGCTGGCACTGGCTCAGCAGCAGACCAGCCCCGAGTGGTTGGCGCCGTTGCGTGAGCAAGGTGCTGCCCATTGGGCGGCGACCGCCTGGCCGACGCGCAAGACGGAAATGTGGAAATACACGCCGCTGACGCCGCTGCAAAATGACTGCCCCAGCCAATGGGCCGTCAAGCCCGGTGGCGATTGGCAGCAGGGCATCGAGCCGATTGAAGAGCTGGATGCCACGCGCCTGGTGTTTATCAACGGACAGTTTTCTGCCGAGCATTCCAGCGCCTTGCCTGAGGGTGTGGTGCGCTTCGCCGACGCGGACTCAGCACAAAGCGAACTGATCAAACAGCATCTGGGCAAGGTTGTTGACGCAGAGCGCCACCTGTTTGCTGCGCTGAGCAACGCCTGGGCTGCGGACGGTATCCTGGTGCATGTGGCGGCCGGGCAGAAACTTGCCAAGCCGGTGTATGTACTCAATATATCCACCCCTGAAGCGGAGCCTGCTGTGAGTAACCAGCGGCTGTTGATGGTGCTGGATGACAACAGCCAGGCTGAAGTCATCGAACACTTTCTGTCCAGTACCGAGCAGCAGAATGGCTTCGTCAATACCCTGACCGAAGTGGTGGTGGGTGCGAATGCCCAGGTACAGCATTACCGCATCAACCTGGAGCAGGAAGACCTGCTGCATGTGGGTGGCGTACATGTTGACCTGCATCGTTCGTCACGCTTCTACGGCTTTACTCTGGCCCAGGGCAGCCGCCTCAAACGCATTGATTATCAGGTCAATCACCGCGGCGAAGGTGCGCATCTGGAATTGCACGGCGTTTATCTGCCGCGTAATAAGCAGTTGATCGACTATCACACCAACGTTGAGCACTGCGTACCGCACTGCACCACCAATGAAGTGTTCCGCGGCATCGTTGGCGATTCCTCAAAAGCGGTATTCAACGGGCGGATTCATATTCATCCGCAGGCGCAGAAAACCCTGGCCGAGCTGAGCAACAAGAATCTGCTGACCTCACATCAGGCCGAAATCAATACCAAGCCTGAGCTGGAGATCTACGCCGACGATGTACGTTGTGCCCACGGTGCAACCATCAGTCAACTGGATCAGACGTCGCTGTTCTATCTGCAGAGCCGCGGTGTGTCAAAGGCCGATGCGATGAGCATGCTCAGTTTCGGCTTTATCAATGAACTGTTGAACGATGTGCCAGAGCCTGCGATTCAGCATTATCTGCGCCCACGTTTGGCTGCGCTGTTCGGGCGTGAAGACACCGAGATGGGGCAGTTGGCCTATGAGTGAGCAGGTGTCGCTGAAAGGCGCTCCGGCTTTTGATGCCGAGCGTATTCGCGCGGATTTTCCGATTCTTGATCAGCAGGTCAATGGCCATCCGCTGGTGTATCTGGATAACGCGGCGACGACGCAGAAGCCCGAGGCGGTGATTCAGGCGATTGTTGATTATTACCGTCACGACAACAGCAATGTGCACCGCGGTGCGCATGCGCTGGCCGAGCGCGCGACCGAGAAGTTCGAGAACGCACGCAGCAAGGTGGCGGCATTTATCAACGCGGCTGAATCGCGTCAGGTGATCTGGACCAAGGGCACCACCGAAGGGTTGAATCTGGTCGCTGCCACCTGGGGCCGGACCAATCTGAAACCGGGTGATCGGGTGCTGGTATCGGGAATGGAGCATCACTCGAATATCGTGCCCTGGCAGATGGTAGCGGCAGAGAAGGGCGCCACAGTCGAAGCGATCCCAGTGGATGCTACCGGCACCATCGACATGGATGCTTACGCCGCCATGCTGGATGAGCGGGTAAAAATGGTTTCCTGTGGGCATGTGTCCAACGCCTTCGGCACCATCAATCCGATTCAGGACATCATCCGCTTGGCCCATGAAGCCGGTGCGCTGTGCATGATCGACGGTGCGCAAGGGATCAGCCACTGGGCGGTGGACGTGCAGGCGCTGGACTGTGACTTTTACGTGTTTTCCGCGCACAAGCTATTTGGCCCGACCGGCCTGGGTGTACTCTATGGCAAGGTCGAACTGCTCGAGAGCATGCCGCCTTACCAGGGCGGTGGCGAGATGATCGAAAGCGTCAGCTTTGCCGGCACTACCTATAACCAGTTGCCCTACAAGTTTGAAGCCGGTACGCCGGATATCGCCGGGGTGATCGCCCTGGGCGCGGCGGTGGATTATGTCAACAGCTATGACCGTGTAGCCGCAGCGGCCCACGAGCAGGCGTTGCTGGCGTATGCTGAAGACAAGGCACGGGCCATGCCCGGCTTGAAACTGGTGGGTACGGCGGCGAACAAGACTGCTGTCATGAGCTTTCTGCTGGAAGGGGCGCACCCGCATGATGTCGGCATGCTGCTCGACCAGCAGGGTGTGGCGGTGCGTACCGGTAACCATTGCGCGCAGCCGATCATGGATCAGTACGGCATACCCGGTACGGTGCGCGCCAGTTTCAGTATCTACAATACTTTCGCAGATGTTGATCGCTTGTTTGAAGCGCTGACCAAGGTCAGGCAGTTTCTATGATCAGTATCTGTATTCCAAAAGGAGTCATGGCATGAGCGTTGAATCCTTCGATCCAGGCAGTCAGGTAGTCACTGTGACACCCGCAGCACTGGAGCATTTCCGTCGGCAGCTGGGCTCAGAGGCCGGCAAGTCCGTGCGCTTGAGTGTGAAGAAAAGCGGCTGCACCGGTTTTATGTATGTGATCGACATGGTCGAGCAGGGCGCTGAGAGCGACCTGCATTATCGCCTCGATGAGCAGGTTGAATTGCTGATTGATCGCGACAGCCTGAACGTGCTGTCCGGCACCGAAATCGATCTGGTCAAAGAGGGTATCAACCGTCAGATCAGGTTCATCAATCCCAACGTCAAAGACCAGTGTGGTTGCGGCGAAAGCTTTAGTGTGAGCTGATAATGGAAAGACGTATGGTGGTGGCGCAGGCGGATTGTCCTGCGCGCCGGGTTCCGGACGGCACTCCGCTGACCATCCCCAAGGATACCTTTGTAACTATTACCCAGGCGCTGGGTGGCAACTATACTGTGACCTATAACGGTCAGATGGTGCGCGTGGACGGGACTGACGCGGCTAGTCTGGGCCTGGAGCCCGAACTGCTGAGCTTTCCCGAGCCCAAGGACGACTCCATCAACGAGGACCAGGTCTGGGAAGCCCTGCGTACCGTTTATGACCCCGAAATCCCGGTGGATCTGGTCAATCTTGGACTGATCTACGCAGTGGAGGTAGACCAGGCAGCCAAGCGTGTGGATATTCGCATGACCTTGACTGCTCCTGCCTGCGGTATGGGTCCGGTACTGGTCGGCGATGTGGAATACCGCGTGCGCCGCGTACCCAATGTGGATGTGGTCAAGGTCGAGCTCGTGTTTGATCCGCCCTGGAGTCGCGACATGATGAGTGAAGAGGCTCAACTGGAAACCGGGATGTTCTTTTGAGCGGATTTAAGGTGATATTGGCATGAGCGAGTTTGGGACTGACATTAGTAGCGAAGACATCGTAGATACCCTGGCGTTTTTTGATAGCTGGGAAGATCGCTACAAATACATTATCGACCTGGGTCGCGAGCTGCCGCCGATGGATGATAGCCAGCGTACCGAGGAGCATATTGTGCGCGGCTGTCAGAGTCAGGTGTGGTTGGCCAGCGAAGAGCGTGACGGGCGTCTCTATTTCGCCGCTGACAGCGATGCTTTTATCGTCAAGGGCTTGCTCGCCGTGGTGCTGGCGGCTTATAACGGCAAGACTCCCGCGGCTATTCGTGAGTTCGATATTGAAGACTATTTTGAACAATTGAATCTGATCAAGCATTTGAGCGTGACCCGCGGTAACGGCTTGCGTGCCATGGTCAAACGTATTCAGGCTACGGCGGCCGTCTAAACAGGACTATCAGGGATTGATGTGCAGGCAATTGTGCCATGCTGGCGTTGGGCTATTGTAGGCAGCGGTAACAGATTATAAAGTGCGGCCATCCTGATGATGGCTCAGGCGGAAAGTCCCAGGCGGGCAATCCGAGATGGGCTATCCCAGAGGGGAGTCTCGGGCACAACAATAATAGCGCTACTTTAGAATTCTACGCAGGATTCCATGCAGAGCATCTTGATACGTCTCAAAGAAGACTTTCAACTTTCCATCATCACCCTGGTCGGGCTGTGCTCGCTGATTGGTATTACCCCCTATATCGTCTTTCGGCTGCTTGAAGGGAATCTGTGGGTAGGGCTGGTCGATGCTTTCCTCGTTGTCAGTACCGGGCTTGCGGTCCTCTATGCCTGGCGTACCGGCGATACCATCCGACCTGGCCAGTTTCTTGCTCTGATCTACTCTGCCGGCGCGGTACTGGTGTCGATCAAGCTCGGGGTCAACGGTCTGTTCTGGTTCTATACGCTGATCCTGTTCAATTTCTTTGTAGTGCCGCCTTTGCAAAGCGCGATCGCCACGGTGGCGTCTCTGATCGTGGTTTGTACCTACGGCTATCTGCATCCCGGTATGGTTTTTGAAAGCCATTACCAGATGACTTCTTTCGCCGTCACTTGCCTGATCGCCAGCTTGTTTGCCTCGGTGTTTGCCTACCGTGGCCGACGTCAGCGCGAGCAACTGATCGAATTGGCGACACTGGATCCGTTGACACGAGCCGGCAACCGCAGGGCCATGGACGCGGAGCTGGATATCGCCATGGCTGATTATCAACGACATAAAACCGCTTACGGTTTGCTGGTGCTGGATCTGGATCTATTCAAGGAAGTAAACGACGCACACGGGCACAAGGCCGGCGACCACGTGCTGACTGAATTTACCCGGATCGTCAAACTCAGTTGCCGCCAGTCTGACCGCTTGTTTCGCATGGGCGGGGAAGAATTCGTACTCTTGCTGCCAATGGTAGACCGCAGCGGGCTGGAGCAGGCCGCCAGCCACATTCGCAGCACCGTGGCAGAGCAGTTACAAACGCCCGATGGCCCGGTGACCGTATCCATTGGCGGTTGCATGTTGCATCAGCACAGCAACAGTGATGAGTGGATGCACGAAGCGGATCAATGTTTATATAAGGCCAAAGAGCTGGGTCGTAATCGCTATATCATCAGCCCCAAGGGTTGAGCGAGCGCCTCTGCCGGCGCACGGATGATTTCATGTTAGGCTTTCGTTAACTTCAAGCGGAGGTGTCATCATGACGCTGGCTGAAAAATATACGGACGCGGGTTATTCCGATGACCTCGGCGCTTTGGCCGGTGCGCTGGGCTTGGTTTCGCTGTATATCAACGATGAGGTTAAACAGCGCGCACGTCAAACGCTGGCGCGCTGGTTTGGCCCAGTCAAGGGTAAGAGCTGAACACCGAAGTGTCGTTATTTTGATCAAGACTAATGACATCATAGGCGTCGACCCGATCGCCCATCTCCATCCCGGGTGAGCCCGCGGGCATCCCCGGAACCGCCAAGCCAATAATGTCCGGCTGCGGACGCATTGCTAGTATGTCAGCGGCGGGAACATGTCCCTCTATAAACCGACCATCCAGCACCGCGGTATGACAGGAAGCCAGTTCTTGTGGTACTCCCAGCTTGCTCTTGAGCGCACTCATATTGTTCTCGACGTGATCTGTCACGTTGAAACCATTATCTTCAAGATGTGCTATCCAGGCCTTGCAGCAACCACAATTAGGGTCGCGATAGACGTCAATCGCCACCGGGTCTGCGGCGTGAAGCACAGTAGAAAACGTGACGACGAACAGGCTGGCGGCGAGCGCAATCGATTCGAGCAAAGGTTTCATGCAGTTACTCCTAAATTCTTATCAAGTTACCTGGCCACATTTTTACTGACAATTTTACTATTTCGGCATCTTCACTGTCACGATGCGGGCAGGCTAATGTGGTAAATCATACCTTTGGAGTGGAGCTGCATGGGCGATAATGTGTTGCAGTATTTGCAAGACTCTCTGGTAGATCAGTATCGCGTTCTGGATCTGAATATTCTGCAGCTGGCGGATCCATCAGCCACTGAAGCGTTACATCAGACACGCATAGCGATGCGCAGGCTGCGTAGCCTGTTGCGGCCATGGAGGGAGCAAGGTGATTGGTTTTCCAGTGTTGATAGCCTCTCGGCAGAGTTAGGTCGAGAAACCGGGCCGTTACGGGATCGACAGGTGCTGGTGCAGGAGCTGGAGAAGCGCGGTGCGCGTTATCAGGCCGTCTCCCGTCAGGAAGCCATGCAGACCAGCTGTGCGTTGCTCGGTGGCGACTTGCGTTACAGGCTGCTCCAGCTGGCGATCATCAACCTGGAGCAACGATTGACTGTCGGATCGGATGATTACCGGCTGGAGCCTGACACGCTCGACAGCTACGCCTACAAGCTGACGCGAAAACTGCGTAAAACGCTAGGAAAAAAGAACCCAGACTTGCATGAGGTTCGTAAAGAAATCAAAAAGTTGCGTTATCTATATCAAGCGTATTCAGAATATCTGTTGCCCAGTTCCGAACTAACCAAGGCGCTGAAGCGTGCGCAGAATGAGTTGGGCGAATGGCACGATAACCTGCAATGGTTGATGATCTCGGAGCGTGAAACTGACCTGTACTGTTGTCGGGATCACTGGCAGACGCAGATTGATAAAAGGGCGGAGCGTGCGCGGAAAAGGCTTAAAAAGCTGCGCAAGTTGCTGCGCAGCACTAAAGGCTAGTAAAAATCTCATAGCCTGAAACCTAGCGGCGGGCGATAACCCATACCGCGTGAACAATACCCGGAATATAGCCGAGCAGCGTCAGCAGAATATTCAGCCAGAATGCGCCACCCAAGCCCACTTGCAGAAACACGCCGAGCGGCGGCAGCAGAATTGCTATAAGAATGCGGATCAGATCCATTGGTTTACTCCTGTCATTGGCTTCACCCCTCCGACGCATTATTGCTGTTTTTGTTCCCCGGCCAATTCCGGGTCTTTGGCCGATTGTGGCGGGTTCTGCAGCGGCTGTTCGGGCATTTGCCGGGTTACCCCGGGAAGCAGCAACAGGGTTGCGGCCCCCGCGACCAGACCCCAGAAAGCCGATCCGATCGAGAAAAGAGTGAAGCCGGATGCGGCGACCATAAAGGCAATCAGTGCCGCCTCACGCTCGCCCGGGCTTTCCATTGCTTTTGCCAGGCCACTGGCAATTGAGCCTAACAGCGCCAGGGCGGCAATGGAGATAACCAGCGCTTGCGGCAGGGCCATGAACAGCACCGTCAGGGTGCCGGCGAACAGGGCAATGGCGCCGAACAAAGTACCGCAGAAGAGCGCTGCGGTATAACGTTTGGCCGGATCAGGATGCGCTTCTTCACCGGTGCACACCGCGGCACTGATGGCTGCGAGATTCAGACCGTGAGAGCCAAAAGGTGCCAGCAACACAGACATGATTCCGGTCAGCGAGAGAATCGGCGCAGGGTTTACTTCGTAGCCATCGGATTTGAGGATCGCCAGGCCCGGCAAGTTCTGCGAAGTCATGGCCACGATATACAAAGGCAGGCCGATGCTGATCATCGCGCTAAGGGAAAAGCTCGGTGTGGTCCATTCTGGCAACGTCATTTGCCATTGCACATCAGGCAGATCCAGCATGCCGGTCGCCCAGGCGGTCAAAGTGCCGCAGAGCAGTGCCAACAGTACGGCGTAGCGCGGCGCCCAGCGTTTGGCCAGCAGGTAACTGACGAACATCACCAGCACCAGGCCGATCTGCTCCTGCGCAGCCTGAAGAATCTGGCTGCTAATCCGAAACAGGATGCCGGCTAACAGGGCCGCAGCGAGAGAAGCGGGAAGCCAGCGCATCAGCCGGGCGACGGTTGAGCTGATTCCGCTGAGTAGCAACAGCAGCCCGCAAAATATAAAGGCGCCAATCGCGTCACTGTATGACACGCCGGGCAGGCTGGTGATCAACAAAGCCGCACCGGGCGTAGACCAGACCACCACCAGCGGCAGGCGATAACGCAGCGACAGCAGCAACGTACAGACTGCCATGCCGATGGAGAGAGCCCAGATCCATGAGGCGATCTGGGCATTGCTCAAACCCGCTGCCTGTCCGGCCTGCACCATCAGTACCACCGAGCTGCTGTAGCCGGTCAGCATGGCAACAAAGCCGGCGGTCAAGGTGGACAGATTGACATCGCGCCACACCTGAAGCGGGCGATCAGTAGAGGATGGTTTCGACGGGCGCATAGTGAACAGCTCTAAAAGGTGAGGGCGGTTCAATGCATGATAGTGGGAACGCCCGGCCAAGCGGTGATACAGCAAGGCCGGGAGTGGTAGCAACAGTTGTAAACACACTGCGCCGGTGCGCGTTTAGCGGTGCAGCGAAAACCGATAATCATGGCGCTCGAGTGGGGTATTGCCGGCACCGCTTTCAAAGGTATCTACCACTACCTCGCCGTTGTTATACAAAGAAACCACTCTAAACATCGCTGTGTGGTTGCTTTCATCCGGAATTTTGGTGCGCTCCAGCGCCGGAATGTGCAAATAATGTAAGTCGCCGATCTTTTTCGAATGATCGACCCGGTCCATATCCATGTGCAGATCGCCGGAAATGACCGCTGCAAGATTGTCCATGCGCGTGATCTTTTCAAAGGTGGGATTGGTTATGCCTTTCTCGGCATTTTCTGGAAAGGCGCCCGCCTGGGCGCCATGCACTATCAGAAATACCGGCTTGGGATGCAGCCGATCTATCTGCTCGGCAATCCAATCAACACCACTGTTGTCGAAATCACGACCGTGATCCGGTGACGCAAACACCAGGGCGACTTGCTCCTGCTCGACGACGTAACGGGCGTCAGCGATATGCGCCTTGCCCGCATTCCAAAGGTTTGCGTAATGCAAAAAACGAGCAACGCTCGAACCGTGCTCCTCGTTACCCATGATGGGGTAGAAGGGTAGGTCAAGGCGTGCCAGCTCCTTGGTGGCGTTGTCGTACTGCACTAGCGTGCCTTTGTGGGCGATGTCGCCTACGCCGACGACGAAATCCATTGGCTGAGCGGCGGCCAGTGCGTTCACATGATCGACAGACCTGGCCAGGTGTGGGAACTCCGCCAGCGGCTTGGGCTCGGCATCCCCCAGTACGGCAAAGCTTAATACTGGCTGCGCATGCACAGAGCTGCCTGCCGATAAAAGCGGGGAAAATATCGCCAGCATTGCGGCGATCAGACAAAGACGCGTGTAGGTAAAAATACTCATGTGGCTCCAAGGTTCTGTTGAAAAGGGTCAGATGTTGATTAACTGCTGTGCAAGCGGATTGGCGAGGGGCTCAGACTCACGTCCCTATTACGCCGCCATCGTCCTTGGTAATCAGCACCGTTGTGCTTCGTGGCCGGGACTGACCATCGCTGGCGGGGTAGCTAATGCCGGGGTGCTGCACATTGATCCACATGCTGCGATAGTCTGGCGTCCAGGTAAGGCCGGTGATTTCGGCGCCCCAGGGGCCGACCAGAAAACGCCGTACCTCGCGGCTGACCGGGTCGGCGCAGAGCAATTGATTGCAGCCGGTGTTAGCGGTGTGCGCGGCATCCTCATCAGAGTCGGTCTGGATCCACAGCCGGCCGCTGGCATCAAATGCCAAACCATCCGGCGATGAAAAAATATCGCCTTTGATCGTGCCAGTCAGGTGTTCCGGAATAGGATGACCTTCGTTATCCAGAGACCCAGGCTTGTCCCCGGCGAGCAGGAACAGTTCCCAGGTAAAGCGAGTGGCAGTGGGATCACTGCCGGCTTCATTCCAGCGCAGAATCTGGCCGTGCAGATTTTCCGGCCGAGGGTTGGCGGCATCTACGGCAAAGCGCTCGCCGCGCTCGTTATTGTTGGTCAGTGTGACGTAGACCTCCAGGCTTTGCGGATGCACTGCCACCCACTCCGGGCGGTCCATTGGCGTCGCCTGCAATACATCGGCCGCGCCACGAGCGTTCAGCAATACCGCTTGCTGGTCAGCAAACCCATTCTCAGCGGTCAAACCATTCTCACCCCATATCAGAGCCAGCCACTCGCCAGATCCATCGGCATTGAACCGCGCCGCATAAAGGGTCCCAGCATCTAGCAACTGGCGATTTGCTTCTGGTTGAGCCGGATCAAACAGACCTTGAGGAACGAATTTGTAGACATATTCTCCGCGGCTGTCGTCTCCGGAATAGAGCGCCATGCTGCCGTTGGCATGCCGAGAAAGCACTGAACATTCTCGCCCCAGGCGACCCATGGCCGTACGCTTGACCGGTGTGCTGTCTGGATCAAAGGGATCTATCTCTACTACCCAGCCAAACCGATTGGGTTCGTTGCAGTGGCCATTATGGTGTTGGCCCGCGTAGGGCGTGGCATCGAAGCGCGCGTCCACTGACTCCCAGGCGTAGTAGACGCTGCTGAGGCCGCTGCCAATCCCATAACGGCGGTGCTCTGCACGCTGCTGATAATCCTCGGCATCGCGGTTGACGAAATAGTTATGGAAATTTTCCTCGCAGGCCAGATAAGTACCCCAAGGCGTAACGCCCATAGAACAGTTGTTTAACGTGCCCAGAACCTGGGTGCCGCTCGGGTCGCTCAGGGTTTTCATCCGCGTGTCGGCCTTGAGCGGGCCAGCAATGTTGATCGGCGTCATGCCGCTGATTCGGCGGTTATAGTCCGATGAAGCGACTCGCTGCCAGGCGCCAAGAGCGTCGCGGCGGACTTCAATAATGCTGATACCGTGCGCCGCCTGCTCTTTGCGCACCTGATCGATTGGGCGCTGCTTTGCGCCGGTTGCGTCTTGGGTAAAGGTCAGTCCTTGGGGATGCAGCGTAGGATTGATGTACTCGTGGTTGATGACCAGCAGACCGTGGCTATTGGGCGCCTGGGCAAAGGGAAAAAAGTGCATGCCGTCGTGATTGTCTCCAGCCTGCTGCAATTGCGCCTGCCAATCATCCGAGGCATCTGGCCGCCAGGCCGGGGCTCCGGCCAATACCGCATCACCCCAGCTAAAAAACGCTTTAGCGGTGTACCCCGGTGCGACGATGACCCGGTCAAAAGTAGGCGACGTTTGCGCAGCGACGCCGCTGAAACCCAACAGCGGAGTTTCTCCGGCGAGGGCTTCCCGGCTGAAAAGTAGATTGCCGCCAAAAAAACCGAAAGCGGCCACCGCGAGACCACCCTTCAGCAGGTTGCGCCGGCTCTGATTGACGATGCTGTCCAGGCTGGGGGCCGTACTGGGGTTGATGCTCTGGTCATCCACTGCTTCAAGACTGGCGTGATAGAGCTGATGTTCCTGTCGCATGGGTTATCGCTCCAGGCGAAAACGAAAGGTATTGCGTACGCCAGGCACGGCCACTGCCACGCCATCGACGACACGCGGTTTGTAACGAAAGCTTTTTGCCGACGCCAGGGCGGGGCGAGCGAACACGGGGTCATCACAGCCGCCGTCGACCACCACTGGATTGTCCACCTTGCCCTGTTTGGTGACCGTGTACTCCACGGTACAGTCGCCTTCCTTACGTTGGTCAAGCGCCCGCTTTGGATAGGCTGGCGGCTTTTTACTGACAGGTTGATACTGGCTGATGCTCGCGGCTTCAGCCGCTTGTTTCGCCTGTGCTGCATGCAGACGCTGCGCCTCAGCCTGCTGGCGTTGCCGCTCGCGCTCCTGTTCTTGCGCTTGGCGCTGCAGTTCTTCCAGGCGCGCCTGTTCCTGGCGTTGCTGTTCCGCTAGCCGGGCTTGGCGCTGCTGTTCCAGCTGCTCTTGCTCCTGGGCCCGCTTGCGAGCTATCGCCGCATGATCGACTGTCGGCTTGGCTGGCTCTGCTGGTTGCGCCACCTTTGCAGGCGGAACAGGGGCGGGCGGTGGCTCGGGTGGCGTTTTCGGCGCCACTGGCACTGGCTCTGGGACTGGCTCAGGAGCGGGCTCGACAGCCGGCTCAACGCTGAGGGTCACCAGTCGTGTTTTCAGAACCTTTTCCTTGTCCACAGCCGGTGCTGCCGGCGACCAGTTGCCCAACAGCAGCGCAAAAACCGCAGCATGCAGAATGACGGTGGTCACGGCGGGCCACACATAATGGCCGACCGTTTCAGTTTGCGCTGCAGGAGAATGCAGTGGCGTGGTAGGGGGGAGCATGGCAGTCATCGGCTCAAGGCGCCTCCGTGATCAGGCCTATCTGGGTTACACCGTTCTGCTGCAGTGAGGCCATACCGGCGACTACCAGCCCATAACCAGCTTGGCTGTCGGCACGGATGAATACCTGCGTGTCAGGATCGGCGGCAACCAGTCCGGACACGCGTGCGGTCATGTCCTGGAGGCTGCTAGCACTATTGCTGTACTCCTCTGTGTCTACCGTCTCGCCCTGATTCCAGTGGTAGGTGCCGTCTGCCTCGACCGACAGCGTGACAATGGACTGCGTGTCTTCGCTGGGCAGAGCTTCACTGGCCACTTTCGGTAGCTCGATCTGAATGCCCTGGGTCAGCATGGGTGCGGTGACCATAAAGATCACCAGCAGAACCAGCATCACATCGATATAGGGCACCACATTCATCTCCGCTTTTGGCTTGCGTTTGTGCCGGACTGGGCGCATGCGGATTACCTCTGGCCAGGGGTGTGCAGACGGCGATGCAGCAAGGTGGCGAGTTCATCTGCCACCGTGTAGTAGCTGGCGATCAGATCTTCACTGCTGGCGGCAAAGCGATTGTAGGCGATGACCGCGGGTATCGCTGCGAACAGGCCGATTGCGGTGGCGATCAGCGCTTCGGCAATCCCTGGCGCAACGGCGGCCAGGGTTGCCTGCTGCACCTGGGATAAACCGATAAAGGAGTTCATGATCCCCCATACGGTGCCGAACAGGCCGATATAGGGGCTTACTGAGCCGACAGTCGCAAGAAATGGCAGTTGCTTCTCCAGGCGTTTCTCTTCCCGGGCGATGGCCGTCATCATTGCGCGCTGACTACCTTCCATTACCGCGGTCGACTCGGTGTCAGCATGCTGGCTCAGATGCCGGTATTCACTGAAGCCGGACCGGAACACCTGCTCGGCGGCGCTGTGTTGTTCGCTGGGTGTGGAGAACAATTGATCGAGGCTGGCTTCAGTCTTGAAGCGGTTCTCGAACTGGCGCAGCGAGCGTCTGGCAGACGCCATCAGCGCGCTGCGTTGAACGATCACGAACCAGGAAGCGATGGACGCTGCGACCAGGATCAGCATGACGATCTGCACCAGCACGCTGGCTTCTTCGACTAATCCCCAAATGGACATACTGTCTACCGTAGTAGGCATGGCTTGGTTTCTCCGGCAAGGGGCTGTCGACGACAGCCCGTACACTTATTGAATGATGGTTGTATGACGCTTTGTGGCGGATTCAGTCCAGATTCAACGCTTCTGCGACAGCCTGCCAAGGCACGTACTTGTAGTTCTGGTTGCCCTCTGGCATGCGTTTGCGGCCGTCCTGAAGCACCAGCATGCCGGCACCCCATGCGCCGCCCAGATTGCGGGAGCTGACTTCCAGGCCGTCGGTTTCAGAAACGCCATCGATGCCTTGTTCGGCGTTCAGCCCGACTCGGAAAGCGCCGCGTAAGGCATAAGGCGCTTCGCCGTCCAATACCACGTAACTGTTGTTACCCTGGCTGGAGATCACCAGATAGGGATGTTCGGGATCTTGATAAAAGGCTAGGCCTTCGATGTCGTCCTTGATCAACCCACCAATACCGACTACCTGCTGCAGATCGACCGGGGCATCAGCGCGGGCATCCAGCGCCCATACCGCTACATCCTCTTCACCGATAAACAACATCTGGCGTTGATCATCGGCAACACAGCCTTCCGGCTGGCTTTGCGTGGCGAATTCGCGCACCAGTTCACCCTTGACCTGTTTGCCTTCGGAACTGATCCGGTATTGCAGGAAACGGCCACTTTTGTCGTTGGGGATGGCGTAGATATCACCGTCAGGCGACTGGCTCATGCACAATCCGTAGATCTCACTGAGCGGCGTGGCGATCTGGCCGATATCACTCAATTCACCGCTGGCTTGATCAATGGCAAACAGATGCAGGCTGTTTTTGTCGCGATTGCTGGCAACGGCCAGGTCGACGGTGCGACCGTTAAAAGCAAAGTCGTGACGCAGATCGACATTGTTCAGCCTGCCCGCCGGCAGAAATTGCAGCTCCTTGCCTTGCAGGTCATAGACTCCCAGGCCTGCACGCTTGTCTGTGCCCAGTACCCGGCTGTGCTCAGGCTCGCTGGCATGCGCCCAGATCGCCGGATCATCTGCGGCATCACCAGCGCTAGGCACTGGCTCGGTGTGCACTGCGGATATCAGTACTGGCACAGGTGCGGGCTGTTTGAACGGCTCCGGTTGCCACTGCAGTTCGCCGACGTTAAGCGTTGATTCACCGTCGTTGACCAGCAGCAGCTCCACGCCGTTATCGGTGAGTCTGCTGCTGATCCGCTCTGGTTCTTCCAGTTGATCGAGCAGAATCGGCGGCAGGGCATTCCAGCGCTCATCGGTTTGCTGATAGCGGTGCAACTGCTGGCTTTCGGCGTCCAGTACCAGCAATCCGCCGGGAATGGACGAGACCCCCGCAACGCTCCCGGCAATCGAACCAAAGGGCGCGACCATATCGATCGCCTCGCGGCTCAGCTCGGCTTCCGGATGGGCTCCATAGGCCCAGACCCCTACTGATTCTTCATTAACGAACAGCAGATGCTGTTGTTCATCAACTGCGCAAAACTCGCTTTCTGGCGGCATGCTCAGCCGCCGCACCGGCAGACCGGTGTCGAGCAGGCGCTGATCAGTGGCTACCAGCCATTGTTCACCAATACCTTCTTCGCCGAGCAGAAAGACAAACAGGTTCTGGCTTTCGTCGCGGTACAAGCAGAGGTTTTCAACCTTGTAATCGGTAGCGGGCAGATACAGGGGTTGGCCAAAGCTCAGGTCTTCGCTATTGAATCTGATCAGCATGGGCCTGGCTGTGAGGCTGTCAACGGTGGCCAGGGTCAAGCCCTCTGCATGCTCGCGCGCATCCAGTGTGGTAAAGCGACCAGGCAACTGGGCTTGTACTTGGCCTTGGGCATTCATTAACCACAGACCTTTACTATTGGCAGCAGCGCGATCGATATCAGCATCGTCGCTTGCTAAAGTCAGCATTTTCCAGCTTTCCGCTTTCCCCGCAGCATCGGGTTCCCAGCCTGCGAGCGCCAGCGCCGGTTGTTCCTCAGCGGTAGCGCTGCTGGCTATTGGCGCGACAGCATGCTGCTTCTCGCCACTGGCCTGGCTTTCGGCCGGAGCGCAGCCGCTCAGCATGATTCCCGTAGAGACCAGCGTAGCGGCCAATGAGAGTGTGAAACTGTTAGTCATCATGTGCTTCCAATATCGGATGGGCCCCGGCCTGCGTTGACCGGGGCGGTAAAGGGTCAGAACTGGCTGAGCGTCAGGCCAACTTTGTAGGTCGGGCCGTATTCTTCGTATTGGGCGTTGAAGCGGCGGCTGCCGGTGTAGACGTAATAGGATTCGTCGGTCAGGTTCTGCGCCTCGAAAAACACCTGAAGACTCTCAGTGAGGAAGTAGCTGGCGCTGAAGTCGATAAACAACTGGTCGTCGACCTGATAGTCGTAACGCTCATCCAGCACATCGCCTACTTCATCCAGGTAGTCAGACTTGTAATTGCTGGACAGGCGCAGACTGAGCTTGTCGTTCTCCCAGCCGAGCGTCAGGTTGCCGGTGACGTCCGACTGGCCAGGCAGGCTGATGGTGCGGCCGCGCTCCGCGCCCAGGTCTTGGTCGAACTGATCTATGCGTGCCTTGGAGCGAGTAAAGGTAGAATTGGCATTGAGCAATAAACCGTTCCAAGGGCTGGGCAGCCAGTTGAATTTTTGCGAGTAGGCCAATTCAAGGCCATAGACTTCGGCTTTGTCGCCATTGACTGAGGTGAAGGCCTCATCAAAGCCGACGTAGTCACCCGTGCCGGCGACGTCAGCGGTATAGATGAAGTTTTCAATATCCTTGTAGAACACAAACGCTGATACGGCGCCCGCGCGGCCCATGTAATGCTCGATTCCCAGGTCGAAATTGCGCGCTTCGAGGGGATCGAGTTCAGGGTCGCCAAACTCCGCTTCATCGCCATCCAGTACGAAGCCGGGGAATAGCTGGCCAAAGGTGGGTCGTACTACGCTGTTAGTCCAGGCGGCGCGAACCTGAGTATCGGCGTTGAGCTGATAGATCGCATGCAGGCCCGGCAACCAATGATGATAACCGTTGGTCGTGTTGCTCTGTTCAAATACCCCGTCCGTCAAACCAGTACCACGCGCATCGAGCTTGGTGCTTTCATAGCGCACCCCGGCAATGATGCGCAGAGCATCTATATCCAGGGTGTTCATGATGTAGCCGGCGTTGATGTCTTCATTAATATCAAAGTCATTAATGCGCGACTCTTCTTCCGCGTAAAAGCTGTCGCGATCCAGCCCGCCTATCAGGTTCCGCACCGCCTCCGGAGAAGCTCCGGGCCCGAAGCGCCCAAGCCCGCTATCGACCTCCCCGTTAGTGAAATTGGTCATGTTCAGCTGTTCATCGGTGAAACCCTGGTCGGCAAAGTCCTCGTAGATCCAGACATCCAGATCGTTATCCTTCTTGCGCCGGCTGGCTTTGCCACCGAACTGCACCTGGGAGGGCAGGTTGTTGACGTAGAAATCACGGGTCAGATCAATACGGATATTGCGTTCGGTATCTGTGGTCGTCTGCTTTTCCCACTCGACTTCCTCGAGGGTGTAGCTGGCAGGGTCGTAGAAGCTGTCGCCGATGTTCAGCTGCGGTTTACGGGTGTCGCTGAAGCCAGCATCAATATCACCGGTATTGCCTACGAAGGCGGCGTTGGCGATGCCTTCCGGGCTTTTCTCGCTGGCCTGGCTATAGCCGCCCTGGGCGCTGAGGGTCCAATCACCCATTCGGCGCTTGCCGCCGAGCACCAGACTCTTGACCTCCTGGGTATCTTCGCGGGCCTTCAGTTCACGGACTGCTTCGGCTTCGCCGATCTGACCCTCCTGCTGAGGATCGGCAAACTCGACGATGCTGGCTTGGCGCACTTCATCGTCCTTGAATCGGCTGTACAGCGTACGCAAGTACACTTCCGTGTCTTCGTCAGGCCGGTAATCGAAATTGAGTCCGGCACCAGAGCGCTCGCGGGTAATGTCATAGCGGCGTTGGGCGATCTCCTCGAGCGCGGCACCATTGTCGAAATCCCAGGCGCCTCCGGTCTCAACGTTATCTGAACCGAAGTCGCGATCCTGCCAACTGACCGCGGCTGCCACGGCAAAGTTGTCGATTCCATCGCCGAGGCTGAAGCGATTGCTGAATGAGCCCGATACTTTCGGGCTGGTCTGGCTGGTGTTGTCGTCGTAACTGCCTTCGGCATTCAGGCTGTAGAACATGTCGTCGTGATCGAAGCCGGAGAGGCTCTCCACTTCGATGGTGCCGCCGAGGGAGTTGGCGTCCATGTCCGGGGTCAGGGTTTTAACCACAGAGAGTGATTGCACCAACTCACTGGGCAACACGTCCAGCGCCACTGCGCGACGGTCGTCTTCCGGAGCAGGCACCAGCGTGCCATTGATGGTCACGCTGTTGAGATCCGAGCTCAGGCCGCGCACTCGAACGAAGCGTCCTTCGCCCTGGTCGCGTTCGACCGAGAGGCCTGGTACGCGCTGCAGCGCTTCTGCCGCATTGTCGTCAGGCAATTGACCGATGGCGTCGGCATGCACGACGCTCTTGATCGAGCTCGACTGGCGCTGTTCTTCGAGCGCCTTTTCCAGTTGCGCGGCCTGACCGATGACTTCGACAACCTCTGGCTGAGTCTCGGCGGCCCACACCTGTGTGCAGGTGCTGATCGCCAGCGCCATGATGCTGATTCTGAAGCCTCTGTTTTTAATCGGTTGCTTCGGTCCTGACATGATTTGTTCTCCCCTGGTTGGCTGCTTATGAGCATCACGTGGTTAGCTAACGTGGCTGGCTTGCTTAGCTGCTAACGGACCTTAGGGAGCGCAGATGTCACTTTGGTTACAGCTGCGCCGCCACGGGACGGATTCCGGGGGTTCTGGAGGGATATGGTGGCGGTTTTGAGCTGATATGACTCGTGCGGCCTAGCCTAAACCAACGCATTCACGCTGTTCTGCGCTAGCGGCGCAGGGTATTCAGCCGAACTAAGCTAAAGGTGTTGCATTGGCCTGAGCCGAAATGACCCAGGTGCTGCCATCTCTCTGTCATATGCATCTGTTGTTCTGGGCGGACTCTTATAGTCGGAGGCCAATATGCCCTCGTTGTTTGCGCTGCACCGTATCAAGCTGTTGTCACTGCTGGTGATATCGAATCTCGGGTTGATCCTGCATTTGTCTCTCGGTGACGTGAAGTCCGGTGCCGCCTGGGCCTGGCTGGATATAGCAGGCGAGGGCGGCTCTGCGGCTCTGGTGTTGATCTGGATCTGCCTGCTGCTGAAGAGTCGGCCGGCAGGGCGTGTGACGGATCTGCTGTTTCTGGGGCTGGCTTGCCTGTTCTTTTCGCTGTGGATGGATGTCACCGACGAATTCGTGCAGATGGCGGATAGCGTCAGATGGGACGCGTGGCTGGAATCAGGGCCAATGCCGGTGGGGTTTGTCCTGTTGACGTTGGGGATCTATCACTGGCATCGCGAACAGCTAGCCATCAGCGCACAAATGCGCAACCGAGAGCGGCTTTACCGCGAGCACCGACAGTTCGACAAGCTTACGCCTCTAGGCGGCGCAGCCTACCTCAAAACCCAGATTGAACTGACCATCAAGCAAGCGGTGATAGACCGGCAGCCCTTGTCGTTGATCATGCTGGACATGGACCGCTTCAATATGATCAACCGCGATTACGGCCAGAAAGAGGGGGACCGCGTATTGCAGGTGGTGACCCAACTGGTATTGCTGAACCTGCGCGAGCATGACCTGCTCTGTCGTCTGGCGGGCGATCGTTTCGTCGTTGTACTACCCAATACATTGGAGTCGCAGGCCGTGATCGTGGCGACCGAACTGTCTTTGGCTATAGCACATCTTGCCTACCGGACAACCGGTCAGGGCGAGCGGCTAACACTCAGCGCGACTACCGTGGCGGCTATGGCGCGGCAAGAGAGCGCAGAGCGTTTGCTTGAGCGTTTGAACATGACGATGGCACGCGCCAAGCAAACGCCGCTGGCGCGTAGCGCATGAGTGCTCAGACAAACCCTTGGTACGAGCGTGACGAGCGATTTATTCAGGCTCATCATCAGCCTGCATGCTTGATTGATCTGGCGCTGACCCGCGGTATAGACAGCCATCGTCTGTTGCGTGGTACTGGGCTTTTCTATCAGGATATTCTGACCGGCCAACAACGCATCTGCGCCGAGCAATTCCTGCGCTTGATCGACAATGCCCAGCAATTGCAAGGCAGTGACGATTGCAGCTTTCTATTTGGCCAACAACTGCTGCCAGGCCATTACGGCCATGCCAGCCACGCGCTGCGGCATGCGCAGAACCTGAGTCAGGCGCTGGAGCGCCTGGTGTTGCTGCGGCGGCGAGTCTCACCTCTGCTTACACCGCGCGTCAGACTGGACGGCAAGTTCGTCTACCTGCATTGGTTCGACAGTTGCGGCGCCGGAGCACGTGAAGTCTTCCTGGTAGAGGCGGCGATGACCGCAGTGACCGCAATGTGTCGGTGGCTTTCCGGCGAGCCTTTGCCATGGCAGTACCAGTTACGACACACACAGCCGGGCTACATTGAACAGTATTGGGTCCATCTGGGGGAGGACGTGCGTTTCAGCTGCCCGCAAAATCTGATGCGCTTGCCGCGTGAATATCTAGTCAAATCATGGCCGCATGCCTCGGTGACAGCCGGCCAGGTCGCCGAGCAGGCCAGTCTCCATGAACTGGCTGCGGCCAATGAACTGGCGCCAAGCATTCTTGATGCCCTGTTCGATCACATCCATGATCACATCAGCCAATCCAGGCTTCGCCAGCCATTGGGGCTGGAACGTTTGGCCGAGGCATATGGAATGAGCGCCGCGACGCTTAAGCGCAAATTGAAACGCCACGATACGCAGTTTCAACAGCAGCTGGATCAAGTGCGAACCTTTATCGCGCTCGACTTGTATCTCAGCAAAGGCTTCACCAGTGATGAAGTGGCGACTTACCTCAACTTTAATGACCGGGCCAATTTTCGTCGGTCCTTCAAGCGTTGGACCGGACACCTGCCCAGCGATTTGATTGGCAGGCTGGCGTAAAAATAAAACGCCCCGGCCAACCAAGTTAGACGGGGCGTTTTGGTCGCCGTAGGTTTAGAACTGATAGGTGGCAGACAGCCAAAGGCGCCGACCTTCTTCCAGTGTGCCGTCAGTTGACCGTCCGCTCTGAATGTAATCTGATGCCCAGCTAGTGGCACCGGTGTTGGTGGTGTAGTAGCTGCCCTCGGTGAAATCTTTCCCCAGCACGTTGTAGATGGTTGCGTTCAGGGTCAGATCATCGGTCGCTTGTAATGAACCACCGAGGTGAAAGACTTCGTAGGCTTTGAGATCGCCCGCTGCGTCCTGTAGCGCCTGATTGCCTGCGCTCAAATTGTCATAACGGTCAATAAACCTAGCACGTTCACTGCGATATTCACCCTTGAGCCAAAGATTGACCCGCTGAGTGGCTGCCCAGTTCAAACGCGCGAATAGCAGATGGTCCGGGGTATTGGTCAGGGGCGCACCCTTGTTATCGCCGCTCTTTTGCTCACTATCGGTATAGGTGTAGTTGGCACTCAGGCTCCAGGCCGGAGCGAACTCCCAGCGGCTGCCCAGTTCGATACCCTGGGTTTCTGCTTCGCCTATATTGGTGCTTTGCGCGAAGCTACCCTGGGTAAAGCCGGGTCCAAATTCAATACAGCCAGGCTGGCCCGCGGGCACGTCGGCATCAGCTGAAAAGCAATTGGGTAGTGCCGTGCCGTCGTCGATCTTATCCTCAAATTTATTATGGAATACGGTAACGTTGGCACTGAAATTATTCAGATTGTCGTAGTACACGCCGAATTCAGTATTTGTGGTGGTTTCAGGCTCTAGGTCGGGACTACCGATCGTCAGCGTTGAACCCTGGCCGGTGACACCGCTGATACCGTCATGCAGCTGGTTCAATGTGGGGGTCTTATATCCTTGGGTTACCCCGCCCTTCATAGTCCAGCTATCAGTGGTATTCCAGACCAAATAAGCGCGTGGGCTGAAGTTACCGCCGAAGGCTTCGTGATCTTCGTACCGGCCACCCAACGTCAGCGCCAAGTCGTCGCGAATACGCCATTCGTCTTCAGCAAATAACGCCCATGAGGTCTGCTGAAATGTCTCGTCAGCAATGCCGTCGGTGACTTCGGCATCCCACCACTGGGCGCCAACGGTGGCTATATGCGCCTGTCCCAGCGGGGCGACGAGCTTGGTGTCCAAAACCAGATCACGCGATTTCAGTTCGCGGTCATCCCCTACGACGATCTGCGGATAGCCGTCGTAACTGTCGCCAATGGGCGTGCCTGGGATGGTTCGCCCAAGGGTTTCGGTAGTGCTGTGCGTCAGACTGCTGGTGGCGGTGCCGAAGCCCAGGCGACCCTGGTGGGCGAGGGCAACCTGCTCGCGCTCAAAACGAAGTTCGTCGCTATAGCCATTGGCTCGGGTCGGTGCCGCGACGTTACAGCCGGTGACAGCGCTACCACCCGTTCGGCCGTCCAGATTGCCCAATTGGCAATCGTCGTTCTCGTATCGCTGGATGCTGCGGTCCAAATCCAGTGAAAAATCGTGGTTAGCCGTCGGCGTCAAGTTAAGGCGCGCACCGACGGTGTAGTTGCCACCCTCAACAGGTGAAGCGCCGCGCTTGCTAACGGTGCTGTCGTCAGCAAAAGTCAGGTCCGATTCCTGGCGGTCAAAGATGCTGCCGCGCACCGCTAGCCCTAGCAGGCCATCGATCAGCGGGCCGCTGCTGTACAGATTTGCATTGCTGGTGGCGCCGTAATCGCTATCTTCCTGGAAGGTACGATCGACGGTGACGGAGCTGCCCCATTGCGTCCCGACTTTTTTGGTGATGATGTTGACCACGCCGCCCATGGCATCAGAGCCATACAAGGTGGACATTGGGCCGCGGATAACCTCGATACGCTCAATCGCGGACAGCGGCGGCATAAAGCTGGTAGCCGTGTCGTTGAAACCGTTCGGTGTCACGTTGCCTGCGGTATTCTGCCGGCGGCCATCGATGAGTATCAGTGTGTATTCGCTCGGTAGGCCGCGGATACTGATATCCAAGCCGCCCGTTTTACCCGTGCCTTGACGGATATCCACGCCTTCGACACCGTCCAGCGCCTGGGCTAGATTTGCATAGCGATTCTGTTGCAGGTCTTCATTACTGATGACGCTGATGCTGGCGGGGGCATCGGTGATTTTTTGCTCAAACCCAGACGCTGTCACTACGGTATCGGCCAGCCGAATAGTGTTGTCATTGGCAATGGCTACGCTGCTGGCAAGTAATGACAGCCCGGTAATAATCCCGGTAGATAACGGTGTTTTGAGAAAAGTTCTATGCGTCATGTGCTGTGCTCTCCTAGCGGCGCCGTGCTGGCGTCATACGATTCGCTCTTGAATGCAATCAAGAATGGTTACCATTTAGGTGGCGTGAATTCTATTCAGGCGGGGATCAAAGTTCGACAGCGCTTTTCGCAACGCAAGGTTGATAAAAACGCAACAAATGCCATCGTTTCGCAATTGACAACACTTCCCATTATCTGCAGGATTCAGTAGCACTGCCGCAGTGACAGCCACTCGTCGGCACTCATCCGTTGTATGCATTGAAGGCCGGGAGTGGTTAGCGAGTGGTACATCATGATTTCAGCGAGTTGACAGTATTTGCGCTGGTGGTTGAGCAGGGTGGTTTGACACCCGTAGCGTCCAGCCTGGGTTTGCCCAAGTCGACGCTCAGCCGGCGCATCAGTCAGCTTGAAAACCGCGTAGGCCAACGTCTGCTACTCAGACATTCCAATCGTTTGACGCCAACCGAAGCAGGCAATCTCTTTTATAGGTACTGCAAGCAGTTGATCGAGCTGGCCGAGCACAGTCAGCAGGCGCTGGACGAATTACGCGAGGAGGCCAGTGGACGGTTGGTGCTGCATGTTCACAATGCCTTTGAAAGAGGTTGGTTGCCGACCGTCCTGGATGCATTTCTGCAGCGCTATCCGGATATTCTGCTGGATGTGCAAGTCAGCTCCAGGGCGCCTGCTTTCGAGCAGGAGAGTGCAGGGGATCTGTGGTTATGGCTGGGCGAAGTTGAAGCAAGCGGCTTGCGCTCCGAAATTATCGGTACCTGGCAGGCGGGTTTATTCACCAGCCCAGGTTACGCCGGTGAACACGGCTTGCCACTGCACCCGACAGAGCTTAAGCAACGCGCTTGGGTAGATGTACTGGAGGCGGGGCGGCAGCCAGTGGCGCTGGTACATACAGAGGAGGGCGAGTACGTGTTTCAGCCGCCGGTCTCGCGGATGAAGGTCGATAGCCTGGTATTGCAGGCTGACGCGGTCGTGCGCGGTAAAGGCGTTGGGGTGCTGCCCAGTTGGTACGCCCAGCGCTATGAGCAAGCGCATCCGGGCAGTTTTGTCTCGTGCTTGGAGGGCTGGCAACCGGCGAGCTTGCCGGTGACCTTGTTGTGTAATTTTGGCCATCCGGCAAAAAAGGTCTCGGCCCTGCAGGACTGGTTACGTGAATCTGTGCCGGATGCCTGGCGCGAGACCGTCGCGCGGGTCTGACGGGCGTTTATTTAAGTCGACGCTCGATACCCATCTGCACCAGGATTTTCGCGGATATTTCTTCTACGGAAAAAGTAGTGGAATTAACGTAGGAGATATTTTCCCGGCGGAACAGGTTCTCTACTTCGCGCACTTCAAATTCGCATTGGGCGAAGCTGGCATAGCGACTGTTGGGGCGACGTTGCTCACGGATACTCGCCAGACGTTCGGGGTCGATGGTCAGCCCGAAGAGCTTTTCCTTGTGCTGCTTGAGGGCCGGCGGCAGTTGCAGCCGCTCCATGTCGTCTTCAGTCAGTGGATAGTTCGCAGCGCGGATGCCGTATTGCAGAGCCAGATAGATACAGGTGGGTGTCTTGCCGCAACGCGATACGCCGACCAGAATGATATCGGCGTTGTCATATTGTTGGGTCCGGGCGCCATCGTCATTGTCCATCGCAAAATGCACCGCATCAATGCGATCCTGATAATGATGATTGTGCTGGATAGAGTGGGACTTGCCGACTGAATAGGACGATCCGTCGCCCAGCTCCTGCTCAAGTGGAGCGAGGAAGGTGGCAAAAATATCGATCATGTAGCCGTTGCAACTGGCCAGCTCCGCACGGATCTCACGGTTGACCACGGTGTCAAAAATGATCGGCCGCTCACCGTCACGCTCGGCAGCTGCATTGATTTGTTGTACCATGTTCCGCGCTTTTTCGACGGTATCAACGTAGGGTCTGATCAGCTTGATGAATTCGATGTTCTCGAATTGAGACAGCAGACTCTGACCCAGTGTTTCGGCGGTAATGCCTGTGCCATCGGAAATGAAAAAAGCGGTGCGTTTCATGCGTGAAGCCTTAAGATGTCAGTGGCTGAGTGCAGCTGGCAAGTAAAGCGCCAAGCTGGTCTCTGTGCCGGCATTGTGGCGCATTTGTGTCAGACAGGCCAGATACCGCCATCCGGCGGAGCTAAAATTCATTGATTTACGGAGAGATCACCTTGTTAGAGTACGTAGTGTCCTTCGAGCATCTGGGCGTTGATGACGTCGAGCGGGTAGGCGGCAAGAACGCGTCCCTTGGCGAAATGATCAGCAACCTGGCCCACGCCGGTGTTTCTGTCCCCGGCGGTTTTGCCACCACGGCTGAAGCCTACCGCGAATTTCTGGAACAAAGTGGTCTGAACGAACGCATCCATGCCGCGCTTGATGCGCTGGATGTGGAAGATGTGAATGCGCTGGCCCGTACCGGAGCACAGATCCGCGAGTGGGTGATGGAAGCACCGTTCCCTGACGCACTGGATCAGGCAATCCGTACTGCCTTTGCCGAGCTGTCCAACGGTAATGACAATCTCGCCGTAGCCGTGCGCTCTTCCGCCACCGCTGAAGATCTTCCGGACGCCTCCTTTGCCGGCCAGCAGGAAACCTTCCTTAATATACGCGGTGTGGACAATGTGATCCGCGCGGCCAAGGAAGTGTTTGCCTCGCTGTTTAATGATCGTGCCATTGCCTACCGCGTGCACCAGGGCTTCGACCACAAACTGGTCGCCTTGTCGGCTGGCGTGCAGCGCATGGTTCGCTCGGAAACCGGTACTGCTGGCGTCATGTTTACCTTGGATACCGAATCCGGTTTCCGTGACGTGGTGTTTATCACCGGCGCCTACGGTTTGGGTGAAACGGTAGTGCAGGGCGCAGTCAACCCTGACGAGTTCTATGTTCATAAGCCCACCCTCGAAGCAGGTCGCCCGGCCATTCTGCGTCGCAATCTGGGCAGCAAAGCAATCAAGATGATCTATGGCGAAGTCGCCAGTGCCGGTCGCTCGGTCAAGACGGTGGATGTCGACAAGGAAGAGCGCTCACGTTTCTGCCTGAGTGATGAGGAAGTCACCAACTTGTCCCGCCAGGCGCTGATCATCGAGAAACATTATGGTCGGCCGATGGATATCGAGTGGGCCAAAGACGGTGACGACAACCAGCTGTATATCGTCCAGGCGCGCCCCGAAACGGTCAAGAGCCGCAACAACGTCAACGTCATGGAACGCTACCTGCTCAAGGAAAAGGGCGAAGTTCTGGTGGAAGGTCGTGCCATCGGCCAGCGTATTGGCGCAGGGCGAGTGCGGATCATCCACAACGTCAGCGAAATGGACAAGGTCCAGCCCGGTGATGTGCTGGTCTCCGATATGACTGATCCCGATTGGGAGCCGGTCATGAAACGCGCCAGCGCTATCGTGACCAACCGCGGCGGCCGTACCTGCCATGCGGCGATTATCGCTCGTGAGCTGGGTATTCCTGCGGTAGTGGGTACCGGTAACGCCACTTCCGAATTGCGCGATGGTCAGGAAGTGACTGTCTCCTGTGCTGAAGGTGACACCGGCATGATCTACTCCGGCCAACTGTCTTTCGACATCCGCACTAACAGCGTCGACGCCATGCCTGACCTGCCGTTCAAAATCATGATGAACGTCGGTAATCCGGATCGCGCCTTTGATTTTGCCAACCTGCCTAACGAAGGCGTGGGTCTGGCACGCCTGGAATTCATCATCAACCGCATGATTGGCGTGCATCCCAAAGCCTTGCTGAATTTCGACAGCCTGCCTGCAGATGTGCGCGACAGTGTCGAAAAACGTATCGCCGGCTACGATGATCCGGTCGGCTTCTATGTCGAAAAGCTGGTCGAAGGCATTAGCACGCTGGCCGCTGCATTCTGGCCAAAGAAGGTCATCGTCCGGCTTTCCGACTTCAAGTCGAATGAATATGCCAACCTGATTGGCGGTCGCTTGTACGAGCCGGAAGAAGAGAACCCGATGCTCGGCTTCCGCGGCGCGTCGCGTTATATCAGCGATACCTTCCGCGACTGCTTCGAGCTGGAATGCCGCGCGATGAAATATGTGCGCGACGTCATGGGCCTCACTAACGTCGAAATCATGGTGCCCTTCGTGCGTACCGTCGGCGAAGCCAAGCAGGTAGTTGAGCTGCTTGCCGAGAATGGCCTCAAACGCGGTGAAAATGGTCTGCGACTGATCATGATGTGCGAGCTTCCTGCCAATGCGTTGCTGGCCGAAGAGTTTCTTGAGCACTTCGATGGATTTTCGATTGGCTCCAATGACCTGACCCAGCTCACACTGGGTCTGGATCGTGATTCCGGCATCATCGCTCACCTGTTCGACGAGCGTAATGCAGCGGTCAAGAAGCTGCTGGCCATGGCGATTTCAGCTTGCCTCGCTGCGGACAAGTACATCGGGATTTGCGGGCAGGGTCCATCCGACCATCCCGATCTCGCCCGTTGGCTGATGCAGCAGAGCATCGAAAGCGTCTCGCTGAACCCCGACTCGGTCATGGATACCTGGTTCTTCCTGTCAGAAAACGCCCTTGAGGAGAGTTGACATGCATTATGTTACCCCCGATCTGTGTGACGCCTATCCGGATGTTGCGGTGGTAGAGCCGATGTTCAGCAACTTCGGTGGCCATGACTCCTTTGGTGGCCAGATTGTCACGGTCAAATGTTTTGAAGACAACTCTGTGGTCAAGGAGCAGGTCGATCAGGATGGCCGTGGCAAGGTCATGGTGGTTGATGGCGGTGGCTCGCTGCGGCGAGCACTGCTCGGCGACATGCTTGCGGAGAAGGCTGCCAAGAATGGCTGGGAAGGCATTATCGTCTATGGCTGCGTGCGTGATGTGGACGTACTGGCGCAAACCCCGGTGGGGATTCAGGCGCTGGCCAGCCATCCGATGAAAACCGACAAGCGCGGCATTGGTGACCTTAACGTAGTGGTGACCTTCGCTGGCGTGACGTTCCGCCCCGGCGAGTTTGTGTACGCCGATAACAACGGCATTGTGGTGTCCGCGCAAGCACTGGAAATGCCTTCCTGACAGCAGATATGTCACCTGCCGTCAGGGAGGTGACATTCTGTCGCCTCCGTGCGTCCAAACCAGGTAACCCGACCTAGCGGAGGTGATGATGGAAGATCCTATCGAAAGCCGGCTGCGCGAATTGATGCGCGCTGAAGCCGACACATCTACACCGGTTGACGCGCATCGCCTTGACCGGGTCCTGCATAAAGCCCACATGCGCGCCGGTTTTTTTGACTTGATCAATCTGTTTGCGCATTGGGGATGGGTGCTCTCCGAAGGAGGCGCGCGGGCAATGAAACATTCGCGGCCTGTTAGTCGGCGCGCAGTGGACGATCATTTAGTCACACCTGAATCACAAGAGAAGAGCTGATCATGGAATTGGATATCTGGAGTCAGAGCTTTGTAGGCGCCATGGCGACGCTATGGAACAAGATCGCAGCCTTTATACCCAACCTGATAGCAGCCTTGTTTATTGTCCTGCTCGGCTTTGTCATCGCCAAGGTCGTGGACACGCTGCTGAGCAAAGGTCTGGCTAAGTTGGGCCTGGACCGCCTGATGACCGGGGCGGGCGTAAACAAGATGCTCAAGCGCATTGGCATCAACGCTCCCATGTCGACTGTCGTTGGCAAGGTGGTCTACTGGTTCATTGTACTGACCTTTATTGTCTCTGCAGCCGAGTCACTTGGTCTGGCCCGGGTCTCGGCGACGCTGGACATATTTACGCTGTATCTGCCGAAGGTAGTGGGGGCGGCCTTGATCCTGCTCGCCGGCTTGTTGCTTTCCCACCTGGTCAGCGGCGTGGTTCGCGGAGCAGCAGAAAGTGTCGGTGTCGATTACGCCAGCGGGCTTGGGCGCTTCGTGCAGGGCCTGTTGGTGATCATTACCGTATCTCTGGCAATCGGGCAGTTGCAGATTGAAACCGCGCTGCTCAACACCGTTATCGCTATAGTACTGGTCTCCTTCGGCGCAGCTGCCGCGTTAGCGTTGGGCCTGGGGAGCCGGGAAATGGTCAGCCAGATCATTGCCGGGATCTATGTCCGCGAGCTCTATCATGTGGGCGATCGCATCAAGATGGACGAGCTGGAAGGTGTGATTGAAGAAATCGGCACAGTGAAAACCCAGTTGCTCGACGATGATGGGCAGATCGTCTCTGTCGCCAATCGCACGCTGATAGCCCAACGCGTTTCGCGCTAATGCTGCCGGTCCTGGTCTACTTTGGTGATTGCGCACATTGACTAACCCACACCAGACAACCCGTTACAATCCCGCCGAGCTTACGGACGAAGAATTGGTCGCCAGGGCCAATCGGGAGTTGTTGCATACCACGGTGGCTTATGAAGAGTTGATGCGCCGCTACCAGCGCACTCTGTTCAATGTCTGCGCACGGTATCTGGGCAATGACCGCGATGCGGACGACGTTTGCCAGGAAGTGATGCTCAAGGTATTACATGGATTGCGTCAGTTTGAGGGTAAAGCCAAATTCAAAACCTGGTTGTACAGCATTACTTACAACGAATGTATAACGCAGTACCGCAAAGAGAAACGCAAAAGGCGTTTAATGGATGCGTTAAGTCTGGATCAGGACGAGAGCGAAGAAGTTGTAGAAAGTTCCATAAATATTGTCACGGACCGGGCCAGCCTTGATCGCTGGCTGGTCCATGTAAATCAGGTAGATCGAGAGATCCTGGTGCTGCGATTTGTGGCCGAACTGGAATTTCAGGAAATAGCTGACATTATGCATATGGGGCTAAGCGCGACAAAAATGCGTTATAAAAGGGCGCTTGAGAAATTACGTAAAAGCATAGACAACCCCTTTTAGTCGTTTTTAAACATATATACTTGCATTCTCAGTTTTCTGTTATACTTACCGGGAGTTTTGCGCAAGTTAACGTCCTAATATGGATTTGATGGGGATTTACAGATGAAATTGAAAAACACTTTGGGTATTGTTGTTGGTGCCGTTGTCGCTGCTTCTGCCTTGCCGGTCATGGCTCAGAGCGCCGGTTCCGTTGAAGTTGAGGCGTTTGCTGATCGCTACTTCACAGACAGCTACCGTGACATGAGCGACGGTACTCTGGTGGGCGGTGGCATTGGTTACTTTCTGACTGATGACGTCCTGCTGAACGTTAACCTGGGTACATACAAAAACCTTGAAGATGATGCTACCGGTGAAGACATCGACGGTCGCCTGATGGCGGTTGAAGCTGTTTACCACTTCGGTCAGAGCAACATCCGTCCTTACATCTCCGGCGGTTTCGGCCATCAGGAACTGGATCAGGTTGGCACTAGCCAGCGCGATCGTACCACCATGGCTATGGCCGGTGTTGGTATCAAGAACTACCTGAGCGAGAACTTCTTCGTTAAAGCCGGTGTTGATGCTCTGTACGGCATTGATAGCAAGAACACCGAATGGTCCGCTGGCGTTGGCCTTGGCCTGAACTTCGGTGGCGCTGCAGCTCCTGTTGCTCAAGCGGCTCCTGCACCAGCCCCTGCACCTGCTCCGGCTCCACAGCCAGAGCCAGAAATGCAGTCGGTCCGTGTTGAGCTGGATGTTAAGTTCGATTTCGATCGTGACTCCATCCGCCCTGAATACCGCAATGACATTCAGAGCCTGGCCGAGTTCATGAAGACTTATCCTTCAGTAACTACTACTGTTGAAGGTCACACTGACTCCGTCGGTAGCGACAGCTACAACCAGAACCTGTCCGAGCGTCGTGCCAATTCGGTCCGTGAAGCTCTGATCAGCGAAGGTGTTGACTCCTCGCGCGTTAGCTCTGTCGGTTACGGCGAAGCCCGTCCGATTGCTGATAACGAGACTGATGATGGCCGTGCCATGAACCGTCGCGTAGAAGCTGAAGTAGAAGCTGAAGTAGAAGTTCGTTAATAACGACTGCTTAGCTTAAGAAAAACCCGGCTTCGGCCGGGTTTTTTTATACCTGCTGTTTAACCAGCACGTTCAATATCAGCCGTTATGAATGTAATTCACGCCAGGGAAGCGGAAGCGAAAGTCATCCGGCATGGGGGTTACCTTGGAGGTGGTGAAGTCATAGAAAACGAATCCCGACTTGGCCAGAGCGACCAGTTCGCCACCAATGGCCTTGGTGATGCGAAAGATGATGTCCCCGCCATACTTGTTCAGATCCATCATGCCGACTTCAAAGATCAGCGCATCGCGGGCAAAAGCTTCGCGCTTATAAGTGGTGGCCAGGTCGGTGACAATAATGCCGGTATCCTTGTCGCTGACCTCTTCAATACCGAACTGATACAGAAAACGAGCGCGAGCTTCGGAGATCATCGATACCATTGAGTCATTCGCCAGGTGCTTGCCCGCATTGATGTCGGTAATGCGGACGGTAAGCTGTGTAGTGAAATAGAACTGATTGTCAGGAAACTCGAGGGTAAGGCGTGCCATGCTGTTAAACCTGTTACGACGTTAATGGTGCCACATGCTCCCCGGGAAGGTGGGAAGGTGAGGGCAGGCGTGAGGGAGGGCGCATTGTACTTGAGACCGCTATGGGCAGACAGCAGGAGCTGATAACTGGCACAAAAAAAGGCCACCCGAAGGTGGCCCTCTTTAAACACCCAACGTGCGCAGCTATCAGCCGAACTGGTTCATGGTGTTGTCTTTGCCGCCAGCTTTCAGAGCAGCTTCACCAGCGAAGTACTCTTTATGGTTGTCACCGATATCGGAGCCAGCCATGTTCTGGTGCTTGACGCAGGCGATGCCCTGACGCAGTTCCTGACGCTGAACGCCTTTAACGTAGGCCAGCATGCCTTGCTCTGCGAAGTACCCCTTGGCCAGGTTGTCGGTAGACAGCGCGGCAGTGTGGTAAGTCGGCAGAGTGATCAGGTGATGGAAGATACCCGCTTCGCGTGAGCCATCGGCCTGGAAGGTACGGATCTTCTCATCAGCGATCTGGGCCAGTTCAGTCTCGTCGTAATCGACGCTCATCAGCTTGGCGCGATCGTAAGCGGACATGTCCTTGCCTTCAGCAGTCATGTTATCGAATACCTGCTGGCGGAAGTTCAGAGTCCAGTTGAACGACGGGCTGTTGTTGTAAACCAGCTTGGCGGTCGGAATCACTTCGCGGATGCGGTTAACCATGGCAGCGATCTGGCCAACGTGCGGCTTCTCGGTTTCGATCCACAGCAGGTCAGCGCCGTTCTGCAGGGAAGTGATGCAGTCCAGGATAACGCGATCTTCGCCAGTACCAGCACGGAACTGGAACAGGTTGCTTGGCAGACGCTTGGGACGCAGCAGCTTGCCGTCACGGTTCAGAACAACGTCGCCGTTCTTCATGTCAGCAGCAGATACTTCTTCGCAATCCAGGAAAGAGTTGTACTGGTCGCCCAGGTCGCCTGGCTCTTTGGTTACAGCGATCTGCTTGGTCAGGCCGGCACCCAGGGAATCGGTACGGGCAACGATCACGCCATCATCAACGCCGAGCTCGAGGAACGCGTAACGAACGGCGTTGATCTTGGCCAGGAAATCTTCGTGGGGAACGGTAACCTTGCCATCCTGGTGACCGCACTGCTTCTCGTCGGACACCTGGTTTTCGATCTGGATGCAGCAAGCACCCGCTTCGATCATTTTCTTGGCCAGCAGGTAAGTGGCTTCAGGGTTACCGAAACCAGCATCGATGTCGGCAATGATCGGCACTACGTGAGTTTCAAAGTTGTCGATCTTGGCCTGGACTTCGTCCTGCTTGGACTTGTCGCCAGCGTCGCGGGCAGCGTCCAGATCCATGAACAGCAGATCCAGTTCACGGGCGTCAGCCTGACGCAGGAAGGTGTACAGCTCTTCGATCAGACCGGAAACGGCAGTCTTCTCGTGCATGGATTGGTCAGGCAGCGGGCCGAAATCGGAACGCAGCGCTGCAACCATCCAGCCGGACAGGTACAGGTAGCGCTTGTTAGTGGTCTTCAGGTGCTTCTTGATGGAAATCAGCTTCTGCTGACCGATGAAGCCGTGCCAGCAACCCAGTGACTGGGTGTAGACGGAGGAGTCGGCATCGTACTCGGCCATGTCTTTGCGCATGATGGCAGCAGTGTACTTGGCAATGTCCAGACCGGTTTTGAAACGGTTCTGAGCGCGCATGCGGGCGACGGACTCGGGGTTGATAGCGCTCCAGCTGTTGCCGGCAGATTCTTTCAGAGCGGCGACGGCTTTGATGTCGTTTTGATAAGCTGACATGGTCAATCCTTCAAGGTTTGCGTTTGGTTGAGCACAAATTTCCACCCAAAACCCACATGCTAAAGGTTATGCATGGGCGGTGCACCGCAGCGTGTCTTAACAGGACTGAAAAAAGAAATCCACTAGGGGAGGGGGTGTGAGCAGGTGAATGATCGAGGCTGCCAAGCATGAGCGGTGTCATGCATTACCCCGGACACAGATATATCCGCAGGTAGAGCAGTGAATCAAACAATCATTCAGACTGAGGCTAAATCGCTTCCCCGTCCCTCAGGACAACTTCGTTCCAGTCGCAACCTCGTCGAACGGCCTTGTGAGCTGTTGAGACACTGATCGATCCAATGGTTCATGGATCCGATCCGGAGAGCCCTTTCGGACCCCCTGGCTAGCGGGAGCGACGCAATGATGCGACTTGATCGGCAATAAGTCAATGCGCATGTAGTGTTTTTTTAAGCGCACTACACTGGCGCTGATTGTCTTTTTCAGGCCTTAACCCGGGCTAGTTTGCGCGGTCTATCTTGAGCCGTACACTGCTGTCATTCTGGCTGCGGGTGCTGGTGCGCCGCCCGATGTCCGCGCCGCTACTGAGCTGGCTATCGGTAACGCCACCGACGGTAACCCACTCGCCGAGTCGCGCGGTTACCACGGTGTCGGTCTGCTGCACGTCAACTATTCGATTATCACTGCGGTTGACGTTGTCATTGTTGGCGCTGAGGGTAATGGTTGCCAGGTCGCCATTAAGTCGCACTGTGGCATAAAAGCCCTGGGTGACATCACGGTATTCGGTGTTTTCGATAACACGGCCGTATACGTCGGTAGTGGTGGACTGCAAAGGCACTGACTGGCCGGTTTGAATCAACACCGGGTAACCTTCATTGGCGGTGACCTGGCGGACTCCATCGTTCTGACCGCGGGTACTACGGTTGATGATCCGCGCCTGGTTACCATTGCGCGGATCTCCGACCACGATGTCCGCGGGTCCAGTGTCGAAACGCCCGTCAACCTGATAGCCACGCTCGTTGCTGGTGATGCCGCCGCTATTGGCGACACTGATCAACAGCCTCGCCGGCTGGCGGTCGAGTTCATTCAATAACGCGCGTATTTCCTTCAGCCGCTCGGGCTCGGCGCGTACTATCAATTGATTGCCGTAGGCTGAGACGCGCTCATCATCCCGGAGCATCGGCTGAATCGCGGGAATCATATTCTCAGCCATGTTGTAACCGAGACTGAATATCTCGGTTGTCGGTTCTGCCTGCACGGAAACGCTGCTGCAGAACATCAGTAGCGCGAGCAACTGGGCAAGGCAGAACCTGATCATAAAAGAAATCTCCGGATGGCTGGATCGCTCTGGCTGGTAGACCAGAGCTCATCGAACTCGCTGCTTTTGCGTCTCACCTGGTCGGAACTGTGATAGCGGGCAAACCCCTGGCGCAGCAGGGCCTTGGGTAGCATCAATATGCCGCAAGTATCTGCCAGCATATAGATCTGCGGCAGCTTTTCACGTTCTGGGTGCTGCTTGCGAATCTCAACTATGCTCGGGAAGCGGTGCATCAGGTTCAGCAGGCTATGGCCCTGAAGAAAAGATTTGCCAGTATCCTGGAGCAATACTCTGATCCGACACTTGGGCTGGCGGGCGATCAGTTGCTCCGCTGCGTTAAGCACATCGCGGCGATTGAACAGCCATACGGCTTGGTCGGCGGCGTAGATATGTATTTGCCGGCGGGCCTGGCCAAGCATATGGCACAGATGGTCGAGTGCATTGTTTTCGTCCAGCTCAATCAGCTCGGCTTGGTTACCCAACTGATAGGGCAGATCCACTGTGCGCGCCACCGGCAACTGTGTCGGTGGGTTGTGAATGCTGAATGTGCCGGGTGACTCAAACTCGATCGGCGGCAACTCCGATATATCCAGGAGCTCGGCCTGCCAGCGCATGGCGACGTGAAGGATCCCCGCTTCCATATAAGGTTCCGAATCGACTACGAAACCCAAGCGTTGGTACAGCGACTGCGCCTGGACCTGGGCGCTCAGTAGCAAGGTGCTCATGCCTTGCGCCTGGGCGTAGGCCATGACTTCGCGCATGAGTCGTTCGCCCAACCCCTTGCCACGCCACGCGGGCAATATAGCTACCCGGCCGATATGGCCATCGTCTAGCAAGCGCGCGGTGCCCAGTGGCTCGCTTTCAGCGCGCATGAGGAAATGCACCGCGGACTGATCCTCGGTATCCCACTCCAGCGCTTCCGGGACACCTTGCTCATCGATGAATACCTGCTTGCGGATCTCTCGCAGTGCTTCGGTGCTCAGCCAGTCAACTGCACTGACGTCAATCTCATTCATCCTCGCCCTCCAGTTGGAGATCCCCCTTGGCCAGAAGTTGCTCCACCAGTGTCCAGGCTTCTGGATTCTGTCGCCAGGGCAGCAGTGCTTCGCAATCCAGATAATCCTGTTCACAGATTAGTTGAACCAGCGGTAACAGGGTAATCGGCAGCAGACAGTGCTCGCCGCTGGCAAACAGCATCAGGTGTTCGGCTCCCTCCTGGCGGTAAGCCAGGCGCGCGCTTGGGTTGCGGATCAGCCCATAACCATTGCTGAGCTCTTCATCCACCAGGCTGGTCTCAACCTCCTGCACCTGGATCAATTCGGGATAGCGCGGTTCGGTCATGAAGCGGCCGAACCAGGTGGCCAGTGCTGCTTTGTCCTGAACCAGCTCCAGGACAATGCCCTGCAAGCGCTCGATGCTGGCATCGTCAATGCAAGAGGGCTCTGCCGGGACTGACATGCCTGCGTCACTATAGCGATCCTGGTCGCTGAGATACTGACCGAGAAAGTCAGTGAAATGATGCAATATCTCCTGATGGCTTGGTGCGCGAAAGCCGATCGAGTAAGTCATGCATTCATCTTCGGCAATACCGTAATGGGCAACGCCGGGCGGTATATAGAGCATGTCGCCGGGTTCGAGCAGCCATTCTTCCTGCTGCTGAAAGTCCTGCAGAATACGCAGGTCAGGGTGCTCCAAAATTGGGCTATCGGCATTGCAGTGCTGGCCGATCTTCCATCGCCGGTGTCCTTGGGTCTGCAGCAGGAATACATCGTAGTTGTCGAAGTGCGGTCCGACGCTGCCGCCTGGCGCCGCGTAACTGATCATGATGTCGTCGATTCGCCAGCTGGGCAGAAAGCGGAAAGCGGATATCAGTTCAGCGACGTCGGGCACGAACTGGTCTACTGCCTGTACCAGCAAGGTCCAATCCTTCTCGGGCAATACCTTGAAGTCATCCTCGGCAAAGGGCCCGCGTCGCAGCTCCCAGGGAATGTCACCCTGGGTCAGGACGATTCGCGACTCGACTTCGTCTTCCAGAGCCAGGCCAGCCAGCTCATCGGCGGATAACGGGCTTTGATAATCAGGGAAAGCCTGTCGAATCAGCAGCGGCTTTTTCTGCCAGTAATCCCGCAGGAATTCGGTGGGGGTGATATCACCAAGTGGGGACGCTGCGGTATGGGACATAAGAGCCTCTGGAACAATGTAGGTAACGTCATCCGGCCCGGAGTGGGGGTATTCAGCGTCTAGCTGAGCGACGACCCTGCTGAACTTTCCCGGGGCCGGGAGTCAGCAGGTCGTCTTTCGAATTGCACGTTAATAATAGCTAGTCTGCAGCCGCTGAATGAGCGGGAATATCAGACCCGGCGTGCTTGCTGAACAGCGTTGCCAATATAGTTGGCTGGCGTGAGCGCTTTGAGTTCCTGCTTGGCTTCTGCGGGAATTTCCAGGTCCTCGACAAATGCCTGCAGAGCCTGGGGCGTAATGCCTTTGCCGCGGGTCAGTTCTTTGAGCTTCTCGTACGCATCCGGCACAGCATAACGGCGCATGACAGTCTGAATAGGTTCGGCCAGCACTTCCCAGCAGTTATCCAGATCTTCAGAAATACGTTGAGCATTAAGCTCTAACTTGCTGATTCCTTTCAGGGTGGATTCATAAGCAATTACGCTATGCGCGAAACCAACACCCAGATTTCGCAAAACCGTGGAATCGGTCAGATCTCGCTGCCAGCGCGAGATCGGCAGCTTGCTCGACAGGTGTTGCATGATGGCATTGGCAATGCCCAGATTGCCTTCGGAGTTCTCGAAGTCGATCGGGTTGACCTTGTGCGGCATGGTCGACGATCCAATTTCGCCCGCTATGGTTTTCTGCTTGAAGTAGCCCAGCGAGATGTAGCCCCAGATATCCCGATCAAAATCGATCAGAATGGTGTTGAAGCGTGCGACCGCATCAAAGAGCTCAGCAATATAGTCATGTGGCTCAATCTGCGTGGTATAGGGATTGAAGCCCAGGCCAAGAATCTGCTCGATAAAGGTTTTGGCGTTGGCTTCCCAGTCGATCTCAGGATAGGCCGACAGGTGCGCGTTGTAATTACCCACTGCGCCGTTGATCTTGCCGAGCAAAGGCACAGCGCTGATCTGCGCGATCTGGCGCTCCAGGCGATACACCACGTTTGCCAGCTCTTTGCCCATGGTAGTCGGGGAGGCGGGCTGGCCATGGGTACGCGACAGTAACGGGACGTCGGCATGGGCTACGGCCAAAGCGCGCAGCTCGGCAACAACCCGATGCATCAACGGCAACATAACCTGGTCACGGCCCGCGCTGAGCATCAACGCATGCGAAAGGTTGTTGATGTCTTCGGAGGTACAGGCAAAGTGAATGAACTCATTGACCGACTGCAACTCCGGCAGTGCCGCGGCTTGCTCCTTGAGCAGGTACTCCACCGCCTTGACGTCATGATTGGTGGTGCGCTCGATTTCCTTTATGCGCTCGGCATGCTCGATCTGAAAGTCGTCGACCAGCTTGTCGAGCAGAGCATTGGCTTCGTCCGAGAAGGGGCCGATTTCCGGAATGTCCGGATGGGCGGCGAGACATTGTAGCCAGCGCACCTCTACCTGAACGCGGAAACGGATAAGTCCGTATTCGCTGAAAATACTGCGCAGGCTGGCGGTTTTGCTGCCGTAACGGCCATCAACGGGGGATACGGCGGTCAGGGAGGACAGTTGCATAAGCGGTCTCGTCGAAAGGTCGGGCGGAAAAGGGTGAAATCATACACCAGATTGGCGCGGTTTGGCCTGCGCGCCAGGCATGGCAATACTGATCAAGGTGGAAGCGAAAATCAGGCCGGCGCCCACAAAGGAGGAAATATCCGGCACTTCATCCCAGAGAAACCAGGCGAAAAGGCCGGAAAAAACAATGGCCAGATAGCTCAATGGCCCTATTTTACCCGGTGGCGCCAAGGTGTAAGCCTTGGACATGATCAATTGGCTGACGGTTGCTACCAGCCCAATGCTGATTAGCATGCCAAGCTGGGTGCCAGTGAGTGGCTGCGAGGCCCACAGCAGAGGGATCGACGAAAGCAGCGTAGAGAAAAAGGCGAAATAAAACACCATGCGGGTGGCCGGTTCGGTACTGCTCATCACGCGAATTGAAACAAAGGCACAGGCCGCCAACAGGCTAGCTGCTATGCCGACCAGGCCGATGGGGTCAAACAGTGCGCCACTGGGCTTGGCTACCAGGAGCACACCGGCAAAGCCGAGCAGCACCATAAACATCATTCGCGGTGTCAACGATTCGCGCAGCCACCACCAGGCCAACATTGGCGTGAATACAGGTGCGGCGTAGGTGAAAACCATGGCATCGGCCAACGGCAGGTGGGCGATGGCATAGAAGAAACAATACATCGCTCCCAAGCCATAGAACGTGCGCATGAAGTGCCGACCCAGACGCTGGGTACGGAACGGGGCGAAGCCCTTGACCAGTATCATCGGCAGGAAGAATACGACGCCGAGCAGATTGCGGAAGAACACCACGTTCTCGTTATTGACGCCCACTGATACTTCGCGAATCAGAATGCCCATCACCGCAAACAGCAACGCCGAGGTGGCCAGCAGCAGCGCGCCTTTGCGCGGCTGGTCCAGCCGGACCAGTTCAACCATTCAGGACCGACCGGGTCGCATCCAGCAATTTCTTCCTGGATACCAGCATTTGCCAGCGGTGCCCGCCCAGTTGCCGCCACAGGCGTGCCGAGCGGATCCCGGCTAACAGCAGCGCGCGAATCCGGTTGGCAGTGTCCGGCTGTTGCAGGTAGCGCATATCGCCGTGCACCTGGATGCGTAGGCGCAAGGTGCTCAGGGTGTCCTGGTAGATGCTGCCAAAGGAAGCGGTAACGTTGTCATGCAATATACCGAAATGCTCGACCTGTGAGCCGGCCAGCTCTAACCGTTGGCCCAGCACACTGAGCATGTCGTCACGCTTGGCCAGTTGCCGCTCCAGTACCAGGAGATTCATCGTGTAGCGCAGCGCGTCGCGCTGAAGGGCGGCGGTGTCCCGCTCCAGCATCGCCTGCAGCGCCTGCACGCCCTGGCGAATCTGGTAGGTGGAGCCGCCGTAGATTTGCAACACGTCATCCGGTGAGCGCTCAAGGATGCTGCCTAACAGGCAGGCAGCTGGTGCTTCGCTGATCTGGCCGCTGCGGGCCAGCTTGTCGACCAATATCGCCGCCTGGAAAACCGCGCCCAGCGCAATGACCTGTTCTTCTGCTTGAGTCACGCCGCATCCTCTTCAAAGGCTGGAGTGGCCGTTTCGATCACGCCACCACCGAGGCAGACGTCGCCTTGATAAAGCACTACCGACTGGCCCGGAGTGACCGCGCGCTGCGGCGTATCGAACCGAACCAGATAGCCGTTGGCACAAGGCTCAAGCGTGCAGGCCTGATCCGACTGCCGGTAACGCACCTTGGCTGTCAGCGGCAGCGGCTCTGTGACGGTGACAGGGTTGACCCAGTAAATTGACGAACAGGTGAGGGCGCTCGCGTACAACCACGGATGCTCATTGCCTTGGCCCACCACCAGCACATTGCGCGTGAGATCCTTGCGCAGCACGTACCAGGGGGTATCACTGGCATCTTTCATACCGCCGATTCCCAAGCCCTGACGCTGGCCGATGGTGTGGTACATCAGACCGTGATGGCGACCAATGACCTGGCCATCAGTCGTTTCCATATCACCTGGCTGGGCGGGCAGGTACTGCTTCAGAAAATCGCTGAAACGTCGTTCACCGATAAAACAGATCCCGGTGGAGTCTTTTTTCTTCGCTGTCGCCAATTGGTATTTCTCGGCAATTTGCCTTACTTCGGGTTTCTCCAGCTCTCCTACAGGAAACAGAGTGCGGGCAATCTGTTCAGCACCAACGGCGTGGAGGAAGTAGCTCTGATCTTTATTGGCATCTACACCACGCAGTAGCACGGTCTTGCCATCGCGCTCGGCTTTACGTACGTAGTGCCCAGTGGCGATCAAGTCAGCACCGAGCATAAAGGCATAGTCGAGGAAGGCTTTGAATTTGATTTCGCGATTGCAGAGGATATCCGGATTTGGCGTACGGCCAGCCTTGTACTCTTCGAGGAAGTGTTCGAAGACGTTATCCCAGTATTCGGCGGCGAAATTTGCGGTATGCAGCTTGATCCCCAGCCGGTCGCTGACCGCTTGAGCGTCCGCCAGATCGTCCATCGCTGTGCAGTATTCCGTGCCGTCGTCTTCATCCCAGTTTTTCATAAACAGGCCTTCGACCTGGTAACCCTGCTCCAGCAGCAGGGCGGCCGAAACGGACGAGTCGACTCCGCCAGACATGCCGACGATAACGCGAGTCTGCTCGGGAGCTTTGGTGTGCAAGGTTGTCATGTTAACGAATCAGATCCAGTGAATAATGTGGTTTGTTCAGGTAATCCTCGATGCAGTCGAGTACCAGGTAACTGCGCAGGTCGTCGCGGCGTAGGCGCAATTCATCGAGCGACAGCCACACTGCCCGCAGAATGCCTTCATCCAGTTTGCGCTCTGGATAGTGCTGCAGCACCTTTCCGGCAAAACAACTGCGTTGATAACTGACGCCATTATCGGCCTTGAACAGGTAGATGCCGACGACAGAGGTCAGTTCAACGCTATAGGCTGTTTCTTCCAATACCTCGCGCCGGGCGGCCTGGATAAGACTTTCGTCTTCTTCCACATGGCCGGCAGGCTGATTTAAAACTAGACGGCTGTCCCGGTATTCTTCGACCATCAGGAAGCGCCCCTCATGTTCGATAATGGTCGCGACTGTGACATGAGGCAGAAAACGCATGAATGGCTCCTGAGCAGGCTGCATAGGGTAGCCTAAACCGGATGCAGGGTGAACTCCATTGCGCTAATTGGCGCCAGCGGGACTGGATTTGGCGATAAAAACGGCTAGGATGCGATTAGGGAAATATGTAGTGTCCATGTAGTGATACTACAAAACTGGCCGTCCGCAGTTTTGTAACGCCGTTGATAAGCAGAATGGCTCGGAAGGACATAGGTATAAGAGCGGTGAATAGATGAAAACGCGTGACATTTTGTAGGAAAACTACAACAATAAGCGCACCAGCAACACCGTATTTCTGATGGCGAATTACCATTCGCCATCATTCATGACAACGACAACATAACGGAGTCAATAATGGGATACCAAAAGATTCAGGTGCCGGCTAGCGGCGACAAAATTACCGTAAATGCCGACCTGTCCCTCAATGTGCCAAACAACCCGATCATTCCCTATATCGAAGGTGATGGAATTGGCGTGGACATTTCGCCAGTTATGATCAAAGTGGTTGATGCAGCGGTTGAAAAAGCCTACAGCGGCGACCGCAAGATCTCCTGGATGGAAGTATTCGCCGGTGAAAAGGCGACTCAGGTTTACGATCAGGACACCTGGCTGCCGGAAGAAACCCTGCACGCGGTCAAAGAATACGTCGTGTCCATCAAGGGCCCGCTGACCACGCCAGTTGGGGGCGGCATTCGCTCCCTGAACGTGGCCCTGCGTCAGCAGTTGGACCTGTATGTCTGCCAGCGTCCGGTTCGCTGGTTCACTGGTGTGCCAAGCCCGGTCAAGAAGCCTGGCGATGTGGACATGGTGATTTTCCGTGAGAACTCGGAAGACATCTACGCCGGCGTTGAATTCAAGGCCGGCTCCGCTGAAGCGAAGAAGGTGATCAAGTTCCTGCAGGAAGAAATGGGCGTTACCAAGATCCGCTTTACCGATATGTGCGGTATTGGCGTGAAGCCGGTTTCCGAGGAAGGCACCAAGCGTCTGGTGCAGAAAGCGCTGCAGTATGCGGTGGATAACGATCGCGAGTCGGTCACCATCGTGCACAAAGGCAACATCATGAAGTTCACCGAAGGTGCCTTCAAAGAGTGGGGCTACGAAGTGGCCCGTGATGATTTCGCTGCCGAGCTGCTGGATGGCGGCCCTTGGATGCAATTCAAGAACCCCAAGACCGGCAAGAACATCGTCGTCAAGGACGTGATCGCTGACGCCATGTTGCAGCAGATCCTGTTGCGCCCAGCCGACTACGATGTCATCGCTACGCTGAACCTGAACGGCGACTACCTGTCAGACGCACTGGCTGCAGAAGTAGGCGGTATCGGTATCGCTCCTGGCGCCAACCTGTCCGACTCGATCGCCATGTTCGAAGCGACCCACGGCACTGCGCCCAAGTATGCTGGCCAGGACAAGGTGAACCCCGGTTCGCTGATTCTGTCAGCAGAAATGATGCTGCGTCACATGGGTTGGGTAGAAGCTGCGGATCTGATCATCAAGGGTACTGAAGGCGCTATCGCCAACAAGACCGTAACCTACGACTTTGAGCGCCTGATGGAAGGTGCAAGCCTGCGCAAGTGCTCCGAGTTTGGTGATGATCTGATTGCCAGCATGGGCTAAGCGTTTAGCCAGAACCAACAAGGCCGGCTAATGCCGGCCTTGTTGTTGGTGCCTTGGAAAGGTAGAAGCAAATTAGTGGTGGCTTTCCTCTATTTCGCCTACTTCAAGATTGGTTTTCGTAACGCCAGCTACTGCATCAACTGACTGGATATTTACCGCATGTAAGCCTTTAGGACCCTGAATGATGTCAAACTTGACCGGTTGGCCTGCTTTCAGCGTACGGTACCCATCCATCTGGATAGCCGAGTAATGTGCAAACAGGTCTTCATCGCGTCCTTCAGCTACAACGAAACCGTAGCCTTTGGCATTGTTAAACCATTTGACCTTGCCGTTTTGCATACTACATCCCTCTTAGTTTCCATTCCGGGGGTGTTCCGGTAGTTGTGAATGAGCTCGACACGCGCTGAAACAGATGACCGCAATGCAATGCTCGTTTACACTTTTTAACACTGATTCAACGTAAGTCAAGTTAGCCTCTGGCAAGCTGTGCTTCAGCGCACATTTTGTCAGCTCAATTCTCTGACACTCGACAGCAGCGATGTTTCCCATGTTTGCATTAAAGAATCTTCAACTAACCTTGAATCAACGACCTGACGAGCCGGAGCACGAAGATGATTCTGGCCTGGCCGTTGAGACCAGCAAGCCCGAGCTTAAGCCGCCGTCGCGCTACAAGGTGGTTATGATGAACGATGACTATACCCCGATGGATTTTGTGGTAGAGGTGCTGGAAAGCATTTTCTTTTTAAATCGGGAAGCTGCTACACAGATCATGTTAAAGGTCCATACTGAAGGAAGGGCGGTATGCGGTGTCTTTACCAGAGACATTGCGGAAACCAAGGCCGCACAAGCCAATGAATATGCCAGGGAATGCCAGCACCCGTTGATGTGTCAGATCGAACGGGAAGCGTAATCAAGCGACTCAAGTCGCACGACGAGGTGGCACCATGCTCAATAGAGATCTCGAGATCACCCTGAATCTGGCGTTCAAGGAAGCCCGCAACAAACGTCACGAATTCATGACCGTAGAACACCTGTTGCTGGCTCTGCTGGATAACCACGCAGCCATCGACGTATTGCGCGCCTGCGGCGCGGATATGGAGCGGTTGCGGCGTGAACTCACCGAATTCATCGATTCCACCACTCCCTTGATCCCAAAACAGGATCATGAGCGTGAAACACAACCGACCCTGGGCTTCCAGCGTGTATTGCAGCGTGCGGTATTCCACGTGCAGAGCTCGGGCAAGGGGGAGGTCAGTGGCGCCAACGTGCTAGTGGCGATCTTCAGCGAGCAGGAAAGCCAGGCGGTTTTCTTCCTCAAACAGCAGCAGATTGCCCGCATTGATATCGTTAATTTCATCTCCCATGGTATTTCCAAGGTCGGCGGAGATGCCGAGCAGGTGCAGCCTGATCAGGACGGAAGTGACGATGAGAGCGGTGAAACCGTTGGCAACGCCAATCCACTCGATGCCTACGCCAGCAATCTGAACGAACAGGCCCGCCTGGGTCGTATCGATCCGCTGGTTGGTCGTGCTCAGGAAGTTGAGCGCGTTGCGCAGATTCTGATGCGCCGACGCAAGAATAACCCGCTGCTGGTCGGTGAGGCTGGGGTGGGCAAGACCGCCATTGCCGAAGGGCTGGCCAAGCGAATCGTCGATGGCGAAGTGCCGGACATCCTTTCCGAGGCGGTGGTTTATTCACTGGATCTGGGCGCGCTGCTGGCGGGGACCAAATACCGCGGCGACTTCGAGAAGCGTTTCAAGGCGCTGCTCAAGGCCTTGCGCAAACGTCCGCATGCCATTCTGTTCATTGACGAGATTCATACCATTATCGGCGCCGGTGCGGCTTCCGGTGGGGTGATGGATGCCTCCAACCTGCTCAAGCCACTGCTGACTTCGGGTGAGATCCGCTGCATCGGCTCGACCACGTTTCAGGAGTTCCGCGGTATCTTCGAGAAAGACCGCGCGCTGGCCAGGCGCTTCCAGAAGGTCGATATTGTCGAACCCTCGGTGGAAGACACCATCCAGATCCTCAAGGGCCTGAAAAGCCGCTTCGAGGACCACCACGGCATCGGCTACACCGATGAAGCGCTCAAGGCCGCAGCCGAGCTCGCCTCGCGTTATATCAATGATCGGCATATGCCGGACAAGGCTATCGATGTGATCGATGAAGCCGGCGCCTACCAGCGGCTCAAGCCTATTGACGAGCGCGCGGCTATTATCGATGTGGCTGAGGTTGAAGCCATTGTCGCCAAGATCGCGCGCATTCCGCCCAAACACGTGTCCACCAGCGACAAGGAGCTGTTGAAGAACCTGGATCGTGATTTGCGTCTGGTGGTCTTTGGTCAGGATAACGCGATCAACGCGCTGTCCACGGCGATCAAGCTATCGCGGGCCGGGTTGAAGTCGGCAGACAAGCCGGTTGGCTCCTTCCTGTTTTCCGGACCTACCGGTGTAGGCAAGACCGAAGTCACCCGTCAGTTGGCGAAAAGCCTGGGTGTAGAGCTTCTGCGCTTTGACATGTCGGAGTACATGGAGCGGCACACCGTGTCGCGGCTTATCGGCGCACCTCCGGGTTATGTCGGTTTTGATCAGGGCGGTCTGCTGACCGAGGCTGTGACCAAGAACCCGCATTGTGTGCTGCTGCTCGACGAAATCGAGAAGGCGCACCCGGAAGTCTTCAACCTGCTGTTGCAGGTGATGGACCACGGCACCTTGACCGACAACAATGGCCGCAAGGCGGACTTCCGCAATGTCATCATCGTGCTCACCACTAACGCCGGTGCTGAATCCATGGCACGGTCCTCGATCGGCTTTACTCAGCAGGATCACAGCACAGATGCGATGGAAGTCATCAAGAAGACCTTTACGCCGGAGTTCCGCAATCGTCTGGACACCATCATCCAGTTTGGCCGTCTGAGTCACGAAAGCATCAAGTTCGTGGTCGACAAGTTCCTTACCGAACTGCAGGCTCAGCTTGAGGATAAGCACGTGCTGCTGGATGTGGATGAAGACGCGCGCGACTGGTTAGCCGCGCACGGTTACGATCCATTGATGGGCGCACGGCCTATGGCGCGCTTGATTCAGGAGAAACTCAAGCGTCCATTGGCTGAGCAAATCCTGTTTGGCGAGTTGGCCGAGCACGGCGGTACGGTGCATATCAGCCTGCGCGACGATGAGCTGGTACTTGACGTACTTGAGGAAGAAATGGCCTGAAGAGCGGTGGCTGCGTGGTGGGGCAGGGTTGCCCTGTCACGCAGCCAACCGCCGCTTCAGAGCTGGAACTGCGCCCAGATCGGCGCGTGGTCGGAAGGCTTCTCCATTCCCCGAATGTCATAGTCGATTCCGCTGTCTATGCAGTGATCAATAAGGCCCTTGCTGGCCATGACCAGGTCGATCCGCAAACCGCGCTTGGGGTTGTCTTCAAAGCCGCGGCTGCGATAATCGAACCAGCTGAAACGGTCGTCCACCTCGGGGTTCAGGTGCCGAAAGGTATCAATCAGCCCCCACCCCTTGAGCCTGCCCATCCACTCGCGTTCTTCCGGCAGAAAACTGCATTTGCCGGTGCGTAACCAGCGCTTGGCGTTATCCGCACCAATGCCGATATCCGCATCTTCCGGAGAGATGTTGACATCGCCCATCACCACCAGTCTCTGCTCTGGACGGTAATCGTCCTCAAGGTGGCGCTGAAGGTCGGCGTAGAAACGTGTTTTAGCCGGGAACTTGATCGGATGGTCGCGGCTCTCACCTTGAGGGAAGTAGCCATTGAAGACAATCAATGGCTCACCGTCTTTTACTGGAATAGCCGCACTTATCATGCGTTTCTGTGATTCGTCGTTGTCATTCGGCAAGCCCTTGCGCACCCACAGAGGCTCGGCGCGCGTCAGCAAGGCGACACCGTAGTGACCCTTCTGGCCGTGAAAATGTACGTGGTAGCCCAAGGCTTGCACATCGGCTAGCGGAAACATAGGATCGTCGACTTTGGTTTCCTGCAGGCCGATAACGTCTGGATCATGTTTTTCCACAATCTGTTGCAATTGATGAGGTCTTGCCCTCAAGCCGTTGATATTAAAAGAAACGATTTTCATATTTTGTCCTGTTGAGCGGTTGTATTCCGCAGGTGCGTCTGTAAGCAAATGTATTTTTTGCCGGACGGGCCGATGGGGCATGTTAGCATCCTCACTGCCAATTTAACCCTGGAAGGATCATATGGGCCGTTGTTTTACATTGATTTGCCTGCTTTTTTTCCCCGCGGCAGTCATGGCCCAACTACAAGTGATCGTGGAACCCAGTAACAACGGGGTTAGAGATAATATCCAGGCGTTCATCGGCCCGGTGGAGGCTGAGAACCGCCGTGAGATGTGGCGCCTCGCCCGTCACGCTACGGACCAGGCGACCAAGGCTGCACAGGCCCTGGGCTTCTATCACACACGTATTCGCCCCGATGTAACTGGGAGCCGTGATGCGCCAGTGCTGGTTTTGAACGTTAGCCTAGGCCAACCGGTTCTGCTCGACAAAGTGGATATCCGCGTTGAAGGGCAGGGGCGTGAAAGCTTTCAATTGCCGTCCAGTTCCATGCTCAGGCAGGGCGCGGTGCTCAACCACGGCCACTATGAAAGCTACAAGACGCTGATCAGCAATCAGGCTTTGCGCTATGGTTACTTTGGTGGCCGTTTCGAGCAGCAGGAATTGCTGGTTGATGTTGACAATTACCAAGCAAATATCACTCTGGTATATCAATCCGGCGACCGCTTCAGACTCGGTGAAGTAGTTTTTTCCGATACTCCCTTCAATGAAAACCTGCTGCAGCGCATGGTGCGTTTTCGCACCGGCGTGCCCTATGATGCCGACCTGCTGGCGGAGCTGAACCGGGACCTGCTGTCCAGCGGCTATTTTGAAACCGTTCAGGTCTCTGCCTCCGCCAATACAGCAGAGGATGGACTGATCCCGGTCAATGTTGAAATACGTGAGCGCGACCAGCACTCTCTGGGCTTTGGTGGTGGTTTCTCGACTGACGTCGGACCACGCGCCAAGGTTAACTGGACGCAGCACTGGATTAATCCGCAGGGTCATTCTCGCGGCGCCGATCTGGAGGTGTCTGCTCCCCGGCAGCAGATCAGCACCTGGTACCAGATCCCCCTGGACCCTCCGCAAAGCCATTCGCTGCGCTTCTTTACCGGCTTTCAGGACGAAGAGATCGATGATGTTGAAACGCGCAGCTTCACTGTGGGTGCGCAATTACTGCGAACGTTAGACAGCGGCTGGGAACGTGTGATTGGGCTGCGTCTGGAGCAGGAGCGCTTCTCGCTGGGCAATGAGTCGGGTCAAAGCACATTGCTGATTCCCAGCCTGTTGTTGCAGCGCACCGTCAGTGACAACAGCATCGACCCGTCCAAGGGCTATAGCCTGATGCTTGACCTGCAAGGCGCGAAAGAGGGCGTGCTCGCCGATTTTGATTTCGTCCGGGTCAACGCCAGCGCTAAAGGCCTGTATACGCTATTTGACAAGCATCGCCTGCTGTCGCGCGCCAATATTGGCGCCATTGGCAGTGAAAGCTTCGACAGCCTGCCGCCTTCGCTGCGCTTTTTTGCCGGCGGTGATCAGAGCGTTCGTGGTTACGACTTTCGCACGCTCGCACCCACTGATGAGTCCGGCGAGCGTATCGGCGGTCGGTATCTGGTAGCGACCAGCCTCGAATATCAATACGAGTTTATCGATAAATGGCGTGCCGCAGTCTTTGTCGATCACGGTAATGCCATGGATTCGCTAACGGATCCGCGGGAAACCAGTCTCGGTCTGGGCGTGCGCTGGGTGTCGCCGGTAGGCCCAATCCGCGTCGATGTGGCCCGATCCATCACCGAGCCTGACGAGGGCTTCCGGCTGCATTTCTCCATGGGGCCGGAGCTATGAGCGGGTCGACGACCAGATCGGTCCTCAAGTATCTGCTATTGGCGGTGTTGATACTGCTGATGTTGCCTGTGCTTCTCGGCCTGTTATTGGCCAGCGAATCAGTTAACCGCTGGCTCTTTCAGCAGGTGCAGGACCGCGAGCCGCGCCTGCAGCTGGATTTTATCCAGGGCCAGTTGTGGCGTGGCTGGCAATTTGAGCAGATTGTCTGGCGTGACACAGGTATTGAGGTCGTGATCGATCAGGTGCGATTCTCCTGGTCCCCCGAGTGCCTGTTGAAAACACGTTTGTGTCTGGATGATCTGGATGTGGAGAGTATCCGTGTCCAGACTGAGCCCAGCGAAGAGCCCACGCCCGAGCGCCAGGCGGTAACACTGCCAGATTTGAACCTGCCGTTCGATATCCAGCTTGATCGCGTGCGTATCGGCAGCCTGTGGCTGAATAGTGACGAGCCGCTACTGGCTGATATAAACCTGTCAGCCCGGAGTGCAGGCGACCAGCTGATTATTCGGCAGTTTAGCGGGCAGGGTCCTGATCTGGATTGGCAGCTTGATGGCGAGCTGCGCATGGCTGGCGACTGGCCGTTGCAGATCAATGCCGCAGTGAATTTGCCGCCCATGGATGAACGCGACTGGTCTGCAGATATCAGTCTGAATGGCAGCCTCGATGATCTGCAAGTGGAAGCGTTGAGCCAGGGCTACCTGGATGGAATACTTCAAGCCCAACTACGGCCTTTGCAACCGGCCTTGCCGCTCTCCCTGACCTGGGAAAGTGACGCTTTTCTGCCGTTGCAGACCCTACCCAAAACATTGACCCTGGAAGATCTGCGGCTGGCGGTTGATGGCGACCTGGACAGCGGTTTTGTGGTTCAGGGAGACGCCTATTTCCCCGGCTCTGAAGGACGTGTGGATCTCGTTCTGGACGCCCAGGCCGGGCTGACCGGCGTCAGCGATCTGGTGTTACAACTTAATGTTGCCGACGCTCCTGATCGACAGCTGCGTCTGGCTGCAGATGCCAGCTGGGAAGAGCAGTTGCTGGCTGACGCCACTCTGGATGTTCAACGATTTCCCTGGCAGTGGCTGTATCCACAGGACATAGGTGCTATCGAGCTCGAAGAACTGGCAATGACGGCCAGCCTTCGGGATATGAACGTCAGTAGTGATCTGACTGCGCGCCTCAGCGGTGTGGCAGAACAAACCGTCGAGCTGGCGATGACTGCCAGGGGTAACCAGGAATCGGTGCGGATTGCCCCCTTTGAGCTGCAGACCGAGGCGGGCAAGGCCACGGGTGAAGCGGTTATCGATATGGGCGCAGCGCTGGCATGGGATGTCAGCTTGCTGCTGGAGAAGTTGAACCCTGGCGTATTTGTTGCGCAGTTGCCTGGCGAGCTTAATGGTCCGATCAATAGCCAAGGCAGCATGGGTGAAAGTCTGCAGCTGTCTGCGGATTGGGCGCTGCAGGGCACTCTGCGATCCTATCCGCTGGCCATTTCGGGCAATGTGGACAAACAGGACGACGCCTGGCTGATAAGGGATCTGCTGCTACGCCAGGGCGAGAATCGTATTGCCGGGGGCGGTCAATGGGGCGAACAGATTGCGGCTGATCTGAATATTAATCTGCCGCGACTCAACACGCTCTGGCCGGGGCTGCAGGGAACAGTGCAAGGCAAGGTTGCCGCCACCGGTGCGGCTAGCGCACCGGACATTGCGCTCAACCTGAACGGCCGTGGCCTGGGCCTTGAGCAATTGACCCTCAGCGAGCTTGATCTGCAGGGCAGGGTGAGCGTAACCGATGCTATGCCGGGCGAATTGACGCTTAACACCAGGCGCATGCGCAGTGGAGAAACGCGTTTAGGCAATATGAACCTGACCCTGCGCGGCAACAAAGCCAACCACAACCTGAATCTGACCCTGGACCGCGGAATACTTGATGTACAAACGCAACTGACCGGTACCTTGAACGCAGAGCGCTGGCAGGGCCGGCTGACCGATGCCGAGCTGGCCTACGAAGAAATGATCTGGACGCTGGTGGATTCGGCTGTTTTCAATTATCGGCTTGCACCTGCCCAATTGCGCATGGCCGCGCATTGCTGGCGGCAGCAGGGCGCGCGTTTGTGTTTTGACGGTGAACAACACCTTTTGCCCGACCGACGCATCAATCTGGCATTGAATGATTTCGCACTGGACACGCTTCAGGGCGCCTTGCCCGAGGACTTCAGCTGGGACGGATTGCTCAACGCGCAAGTGGAGTTCAACCAGGCGGTAGGCGGCGAACCATTGGCCAGGGTCGACGTTTCCAGCGTCAACGGCGTGGTCAATGTGACCAACCCGGAGCAGACGCTGGCATTCCCCTATGAAAGCCTCCAGCTCAATACCTTACTGGAAGAAGGGCAGGCCAACACGCGCCTGCTGCTTGCCAGTGAGGGCCTGGGTACCCTCGACGCACAGGCGCGAATTGACGATCCTGCTGGTGAGCGCGCACTCACTGGGCAATATCGTATAGAAGGTTTGAAACTGGATTTCCTCAGGCCCTTCCTGACTCAGGTAGAAGAGCTGCACGGCGAGGTGAACGGCCGCGGTGATATCAGCGGTACGCTCGTGGAGCCATTGATTTCTGGCGAAATACGCCTGCGCGACGGACATGTCAGCGGGCCGGAATTGCCGGTGAGTTTTGAGCAACTGAATGTAGATGTTCTGGTCGCTGGGCAGCGCGCTGATATTGACGGCACCTGGCGCAGTGGTGAACAGGGGCAGGGCAGCCTGCAGGGTAACCTAACCTGGGCGCCGCAACTTGACCTGGATCTGACGTTGAAGGGCGACGCCTTGCCGGTGACAGTCGAGCCCTACGCGGATCTCAGCGTGAGCCCTGATCTGAATGTAACCCTGGCAGATAATCGACTGCAGGTACGTGGCCAGATAGCTGTGCCTGAAGGTGATATCACGGTGCGCGAATTGCCAGAGCAGGCGGTCAAGTTGTCACCTGATGTCGTTATCGTTGGCGAGGAAGTCGAAGAACAGGAAGCGCCGCTGGATATCCGAGCCCGCGTGCAACTGCTGATCGGCGATCAATTGCGTTTCTCCGGGTTCGGCCTCACCGGCCGGCTCAGTGGGCGTATCCAGGTCGAGGAGAATATGAATGCGACCGGTGATCTGAATATTCTCGATGGGCGTTTCCGCCGGTATGGCCAGCGTCTCAGCTTGCGACGCGCGCAGATCCTGTTCGCCGGACCCATTTCTCAACCCTTCCTTGACATAGAAGCGGTGCGCCGGGTGGACGATGTGGTCGCTGGCCTGCGCTTGACTGGGCGCGCGGAAGCACCGCAATCCGAGGTATTTTCCGAGCCCAGCATGGCGCAGGAACAGGCCCTGTCATACCTGATACTGGGCAGGCCGCTGGGTGGTGATGGTGGCGATGACAATATGCTCGGCCAGGCCGCACTGGCATTGGGAATGGCTGGCAGCGGTCCGGTTGCCGGCAATATTGCCAATAAACTGGGGATTGACGATTTTCAGCTTGAAACTGAAGGCAGTGGGGTAGGGACGCAGGTGGTCGCTGCCGGCTATATCACCGAAAAGCTGAGTTTGCGCTATGGTGTCGGGGTATTTGAGCCAGCCAACCAGTTGGGGCTGCGATATGATTTGACCCGGCGTTTATACCTGGAAGCCGTCAGCGGCTTTGCCAGTTCGCTGGATTTCTTCTACCGTATTGATTTCTGACCGCATCATGTTTTCCCGCGCACAGACTGCGCGTTACCTGCAATGATCTGAGGAGTTTCCATGTCCAGCGTTAATCTAGGCGGTAACCCGATTACAATCGGTGGCGAGTTTCCGCAGAAAGGCAACAAGGCGCCTGCTTTCAAGCTGGTAGCAAAGGATCTGTCCGACGCTACTCTGGCGACTTACAGCGGCAAGCGGAAGGTCCTGAATATCTTCCCCAGTATCGACACCCCCACCTGTGCGACGTCGGTACGCACGTTCAACAGCAAGGCCAGCGCTATGGATAACACCGTAGTTCTGTGCATCTCTGCTGATCTTCCTTTTGCCCAGGCGCGCTTCTGCGGCGCTGAAGGCCTGGACAACGTAATCAATCTGTCGACCATGCGCGGCAGCGAGTTCCTCAAGGATTACGGCGTAGCAATCGAAAGCGGCCCGCTGGCGGGCGTTACCGCACGTGCGGTAGTGGTGCTGGATGAAAATGACACTGTGCTGCACAGCGAATTGGTGGGCGAGATTCGTGATGAGCCCAACTATGATGCGGCTTTGGCGGTTCTGTCTTGACGGCTGTCGGTTGATTTGAAAAGGCGCCTGTTGGCGCCTTTTTTGGTTTCAATGTGTCAAGTGAACCGCGCGAAAGGGTTGTTGCACGGGATCCTATATCCGATAAAACTCAGCTGCGGTCTGGCTGTTTTGGGTTGACGCAAATAGTCGGTGGAGATCAGGAAGTCTGTCACTAATCTGCGTTCGAACTGGTCTATCTTGTCATTGGTATAAGCAATGCCCAGACCTGTGGTGTTGCGAATCCGGTGCAACCCGATCACGGCCATAAGCTTCTGCTCACCATAGTCGCGCGCCAAGGCATCAATGAAGGCCTGCTCCTGTTCCGCTGCCATGCTGTAGTCGCCGATCAGCTCGCGGAGGAGGGCGGGGATATAGGTGTAGCTGTCCTCAAAGATCATGGCTGCGCTGCCTGCCGCAGCAAGCGTGATTACACCTGCAGTCGCAGCGGTAAAACCAAGAAACTGGCGTCGATTCATTTGCCGCTCCTTAACCGTATAGGCGGTCGGCCGCACGTATGGATAGCGCCGCGGCGGTCAGGCTGGGGTTAGCCGGTGAGCAACTGGGATAGGTAGCTGTGCCCACGATGACCAGGTTGCGCATTCTGTGGTGGAGCATGTTTGCATCGATCACCGACCCGTCTTCGCCGTGACCCATTCTCAGGGTGCCTTGCACGTGGGACTCGGTCAGACGCCAGCCCCTGAACTGGATAGACTCGACGGGCAGGGGGCTTAGCAGCTTCTCCAACTGATCCAGGCCATGCTGTAGGCCGATCTTGCCGTACTCGGACTCGCCTTGATAATCGACAATGGCCTGGCCGTTTTCCGGGTCGATAGAGATACGGTTCTTTCGGTCAGGAAGATCTTCAGCGGTCAGCATCATCGGCAGAATCTGATTCCAGCGATCCTTGTCCATTCGCAAACCGTGCGGCCAGCGATTCTCAAAGTACACCAGACAGCCGGACCGCTCGCGGCGGAAATCACCGTCATACAGAGCGTAGTTCAACCCGGTAGTAATGGTGCTGCCGTCAAAGTTGCCCAGCCCGTCAAGGAACACCTCAACGTTAGCACCCAGCTGTTCGTGCAGGCCCATACCCGTGTCGCCGTCATTGATATCGGAGCGCAGCAATATGGCAGGGCTCTGAATGGCATTGGCGCCCAGCACAAATTGATCACCGCCGACGCGATACTCCTTGCCCTCTGACATCAGGGTCAGGCCAGTAATTGTCGAGCCCTGGTATTCAAACGTCTTGACCTCCGCATTCAGGCAAACATCTACTTTGGGGTGACTGAACAGTTCGGCGAATCCGTTCTGAGCGGTGAATTTGGCGTTGACTGGGCATAGATTGCAGGTGGCGTTTGCACAACATACGCTTCGTTGCCCGTTGGCGACCCTCGCACGGCCTGTAGGCATGATGAAATGCTGGTCAGGCATGGCCGCTTTCATCAGTACATCAATGGAAGAGCCTTTGTGCGGAGGTTGTGGAAACGGCTGACTGCGGGGAAGAACACGTGCCATGTCCGGATCGCCGGAGATGCACATAATGCTTTCGGCCTTGCAATAGTAGGGCTCCAGCTCTTCATAGCTGAGTGGCCAGTCGAAACCGACGCCGTATAAAGATTGAGTTTTGAAGTCGTTGGGGTGAAAACGTGGCGTCTGCGAGAACCAGCAATTAAGTCCGCCACCCATGGCAATGGTCGTGTTCCAGGGCTTTTTGCTGGCACCGAGGCTGGCGAAGGTAGTCTCAGGCGCAACCAGCGAGCTGGCCTTGTGTTCTATTTGCCAGGCCCAGGGATGAAAATCGCCCCATTCAATAATGAGCACGCGCCCGGAAACATGTTTAAGCGCTTCTTCGAGGAAAAAGCACGAACCAAATCCTGAGCCAATCACTATTAGCTCATATTGGCTGTCGCGCAGGCTCCCAGCCATTACACGATTAAACTTCATCAGATCCCTCTGGTGTAAATTTTTATAAATACTAGCCCCGTTCGCCATGCATTCATAGAGGCCAGAAACGAGAAAAGACGCCGGAGCGCCTTTTCGTATTCGGTTAAAACGAAGGGGTTAGCCTTTCGATTTAACCGCAACCTTTGCAACATGTTCGCCCTGAAAACGAGCAATAGCCAGCTCACGCTCATCAGGCTGACGCGAACCATCGCCACCGGCCAAAGTGGTTGCGCCATAGGGCGTGCCACCGCTGACCTGGGAGATGTCGAACAGCTCGGGCGTGCCGTAGCCGATAGGTACGATGGTCATGCCGTGGTGGGCCAGGGTTGTCCATGTGGAAGTGATAGTCATTTCCTGGCCGCCACCGGTGCCGGTTGATGCGAAAACACTGGCGACCTTGCCGAACAACGCGCCTTTCGCCCACAAGCCGCCAGTCTGATCGAGGAAATTGCGCATCTGGCCTGACATGTTGCCGAAGCGTGTAGGCACACCGAAGATAATGGCATCGTAATCAGTCAGTTCTGCGGGCGTAGCGACGGGTGCATCCTGATCAACCTTGCCGCCAGCGGCCTTGAACGCTTCTGCATTCATGGTTTCAGGTACGCGCTTGATGGAAACCTCGACACCGTCTACCTTCGCAGCGCCTTCGGCAACAGCCTTGGCCATGGTTTCGATGTGGCCATACATGGAGTGATAGAGGACAAGTACCTTAGCCATAGTTGGAGCTCCTTAACGTGAAGATGAAAAATCGGTTTAACCGAATTGGTAGTTCATAATGCATCAGATTTACCTAGCTAAAAAATCAAAATACCGCGCATATCAATCGTTTAATTCGATACGTGGGTGCTCCAGCTATTGGTAAGCCATATTGAAGGTTAGCAGCTCCCTGTTCGCTACCAATATTACTTCGTATAATCTATATTATGTTAAATTAAAGGTTATGTCATAGATATTCATAAGCTGCCTAAGCCACCGATTCGACGACCCCATTTCTGACCTCCACTCTCTCAAAGGGCGATATGCTTTATGTCCATGGCGAGTCATTGAATGAGGTGGCTGCCAATGATTTAATTGCTGCTGGCGACTGGTATCCGTCGCTGAGAGCTTCTGAAACTCTACCCCATGGATATCAATCAGGGTTCTCAGCATGCCTATGTCAGCATCAATGACCTAGAACATGACCCCCGACTTGCCAGTTAAGGAGGGTCATCGTGACCAAATCAGCCGATCAAGAACACGCGTCACCCTCCTCCTCGTTCCCTGCTTACGTATTCGTGGGTCCGGCTATGGCTTATGCGCTTGAAAAATATGCATCAAGAACTGCGAAAATGCGTTCAGCGATTACTGCAAGCGCCAACAACGACTATAATCAATAGTGCGTCAGAGCAAATCCAGCCTTTCGCTGCCAACCTGGCCTCAATCCAATACCGCGAAGGCACCGCGGACCTCCTCGTGCATCTTGATGCGGACGTGAACGTCTTGCAACCGAGGACAATTAGGCTCAGGGTGAGATCGAGGTGTATCGAGGCTTCGTCGCCATCTATAAATCACTTGGCGGTGGATGGAGTTATCCCCCCGGGCAAGTCGTATCCCGCTGAGCAGACCCCAACCGCCCATCTATCGGGGTTCATGCAATGCACACTTCAGAATTGGATGATGCAAAGGAAAAGAATGACGACCTAGTTCAGGGGCCGCTGTCAGCCGGCACTGTTGCGCCCGACTTCACTCTGTACGCAACCCCTGATCAACAGCTGTCGCTGCGCGAGTTAAAGGGAAATCCCGCGATACTTGCGTTTTATCCCGCTGACTGGACCTCGGTTTGTGGAGACCAACTGACCTTGTACAACCAGTTGCTACCCACATTCAGAGAGTACGGTGCGACGCTACTGGGTATCTCAGTTGACAGCGCCTGGTGTCATCAGGCATTTGCCAAAGATCGGAATTTTCACTTCAGCCTGCTGGCCGATTTCGAGCCCAAAGGGGCTGTGGCACGACAATATGGAGCGTACGAGCCCCACCTGGGAGTTTGTAAGCGGGCGCTGTTCGTGATTGACAAGGAGGGAGTGATCGCCTGGAGCTACATTTCGCCAATGGCAATCAACCCTGGGGCGGACGGCATTCTGGATGCGCTGGATGCTCTGGCGAATTCATCACAAAGCACGCCAACCTAAAATTAACAGGTGATCCCATGGCCACTCTCAAAGTCCCGGTAAGTGCCAGCGACCATCGCCAGGGAAGTGCGCATGCCAAGGTCACACTGGTGGAATTTGGCGACTATGAATGTCCCTATTGCGGCTTAGCGTATTGGGTCGTCAAAAAGCTACAACAGCATTTTCGCGATGATCTGCTATTCGTATTCCGTAACTTTCCACTGACCACTGCTCACCCACATGCGATGGCTGCAGCGGTCACCGCTGAGTATGCCGGGAGTCGAGGATTCTTCTGGGAGGCTCACGACGAATTGTATGAAAACCAGGATCGATTGGGTCCGCCGCTGTTTCGGGCCATCGCTTTAAAACACGGCCTCTCCGACGAAGAACTCTATCTTGCCATGCAAGACGGTACCTACGTACCCAAAATAAAATCCGATTTTAATGGCGGCGTACGCAGCGGCGTGAATGGCACCCCAGCGTTTTACATAGACGGGCTTCGCTATGACGGGGCTCCAGAGTTCACCGAGATGAGCCAGATGATTGAGCTTTCGTTAGTGCGTGGGTGAAATCGCTAGGCAGCGACACCTAATCAAAGAAGGCCAGGGTGCGAACTTCGATACTCTCGCGCGGCGGGGCTCCCGGCGGCGTATTGGGGTCTTTGAAGGCGGTATGGGGCGTGAAGCGGGCACGCCCGTCGTGACGTGAGTCATACCCTTTGATCAGCAAGACTTCGTCACGGCGCATGTCCGGAAAATAGTACCAGCGCTGTTGCGGATTGTAGGCCAGGTGGTAGATCTCACCGATACGATCCGGATAGACCAAGTCGGTGGCCAGAAGGTCATCGGAGTCGAGCGTCGAGGCGTCCAGCACGGCCAGCGGTGAGCGCTTGACGGGCCCGCTCATCGGGCGCCATAGGTTAATCTGGGCCACCGACACCAATGCGGCGGCCTGATCCTGGCCCAGCACGTCGCGAATACGCTCAGGCCCCGAGCGGTCGGTGTAGTCATTATGCACACGGCTGGCTGGGCCGCGAACATCCCGCCGCTCGGCGTCGCTGCGCCTGGTGTGGTCGAAGATGACGACCCGGCTCGCGCCCGTCAACTCTTTGATCAAGGCCTTGACCTCGTCATAGTAGACGCTTTCCACTGAGGTATCGTCGTAGAGATCGTCGACCACCGTATCCCGCCGATGGAGTTCAAACCCCTGCTTGTCCAGAGAAAAGCTGTCTGCCAACGGACGACCGTTGTGTATCGTGACCTCGCGCTTCTCCTGCTCAGCAAAGTAGTGCGGTTCACTGTTACCGGTCAGAGCCTCGGTATGCACATAGGGCTTCACATCGTGCTTGACCAGGTAGGTTAGTGTCGTGATGACGCTAGCGGGCGTATCAGTTGTGTGCTTCAAGTAGCCTCTCCCGGTCTGCTGACCGCTTCCGCCGTGGTGTCACCGTGGCGGAGCTGTAACTTGTATGTAGACACCTTCCCGCTCAATCCTATGCCTTCGAATGGACACTATCAAATGTTCCGAAGTGCATGGCACCCGACCGGTAGGAGAGGACCATTCTAACCTCGGCACCGACGACCAGTTAGACCATGACTGGCGTATCGCACTTCAGGTTTGCGCTGATCATGAGCATCCGATATCCCGGCCTGCCCTTTACAATCGTTTGCCTGCCATAACAGGTTCGGACCTTAGATCAAACTTCACGCACCTGGGCCTTGGGCGTCGTGATCGGCGCGCCGCGGGTTGCCAAACCCTCTCTTGATTTTACAGGTTGGCAGATATTGATCGTAAATTGGCAGCATATGCTAGTCGTTTACGCACTCAGAACAGGCAGTCTATGCTGAGTGCGTCACCTTGCCCTGATGAGAACAATAAAATGCCTGCAGAACACCTGGATGTGATTGTTATTGGTGCCGGCCTTTCCGGCATCGGCATGGCTTGCCATATGTCGCGAATGTGCCCTGAGTACAGTGTCGCGATTCTTGAACGGCGTCAGGCCATTGGTGGGACTTGGGATCTGTTCCGCTACCCGGGTGTGCGCTCGGACTCCGACATGTTCAGCTTCGGTTATCAATTCCGACCCTGGAACGATCTGCAGGTATTGGCTGACGGCGAATCCATTCGGCGGTATATCAGCGACACTGCCGCCGAATACAAGATCAACGAGAAGATCCGCTTCGGGCTGGATATCACCCAGGCCAATTGGTCCAGCACAGAGAAACTCTGGACGCTAACTGCGACACAGCTCAGTTCCGGTGAGACGCTGCAGTTCACCTGCCGATTTCTGATCAGCTGTACCGGTTACTACAACTATCACCAGGGCTATTTGCCGGAGTTCCCTGGCGCTGAACGCTTTGGAGGCCAATGTATTCACCCGCAAGCCTGGCCTGAAGACCTGGACTATCGGGGCAAGAAGGTGGTGATCATTGGTAGTGGTGCGACTGCCATTACGCTAGTACCTGCTATGGCCGCGACGGCTGCGCATGTGACCATGGTGCAACGATCGCCCTCCTACATTTTTTCCGTCCCGTCCCGTGACGCGATTGCCGGTTTCTTGAAAAAGGTGTTGCCCGATAGCTGGGTGTATCACTTCACCCGCCAACGCAACATCCGTATCCAGCGCTGGATGTACCGCGCGGCCAAGCGTTGGCCGAACGGAACACGGAATTTTTTGCTCAAACAGGTGCGTAAACAGCTGAACAACCCGGATGACATGCGTCACTTTATCCCGGAGTACATGCCCTGGGATCAACGCCTCTGTGCGGTCCCGGACGCTGATTTGTTCCAAGCTATCAATGCTGGCAAGGTGTCGGTGGAAACCGATCAAATAGAAACATTTACCGAGCATGGTTTGCTACTGCGCTCGGGAAAGGAAATAGAGGCAGACATCATCGTGACCGCTACCGGTCTGCAAGTGCAGGTGCTGGGTGGCATGCAGCTGACGCTGGATGGAAAGCCGTTCGCCATTCACGAGCAAATGACCTACAAAGCGGTAATGATGCAGAACCTGCCGAATATGGGCTGGATTATGGGCTACACCAATGCCTCCTGGACACTCAAGGCAGACATTGCAGCCCAGTATCTATGTCGTGTGCTCAAGCATATGGATCAGCATCATTATCAGGTAGTAGTACCCCTAGGCGGCGAGGAAAGTGCGCTGCCCTCCTCCATCATGGGCGCTCTGGAAGCCGGATATGTGCAACGCGCCAATGCGGTGCTACCGCGTCAAGGCAAAGGGCTGCCTTGGCGCGTGCTCAATGATTATTTGCAAGACTCGGAAATGCTGATGAAGGAGAGCCTGGACGACGGCATACTGGCATTCGATCCGCCTGAGGCTTCGGTCAAGCCCGTGTTGGCCAGGAAAGACGCCTCGGAAGCGGCCTGATCCCTCTCTCCGGTTACCCGACTGAAACCCAACCATAGGCACGCTCGGGTTTTTTTGGCACTATTCAGCCTCAACGCTAAACAAACACATCACACGTCGCCAGGGGAGTCCCTTACCGGACTGAGAATCGCCGCAATCATTTGCGGAGTAAACCCTGGAACCTGATCCGGATAATACCGGCGGAGGAAGCGCGACATGCTTTACCTGACACTGGCCGTGCTGGCGGCTGCTCTGTTGCTGTTCGCCTGGCTTGGGCTACGTGAACGCCAATCTGCTTCCGGTCTCGATGATTACTGCACGGCCCGCAACAGCCAAGGCGCGCAGGCGCTGGGACTGTCTTTTCTGGCTTCGGGCATGGGCGGCTGGATTCTGTTTGCGCCGCCGGAAATCGGTGCATTTGCCGGCCCGGTAGCTCTCGCCGGTTACGCTTTGGGCGCTGCCCTGCCCTTCATGGTATTTGCCTGGTGTGGGCCAGCGATCCGCCGCCATCTGCCAGAAGGCCGCAGTATCGGTGAGTTTGCTCAGGCCTGTTACGGGACCGCCGTACGCCGATGGGTGGCGCTGATTTCGCTGTTATATATGCTTTGTTTTCTGATTGCCGAGCTAACCGCGATTGGCGCTATTACATCCATGCTGTCTGATGTTAACGGCAACCTGGTCATCGTCGCCGTGGCGGTGACCACGCTCCTCTATACCGCATGGGGCGGCTTGCGAGCCAGTTTGGTAACGGATCGCTGGCAAGCATGGTTGCTGATACTGCTGTTGATCGCGGTAGGCTGGGTAGCGCTGCAACGGCTACCTGACGTGGCGAGCATTGGCCAATCAATGCCTTCCATTCCGCTGGGCAGTTCCTTGTCCATCACCTTGACTCTTATTATTGCGGTGACCGCCGCCAATCTGTTTCACCAGGGCTATTGGCAACGCATTTGGGCTGCGCGCGACGGCCAGGCCCTCGGGCGCGGGGCAATGTTGGGCGGTGTAATCACTATTGTGGTGGTGGCCGTGGTTGGCGCCCTGGGAATTGCTGCGGCGATGAGCGGCACTGAACTGGGAAGTCCACCTATACCCTTTTTCGCCCTGCTCGCTGACGCTCCCGCATGGTTAACCATTCCAGCACTGGTGCTGGCGATGACCCTGGTCGCGTCGTCGGTGGATACGCTGCAGAACGCGCTCGCGTCCCTGGCCGTGACTGAAAGCCGCGGGCTGTCCCTCGCTGCGGCACGCTGGATAACCTGTCTGTTGATGATTCCGGTGATCGCGGTCGCATTGCAAGGCATCTCGGTGCTGCGTCTGTTTCTCATTGCTGACCTGCTCTGCGCGACCGCTGTCGTACCGGTCTTGCTCGGTTTGTGGTCACGCATGAGCACCGGTGCTGCCATCGCTGGTTCGCTGGCAGGGATCCTTGGCGCAATTCTGCCAGGTTGGTGGGTGACGGGAAGTCTTGCTGGCGGTGTGATGGCAGCTTCATTTCCCGGCAGTATTCCGACCCTGGCGCCCTTTGCCGGCGCCTTGGCAGCCTCCACCTTGGTCTGCCTGTTGGTGGCTGCGGTCAAACCGCGGAATTATCTGCCGCGTCCCGTGTAATTCTGCTGCTCAGCCTGTGTGTTTCGCCAGGTTCGAGGATTCGCGCATCCGGCCCGGCATTTGCTGCTTCAATGCACAGCATGTGCTGGTAGTCGTCGCTGGCGAAGTGGCTCAGCCTGAGTGATTTTTCAATCCAAGGGTTCCATACCACCACGGAATCACTTCCCTCGCGCTGGACTGAGATTACCTGTTTATTGGCATCAATCAGGCGCACTTCACCAGAGTGGTTGAAATAGATGCGATCTGTTTCTGCGGTGAAGCGCACAGGCCCTTGCTGAATCTGCAGGTGCCCCGTCAGTTGGTCAAGATAGGTGCAACTCTCCAGGCCTTGGACCATTACCTGATCAATACCCGACACAGGCAAGTAGCTATGCAAGGCCTGGCTCAGCGCTTGAGGCTCTTCTCCCATATTGCGGGTAATCAGCGTCACCATCAGGTCGGAGCCCAGAACAAACTCGACGTCCAACTGCCACTTCTCACCCGGCAATGCCTGTGCAATCAAAGAGTTCGCCAGGCTCATGCGCACGCTCACCTGATCAGCATTGCTTGATACCGCAGTCAACTGCCACGGGCTGATGCGCGCTATACCATGTGCCGGCCCTGCCCTGGTGTTGCTGAACCAGGGCCAACACAGGGGAATTCCGCCACGTATCGTCTTGCCGGGGAGCTCTGGTTCATCGGAGCTTATCCACAACAAGGGCCCCTGTCCTGAGGGCTGACAGTGGGTGATATGCGCACCCTCCATGGCGATTCTGGCGCTGACCGCGGGGTGGTCAATCTGCAGAAAATCTCGGCCATGTTGATTTTGAATCAAGCGAATGCCTGCCGGTAACTGGACCGGCTGCTGCGCGGATGTCTGGGATTGCATGTTTATACGCCCCGCCTTCTATTCAACTGGAGAATGGGGAAACCTGATGCAAAGCCGGCTGACCCCATTTGCCATAGGATAGCAGGCCCTTGAGGCTGGAATTGCTTGACTGGAATTGCTTGAATAGGTTCTAGCGCTTTACATACTTTATTAGAGGGGAGTGATCAGAAGTTCAAGCCTGGAAAATCAAGTTTTCTACTATGAGGAGGTATGCACAAAGGTAACGTGGAGGCCACGCCGGCCTCCCGTCCGGATGTCACTATCAGTTAGAGCCGGTCTCTATACGGAAACCAACTTTGATGACCACCTGATAATGTGCAACCTTGCCATCAACGACGTGGCCACGCGTCTCGACAACTTCAAACCATTCAACGTTCTTGACGGTTTTGGCGCACTCGGCAATAGCATTGCTGATAGCATCTTCAATGCTTGTAGTAGAGGATCCTGCCAACTCGACTTTCTTGTACACATGTTGATCTGACATGTCTTTCTCCTTTTGTGAACGTTATCCGTAAGGCAAAGGATGGGGCGCTAAGTTCCGCATGTGCAGGACGTTGCAATATCCCGACACAAGCCTATAATCGTGAACGCAAATCACTATCATTATAATCTTTCACGGTAATCAGGAGTTCATCTACATGGTCGTTCACTTCCCTCTCAAGGCATTGACCCTTGCGCTATCCGCTGCTGTATTGCTGACTGCTTGTGACAACAACGAAGAGGCGCAAACCAAGGCACCTGCCGAGCAGTCGGCCGGTGAGGCAGTGGTCGACGCAGTAGAGAATGACAATGCAAACCAGGCAGGCGCTGACAATGGCGTAGACGGTACGGCAGTCGCCAAGCATTACGCGGATCTTGCGTATGCCACCTATCAGGACGCTACGAAAACGGCAGAGGCTCTGAATGAGGCGACCGATGCACTGATCAGTGAGCCTACCGAGGCTAACCTGACCGCAGCCAAGCAGGCTTGGCTGGATGCACGCGTTGCGTATCAGCAATCCGAGGTGTTTCGCTTCGGTAACGCAGTTGTCGACGACTGGGAAGGTCAACTCAACGCCTGGCCGCTGGACGAAGGCATGATCGATTACGTGGCTGCCGATGACTATCAGCACGAGATGGGTAACGAAGGTGCCAATGCCAACATTATTGCCAATACCAGCATCAATGTCGGTGGCGAAACGCTGGATGTGTCCGAGCTGACGCCAAAGCTGCTGGCCGACCTGAATGAAGCGGGTGGCTCCGAAGCCAACGTTGCAACCGGTTATCACGCTGTCGAATTTCTGCTCTGGGGCCAGGACATGAACGGCTACTCTGCCGGTAGCGGCGAGCGCCCAGTGACTGATTTCGCCAAGAACGATGATTGCACCAATGGCAACTGCGAGCGTCGTGCCGAGTATCTGGATGCGGCAACCGACTTGCTAGTGACCGACCTGCAATGGATGGCCGAGCAGTGGGCCGAGGATAAGTCTGATAATTATCGTGCTGAGCTGTTGGCCATGCCCAGTGAAGAAGTTCTGCAGAAGATGCTGTTCGGCATGGGTTCCCTGTCACTGGGTGAGTTGGCCGGCGAGCGCATGAAGGTAGCGCTGGAAGCCAACTCCTATGAAGACGAGCATGACTGCTTCAGTGACAATACCCATAACTCGCACTTCTATAACGCCAAGGGCATCCAGAATGTTTACCTGGGTGAGTATCAGCCCGCTGACGGCGCTGCCATTACCGGCCCTTCCCTTTCGGATCTGGTTGCCCAGAGCAATCCCGAGCTGGACCAGCAACTGCGCACTGAACTGGAGAGCACCATGGAAGCAGTTCAGGCGATGAAAGATGCGGCCGAAGCCGAGGAAAATCCAATGGCGTTCGATATGATGATCGCCCCGGATAACCAGGAAGGCCATGACATCATCAATGCAGCGATCAGCAGCTTGGTTGCACAAACTGGCTCTATCGAGAAAGTGGCGGGCGAGCTGGGTATCGCGTCGCTCGAGCCTGATGATGCTGGTCACGCATTCTAAGCGGTAACAACAGTACTGCCAGTCACCATGGTGGCTGGTGATCTGTACGCTGAGAGTCCGCCCGCGAGGTCGGGCTCTCATTTGTTTCAACAGTGAGATAAACAGGCATTCATGAAGCTATTGACTTGCCCCGCCGCCATTGGTTTGTTGTTGGCCGCCCAATTATTACTGACTGCCTGCGATTCGGCAGCCGAGTATCCGTTACAGACCACGCCCGATACCGGGGGCGAAGGTACGGTTGAACAATCGGACCACAATGCCTACTCCCTGCCCCAATCCAATCTGCCGATGACCAGCCGGCTGGACTTCAGCGTGGGCAACAGTTTTTTTCGCAACCCGTGGGTAATCGCACCGTCCAGCACAGATGCGCGCGACGGTCTTGGCCCCTTGCTTAACACCAACTCCTGCCAGGGTTGCCATATCAAGGATGGTCGCGGTCATCCACCTGCCGCTGGCGAGACTGCTGTGTCGCTGTTTCTGCGGCTATCAGTGCCTGCAGATTCGGAAGTGGATGCGCTGATCCTTGAACAGCATGGCTTTCTACCCGCTCCGGTGTATGGCAGCCAGCTTCAGACCTCTGCTGTCCCTGGCATGCAGCCCGAGGCAGATCTGGCCATCGAGTGGAGTGCTCTGGAAAAAAGCCTCGCGGATGGCACCAAGGTTACGCTGCGCAAGCCAACCTACCGAATCGAGAAACCTGCTTACGGACCTTTGCCTGCGAATCTTCTGGTGTCGCCCCGGGTAGCGCCGCCGATGATAGGTCTCGGCTTGCTTGAGGCCATCCCCGAAGCGGATATTCTTGCTGCCGCCGATCCTGACGATCGCAACGATGACGGCATCTCCGGACGTCCCAATCAAGTTTGGGATAGAGCCGAAGAAACGAGCGTGCTGGGCCGGTTTGGCTGGAAAGCGGCAGAACCGAATGTCATGCAGCAGAGCATGGGCGCATTTGCCGGTGATATGGGGCTGACGTCCACATTGGCTCCGATCACCGATTGCACTGAAGAGCAGGATTGCGGGCGCTTTGCACATGGTGGTGAGCCGGAGGTCAGCGACAAGGTGGCCAATTTCGTTGCTTTCTATTCCCGCAGTCTGGCGGTGCCAGCGCGGCGCAACATGGATGAGCCGCAGGTAACCCAGGGTGCACAGTTATTCAATCAGAGTGGTTGCGCCGGGTGCCACACGCCACGCCAGGTAACCGGTGTGGTTGCCGACCGACCGGACCTGAGCAATCAGACCATCTGGCCCTACACTGATCTGTTGCTGCACGACATGGGCGCTGAGCTGGCCGACGGCCGACCGGAATTCCTCGCCGGCGGCAACGAATGGCGCACTCCCCCATTATGGGGCATCGGACTGGCACAGCAGATTAATCCTCGGGCGGGTTTCCTGCACGATGGCCGAGCCGAAACGCTGGAACAGGCGATTCTCTGGCACGGTGGCGAAGCTGAGCAAGCTACCGAGCAGTATCGACAACTGTCCAGTGAGCAACGCGCGGCGTTGATTGTTTTCCTTGAGTCCCTGTAAGCGGAGCGTATTGATGTCTGTATTGAGTAACCGGCCCAGCCGGCTGTTGGCGAGTGCGTGTCTGCTTACGCTGCTGTATACCTCCTCGGCCTATGCCGAATCAGCGCGTGAGCAATGGCACGCACAGCTGTCCAGCGGCTACACAGCCCTGGCAGACGCCAGCAGCGACCTTCATCAGCAGGCAACCGAGCACTGCGCCACTCGTCAGGAAACAGCTGCCGCACCGCTGCGGGACGACTGGCTGCGCGCCTTCCTGGCTTGGCAGCGAGTACGTTTTATCGATTTTGGGCCGATCGAGCAAAACAGTATGGCCTGGCAGTTTCAGTTCTGGCCGGACAGCAAGAATCTGATCGCCCGTCAGGTAGATCGCTGGATGAAGGATCAGCGCCCGGTGTCTTCTCAAGCACTGGCTGGAGAAAGTGTCGCTCTGAAAGGCTTTCCCGCCATGGAATATCTGCTCTATGGCGAGCAATCAGACACCGTTTCGCCGCGAGGTTGCGAGCTGCTGGTAGCCATCAGTGCACAGGTCAGCGCCAATGCGACCCACCTTGTTGAACAATGGGCCGCGTTCAAGCCGCATTACCTTGAGAGCGACAGCTATCAGACCACCACCATCAGTGCGGCGATGCATTCGTTGGAAATCATGCGTGACGCCCGCCTTGGCGCCCCTATGGGCCTGCAAGGCAAGAAACGACGTAACCCCTATCTGGCAGACGCTTGGCGCAGTGAACAGTCACTGACGGCCATCCAGGCTACGCTGCAAGGGTTGCAATCCGAGTTTCTTCCGGGCTTTGCCACCGTGATGCGTGATGCCGGTAAAGAGCAACTGTTGACTCAGTTCGAGGAGACCTTGGCCGGCACCCTGGAGCGAATAGACAGCCTTCCGTCCGACGTGTCCGCATCGCTTAAAGATGAGCAGCTTTATCGGGGGCTGCAGCTACTGTTTGTCGATATCGATAGGCTCGCCAGCCTGCTCAATGGCCCTATTGCCAGTGAACTCGGGATTGTCAAAGGCTTCAACTCCAGCGATGGTGATTGATGAATAGACGACGTTTTGTTCAGCTGGGGCTGGCAGCTTTGGTTCTCAGCGGTCCCCTGGCAGGTTGTACCCGGTTGCACTCCGAGAGGGATCGCCCGCAGCGATTTCTGAGCGCGGCGGATGATGCCAACGGCCAGCACCTGATTACGCTGGCCGATCATCAGGGGCATGTGCTTGCCCGCGTTCCCGTAGCCGAACGTTGTCACGGCGGCTGTGTGCGGCCTGGCTCCGCTCAGGTGGCGGTATTTGCGCGGCGCCCTGGCCGTGAGCTGTACATACTCGATGGCCGCGATGGCGCCCTGCTGCATCAGCTGAGTTCCGGCGATAAGCACCATTTTTACGGGCACGGTGTTTTCAGTGAAGACGGTCAGTATCTCTACGCCACCGCCAACCATTTCAATGATGGCCAGGGCCAGGTGCGTGTCTATGACGCCCGCCAGCAGTATCAGTGGGTCGCGGACTTCCCGGTAGGCGGCATGGATCCGCACGAATTGAGATTGCACCCGGACGGCAATACGCTGGTTATCGCCATGGGCGGGATTCTTACCCATCCGGATTACGATCGCATCAAACTGAACCTCGACAGCATGCGCCCGGCATTGCTGCTGATGAATCGGCACACTGGCGAGATTGAGCAGCGGCATGAGCCTTCGCATCACCAGCTCAGTTGCCATCACCTGGATATCAGTTCAGAAGGCGTAGTCATCGCAGGCTATCAATTCGAGGGGCCAGAGTGGGAACGGCCGCCGCTGATTGCACGATTGGACACCCGCTCGGGCTTGTTCAGCGAGGTTGCTTTGCCGGCCGAGGCGTTGGCGGCAATGCACAATTATGTCGCCAGTGTGGCCGTCAGCACGCAGGGGCCCTTGGCAGCCATTACCGCACCGCGCGGAAACCGTGTGGTGTTGATCAACTACCTGAGTGGCGAGTATGTGGCTGATATCCATCTGCCCGACGCCGCAGGTGTATTGCCAGCACCCCAAGGTGGGTTTGTGGTGACTTCCGGCCTGGGTGGGGTCTATCTGCTGGATGAGCAAAGGCTCACAGCGACACTGCTAAACCCTGAAAAACTGCATTGGGACAATCATCTGACTGCGTTGTAAAGCTGGGTTCAGCGGCTGGCGACCATTTTCTCTATGCATTTCCTGGCGTCTTCCGGTAACTCGACGAAATGCATTCCGGTCCAGTGCTGGCCACCGGCGATGCTTTCGCGATGCCAGAGGCTTTCGGCATCTAGATAAAAATCGCTCATGCCGTTCAGCGTCATCGGCAGACTGATCTGCAACGCATAACGCTTGAATAAAACGATAGGTTGGTCGCTCAGCAGCATCAATCCTTCGGTATGCAGGTCGACGACCCGGCCCAGATGGCAGCCTTTGTCCAGATCATAAACCTCAAGACTCGCACTCAATGTATGTCGTTCCAGGCGCCGCTTTTCGTACATAGTTGGCTCATTAACCGAAGTATTCATCCTTCCTACCTTGCGAGATGTCAGCCCTGACAGTCTGCTTGAAATACATGCTGGCTAACAGCCATATATTGCCTGTTATTCGATAACTGGAACACAGTTTTGAACATGGGAATCAGTTGAAAATTTCAGCTTCGCAATACTATTTTAGTATTACATCATTCTGCAAAAGATATCTGCGTTCAGATGCTTGGCCGGGGATGGCTTGTGATCCGGGCGCAGGTTAATCTTGAGTCTTTGCCTTCAGGAGTTCCTGCATGAGATTGAAAAAGCTGGTCATCATCCTGGCCGCCACGCTAGGTAGCAGCTTGCTTGCTGGTCAGGTAATGGCGCATGAATACGATATTGCCGACCTGCATATTACCCATCCATGGTCGCGTGCCCTGCCCCCTGTGGCAAAAACGGGAGCAGCTTATCTCACTATCGTAAATCGCGGTGAGCAAGCTGACCGATTGCTCGAGGTCACTACACCGGTAGCCGGCCATGCCGAGCTGCATGAACATATTCACCAGGACGGCCTGATGAAAATGCAGCAGATCGAGACTATGGCGTTACCCGCCGGAAGCAGTGTCAGTTTCAAACCCGGCAGTTACCACATCATGCTGTTTGACCTGAAGCAGCCCCTGGTGGCAGGGGAACAGTTCCCTTTGACCCTGCACTTTGAACAGGCAGGAGAACTGGAAGTCGACATTTCTGTTCAGCAGGACGCTCCGGAAGACGCTCAAGCTGAATCTGGAAAGCCCCAACATCACTGACCGCGATCAGGCGGATCACGATCCAGCAAGTGGAACCGAGGAAGGCTTAGGTGCCAGCGGATAGCTGCCAGGCGGATCACCAGAACGGTTAACACAGCGATGGTGACATCCAGGTTAGCCGTGGTGTTGAGTTGATGCAGAGCGATATACACCACTGAACCGGCTATGCAGGCGGTAGCGTAAATTTCCTTGTGGAAAATCAGCGGAATCTCATTACAGATAACATCGCGCATCACACCACCCGCGACGCCGGTCATTACCCCCATGATAACGGCCGCGCTAACCGGCACGTCGTGCTGCAGTGCTACCTGGGTGCCGATGACGGTAAACACGGCTAGCCCGAAGGCATCAGCAATCAGCAGCCCTGTTTCGTGGATAGGCCGAGTGAACCGCACCCAGAGAATGGTGCCAATAGCCGCCAACACCGCCACCAAGATGTAGACGTCATTTCTGATCCAGCTGACGGGATGGTTATCCAGAATGGCATCGCGCAAGGTCCCACCGCCCAGCGAGGTGATAATGGCAATGACCAGCACCCCGAAAAGATCCATCGACTTACGCCCGGCTACCAGCGCGCCAGAAATGGCGAATACTGCCACGCCAAACAGGTCAAAGGCATAGAACCAGGTCATGCGGTCCGATCTCCGGGCTTGCGCGGTCTCAGTCTGACCGCGTTGGGGTGCGCATGGTAACAAACTCTTCTGCTGCGGTGGGATGAATCCCCAGCGTGGCGTCGAACATGGCCTTGGTAGCTCCGGCCTTGAGTGCAACGGCCATGCCCTGGACGATTTCGCCTGCATCAGGACCAATCATGTGCACGCCCAATACCCGGTCGCTGGCCTTGTCGACAATCATCTTCATCAGGCTTTCTTCGCCCCGGCCCGCTAGCGTATTGCGCATGGGGCGGAAACGACTTTCGTAAATATTCAGCGCGTGGCCGGCTTCGCGGGCTTGTTCTTCGGTGAGCCCCAGCGTGGCTATATTCGGGATACAGAACACTGCTGTAGGTATGTCGCGATAGTCCACAGGGATATAGTCGGCCGGTTGGAACAGCCGCCGAGCCAACGCCATACCTTCCGCCAGTGCGACAGGCGTTAACTGCAGGGTATCGGTGACGTCACCAATGGCATAAATACTCGGGTCCTGGGTTTCGTAATCGCTGTTGACGGCAATAAAGCCTTTGTCATCCAGGGTCACAGCAGTGTTTTCCAGGCCCAGACCCTTGAGATTGGGCTTGCGGCCAGTGGCGTAGAGCACCAGGTCGGTCTCCAGCGTGGTGCCGTCTTTCAGTGCAACCAGCAAACTGCCATCTGCCTGGCGTTCAATGTTCCTGACATCGGCATTGAAGCGCAGGTCTATGCCCTTCTGTTTGATGGTCGCCGCCATATGCTCACGAAGGCTGATGTCAAAGCCACGCAGAAAAAGCTCGCCGCGATAGAGCAAGCTGACTTCGCGCTGCATGCCGTGGAAAATACTGGCGAACTCAATCGCAATATAACCGCCGCCCACTACCAACGTGCGTTTGGGCAAGGTTTCCAGGTGGAACACCTCGTTGGAACTGATAACGTGCTCGCTACCAGGAAACTCGGGAATATGCGGCCAGCCGCCGGTCGCAATCAAAATATGTTCGGCGGTGATTTGTTTATCCCCCACCTGCAGGGTATGCGAATCGATAAAACGCGCACGGGCATCCATGATAGTAACGCCCGAGGCTTTGAGCATATTGCGATAGATGCCGTTGAGACGCGCGATCTCCTGGTTCTTGTTTTCCAGCAGCGCAGGCCAGTCGAAGTGGGCGTCAGGCAGTTCCCAGCCGTAGCCTTTGGCGTCCTCGAAGTCCTCGGAATAATGCGCTGAATAGGCAAAGAGTTTTTTCGGTACACAGCCTACATTAACGCATGTGCCGCCCAGATAAAGATCCTCCGCCACACCTACCCTGGCCCCGAAGCCTGCAGCCATCCGGCTCGCTCTTACCCCGCCGGAGCCGGCGCCAATGACGAAAAGATCAAAATCGTAGTGACTCATTTTTATGCCTTAACTATCTGTTAACAGTGACTATGTACCACCAACCTGAACAAATACCCATTCGTTCGATCGGGTACTCGATAACTCAGCATACTCTACGCCAATGCGTTTGGCAGATCGTCATCAATCCTCATCAATGATCTTCTCGCCCTGCTCCTTGCCCTCCGCTGATGCATGTTCGACTACTGCATTCAACTGGGCGCCGTAGAGCATGACCGAGGCGGAAATATAGAAGTACAGCAGGAGAATGATCACAGCACCAATACCGCCGTAGAACAGCTGAAAGTTTCCGAAGTTGCGAGCAAAGATACCGAAACCGATCGAGGCGGCAATCCAGACCATGACGGCAATCACCGATCCCGGGGTAATGAACCGGAATTCCTGTTCTACATCTGGTGTGAGGTAGTAGATCATGGCCACGACGAACATCAGAATAAACACCACTATTGGCCAGCGTAGCCAGCTCCAGAACAGTACCCACAGATCCTTCATGCCCACCTGGTTTGCCAGCCACTCGGCTGCCGTAGGGCCTATCACCATGAAGCCAGCAGCCACCATAAGCAATAGAGCCATACCCAAGGTAAAACCTATGGACAGCGGAAAAAGCTTCCACGCTGGACGGCTTTCCTGCACGCCGTAGGCATTGTTCATGGCATTCATCAGGGATCGCATACCCGTCGATGATACCCACAGGGCCATGACGATACTGATAGACAAGATACTGTTGTTGTCTTTTTGAAGTTGATCAATAACCGGATCAACCATTTCCATCACCATGCCCGGAAACGCGACCGCTGCCTGCTGACGCAACCAATTGAAGAATTCAGGGAGATTGAAGAAACTCAGCGTGGCGGTTAGAAACAACAGGAAGGGAAATAGCGATAGCAGCGCGCGAAAAGCCAACGCAGCAGCGTAAGTCGACATGTCGTTATTGTCGAATTCGCGAAAGCTCCGTTTTATCAGCGTCCACTTGCTGACGCCGCGCAGATCCAGATATGACATAGTCCACCTTTGGCTAACCTACCTAGTCGGACGACACTGTAACCTGGGAGTTCACGTCTGACTTCAGACAGGCCTCATCTATCATTGCAAAAGATGACAACAGGAAAGTAGGCTGAAACGGCTTGATAGGTGGATGGTGTTGCAGAGGACGTAATACCCGATGGTGCCCGGAGCCGGAATCGAACCGGCACGGGGTTACCCCCGAGGGATTTTAAGTCCCTTGCGTCTACCAGTTTCGCCATCCGGGCTAACGAGTACGGTATTACTAACGACATAGTGCGAATTAATGGAGGCCGAGGTCGGAATCGAACCGGCGTTCACGGATTTGCAATCCGCTGCATAACCACTCTGCCACCCGGCCTCATAATTAACAGTCACGTTGTGGGTGAATCAAACGCAACCTTGATCGATACAAAGGTCTTGATTTTAGTCTTATCTTATTGATAAGACTGATATTTTTCAAAGCCAGTGCACTCGATGGGCTGCATTATGTATCAATTTGGAGGGCTTGGCAAGCGCACTCTGAATACTTGGCTCGCTCGCGTTCCCCGATCAGTTGGCCGCGCAGACCGCCTGATACAAAGGGGCATCGCGCTCGACCCGACGCAGTGCAGGGACACGCAGTGAACCATCTTCGGCCATCGGGACCAGTTCCTGCGTAGAGCAGTTGAGCAGATGGGTCTGATGGGAGACCAGGTCTACGTACTCTTTATCGAACTTATACAGTATGAATTGGCTGATGCTCTGCCCTTCCCGCTCGACCTGAGAAATGTTGCCCGTGTCCAGCACGGTGAAACCTACGGTCATCGGGAACATGAAAGTCCAGGGGCGCCAGAACACACCTTCCTGCTCGATCTCGACCACCTGTGAAGCTTCGGGCAGCTGGGTTTGCTTATGCTCGAACCAGTTGTACTCGTAGTAGATCTGGTAACTCAACATGCCTGCCCCTGCAAAGATCGGAATGATCCATTTAGGTAGCCTCTTTCCCGACAAACTACGTAGCGTCGCAGCGATTCCCGCCGCGCCCAAACCTGCTACAGCCAATGCTAGCAAATGCCAGATCATGAATTCTTTTCCCGGAAATAAGGCGGGCTTCCATAAGGAAGCCCGCTTAGGTTCAGCCAGCTGCACAGCTCAGCTGCGCAGGTCTGGCCTGGATACTACTCAGTGATCTACGGCAGTGCCAGCGCCTTTTGGATAGCGAACGCTTTCCACCAGATCCTGAATTTCCTGCGAAGGCTCTTCAGTTGCATAGGCAACCCCGAAGGCGACTGCGAAGTTGATCAGTGCACCAACCGCGCCGAACGACAATGGCGAGATGCCAAACAACCAGTTTTCCGGGATGTTCGCCAGGCTTGCAGTGCCTGGGATGAAGAACCAGCCCAGATAGGTAAAGATGTAGATACAGGTAGCAAACAGACCAGCCAGCATGCCCAATACCGCGCCTTTGCTGTTGATACGCTTGGAGAAGATACCCATCATCAGTACTGGGAAGATCGTTGCTGCGGCAATACCAAATGCCAGTGCAACCACCTGCGCCGCGAATCCAGGAGGGTTAATCCCCAGCCAGGTCGCAATCACGATGGCCACCGCCATGGAAATACGTGCTGCAAGCATTTCTCCCTTGTCGGTGATGTCGGGTTTGATCATCTTCTTGATAAGGTCGTGACTGATTGCCGAGGAGATCGCCAGCAACAGACCCGCCGCTGTAGATAGCGCAGCTGCAATACCACCTGCCGCAATCAAGCCGACAACCCAGCCTGGCAAGTTGGCAATCTCAGGGTTCGCCAATACCAGAATGTCGTTGTTTACGACCAGTTCATTGCCAGCCCAGCCACGCGCTTCAGCTGTTTCGGCAAATGCGGGTACTTCGTTGTACATCTGGATCCTGCCGTCATTATTCTTGTCCTCAAAGGTGACAAGTCCGGTTTCTTCCCAGGTTTGGATCCATTGTGGCCGTTCTGCATACTCGAGCGACTCAGCAGCTGGACCGTCCGGATAAATGGTATCGATCAGGTTCAGTCGGCCCATGGAAGCTACCGCAGGCGCTGTGGTGTACAGCAGGGCAATGAAGACCAGTGCCCAACCAGCAGTCCAGCGAGCATCTGCAACCTTGGGTACAGTGAAGAAGCGAATGATGACGTGTGGCAGACCGGCAGTACCGATCATCAGCGACACAGTGAACAGGAACATGTTCAGCTTGTTGGGGACAGCAGCAGTGTAATCCTGGAAGCCCAGCTCACGAACCACTTCATCCAGTTTCTGCAACATGGGCAAGCCGGACTCAAGGTGCGTGCCGAACAGACCGGTTTGCGGCAGAACATGACCGGTGATTTGCAAGGAGATGAAGATCGCCGGAATGGTATAGGCAATGATCAGCACGACATACTGCGCTACCTGAGTGTAGGTAATGCCTTTCATGCCGCCCAATACCGCATACACAAATACGACTGCTGACGCGATGATCAAACCGGTGGTAGCGTCCACTTCAAGGAAACGTGCAAATGCGACGCCCGCCCCTGTCATCTGGCCGATAACGTAGGTAGTGGAGATCACCAACAGACAGATAATCGCCACGGCACGCGCAGCGTTGCTGTTGAAACGATCACCAACGAAATCCGGCACCGTGTATTTGCCAAATTTGCGCAGGTAAGGCGCCAGCAACATCGCCAGCAATACAAAACCGCCGGTCCAGCCCATCAGGAAGGAGGAGTTGACATACCCGACCGAAATAAGACCCGCCATCGAGATGAAGGAGGCAGCGGACATCCAGTCAGCTGCTGTTGCCATGCCGTTGGTGATGGGATGGACACCCCCGCCTGCGACATAGAACTCCTTGGTGGAGCCGGCACGGGCCCAGATCGCGATAAAGATATAGACCGCGAAGGACCCGCCCACGAACAATAGATTAATAACAAATTGGCTCATATCCGTTACTCCTCCAGACCGTGTTCTTTGTCCAGACGATTCATTCTCCAGGCATAGAAGAAGATCAGGACAACAAACACCAGGATTGAGCCCTGCTGGGCGAACCAGAAACCGAGATCAGCGCCGCCTACTGAAATGCCAGATAGCATAGGCCGCAATATGATGCCGAAACCGAAGGAAACTAAAGCCCATATAATCAGGCTGCAAAAGATCAGGCGTAGGTTCGCCGACCAATATGCAGCTCCTTTCTCTTTGTCATCCATCGTTTTACTCTCCACTTTATTGTTATTACCGCGTTGGGAAATTCCACTAGCTCGGAAGGATTCCGTGACATCGATTTTGCAAAATTCGGCCTGACAATAAATCCCCGACATTAGTCTTAGGCCTTATGGCGCGCACCAGAGCGGGTCTCAAGCGGATTTGAAAGGTTTGAGTCGAAGCTGAGCAACTGGGTGCCGGGGAAGATGCGGGTGGTTTTCTGCAGGCAATAAAAAGCCGAAAGAGATGATCGTTCGGCTTTTTTAAATTCAACAACGAAAAAAGCCACCCGGAGGTGGCTTTGATCTGAATCTGGAGCGGGAAACGAGACTCGAACTCGCGAGGCTACGCGCCCCGGACTATGCGCCCCACCCCGACCTCGGCAAGGTCGTGCTTCGCTAGTCACAACGAAAAAAGCCACCCGAAGGTGGCTTTGATCTAAATCTGGAGCGGGAAACGAGACTCGAACTCGCGACCCCGACCTTGGCAAGGTCGTGCTCTACCAACTGAGCTATTCCCGCTTTGGAACGGCGCCCATTCTATCCTCCTGCGCGGGCCTGTCAAGTCATTGATTCAGAAAAAGTTATTTGTCGCTTTTTTGCACAGCATGCATGCTCATATACGGCCAGGCAGCGCGCAGATAGACGAACATTGACCACAGCGTCAGCACCGCCGAGATCATCAGCAGCACATAGCCAAGTACCACCCAATTGTTTATTAGCGGCGGATTGGCCAGTAGTACGATGAGTGCGACCATCTGCGCGGCGGTCTTGTATTTGCCCAGTTGGGATACCGCCACATGTGCACGCTTGCCTAATTCGGCCATCCATTCACGCAGTGACGAGATAACGATCTCGCGGCCGATGATCACCATCGCCGGAGCCGTGACCCAGAAATTGGCGTGGCTCTGAACCAGCAACACCAATGCCACAGCCACCATCAATTTATCCGCCACGGGATCGAGAAAGGCACCAAAGGGCGTGCTCTGCTCCCATTTTCGTGCCAGATAGCCATCCAGCCAATCGGTGATACTTGCCACAGTAAAGACGATCGCCGCAGCCAGATAGCTCCAGTGAAAGGGCAAATAATAGAACAGGATGAAGATCGGGATCAGTCCGACCCGCAGCAACGTCAGAATATTCGGTATGTTCATGAGTGATTAGCGGCCTTTGTCTAATGGCGCATTCTAGTCGCTATGCAGCGCAGCATAAATCTGTTCCGCAAGTTTTTTACTGATTCCCGGCACTTTGCCCATCTCGGCGGCACTCGCGCGCTTCAGCTCCTGCAGTCCGCCGAAGTGCTTTAATAGTTCACGCCGGCGTTTGGGTCCCACGCCTTCGATCCCTTCCAGGGGAGACGTATTGCGCGCTTTGCCCCGCCGGGCGCGGTGACCTGTGATGGCAAAACGGTGTGCTTCATCACGAATATGTTGAATCAGATGCAGCGCTGGCGAATGCGCCGGTAACACCAGCTCATTGTGCGGATCGTTCAGGTACAGCGTTTCCATGCCCGCCTTGCGAGTGACACCTTTGGCGACGCCTAACAGCGTCAAGCCATGTATCGCCAGATCCTGCAGCACCTCAAGCGCCATTGACATCTGACCCTTACCGCCATCGACCAACAGAATGTCCGGCATCTTGCCCTCGCCGTCCTTGATCCGGCTGAAACGCCGGGTCAGAGCCTGGCGCATGGCGGCGTAATCGTCACCTGCAGTAACCCCTTCAATATTGAATCGGCGGTAATCGCTCTTCAGTGGCCCTTCCGGGCCAAACACCACGCAGGAGGCGCCGGTCGCCTCGCCGCTGGAATGACTGATGTCGTAACACTCCAGACGCGTTGGTTGCTCGTCCAGCTTTAACGCCTCTTGCAGCGCTTCGAAACGGATCTGGACGTTTTGCCGATTGGCCAGCATCCCAGCCAGGGCCAGATCGGCGTTATTCACCGCCAGGCTTTGCCAGCGGCTACGCGTGCCCCTGACGCGGTGGCTGATAGTCAGGTTATGTCCGCGCGCCTGGGCTAATGCTTCGGCAATCACCGGCATGTCTTCATGCTCGGCATTGACGATAATTTCACCCGGCAGCTCACGTTCGGCGCCGCCCAGATAGTACTGGGGCAGGAAGGCCGCCAGGACCTCCCCCGGGGACTGCTCTATAGGTACACGCGGGAAATGATTCTTGCTGCCCAGCACCCTGCCCTGGCGCACCATCACCACATGCACACAAGCACCTCCGGGGGAAACCGCGGCAGCAACGATATCCACATTGCCCTGTTCGGTATCCATGCTCTGCTGGTCCTGCACCCGGCGCAGCAGCGCCATCTGATCGCGCAGTTCGGCAGCACGCTCGAAATCCAGCTGCTCCGAGGCCTGTTCCATAGCCTTGACCAGTTCATCCGCCAGAGCGTTGCTGCGGCCTTCGAGAAACATGACTGAGTGACGTACGTCCTCGGCATATTCCTGTTCATCAACCAAGCCCACACAGGGCGCCTTGCAGCGATTGATTTGATGCTGCAGGCAGGGCCGGGTGCGGTTGCGGTAGAAACTGTCCTCACATTGGCGCACCTTGAATGCCTTTTGCAGCAGGCTGAGGCTTTCGCGGATGGCTCCGGCACTGGGGTAAGGGCCGAAATAGCGCCCCTTGAGCTTCTTTGTGCCGCGATGCAGGCCCAGCCGCGGAAAGCTGTCCAGGCTGGATAGATACACATAGGGGTAGGATTTGTCGTCACGCAACAGAATATTGTAAGGCGGCCTGGACGCTTTGATCAGGCTCTGTTCCAGCAGCAGCGCCTCGGTTTCGTTCGAGGTGATGGTGGTGTCAATCTGCTGTATGCGCGCTACCAACGCTGCGGTCTTGGGGCTTAGTCCGGTCTTGCGAAAGTAACTGGCCAGGCGCTTCTTCAGGTGTTTGGCCTTGCCGACGTACAGCAGCTCACCCTGAGCATCGAACATGCGATACACGCCAGGCTTGTTGCTGGCCGTGGACAGGAAGGCATTGGGGTCGAACATCGGAGGCGTCATGCTTAGCGAGGAATGGCGTCGACCATACCGTGGCGCACGGCCAACAGCGTCAGTTCAACGTCACTGGTGATGTTCAGCTTCTCGAACAAGCGGTAGCGGTAAGTATTGACGGTCTTCGGGCTCAGACACAGCTTGTCGGCAATATTCTGCACTTTTTCACAACTGACAATCATATAGGCGATCTGCATTTCGCGTTCGGAGAGATTGTCGAAAGGCGAGTCACTGGCCGGCGCGAAGGCCTTGAGCGCAAGCTGCTGGGCAATATCCGGGCTGATATACCGTTGCCCCGCCGCCACCTGGCGAATGGCTGTCACCATTTCATCCAGCGCCGCGCCCTTGGTCACATAGCCAGCCGCACCGGCTTGCATCAAGCGTGTTGGAAACGGCTCCTCATCACACACCGTCACCGCAATGATGCGCAGATGTTTGTCGTGCAGGAGGAGTTTACGCGTCGCTTCGAGACCACCGATGCCGGGCATGCGCACATCCATCAGGACCACATCGGGCTTTAGTGTGCGTGCTTGCGTTACGGCTGATTCTCCGGAGTCTGCTTCGCCTACTACGCTGATGCCTTGCACATCACTGAGCATTCGGCTGATGCCCATGCGCACCAGATCATGGTCATCTACTACCAGTACCTTGATCAAATCCGACCCCTTGTGCATTGAACGAGCGGCATTTCAAGAACTGCCCAACGTCCGACTCAGGCAGTTTGGCCGGCACAAGCTCAGCCCTGATTCACTAGGCGGTACCATAGCAAATCGCCGCCTCCAGGGGAACGGCTGATCTAGCGATCAGCGCTGCCAAGCTGCGCTGCCAGCTCATCCAGGCAGGCAGGATCATCAATGGTGGATGGCACGCTGAAAGATTCGCCAGCCGCCATCTGCCGCATGATCCGCCGCAGTATTTTTCCGGAGCGGGTCTTGGGCAAGCGCTTGACGATCAGCGCACCTTTGAAGCAGGCCAACGCGCCTATATCCCGCCGAACCATTGCCACCAGTTCCGCGCTCAGCGTTTCGGGGTCTATCGCCACCTCATTTTTCAGCACCACCAGGCCCAGCGGCAGCTCGCCCTTGAGTTCATCAGGTATGCCGATCACCGCACATTCAGCCACCGCGCTGTGAGCGCCGAGCACTTCTTCCATTTCTCCGGTCGATAATCGATGGCCGGCGACATTGATGATGTCGTCAGTGCGGCCCATTACAAACAAGTAGCCGTCAGTGTCCAGGTAGCCGGCGTCGCCAGATTGGTAATAGCCGGGAAACGTATTGAGATAACCTTCGCGAAAGCGTGCCGGATTGCCCCAGATGCCGGTAAGACAGCCCGGGGGCAGCGGCATCTTCAGGGCAATGTTGCCTTGAGCACCCGCGGCTACCGGCAACCCTTCATCGTCGAGTATCGCCACCTCAAAGCCTGGCATGGGATAGGTCGCCGAGCCCATTTTTGCAGCTTGGAGTCCATACCCCGCCGGGTTGGCAGCGATGGCCCAGCCGGTCTCGGTCTGCCACCAGTGATCGATAATCGGCCTCTGGAAGTGTTCCTCAAGCCATGCCCATGTAGGCGGGTCCAGGCGCTCCCCAGCCAGATACAGCCGCTCCAGCTTGGACAAATCGGCAGCATGGGCGAGCGCCGCTTGCGGGTCTTCCTTTCGAATCGCGCGGAACGCCGTTGGCGCGGCGAACAGCGCCTTGACGCCGTATTCGGCGCACACGCGCCAGAACGCACCTGCGTCCGGGGTGCGAACAGGCTTGCCTTCGTAGAGCACCGTTGTGCAGCCTGCCAGTAGCGGCCCATAGACAATATAGGAGTGCCCTACCACCCAACCAACGTCCGAGGCAGCCCAGAACACATCGCCGGGTTGCATGTCATACACCACTTGCATGCTGTAGCGCATGGCTATGGCGTGGCCGCCATGATCGCGCACCACGCCCTTGGGCTTGCCGGTGGTGCCAGAGGTGTAAAGTATGTAAAGCGGGTCGCCGGCCAGCACCGGTACCGCGTCAGCTGGCTCGGCATTGGCCAGGGCTTGCTGCCATTCCAGATCGCGATCACTGTAGAGTTCTGCACGGCACTGGGGTCGTTGATAGACCACACAATGCCGGACGGGATGGGCTGCTTCGTTGATAGCAGCATCGACCAGCGGTTTGTAGGGAATAATGCGGTCAACTTCGACCCCACAGGATGCGGTCAGAATAACGTCCGCCTGGGCATCATCGATGCGCACCGCCAACTCATGAGCTGCAAAACCGCCAAACACCACGCAGTGCACCGCGCCCAGCCGAGCGCAGGCGAGCATCGCGACTACGGCTTCAGGAATCATCGGCATATAGATGATTACCCGGTCGCCTTTGTTCACACCCAAGGCACGCAGCATACCCGCGCACTGAGCCACCCGGCCGGCCAGCTCGCGGTAGCTGATACGCGCTTTGCCATGGGTCACCGGTGAGTCGTAAATCAGTGCGGTTTGCTCGCCCCTGCCTGCCTCCACATGGGCGTCAACTGCCAGCCAGGCAGTATTCAACCGTCCGTCAGCAAACCATTGATAATTACCTTCGGCGTCCTGCTGCAAAATGGCAGTCGGCGGCGTGTGCCAGGCGAGGTCTGCGGCTTGCTCAGCCCAGAATGTTTCGGGCTCGCGTCGCGCCTGGATATAGGCTTGGGCATAGGTTGGCGGGTGCAAATGGGTGGATGGCATGAACGGTAATCCTCTTATTATGCCGCCAGACTAAACCACATCGTTTATAAGGGAACTAGACTTACGTAGGATGGGTGCTGGGCGGCGGTCTGCCATACTCGCCACACATACAAAAAGGTCATGCTCATGAGTAAGGAAGACCCCTTCGCCGCCACCGGCAAAACCGCGGTTATGCAGAATGTGCATGGCACCATGACCTTTTTGCTTAATTACCCGCCCTTCAACCTGATGGATACGCATCACCTGGCGTTTATGGTGGAGCATTGCCAGTTGTGTTTCTTTGCCAGTGGCGAATCCATCATCCGCCCGCAGGAAGGTCCGGTAAAACATTTTTATATCGTCAAACAGGGGTTGGTCAGGGGCGAACGGATGCTCGCTGGCCAGGAGACACCGGAAACCACCTTCGAGATTAGCCAGGGTGAGTGCTTTCCACTCGCGGCATTGATTGGCGAGCGAGCCACGCGGACCGAACATCTGGCCGGCAAGGATACGTTTTGTCTAGCATTACCCCGCGCTGACTTTGCCAGGCTGTTTGCCATGTCTGCACCCTTTCGCGACTTTGCCCTGCGTGGTGTGAGTAGTCTGCTGGATCAGGTCAATCAGCAAGCCCAGATGCAGGCGGCGGAGAATCTCGGCTCCCAGTATTCGCTGGATACCCGCCTTGGCGATCTGGCCGTGCGCAGCCCGGTCAGCTGCGCCGCGGAATTACCTGTACGCGTTGCCGTCAGGCACATGCACGAGGCCAATGTCGGCAGTATTGTCATCGTTGATTCAGATAACAAACCGCAAGGCATCTTTACCCTGCGCGATCTGCGCAAAGTCGTGGCGCTGGGCGAGGTCGACATGGATGAGCCTATCCATCGGGTGATGTCCTCTCCCCCCTTCCACCTGACTTCCAGCGCCTCCGCCTTCGATGCAGCGATTGCCATGACTGGTCGGCATATAGCGCACATCTGCGTGGTTGACCAGGATAGGTTGGTCGGCGTGGTATCCGAGCGAGATCTGTTTTCCTTGCAGCGCGTTGATCTGGTCCATCTGGCCAGGACCATTCGTCAGGCCGCCCGGGTCAGCACCCTGGCGGCGTTGCGCACCGATATTCGCCAATTGGTCGAAAGCATGATGGCCCACGGCGCATCCTCAACCCAGATCACGCACATCATTACCCTGCTCAACGACCACACCGTCTGCCGGGTCATAGAACTGTGCATTGAAGAACACGGCGATCCAGGCTTTCCGTTCACCTGGCTATGTTTTGGCAGTGAGGGGCGCCGCGAGCAAACGCTGCACACCGACCAGGACAACGGCATTCTATTCGAGGCTGACGACGCTGCAGAAGCGGCGCGAATGCGCGGCCTGCTGCTGCCTTTGGCGCAGAAAATCACCCTCGGGCTGGCCGAGTGTGGTTTTACCTTGTGCAAGGGCAACATCATGGCCAGCAACCCCGAGCTGTGTCTGTCGAGGCATGAATGGGACAGGCGGTTCGACCAGTTTATTAGCTCAGCGACGCCAAAAAACCTGATGGCCTCCTCGATTTTCTTCGACTACCGCGTCGTCTGGGGCGAGGCGGACGGCGCTCGAAAACTGTTCGCCGGGGTGCTGGACAAAGTCAGCAACAACGCGCTGTTCCAGCATATGCTCGCTCACAACGCGCTAGAACAGCGGCCACCCATTGGGCGCTTCCGCGACTTTGTGGTGGCGCGCAGCGGCGCTGAGAAGGATACGCTGGACTTGAAAAAGCAGGGCTTGATGCCCTTTGTCGACGGTGCGCGCTTGCTTGCCCTGGCCCATGGCATTGCCGAGTGCAATACGCTGGAGCGCTTTCGTCAGCTGAGCACCATTGAGGTCATCGACGCCAAGGATGCTGCCGCATACGAAGAGGCCTATCACTTCATCCAATTGATCCGCATGCAACAGCATCAACTACAAGACAGGCAAGGTCTGCCGTTCAGCAACCGGATTGATCCGGACATCCTCAACCATCTGGATCGTCGCATTCTCCGCGAATCATTCCGCCAGGCAAAAAGGCTGCAAGCGAGCCTGGCTCTGAGGTACCAATTATGAGCCCGCTGAGTTGGCTACATCGTCGCACGGCGAGTATCAGTGAGCTCCAGCGCGACCGACGTGATCACCTGCCTGCGCCGCAACCGCTGGACCAGACACCACTGCACGAGACCAAGCTGGTTGTGGTGGATGTTGAAACCAGCGGCCTGAATACCCAGCGTGACAAGGTCCTGTCTATAGGCGCGGTGGTGATCGAGCGCGGCGCGATCGATATGGGCACCCAGTACGAGAGCACCCTTTACCGGGCCAACCACAAAGTGACCGAAGCCATTCTCATACACGGTATACCGCCCAGCGAGGTGGCTCTGGGCATGGCGCCACAAGACGCGTTGCTGGATTTTATGGAGTTTGCTGGCGAGTGTGTTTTCCTCGCCTTCCACGCTGGCTTTGATCAGCGCATGCTGAGCAAGAGCCTGCGCCACGATCTAGGTTACCGCCTGCAGCACAAATTCCTCGATGTAGCCGAGATCGCACCGATGCTCTGTCCAGATGCGATTGTCGGCCGTGGCGGACTGGATGATTGGCAGACCTACTTCGAACTCAATAATACCGAGCGTCACAATGCCGCCGCCGATGCGATGGCTACCGCCGAGATCATGTTGATCCTTTTGAGCAAGGCTCGCGCTCAAGGCATTAACCAATTGGACGAATTGAATACTCGGCTCGGGCACTGGCGGAAGCTCAAACGCGCACGTCTTGGCGGAGTATGAGTTTTCTCCTTGATTCCGCCTGATGCGTCGGCGCTAATTTTCTTTAAGCCATTTTTATTGAACCCCAGGAATTGATTTCAGTCGGAATCGTCGGTAGCCTCCGCGACCCTGACAACCCTGGAGTTTTGCATGATCAAGAAAGTCGTTTATAAAACTGCACTTGCACTGGCGGTAACCACCGTTTCTACCCACCTGATGGCCAATGGCGTTGCAATCAACGAGCAAAGTGCCAGCGGCATGGGCACCGGTTTCGCCGGGCGCTCCTCCTCCGCGCAAGATGCCAGTACCGTATTCGGCAACCCCGCCGGGATGTCCAAGCTCGACCGCGCGCAAATCAGCGGGGGTTTTGCTGTCATCAGTGCCAACACCGACATCAGCAATGCGCAAGGCAGTACAAGCGGCACTAACGACGGCGATATGGTTCCGGTCGCAGCGGTGCCCTTCGGCTACTACGTCAGGCCCTTGAATGACGACTGGCATTTTGGTCTGGGCGTCTATGTGCCCTTTGGTGTAATCAGCGATTACGAAGACAGCTTCCAGGGCCGCTACCACGGTCTGGAAAGCGAAGTGCAGGTAGTAACGCTGCAACCTACGCTCAGCTATCGTGTTAACGACCGTGTTTCAATCGGTTTCGGCCCCACCATCAATCGCATCGAAGGAACCTTGACCAGTGCCGTTCCCGTCGGCCCGAGCGATGCCAACGTGGATATTCAGGGTGACGATATCGGCTACGGTTTCAACGCTGGCGTGCTGGTGGATCTGTCCGAGCGCGTGGCACTGGGTGTCACTTACCACTCCAGTGTCGATTACACGCTGGAAGGAAGAACCCGCGTGTCCGGCTTCCCGGCACAGTTGCCGGTCAACGGCAGTTATGACGCCACTCTGGATGTGACCACGCCCGAGTCAGTCGACGTGTCCTTGACCTACGCTCACGATGAGCGCTGGACACTTTATGCGGGTACTACCTGGACACGCTGGAGCCAGTTTGACCAGCTGATCATCGAAAATGAGAACTCCCCAGCGCTGTTTGGAACAGTAGAAGAAGAGCTCAACTGGTCGGATACCTGGGCATTTGCGTTCGGCGCGGCCTATCAAATCACGCCGGAAGTGGTTCTGCGCACCGGCCTGGCGTTCGACCGCTCCCCCACGACGGATGCTGATCGCACCGTTCGTATTCCAGTAGGTAACCGCAAGGTTCTGTCTCTGGGTGCCGGCTGGGAAGCGACCGACAACGTCACCGTGGATGTGGCTTATGCCTATCTACATGAAGACCAGGCGAGCGTCAGCTATTCGGACTATAGCGCTGACTACCGCAATAGCGCACATGGCTTGTCTACTCAGGTCACCTATAGTTACTGACCTTTAGCGCAAGAAAAAAACGCCTCGATTGCTCGGGGCGTTTTGTTCTGCTTTGCGCAAACAGGCTTGATAATCCGCAGCAATTGCTGCGGCGCCAGGCTATGCGGAATCAGCTTGTGGTCGTTTCAAGAAGCAATGAGGTCGAATACCTCGTTCCACATTTTTCGGCTTTGTTGCTTAAGCGCATGAGAGCGTCTCATCAATGTCGATGACAATTCGGCGGACAAGGCAGCATCGGTCAGATAGTCCAAAGCCTGTTCCAGCTGCTCATCGGTCAGGTTTATATCCAGAACGCCTTGATCGAAACCATAGTCGGCAAACAGCATTTGATATTTGTGACTCCAGCCAGTCGCCAGCGACGGAACGCCCTGCGACAAAGCACTCACTAGACCATGAAAACGGCTGCCCACCGTGCCTCTGCACGCGCCCAAAATCCCCTTGATTGCCAGCGGGTCGCTTTCCCTGAGGATAGGCACGCCCCCCACCGCCTGGGATACCTGCTCGGCCAATCGCAGATCATCTGCACCCTCGTGCACCAGAAGGAAGGGCTTGGCATCCCGTTTGAGCAAAATCCGAGTGACCCGTTCCAGAAAGGGAATGTAGCCCTTGGCTACAGCGTCGCTGGTTTTGTCCATCATGCGGAAATTAGGCACGATGCAGACCTGATGGGTTGTGCGGTCGAAATAATCTGGACACCGGCCCTTGATCAGGTTGGTAAAGTCCGGGCACTGCTTTATATGCTCGGCCTTACCGACGATATCGGTTAGATACTCGTAAGAAATTCTTTCGCGAGCATAAATGAGGTCAGCGTTTCCCACGAAGCGTTTAACCGCCTCCTTGCTCTTGCCATCACGGAACGGACCGAATGCTTGCGGCAACATAATCACTTTTGCCCCCCGGCTTTTCCAGCGCGCCGAAGACCTTGCCAGCTCCTCAGACAGTTCCGGCCCCCATTGATCCGTATAAGCAAAGCCCGCGGCATCCAGCACCACGTCTATATCCTTGTCGAGCACGACGCCATACATCTCGCGCAATCTGCCCGGCAGCAGTGCTGCCAGGTCACCAAAAGGGATACCCTTGCGCCATAACCAGGCTTTTTGATAAAGGCCCAGCTTGGCTCTTTGTTGATAAGGATAAGGACTCATATCCCGCCCCGGCTCCATAACCGTCCGAGCCTCGGGATACTGCGCCTGCACTTGCTCCAAAACAGCCCTGAGCATCAGTTCAGCTCCCTTGTTCACAAATCCCGCTTTGCGCACTTCTACATACATAAAGGTTTTCCTAGGGTCTTGATCAAACTGGAAAAATTAAAAAGACGGGCGACTTCAAGAGTGCGCCATCGTCAAGAAATGAGCGTTCTTTTGAGGTATGGGGCATTGCTGCCGCCTCAGACAGAGGTAGCCGCGAAGTTGCCGTAAACGCGTGCCTCCTCCAGGGAGATCTTTTGTGAATACGGCACTAGTGATTCGTGGGCGGCATATCCCAGGGAAATGAACATGACGATGCGCTCATCTGGATCCAACCCCAACAGCTTGGTAGCTGCCCGCTCCCGCTCGGGTATATCCGGCCAGTTAATCGAGCATGAAGAAACCCCCAAGGTCTCCAGCGCGAAGATGAAAGACATGGCTGCCAGGGCCCCGTCTATATAGATAACGTGCCTATCACGCGCATGCGGGTAGGCTCGCATGCGGCCTACGATGGCTACCATCGCCGGGAAGTTGTGATTAAAGCCCGCTACGCCCATGGGCAGTTCCGACACCTGAGCAATATCCTGAGGATCATCGAAAACAATAAATCTGAATGGCTGGCGATTACATGCGCTTGGGGACTGCACGGCCAGCTCCACCGCCTGGTCGATAATTTGCCGAGGGACTGCCCTGCCGTCATACCAACGTACAGAGCGTCTCTTCATGCATAGCTGAGTGAAGGAGGCGTAGCTAACCGGTGCAACAGCATCACCCGCAGCGAAAGGCACGCGGCCTTCCCCTTCGTGGCGAAGGTCATCCGCTATATCGTGAGGCGACTTGAACGCAAGGAAACGCTCCCGCGCTCTATTAATGACGGGATGGGTAGCCGACATCTCAAAGTACGCTGCCAATACATCATGTGCCCAGCAGATCTCGTAGGAGTCGACCGAGCCGCCCAATGAGCGGGAGTAGGCATCAACCGTCTGTTCAATGTAGTCCAGCGCGAATACGTCGCGCCGCGGCTGCATGATCAGGCCTTTCTCGATGCGGTGAACCGCTCGTCTGAGAAAGAAATTACTACTTTCTACGCCGCTGCGATTTCGTACATGCCGCAGTTGCCCTTCCACTACTGCTTGAGCTTCGTGGTCGAAAGCATCCGAAAAAAAGGCGTAATGGACGCGTCGCAAAAAAGCCGAACGAACCAGAGCTTTTATCCAAGCGATTGAGGCGTTATCGCGCAACCGCTTCAAACTTTCAATGCCACTTTGCGGCAATAGTTTTTTCAGCGGATACTTCAAAATACTCATAAGCGTTAGTTGACCTAAGTTGATTTACTTGTTTCTTGCAAATGCCTTGTTCGGAACGCAAGACACAGCCACCCCTAATCCAGATTTATCCAACACTGGAAAATGAAGCTGGCATTAGGAAGTTTTAATTATTTGAAATGCTTGATTTTGACAGGCTGCGCTGGAAGAGAGTTCCATTGGCAGTGACGGGAAACTGGCAAAACATGAAGTGACGCACATTTTGCCGGCATTATGACTAATAGCTGGACAGTCGCTAATTGAAACTAATTTAATGTCATACTGGTTTCATATTAAACGTCCCACGCTCAGTACAGATGAGTACTGGTAGAGCCAGAACCCACTATTTTGATATCACTTGTTATTATTTGTAAAAACTTCAGATAATGCATCAGGATTATTTTTGAAGGCCTTACTGAAGGCGTCGCGATGTTGTGCCATAAACAAGCTGACCTCTTCAGCGGTCTTTTCATCCAACGAGGGTACTGCCCTCTGCAAAACTTCACCCAATGTCTCAGCCAGTTCAAGCATTTTGTCGTGGCGATCGGCTTCGGCTTTGTCCATGAACAATTGCTCCGGGTCTCTGCTACTGCGGTAAACAACTTCAACGGCCATAGTGGTACCTTCAGGCTGAATGGAGGTCCCGACACCTGTTGAGTGGCGGAATTCGGCATTGTACTGGATATCAATACAGTATTGGAAGGCCCGGTTAGCAAGATGGCGGCGCTGGGGGCTCAGACAGTGCAGCGCTTCGCGCGCTGGCAATCCGTTCAGGGATGGGTCATAGAAACGAAAAAAGCCCCAGCTTTCGCTGAGGCTTTTTTGTTTATTTGGCGGAGGGACAGTCCGCCATTATCAGTATCCAAATAGACAGCATGAGACAGATATAGACTTAGAATAATCTAGCTATATCATATAGTTAAAGCACCTTTTTGACGTGTGCGAACATGTCGACAGATTAGTCGCACCTTCTGAAGAGTTTAAATAGCAGCAATCCGTTACCAACCCTGCGCCCCAGCAGAACGTGTCTCAACCATTGGCCGGCAGCTGCCGAATATTTGCAGTAAATACATTATCACCCCCCTCCCGAGTCAGCACTATAGCGTGTAGCTCTATAGTATTCGAAAACGAGCATTTAACGCGGATCTATAAAGAAGATTTCCATTAGAGGGCTTTCATTGTTTTTATGGAATGAAAAGGGCCTGCTAGCAGGCCCTTCCTCTCTTGCTGGTCAATCCATCAGATCAACGATTGGCTACCGGAGTGGGTTTCGGTATTTTAAATGTCCAGAGCATACCGCCCTGGTTGAAGTCCTTGACGATCTCGGCAACTTGGCCGCCCCACAAGGGTACCGCCCCGCCCCAGCCAGACAGCACAGATACGTACTGTTCGCCATCCATATCCCAGGTAACCGGATTACCAATCACGCCTGAACCAGTGTTGAACTCCCACAGCTTCTCGCCATTCCTGGCATTGAAGGCCATCAGGTAACCTTCCGGGTTGCCGGTAAAGACCAGGTTGCCTTTGGTGCTCAGTACACCGCCCCAGAGTGGCGCCGGATTTTTCACGCGCCAGACTTCCTTGCCGGTTTTGGGGTCCATGGCCCTGAGTACGCCAATGTAGTCGTCGTGGATGGGTTTGATGGTGAAGCCTGCGCCCAGGTAGGCCGCGCCTTTCTTGTACGCCGTGCTTTCGTTCCAGATATCCATACCCCATTCGTTGGAAGGCACGTAGAACAGGCCGGTATCCTGACTGTAAGCCATGGGCTGCCAGTTCTTGCCTCCCAGGAAGGCAGGCGCGGCGTAAACCGTTTTCCCCTGGTCCCCGGATTCGGTTGGCGCGCCCGGGCGGTGATCCTCGCTGTATATAGGCCGGCCGTTCGTGTCCAGCCCCTTGGCCCAGGTGATGGTGTCTACAAACGGGAAGCCACGGATGAACTTGCCGTTGGTGCGGTCCAGTACATAGAAAAAGCCGTTGCGGTCAGCGGTCGCGGCGGCTTTGATTTCCTTATTACCTTCCTTATAGTTGAAGGACACCAACTCGTTTACACCGTCGTAGTCCCAGCCATCGTTCGGGGTGGTCTGGAAGTGCCATGTGATCGTGCCGTCATCGGGGTTGAGTGCCAGGCGTGACGAGCTGTAGAGGTTGTCGCCCTTGCGCATGTGCGAGTTCCAGGGCGCGGGGTTGCCGGTACCGAACAGCAGCAGGTTGGTCTCCGGGTCGTAAAAGCCACCCAGCCAAGGTGCGCCACCACCGGTTTTCCACAGGTCACCTGGCCAGGTCTTATTGGCTTCGCCACCGGAAATACCCGCTTCGATGGCTTTACCGTCCTTGTAGGTATAGCCCATGTGGCCTTCAATAGTCGGGCGTGTCCAGAGCAGTTCGCCGTTGGTTGGGTCGTAGGCTTCAATCTTGCCAACCACACCAAACTCACCGCCGGAGACGCCGGTAATCAACTTACCATTAACGATCAAGGGTGCGGCAGTAATGGCATATCCGGCCTTGTAGTCGGCCACTGTCTTGCGCCAGACCACTTTCCCGGTGTCTTTGTGCAGAGCCACGAGCTTTGCATCGAGGGTGCCGAAAATCACCAGATCATCGATCAGCGCCACACCGCGATTGATTACGTCACAACAGGGCATGATGCCGTCCGGCAGGCGCGCATCGTATTGCCAGAGCTTCTTGCCAGTGCGAGCGTCGACCGCAAAAACCCGTGAGTAGGAACCGGTGATATACATCACGCCATCCTTGATCATCGGCTGTGCTTGCTGGCCACGCTGTTTTTCACCACCTAGCGAGAACGCCCATGCGGGCTGCAACTGATCGACGTTGGTGTCGTTGACCATGGTCAATGGGCTGTAGCGCTGGCCCTGGGTTCCCATGCCGTAGGAGACGATGGAGTCGGTGGTGGTCGCGTCATTGTTGATGTCGTCATAGGTGACGCCGGCGACAGCCAAACCGGAAAAACTCATGGCGGCTACCAGCGCGGTCAGGACGAAGGGTGAGCGGTGTGTCATTGCTGCTACCTCAGAGATGTATTGTTGTGTTGGTCGAGTCAGCGAAGAACCGGGAAATTTTCCCGCCTCAGGCATTGATTCTTCGCCGCTGAGACCAGAGCAACAATCCAACCCAGGGGTTATTTAGCTCATCACTTGGTAGCAATACCCTGATGCCGGGCAAAAAAAATCCGGTTTGCACAGTAGGCATCGTGCAAACCGGCAAACATGAAACGGTATCAGATGTCGGTGTAGTAGCTCGGCAGCATGTAACGCAAACCATAGTCTGCATAGAGTGCGGCCATGCGCCCGTCCAGCACCATTGCTTCGGCTATATCACCCAGCGCGTAGGCCAGTTGCCGGTTGGAGTCGTGCACGGCCATGCCCAGATCCCAGACCTGTTTGCCCATATTAGGGTAGGCGTTTTCGGTCAGTTGCATACCGGCATCGGCATGCTCGGCTAGCAGCCAGTCAATCTCGGCCTGGGTACCCATGACGGCATGCACTTCACCGGTCTCCATCGCGGCAAAGGCCTGGCCAAGGTTGCGATAGTGGCGAGTCATCTTGCTCAACTGGCCGTTCATGACGCTGGCCAAGTAGAACGCGGGAATGGAGTCTTCCTCAACGCCGACCGGGTGGTATTGAAAGATCGCAATGCTGGGCACCGCGTCTATCTGTCGCGGGTCATAGGCGGCTTGCCAGCGCTCCTGCTGGTAAGCGCCGAACATGTGAATCAATTCGTGCGCGGGCAGCCCCAAATCGTCACGCATGTTGCTGTACGCTTTATCGTTGGGCGCACGCAACATGACATCGGCGATCTGGCCTGGGCGCAAATAGTGGCCTTTCCACAGGTGATTGCGCAGGTCGCCGTCGAAGTTTTCATCAGGCGTCATCCATTGCAGCCTCAGCTCCACACCCAGCTCTGCCGCCAGCGCTTTGGCCAGCTCGACGTCGACGCCTCTGGGCTGGCCATCCTGCATGAAGCTGTAGGGGGGATAGTCTTCGTAGACCGCCACCTTAAGGTACCCCGACTCGATGATTTCATCATGGTCGCGGATATGGGTAATGTTGAACGCCTGCACCGGCATCGCCAGCAACAAGCAGCAGCACAACCCGATAACGCGCAGGCTGAGCATGCTTTATTGCTCGACTGCGACAGTTTCCAGCCAGGTACGGATGGCCCACAATGCCTCCTGGCTGAGGACGTCGCCCATGCGTGGCATATACACCCGCCCATCTCGCACCGCGCCATTGACGACTCGTTCCTTATACCATTCATCACCGAATTCGCCGACCTCCAGCTCGCGCAAGTCTGGTGTCATACCGCCCGAAATGGCCTCCAGCCCATGACAAGCGGCGCAGTTCTGGTTGTAGGCAGAGGCGCCGATTTTCACCGCCAGATCATGCTGTGGATGATCGCGATAGGGGTTGGTCTCGAGCCATTCGTCACCCAACTTTTCCAGGTCCTTGGTATCCACCGACTGGGGCGTGACATTGCCGTGGGCCAACGCCTGGCCTGTCGCCAGCAATAGTCCCAAAGCGCTTATCTTCAGTGCCTGCTTGAAATACCTCATAGGGCTCACCTCTTGGCCGTGTCCAGCACGGATCATTATTTGAATATCCGAGATCCATGGTAGGAAGGCGCAGACCTAACCCCAATGCTGCTTTGGTGGCCGCAATTTAGTTCCTTGGTCGTAGGTATTTCAGCCGACCTGCGCCCGCACCTCCGCATTGGCGGTTCAGAACAAGTTCTATGCAGTGAAATGACCGAAAGCAGTGATTTCCTCCGCCCAAGGTAGCGCTCCTGTTGAGGGCGTCCCAAACGCTAGCGGGCAGGGCATATTTCCCGCAAAGACCGGGGCATTTTCCGTATCACGTGCATCAGCGACTGACCAATATGGCGACGTGGACCAGCATTGCTGCCCTCTTCCAACAACAAGGAAACACTGCCATGAGAACAAGAACGCTTCCTGCTCCAAACCCCCTCGCCCAGGCGGTCAAGTGCCTGGCGATGGCCGCCAGTATTGCCCTGGCCGCGCCCCATGCTACGGCCAAGCCGGTTACCTGGGACGATATCGCAAACGATCACACCTCCACGCATAACGTCTTGCAATACGGCATGGGCACCAACGCCCAGCGCTGGAGCCCGCTGAACCAGGTCAATAGCGACAACATCTACAAGCTGACGCCAGCATGGTCCTATTCGTTTGGCGATGAAAAGCAGCGCGGACAGGAGTCCCAAGCGATCATTCATGACGGCGTGATCTATGTGACCGGCTCCTACTCGCGGATATTTGCCCTAGACGCTAAGACCGGCGCACGCCTGTGGAGTTATGCTCACCGTCTGCCCGATGACATCCGGCCCTGCTGCGACGTCGTTAACCGCGGCGCCGCGATCTATGGCGACAATGTGTTCTTTGGCACCCTGGATGCGGGCGTGGTCGCGCTGAACAAGGACACTGGCAAGGTAGTGTGGCGTGAAAAATTCGGTGACCACCAGGCCGGTTACACCATGACGGGCGCCCCGACCATCGTTAAAGATCAAAAATCCGGCAAGGTCATGCTTATCCATGGTTCCTCCGGCGACGAATTCGGCGTAGTGGGCAAGCTCTTCGCCCGCGATCCGGAGACTGGCAAGGAAATCTGGATGCGGCCGTTCGTTGAAGGGCATATGGGGCGCCTGAATGGCAAGGACAGCACGCCCACCGGTGACGTCAAGGCGCCTTCCTGGCCGGATGATCCGAATTCACCTACCGGCAAGGTCGAGGCCTGGAGCCAGGGCGGCGGAGCTCCCTGGCAGAGCGCCAGCTTTGATGTTGAGACCAACACCATCATCATTGGCGCTGGGAACCCGGCGCCCTGGAACGGCTGGGCGCGCACCGGCAAGGACGGCAAACCTGCCGACTACGACAGCCTGTATACCTCGGGCCAGGTGGGCGTTGATGCCACCACGGGCGAGGTCAAGTGGTTCTACCAGCACACGCCCAACGATGCCTGGGATTTCTCCGGCAACAACGAACTGGTGCTGTTCGATTACAAGGACAAGGCCGGCAAGACACTCAAAGCCACTGCTCACGCTGATCGTAACGGCTTCTTTTATGTCGTGGATCGCAACAACGGCAAACTGGCTAACGCCTTCCCCTTCGTCGACAACATTACCTGGGCAAGTCATATTGATTTGAAGACCGGCCGCCCAGTGGAAAACAAGGGGCAGCGCCCGGCTCGGCTGGAACCCGGCCAGGAACGTAGCGAAGCCGTCGAAGTCTCACCGCCCTTCCTTGGCGGCAAGAACTGGAACCCCATGGCCTACAGCCAGGATACCGGCCTGTTCTATGTGCCGGCCAACCACTGGAAAGAGGACTACTGGACCGAAGAGGTCAGTTACAACAAGGGCTCGGCCTACCTGGGCATGGGCTTTCGGATCAAGCGCATGTTTGATGACCATGTCGGCATCCTGCGCGCCATGAACCCCACTACCGGTAAGGTCGAGTGGGAGCACAAGGAGCCTTTGCCGCTCTGGGCCGGCGTGCTGGCGACCGCAGGCAACCTGGTGTTCACCGGAACGGGTGACGGTTACTTCAAGGCCTTTGACGCCAAAACCGGCAAGGAAGTCTGGAAGTTCCAGACCGGCACCGGAATCATTTCGCCCCCGATCACCTGGGAAATGGACGGCGAGCAGTATATCGGTGTCACCACCGGTTACGGCGGCGCGGTTCCACTCTGGGGCGGCGAGATGGCCGAGCTGACCAAGCCTGTTGCTCAGGGCGGCTCGTTCTGGGTGTTCAAACTACCTAGCTGGGATACCAGCAGCGCCAAGCGTTGAACCATTAACGTCTTTATCCCTTAAGGCGCGCCCGGCAGGACCGGGCGTTGCCATCGGAGCTGAACAATGAAATCCTTTCTTACCAGAAGCTTACTGCTTGTCGGCATCAGCGCCGGGCTGCCGCTGGCGGCACAAACCGCTGATCTCGCCGAGCAGGACATCGTTACCCTCAATGGCTGCGCACTGATGCCCGGCACACAATGTGCGGGCGTTGATCTGCGCAACGCCGATCTGCGTAATATGGATCTGCGCAAGGCCGACTTCACCGGTGCCGATCTACGTGGTGCCGACCTTCGCCACGCGCAGCTCGATCAGGCCAGGCTGGACAGCGCCAAACTGGACGGCGCCAATCTCAACCGCGCGAGCCTGCAGCAAACTGCGATGCGCGGTGTCAGCGCCATCGGTAGCAGTTTTGTCGGTTCTCAGGCCTGGAATCTGACCGCCCAGGGAGGACAATTCAAGGATGCGGATTTTACCGGGGCCAACCTGGAATTCGCCCGTTTCAGTGGTGCTAGCATGCATGGCACCATTTTGCGGGCTGCCAACCTGGAAATGGCCTGGTTACCCAAGGCAGACCTGAAAGGCGCAAACCTGCGCGATGCCAACCTGCAGGAGTCGAAAATGAACCACGCCAACCTGGAGTCTGCCGACATGAGTGGCGCCCGGCTGCACTACGGCACCTTTCTCAACATGCACATGCGCAACTGCACTGCCTGCCCGGTTGACTGGGAAAAGTGACGAACGCTGGCGCGCTCAAGCCACCTGCACCCGAATGACTCCGGTATCGATGGCCAGGTGTACCAGTTCCGTGAGAGAGCTGACATTCAGTTTCTGCTTGAGCACCGTCAGATTGTTCGACACCGTCTTGCTGCTAATGCACAGCTGGCTGGCGATGCGCCGGGGTGGCGTGCCCTTGGCGAGCATGACAAATATCTCAAACTCGCGCTGAGTCATGCATTTCAGCCTCGGATCGAGCGTGCCATCGGTACCGGCACAGGCCAGCTGGGTAGCGAGGTCCTGTTCGATATAGCGCTGTCCGCCCAGGCAGCGCCGTACCGCCTCAAGTAATACATCCGGAGCTGCACCTTTTGTAATGTACCCGAGCGCACCCGTTGCCAGCGCCTGACGTACCAACGGCAGCTCATCGTGCATGCTGAAAAACAGAATGCGCATGGAGGGCCAGCGCAGCAGCAACCGCCGGGCGGTTTCGACACCGCTGATGCCCGGCAGCCCGATGTCCAGCACCACCAGATCAGGCACCTGTTGCTGCGCAGCACTGATGGCTTCTTCGCCGCTGGTAGCCTCGCGGATATGGGCCTGGGTAAACGTCATTTCCAGCAGGCCGGTATAACCTTGCCGAACGATGGCGTGGTCATCGACCAGCAGAATATTCATGCGGCAAGCACCTTCAGCGGAATGGCCAGGGACACCAACACACCCATGCCCGGGCTGGAGGTCACTTGCAGCGCGCTCTGCAAGCAGCGAGCGCGCTCCTGCATGGAGCGCATGCCCACTCCACAGGATTGATCAGGGTTTCTCAAGCCGTGGCCATCATCCTGCACACTGACTTGAAGTACTTCGTCCTCATGCACCAGCCGCACCCAGACGGAACTGGCTTTTGCATGCCGGGCGACATTGGTCAAGGCTTCCTGCAACAGCCGATACAAATGGGTGCGCTGTTCGGTTCCGAGGCGGGGCAACGACTCATCAAGCTCGAGTACACACTGGATACCCTGTTGTTCCTGCCATTGCCCTGCTAGTTGCCGCACAGCCTGCTCGAGCCCGAGTCGATCCAGCACCACCGGATGCAGATCCCGCACCAGTGCACGGAAGCCTCGCTGCAAGCCACTGCATGCCTGCAAAAGGTGCTCGGCATGCTGGCGCACCAGATCGGGCCTGCTAGCCGCCTCACCCAACATGTAGGCTTGGGCACGGATACCGGTAAGGTATTGGCCCAGATCGTCGTGCAGCGCATGCGCGAGGTGCATGCGCTCTTTCTCCTGCAGCGTCATCAGCGCACGGGTCAATTGCTGATTCTTCGCATCTGCCCGCTGCAACGCCACCGCCATGAGGTTGAAGCGGTCAGCCAACTGATTCAGCTCGGCTTGGCTGCTCGGCGCTAGGCGTGCCTGTAAATCGCCTACTCCGATCAGTTGCAATGCGTCAAGCAGCTGCCGATAGGCCTTAAGGCCGCGGTGTAATGAGAGATGGATAGCCAGCAATGACAACACCAGGGCCGTGCTGAATACGCCCAATAGAAGCAGTACCGACTCCCATACCTCCTCAAGTTCATCCACCGGATCCGGACTGATCAGCCATTGCTGGCCATCGGCAAAGCTCAAAGATACAGGTGCAAAGGACTGGTCTATCGCGGGCTGCATCCAGCCCAGCAGCCATGCCGGTACGGCGCTGGTGCGGTGTTCCGGCACGCCGGTTGTGGCCAGGTCGCCAACCCGTGAGATACGCACATGGCGCACCTCATCCAGCATCTTCGCAGATGGCGAGAGCGGCCTCTGAGCCATGCTTTCGAGCAGGCTCAGGGCCATGGCCCGTCCGCCTTGCAGCTCCCGTATAACATCTTTTTCCGCCTGTTTGAGCATAACGCCCATGGTCACTAGCAATACCAGAATGAAGGCCATGCACACCCACATAGTCAGGCGTGTCGCAGTCGAAATGGAGCGCATTGGCGTATTCCTTAATTGGTTCAAAACATCACAAACCATCCTAAGGCTTCAATAAAACCTCGAAATACTACCTTGGTACCGGCTGATTGGTACTTTCTTCATATTTACCCGCCCCCCTGCCCACTCCCATGCTGGACCCAGCACAAAAGGAGTCCACATGCGCCCGATGATTCTGCATTCCCTGTTCTATTTTCTGGCTCTACTCAGCGCCAGTGTTGTGGCCACCAGTAGTCAAGCCGACACACTGACGGTCGAGATGGCGTATGTGAGCTGGACTCCGGATCCAGGCCCGATCATGTCCAACGTCATACCTGAACCATCTGATGCCGGGCTGCAAGGTGCGCAACTGGCGGTAGTAGATAACAACAGTACCGGGCGCTTTCTCAAGCACGATTATCAACTACTGATAGCGTCTGAATCCGAGTTACCAGCCACCCTGGATGCTGCCAGAGGGCTGCACGCTCAAGGCGTGCGACTGTTCGTCACCAATTTGCCCAGCCAGGCGCTGGCCGAACTGGCCAAGGAGTTCGGCACCGATAGCCTGCTGATCAACGCCGGCAGTTACGACGACGCACTGCGCACTGACCAATGCCTGGCGAACGTGCTGCATACGCTACCCAGCCGCGCGATGCTGACCGATGCGCTGGCGCAGTTCCTGAAAGTGCGCAAGCTGACACGCTGGCTGCTGATCAGCGGCCCCACGGCTGATGACATTGCCTACGCGGCAGCATTGAAGCGCTCGGCCAAGCGATTCGGCCACAAGGTAGTCGCGGAGAAGGTCTGGAGCTTCGATACCGATCTGCGGCGGACCGCGCAGGCAGAGGTGCCTCTTTTTACGCAAACCGTCGAGTATGACGTCGTGGTAGTGGCCGATGAACGCGGTGATTTTGGCGAATACATTCCCTACAACACATGGTACCCAAGGCCAGTAGCCGGCACCCAGGGGCTCACGCCGCTGGGCTGGCACAAGGTGGTCGAAACTTATGGCGCAGCCCAGCTCCAAAAACGCTTTGAACAGCAGGCCGGTCGCTGGATGAACAGCCTGGACTTCGCTGCCTGGCTGGGTATCCGTACCTTCGGCGCGGCCGTCACCACCCTGAACAGCGCCGATGCGGCGGCCATCACTGCTCTCAGCCTGTCTGACAAACTCCCACTGGACGGTTTCAAAGGCCGCAAACTGAGCTATCGCACCTGGAACGGCCAGCTACGCCAGCCTATTCCACTGGTGCAACCTCGCGCGTTGGTCAGCAACTCGCCGCAGGAAGGGTTTCTGCATCCGCAAACCGATCTCGACACTCTGGGGTTTGACCAGCCCGAGAGCCAATGCCGGCTGCTTTGATATGGGCCCGCTTACCGAACATCCGAAAAAGAAAAAAACAGGAGTGCCCATGTACAAGAAAAACAGCGCCACCTACGCTCTGCTCAGCCACCGCCCGTCAACCAGAAGATTCAGAATTGCACTACTCGCAGGCGCGCTGCTAACCAGCGCCTTCAGTTTGACCGCCCTGGCCGAAACCGCCTACGTGACCAACGAAAAGGACAATACCGTTTCAGTCATAGATATGAACAGCATGCAGGTGGTGGAGACCATCGATGTGGGCCTGCGTCCGCGCGGCATTCTGCTCTCCAGCGACAACAAGCTGCTGTATATCTGCGCCAGTGATTCTGATCGCGTGCAGATCATCGATCTGGCCACCCGCAAGATCATCAAGGAGCTACCTTCGGGCGCTGACCCCGAACAGTTCGCGCTGCACAACAACGACCGCTGGCTGTATATCTCTAATGAGGATGACGCGCTGGTTACTGTGGTCGATGTTGAAACCAGTGAAGTGCTCGCGCAGATTGATGTGGGTGTCGAGCCTGAGGGAATGGGCGTCAGCCCGGACGGCAAATGGGCGGTCAATACCAGTGAAACCAGTAACATGCTGCATTGGATCGATACCAACACCAATACGCTGGTAGACAACACCCTGGTGGATCAGCGGCCCCGACACGTGGAGTTCAGCAAGGACAGTCGTCTGCTGTGGGCGTCGGCCGAGATCGGCGGTACGGTAAAAATAGTCGATGTGGCCAGCAAGGATGTCACCCACACCATCAACTTTGCGATCAAGGGTATTCATCCGGATCGTATTCAACCGGTAGGCGTAAAGCTCAGTGATGACGGTCGCTACGCCTTTGTTGCCCTCGGCCCGGCTAATCATGTGGCTGTAGTGGACGCCAAAACCTACGAAGTACTTGAGTACATTCTGGTGGGCCGTCGCGTCTGGCACATGGCATTCAACACCGACCAAAGCAGACTCTTGACCACTAACGGTGTGAGTGGCGATGTCTCGGTGATTGACGTGGACTCACTCAAGGCTGTCAATACCGTCAAGGTCGGCCGTTACCCCTGGGGCGTGGTGGTCACACCTTGAGCACCTTGCAGGTCGAGCAGGTGAGCTTCAGTTATGGCGACAAGCTAGCTCTGCAACAGGTCAGCTTTGACATGCAATCAGGCCGGCTGAATGCACTGCTGGGCCCCAATGGGGCCGGCAAGAGCACGCTGATGGCCTTGTTCAGCCGGCTTTACCGGTTGCAACAGGGCGATATCCGGATTGGCGGGGTGTCGCTGCGTCAGCAGCCCCGCCAGGCACTGCGGCGCCTTGGCGTCGTGTTCCAGCAAAGCACGCTGGATATGGATCTGAGCGTACATCAGAACCTGGCGTACCACGCCGCATTGCATGGTCTGAGCAGCCGCGCAGCAGCGCCACGCATCGAGCAGGAACTGGCGCGCCAATCCTTACTGGAGCACCAGCACCAGCGCGTGCGGCAGCTCAATGGCGGGCACCGCAGGCGGGTGGAAATCGCCAGGGCGCTATTGCATCAGCCAGACATTCTGCTGCTGGACGAGGCCAGTGCCGGCCTCGATCCAGCCAGCCGTCTGGCACTCAACCAGCATGTTCGGACTCTGTGCCGCGAGTGCCAGTTGACGGTGGTCTGGGCCACCCACTTGATGGACGAGATTGCCATGGACGACCCTGTGGTGGTGCTGCATCGTGGGCGGATTCTCGCAGCGGACAGCTCGGCAAGCATTGTTGCACGCACCGGCCAGCCCAGCCTGAGCGAAGCCTTCCGTCAGATGACGCAAGATGAGGGAGTAGCCGCATGACCCCGGCTGCCTACCTGGCCTGCCTGAACGGTGTACTCAGGCGTGAATGGTTGCGTTTCTATCAGCAGCGCTCGCGCTTTCTCAGCGCCCTGGTACGGCCGTTACTCTGGTTGCTGGTATTCGCAGCGGGTTTTCGTGCGGCTCTGGGAGTCTCGATCATAGCGCCCTACGCCACCTATATCACCTACGAGACATATATCCTGCCTGGGTTGTGCTGCATGATTGTACTGTTCAATGGCATGCAGGGCTCGCTATCAATGGTCTATGACCGCGAGATGGGCAGCATGCGGGTATTGCTTATGAGCCCCCTGCCCCGACCCTTCTTGCTGGTCAGCAAGCTGATCGCCAGCGCATTGATTTCCCTGATTCAGGTTTACGCATTCCTGGCGATTGCCTGGATGTTCGATATTCAGCCCCCGCTCTGGGGGATGCTGGCCGCCGCCCCTGCACTGTTGCTGGCAGCGCTGCTGCTCAGCGCACTGGGTTTGTTACTGTCCAATGGCATACGCCAGCTGGAGAACTTCGCCGGCGTGATGAACTTCGTCATCTTTCCGATGTTCTTTCTCTCCTCGGCGTTATACCCGCTGTGGAAGATGCGCGAGTCCAGCGAATGGCTATACTGGATATGCAGTTTGAATCCCTTTACCCACGCGGTCGAACTGGTGCGCTTCGCGCTCTATCTGCAGTTTAATGGTCAGGCTCTGCTGGTGTGTCTGAGTCTGCTGATAGTAGTCACCAGCTCGGCGGTCATCACCTTCAACCCGCAGCACGCCGCCGTACGTCGTGCGCCCGGCAGTTAATGCAGGCCGAGCACGGATTTACTACTTTAGTACCGCTTTACTGTGCCAATGTATCATTTGAATTGTGGGCTACTCGGGATGTAATGCTTCAGTAGTGATACACATAGCAACAGCGTGCATCCTGCAGCAAACCCTATAAATACAACAACAGGTTGAAACTGGCCATGTACAAGATACTGATAGCCGACGATCATCCGTTATTTCGTGAAGCCATCTGCAACGTTATCAGCACAGGCTTTGCCGGCGCAGAATTGATTGAAACCAACGATCTCGATAGCGCCCTGTTGATCGCCCAGGAACAGGACGATCTAGACCTGATTCTGCTCGACCTGAACATGCCTGGCATGCATGGTCTGAACGGCCTGATCACCCTGCGAAACGAATCCCCCTCCATCCCTGTAGTGATTGTCTCCGCCGAGGAGGACAAGCAGGTGGTGCTGCAAGCCATCACCTATGGTGCAGTCGGCTTTATTACCAAATCTTCACCGCGGGCGGAAATGACCAAGGCCATTGAACAGATCATGGCCGGCAATGTTTACCTGCCCTCGGACATCATTCGCTCCAACCGCGTGATTACCCGCCGCCACCCGGAGGAACACCCAGTGTCGCCTGAGCTGCTGTATGCTTTGACCCGCAAACAACTGCTGGTACTGGAGCGCATGGCCAAGGGTGAGTCGAACAAGCAGATTGCCTACCATCTGGAGATCGCAGAAACCACAGTCAAAGCCCACGTCTCGGCGATCCTGCGCAAGCTCAATGTGCATAACCGGGTGCAGGCAATCCTCTCGGCGAGCGATGTGGACTTCAGTTCCTACCTAAGACGCTGAATTACCCTCTACTGGTCGCGTTGCGTGGCCAGTAGATGGCTGATGGCGGCCTTGAGCTTCAGCGGCTTGACCGGCTTGTGCATCAGAACGTGACCCAACTGGCGTACTTGCAGTTTGAGTTCGTTACTGTAATTGGCGGTGATCAGCAGAACCGGTAACGTCAGCCCACGCCGTGCGTTGATGGTTGCCACCACCTCTACGCCGTTGACGTCGTTATCCAGATGATAATCGGCTATCAACAGATCGGCTGCGGCATGAAAGTTATCCACCTGACTGGCCAGATCCTCCTCCGACAACGCGGTGATCACCTGGCAACCCCAACCTTCCAGCAGAGTACGCATGGCCGCGCAAATCGAGGCGTCGTTGTCCAGCACCCATACCCGAGCGCCCTGCAAACGATGATCCAGGCTCGCCGGTAACGCCACGGCTTGTTCAGGTTGTGCCTGCAAGCGACCGTAAGGTACATCCACCGAGAATACCGAGCCCAGCCCTTCCCAGGAGCGCACGCGAATACGGTGGCCGAGCATACGGGCAATCTTGTCCACAATCGCCAGACCTAGCCCCAGGCCGCGGTCCCGGTTGTTGCCATTGGGATTAACCCGCTTGAACTCCTGGAACACCTCAACCAGCTTGTCGCTGGGAATTCCCATGCCGGTGTCCCACACTTCAACGCGCAAGCCGTGTGCCTGACGGCGACATCCCAGCAACAGACGGCCAGACGGGGTATAGCGAATCGCATTGCTGAGGAAGTTACGGAGAATACGTGCCAGTAACTGAGCATCGCTGCGCACCACTGCATCACAGCCGACAAAATGCATGTTCAGACCTTCCACGGCAGCAATCTGTCGATACTCATTGGCCAAATTGTCTAACAACTCGGATAGTTTGAAGGCAGCGATGTCTGGTTTGATGACACCCGCATCCAACTTGGAAATGTCGACCAGCGTGCCCAGCAGATTCTCCACGTCTTCCAGCGAGTGGCTAACCTGGCGAATGAGCGGCGCACTGGCGGCCGGCACCTGGTGTTCGAGCAGCGCTCCGGTAAACAACCGGGCGGCGTTCAACGGCTGCAGCAGGTCGTGGCTGACCGCCGCGAGGAACTTGGTTTTCGACATGTTCGCCTGTTCCGCCTCACGCTTGGCTTCACGCAGGCGGGCTTCCGCCTGAGCTCGCTCGCTGATCTCTTGCCACAATTGCGAGTTCAACTCGGTCAGTTCTTGGGTACGATCAAGTACCCGCTGCTCCAGATGTTGATAGGCTTCATGCAGGGCTTCTGCGGTACGGCGCCGATCGGTGATATCCCGAATCAACACAAATATACCGATCACCCGGCCCTGCGCATCTCGGTTGGGCACGTAGGAGCGCAATAAGTAACGCTCCTGCTCCTGGGCGTTGTATTCAGCAAATTCGAATGTCACGCTTTCGCCCTGGAAAGCGCGCTCTATGTAGGGTTCAAGGCGGGCAAATTGTTCCGGACTGTGCACGCGCCGCAGGCTTCTGCTATGGATCTCGCCGCGCTGCCAGCCATACCATTCTTCATATACCTTGTTGGTGAACTGGTAGGTCAGATCCTCACCTACATAGGCGATAAGCGCCGGCACATGATCCGTAATCAGCCTGACCCAGCGCTCACTCTCTAGCAACGCCTTGGCGTACAGATCACGCTCGGTAATATCGGTGTAGGTATTGACGTAGCCCCCGGTGGGCATCGGGTGGGTCCGGACTTCGAGTACCCGGCCGTTGCTCAGTCGTTGTTCCCAAGTCAGCGGTGCAGCGCCGATGCTGCCTTGACTGCCGGGGGCTAGCAACCCCAGTTCGCTGTCCTGCATTACTTCGGCAAACGGGCGGTGTGCCTCGATCGGCGCAAGACCGGACAACTCCAGAAACCGTCCATTCCAGACCTCCAGCGCTCCCTCTGCATTGACCACTGCGACGCCTTGGGACAGGCTATCAACGGTACGCTGCAACAGTCGTGTCTTTTGCGCCAGGGCTTTTTCTCGCCGCGCGGTTTCCGATTGTTTGAGATCAGTGATATCGGTATACATGATCACCAGGCCGCCCTCGCTGGTCAGGCGTTCACTGACCTGGACCCAATGCTCACCGCGCAGTTGGTAAAGCACATGACCGTCGGCTGCCGCGTCCACTTCAGTGACCAGCCCGGTGCTGACCGCCAGACGCTTGATCTCGGCCAACGAGGTGCCGGCTGCGACCTCTGCTTGGGTACCTTTCCAGAAGGCGGCAAAGCGGCTATTGAACAGCACGATGCGCTCATGTCTATCAAACAGTACGAAGGCGTCGGAGACGCTTTCGATGGCATCGGTCAGGTGATGGTGCGCGCGCTCGGCGTGCGCCCGTGCATCGATCAGCAAGCGGTTGCTGCCCTGTAGTTCGGCCATGGTTTCGTTCAGTGCGTGAGTGCGCTCACGTACCTGCTCGGCCAGCTCTACTGAATGCTGAAAAGCCGCATAGCTTTCAGTACGTTGACTGGAGCTCGACTCCACCCGCTCGATCAGGGCGGCATTGATCCGCCGCAACTTATTGTTCTCAGCACGCAGCGCCCTGAGTTCTGCGCCATCGGGTGTGACCGGCGGTGTTCTATTCAGGAATCGCAAAAGCAACTCCGGTAAACGTCTGGTTGATATGCATGCCGTTGTATTGCTCGCCATAGGTATTGAAGCCAATCACGTTGTTAGCGGCGAGGAAGGTCGACAACATACCGTCCTCCCCCCGCAACTCAGCTTCCATACGCCGCAGAAAACAATCGCAACCGATAATAAGTACCGGATTGCCCAGGCGCTGACGAATCTGTTCCAACTGCAGACGCAGGCCAGGCAACAAGGGTCCCGGCTTCATCGCGGTGAGCACTATGCCGGTGTCTACCGCGCAGTAGAAGGTGAGGCTGTGATCGGCATTGACCCGCTGAATCGAGCGCACGTAGAACTGATCGCGAATGCGCACAGCCAGTGCGTTCAGGGCAAAGGTCGAGTGCTTCAGCTCCTCGACCGGCACGCCAACCAGCCGCGCATACTCTTCAGCAGCCGGCTCGGCATTGAGTTCCAGCACGGTGCGGCTTTCGCTGTCTGCAGCAGTGACCACCAGTTTGTCTTCTCGGGGCTCCATGTGATGGGTGGTGAACACTTCGAAATCCAGCCAGGTATTGATCATCACCAGCACCGCAGCGCCCGTATGAAAACCGCCCTGATAATAGACGTGGGTGTGGCTCAGATGATTGTCATCACCGGCAGAACCGCCAAAATGAGGGATACTTCCCAGCGCCGTACTCAGCGTGGATAGCACCACCTCTTCACGGCTGGACAGACCATCCAGTAACGTCAGGGCAAAGGTCCGATCCTTGACCGGCGCCAGATCCACCTGGCGACAGTGATTGAGCATCTGCTCGACCGCGGCCTGGGCGTCTACCAGGGTGAAATTGTCCAGCTCTCGAATCAAGGTGCAATCCACGGCAAAAACGTCGGCATCAAAACCGATGGCACTGATACAGCCACGTCCATATCCGGCTGCGGTAATCTCTCCAGCACTGGTACAACCAATCACGGTTACGGCTCCGAACGCCTGTTCCAGGGCAACAGCCAGGGTCGCCAGCGGATACTCTGCCGAGCAGAAGAACAGTACACAGCCCAGGCTGGGATGGCGTAACTGCACGGCCAGTTCCGCGGCGGCTTGCCCGGGGTCTTGCGCGCTGGTCATGGCGGTGAGAAAGCACTGTTCCGCGGTGCGTTGCATACGTCGACTCCGTAACAGGGCATTGTGCCCCACCATTGATTCTAGAAAGGCGCGCAGCGTATCAATATGCTACTTGAGTACTGGCTGAATGGGTCTTAAGGCGCAAGGAGCCGTATCGCAAGCGAGATGGGGCGAAGAAACACGACAACCGAAGCCTAGCTTCGGTTGTCTGTGCGGCGCGATAGCTTCTACCAGCTGAGAACGACGCCTAGAGCGACCGTGTCGGTTTCTTCGATGGTCAGGTTGTTAGTGCGGTCTTCAATCTCGAACTGGTTATACTCGGCCACGAGCGTCAGGTTGTCATTGATGCTGTGGAATACACCCAGACCTCGGGTTTCATAATCAGCCTCGAACCCCAGGCCGTTACCATCGTCCTCGGTCTTGCCAAAAGACAGTGCCACGCGCGTTTTACCGGCAAACTTGTACGATCCCTGCAACAGGTACCCGGTGCTATCGATCTCGCGCAGAACCGGCTCGCCAGCATTATTGGTGAAAAACGGGTTGACCCCTTCGGCATCGAAACCCGAAGCCGTGAGTGACAGATTGCCCATCTTCGCCTGCAAGCCGTAACCCAGCCCCTGGGAGGTAACTGACTCAACCGAGGAGTCCGTATTTTCCGACTTCTGGCGCATGCCGTTGACCCAGCTGAAAAGATCCACGCCGCCCAATTGGGTTTGGTAGGTAATTTCAGACTCGAAACGCGGGGTGTCCTGATAGTTCTTGCCCACTAGCGTGTCGTCCGTCGTGTCTACCGGGTCCATGATGCCCACTGCAACCCGGAAACCACTCATCACCGGGGAACGGTAAGTAATCTGCGCGGTAGGGAATGGATAAGGGTAGCCGGTACCGATATTGCCGAAGGATACCCCGCCGCCATCTACCAAGCCCAGCGTGTCACTGACCTGACCGTAACCGGAGAGAAATTCGTCGACAAAGATATTCGATCGCGAGAACAGGCCGAAATCCTTACCGACAAGCACCTCGCCCCACTCGCCGGCGACCGTGCCGTAGAACTGCCGTACATCAATCCCGGTGCTGGTGGCATTGGTTTCGCTGTCATTGATAGTGACCCAGAATGATGAACGGGCGCCGAGGGTTAGACCGTCCATCTCCTTGCCCATATTGAAACCGATGTAATTGGGAAGAAAACCCATTTTGACCCGCGACTGATCGCGATCAAGAGTGTCGTCAATGTTGTCGGTATCAGTCTGGACGTAGAAGGCATTGACGTAACCATCAGCCGAGAAGGTGGTGCCTTCCTGGTCATACAGAGTAATGGCGGCATTGGCTGGGGCGCTGAGGATGGCTGCAGTCAGGGCAGTTAACAGAGGGTAGGCCGATTTCTTGTTGTTCATATGCTCTCCGATGTAATTGATGGCTGACGGAATAAAAGCGTCTGGCCAATTATCGGAAAGCCCTGCGTTCAGCCCCATTCTGCCTAGGACTTGAAAACATTGCGCTTTGGTTGTGGCTACAAAGCCCTGCCCTCCTGATGCTTTGGCAGGACTGAGTCATGCGCTACCTTGGGATGAGTTTCGCTGATCAGGCGCAGGCGCACTGGCTGCCCCCAGAGTTGCGCTTGGACCTCCTGCCACTGCGCCGGCTGCAACTGGCGCAGTGCCTCGCCGTCTGCTGGTGCATACGCCCCGACCCGGCCCAGCAATACCTGCCAATATCGTTCGAATGCACCTTCGGCCGCGGCCTCGCGGGCTTGAAGAGCATCAGCCAGGCGCTCGGCTTGTGCGCTGATGGCCGTGAAGGGTAATGCGCCAATGAGCTTTTGCTGCTGCAGCAGAAAGAGCTCCATGGCCGCAGCTATCTGCGCGTGTTCATGGCTGGGTGATTGCACCAGCAGCAACAATCCTGGCAACCCGGCCACCTCGTGGTAACGGGCAACCACCCAGTATCCCAACTGCTGACGCGTGCGCAAACTGTCGAAAAACGCACTGGCCAGAAGTTGGTGCAGCAAACGCCAACCTGCCCGCTCAAGCGCAGTGGCGGCGCGCGCCTGGCAATACAGCAGTTGGCCGCGGTCGGCGTGCTGCACCGTAACTACGCACTGGCCGACGCCCTTGGGTAGCATCCTGGCTGGCTGCTCTCCCCAGTCAAACTGACGTGTAACGCCGGGGAAGGCGCTGGCCAGCAAACCTCCATCGATCTGGGTATCAGGCCAGTCCGCGGGTTTCAGCCAGAACAGCTGGGCCCGCTCGTGTAAACACCTCCAGAGCGACAAACCACTGGCAGGTGGATCATCGTAAATCCGGGGTTGCTGACCAGGATCGGCAGCCAGCAGGGCATCCAGCTCTGCAAGGCAACGGTAGGCCGGCAACCGTTCTGCCTGTTCGGCCTGCCACGCACGCAGTCGGTACCCAGCTAGCTCGATCAGTCCTGGCTCAGGCGCCCGGGCGATGGTGCTCAGCACATTTCGCGTGATAGCCAGTATACCGTTGGAAGCATGGCCAAGCGGACCGGATAACGTCAGGCTCAATAGATCCGTGGCTTGCTGCCATTCCATGATTACACCAGCCAACTCGGCACAGCGGGCCAGGGATTCAATCTGCAGAGCCCAGCAAGCCTGCAGCCACACACGTTGCGGTTCGCTGCTCTGGCCTGAGCGCCAACACCAGGTCAAGCGCGTCTTCACCAGCTGTAGCGCCGATGCCTCAGTGCTACCGTGGCTAGGCAAATCAAGCAATCTAAGGCCAGGCAAAGCCTCTAGTGCCATCGGCGCAATACTGAGTGGCAAGGGAAGCCCGAAATGCAGCCCGTCGATCGTGGACAACGGTGCTCCCCGTGCAGGAGGGCGCCAGCTCAAGGCGTCGTATTGAAACCCGGTGTGAGTCCACGGCGTATAACCAGGCCAATCTGCGCGCCCATACGCTTGCACCAGCAACAGGTTGGCGGGCTGCACTTGGCTTAGCAATGCGCGCCAATGGTGCTCGATAAGCGGTTGTCGATTGGCCGCCGGCTCAAGCACGAGTTCAACCGGCAAACGCATCAAGCGTTGGGCCAGAACTTTAAGCCACTCTACCGGTTCACCCTGTGGCCCAAGGGCAAAGGACTGATCAAGCAGACTCTTTCGTGCATCTGTGGGCCAGTGTTGTGTGATTGTCTTGGCCAGTCCGTTCAGCCAGACCTGCCAGGCATCAAGCAGTTGTGGATAATCGTTCGGCTTGAGCAAGGGCTGCAACTCGATGCAAAGCAGCCCCTGATCACCGGGCATGGCCTCCAAGTGTACTGTCAACTGCGAGATCAGGTGTCGGTCGCGCAGCCAGCCCAATGCACCGGCAGGCGTCGGACTGGCAATCCACTCACACAGCCATTGCCCGGCACTGTCGTGGTTGAGCCAGGGCATCTCTGCCAGCGGATACATCAGCTGCCAACGCGGCATGCCCGACTGCGCTTGCCGTTGCAACCGGCCGGGTAGGAGATCGGCGCCGAGCACCGGCGCGCGGGTGCGCCTGTTGCGCTCCCCCGGAGCCTGCCGCTCGGCAAAGCTGGCTGCCAGCGCCAGCAAATCAGCCAGCGGTTGATTTGCATGCAGTACCAACACCATATTCGCCGCGCGGTAGTACTGCCGGTGAAACTGCAGCAGCAGCGACGCCAGCATGCTGTCAGTGCCATTCAGGCTCGTGGCATTGCCGGCGCTGAAGCGGCTCAGCGGATGGGCGCTATTAGTTACCTGACCCAGTGCCGCCTGAGCGTGCAGCGCGTCGTCTGCCAGCCGAGTATGAAACTCCGCATGGATGACCTGCCGCTCGGCACCCACCTGCGTAGCCTCTATCAGAGGCGCGGCCAGCATGTCGGCCAACTGACCGATACAGGAAAGGAGCCCCGCCGAGGCGACGCTGAAGAAGAAGCGAGTCTCTTCGCCAGCGGTGCTGGCATTGAAGCGACCACCCCAGCGGCTGACCAGCGCTGGAAAAGAACCTGGCTCAGGGTAGTATTCCGAGCCCATGAACAACATATGTTCCAGCAAATGCGCCAAACCGGCGTGGCTATCCGGCTCGTCATGGCTACCAGCATCTACCTGAGCGACACAGGTCGCCTGGCTGGCCGACGGGTCACTGACCAATAGACAGCGTAAGCCGTTGGCATGATGGTAAAGCCGATAATCACGACCATCGTCGGGAGTGGAAGCCAGTGGGATGGAATGCACGGGGAACTCGTAGACAGTCTATGGGCTACCAGATTAACGCTGCAGGACAAGCCTGTATCCGCCCACACCACTAAAGTAGCAAGTGAGCTGCACCAAAGCAGTAGGCCGCGCCTCAACCCCGGAGCATCTGCCCGAGCATGGCGCGCAGTTTGCTGGCTTTCAGCGGCTTGTTTAGTACCGGAATTCCCAGCTCACGCAAGGTCTGCTGGCAGTGTTCGCTGCGATCGGCGGTGATCATGATCGCCGGTACTCCTTGCCGCCACCGCTCGCGCAGTTGGCTGACCGCTTCGCAGCCGTTACGGCCGCCATCGAGGTGATAGTCCACCAGAATCACGTCAGGAACCACCCCGTCCAACTGCATCAGCGCCGAATCCGCATCGACCGCCACGCAAACATCAGCTCCCCACTGCGTCAGCAGATCGCGCATGCTGGCAAGAATGATCTGTTCATTATCGATGACCAGCAAGCGCCGCCCCTGTAGCGGCTCGGCAAGTCGCTCCAGAATGCCGGTGGAAGGGAACGCTGCCGCGGGCAGATGTTTAGCCATGGGCACGCTGACGGAAAACATCGAGCCGCGTCCGACCCTGGAGTGCACGGCCACATGTACGCTCAGCAAAGCCGCGATGCGCTCGACAATCGCCAGGCCCAGCCCCACACCCTTGCGCTGGCCCTGCTTGTTTGTCTGAGGTGCGTCAGCCGCTGCTGCAAGCTGATTGAACTCCTTGAAAATGGCGCCAAACTGGGCAGCCGGTATACCCCGCCCGGTGTCCCACACCTGAATATCCAGCACCTCGCCACGGCGGCGAGCACCAATCAGCACCGCGCCCTGATCGGTATAGCGGATGGCGTTGCTCAAAAGGTTACGCAGGATACGACTGAGCAGCCTGTAATCGGTATTCACTGCCCAGGGCCCTAGGTGCATGCGCAACTCGATCCCGCTGGCCTCGGCCAGCCCCCGGAACTCGGCTACCAGCGGTTCAATCAGTTCCGCGAGGTTATAATCGCCCAGTTCCGGCTTGACCGTGCTCTGATCCAGCCGGGCAATATCCAGAAGATCGGTGAGCATGTCTTCAGCGCTTTCTAGCGCGCTGTGGGACCGGTCGACCAATTGTGCCTCGGGCATCGGCAATGTCCGCTCGCGCAGAGTCGACATCAACAGTCGCGCGGCGTTCATGGGTTGCAACAGATCATGACTGGCCGCGGCCAGATAGCGATCTTTGCTGCGGTTGGCCTGCTCGGCGGCATCGCGGGCGTCACGCAGAGCCCGCTGCACCTTCTCGCGCTCGATGATCTCGTGCCGAAGATTATCGTTCAACGCCTCCAATTCCTGGGTGCGTGCCTGGACGCGCCGCTCCAGATCGTCATTCAGACGCTGCATGGCGGCCTGTGCATTCTTGCGCTCGGTCACATCGGCGACAAAGGCTTCGACCACGGGCCCTTCAACGTCAGGTCTGAGCAGCATGTTGATGCGCACTTGCAGATATTGACCGTCAGCGCGCATCAGCTGGGTTTCGTAGCCTGCCAGCTCATCCTGGCTCATCAGCGTGCGGCGGATGGCTTGAAACTCCTTCTCACCGCCTACAAGGATTCCCGCCCAACTGCCCTCATGGGTGCTGAGTAGGGCCTGTGCATCGGTGTACGCCAGCATGCGCGCCAAGGCTCGATTAACCGATACGAAGCCCTGGCCAAGGCCGGCCTGAAAGATGCCGTGCAGAGCATTCTCGAACAACCATTTATAGCGATTGCGCTCAGCTTCAAGCTCTTCCAGACGCGCCAGCAGCTCCGGATAATAGCTCTTTCGAGAGGACTGCGAGCCAAGCCCGAGCAACCCGGTAAGAACCTCCCGCCGAGGGTCAGAGGGCTTCTGCATACACCACCTCAACGTCTTTGAGGCTGGATTCACGAGGATTGGTAAGAATGCAGGGGTCGTGCATGGCATGCACCGACAGCATCGGCAGGTCTGAGGTGCTGACACCATGCATGGCCAGCGTCTGCTCGAATCCCACGGCCTTTTTCAAGTCAATCAGATGCTGAACCAATCGTTGCCGGATTTGTGGCGTGGTCAGACCACGGGTATCAATGCCCAGCGTTTGTGCAACAACCTTGAAGCGATCTGGGGCCGACGCGTAATTGAAGGCCACAACATGTTCCACCAGGATCGCATTGCACAGCCCGTGCGGCAGATCAAGAAAGCCACCCAGGCTGTGCGACATGGCATGCACTGCGCCGAGAATGGCGTTAGAAAACGCCAGGCCGGCCTGCAAGCTGCCAAGCATGATCTGCTCGCGCAAGGCTATGTCCTGCGGATTCTGAATCATCTGCACCAGGTTGCCATTGATCAGGCGCATGGCCTCCAGCGCGTGAGCATCCGTCATCGGGCCGCTGCCGGTCGAGACGAATGCTTCGATGGCATGCACCAGCGCATCAACCCCGGTACAGGCCGACAGAAAAGGGTCCATGGTGGAGGTGGTTTCCGGATCGATCAGCGACACATCGGGCACTACAGCCTTGCTGATAATCGAAAACTTCACCTTCTCCTGTTGGTTGGAAATTATCACGAACTGGGACACGTCGGCCGAGGTGCCCGCCGTGGTGGGTACCATTATCAAAGGCGGAATCGGCGCCCGAATGGTGTCCACTCCTTCAAAGGTGAGGATGTGCCGGTCATGTGCAACCACGATACCGATCGCCTTGGCACAGTCCATGGGACTGCCGCCGCCCACCGCGACAATCACGTTGCACCCTGCAGCACGGTAGACCTCTGCACCGTGCATGACCTCCTCGACACGCGGATTGGCCGACACCTGGGTGAAGAGCACATAATCGATATCCTGGTCTGCCAGGCTTTGTTCCACATCAGCCAGCCACCCGGCGGCCTGCACACCAGAATCGGAGACCAGCAGTACCCTCTTCGCGCCAAAGGTAGAAGCGTAGTTGGCAACGGTTTTACGCGCACCGGCTCCGAAGATGATCTCCGGGGTAACAAACTTGCGTAGCTGGCTTATATCGTAGGACATGGCGTTTCTATCAGATTGTTATTGTCAGCCAAGAGTACCTGATTACCCGCCGGACCATAAGCGGGTATTGTCTGAGCCAGTCCCCTCTTCCCGCCGGGTGAGATCCCTCGTGCAGCTCATGTCACGCATTAAGACCTAAGTAGCGCTCAGGTTGCTCGTAAGTCGAATGGCTGCGGCCAATGGCGCCGTCCAACATGAACAGAATCCTAATTCGGCGCGGGGTCAGCCATGTCAGCCCGGTCTTTTTTCTCCAACTGTTTACGCGCCGGGTTCCTGCTTTGGTTGCTGTTCAGTCAGGCAGCGCCAGCTGCGATAAATGACAGCCAGATCCAGGCACTGTTTCCCAAAGCCACCCGTATCGAACCCAAACAGGACAACCCGCCGGTCTACAGCGCCTATCAGCTCGACGAGTTGCTCGGCTATGCCTTTGAGTCCAATGACTACTCCAGCCTGCAGGGCTTTTCCGGCAAGCCGATTCGACTGTTGATCGGCATGGACCCGCAGGGTGTCCTGAGCGGCGTCACGGTCGTTGAGCACCATGAGCCGGTGTTCCTTCACGGTCTCGGCGAGCAAGCGCTGTTTGACTTCGTTGAACAGTACCGCCAGCAGGACATCAGCACGCCAATTGTGGTCGGCGGACGCCAGGCAGAGACGGTCGATGGTACGTCCATTACCCAGTTTGATGGTGTGAGCAAGGCCACTGTCTCGGTGGTCATTCTCAACGAAACGGTGTTGGTATCGGCCTTGAGCGTTGCCCGTGAGCTTCTCGAGGGGTTCTCCAGCAGCCCATTGGCCACGCCGAAAGCCGATCTGTTCGAGCCGCTGGATTGGGATCAACTGCTGGACCGACAGTACCTGCAACGCTGGCAAATTTCTCAGGCCGAGGTGGAGCAAGCGCTTGGTCAGCGCCTGGCATACTTCCCCGGTCTGCACGGCGACAATGCCGAACAGCCATTCAGCGAGGTGTATTTTGCCTACCTGAACACGCCTAACAGTGGTCTAAATCTGCTTGGCCAGGTGGAATTCGACAAACTCAATCAAGAGTTGAAGGCGAACGAGCAGGCCTTGCTGGTGATCTCCGAGGGCCTATACCGGCATGTGCCCGATGACTTCACTCCTGCCAGCGCGCCCAGCCGCCTGGTGTTGGTGCAGAACGACAAGGCGATTGAATTGCATGACATGAACTACAACAATGGTGCCGTGCTGGAGCTGCTCAATACGCCGCTGGGCAATGGTGTAGCACACATATTCCGTATCAAGCCCCACGCCGGGTTCAACCCTGCCGAACCGGCACAGCTGCAACTGAACGTCAGCCTGAAGCGCAACCCGCTGGTCGAGGACAACGCCATCTTTACCCAAGCGCTGACGTTAGACCCGGCGCTGTTCGATATTCAGCCGCCCCAGGCAGTGGCGAAGCAAGTCCCCATCTGGTTACGCATGTGGCAGGAGCGCAGTTGGCAGGTGGGCATCACCTTACTAGCACTGGTGCTACTGAGTGGGGTTTTCGTTTTTCAGCAGCGCATCAGCCGTCACAGCCGCGCCTTCCATGTATTTCGCGGCGGCTTTCTGATCTTCACTCTGGTGTTTCTCGGTTTGTATGCCCAGGGGCAGCTGTCGGTGGTAAATATTTTCACTCTGCTGCTGTCGCTAGGCGGTGATTTTGACCTCAGCGTATTCTTGATGGACCCGGTGATCTTCATTCTCTGGAGCTTTACCTTTGTTAGCCTGTTTATCTGGGGACGGGGGCTTTTCTGTGGCTGGCTATGTCCTTTCGGGGCGTTGCAGGACATGCTCGCCTGGCTGGCCAAACGGCTGCGCATCTGGCAATGGAAGATCGCCGACCCACTGCACCGCAAGCTTCAATGGATCAAATACGCCGTTCTGGTCGGCCTTGTGGGCAGTGCATTCTTTTCATTGACCCTGGCAGAGCGTCTCGCCGAAATCGAGCCGTTCAAAACCTCCATTACCCTGTTCTTTGTGCGTACCTGGCCCTTTGTGCTTTACGCACTGATCCTGCTGGGTCTGGGTCTTTTCGTGCACAAGTTCTACTGTCGCTACGTTTGTCCTTTGGGCGCAGGCCTGGCAATGCTTGGCAAGTACCATCTGTTTTCCTGGCTCAAACGCATTGATGCCTGCGGCCAACCCTGCCAGCACTGCAAGAATCATTGTGAGATCGGTGCCATCAACCGTGACGGCAGCATCGACTACGGTGAGTGCGTCCAGTGCCTGGAATGCATCGTCATTCTGAACAATCAAGACCAATGCGTTGCTGCAATCAGCGCTGAAAAACAGGCGAGCAAAGCCAGAAAACGCGTAGCAAACAACCAGATCATCGCGACTGACAGCCCGTGGCAAAACGCTGCCGCAGCGCCCAAAACCTGAAGCTCACCAGCACTCGTCAAGGACATACTCATGACCATGCACCCTGCCTGCACTCCCGTAACGGAGCAGACCACCGAGAAAGCGAGCCGTGGCTCGATTCTGTCGCGCCTGCGGACCCTGCTGGTGGTAATTTGTGCCACAGTGCTGCCGCTGCTTCCCGGCGGGGCTACCCACGCAGACGAACAGTTGCGTATCGCCCGGGAAATGATCCAAGTGCTGGATGCCTACGCGGTCTACAAAATGGGTCAGTTCGATGAGGCATTTGAGCGGTATCGGGTGCTGGCCGAGGCTGGAAACCGTCAAGGCATGCTCAATATAGGCAACATGTACTCGGCGGGTCTCAGCGTGGGGAAAAACCCAACCGAGGCACTCTTGTGGTACCAACGCGCCGCAGACGCAGGTGATCCTATCGGTCAGTTCGAAGTTGCCCGAGCCTATGAGCACGGCCTGGGCACTCAGGCAGATCCGCAACAGGCTGACTACTGGTATCAACTGGCTGCCGAAAATGACAATAGTGATGCTCAGTGGGTACTCGGAAAGCGGCTCTATGATCGCGCCAGCCGGCTGGACGGGCTTAGCTGGATACGCACCGCCGCGCGGACGGGTGACCACCCCAGTGCGCGGCTGTTTCTCGCCGAGCTGAATGGAAGCCAGGTCACCGCTGTGCCGGACCAGCAGCAGCGCGACGTAATCACCGATCACTTGCAGCAGATAGATAAGGCCGCTCGCGCAAAAAATGCGTTGGGCGTCATTGCTCAAATCGATGCAGAGGCACGTATTCGGGTGCGGCTACCCAATCAGGAAGCCTGGACCACTCTCAGCAAGGACGAACTTCAGGCACTCTGGCAGGCTACGTTCGATCAAGTCGATAAGTATCGGCAGATACGCAGCACACCCGATTTTTTGCTGGCGGAGGACCGTATACTGGTGTTCTCACAGATTACTGAAACCCTGACGAGCGACAGCACAACACGCACCTTGCTATTGGACGAGCGGGCGACCTATCGCATTGACGGGAGCCAGGCCCAGGTCGAGTCATTGTGGCTGAACATCAGTGAAACCCCTCAATGGTGACCTCCAAGGTTAGCCTCGGGTTTCGTGTGCGTCAGGCGTGTTGCATCCAGCATTGGTAGAAAGCCAATTCTTCCTCAAGGACACTCGCCAGGGTGCCCGGCGCGCGGAAACCGTGACGTTCTTCTGCGAAGGTTAAACATTTTACCGGCACGCCCTGCTCTTTCAGCGCCTTGACCATGCGTTCGGTCTGCTCGGGTAGCACCACCCCGTCCTGCAATCCCTGGAAAAAGATAACGGGCGTGCTGATCTCGGCGGCTTGCTCCAGCGGCGAACGCTGAACATAACGCTCTGGCACATCCGCAGGGTCACCGATCAACCAGTCGATATAATCGGCTTCAAACTTGTGAGTGTTGATACGCAACCGCAACGGATCGCTCACGCCATACAGGCTCGCCGCCGCCCGAAAGCGGTCACCCGCTGCGACAAGGCTACACAGCGTGGTGTAGCCACCCGCACTCGAGCCCCGAATAAAGATATTCCCAGCATCCACACGGCCTGCGTCGACCAAGTGATCAACAGCCGCCAGCACGTCCTCAACATCGACCACACCCCACTGCCCCCTTAGCCGATGCCGGTAAGCCCGACCAAAGCCGACGCTGCCACGATAATTCAGATCTGCAACGGCGAAACCGCGCTGGGTCCAGTACTGTATTCGGTTATCCAGTACCGCATAGGTGGCAGACGTCGGACCGCCATGGGTAAAAATAAGCAATGGCGGTGGAGCTGGCGACGCCTGATTGCGGTTGCTCGACGGGTAGAAATACCCATGTGCGGTCTCACCGCGGCCACTTCGATAAAGTAATCTCTGCGGTTGCGATACTTCCTCTGCCGGCAGGGTTGCCGGTACTGCTCGTATGATCTGCAGTGCATGGGTAAGCAGATCAATGTGCAGTATTGCTGCACTGCACAGGGCCGACCCGGCCACGCAATATAACCAGCGGCCGTTACTCGCCAACGAGCGGAAGCGCTGGTAACCATGGGCTAGCCGCTGCTCTTCGCCGCCAATGGTATGCCGCAGGGCCAGATGCCCATAGCCCCCCTCCATCCAACTGAGGGCCAGACTGTCATCGGGTAGTGCGAGAATATGGCGTGGATTCAGTTGCCAGGGCGCTGGCGCGTGATCGGCTGGCTGGCTGGGCACGGACTCCAAGCCGCCATCATCCCGCACGCGCCAGGGCAACCAGTACCCACTGCGGTCAGTCAGGCACAACAAGTCCCCCGAAGAATCGAATTGCGGCTGCTGAAATGCTTCGGGCTGACTTGCCTGGGACTGCACAGACGAAATCGATTTTTTACTGACAACCTGCCCGCGCTCATTGAGCACAGCCGACATGAGACGGGTTTGCGTCCAGGGCAAATGCGGACGATCCCACTCGATCCAGGCCAGGTGCAAGCAATCCGGACTGAGGCAGGGGCTGTTGTAGAAATCAGCACCTTCAGTGATCACTTCACGCTCACCGGTGTAACTGATCGCCACCAGCCGATGCTCAACTGCTCTTGCCGTGTGGCACTCCTCCAGCGCAATCAGACGTGCGCGCATGGCATCATTCAGCAGTGCGCCGTAGCGGCAATCGCCGCGCTGAGTCAGCGCTCGGCAGCCTAGATCCTGCAGTCCCTGCACATAGATCTGCTGATCGTCTTCGTTGACAAAGCACAGGAAGCCAGAGGCAAGACACAATGCACCACCGCCGTATTCGTAGACGCGACTGCGGGCGCTATAACCCAGCGGGGTTAGGCAGCGCTGGCCGGCTTCTGTCCACTCATGAATCAGGCTACGACCGTCCTCAGGATGAAATTCAATCCACAGCAGACGCTGCTCGTCGCAGACCAGATCAGCATAATCACTGGCTGCTGCGACCGCCTGCGCAGCACTCATGGAGCTGGTCCAGAATCCGGGCTGTTCAGCTTTTGCAGATGATTCGCGAGTTGCGTTCATTCCGAAACGTCAATGCCTCTATCGGGGGCTGAGGTAGGTCTGCCTCGGCACGGGCGGCCAGAATCTTGTCGTGGTGTGGCGATTTGCTACATACCGGGTCAGCCTGGGTCGCGTCTCCGGTAAGCATATACGCCTGGCACCTGCAGCCGCCAAAATCCTTTTCCTTTTCATCACAGGAGCGGCAGGGTTCGCTCATCCACTCGTAACCGCGAAAACGGTTGAAGCCAAATGAGTCGTACCAGATGTGCGACAGGCTATGTGCGGTGACGTTCGGGAAGGTCACTGGCAATTGCCGCGCGCTGTGGCAAGGTAACGCTGTGCCATCAGGAGTAATACTAAGAAAGATATTGCCCCAGCCATTCATACACCCTTTGGGACGCTCTTCGTAGTAGTCGGGGGTCACCAGAATCAGTTTGCACGGATGATTTTCGGCAGCGAGCTTGAGGCGGTAGCGCTGCGTTACGGCTTCAGCATGGTCCAGTTGCGCCTTGGTTGGCAGCAGGCCAGCCCGGTTCAGGTGTGCCCATCCGTAGTACTGACAGGTAGCCAGCTCGACAAAGTCAGCTTCCAGCGCCAGGCAGAGTTCGATGATCTTTTCTATCTCATCAATATTGTGCCGGTGCGTGACAAAGTTCAACACCATCGGGTATCCCGCCGCTTTTACGGCACGGGCCATTGCCAGCTTCTGGTCGAATGCCTTGCGCGAACCCGCGAGCATGTTGTTTATCTCTGCGTCGGACGCCTGGAAGCTGATCTGGATATGATCGAGCCCCGCTTGCTTGAACGCATTGACCTTTTGCTCGGTTAGCCCCATGCCCGATGTAATCAGATTGGTATAGAACCCCAGCTCGCGCGCCGCTTCGATTAACTCCACCAGATCGTCACGTACCAAGGGTTCGCCGCCTGAAAATCCCAGCTGCGCCGCCCCCAGCGCTCGTGCCTGAGTGAATACATCGATCCACTGTGCGGTAGTCAGTTCATCCTTGTGATTGGCGAACTCCAGCGGGTTGGAACAGTAGGGGCATTGCAATGGACAGCGATAGGTCAGCTCGGCCAGAAGCCACAATGGTGGGCCTTGGTTCGCAACCAGAGTGCTGTCAGCGGATGTTGATCCAGTGTTGAGCATTGGCCACCTCGATAAAGGCGAGGATGTCTTCATCCAGCCCGGGTACATTTGGAAACCGACCAGCCAGGCTGTCGATGATGTCGTCAATTGGTCGCTCGCCATCGATCAGCAGCAATACCTGGGCAGCACTTTCATTCAGCTTGACCATACCCTCGGGATACAGCAGAACGTGACTATTCTGGATCGGCTCCCACTGCAACCGGAACCCGGGACGCAGTATCGGCACTTGATGCCTCTGAAAGTCGATCACAGATCTACCCCCCGATGCCAGACGGCCTGGGCGGTAACGGTGTGGTAAGGCGCGCGGTCCAATTCGTAGGCCATACTCATGGCATCCAGCATGCTCCAGAGGATATCGAGCTTGAACTGCAGGATATTGAGCATGCGCTGCTGGGCATCATAGGTCTGGTAGTGGCTGAGAGTAATGCGCAAACCATGCTCTACATCACGCCGTGCCTCACTCATTCGCTTGCGGAAATACTCGTAGCCGCGACTATCGATCCACGGATAGTGTGCTGGCCAGCTATCGAGGCGTGATTGGTGAATCTGCGGGGCAAACAGCTCGGTCAACGAGGAACTGGCGGCTTCCTGCCAGCTCGCCCGACGGGCAAAATTGACATAGGCATCCACAGCGAAGCGCACGCCCGGCAATACCTTTTCCTGCGACAGCAGCACCTCGCGGTCCAGCCCTACCGCCTCGCCCAGCCGCAACCAGGCTTCGATACCGCCCTCCCCTTGCCTCTCACCATCATGATCGATAATCCGCTGTATCCATTCGCGGCGGGTGGCCGGGTCGTTGCAGTTGGCCATGATCGCCGCGTCCTTCAGCGGAATCTTGATCTGGTAGTAGAAGCGATTGGCGACCCAGCCCTGGATCTGCTCGCGACTGGCCGTGCCGCTGTACATGGCAACATGGTAGGGATGATGAATATGATAGTAAGCTCCCTTGGCCCGCAGGGCCTGCTCGAAAGCATCAGCATTCATTGGTTCGGGCTGCAAGACAGACTCCTCAAAGCGTAATGTGCATGCCGTCAAAGGCGACTTCAATCCCGTGCCGGGCAAGTTCGGCCCGTTCGGTCGAATCCTCATCCAGGATGGGGTTGGTATTGTTGATGTGGATCAGGATCTTGCGTACCGCAGCTTGCCCATCCAGTAACGCGATCATCCCGTCCGTGCCGCTCTGCTGCAGATGCCCCATCTCGCTACCGAGCTTGTCGCCTACCCCGGCGTAGGCCATCTCGTCATCGCGCCACAAGGTGCCATCCACCAGCAGGCAGTGGGCGTCAGCCATCACTGATTTGACTTGGGCATCCGGCTGCCCCAAACCCGGCGCGTAAAACAGCACCCCGCCTGTATTCAGATCGCGCACCAGCAGTCCGATGTTGTCGCCTGGGTGTGGATTGTTGCGATGCGGGGAATAGGGTGGCGCTGCGCTGCGTAGGGCGATGGCGGTAAAGCGCAGAGCGGGACAAACCGGAATGGTAAATTCTGCTGCAAGCGGAATTGGGTTCCAGCGCAGTCCGCCATTCCAATGTTCAAGCATCTTGAATAACGGAAATCCGCTGCTGAGGTCTTCGTACACCATATCGGTACACCAAACTTGGTGCGGACACCCTTCGCGCAGAGTCAACAGGCCGGTGACATGGTCAATCTGACTGTCCATGAGCACAATGGCACCAATGGCGGTGTCGCGCACGGAACGTGCAGGCTGCAGCGTCGGGGTATTCTCTAGCTGCGCGCGTATGTCCGGCGAGGCATTGCAGAGTATCCAGTTGACGCCGTCATCGGACAGTGCGATGGAAGACTGGGTGCGCGGCTTGGCGTTCAAGGTGCCCTTGCGCACTCCGTCGCAGTTGCTGCAGTTGCAGTTCCATTGCGGAAAACCGCCGCCAGCTGCCGAACCGAGTATCTGAATATGCATTGTTTTTCCTGGTGTTCAACGGATCGGCTGAATCAAGGAAACACCCCGGCAAGCCGGGGTGCCGACTGCTCAACGGCTGGCAAAGTACATGGTGACTTCAAAGCCGATACGCAGATCGGTAAAGCTCGGTTTAGTCCACATAGGTCGATCCTCTTGTTTTACGAATAGGTCTTGCCGGTAAAAGCCGACAACCTCAGTTAACCACCCGACTGCCAACCCAAGAATGGTACTTTGGAACTAGTTTCGGCCCGATTTGGTATGGCTCGAGGCGGCCCGGTCAAAGCTTTTTGGCCTGTCGATCAGGCATAAAAAAGCACGGCCGAAGCCGCGCAATGATCCAGAGCATCAATCCTCAGCCCTGTCCGGGGTAACCGGACAGAATGCATCCGCCCGGGGAGGAGCGGTCCCGGGCAGCCGCAGCCGGAGCCTAGAAAAAACCCAGCGGATTCGCGTCATAGCTGACCAGCAGATTCTTGGTCTGCTGATAGCTGTCGAGCATCATCTTGTGATTCTCACGCCCTACACCTGACTGTTTGTAGCCACCGAAGGCCGCGTGGGCGGGATACAGGTGGTAGCAGTTGGTCCATACTCGACCTGCCTGAATGGCGCGGCCCATCCGATACGCACGATTAGTATCCCGTGTCCAGAGCCCTGCACCGAGACCAAATTCGCTGTCGTTGGCAATCGCCAGAGCTTCGGCTTCGTCCTTGAAGGTCGTGACGCTGACTACAGGCCCAAATATCTCTTCCTGGAAAATGCGCATCTTGTTGTGACCCTTGAGAAGGGTCGGCTGGATGTAATAACCGTTATTGATGCTGTCGTGGAGTTTTTCAGCACTGCCGCCGATCAGGAATTCGGCACCTTCCTGGCGGGCGATCTCCATGTAGGAGAGGATCTTGTCGAACTGCTGCTCGGATGCCTGAGCACCGACCATGGTCTCCGTGTCGAGGGGATTGCCACGCTTGATGCTCTGAGTGCGCTTGATCGCCAGGGCAATGAAGTCTTCGTACATGGATTCCTGGATTAGCGCCCGTGACGGACAGGTGCAGACTTCGCCCTGATTGAAGAACGCCAGGACCAGACCTTCGACCGCCTTGCTGATAAAGGTCTCTTCGGCCTGCATGATGTCGGCAAAGAATATGTTCGGAGACTTGCCACCGAGCTCGACAGTACAAGGAATTATATTTTCGGCAGCAGCGTGCATGATGTGCCTGCCAACCGGTGTGGAGCCGGTGAAGGCAATCTTTGCGATGCGCTTGCTGGTGGCCAGTGCTTCGCCAGCTTCACGGCCGTAACCGTTGACCACGTTGAGAACGCCCGGTGGCAACAGGTCACCGATGATTTCCATCAGGACCAGGATGCCCAGCGGCGTCTGCTCTGCCGGTTTGAGAACGACGCAGTTACCCGCCGCCAGCGCCGGCGCGAGCTTCCAGGCCGCCATCAGCAGCGGGAAGTTCCATGGAATGATCTGGCCGACCACGCCCAGGGGTTCATGGAAATGATAGGCGGTGGTGTGTTCGTCGATTTCTGCCAGGGTCCCTTCCTGGGCACGAATACAGCCAGCGAAATAACGGAAATGGTCGGCGGCGAGCGGGATATCCGCATTCAGGGTTTCACGCACGGCCTTGCCGTTATCCCAGCTTTCGGTAACGGCCAGCTTTTCAAGATTCTGTTCGATGCGGTCGGCAATCTGCAGCAGGATGTTGCCGCGGGCCTGAACCGACGTCTTGCCCCAGGCAGCCTTGGCAGCGTGGGCAGCATCCAGCGCCTTGTCGATATCCTCGGCGGTAGAGCGGGGAATCTCACAGATGGCCCCACCCGTTACCGGCGACAGGTTGGTGAAATACTGCCCCTTGACCGGCGCGACGAATTCACCATTGATGAAGTTACCGTAACGCTCCTTGAAAGACACGACAGAGCCCTGAGCTCCGGGATTTGCATAAATCATGATTGTTATCCTCTGCACGTTGCCTGACCCCTCGCGAGCCAAGTCTTGTAACGATACTAATTACAACAGAGGCACCCCGGGTATGCCTCCTTGGCAGGGTGGGGTTCGTTATTTAGTAGTATTGGTACCGATATCTCTTCGGTAGCTGACAATTGCTGGCACTTAGCTGTTTCGTCCATCGCGCACTAGATCTGCACAATCGGAAACCATGGTATTCGCTATTTTTAGTTCTGATGCTATGAATAGAATCTCGCAGAATGGGAGCGTATCACCTGTCGAGATCTGAACCTGCCGAAAAAAGGCAGAAATTCACAGCATCCCTGACTAAATCGCGAAATACCGCATTTACCCAACGCTCGCCATCCCAATTCGCTGTGAAAATTACTCCGTCTTCAGGCGATCGTGTCTGACGAGCGAGCTGGGCTCGTTAAGCAGCAGCATGTAATGGCCTCCCGGGCCACCTTCACCGAATTGCTCTGCATCAACGCAGAGTCTATCCAACTGCTGCAGCGCTCAAAGAGGGCTGCAGCGTGGCCCCGTCGTGGGCCCGAATTCCTCCCTTACCCCCTCGATATTGATCCGAGGGAACTCCTGAATCGAGGGTGAGCTGGACGCCGAAAGTCGCAGCATCCCAACGGCCTGAATGGCCAAGTTAACTACCTCCGCAGCGTGTGATTGGACAACGCAGCGGATTTTTTTAAATTGCGCGCACGTTTAAGAGATGCAACCAATGAAAAAGATAAAAAACACTAAAATCAGTAGCTTGCACAAAAGTTCCGAACCACTACCGGACAAAACTCGGACAAAACTGCCCCGGCCGGACTTCCACTGGGTTTTCAGCTCAGCATGCCGGAATCGTTTAGCCAAATTACAGCCAGCCAGATCAGGCACCCAGATCTGCTGCATCGGCGCAATGATAAAGCGCAAGCCTTTGCCCCCCGGTTTCGATTCAGATACCGGTTCACGGCGCAGCAGATTTCAACCGTGCTCACAGCTGCACACGACGTGTCCACCCGCAAGAGGGACTTCTCTCTATGTTTAATCTAACTCCGGTTAGGGGCAGCAGGGACACGTGCGTGGCGTAGCCTTTATCCCAACCGGAGAGGCCGCCACGCAGCGCTGTATCAATTACACATACAGGTAAACGGATATGAAAAAACCTCAGAAACCTTGCAATAAACGCAATTATGGCTACGGTCGGCAGCTCCGGTACGCCATGTGCCGAGCGCTGACTCTTTTTTACGGCGACCAGGACCACTTCGGGACCCGTAGGACTCACCAATATCGAGTGCGGATATTTGCTCGATACTGCATGAGGCAGGGCGTAGTCGAAGCTCGGCTGATTAGCCAATCGACACTCGACTCATATGGGGAATACCTGAAAAGTCGATTGCAGGGTGAGTACGTTTGGCGAGACGGCACTACCGACAAGCCGATTTCTGCGCCGTACGCGCACAATTTGATCTCAACCGCGAACACGGCGCTGTATGCGATGCGTGGGAACGCGAAGATAGAAATTTCAGCACTTCAGGCGTTGGCTACCTCTCGGAGATATGTCAGAGAGGTACCAGCGCGAGCCGATCAACACGCGGTCACTCAGGCGGTCGCGAAAATGGTGAGTAAAGGGGATCGTCGAGGTGCGGCAGTGGCTCTTCTTGCAAGGAATTGGGGGATGCGCGCTCAGGAGGCGACCCTTCAGGATCTGCAGCGAATGCGCCATGAGATTCTCACGACAGGCCGCGCCTGGATTCTGCAGGGGTGCAAAGGGGGCAGACAAAGTACCGATCGTTGGGTTTCATCAACACCTGCGCGGCTTGAGGCAATCGAGTTCGCATTGCAAACTCTCCCCATCGGGTCTCGATGCCTGCTAGATAAAACTGAAACAGTAAAGGTTTTTTACCAGCGCGAGCTGAACCGGTGCCGTCGCGTCCTGCGTTCGTTTGGGGTGGTCAGCTATCGTGAGCTCCGCGCCGCGTTTGCAGCAGACGTCTATCAGTCGATCACCGGCGTATTACCCATGAGTGGTGTTCATGTACCTCGAGACCTGGACAAAAAAGCTAGAGCGGAAGTGGCTCGAGTTTTGGGCCATGGGAGGATACAGGTTTCCAGCGGCTACGTGGGTGGGTATTAATGAACATCAGTTTAATTACCCAGAGGTTGCGCTTTGATCCTAAGTCTTCGCAAGTGACGACCAAGAAAGTCATCGGGCGCCTGAAAACGATATGTAGGATTATCAGCGAAAAATTTCCAGAGATTCACCGGCTAGACCAAATCAGGCTAAAGCATCTGCAGCACGTCAGAAACGAAGGTTTGGCTCAGTATAGCCCCGCCACTGTCGTGGACTATGAACGCACCCTAATCATTTTAGTGGAAGCGTTAGGTAAGACGAAGGACTGGCTACCTCCTTTGAAATTGAAGAGGGACCCGAGTAAAGGTGGCCGTCCATCTTCGACCAAGGTAATCCGTTCCCGATCACGGCATCGCAGAGGTATTCTCTGAATCGCAGAACCAAAAAAGCCCCAATAACCGATGTTGGTTTGTTGGGGCTTATGTTGGCAAAGAACCAATATCGCGCGTAAGTCATTGATTCTAAACGTTGTGTGGCGGAGGGACAGGGATTATTCGGCGCTTCGCGCCTCACCCCTTCGGGGCCGCAGTCGCTGCGTTCCTGCGTTCCTACGCAAGCGTTGCTTGCTCCGGTCGAACATGGGTTCTCACCGAGAACCCATCTGATAAACAAAAAAGCCCCAGCTTTCGCTGAGGCTTTTTGGTTATTTGGCGGAGGGACAGGGATTCGAACCCTGGGTAGGCTATTAACCTACGCCGGTTTTCAAGACCGGTGCATTCAACCGCTCTGCCATCCCTCCACGGCCGGCAATACTACCGGAAAGTTCTGGCTAGTCAATGGGTAACGTTGCAAATTGACATGATTCCGCTGACGTAAAACCTTGATTTGACGCATTGAACAGGTATTATCGAGCGCATAGTGAAGGATCATCCTATTTGCCATTCTTGGAGCGCCATAGATGAACATGCAAAATCGCGAGACCACGCTGCAACATGCAGGCGTGAATGAAGCTGAAGTCAGCAAGCTATTCCGCAACACCTATAGCCTGCTGGCCCTGACGCTGGCGTTCAGCGCCGTTGTTGCGTTCATTTCCATGAGCTTGAACCTGCCTCACCCTGGTCTGATCATCACCCTGGTCGGGTTTTACGGCTTGCTGTTTGCTACGTCCAAAATGCGTAATTCCGGTTGGGGTCTGGTTTTGACCTTCGCTTTCACCGGTTTTCTTGGCTATACCACCGGCCCTATCCTGAACGCCTATCTGTCCTTGCCTAACGGTGGATCGCTGGTAGCCATGGCGCTGGGTATGACGGCGATGGTGTTCTTCGGTCTGTCTGCTTACGCGATTCTGACCCGTAAGGACTTCAGCTTTCTTTCGGGCTTCATCATGGCCGGCTTTGTAGTGCTGCTGTGTGCTGTGGTCGCCAGCTTCTTCCTTGAGATCAGCGGTCTGTCTCTGGCGATTTCCGCAGGTTTCGTGCTGTTCTCGTCTGCGATCATCCTGTATCAGACCGGTGCGATCATCCACGGTGGTGAAGATAACTACATCATGGCAACGATCACGCTGTTCGTTTCCATCTACAACATCTTCCTCAGCCTGCTGCAGATTCTGGGCATCATGGGCGAAGATTGATAGCCGAAGTGGCTGTAAAACGGGCCCGCTAATTGCGGGCCTTTTTCATGCGAGCACCCTTGATGAAATTTGCCATCACTCTTCTAGCAGGCCCTCAGGATCCAGCAGCGCGTAGCGCTTTGGAATTTGCCCGCGCGGTGATTGAGTCGGGGCATCAGATTACTCGGTTGTTTTTCTATCGCGACGCGGTACAGATCGCCTCCCACCTCGGTGTTCAGCCCCAGGATGAGCAGGACATTAGCTTGCAATGGCGCGAATTCATTGCCGCCGAGCAACTTGATGCGGTGGTGTGCATAGCTGCGGCTCTGCGGCGCGGCGTGCTTAATGAGCCCGAAGCCGCTCGCTGGAAGAAGCCAGTGGCTAATACGGGCGCACCTTATGATCTGTCCGGACTCGGGCAATGGGTCGACGCCCTACAGACGGCCGATCGAGCCATCACCTTTGGTACCTGAGATGAAAAGTCTGCTGGTTATCAGTCGTCACCCCCCTGCCCGCCTGGCCGCGCGTGAAGCATTGGATATGGTGCTCGCCGCCGCCGCCTTTGGTGTGCCTACCGCTCTGCTATTCATGGAGGACGGCGTACTGCAGTTGCTCAAGGGGCAGGATGCCTCTGCGGTCGGGCAGAAATCGCTGGCAGCCAATTTGCAGGCTCTGGATCTCTACGGTGTCGAAGAAGTGCTGGTGTGCCAGCACTCGCTGACCGAACGCGGCATTCAAAGCAAGCAGTGTGCGCTTGATTGCCGCACTGTGGATAGCGTGCAGATCGCCCATCTGCTAGCCCATTATGATCAGGTAGTGTCTTTGTGAATTGCTGCATTGGAACGCCACGTCAAGAACAACGTCCTGGAGCCCGATAGAAACATATGCTGCATATTCTCAGGCATTCACCCCACTCAGATGGCCGTTTTGCCAGTTGCCTCCGTGTACTGGCTGGCGAAGATGGCGTGCTGCTGACCGAAGAGGCGGTTTACGCATTGCTGCGAGACTCGGCAACGGCCGCACAACTCTGCCTGGTGCCCGCTGCGGTGCAGTTCTATGTATTGGAGGTGGACGTGTTGGCTCGCGGCCTGCCATTGGATGACCTGCCCGCCCGGGTAAAGGTGATCGATTACCAGGGCATGGTTGCCATTTGCGCAAAATTTCCCAAGGTAGTCAGCTGGTGAGCACGATGATTCAGCTTGGAGAGCAGCGCATACCGCTGGATGACGAAGGCTTTCTCATTGATCGGGATGACTGGTCCGAGCCCCTCGCTGCCCTCCTGGCGCAACGCGAGGGTATCGCTTTTGGCCCGGAGCACCTTGAAGTCATACTGTTGCTTCGCCAGTTTTACCTGCAGTACCAGCTATCTCCGGCAATGCGCCCCTTGGTCAAATATCTGGCCCAACAGCTCGGGGCCGACAAAGGTAATAGCCTTTACCTGCTGCGTCTGTTTCCCGGTAGCCCGGCTAAACTGGCGAGCAAAATTGCTGGCCTGCCGAAGCCGGACAATTGCTTGTAGTACTAGGCCTGCACTGCTTCGACCGTAGTCAGAATAACCAGTTGATCACCTGGCTTGAGCTTCAGCGGAATATTACGTGGTGGGTTGAGCTGCAAGCGACGCCCATCATCGTCGGGATCATGCCGGTAAACCCCCAAAGCGGTTTCGCCGTTCAACGCGGCAACGGCTTCCAGGTCAGCAAAGTTATTCACACTGTGCATAGGGTAATCGGCTTGTGACCGGTAGAGAATTTCTGGGCCGCCGGCAGTAAACAGATCTTCGATAACCAGGCTCAGCTCCCGGCGCTGGGCGATCTGTGCCATCAGGTGGCTGAGAATCATCGGGCTGATGATGCACTCGCCGCGATTACGCACCACTAGCGCTTCGTTGGATGGGTCGCTTAGTTCGAGTAACAATTGTGGCCGCTTGCTTGCACCCTTGAGCAACTCATCTACCACCATATAACCGACCATAGCCCGCGCATCCGCCTCTTCACCGGACGCCAGCAGATCACTGGAGATCAGCAGTATGCTGTCCCAACCACGCTCCAGCACCGGCTTCAGCAAGCCCTCAAGCATGAAGTCACCCTGCAGATGCTCGCATGTGACCTGTGCGGTTCTCTCGCTGTAGCGGGCAATCGCCGCGCGCTGCAGCGCCGTATCCAGGGTAGACAGCACCTGAACCTGAAACCGTTGTGGGCTGTAGGAGGCAAGTTCGTCGATGAGTGCCGGGAGGCGATTGTTCCAACCGAGAATCAGGACTTTCAGGTCCCGTCCCGCTGTAGCGTTACGCGGCGGAAAAGTCCCCGCAGGCCGCTCCAAAAGCCGGAGTCTTTCAATGGATTTCTGTACCGGGTCAGCATCTGCATATTGGCGCGCAAGCATGACCAGCTTGTCTCCAGGGCCAACGATCTCGCTGGAAGGTGCGTTAAGCATGGAACGCCATTGCTCGCCCTGCGGGCGCATGATGCCGCACACGATCGCCGCAGGACAGGTGGCAGCGACCTCGGCCAGGCTCGCGCCCTGGCAGCCATCGCTGGAGCGCACATAGAACTCGTTGCCGTCGTGAACCGACATCACTTCGGCAAAAAATTCCGGCAGTCCCGGATGAATAATCGATTGCGCCATCAGCCGGCTGACGATGGCATCACTGGCCAGAATCTCCATCGGTCCTTTGTAGGCGCGGCGCATGATCTTCACCTTGCGTACATCTTCTATTTCCGCGACCACGTAAGGCGGGGGTTGGCGGGTCAGATGCGCATGCGCTTGCAGGGTAAGCAGTGCCTTGATGGTTTCCATATCACCAGTAACCAGATCCATGCCGCCTTGCGAGCGGCCCGGGATCATCACCACTGTCGCTTGCATGCAGGCAACGCGATGCAAAGCCTCAGGCTGAAGAGCGGTGCCTGAGCGCAAAATAATGTGCTTGCCGTGCCTACCAATACCCGGCTCATCGCGCATTTCCTGCATGCGCTTGGTGTTGACCTCGTCGGCAAGAATCACCAGACGTACCCGTTTGGTTTCTCTGGCCAGCAGTAAGCGCTGGATACCGCCGGCAGTATCCAGAATCTCGCGAATCAACGGAATGGTTCGGTTGGTCCAGCCGAGGATGACCACGTGATTGCGGATGGTGACCGGCGTCAGGCCCTGTTCCAGGGTCGCCATGCTGCTGATCAGCCAGCGCGTCATGATGGCCACCAACGTACCCATGAACACCACATAACCCATGATCGTCAGTGCAGTGGAAACGATACGGCGCCAAGTGCCCTGATCGTCACCCAGATAACCTGGGTCGGTCAGGCGCAAAAAGGCCCACCAGACTGAATCTGCCAAGGGCATATCCGCTGCGGCGGATGGCCAGGCCAACCAGCCCCCAACCAACGAAATCAGCCCGATAAATATGGCCACCACCATCAACTGATAATGCGCACCTTTGACCAGTTGTCGCTCAATAATGTAGCGCAGTCGACCCACCAGGGTAAAAGGCAGCATGGAAGTTCTCTCTTAGGATCAGATGCTTACAAGCCTACCGAAAGCCTGTTAGATTGGCCATCTGATCACGCTTGGCAACGCACCGCTACGGACTTCGATGGACAACCTGCAAAATATAATCGGCTTGGTTATTGCTGTTCTTTACTGGCTGCTCACTGCAGCAGTCACCATTCGCGTCGTCATCTTCCGCCGGCCGGTCAGCGGCACGTTAGCCTGGCTATTGGTGATCTACATACTGCCTCTGGTGGGCGCCATCCTTTATCTGTTGCTCGGTGAGCTGAGCATGGGCCGCAAACGCGCCGCGCGCGCCCAGGCGATGATCGAACCTTATCTGGACAACCTCAACAGCCGCTTCTGTAATGACGATATCCCGCTGCCCGGCGGCCATCTTGCCTACGCAGTGCATCAGATTCTTGCTGCGCGCATGGGCCTGGGTACGCTTGGCTATTCGAACATGCAGGTGCTGGCTTCGCCGGACACCATTTTCAGCAGCCTGATCAGCGATATCCAGAGTGCAACTGAAAGCATCCGCATCGAAACCTACATCTGGCATCTCGGCGGCAGAGCAGATGAAGTGGCTCGCCAACTGATTGAAGCCAGTCAGCGTGGGGTCAAAGTCAGCCTGCTTATCGACCACGCCGGCAGCCGCCAGTTTTTCCGCTCCAAATGGCGTAACAAGATGATCAAAGCCGGGATCGAAGTGGTACCTGCCATGCCGGTCAAGTTATTGCGTGCTCTGGTTCAGCGCATTGACCTGCGCATGCACCGCAAGGTGCTGATCATCGATGATCGGATCGCCTATACCGGCTCGATGAACATGGCCGACCCGCTATTGTTCAAACGGAAATCAAAATCAGCTCCCTGGATTGACGTTATGCTGCGGCTGGACGGCCAGGCGGCAACTGGATTGGCGAAGGTCTTTGCCTGGGATTGGGAAGTAGAAACCGGGCAGCGAAATCTGCCGGATTACTACCCCGCCCCTGACGCCTGCAATAGTTGGCTATCGATCATCCCCTCCGGCCCAGGTGTGGGTGAAGACATGATCGGTCAGGCGGTCCTGTCGAGCATCTACCGAGCAAACCGCAGCATCGTTATCAGTACGCCCTACTTTGTGCCCTCAGAGGCCATTTTCGACGCACTCTGCCAGGCCGCTCGGCGCGGTGTGGCGGTCACAGTCTTATTGCCCAAGCGCGTTGACTCACTGATGGTGCACTGGGCCAGCCGGTCATATTTCGAGCTACTGCTGGAAGCCGGGGCCGATATCAAACAGTTCGATGGCGGACTGCTGCATACCAAAGCCATGTTGATGGACGACGAGTTGGCGTTGGTCGGCAGCCTCAATCTGGATATTCGCAGCCTGCAGCTCAATTTCGAGCTGACAGTCGCACTGTTCGGTAAAGAGAGCTGTGCCGGGATCAAGTCATTGCTGGAATCCTACGCGGCCGCCAGCCAGTCGGTCGAGCGAACGGAGTGGCAGCAACGCGGCAGACCTGCTCGCATGCTGGAACGCTCGATGTTCTTTATGAGTCCGCTGCTCTGAAATGAAAATAATTCTCAACCGCACCTTGCCGTCAGCAAAACGCGGTGCTAGCCTCTAGTTGAGATTGATTCTTGTTTATTTCAGTGAGGCCCGCTCATGCGCGTATATATGCTGCCCATTACTATCACTGCCACCCTGATGTCGGCCCACATGGCGATCGCGGACCGTGCCCAGCAAGCACCGGCCCGTCCTGCTATGCAGGCTCAGGCCGATGCCCCTGCCAGCGGCAAAGAGCAGAAACCGCCGCCTCGCTGAAGGCGTTATAACTGATCCTCGATGGGCAACCAATCAAGCATCCAGGACATGAAACGGCGGGTTCGTCCTGCCTCAGGCTCTGAGGTCCAGGTCTGATCCTTGGTGTGCCATTCAAGTCTGTCGCCCTGACCCAGGCGCAGCTCGAACGCGTAATCATCCTCCGTCCAGCGCTGGAACAGTTCAGCCAGCTTCTCGGACAACTCCTTCTGATACACCATCACCCCAGCTTCCGTATTCAGCTCAATGGAGCGCGGATCAATATTGATAGAGCCGATAAAAAGCTTGTAGCGATCAAACACAAAGCTCTTGGCGTGCAAGCTCGCCACCGATTCACTGATAAAAGTATTGGGGCGCGACTGCTTGGCTGCCATGGGCTGCAATTCCCACAATTTGACGCCGCCCTTGAGCAAAGGCACTCGGTAGGGCGCGTAACTGCTATGCACTGCCAGAACATCCGTGGTCGCCAATGAGTTGGTCAGTACCGACACATCAGCTCCCTGCGCTACTACGCCGGTCAGCGCCTCAACGCCCCGTTGACCGGGAATGAAATAAGCGGACTTCATCAGGACTTCGGAATGCACGTCCAGCAGGTGATTTCCCAGAATACGGGCCAGATAGGGATCTTCGCTGTTCGGGGAGTGAGCATCAGCCTTGGACGGCGGATCCGCCAGCCAGTCGGAGTGGCCCCAGTACAGCTTCAGGCGCCCTTCAATCAGCGACTTGCTGAACGAGGAGCCCTCCATTGCTTGAATGTAGGGTTTCTGTGCCTGGCGCTCGCGATGTGAAGCCAAGCCCTTGCGCATACGGTTCAAAGTACCCTGCTTGGCATTCTCGTAGACCACGCTGGCAGGAATCGACAGCGGGCTATTCCAGAAAGCGTCAAAGCTCTCTGAGGCCTCCTGACTGATCGGACCGATCCCCAGCAGATCTATATCCTGAAAATCCCGCTCGCTGAGCGTGTAATACTCATCGCCGATGTTACGGCCACCGGTGATCATCGCCAGATTATCGGCGACCATCAGTTTGTTATGCATACGATTGTTGATGCGGCCAAATTCAACGATTTTACTCGGCAACTTGAACCACTTGTTGCGCATACTCACCGGATTGAACAACCGCAGTTCAATGTTGGTATGCCGGTCGAGCGTCGCCACGGCCTTGTCGGACATGCTGTTGCCGATGTCATCCAGTAGTATGCGCACGCGTACGCCCCGGTCTGCCGCCGCGAGTATCCGCTCCGCGATCAACCCGCCAGTGACGTCACCGCTGTAGATGTAATACTGCAGATCAAGGGTGGTCTCGGTCATGTCGATCAGTTGCAGGCGCGCAGACAACGCGTCCACGCCGCGATCCAGCATGTAGAACCCGGATTTTTTCAGATCATCTACCGGTTGTTGACGCATATAGGTGCTCAGCAACCCATGGGCCGGCACATCTATCGCATAACTCGGGGAGACATCGTGTTCGGGCAGTGGGGTTGCGCAAGCGGTCAAACCAATCAACAGTGCAGAAATACTACCAACCAGAAGGTATTTTTTTAGGCGCATGGCGCTCTCGTTATCGTCCGAAAGTGGCTGGCAGTCATACTACCAGCCACTTACCCAAACCACTATTCAGTGACGACTAACTGATACTCGGTGCGTTGCCCCCCGCGGGTGTGAATCACAACGTAGCCCTGTTGCGACGGCGTGAAGCCTTGGGTTAACGCGGCGCTGAACAGGGCTCGCCAGGTACTTTCCCCATCAGCCCGCTCCGGATCATAGTCAACACTCAAGACACGTTGTAGCGGTTTTTGTTCTAGAACGTAGTTGGCAACATTGGCAGCACCTACCGCGGTAACCGGGAAACTGACCAGCATCGGCAGACTGTTTTCGGTAATGGCGCCCAGGTCGGCAAAAGCTAAAGTCAGAGGGCCGACGATCTTCATTTTTCCGCGGCGCACTGCAGACATACCCACCTGCCGGGCGATGCCGCCCATATCTTCGCGCAAACGTTCCGGCGTCAACTGCATGTTGCGCCCGAACAGGTGCATGGGCTGACGTTCGATCAGCCGTATGCGGTAGTCCACCCCGGTGTCACGCAGGATCAGCGTATCGCCCGCACGTATGTCGACCACGGCCTGTTGTGACGGCGGCGGTGGTGTATACACGTTGGCGCAAAGCGGCGCTTTCAAACGAGCGCGCTCGGCATCAGCCAGTTGCTGATTGGCATCAAGTGCCGCGCACACCTGCTGATGGTATCCATCCCAGGCCTGCGCGGCAGCGCCGGCACTGACCAGCAAATCGATCAGCGCCGCATCGGCGTTACTTGCGGCAATCAGCAACGCTGTGCGTCTGCCCTGCTCTGCTTCCTGACGATCAGGCCCGCCGACTCCGGCGAACTCAACTCGCCGGGTATACGCATGCACATTGGCGCCCGCTTCGATCAAACGGCGGGCACCCGGCAACAGGTTCAACTCGGCAGCCGTCATCAATGGGGTCTTGCCCCACTGGTTCGCTGCATTCGGATCGAAGCCCTGCTGCAACAGCAGTTCCAGACTGTCGGGATTGTCTACCGCCACCATCAGTGCCGGGCTCTGGTCCGGTCCTACGCCCCGCTCCTCGCCGAAGGTGTCGGTTTCATAGGCAATGAAGTCGCGAATCACATTGGCGGGTGCATTATTCAGTACCACGCTGTACAGGGTGGCGAAGTTCCGCCCCTGTTCAAGTGCCCCGGCCGCAGGTGCCATGGCGTACCGTGGTTGATAGGGCTCTTGCGGCGTCAGGGGCAAACCCGGCACGGTCGCAGGTGCAGCAAGGTTTTCCATGCTTCGGGCCAGGGTTTCATGGAACAACAGATTTGCCGCAGCCTCACTCTCGGCAGCATTCAGACCTTGCGCAACAAACATCTGCACCAATTCCTGATGCGCTGGGCGCAACATGGGCATGACTTTGCGATACAGGGTCTTGGCGCCCAGATTACGCTCGGACCAGTTGAAAAACGCATCCAGGGCCTGGTCGTTGCGGTGATAGATTGCGGCTTCACGCTGGTAGCGAGTCAATGCATCAGCGCCAAGCAGGGGTAAGTTCAAGAGTGTCCACTGGCGTTCCTTCCAGCTCTGAAAATTGTCGCGCCGTTCATGCTGCGCATAGCCGGGCAATGGGTCGCCGGCCACCCTGTTCAGTTCCTTTTCCAATGCGGCATAGGCTGGCATGCCGGCCAGGGTATTGGTGCGCGGAGGGGTCAAGTAAGTCTGGAATAGGCACAGTGGCACCACTCCCTGCCCCGAGATTTGATAAACCCCGCTAAATGCCGACTCGCCACGGGCTGCAGGTGAATAGAAACCCCAGGTTTCATTGGCCAACAACAGGGTCCTGCCATCACGCTGAAACACGTCAATGGAGCCGTAGTCTCCGGTCTGAGATGATGAGGCATAGGCTCGGCCACCGTAGTTGGGTTGTTCGGCGACCCAGCGCGGCAAGGTATGGTCGTCCATCACCGGCTGACCATTGATCAGCACGCCGCGGGCACGGGTCTGATAACCGGCGTAGGGGCCGGCGTTATGCAAATCCACGCGAATTTCCCGCCCGTCCACCACCGCTGTGGTGTTCTCGCTATTACTGCCTGCGAGCAGCGTTACCCCAGGTAGCCGAGATGGGTCTGGCAGCCCATGGCGCTGGAGATCCTGATTCAACTGCTCGGTGAGCGCTGAGCACAACGCGGGTTCACGGCTATCGGCCAAGCGGTACTCGACATAGCTGGCATAGGCGTGGGCACCCTGACGATTATCGGCGGCCATCGCCGGGGCAGACCAACTGCTCAGCTGTTGCCGGCGCTGGCGATACATCTGCTCCAGGCACATGATGGCGGCTGGGTCCGCTTCCACTTTGGTACCGCTTTGCGCACTCAAACCGCAATGTGCGGCTCTGCTGAGCATCCATTGACGCTGGTTGGCCTCCAATAACAACCCGCCAGCAGTGTCCAGCTGGTTCGCCACGCGCTGGTACTGGCCTGTCAGCTGTTTATCCAGGGACGAAAGCTCGTCACTGGCACATATCTGCCGGTGTACCGCTGGCAGCGCACCGCCGCATTCAAAGCTGGCACGCGTTTCAGCGCGCGCCTCAGCCAGTCTTGGTGTGGTGTCGTGATAGGCAACCGGGCCGGAAACCGGTGCAGCACAACCGGCAACCAGTAACGCCAGCGCGGCTGGCACGGCCTGTTTAGCGCGAGAAGGAAGACGCATCAGATGCTCCTGATTAATTGTCATTATTTGATGAAAATCGCCGTGCCATAAATGGTGTACTGAGCTGTTCCCCCGCCGGGAGGTGGCGGGAAAGGACCGGCCTGGCGGATCGCTCGATCGGCGGCCGCGTCCAGCAGCTCATCACCGCAGCGATTGATCTGGTAAGAAAGCATCCGCCCGTTGGCATCCACAGTAATTTCATAGGGGATATAGCACTGACGCTTGAAATCGTTCGGATCACCCTTGTAGCCCGGCGGCGGCTTGTACACTGCTCCCTCTGGCCGCTTTAACTGCGCTATAACCCGGTTTTTTACCGTGTCGGCGTATCCAGGCGGAGCCGTTCGGCCGCGCGTGGGCGCATCCGCAGGTGGCGCAGGTGGTGCGGCGAATTGGGTATTAGCGCCGAAGGCATGCACTGGCGGGCCCGCAGGTTTCGCTGCGGGTTTTGCCACCACAGGTTCCGGCCGACGCGGTGGCTCGGGTTCTGCCACAGGGGATGGTTCGAGCTCGGGCTCAGGTTCCGGTTCTGGTTCAGGCTCAGGTTCGGGCTCCGGCTCTGGTTCTGGCTCGGGCGGTGGGGGAATACTGACCATATCCACCGCAACCACGACGGCTTCTTCAGGCATCGGTTGAGCCAGGCGACCACTCAACAGCCAAGCAAGCAGCGCAGCGTGAAATACAACCGAAAGCAGGATAACCAGCAGCCTCGCAGACCACTTGAGGCCTGTTGTCGGGGCGCTCATCAGGGCTCCAACTCTTCCGAGGCAACCAGGCTAATGCGCGTGTAACCGGCCTTCTGCAACGTGTTCATGACCCGCATCAAGGTGCCGTAGTCCACCGCCTGGTCACCGCGCAGGAATAATCGGGTTTCAAGGTCACCCGAGGTGATACCCAGTATCTGTGCTTGCAATTGGTTGAGGGCTATTTCCTGCTCCTGAACAAACAGCAAGCCGTCGGCCTGCACGCTTACATACACTGGATCCGTTGGCGGAGGGCTTGGCGTTGCCGCATTACTAGGTAGATCCACCGGCACATCTACTGTTGCCAGTGGCGCTGCCACCATGAAGATGATCAACAACACCAGCATCACGTCGACGAACGGAGTGATGTTCATTTCCGCGTTCTGCTGATAGTTATGTCGCTTGACCATGGGGCCTGAATTGAACTGGATGCCCATGGCTATTTCACCTCATCAAGCTTGCGCGACACGTCGGCAATCATCTCCGCCGAAAAGTTGTCCAGCCCACCGACGAAGCCGTTAATGTCCCGCGCGAACTTGTTGAAAATCATCACCGCCGGGATGGCGGCAAACAAGCCCAACGCGGTTGCCAACAACGCTTCAGCGATGCCCGGTGCGACGATGGCCAGACTGGCCGACTTCATCGTGGCGATGCTGGCAAAGCTGTTGAGAATGCCCCACACGGTACCGAACAGACCGATAAAAGGTGCGGTTGCACCAATAGTTGCCAGCACACCCATCATGCTGCCCAGGCGTGCCAGGTCTCGCTCCTGCACAATACTGGCAGTCAGCGACATGCGTTGTAGAAGTCGATTTATCTGATCTGCATCGGCGCTACGGTTACGTCCGAAGTGCGTCACTTCAGCCTGCGCCACCTGCCACATCCGGCCCATCGCGCTGTGCTCAGCCTGCTCATGCAGTAGCGTCAGATCGTTGTTGCGAAACCCCGCCAGAAAACGCTGATTGGCACGCCGCGCTTTGGCAAATACCACCAGCTTTTCAAATAGCACCGCCCAGGTTAAAAGCGAACACAGGACCAGGAAGATCATCACCGCTTTGACCACTACGTCCGCCTGCGTGAACATCTCGCGCACACCGAAGCGCTCGGCTGCCGGTGAAGTCGCCACCGCCCTGTCTGCCGCAGCTTCCCCGGTCACGCTGTCTGCAGCAGTGGCTGGCTGCTCATCCGCCTGGGCCAGAACTACACTGGTGCTCAGTCCTGTTACCCCGATCAACAGCAGCAACATCAGCATGCGCAACCGCGATTGCCAGCGTGATGATTGAAAGCCTAACGTTCGCATATCCATAAAAACCCCGATTATTGGTTGTTGTTGGGAGTGTGAGTGATGGCCTCTTCGCTGCCATCCAGCGAATCGATCGCCAGAATGGCATGCAGGGCAGCCACATAACCGGAGAAAGCCTTGCGCCCAAGCGTACTCAGGCACACGCGTGTGCGCGGCTTTTTGCCAGCGAAATCCTTTTTGATAGTGACGTAATGAGCGGCTTCCAGCGTGGCCAGGTGTGCTCCCAGGTTGCCGTCGGTGGTATCCAAAATGGCGCGCAATGCAACGAACTCCAGCCACTGATTCGGCGCCAGGGTATTCAGCGCCGCCATGATCTTCAGACGCACTGGTTGGTGGATGATTTCATTGGGAGTTTGCATGTCAACGCGGTCTCAGCCAGAGGCCAAAGAGCACGAAACTTCCGCCATAGGCGAAGGCCATCCACCACCAGAAGTAGGCGACGAAAAAGGCATAGCCGATCAGGCAGAGAGTGGCGACCAGTACCCCAATCAGGAAATACCGCGGCCGCAGGTGAACGCCACGGAAAACATAGAGTGTGCAGACCAGCAATGGCCCGACCAGCGTCCCTTGCTGCGCCGCCACCGGCCACATGATGATATTGATCAGAATATGGAACAGCAGAATGGTGCCGATCACCACCAGGTAGCGCCAGACGATGCCGGGCAATAAAGGCGCAGCATACGCTGCCAACACGGCCCCTCCAGCGAGGCCAAGCACAATCAGCGGAATCCAGATATACAGTAGAAGATGCGGGAAAAGAGCAGTGAGAATAAAACCGACAACATGCAGCCCGCCCCACAGAATCAACTGATTGGATTCTGCCTGATAATCCTGAAAGCCTGCAGCGCGGGCATTGATAGCCGCTATGTCGCGCAAAGCCTGAGCAGCTTCTTCTGCGGAAGGGGGCATTGGTCTTCTCTTGTTATTATTAAATGCAATTACTTATAAGCAAAGTACTCTATGCAACAGAGTGAACAAAGACAATAGGCTCGCGTGTTTTTTCTGCGGGCAAGACATGCCGCACGAGTCAGGCAGATAAGCCACCAACCCCGCGGATGCTTTTCAGCCAATAATCCCGTACTCGCCACCGCGCTCCAGTGCTCTCTTGTAGGCAGGCCGATCATGCACGCGCTCAAGAAAGCCGATCAAATGTGGCCATTGTCTATCCAGTCCACCGCGCGCAGCAGCGGCCTCCAGCGGAAAACTCATCTGCACATCGGCAGCGCTGAATTCAGCCCCGGCAAACCAGCCAGTGGCAGCCAGCTCATTGTTCATGTAATTCAGATGTTGAATGATCTGCGGTTCAACAAATTTGCCTTTGACCTGCCGAGCGATGCCCCTGGCAAAGGGTTTGGCAAAAAACGGCATGGGCGCCGTTTCAACCCGGTTGAACACCAGCTTGAGTAGAAGCGGCAGCATCGCGGAGCCCTCGGCATAATGCAGCCAGTAGGTGTAGCGCAGACGTTCGGGTGTGCCGCGTGCGGGTGCAAGATGCCCTTGGCCGTAAGTCTCGACCAGGTACTCGATAATCGCGCCAGACTCTGCGACGGTCAGATCACCATCAGTAATAACGGGTGACTTTCCCAACGGATGCACCGCCTTGAGTTCCGGCGGTGCCAGCATAGTCTCTGGGTCACGCTCATAGCGCCGTACTTCATATTCCAGACCCAGCTCTTCAAGCAGCCAAAGGATGCGCTGTGAGCGTGAATTATTCAGGTGGTGGACAACAATCATGGTATTCCCAGCCTCTTTACAGAAAGAAGATCGCCACTATGCCATATAGCAATGCCATAGTCGGCACCGGAGGCCGCCAGTTGGCGGGCCCGGTGCCGTTTGGCGCTGTTAGCCGCGCGTAGCTCGCCACATGGCCTTTTCAGTGCGTTGATAGAGATCTACCAACTCCGGCTTGCCCAGCACTGATACCAATTCGGCTTGAGGCATCCACTGGTTGACCTTGAGTAGACGCCCCTCCTGCAGTACGCCGCCCTTGATGACCGAAATAGCGACTATTTGGCCCTTGGACAAAAACTGCTGTTCCGCGTAGACCCAATAGTGATCGCACCAGATGATCGTCGTCTGAATCTCGAAACGTTGAAATAGCCACAAAGGCCCTTTCACACTTAAAGACAGACATTTGCCGAATGGTGCATAACGGCTGGTGAGAATCTGCCGGAAGATGCCCCAGTCCATCAGCATCGATACCCAGCCAAGATCGCCAAACGCGAAAAATCGCTCGATATTGACCTTTTTTATATCCACGTCCACCGGCCACACCCTTAATTTCAGCCTGCTGACATGGGACATGGGCTGTTTGGATCTGAACAGGCTCGTCAGCATTAACAGCAACAAACGGAATCGCAATTTCATAGCATTCACCTCTCATTATGTTCAAAGACATTTCTCCGGCACCCCGAATACCGGGGGCCGTGAGACACTATGTATTTGTCGTTGAGAGCGAATGCGTATGAGTGATCCTGTAGAGCAACCCAAACGAGTTATTCCCGGTTGGATAAAGGTCGGTTTTCTGGTTTTGTTGATTGCCGGCATGGCATTGGTGGTGTGGCAGCAATTGCCGCGTTCGGGTATCTCCACGGATTTGTCGGTAGTCGGCGGCGAGCGCCCGGTGCTGGTCCTGACCCGTGACGTTAATCTGCTCAATGGTGCCGAGGTGTTGGAGATAATGCGCCAGGTGGAGCCGCAATACCGGGACACAATCCTGTTCAGGATTGCTCATCAGGGTCAGCCGGTCGGACGAGCGTTCGCCCGTCAGCATGGGACACGGGACGGCGACCTGACGCTGCTCGATCAGGATGGCGAAGTAATCGGCAGGATGGTACAGCCACGCAATGCCGAGGAGCTCGCGCAACTGCTGCCGGAACCGCCACCGCGCTGAGGGCTGACCTGCAGTGAAGTGCATGCTGACCATTGGCAACTATCGACCAATAGCTAATCCCCTCCCACCCCCGTCTTGATGTATACGTTTGGCCATTCCAAAAAACCCGATAACAATAAATAAGGACTGGCCAAGTGAACATCACAAGGAAATATTGTCTGTTCGGCATGCTGTTTTGCGGTCTGTTGAACATCCAGCCGGTGGGCGCCGCAGACCCGATTCTGCTGGGACTCAACGCGCCGCGCTCGGGTGAATATGAGCAAGAAGGTCTGATGCAGGTGCGCGGCGCGCTGATGGCGGTGGATGAGATCAATCAGGCTGGCGGCGTGCTGCGGCGCCCCTTGGCGATACTTGAGCGCGACACCGCATCCAAACCCGCTCAAGCGGTAAGCAACGTTAATGAACTGGCTGCCGAAGGCGCCCAGATGCTGTTTGGTGGCGCCTCCAGCGCCGTAGCGGTGGCGGCCGGGAAGCGCGCACGCGACCTCGGACTGCTGTATTTCGGTACCCTTACCTATTCCAACGACACCACCGGCAAAGACGCTCATCGCTACATGTTTCGCGAGAGCTATAACGCCTGGATGGCGTCGCGGGTGCTGGGGCAGCAGTTGAATGAACAGATGCCAGATACCCGCTATTTCTACGTCACGGCAGACTACACCTGGGGCCACACGACCGAGCAATCGATGCGCCACTTTACTGGTACTGATGACGTCAGCGAGCATGGCCGCACATTGATCCCTTTCCCCGGATCCATGCAGAAAGATCTGCGTGTGGCCATGCAGGCGGCGCTCGACGCCAAGCCGGAGGTGCTGGTATTGGTGCTGTTCGGTGATCAGATGGTTAAGGGTATGCGCATGGCCCACCAAATGGGTCTGACCAAAACTACCCAGATCGTTGTCCCTAACCTCACCTTGAGTATGGTCGAGCAGGCTGGTCCGGCATTGATGGAAGGTGTGCTGGGCGCATCCGCCTGGACCTGGAATGTGCCCTACGTATACAACCATGCGCGCGGGCAGGCTTTCGTGGAGCGGTTTGTCGAGCTTTACCAGACCTATCCCTCTACCTCAGCCGCCTCGGCGTACAGCATCGTCTACCAATGGGCCGACGCGGTCGCGCGGACCGGGAGTCTGGATACCGAAAGGCTGATCATTGCGCTGGAGGGGCATGAATACCAATTGCTCAAAGACGCACAGAGCTGGCGCGCCTTTGATCACCAGAACGTGCAGACCGTATACGCAGTGAGAATAAAGCCGCGCTCCCAGGTCATGCTCGACCCGCTCCGGCAGGACTACTTCGAGCTATTGGCGGCGATGCCCGGCGAACAGGCAGCGATGAGCAGAGAGCAATGGATTGCCGAACGGCGAGCCCATAACCAACCCGAGCAGTTACGCTAAAATCAGAGCACCGGCTCTACCGCTGCCAGACGCAAGCCGCGCTCCCAGCTGAGGATGCGGTTGCGGCCCTGCTGCTTGGCCGCATACAGCGCCTGATCAGCGCGGTCAGCAAGGTCGTAGAGATTTTCCCGCTCATCCAGGGTGGCTTCAGCCAGACCGATGGAGACAGTCGCTCGGAAATCACCGCGGCTGCTCTGGATAGCCACCTTTTCCCACTCGGAGCGAATGCGCTCGGCCAGTGTCCTCGCCTGCTCCTGGCTGGTATCGGGAAGCAGCACAACGAACTCCTCCCCGCCAAACCGGCAGATCAGGTCCGGCACCCGGGTATGGTCTACCAGATGCTGGGCGAATTTAACCAATACGCCGTCACCGGCCTTGTGACCGTGATCGTCGTTGATCGCTTTGAAGTGATCCAGATCCATCAGCAACAAAGATACAGGCCGCCCGTTGCGCTGGCCTGCCACCAACATTCTGATCGCCGACTCTTCAAACGCGCGACGGTTGAACAGTCCGGTTAACGGATCTATTGCCGCCTGCAGCCGCAGGGCATCCTGGAGGCTGCGCGTGGTCAGTACTATGCACAGCAAGGTGAAGCCGTAAACAAAGGCTATCCCCTCCATATAGTTCAGCGACTCGATCTCGGCCGCGGCTTGAAAGCTGCCGGCACCGGTATAGGCGTTATCCAGCAGGTACAGGAAAAAGCGCCTCAGGTAGATCAACCCATGTACCGACCACAACAGCGTCCAGAGCCAGAATAATGAACGTTGAAAGCCCGCCAGCAGCCGTAACTCCCGTATCGTCAGAATACTGAGCCCGACCACAATGGCGCTGTGCAGCATAGTGCTGTAGCGAAACGAATCGCGCAGCAGGAAGAACGCCAGACCCTGGACTAACAGGATGGCCAGCATGACTTTGGTGAAACCCCAGAACTCATTGCCGCCACGGTAGAGACGGCTACCCCACCAGAGCACAAAATAAGCTTGGGTGATAACAGCTGCACTGATCCACAGAGGCAGTGGCGGGCTGGCCACCTGCAGTACCAGACCGGCGACAAACACGGCCAAACCCAACGTCCAATAGCGGATCGCTCTGACCTGACGATTAAGTGCCGCCGCCACCGCCAACCCTGCCACCGACAAGGCCGTGGTGAAAGCTAGCACCAGCATCAGGGTTTTTACGTCCAGCATTCCTTTTCACTCAACTCCGGATTTTCCATGTGCTCAGGATAGAGTATAGCGGAATTACTGGCCAGCCGGCTTGACCCTGAACCACAGGGCATAGAGCGCTGGAAGGAACAAAAGCGTGATCAATGTCCCAACCAGCGTACCGCCGATCAATACGTAAGCCATGGGCCCCCAGAAGGCGTCATGAGCGAGCGGCACGAAGGCCAGAGCCGCGGCAAGAGCGGTTAACAATACCGGGCGCGTGCGCTGGACCGTGGCTTCTACCAAGGCATTGAACTTATCCATGCCACTGGCCAGGTTATCGTCGATCTGCATGGTTAGAATCAGCGTATTGCGCATCAGGATGCCCGCCAGCCCGGTCAGTCCGAGCAGGGCTACAAAGCCGAACGGCTGATTTCCGATAATCAACGCCAACGTCGCGCCAATGACACCCAAAGGCGCGGTCGCCAGCACCATGAAAGTGCCCGAGAAGCTGCGCATCTGCAGCATGATGATGATCATCATCAAGCCGATCATGATGGGCTGTACCTTCTTGATCGAAGCCTGGCCTTTGGCGGACTGTTCAACGGAGCCACCGACCTCCAGATGGTAGCCTGCCGGCAGCTGCTCCCGCAGCTCGTCCAACTGCTCCCACAGCGCCCAGGTCACATCCGGTGGTTGCGCGCCGCGCACATCGCCCTGAACGGTAATAAAGGGCTCGCGGTTGTAGCGTTTAAGTACCGGGTCCTCGCTGACCATCTCGATCAGGCCAGCCTGCTGCAGTGTGATATTGCGCCCGTCAGCGGTACGCAGGGGTAGATCAGCAAAGTCCTTGATGCCCTCTGGCACGCCGCGCATGACCAGTTGCACGCTACGTATATCCTCGCGCAATACGGTGGCGGGCATGCCGCCCCATTGAAACTGCAATTGCCGAGAGAGTTCGCGGGGTGTCAAACCAATCGAGCGCAGGCGTTCGTTATCCAGCTTCAGGCGTGCGACAGGCACCCGCTCCGACCAGTCCAGATTGGCATTGAACACCGCCGGGTGCTCGGCCATGATCTGCCGCACCTGGTCTGCCAAGCCTCTGAGCACATCGATATCTGGACCCATGACCCGGAAGCTGACCGGCCAGACCACCGGCGGACCAAACACCAGTTGATGCACCCGCACACGCGCTTCTGGGAACTCGCCAGCAGCTACCCGTTCGCGCATGATACGGATCAGTTGATCGCGTCCTGCATCGTCACGGGCAATCGCCACCAGCTTGGCAAACCCGGGGTTGGGTTGCTCGGGATTCAGCGAAAGGAAAAACCGCGGCGCGCCGGCGCCGACATAGGTGGACAATGACACCACCTCCTCATTTCCCTTGAGAGCCGCTTCCAGGCGGCGAGCCACGGCATCAGTCGCGCTGATGCTACTGCCTTCAGGCATGAACACCTCGATCAGCACTTCAGGCCGGTCCGAGGAGGGGAAAAACTGTTTCTGCACCACAGCGCCCATGCCCACGATCGCCAGGACGAACAGGCCCACCGTCGCCAGCACCACGCTCTTGCGATAGCGCACGCAGCTTGCGATAAGCCGGCGGAAGCGCTGATAACCGCGCGTATTGTAAGTCTGTGCATGGTCGGTGTGCGGCGTTTTCACTTCTTTCAGCAGCGCCACACCGAGCCAGGGGGTAAACACCACAGCCACGAACCAGGAGGCCAGCAGCGCGAAGGCCAGGACCCAGAAAATATTGCCGGTATATTCCCCGACGCCGGATTTGGCAAAGCCGATGGGGACAAAACCGATCACCGTCACCAGGGTGCCGGAGAGCATCGGCGCCGCCGTCACTGTCCAGGCGTGCGCGGCAGCTCTGACCTTGTCCCAGCCCTCCTCCATCTTGACCAGCATCATCTCGATGGCAATGATCGCATCGTCTACCAACAGACCCAGGGCAATGATCAGCGCCCCCAGGGTGATGCGATCCAGGTTCATCCCGCGCATCAGCATCAACAAAAAGGTAATGCCCAGCGTCAGCGGTACTGCGATGCCGACGATCAGTCCAGGTCGTAGCCCAAGACTGACGAAGCTCACCAGCATGACCACCAACACCGCGATCAGAAACTTGATCTGGAACAGCTCAACGGCGCGGGTGATGGCTTCGCGCTGGTTGGTGACCTGGCGCAGCTCCATTCCCAGCGGCATCGAGTCGGCCAGTTGATGATAGGTGTCAGACAGATGCTCACCCACATCCAGGCCATTCTCACCCTTGCGCAGGACCACGCCGAGCAGTAGCGCATCCTCACCGAAGGCCCGAACCATATAGCTTGGCGGATCCTCGTAACCGCGCAACACTTCAGCCACATCGCCCAAGCGGATCAAGCGGTCGCCGACGCGCAAGGGCACGTCACGGATGGCATCCAGGTCAGCGAGATCGGCATCGATGCGCCAATACAAGCGGCTGCCCTGGGTTTCGATCAGGCCGGCGGGCAACAGCCGGTTGTAGGCTTCCAGCGCATCGGCGATCTGTTCCAGCGACAAGCCCAACTGTGCCATGCGATAGGCGTCCAGATCGACGAATACCCGCTCTGACTGCTCGCCGATAATTCTGACCTTTTGCACGCCCTCGACGCGGTTGAAACTATTGCGCAGGGCTTCGGCTTCGCGCACCAGTTGGCGCTGCGGCATACCCGGCGCAGTCAGCGAGTACAGGGAAAAATACACATCAGAAAAGTCATCATTGACGAACGGGCCCTGAACGCCCGGCGGCAGCCGTGGCGCTTCGTCCTGCATGCGTTTGCGCACTTCATAGAACAGCTGCGGCAACTCCTGCGAAGGCGTGAAATCCTCGAAGGTCACCTGCATGGTCACCAGGCCAGGACGGGCGGTGGTTTCTATCTTGTCGAAATAGGCGACTTCCATGATGCGCTTTTCTAGCGGGTCAGCGACCTGTTGCTGCATCTGTTCGGCACTGGCGCCAGGCCAGTTGACCGATACGACCATGGCCCGTACGGAGAACTGCGGATCCTCGGCCCGGCCCAGCGCAAAGAACGAGTAAATCCCCGCCAGCGCCACAATCAACAGAAAAAACAGGGTGACCGATTTCTCCCTGACCGCGTGCGCCGAGAGATTGAAGCGCAACGGGTCGTGGCTCATGGCAGAACCTCAACCGCCTGCCCGGCCTCCAGCAGGTGGGCCCCGAGCGCGATAATCTGGGTCCCGGCTGGCATTTCACTGTGGATATACGCCTGCTCAGTGTCCATGCGCACCAGTTTCACCGGGTGGAACTGTACCTGGCCGTTATCCACCACCCATACCCCCATACCCTGCCCCGGATCGATCAAAGCGCCGACCGGAATCCTTTGCAACGCTTGTCCATTCAACTCCTGAACCAGCTCAAGGGTGACGCTGCTGCCCAGTGACCAGGCTTCGGGGTCGTCTTCGATCGCGAAGCGGGCCCGCCAGCTGCGGGTCAAGGGATCTGCAGAGCCGGATATCTCGCGCAAGCTTGCATCAGCCTGAACATCCCCAGCGTACAACTGCACCCTTGCCGTCTGCGGCAACTCATCCCGGCGGCGCTCGGGTACGTAGACTTCAACATCGCGTGGACCGTCATACGCCAACGTGGCCACCGGCGTACCCGCGGACACCACCTGCCCTACTTCGCCGCTGACCGTCAGGAGTATGCCGCTGGCGGGCGCCTTGAGTTCCACATAGCCACTCGCGCTGCGCGCCTGGGCAAGCTGGGCCTGTGCTGCCTTGACGCTTTCGCTGGCGGCACTGGCTGCGGCGCGGGCATCTTCATAGGTTTGCTCGGGAATCAGGTCGCGGGCGCGCAGCGTATCCAGGCGCTTGCGATTGGCTTCGGCGTTGTTGGCCTGCACTCGCGCGGACTCCACGTCCGCCTGAGCGGCGGAAAGCTGCTGACGGATGTCCGCCGGGTCCAGGCGCAACAATACGTCTCCCGCCTCTACGTGCTCACCGGTATGCACCAGACGTTCGTTTATCTGGCCTGCCAGACGAAACCCCAATTCGGCTTCGTTGCGTGGCTGTACCGTGCCGCTGAGCGTCCAGGTATGTTGCTCTGCCGATTCAATAACGGCCGTTCGCACCTTCAGCGCCGAACTCTCGACGGATTTTGCGTTCTCAGGCTCAGCTCCGCAGCCAGCCAGGATAAATAACGCCAAGGACGCAAGGGATAAAACCCGCATGGCCTGTTAACCTTTATGAAAGGGTGTATTCGAATATCTCGTGCCCGCATATTTACAGAACGCGTCCGTTCAGTAAATACTCGGCGGGCAAAATATCTGCGTGGTGAATACACTCAGATCAATCAAATGCCGCATGCAGGTAGCCAACACAGGTAACCAAGATGGACGAAAGACCGCTGGCCGCTGCCGGCCCCGGTAGACCCGTTGACCCCGAGAAGCTCGATCGCATTCTGGATGCAGTGCTCGACAGCTTCGCCGAGGGCGATATGCACTTCACCATTGAAGGGGTTGCTCGGCGGGCTGACGTGTCCAAAGGCACTATTTACCGCCACTTCGACAATGCCGAAGCCCTGCTGCAAGCGGTCTTGACGCGCCTGCATCGGAACATGCTGGGTAACTTGCCGGAAATAGAGGAATGTGCCGGCGGCCTGCGCGAGCAGTTGATCATTCTCGGCACGCAACTGCTGGACTTTCTCACCAGTGAACAGGGTGTGCGCATCATGCGCACCGTGATCGCGCATGGCGCGCGGCAGGCCGAGCACGGGCAGTGGATCTATCGCGATGGCCCGCAGGCCTTTGTCATTCGTGCAGCGACCTGCCTGAGTGCCGCGCATGAACGCGGCCGTATAGAACTGAAAGATCCGCTACTCACTGCCGAACAGCTGATTGGCATGTGGAAAGGTAGCCTGGTGAGTGGTTTGTGGATGAATGGTCGGCCACTGCCCGACGCCGCTGAAAAGCGTTATCGAGTGGAATCGGCAGTGGATCTGCTGCTGCGCGGGCTCAACTGGTCGGGTTAAAAGCCCGCCTCAGCCAGCTTGCCAGCGATCAGCTCCAGCGTTTCAACGCCTTGCACGTCGGTTTCCAGCCAGGGTAAGCGCGGGCGCGGCAAATGCCCCAGTTCCTGATCGATACGCTCCAGCCAGCTAGCCTCCTGTTCTCGCCGCCGGCGCAAGAACTCCCCATCGGCCTCCTCCGGTATAACCCGGTTTACCAGGGTCGCAACCACCGGTATGCCGACTGATTTGAGGGTCGCGACCGCGCGTACGGTTTCCAGAATCGGTAACCGTTCCGGCGTCAAAACGAACAGAAAGCCACTGACCTTAGGGTCCTCAAGATGCCGGCGCGCCTGCATGAACAGCCGCCGACGTTTAAGCAGGGTCTGAGCAATATCCTTGGTGCGCTCGTCCAGATCACTCAAGGTATTCTCGGCCGGGTCGTCAAAGGGCGTAGCGACGTCGCGGCCGCTCTTCGGAGTCAGGTGCTTGAGAACCTTGGCCAGTTCTTCGGATTTGCGATTGTGCGTCAGCAGACCATCAGTCCAGGCGGCCATGGCTTCCGGCAAGGTCAACAGTCGCAGCGTATGCCCGGTGGGCGCGGTATCAAAGATGATCTGGTCATAGGGGCTGTCAGGGTCGTTGATCAGCCGTGCAATACGCTCCAGCAACGCCGCCTCCTGAGTGCCGGGCGACTGCCGCGTCAACTGCATTTGCCGCTGCAGCTCCTTCATCATTTCCGGCGCTGCAAACCTGCGCATCTGCTCGGTAACACGCTTGAGATGGGCCTCCACCTCGATGTCCGGATCAATCTCCATCGCGTCCAGGTTAGGTAAAAGACGTCTTGGCGTATCATCCAGCTCACGGGCAAACACATCACCCAGACTGTGCGCCGGATCGGTGGACACCACCAGGCAACGCTGTCCCCTGCTGGCAGCCAGTACAGCCAGCGCCGCCGAAACCGTGGTTTTGCCCACGCCACCTTTTCCGCCTACCCAGATCAGGCGGCGTTGCAACAGATCAAACATGATTGGCCTTGAGATTCAGCAGCAGCGGCAATGGTCGAGCGGCGAACGCTCCATGCCCATGCGCAGGTGCCATTGGTGGAAGCGCTCCAGCAACAACGGCTGGAGCTCGAGAGTGTAATAGGCGGCCGGATTCGGCAGCCCCATCATTTCAGCGAAAACCAACAGCATGAACAGGTCATCCTCGTCACGCCGCGCGCGAGCGATAGCGCCACGGTAACGGGCGCTGTAGGCCTCTTCGAGAAAGAAGCGAGCCTGGCTAAGCCAGGCTCCTTTTCCTGACGGGGGGTTACCCTGCGTCATGCTTTAGTCCTCCGCAGCCACCTGCGCGCGGTGCCGCTTGAGCGCAGCGGCACACTCCATGGCTACCAGTATAGCGGCTACCAGCACTACCAGATCCAGCCCCAGGAGGAACCAGTTCTGCTGCTCGTAGAAAGTGCGCAGTTGGAAAATCAACGCGGTTACCGTCATCACCAACAGGAAGCACAGTGGCGCCAGTGTGTACCACATGGGCCGGCGCAAGTGCACGAGCATCACAGTGATCACCAGCAGCGTCAGGCCCGCGAGTAACTGGTTGGTAGTACCAAACAATGGCCAGATGATCATGCCGCCCGAGCCATCAGCGCCACCGGCGCCAAACGCCAGCAGCAGGCAGGTACCAACCGCAAGCAGGGTGGCCGGCAGCGGCTTTTTCATCCATTCCTGATTATAGATCTCGCCCCACTCCTGGAATATGTAGCGCTGCAGACGCAGGCCGGTATCCATGGTGGTGCCGGCGAACAACGCCGCCATGACCGTCAACAGGGTCGCTGCAGTTACCTGAGGCAGGCCCAGACCGTTATGGATGATATACGCACCACCTTCAACGAAGGCAGTTACGCCGCCCTGACCGAACGCGCTGTACATGGCCTGCCAATCCGCCAGGCTGGCAAAACCGGCGGTAGCCACCAGAATGGCTGCCAGGGCCAGACCACCCTCACCGATTGCGCCGAAGAAGCCGACAAAGCGAATATCGGTTTCACGGTTCAACTGCTTGGAGGTGGTACCAGACGCAACCAGACCGTGGAAGCCGGAAATGGCGCCGCAGGCAATGGTAACGAACAGCAAGGGCACAAGGGACGGCGTACCTGCCGGCACATCGACGTTAAACATCGGCGCGATCATTGTCGGATTCAGGACCACAATGGCGCCATACAGGATCAGCAAGCCAATAAAGAGCTGCAGGCCGTTGATGTAGTCACGCGGCTGCAACAGCATCCATACCGGCAGTACCGAGGCGATCGCGGCATAGAGGAACAGCAACAGAATCCAGGCGGCATTGCCTGAAACACCAGGCATGACTTCTGCTGGCATCTGAATCGGCATCGAGGGACCCATGAAGATCAGCGCATACAGCGCGATCACGCCCAGGATCGACACCACCGGCAAGGTCATGATGCGACGATAGATCAGTTGACCAATGATCAGCGCAACGAAAATCGCGCCCCAGACCGGCACTACCGCGGTCGGGAAGGTCATCATCAGGCGCGCGATCACCACCGCAAACACAGCGTTGACCATCAACAGCACCAGGAAGATAACGATCATAAAGATGCTACGGGCACGCTTGCCGACGACGTCACCGGTCAGCGAGCCGACCGACTTGGCCCGGTTGCGCACGCTGGCCCAGATGGCGCCGGCGTCATGGATACCGGCAAAGAACATGGTGCCCAGCACTACCCAGGCAAACGCCGGAGCCCAGCCCCAGATCACCGCAATAGCCGGCCCAACGATGGGCGCAGCGCCCGCAACGGAGGTAAAATGGTGGCCCCAGAGAACGAACTTGTTGGTGGGTACAAAGTCCACACCATCTTCAAATTCGTGGGCGGGTGTACGGAAGTCCGGGTCAAGCTTGAAGATCTTTTCGGCAATGAACTTGGAGTAAACAAAGTACCCCAACGCCATCATGCCAAGACCTACGAAGAGCAAGATTACGGCACTCATGTAAGGCTCCTGATTGTTCTATTTTTGTTTAATGGGTCAGCATCCAGCGTGAGCCGCCTGGGATCAATATAGACCAAGGTCTTATTGTTGACCCGCTTTTCATTTGATGTCCGTGGATACACTCGCCCTGCTCCGCCTGTCATCCAACTGCAATACGCTCATGTCACCGTTCTGTCATAGATCCACTTGCGAAGCCTTGGCATGCCAGAAATCCAGCAATTGATTCAGCGTCACCTGCCCGAACACATACAGTTGGACCGTCTGCTGGAACAGGGCTCCCGGCACCTGCGCTGCCAGACCGTGCACACGGTAACCATCGACAAGATCGAGATTCCCGTGCGAGTAATAGAGCTAGGAACTCGTTCGGAGCAGGCGCCAGTGATCGGTTTCTTCGGCGGCGTACATGGCGTCGAGCGCATTGGTACTCAAGTACTGTTGTCCTGGATGCACAGCCTGATTCATCGCCTGGACTGGGACGAGCAACTGCGCCACCAGCTTGAGCGCGTGCGTCTGGTATTTATGCCCATGATCAATCCGGGCGGCATCTGGCAGCACCGGCGCAGCAACCTTAACGGCGTGGACCTGATGCGCAACGCGCCGATTGACGCCATGGGCCCGGTGCCCTGGCTGGTCAGTGGCCACCGCATAAGCCCGCGCTTGCCTTGGTACCGCGGCAAGCGTGATGATCCGATGGAAGCGGAGGCAGCCGCGCTGGTGGAGACGGTACGCAAACGTCTGCTCAATGCGCCTTTTTCCCTCAGCGTGGATTGCCACAGTGGGTTCGGGCGGCAGGATCGCTTATGGTGCAGCTATGCGCGCACGCACAAGCCGATGCACAACATCGCCGAGGTACTGGCGCTGAAGCGGCTGTATCAAAACGCCTATCCGAATCACCATCCTTATATCATCGAACCCCAATCGATCAATTACACCACCCATGGGGACCTGTGGGACTTCCTCTATGACGAGTCAGTGGACGACTATCCGAACAATATTTTCCTGCCGTTCACACTGGAAATGGGCTCCTGGCTCTGGATCAGAAAGAACCCGCGGCAGATGTTCGATTATTTCGGCTATTTCAATCCGATAATCGACCATCGCAAGCGTCGGGTGCTGCGTCAGCACCTGCCGCTGTTCGAGTTTCTGATGAATGCCACTCAAGCCTGGCGAAATTGGACCCCCAAACCAGCACAGCGCCCGGCTTTGACTCAAGCGGCTATCGAGGAATGGTTTGCGAAATGATGATCTGCTGATAAGTTGCTAATAGCAAAGCCGCTGAGGTTCTGTTTTTCAACATAAAAACCCCGCAGCAGATTACCCAACGCACCCCGTTTTGCGGTATAAGGGCGCTATGAAAATCCCAAAACGCTTGGAACCCCTGGTCGAAGATGGCCTGATCGATGAAGTCATCCGCCCGCTGATGAGCGGCAAGGAAGCGGCTGTCTTTCTGGTGCGCTGCGGTTCGGAGATCCGCTGCGCGAAGGTCTATAAGGAAGCAGCCAAGCGCAGCTTCAAACAGGCCGTGCTCTACCAGGAAGGCCGCAAGGTCAGAAATACTCGTCGCTCGCGAGCGATGGAAAAGGGCTCGAAATTTGGTCGCAATCAGCAGGAAGAAGCCTGGCAAAACGCGGAAGTAGATGCGCTCTACCGTCTGGATGCTGCCGGTGTTCGCGTGCCTAAGCCCTATGGGTGTTTTGAGGGCGTGCTGCTGATGGAACTGGTCACCGACGACGAAGGCGGCGTAGCCCCACGTTTGAATGATGTGTCCATGGATGCCGAGCAGGCTATCGAAGACCATGCGACCGTGATGCATTACGTCAAGCTGATGCTCTGTGCCGGTCTCGTGCATGGCGACCTGTCTGAATTCAATGTGTTGGTCGACGCCTACGGCCCGGTCATCATCGACCTGCCCCAGGCCGTGGACGCCGCCGCCAATAACAATGCCCGCTCCATGTTGGACCGTGACGTCAACAACATGACCGAATACTACGGCCAATATGCTCCAGAGCTGTTGCAAACGCGCTACGCGAAGGAAATGTGGGCGCTGTATGAAGACGGCGAACTGACGCCTGAGACCGAACTGACCGGCTACTTTGAAGAGAGCGACGTTGCGGCCGATGTAGATTCGGTGGTGGAAGAGATCAAGGCGGTCATGGCTGAGGAACGGGCCCGCCAGGAACGCTTGCGCGAGGCTGAGGAGGAGGACTGATTTCAAAGCCTCGGCCTTGATCGCGCCTCAGCCCTATTCCAGGACTGCCTCGATGGCCTCCAGCCACCCCGTCATTCCCGCGAAAGCGGGAATCCAAACGGATTTGCAGTACACACTCACCACCCAGGCGAAGCATACCACCGCTTGGATCCCCGCCTTCGCGGGGATGACGGTGGGGCAGCGTTAACTTTACGCGCTCTCCGCACGCCCCACACCTGAACCCACGCCCCCTTTCCGAGCGCGAGTACACCGCCTCCCAGCCTAACTTCGACATCCCCAACCCACGCCGTCATTCCCGCGCAGGCGGGAATCCATTCGAGCTGATTGGCAGGCAACAAAGGTAGCTCAGATATCCACCCTACCCCGCAAAGACTTGGCCTGGCCACGTTTGGTCTTGCTGTCCATGCGCCGGGTTTGTGAGCCTTTGGTGGGTTTGGTCGGGCGGCGGCGTTTTTGTACTACTACGGCGCCGTTGATCAATTCCTGCAGACGCCGAATGGCGTCTTCGCGGTTCTGCTCCTGGTTGCGATAGGACTGCGCCTTGATGATGATCACGCCGTCCTTGCTGATGCGCTGGTCAGACAGCGCCAACAGCCGCTCCTTATAGAACGGCGGCAGGCTTGAGGTATTGATATCGAACCTGAGATGGATGGCGCTGGAGACCTTGTTGACGTTCTGTCCGCCCGCACCCTGGGAGCGGATGGCGGATATCTCCACCTCCCAATCGCCCAGCTCGACATTGTTGGATAGCTTGATCATGCCCGCAGTTTAACCTGCGAGCGCTTCCTGCATAAAGTTGATAATCCAGCTGCTCATCACCGGCGCGTCTACTTCCGCAGACAACGAGGCCTGGCCCTCACGCAAACGGGCATGGGCAATTACACCGCGACGCGCGTCCATCAAATCCCGGGAATAGTCTTTGCAGAACTCCGGATGCCCTTGCACGCTCATGAAATGCTGGCCGTACTGCACCAGGTAATAGCGGCAGAACTCACTACTGGCAAGAATCTCGGCTTGCGGCGGTAGCAGGCTGACCTGATCCTGATGGCTAACGACCAGGTCGAGCTTGTCCTGCCAGGGTTTCATCCAGCTTTTGCGCACCAGCACCTGGTTGAACGACATACCCACGCCCCAGCCCTTGGGCGACTTGATCACTTCGCCGCCCAATGCCTTGGCCATCAGTTGATGGCCGAAACAGACGCCCACCAGCGGTGTGCCTTGCTCCCACATGCGCGCAATACACTCCTGCAATGCATCAATCCACGGCAAACCATCATTGACGCCGAATTTACTGCCGCTGGTGATATACGCATCGCATTCGTCAAGATCCTGCGGTAACTCGCCGTCCATGCAGCGATACACACGAATCTGAGCGTCGGGGTGACGCGTCAACAGCAGTTCGTTGAACATCTCAGGGTAATTGCCATGCGCGACCTGCAGGCTTTCCATTACATCATCACATTGCAGCAGCCCGATTTTCATAACCCGCCCTTTCATTCAAACAGTGAGTCTAGAGTTGCCCGTGCAACGCTCGGGTAAAAATAGCACTGTACTGGCCGGCATCAAACTGAATCGGGTTGGTGCCCGCAGTGGCATCTTCTACCGCCATCTGCCCTACCCGCTCGATCTGCAAGTCATCGATACCGATCTCGGCCAGATTATGCGCAATGTCCAGCTCGCTGCGCAGCTCCAGAACCCAGTCCAGCACGCCGGTGAAATCATGTCGCGGCAAATCAAGATAGCGCCCAAGACGCTCCATCTGTGGCTCTATGCTGCTGCGGTTGGCCTGCAGAACATACGGCATCAGAATCGCGTTCAAGGTGCCGTGATGCGCGTCGTAGAGCGCGCCCAGCGGATGCGCGAGTGCATGCATGCCACCCAGTCCACGCTGGAAGGCCGTCGCACCCATGCTCGATGCCACGAGCATTTCCAACCGCGCCTCCAGATCGTCGCCCTGGGCGGTCGCTCTGGGCAGATACTCCTTGACCAGGCGCATGCCCTCCAGCGCGATACCTTCAGCCATTGGGTGAAATACCGGCGAGCAGTAAGCTTCGAGATTGTGCGACAAGGCGTCCATGCCGGTCGCTGCAGTAATACGCGGTGGCAGACCCACCGTCAATTCCGGATCAAGGATCACCAGCGCCGGCAACATGCGTGCATGAAAGATGATGCGTTTGATATGCGCTTCGCCATCGGTGATCACCGACGCACGACCCACTTCAGAACCCGTACCCGCTGTAGTCGGTACTGCCACAACGGGGGCCATTCCCGCGACATTGACGCGCAGATGGTTATCGCCAATATCCTCGAAATCCCACAGCGGTCGATCCTGTCCGGCCATCAAGGCTATCGCCTTGGCCGCGTCCAAAGCCGAGCCACCACCAAAGGCGATAACACCATCGTGATGACCCACGCGGTACACGACAACGCCGTCCATCACGTTCTGCCCGGTCGGGTTGCCCTTGATAGAGGAAAACACATCAGCGTTCAAACCGGCATCGCGGCATTGCTTCAGCGCGCTGTCGATAATCGGCAAGGCGGCCAAACCGGGGTCGGTCACCAACAACGGCGCCTGCATGCCCAACTGTTTGCAGGCATCGGCCAGCTCAGCGATTCGCCCTGCCCCAACCCGTACCGACGTCGGATAGTTCCAGTTCATGCGATACGCCTGCATGCTCAGCTCCTACAGAATCTTGAAGTGAAAGGATTTAGGTCGGGTGACATATTCATAGCCGACACTGGACAAGGTACAGCCCCGGCCAGAGTTTTTCACCCCGGTCCAGGCCAACGCCGGATCCAGATAATCGCAACGATTAAGGAAAACCGTCCCCGTCTGCAGCCGGTCCGCTATCGCCAGAGACGCATCTACGTCCTGGCTGAAAATCGCGGCAGTCAGGCCGTATTCACTGTCGTTCATGAAGGCCACAGCTTCTGCGTCGCTGCTGACCTTCTGTATTCCTACCACCGGGCCAAAGGATTCCTCAGTCATTATCCGCATGCCATGATTGACCCCGGTCAGCACCTGCGGTGCCAGGTAGGCACTACCGGAGCGGCTTAGCGGAAACTCGTCGGCATCAATATGCGCTTCAGCGCCCTGGGCAACCGCTTCGGCGATTTGAGCACGTATGAACGCCGCCGCTTCCGGGCGCACCACTGGCCCCAGGGTGGTTTCCGGATCGTCCGAGCGGCCCAGCTTGTACTGGCGTACTAACGCGACCACCAGTTCGACAAACTCATCGTGCAAATCCTCGTGCACGTAAATGCGCTCGATACCACAACAGGACTGGCCGGAATTGAAAAAGGCGCCATCCACCAGTGTTTCCACCGCGTGGGCCAGATCCGCATCGGCGCGCACATAAGCCGGGTCTTTGCCGCCCAGCTCCAGACCGCTAGCGATAAAGCGCCCCGCCGCCGCCTTTTCTACCATCTCGCCGCCGGCGACTGAACCGGTAAAGGCAACGTGGGCAATACCTGGTCGTGAAATCAGTGCCTGCGTGTCCGCGTGGCTCATATGCAGATATTGAAAGACCCCTTCAGGCAGGCCTGCTTCGGCAAAGGACGCGACCATCCGCTCGGCGCACAGCGGCGTTTGTGCCGAATGCTTGAGCAGCACCGCATTGCCCGCCAGAATCGCCGGCACCACGGCGTTGACGGCGGTCAGGTAAGGAAAATTCCACGGCGCAATGATCAGCGACACGCCGAGTGGCTCACGACGAATAAAGCGTTTGAACCCGGCCTTCTCCGGCAATTCGATATCCGCCAGGGCCGTTTCGGCGATATCAGCCATATAGGTGGCGCGCTCCACATAGCCTTTGATTTCGCCCGCCGCATAACGAATTGGCCGGCCCATCATCCAGCACAGTTCCTCTGCAAGTACTGACTCTCTGGCGCTGAAAGCAGCTATAGCCTGGCGAACTATCTCCAGTCGCTCACGCAATGGCGTGGTTTTCCAGCGGCGCTGGGCTTTAATGGCAAGGTCCAGGGCTTCATTGATCTGCTCCTCGGTCGCCAGAGGTCGTTCTACGTAGACCGAGCCGTCGATTGGAGAGATGGTTTGCAGGGTTTTGCTCATTTGATGCTCCTGGACAGGCTGTAAATCAGATGATTTCAAAATACCGATCCAGCTCCCAATCACTTACATGCCGGCGATATTCGCGCTCCTCCCACTCGCGGCTGGCAGCAAAATGTTCAACGAAGGCATCGCCAAACAGTTCGCGCGCCGCATCCGATGCACGCAACCGCTGCGCCGCGTCCCACAGCGTTCTGGGCAGGGCCAGCTCAGGTGGATGCTTGATGTCATAGGCGTTGCCCTCCACCGGCTCACCGGGTTCCCACTCATGCATGATCCCGTACAGGCCCGACGCCAGCGCCACCGAGAGTGCCAGATACGGGTTACCGTCCGCAGCGCCTAGGCGATACTCCTGGCGCTGGGATTTGTCGCTGCCGGGAATCACGCGCAACGCAGCGGTGCGATTCTCCACGCCCCAGGTCGCATCCGTCGGCGCCCAGTAACCCGGAATCATTCGCCGGTAGCTATTCAACGTCGGCGCCACCATGCACAGCATTTCCGGCATCAGGCGCTGCTGGCCGGCGAGAAACTGGCGCTGAATCTTGCTCATGCAGTGCTTTTCATTGGCGTCATAAAACGCTGATTTATCTGTATTTTTATCTCTCAATGAAACGTGAATATGGCCGCTCTGCCCCGGATACTTGCCAGACCATTTGGCCATGAACGTGGCCATCATGCCCTGACGCTGGGCCAGTACTTTCATGAACGTCTTGAACAGCGCCGCCTTGTCCGCAGCCGCTTCGGCGTGATCCACCGCTATCGCCGCCTCCAATACCCCGGGGCCGGTTTCGGTGTGCAGGCCTTCGATCGGAAAGTCCATGGCTTCGGACATGTCGAGAATCTGGTGATACAGCTCAGCGTGTACCGAATTGCGTATCATCGAATAACCGAACCAGTCCGGGGTATAGGGGATCAGGTCGCGAAAACCCTTGGCCCGTGCCGATTCAGGCGTTTCGTTGAACATGAAGAATTCATATTCAAGCGCTGCGTAGGGTTCAAAACCCATCTCCTGGCAGCGCTCGATCACGCGACGCAAAGTACCGCGTGGGCAGACCGCTTCGGCCTGCTTATCAAACTCGGCAAGAAACAGCAGCATGCCGTCTTCAAAGGGAATATCCCGGCAACTGGCGGGAAGAATGCGTACCGGCGCGTCCGGGTAACCGGTGTGCCAGCCGGTATAGCTGGCGTTGTCGTAGAGCTGATCCTTGACGTCCCAGCCCAGCACCACATCGCAGAAGGCAAAACCGTGTTCAAGCGAGGAAAAGAACTTTTCTCGGCTCATGTACTTTCCGCGCATGACGCCGTCATTATCGAACAGCCCGACCTTTACGTGGCTGATCCCACGCTCCTCGACAATGCGCTTGGCATCTTCGACGGTTTTGACTTCCCGCGGTTTGAGCATTTCAATCTCCAGCGGATGTTTTTATTGTTATCCAGCTTTTGTGTACAGCTTTTCGCCCATGGCAACGCTGGTCTTTGTGGGAGCGCCCGCCTGGTCGCGAAGCGGAGTCAAAGCCTTCGCGACCAGGCGGGCGCTCCTACAGGGACAAGAAGCAGGGGCATCAACCAGGGTCATCAAGCTTCAGCCGCAGCGATACGGCGTGCCCGCCTTGGCCATCAGCGCGTTGTACTGCTTGAAAATCTCTACCACCTTGGCGCAGCGGGGGCTGGTCTTGGCGATTTCGTCCCAGAACTTCATGGCCTCCTGTTCAACTGTAGCCCATTCGGCATCGGGTATTGTGGTCAGCTGCAACTTGCTGCCGTTCACCCGCAGATCAGCTTCGCCGCCCCAGTACCAGTGCTGCCGGTAATAGTTCGAGCTGTCCATGCACAGGCGGAACAGGGTTTTCAGATGCTCCGGCACCTCGTTCCATTTTTCTTCGTTGGCGAAGTAGGAGCCACACCAGGCGCCGGAGATATTATTGGTCAGGAAGTAGTTGGTCACATCGGCCCAACCCACGGTGTAATCCTCGGTAATACCGGACCAGGCGATACCGTCAAGCTCACCGGTCTGCATGGCCACTTCCACGTCTTCCCAGGGCAGCGTCACCGGCACCACGCCGAAACGCGAGAGAAACTTGCCTGCCGTCGGGAAGGTGAAGATGCGCTTACCCTTGAGATCCTCCAGCGAGTTGATTGGCTTCACCGTGGCAAAGTTGCACGGGTCCCAGGCCCCGGCGCCCAGCCAGGTTACGCCTTCCACTTCGCCATAAGCCTCTTCCCAGATTTCCTTCAGGCCGTACTTCTCGAACAGTACCGGTACGTCCAGGCTGTAACGCGAAGCGAAAGGAAAATAGCCGCCAAATACCGACACATCCACCGGCGCGGCAATGGAATCATCATCGCTCTGCACCGCATCAATAGTACCGCGCTGCATCGCCCGGAACAGCTCGCCGGTGGGCACCAACTGATCGGCAAAATACAGTTCGATTTCCATCTCGCCGTTGGCTGCCTTGTTGAAGGCATCGATGGATGGTTTGATTACGTGTTCGGCCAGCGCCGGGCCAGCGTAGGTCTGCAGTCGCCAGGTGATCTTTTTGTTTTCCTGGGCGTAGATATGCGCGCTGCCCAGCGTCGAGGCGCCTACCGCTCCGATAGCCGCGTTCTTTAGAAAATTGCGTCTTGAACTCATGCTGGTCACTCCCTTTAATGTCGATTTTGTTTTCCAACAACCGCATTACCCTGCAACGGCCAGCATGGTCGGAGCAGTGTTCCTTGAAGCCGGCTCAATCGGAGCCGGCTGTTAGTTCGATAAACCTGGCTACCGGGCGTAATGCAGCTCCGGCAACCACAGCGCAATCTGCGGGAAAATCATCACCAGTACCAAGGCCAGCACCATGATCAGCACGAAGGGCGTAACCGAGACGTAAATGTCCCGCAGCGTCACCTCTGGCGGCGCCATGGCGCGCATCAGGAACAGATTGTAACCAAAGGGTGGCGTCATATAGGCGATCTGGCAGGTGATGGTATAAAGCACGCCGTACCAGATCAGGTCGAAGCCCAGCGCGCCCACCAACGGGATATACAGCGGCGCGACAATTACCAGCATCGCCGTGTCGTCCAGGAACATGCCCATGATGATGAAGGACAGCTGCATCAATATCAGCACCTGCCAGGGGCCCAAACCCAGATTGTCGAGAAACAGCGACTCGATTGCGCGCACCGCGCCGAGACCATCGAACACGGCGCCAAAACACAGCGCCGCGAGGATGATCCACATGAACATGCAACTGATCGCCAGCGTTTTGCGCAGCGTCTCTTCCATTACTTTGCGCGTCAGCCGACCTTTCAGCAAAGCGGCCAAAGTCGCTGCAGCAGCGCCCACAGCAGAGCTCTCGACCAGACTGGTGTAACCGAGCAGAAACAGCCCGGTCATGGAGAAAAAGATAAACACCGGAATGATGCCCGCCTGCAGCAACTTGAATTTGTCTGCGCGGGTAATCTGCCGGCGCTCCTCTTCAGGCAGCGCCGGCCCCAGCTGCGGCTGCAGGCGGCAACGAATGGCGATATACAGTACAAACAGGCCGGCCATCATCAGCCCCGGAAATACCCCCGCCAGCCACAACTGGCCTACCGGCTGGCGGGCAATCATGCCGTAGAGCACCAGCACCACACTGGGCGGAATCAGAATCCCCAGGGAACTGCCGGCCTGGATTACCCCGGTGACCATGATCTTGTCATAGCCGCGGCGCAGCAGCTCGGGTAGCGCAATACTGGCGCCAATCGCCATACCCGCCACGCTCAGGCCATTCATGGCCGAGATGGCCACCATCAAACCGATGGTGCCGATCGCCAGGCCGCCGTGAACCGGGCCCATCCACACGTGAAACATGCGATACAGGTCTTCGGCCAACCCTGATTCGGAGAGCATGTAGCCCATATAAACGAATAACGGTAGCGTCAGCAGCGGGTACCATTTCATCAACTTCATCGCCGCACTGAAGGCGATTTCAGATCCGCCATCGCCCCACAACAACAAGGCTGCGGCCACCGCGACAAAACCTATAGCGCCGAATACCCGCTTGCCGGTCAACAACAGCAGCATCATGCTGGAGAACATCAACAGCGCTATGACGTTGTAGCTCATTCCAGCGGAACCCCGCGCGCCTCGGCGATATCGCGACACAGCGTGGCCAGCGTCTGCAGGATCATCATCGCGACACCAATGCACATGATGATCTTGATCGGCGCCATGCGTGGGGACCAGGCTGAATAGCTGGTTTCGTTGTATTGCAACGCATACTGGGTGGAAGAAATGCCGCCATACAGCAGCCAGAACAGGTAGAACATCAACAACAGCACGGTGACCGCATCCACCGCGCCTTTGGTCCGAGGTGACCATTTGCTGTACAGCAGGTCCATGCGCACATGGCCGTCCAGCTGCATTGAATAGGCGCCGCCCAGCAGGAAGTAGGCAACCATCAAAAATTGCGCGACTTCCAGGGTCCAGATCGAGGGATTAAAGAAGGTTTTGCTGATGGAGGAGTACAACAACACGGCCATCATGACGAAAATCAGATACATCGCGCACCGGCCAATAAACCGGTTCATAGCATCCACTGCTTGCACGAACATCCGAATCGTCCTGGGCATGAAGCAACTCGTCGTAAAGAACGTATTACAAAAATATAGACGAGCTTTCAGTTAACGCTAATAAATACCTATCTCTCCTCGCCGATATCCTCATTCCAGAGTTCCGAGCTCGCCTGTATAAACTCGCGCATCAGCGCTATGCATTCGTCGTTCTGCAATACCTCGACAACAACACCGCGCTCACGCAGCAGTTGTTCTTCACCCATAAAGGTTTGATTCTCGCCAATCACCACCCTGGGAATGCCATACAGCAGAATCGCGCCGCTGCACATCGCGCAGGGCGACAGCGTGGTATAGAGCACCGATTCGCTATACACCGAGGCCGGCAATCGCCCGGCGTTCTCCAGCGCATCCATTTCGCCATGCAAAATGGCACTGCCATGCTGAACACGGCGGTTATGCCCATGGCCGATGATCTTGCCGTTGTGAACCAGCACCGAGCCGATCGGTATTCCGCCCTCGGCCAGGCCAGCACGGGCCTCATCGATGGTCGCGCGCATAAAAGGATCCATGTTTGATTCTCCAGGTTGAGGGAAACGGCAGGTCAAAACCAAGCCCCGGCAATATCCTTGTCCAGCAGTACCGGAGCGTTGTAATGGTGATGTGAATCAGTGCTGCGAATGTGCGTCTAGCGGCGGATGGCTTTGCTCCGGATGTGCACCGTGGTCGGCGTGCTCAAGCGAGGTATCAGCGCTTACCACTTGAGCAGAAACCATCCCAGGCAACAATATTGTCAGCATATAGATCGTCTTTATATTCATGGACTTGCTCCAGCTATCTGATTAATTACATCACATTAAATCTGCATGAGAAATCAGGTCTTCGGTGGCTGGCAAGGTATCTGAGTAACAATTAACAACAGAAAGAGTAATGGTAGCGACAGTCGACGAGTCATGAATCAAGTATAACGCTGATTGGCTGCGCAAGGATTGATCCGCGTCAGCCAGAAATCTTTCATAGAATCTTTTCCAGCATATGTTCAGCAGAGCCCAAGAGCGGCTGCAGCCACAACAAGAGAGGAACCTCACTCCATGTTCGACCGCCATTACGCCGTATGGCCCGTTTCCGTTCCGCATGATCTGGAACTGCCGCAAACCTCCCTCTACAGTAACCTCACCGTATCGGCGTTGCGTTACCCGGATCACCCCGCGATCATCTATTACGGCTCTACTTTGACCTATAGAGAGCTAGACCAGCAGGCCCAGGCCCTGGCCGGCTACCTCCAGCAGGCAGGCGTCAAGGCCGGTGATCGGGTGTTGCTGTATATGCAGAACAGCCCGCAGTTTGTTATCGGTTTCTACGCCATCCTGCGTGCCAACGCCGTGGTCATCCCGGTCAACCCGATGAACCGCAAAGCCGAACTGGAATACCTGCTGGAAGATACCGAGGCGGAAGTCGCGCTCTGTGGTCTGGAGCTGCTCGACAACATCGCCCCGCTGGTCGGCCAGCGCGGCCTGCGTGAAGTGATTACCAGCGCCTACAGCGAATATGTCCGTGAGCCAACCAGCATTGATTTGCCCGAAGCAGTCAAGCTGCCAGCGTCCATACCCGCACTACCCGGCGTGACCGACTGGCAAAAGACCCTGGCTGCCAATCATGCACCTGGTCCCTTGACCGCAGGCCCGGATGATCTTTGTGTTATTCCTTACAGCTCCGGCACGACCGGCAACCCCAAAGGCTGCGTGCATACCCACCGCAGTGTCATGGCCACCACCGTGTACTGCTCGGTATGGGGTAACGCCCAGCACAACAGCGTGCAATTGGTCTCCGTGCCGATGTTCCACGTCACCGGCATGCAGGTGTGCATGAACAGCTCGATCTTTATCGGTGGCACTCAGGTGGTCATGACCCGCTGGGATCGCAAGGTCGCGGCGCAACTGATCGAAAACCACGGCATCACCAGCTGGCGTAATATTTCCACCATGGTCGTGGACCTCCTCTCGGATCCGGATATCGATCAATACAACATCACTAGTCTCAAAGCGATCGGCGGCGGCGGCGCAGCCATGCCCCTGGCGGTTGCGGAGAAGCTCAGGCTCAAAACCGGGCTGGAATATGCCGAAGGTTACGGCCTGTCGGAAACCATCAGCGCTACCCATATGAACCCCTACCATGCGCCCAAGCCGCAGTGCCTGGGCATTCCGATCATCGGCGTGGATTCGCGCGTGATCAATCTCGATACGCTGGAAGAAGTCGGCCCGGATGTGACCGGCGAGATCGTGGTGCAAGGCGAGCAACTGTTTCAGGGTTACTGGAAGCGCCCCGAGGCCACCGAAGAAGCCTTTGTCGAGCTGCAGGGCAAGCGCTTTTTCCGCACCGGCGATCTGGGCCACTACGACGAAGAGGGCTATTTCTTTCTGGTTGACCGGGTCAAACGCATGATCAACGCTGCCGGCTTCAAGGTCTGGCCGGCGGAGGTTGAATCCCTGCTCTACGGCCACCCGGCGGTACAGGAAGTCTGCGTGATCTCAGCCCCGGACACCCGGCGCGGTGAGACCACCAAGGCAGTTATCGTGTTGGCCGCAGGGCAGCAGGCCACCGAGGAGGAGATCATCAACTGGTGTCAGGCCAACATGTCGGCCTACAAGTGCCCCAAGCAGGTAACCTTCACTGATGCCTTGCCCAAGTCGCCTACCGGCAAGATTCTCTGGCGCACGCTCCAGGAACAGGAATGGGCGGATAGTTAAAAGCGGTTAATTTCCCTTCCAGGCGCTACAGTCCGGCGCCGATACCCATTATGATGACGCATTGCTACCGGCCCTAGCGCCGGTAGCGCTCGTTATCTTGTCTACAGGCCACCCATGCATTCCTTGACACCTGCTCCCCTTAAAGGCGTTTCCTCCGGCGTCCAATGGCTCCTTGGTGCCGCCGCTCTGGTTATTGTGCTGGGCGGGCTCAAGGCGATCGGGCATATCGTCACGCCCTTTTTGCTGGCCGCCTTTTTGGCGATTATCTGTGCGCCGCCGTTGAACTGGATGCAAAGACACAGACTGCCAGGCCCATTGGCGGTGCTGGTGCTGTTCTCCGTCGTTGGTTTGACCTTCTTCCTGCTGTTTCTGGCGCTCAAGGATGCCGCCGAAAGCATGGCCTCCCAGGCGCCCCTGTATCAGGCCAGGTTCAACGGCTGGCTGATCGAGCTGCGCGAGATGCTCGCCGCGCGTGGCCTGCCCCGCGAACTGTTACCCAGCACCCTGCCCTTGCCTGCGACCGCAACCATTACCGGGATAGCGCGGGGTGTCGCCGGCGGACTTGGGCAATTTACGGCCAGCACGCTGCTGGTGCTGCTGGCGTTCATGTTCCTGTTGCTTGAAGAGCGCTATCTGTCGGACAAACTCAACGCGGCCTTTCCCAGTCGCCGTAGAGCCCGGGTCAGAGCTCGTCGCTTTCTGCGCTCGGTGTACCGCTACCTGCTGATCAAGACGGCCGCGAGTACGGCCACCGGCTTGATCGTCGGCATAGCACTGGCTTTCATGGGTGTGGACTTTGCTGTGCTGTGGGGAATTGTCGCCGGACTACTGAACTTCATCCCTACCATAGGCTCGATCATCGCTGCTATTCCAGCGGTGATTATTGCCTTTATGGGTATGGGGATCGTTGACGGCCTGCTGGTGCTTGCCCTGTATGTCGCCGTCAATACTGCCATCGGCAGTATTATCGAGCCGCGCCTGATGGGCACCAGCCTGGGGATTTCTCCACTCATCGTACTGGTGTCGCTGCTGATCTGGGGCTACGTGTTCGGACCAATAGGCATGTTGTTGGCGGTGCCATTGACGATGATCGCCAAGCTGGCGCTGGACGCCTCCCCCGAGACGCGCTGGGCCGGCATCCTCATGAGTGATTCCGTCAAACGCCTGCACGGCTGAGCGTGCCGCGGGTAACTGAGAAATCCTAGTTGGGTGGGGCCCAGGAGGGAGACAGCGCAGCGGCACTTTCTGCCAATATCAGTGCCTCGTCCAGCGCCCCCTGTTCGGCCGCCATCACCGCCTGCGCGGCCAGCTCCGAAGCTTCACCATTATCTGGCGCCTGGCCGAGAATGTAAGCCGCGCTACGCAGCTGGTCTGCATCCACCTGAGCGCCACCGTTTTCACGGCTGTCGGCCATGCTATTGAGTAGTGCAATAGCGCGTCTGATACGTTCACCCACGTCAAGAGTCGGATCGCCAATGATCTGCATAGGATCATCAGACACCTGGGGCGCCTCCTGGGCACTGCCAATGACAGGCAGCAGCATAAAGCCCGCCAGCAACCAGAGTGACAATTTGGACATGGGCAGTAGCTCTCTATTCAGGTTGCTGTTCAGTGCGGTTATTTGATTGGAGCCTGCCCGCCGGGCAAAGTTTCCGGCTCCCATCCGGGGATGCCCTGGCGGATACGCCATGAGAAGTCTTCGGCCTTGTCAGCGGCGATCGCGCTCTGGGTGATGCGCCCGCGCTGCTTGAGTGTCTTCAGACTGTAATCCAGCTGCAAACCCCGATGCTTTTGTACGTAGGCCGGCAAATAGCCTGAGAGCAGCAGTCGCACATCGAGTGGCAGCCCACCGATGATCCGTCGCAGCATATTGAACACCAGCGTGGTGCAATTGGCAGTGATGCTGTGATAAAAACGCGGCGTAGCGGCAAGCGTGTTGGCCTCCTCAACAAAGGACACGAATAGCTGCCGGGCGGTCACGTCAGTCAGCCGCGTATGGTAAAGGTAGGCGTCTTCACCGCGCACATTGGTACGTACCCGCAGCGCATCGCGCTCGTCGGTGGCGACGATACTCAGCTCGAACTTTTTGAAAAAGCCGCCAATTTCCGAAAACAGCTCCTGGCGTTCCTTGCGGATCTCAACGGAGAAAACGACGAAGTCGCCATTGTCGAATCCGAAGGACAGCAGCACATGGGCAATCGCCGGCAAGCCCCAGTAGGAGGTCGTCATATCCACGGAATGCAGCCGGCTCAGATCGTACTCGCGGGTTTCCCAGCAGATGTCGTAATCGTCTTCGGTTCGCCAGTTGAAGTTGCGTACATTGTGCAGCGTGACCAGATCATCCTGAATGGTGCCATGCGTGGTGCGCGCCAGATCGTCGGCCCAATCGCGGTCATTCGAGGGTTTGAGGCTGGCCCACCACCTGCGCAGCAACACGAACATCACTACATAAACCACCAGGCTTTGCCATATCCAGCCCTGCCATAGCAGTATCAGCAACGCCACTACCGCAACGCCCCAACCGATCATCAGCCCCTGCCGCGCCGCGGTGCTCCCTGGCGCCTGAAACCAGAGCGCCAGTACAGCCCAGAGGCTGCTCAGGAGAATCGCCAGGCTGGTCAGAAACAACAGGGTGAGCAATGGGGTTACCTCAGGCAGTTCAGCAAATGGTGCTTGTGTTGGGTGAACAATTTTTGTGCAGATACTTTACTCTGATTGCCCTGCACGGGCGAGTTTCCAGTATTCGCACTGCCGGGCTTGAAGCTCGCGTACCCGCCAGGCAGACTACTGTATGAATAGCTAGTAGAATACACGCCATGGCCGAAACCAGCATCCCTTCGTTTTATTACCTGCAGAACTTTCTAACCGCCCTGCTCTGGGTGCAGGCGCGCTATGCCGATCTGCTGAGCACTGAGGAGCTGGGGTTTATTCGCGAATTTCAGCAGTTGCCTCAGTCAAGTCAGGCGTTGCTGGTGAGAATGGTCATGCGCAAGGGTGAGCACTTTCGTGCCAGTAAACTCAACTACGCCGAGATCGGTGACATACATCAGGCGGCAATACCGCTTTGCAATACTGGCTGGGTGCGCCCGGACGCTGAACTGCACCTGTGTGAAGTGCTCGCGCTGCTACGTAAATCCGAGGCACTGCGTGCCTTCGATCTGCCGGCTGGGCCGCGTAGCCCGAGCAAGGCCGATCTGCTGCCGCTACTGAGCAGCGATCATCCCGCACCGAAAACCCTCCAGCAATGGTGTCCTCTGGTCGACGACACAGTCTACAGTCTGACGATCAATGCGCTCTGCGAGCGCTTGCGTCTGCTGTTCTTCGGTAATCTGGAGCAAAGCTGGGCAGAGTTCGTCTTGGCTGATCTGGGCATATTCCGCTATGAGCAGGTGCCGATTGCTCAGGAATCGCGGGGCTTTGCTAGCCGCGCCGAGGTGGAGCAGTACCTGCATCTATGGCAATGCCGGGCCGCTTTTGACGCTGGTGAGCCGATCGAGGACATTCTGGCGCAACTGAGTGGCTTCGAGCCGGCCAGCGCCTACTTGAACTCGCGCCACAATCGGCTGCTATTCAAGCTTGCCCGGCAGCTGGAGCGCGAAGAGCGTATGCCCGAAGCTGTCGCGGCTTACCAGCGCTGCGGTCATCCGGGTGCTCGGCAACGGCTGATTCGCACTCTGGAAAAGCAGCACGACTACCACGCCGCCCATGGGCTCGCACTGGCCGCCAGGCAAACACCGGAAAGCGATACCGAGCTGCAACTGGTCGAGCGGGCGATCAAGCGCCTGGCCGTCAAAACCGGGCAGCCCAGGCCGGCAACCAGGCCTGAACCGCCTGCAGGCAGAATCGATCTGCTGTTACCACGCGAGCAGAGCCACGCGTCCAGCGTTGAATACCGCGTGCGCGAACATCTGCATAGCGAAGACGCCCCCGTGCACTATGTGGAGAACGGTCTGATCAACAGCCTGTTCGGCCTGCTCTGCTGGAACGCCATTTTTGCTCCGTTGCCCGGCGCCTTTTTCCATCCGTTTCACAGCGGCCCGGTAGACCTGCACGAGCCGGAATTTCGGCTGCGACGTGCCGAGCTGTTCGATAACTGTTTCGCGCAGTTAAGCTCCGGCGACTATCACAACGTGATCCGGCGCACTTGGCAGGACAAGTACGGCATTCAATCTCCCTTCGTGTTCTGGGGCTTGCTGGATCAGGCACTGTTGGATCAGGCCCTGCATTGCCTGCCAGCAGCGCATCTGCACATCTGGTTCGAGCGGCTGCTGGCAGACATTCGAGCCAATCGCACCGGCATGCCGGATCTGATCCAGTTCTGGCCCGCAGAGCAGCGCTACCGCATGATTGAGGTCAAAGGCCCCGGGGATCGGCTGCAGGACAACCAGCGCCGCTGGTTGGCGGTATGCGCACAGCACGCCATGCCAGTGGACGTCTGCTACGTGCAATGGGCCAACACATGAGTTATCGCGTTGCGGTGCGCGCCCTGTGCGAATTCACGGCCAAGGAAGGTGATCTGGACCTCCGTTTCACCCCGTCACCCACGGCCCAGGAAGGGATTACCGGGCATCATACGGTCGTGTCCCGACGCGCGGCCGGCTATATAGCCGAATTGCCCCTGAGCGGTGAATACCCCGGATTGCAAGTGGCAGGCCGTGCTGATGGTTATGATCCCGAGCAGAATCTGCTGGAGGAGATCAAAACCCACCGCGGCGACATATCGCGCATTCCGCAAAACCATCGGCTGCTGCACTGGGCTCAGGCCAAAGTCTATGGTTGGTTGCTATGCAGCGCCCAGGAGCTGACCGAGATCAACCTGGCGGTGGTGTACTTCAACGTCATCACCCAACAGGAAAGCGTGTTTCACGAAGAGCACAGCGCTGCGGACCTGAAAGTCTTCTTTGATCTGCTGTGCAGCCGGTTTATCGCCTGGGCCGAGCAGGAAACGGCGCATCGCAAAGCCCGCGACCAGAGTCTGGAAAAGTTGCGCTTTCCCTACCCCGATTTTCGCCGTGGCCAGCGGCAACTGGCAGAAAATGTATACCGCGCCGCCCGCGACGGTTACAGCCTGATGGCCCAGGCCACCACCGGGATCGGTAAAACGCTGGGCACGCTGTTTCCACAACTGAAAAGCTTTCCGGAGCAGAAGCTCGATCGGCTGTTCTTTCTTACCGCGAAAACGCCGGGCCGCAAACTGGGGCTGGATGCCCTGCAGGTACTGCGTAGCCAGGAGCCGGCGATGCCGTTGCGGGTACTGGAACATGTAGCGCGCAGTAAGGCTTGCGAATATCCGGACAGATCCTGCCACGGTGACTCCTGCCCACTGGCTCAGGGCTTTTTTGATCGCCTGCCGGCAGCACGGCAGGCGGCAGTGGAACTGAACTGGCTGGACCAGTCAGCAGTGCGGCAAGTGGCGCTGGCGCATCAGATCTGCCCATATTATCTGAGCCAGGAGCTGTGCCGCTGGTCCGATGTGGTGGTTTGTGACTACAACTACTATTTCGACATGACCGCCCTGCTCTATGGCCTGACCCAACTGAACGGTTGGCGAGTGACGCTGCTGGTGGATGAAGCGCATAACCTGATCGAACGGGGCCGCAGCATGTATACTGCGGAATTGGTACAGGAAGACTTGCACGCACTCAGCCGCATCGTACCGGGGCGGGTCAAAGGTGCGCTGGAGCGGGTCAGCCGGCACTGGGAGCAGTTGCACCGGGATCAGATCATGCCCTACCAGGTATATCCGGCGGTGGCCGATCTGTTTGTTGTCGCGTTGCAGAAATGCGTCAGCGCCATTACCGATCACCTGACCGACCAACCTACCGGTAACCACACGCTGCTGCTGGACTTCTATCTGCAGGCTATGCTGTTCTGTCGGCTGGCCGAGGCCTACGGCCCGCACTCGCTGTTCGACATTACCCGCGATGAAGAAAGCAGCCTGTGCACCACCTCGATTCTGTGCCTGCGCAACGTCGTGCCTGCGCCTTTCCTGGCTCAACGTTTCAATGCAGCGCACAGCACCACACTGTTTTCCGCCACTCTGAGCCCGGCCAATTATTATGCTGACTTGCTAGGGCTGCCCGAAAGCACCCAATGGATTGATGTGGAATCGCCCTTTGCCGCAGAGCAGCTGGAAGTGCTCAGCGTCAGCAACCTGTCGACCCGCTACCTGCACCGCCAGTCCAGCCTGAAGCCCATCGCTCAGTTGATGGCCGACCAGTTCCAGCGCCGACCGGGGAATTATCTGGCATTTTTCAGTAGCTACGCTTACCTGCAGCAAGCGATGGATCAGTTCGCCAAGGACTACCCGCAGATCCCGGTGTGGGCGCAGTCGCGCAGCATGAATGAAGTCGAGCGTTCGTATTTCCTTTCGCGATTTCATCTGGAGTCCCAGGGAATAGGTTTCGCCGTACTGGGCGGCGCCTTTGGTGAAGGTATTGACCTGCCCGGGGACCGGCTGATAGGCGCCTTTATAGCGACCTTGGGGCTACCCCAGATCAATCCGATCAACGAAGAGATCCGCAATCGCATGGAGGCGATGTTTGGTAATGGTTACAACTACACCTACCTCTATCCCGGGCTGCAAAAAGTGGTACAAGCCGCCGGCAGGGTTATCAGAACTACCGACGACCAGGGAGTGGTGTATTTACTGGACGACCGATACATCCAACCGGCGGTGAAAGAGCTTCTGCCACAATGGTGGCGCCCGGCCCGATATAAGTTCAGTCAACAATTACCCCCGCCTAAATCTGCGCACTAAAGCTGTCACACTGACCCACATCACCGCTGGCAAAGCCGCGCTTGAACCAGGTCATACGTTGCTCGGACGTGCCATGGGTAAAGCTGTCTGGCACCACATCGCCGCCACCTCGACGTTGCAGGCGGTCATCGCCAATGGCCGACGCCGCGGTCAATGCCTCCTCCAGATCGCCCTCATCAAGCAGTTGCTGGTTATCCGCGTTGTGGCCCCACACACCGGCAAAGCAATCGGCCTGCAGCTCCTGGCGCACCGACAGTTCATTGACCTGCGCTGAGCTTTTGCCAGCACCAGCAGCACGTACCTTCTGGCTGATACCCATCAGATTCTGCACATGGTGACCCACTTCATGGGCAATCACATAAGCCTGGGCAAAGTCGCCCGGCGCACCCAGTTGCGACTTGAGATCACGGAAAAACACCAGGTCCAGATAGACCTGATTGTCTGCCGGGCAATAGAAAGGCCCCACGGCCGAACTGGCCGTACCGCAGGCTGAATTTACCCGGTTGGAAAACAGCACCAGACGTGGTTCCTGGTAGCGCTCGCCGGAGGCGGCAAAAATGTTGTTCCAGGTATCCTCGGTATCCGCCAGCACCACGGACACAAACTCGGCCAGCTCCTGCTCCTGGGGGGTAAATTCCTGCGTCGGCTGAGCAGCGGTTGGCGCGCCACCGTCAATGACCTGAAGCAGGTCAATACCGAGCAGGCGTGCGCCAAAAAACACCAGCACGCCCAATACCAGCACCACGCGCCCGATTTTGCTGCGCAGCATCATTGGCAGGAATCTGAGCAGCAACAGCACGCCGCCAGCACCACCGGCTCCGCGCATAGGCTGGCCACGTCTATCGTCCACATTGCGGCTCTGCCGCCGACCTCGCCAATCCATGTCTCTTCCCCAAGTCAAAACCATCCTGTAATGAATGCATCATAGCCTGTTATTCAAAGCGGCACGTTACGTGTATAAAGCATGCCCTGGCTCAGCCGCCTATACTCGATTTTAACGATGCCTGGTGCATTGTCTGACATGGAAGACTCATGACACTTCAGAAAAAATTTGTTCTTACACTGACCTGCTTGCTGCTGGTTTTCGTCGTCGGCGCAGTGGCTCTCAGTTCTGTTACGCAAAGAGACAAGATCAGCAGTCTGGCGCAAGCGGAAGCATCCGGCCGCCAGGAAGAAGTCATCAGGCTTCTCGGCCTGACCAATTCCATCATGAGCGAACGCGTCAAGAACAGCATGCAACTGCTGATTCAACGTGGCACCCAGCTTGGTGAGGCGGAGCTGGCCGGCAACGTCAGCGTGGGCGCGGTTTCTGCCCCGCAATTGCTACTGGGTGATGTAGAGCAGGCAAACAGCTTCGATCTGGTAGACGGTGTGACCGCCATCATGGGTGGCACCGCTACGCTGTTTTCCAGGCAAGGCGATGATTTCGTCCGCGTCTCCACCAATGTGTTGCGCGATGGCCAGCGGGCCATCGGCACTCAGCTCGATCCGAACGGCGCCGCAATCAAGGCTGTGCTCTCTGACCAGGCTTTTTACGGTCAAGTCGACATATTGGGCCAGCCCTACCTTACCGGCTATGAGCCGATCAAGGATGCACGCGGGCGCACAATAGGTATCTGGTATGTCGGCTACTCGGCCGACCTGAGTGCGCTTTCCGAGGCCATCTCTGCGGCACGCATCCTCGAAACCGGGTTTGTCGCCCTGCGCGATCCGCAAGGCAACATCAGAATGCATTCCGACCACCTGACTGACGTTCAGATCAGCGACGCAGTGCAGGGCAACAGCGACGACTGGCATATCGAGCGGCGAAGCTTCGCGCCCTGGGGTTATGAAATCATCACCGGCCATTCAATAGCAGAAATCCGCGAACAGGTCATAGCCAGTTCTCTCTCCGTTGCTGCCATGATCATCCTCGGCGGAATAGTGCTTGCCATCTGCATCGGCGTGCTCATGAACCTGATGGTCGCAAGGCCGTTGAACGCCAATATCAAAGCCATTGAGGATATTGCCGACGGCAATGGTGATCTGACCGTGCGTTTCAACAGTCTCAACAAAGACGAGTTCGGCATATTGGCCCGGGCGTTCGATCGACTGCTCGACCGCATTCAACATACCATTCGCGAGGCTTTGGCCTCTTCCAGCACGCTGCTGCAACAGGCCAACGAGCTGGCTCAGGTTGCAGAGCAGTCCAGCAAGTCGATCAGCGTGCAGAACCGGGAAACCGAAATGGTCGCAACGGCCATGCATGAGATGAGCCTGACTGCGCAAAGTGTTGCGCAAAGCGCCGCAACCGGAGAGGACGCCGCCAATCAAGCCAGCGCTCAAGCGCTAGACGGCAAGGATACGCTGACAAAAACGATTGGCAGGATCGAGAATCAGGCAGAGGAAATTTCGGCATCAATGGCCGTCATGGAAGAGCTTGCATCAGCCAGCGACGACATAGGCTCGGTGCTGGAGGTGATTGTGAACATTGCCGGCCAGACCAACCTATTGGCGCTCAATGCGGCAATTGAAGCCGCCCGTGCCGGAGAACAGGGCCGAGGCTTTGCGGTTGTCGCCGATGAAGTACGCTCATTAGCCAAGCGCACGCAAGCATCTACCGAACAGATTCGCGGCATGATCGAACGCGTGCAACAGGGCGTCGCGCGCTCTTCTTCCATGATGGCTGAAAACCGCAATCTAGCAGTCAATAACGCTTCGGCAGCTCAGGGCGCCGGGACTGCGTTCGCGGATGTGATGAGCGCGGTCTCGCGCATTAACCAGGTCAATACCGAGATTGCCAGTGCGGCTGAGGAGCAAAGTCAGGTCGCCGAAGAGATCAACCGTAACGTGCTGCGCATCAGTGATGAAGCGCTCAAGAACGGGGAGCTGGTCGCTCAGACTCGGGATGCCAGCCAGAATCTGACACAGCTGGCCGAGCAATTGCGCACCCTGTTGGCGTACTACAAGGTGTAAGCACCTTGTAGTGGTGCGGATGCAAACGCAGAGTAAATCTATGTAAAGTTACATTTACAATGCAGTTTTTATGTTCGTTTTGCGGTCATATGAATAATCCCCGCGCTGCAGGATGCATCAGACGCCGGTAATCACGCGGTCTGACCGAAGCGAGACAGCCAGATGAACATACTCCGTAGTGTCGCCCTTGTGGGCATTTCAACCTTGGTGCTCAGTGCTTGCGCCAACAACCCCTACGCCAGCCCGCGCGAGTCTGCGCATCATGGTGGTTACAAGCAGGGTGTGTACGTCCAGCACCCGCAGGCCTATCAATCGCAGCCGCGGGTGATCGTGGTGCAACAGCCGCACCGTCAGCTATACAGCCAGGGTTCACGGGTCTATGGCCAGACGGGTCAGGTACAGCAGTACAATTACTACCCTGGCCATCAACACCAGCAGCCGCGTTATCATCAGCAGCGGCCGCAGCACTATCAACACCCCCGGTATTCGCAAAAACCCAAGTACAACAAGTACCGTGATCCGCGTCCGCAACATCAGCGGCCCAATCATCAGCGCTATGAGCAGTATCAACGCCCGGACTACAGCTCACAGCAGCGCCAGTATCGTTCGCAGCGCATTCCAAAACTGGAAACCTGGAATCAGAACCGCGAACGTATTACCCAGCAACCGCAAAGGCAGTATTACCAGAAGAGCCCGCGGGAGAACCACAACCGCAACTACGGTGGCGGTATTCGTCAGCAGCGCTCAGAGCGTTATTGATCGACCAACCGCAGCCCAGATAACAGAAAACCCGCCTTGGCGGGTTTTCTCGTTTCAGAACTTTCTGGTAAAACACGGAGCGGGATTATTTGCCGCGCTCGACCTCGTCCATGTTCTCGCCAATTTTTTCGGCGTCGATCACATCCAGATCATCACCTTCCACCGGGCCTTCCAGATCTTTCTCCTGATCCTTGCCGGGAAACTTCTCGTCGGGGACGCCCTTTTCACCAGGCAATTTTTGTTCATTGCTCATCATTATCTCTCCGAGGCCGAAAATGGGATGGCCTACCTGATGAGATACAACAACGCGCGGCAAGTTCGATTTTAATTGAGGCGCTGGCTGCGTCTAAGAGTCTCCGAAGGACTCTCTGCGAACAGTTGCTTGTAATCCTTGGCGAACTGCCCGGCATGCCAGAATCCAAATTCAGCAGAGATTTCTGTGACCGTACGCCCAGAGCCCGCCTCTGCCAACGCCCGCCGCGCCTGGTTCAAGCGAGTGACCCGCAGGAAACGCAACGGGCTGATGCCCAGAATGGTCTCGAAGCTGTACTGTAAGGTGCGCCGACTGACGTGGGCCAGCTCACACAGCTCGGTCATGGTTACTGGAGCATCGCCATGCGCTGCCATATAGCCTTTGATTCGGTCTACCACGGCCTTGCGATGAGCATAGCTCGGGATACGCTCGGGAGCAGGGCCTTCCCCTTGCAGTACTTGTAACAACGCCATCATCACCAGATCCTGTGAGTGCTTTTTCGCTGCCAACGGCATTGCCGAGCCGATCAAGCGCTTCAGCACAAAGCGCAAGTCTGCCAGGGTGTCGGCGGGCAGGGTCAGGCGCGATTGTTCCAGGCGGCTCTCCGGTAGTGCAACCCCCTGTATATCGGCCGCACGATGCAACAGGTCGCGGTCCACCACAATACCCAGAATATCGAAGGTTTCTGGCGTCACCAGTTCGAAATCCCGATTGCCCGGGCGGCACATGATGGTGGTATCGCTGACCGGCAGCCCGTTGATCCGGCAACCCTGCTCGTCAACTGGAATACCGAGCCAGATCGCATTTGGCCAGACGTTACATTGTTGGCGCAGTGCCTTGCTGGTGTGTTCGCTGAACACCTGCAGGCGATCGAAGGTCAGTTCTTCAACGCGCCCGTAGAATTCGCCCTCGCCCAGCTGATCATATTCCTGCAGCCAGTTGCTCAGGTTGCCGGCATGCTGGTCCGCATCGCGGGACTCGGCAATGCACTTGTCTAGTGCAGCCTGGGGGCGGCTGCGATCCTGCGGTGCATCCGGTTGCGCCCAAAGCATCTTTGCCTCCGTATCGCATAGGTATCTAACCCCCGCCAGCTCTGCCATTGGGGCAAAAAGCTCTGGAATGCGGGTTTGCTCTACCTGGATTCATGCAATTCACAGTCCAGTGCGGTATTGGCGCAATACGATTTGCCAAAACTTGATAGCGACCCTTCTGAGCCTTCCCGTAGTGTTTATTTAGCCAAATAGAGCCTCTACGGCGGGAGTATTCAGAACATGGGCACGCATTACCGCTACGTACTCGGCAGCACCACTTACCAGTTTCGCTGCCTGGCTGAGTTGATGGCCAAGGCCACACCAGCGCGTTCCGGCGATCGGCTGGCTGGCGTGATCGCCGAGTCGGCCGAAGAGCGCGCAGTAGCGCAGATGGCGTTGGCTGATCTGCCGTTGAAGACCTTCCTCAATGAGGCGCTGGTCCCTTACGAGAGCGACGAAGTCACCCGGCTGATCATCGACAGCCACGATCAACGCGCCTTTGCGCCCATTGCGCATCTGACGGTGGGTGACTTCCGCAACTGGTTACTCAGTGATCGGGCCACGCCGGAAATGTTGGCGAGCATTCGCATGGGCGTCACGCCAGAAATGGCCGCAGCGGTCAGCAAGCTGATGCGTAATCAGGACCTGATTCTGGTGGCGAAGAAATGCCATGTGTCCACCGCCTTTCGCAACACCATCGGCCTTCCTGGTCATCTGTCCACTCGCTTGCAGCCGAACCACCCGACCGACGACATGAATGGCATCGCCGCCAGCATCCTTGACGGTCTGCTCTACGGCAGCGGCGACGCGGTGATCGGCATCAACCCGGCCACCGACAACGTGTCCCAGACGGTCAAGCTGCTCAAATTGATGGACGACGTAATCCAAAAGTACGCGATACCTACCCAGTCCTGCGTGCTGACCCATGTGACCAATACCCTCGAAGCCATTGAACTGGGCGCACCGGTCGATCTGGTATTCCAGTCCATCGGCGGTACCGAAGCCACCAACAGCTCCTTTGGTTTTGATCTGGCAATTCTGGCGGAGGCCCAGCAGGCGGCGCTGCCGCTCAAGCGCGGCACGGTCGGCAACAATGTGATGTATTTCGAGACCGGCCAGGGCAGCGCACTCTCGGCCAACGCCCATCATGGGCTGGACCAGCAAACCTGCGAAGCACGCGCCTATGCCGTTGCCCGGCGCTTCGACCCGCTTTTGATCAACACCGTGGTCGGTTTTATCGGCCCCGAGTATTTGTTCGACGGCAAGGAAATCATTCGCGCCGGACTGGAGGATCACTTCTGCGGCAAGCTGCTCGGCCTGCCGATGGGCTGTGACGTCTGCTACACCAACCATGCCGAAGCCGACCAGAACGACATGGACAACCTGCTGACCCTGCTGGGGGTGGCCGGCTGCTCGTTCATCATGGGCATTCCCGGCTCCGACGACATCATGCTCAATTATCAAACTACCTCGTTCCACGACGCGCTCTATGCTCGCCGGGTACTTGGCCTGGCAGCCGCCCCCGAGTTCGAGCGCTGGCTGCGCGACATGGCCATTATCAAGAACGGCTCGGGGCATGTGCTGCATGACCAGTTGCCCCCGGCATTCAGCCGTTCGCTGGCGAGTCTGCCAAGGGGGTCCACTCATGCGTGATCTGGACGACACAGTGGATGCACCCGAAGCACCGGCGACTACCAGCATCGAGCACTACACCGGCGTAGTGCACAACCCTTGGCGCCGCTTGCGTGAGTTCACCGATGCGCGCATCGGCCTTGGCCGCACCGGCATCAGCCTGCCAACCAATGAGCTACTGGCCTTTCAGTTAGCCCATGCCCGGGCAAAAGACGCGGTGCATATGCCGCTGAATATCACGTCACTGTGTGAACAAATTCAGGGGATCGATGGATTACCCGCCAGCGCACCCTATCAACTTTCAAGCCAGGCTTCTGACCGTGCGGCCTATCTGCAGCGCCCGGATCTTGGGCGGCAGTTGGATCAGGCGTCGCTGGCGAAACTGCCTTCCGCCGCCACGACTGGCCACCACGGCCGTCAACTGGCAGTTGTCATCGTTGACGGGTTATCGGCCCATGCCGTGCAACAGAATGCCGCGCCCTTTCTGCAGGCCCTGTGCATCGAGCTGGCAGCGGATACCCAGACCGGCTGGCAGATCAACTCGCTCTGCATTGTCGAACAGGGTCGCGTGGCCATCGCCGACGAGATTGGCGAGCGTCTTGGCGCCGATGCCGTGCTGGTGCTGGTGGGTGAACGCCCCGGTCTCAGCTCACCGGACAGCCTCGGCCTGTATCTCACCTGGGGCCCGCGCAAGGGGCTGAACGACGCTGCGCGCAATTGCATTTCCAATATTCGCCCCGCCGGCCAGAGCTATACCGAGGCCGCGCAACGCACGCTCTATCTGCTGCAGGAAGCCCGGCGGCTGGGCCTGTCCGGCGTCAAGCTCAAGGACCGCAGCGAGTCCCAGGTTATCGAGCATCAACACCATAAAAACAGCAACTTTCTGACCAACTAAAACCGTCCATTCAAGAGACAAAACCATGCAAAACACGCAGATTGACAGTGACTATCTGGCCAAGCGCCAATTGAAGAAAGGCACCGCAGGGTGGCTGCTGCTCGCCGGCCTCGGGGTTTCCTACGTGATTTCCGGGGACTTCGCCGGCTGGAACTTCGGTATCGGCCAGGCCGGTTGGGGCGGCTTTGCGATTGCTGCGGTATTGATGGCAATCATGTATTTCACTCTGGTGCTGGCACTGGCAGAAATGTCCGCGGCGATTCCTGCTGCCGGCGGCGGTTACAGCTTTGCCCGGCAAGCCATGGGCCCAACCGGCGGTTTCCTGACCGGGCTGGCCGTACTCATCGAATACGCGCTGGCCCCGGCCGCCATCGTGATTTTTATCGGATCAGCAGTGCAAGAGTTGCTCGGCTTTAACGGCCCCTGGGTTTACGCCGTGTTCTATCTGGTATTCATCGGCGTGCATCTCGCCGGCGTCGGTGAAGCGTTGAAAGCCATGATGGTGATCAGCGCTCTGGCGGTGTTTGCGATTATCGCGACTGGCGTCGCGCTGCTGGGCAGCTTCGACGTTAACAACCTGTTTGATATGGCCGTGACCGACGCTGCCGGCGCCTCTACCGCGCTGCCGCTGGGCTGGTACGGCGTATGGGCTGCCCTGCCCTTTGCCATGTGGCTGTTCCTGGCCGTAGAAGGCGTGCCTTTGGCCGCCGAAGAAGCCAAAAATCCTGCCAAAGACGTACCCAAGGGCATTATCGGCGCCATGATCTTTCTGCTATTTACCGCGCTGCTGGTAGTCGTGCTCACGGCTGGTTCCGCCGGTGCTCAGGCAACTGGCGAAAGCGCCGTACCTCTGGTTGATGCGCTGAACGCCAATGGCAACAGCACCCTGGCCACGGTGGTCAACGTACTGGGTCTGGCCGGTCTGATTGCCTCGTTCTTCTCGATCATCTACGGCTACAGCCGCCTGGTATTTGCCCTGTCCCGCGCGGGCTACCTGCCACGCACCCTATCGCTGACCAGTTCGCGCAAAGTTCCAGCCCGCGCGTTGATCGTGCCCGGCGTGTTCGGCTTTCTGGTATCGCTCAGCGGTGAGGGCGATCTGATCCTGGCCATGGCCGTGGTCGGTGCGACCGTCTCCTACGCGCTGATGGCTCTCAGTCATATCCTGCTACGGGTCCGTCAACCGAATCTACCGCGCCCTTACAGGACACCTGGCGGCGTAGTTACCTCGGGTATCGCCCTGGCGTTATCGCTGGTAGCACTGACCGGTGTATATGCCTTCGATCCGCGCGCGTTCAATTACACACTGATTCTGTTTGCCGTCGGCGGCGCCTACTACTTTTTCTACAGCAGGCACCACCTGGTGGCCAAAACGGCCGAGGAAGAGTTCGAGATGCTGGCGGATGCCGAATCGTCCCTGGACGCCGAGGAGTTGCCTGGCGTGACCGCCACAGCACGTGCCTGAATAACCGATCCTGACGGTAGCCTGGGCATCCCCCTTGCCGCCCGGGTGATATTCCCAGCCAGCAGTGCTATATGCCTGCTGGCTCCGGCGAGACTGTTTGCGCCACACTGATCTTTTTCACATTCACCGTAGCGTCATAATCACGCAATGTTTTCGGGTTCAGTGGATCGCCGATCCAACGGGGTGATGCGACAAATTCAGCTGATATCAGACTGTCCTGCGGCTGCAAGCGGTCAAAACTCAGCCCGACCATCTGCGCGAAAGTATGAATGAAGCGAGCATTGGAATAGGGTCGACTCTGCCCTGCCGCCCAGGTGCTGACATCCCGTTCCCGCTTGAACGCTGGGGAAGTCCAGACCAGAAATGGCACGGTATACATCGCTGATGTAGGGGCGCCCTCATTACGGCCGGTAAACAGCTCATCCGGATTGTCGAATACTTCTTCACCATGATCGGAAAAATACACCAGCAGGCTTTTCTCATCGCGCTCACGGGCGACATCAATCAGACTCGCCACCACAAAATCGTTATAGCGCACTGCGTTATCGTAGCTGTTGTACTCGGCCAGCAGATCGGAAGTTATCCAGGCCGGTGCGCCAGCGTTGTCGCGGAAATGAGCATAAGAGTCGGGATAGCGATAGTGATAACCGCGGTGGGTGCCGAGCATATGGACGATGACCAGCTTCTTTTTTGCCCCGGAAGCCAGTGCCTGGGCTACGGGTGCCAATACGTCCCCGTCGTATTGATGGGCATTCTGCTGCCGATTGTTGTTCAGATACACTTGATGATCTGCCATCTGCGAGAAGGTCGTCAGCATGGTATTGCGACGTGTCTGAGTCTGCTGATTGGTGATCCAGGTAATTTCGTAGCCCGCCTGTTTCATCATGTTGAGCAGGGTCGGCTCGTTGAAAAACCGCTCCGGGCTTTTTGCGTCGGCAAAGGACAGGATCTGCTGCAATGCCTCGATGGTGTAGGGCCGTGGCGTGACCACATCGCGAAACACCAGCAGGTCGCCCTTCTCGTTTAACGCATCCAGACGCGGCGTCGTCTCCCGCGGATAGCCATACAGGCTCATGCGTTGGCGGTTGGTCGACTCGCCCAATACCAGCACCACGGTGTCAGGCAACGCCTCTACCGCCACCAGGTTCTCCAACGGCTTGATTTTGCGGTTCTGCTGCAGCAGGTCGGTCATGTCGGCCATCTGCTGTTGATATTTCACATAACCGAACACCAGGTTCCATGGTGCTGCGGGCTCCATGCGAACGATCTGATGGTAAGCCGCGTCAGCCATTGGCGCCTGCGGTGCCGCAGCCAGAGTGCCGATAAAAGGCCAGAAAGCGATCAGCGCAAACACCGAGCCGTAAGCTGTTTGCTGGCGGCGGCTGAGGCTGACCAATGGCAGTTGTTGCCACATCCAGATCGGAATTGCGCTATAAACCAGCAGCAAAGGCACAAACCACCATTGCCAGTAGGAGCGAATAAACTCGCTGCTCTCAGCTGCATTTGACTCGAAGGCGATAAAGATCGCACTCTGCGAAAATTCCTGACCGTAAATGATGAAATAGAAGATCGAGGTCAGCGCTGCGGGCCACATTACCAACCCCGCCAGGGCGAGCAACCACCGGGAGTAACGCGGCAGCAACACCACCGGCAGCAACCAGAGAAAGCTCATCAGGACCGTCTGGCGCAGCCCGGTGGTGCCGGACAATCCCAGAAAATAGAGCGGAATGTGATAACTAAATGAGAAAAAAGCGATAAAGCAGTAGGCCCAGATAATTGGGTGTTTTCGAGCAAATGCGCGCATGGTGAGGCAAGCCTGTTAGACGGATTGGTCGTCGCACCATAGAGCTGGATACTTAAGGAAGGCTTAAGCGTATCTGGCTTCAGGCCAGTATTTACTGGCAGCTTCGCGAATTATCTGCATACATTTGTCCAGCTGCAGCCTATATTGGCGCCACTGATCCTCTGAGGAGCCGCCACTCTTGTTCAGCCATTCAGGCCTCTCAAAACAAAGACATTTTCTGCGCGCATTGGCGCTGATCACATCAGCCCTGCTGTTGAGCGCCTGTCTCGACAGCGACGGTGGATCCTCTTCCGCCGACAATGATGCTGCTCCACCGCCCGAAAACACCAAACCCAATCTGATTCTGATCATCGCCGATGACGTTGGCGTGGATCAGCTTGCCAGCTTCGGATTCGGTGGCGCGGAGCCTCCGGCTACGCCAACCATCGACAGCCTGGCAGCTACCGGTGTGAGCTTCAACAACACCTGGTCCATGCCGACCTGCTCGACGACGCGGGCCGCCCTGCTCAGCGGGCGTTATCCACCGCGCACCAATGTGAACACCGCCATCGTATCGACCGACTTCGCCAATTCGCAGACCTCGCCCTTTGAGCGCTCGCTGCCCACGGTACTGGGTGAGCAAGGTTACGTCAGTGCTTATGTCGGCAAGATTCACGTCACCGGCTCGGATGTGAATCCGGCCAACCACCCCTTTGGCGACGAAGCCATTCGCGCACTGGGCTTTGATTATTTTGCCGGCTACTTTGATGGCGGCCCACGGCCGATTGATGTGACTGCCGGGCTGGACAATCTCGACAGCAGCGCTGCGCCCTACACCTGTGGTTTTGTGCCTCTGGCCACCGACCACCCGCAAGGTGCCGATACCGGTGCCTGCTATCAACCCAGCGGTGCCTGTGAAGAGCTGACTGCCGATGGTAGCTCGGTACCGGGCAAGATGTGTCTGGAGCGTGGCGGCTTGTTTGACCCCAATCAGCAGTGCGCGTCGACGTTGCCGGCCTATCTCGACTTCACCCGGCAGAACGCCTATTACACTGCCGAAGTGGTCATCAGCGAAGAAAGTGGATCGCAGCAGTTGGAGGTAGATAATCCCGCCACGCGTCTGTACCGCACACAGTTGGAATCCAATTTTGCCATCGACTGGATCCAGGCCCAGTCCGATGAACAACCCTGGATGCTGTCGCTTGGTTATTCCGCATCACACGCCCCGCTGCAGCCGACCCCGGCCAGCCTGACACCTGAAACCGGCGCCCTGGATATCGGCATCGCCTGTGACAATGGCGCCGATACACGTAAGCTGATGAATCAGAATATGGAGGCGATGGATACCGAGATTCGCCGCGTGCTGTTGGCAGCGGGTGTCTATATCGAGAACGCCAACGGCGACCTGGAATACAACCCGGCAAGTAATACCGTCGTGGCCTTTATCGGCGATAACGGTACCTACGGCCCGGTGGTCAAGGACCCTTTCCTGCCCGCGCGCAGCAAGGGCACTGTCTATCAGGGCGGTATCTGGGTGCCTTTGATCGTTACCGGCGCCACCGTTGAGCAACCTGGGCGTTCCGTCGGTGCCATGGTCAATTCCACCGACCTCTATCACCTGTTTGCGACATTGGGCGGTGCTGACCTGAGTGCGCCCGAAGTAGCGGACCGGCTGGACGCACAACCCATGGATGCCTACCTCGCCAGCGCCGAGGCAATACCCATACGGGACAGCAACTTCTCCATGTCCGGGCGCAATCTGGCCAGCGCCATCCCGCAGCCTTGCGTACTGACCGATGTGAATATCTGCCTGCAATTGTTCCCGCAAAAAGGGTTGTGCATCTCCGAAGGCGGCACCTGGTATGGCGACGATGGCGTCGTGCCCGGCCAGTCCTTCACCTCTTGCTGTGCGGTGAATACCTACCGGGTGAGTGAAGGCGAAGCGCCCTTCGACATCCTTGCCGAAACCCAACGCACCGTGCGTGATGACCGATTCAAGCTGCTGCAGCTGGAAGAACCCAATTGCGATGCAGGCGGTCTGACCGAGAGCTTTGAGTTCTATGAAATCAACGAAAGCGGCTCGGAGCTGGGCCTGGACAACCTGGATGCACAGGACCTACTCACCCGCTCCGCGCTGACGGCGGAACAGCAGCAGCATTACAATACTCTGCTGGCCGAGCTCGACAGCATTGTTGACTCGGAGCCCACTTGCCCTGGCGACGGCAATCTGGACCGTGTTATCAACGAGCAGGATCTGAAGGACTGGAGCTACTTCTCGCAACTCAACGGCGGGCGCTCCAGCTGGTACGACTTCAACCTGGACGGCCAGACCGATGCGGCAGATCGCCAGATCATCGAAGACAACCTGGGGCTGGAATGCCTATAAGTAGAGCTGCAGCGCTGCAAACAGCTCTGTTATCGCATTCGCAAGGAAATGTTGCGGGTTATCGCGGTCATACATAGGGTAGTCTTGCGTTGATGGCATCATCAGCCCAGGGCAACACCGCGAGTCACCCGCAAACAGGAGCATCGATGAGTTTTTTGCAACGCGCCTATCGCCGGCTCAACCCGGAGAAAAAGGCCGACCTGGAACCCGCCTTCCGGTACAGCGCCGAACATCTGCCGACCCTGTGGTTGATCGGCAAGACCGGTGCGGGCAAATCATCCTTTATCCGCGCCGTCACCGGCCACAGCGACATCGAAGTCGGTCGCGGCTTTCGCCCCTGTACCGAAACCGCCGTGCGCTACGACTTCCCTGCCAGCACCCCGGTCATGACCTTCATGGATACCCGCGGCCTGGCCGAAGCCGGGTACGACGCTTCTGCGGATATCAAGGCCTGTGAAGGCAGCAGTCACGCGTTGGTCATCGTCATGCGCGCTGACGACCCCGAGCAATCGGAATTGCTGCACGCAATCAAACAGATCAAGCGCTCCGGCAAGATCAATAACGCCCTGGTGGTGCATACCGGTATCGAACTGCTCGACACCCAGGATGAACAGCGGCGCTGCGTACTACACAACCAGCAGTCAGTAGAAAAAATCTGGGGTGAGATCGACTATGCGGCCGTTGATCTGGTTGGCCGCGACGGCACGCCAGTGGGCATTCCCGATTTGATCGAAAAGCTGGGTAATTTCCTGCCGATTGTCGCTGAGCTGTTCGAGCGCAAGGGCAACAGCAACGTTGAAGAAGCCAACTTTCAGAAGCTCAAAACTGAAATCATGTGGTACGCCGGCGCAGCCGGTGCCACCGACGCCGTACCGGTCCTCGGCCTGGTGACGGTGCCGACGATCCAGACCAAGATGCTACATAGCCTGGCCAACAAATACGGGCTGGAATGGGACAAACGCCTGATTACCGAACTGGTCAGTACCCTGGGTGTGGGCTTTGGCGTTCAGTACGCTTCACGCCTGGGTATTCAGCAACTGGTCAAGCTGATCCCGGTGTATGGCCAGACCGTTGGCGCCGCCTCCGCTGCGGTGACCAGCTACTGCGTTACCTACGCCTTGGGGCGAGTCGGCTGCATCTACTTCTTCAACAAGAAACGCGGCGAGCCGACCTCTGCGGAAGAGCTCAAGGCGACCTACCGCAAGGCCTTCGAACACATCATGCCAGTGGCAAAAAATGACGTTAAAAACGACGCTTAGCGCGGTGCGCTCGGCCGCCAGGTTCTCTGACAGGCTGACGCCTTTCTTGCTGATCGCCATATTGCTGCCCATCGCTTTGCTGGCGTTCTTCGGCCTATATGCGATCTTTCGCTACAACTACATTCTGACCTTTGTCGGCCTGCTTGGGCTATTGACCCTGGCGTCGATGGTGCCCTACTTCCTCGCCGCCCGTCGTCGGCGCAAGAACGCCCCGCAGATCGAAGCCAGTCTCGAAGCCAGCCTGGAAAAAGAGGTGGAGACGCCAGCTTACTGGACCCCCTGGGACAAACAGGTGCAGCAGGAGCTACTGCCGGAGGTGATTACTCTGGTACAAGGCACCGAAACCTGGCGCGACGTACCTGAAAGCGCCCTGGTGTTGGCCCGCAGCGTCGCTGCGCAATACGGCAAGGGCAAACGCCACTCCGAATGGGCTTTTTCCCCCATCGCCTTGCTGGCGATCACTGAGCAGCTTACCCAGCGCTACCGCAGCACGCTGAGAAACAACGTCCCCGGCATCAACCATCTGAAGGTGTCCCACGTACTCTGGCTGGAAGAGAAAGCCGACCAGTTCGCGCCGGCCATGACGCTGGTCAACGTTTACCGCAAGGTGCGCATGCTCACCCCGGAGGGCATGCTCGCCGAACTCGGCAGCCAGGCCCTGGGGCAATCATTTGAAGGGCTCAGCGACGAAATGCAGCAACGCATGAAGCGCCTGCTGATGCTCGAAGTACTGCGCTCGGCGATTGATCTGTATGGTGGCCACTTTCGTTTTGATGATGACGAGCTGACGGTTACCGCCGCCACACGCAAGGATGACGAGCGCACCGTTGGCCGTCCCGAACCGGTGCGCGTCTGCCTGATCGGCCAGACCGGTGCCGGCAAGTCTTCGGTGATCAATGCTCTGACCGAAGGCTGGCAAGCCGAGACCAGCGCCCTGCCCTCAACCGACCGCGGGCTGGTATACGAATGCAAGGTTGATGGCATTCCCTTCCTGCGCCTGCTCGATCTGCCCGGCCTGAACGGCGACGCCAAGATCGAGAAGGTGTTGTTCGAGGAAATGATCCAAGCCGATATGGTGCTCTGGGTACTGCGCGCCAATCAACCAGCGCGCAAGCTTGACCAGGAATTCGGTGAACATTTCCGCCAGTGGCACAGCAAGCGCATCGACTACCAGCCGCCGCCGCTGATAGGCCTGCTCAATCAGGTTGACCGCCTGGGCATTCAGAACGAATGGCAGCCGCCCTACGAGCTGGACAGCCCCGAGCCTGGCAGCAAGGCCGAACTGATCCGCGAAGCGCTGGATTTCAATCAGGACGTACTGCAGCTCGACGACATACTGCCAGTGTGCGTCTCGCCCGAGCGCGAGCAATACAACGTCGACACCCTGCGCGCGCTGCTGAGCAAGCGCTATGACAAGGCCATCAACGTGCAGCTGAACCGCAAACGGCGTGAAGCCAGCAAGTTTTCTGCATCAAGGGAATGGAAGCGCGCGCGGCAAGCGGCAGGGTCGTTAGTGGATTTGATGCGGCGGGAGAAATAGGCAGCAGCGCAACTCTGCCCAGCGGGATCAGCCGATATGCGTAGACAGCTTATGCACCGCCGCAATCTCACCACTCCAGATCATCTCGTAATGCGCTGTCTGCACTACCGATTTGACCTGGCGAGGCGTGAATAGCCCCCAACAGACGCCTTCAGGCTGGCGCACCGAGTGGTAACGCAACGCCGTGGCTGCCGCATCCACCGCGCTGCGGCCGAGTACGCGCGACGCGCTATAGTTGTCGGGTGCATAGATCGGATCGTTACGCGGCACCGTCAAGACGTCCAGCGCACCCGCCTCATCAAAGCGCGTGGTCAGGCCGCGGAACACAAAGCGTTCGTAGCGCAGATCTGCCACGCGCGACCAGTAAGCCTGCTGGTGATAGCGCACTTCGGCGATCGCGGTATCCATCGAATCCGCCAGATACAGTACGCCGAAACTGCCATCGCTGAAGCGCGAGCCTTCCGGGTTCACGTGGGTAAAGGGCGCCGCCGCATAGGAGCAGCCCTGGATGCCGAAGGGGATGTCGCCACGCGGCAGCAATTCAAGGCTACCGGCCTGGCTGAGCATGCGCGGATTGGTCAAGGATTGCAGCGCATACAACTGCTCGAACTCTTCCTCGTTCGCTACATCGTCAAAGATTGCAATCGGCGGAAACTTGGAATGCACCAGGCGATACGCCCTTACCGTGTTGGCCGGCAGCACCGGCAGCTCAGTCACCGCTACCACTGGCCACCCCGCAACGCATCGATGCGCCGGAAGGTTTCATACACCGCGACAATATCGCCCTCGCCCATCACCTCCAGCGGCGAGCGGCCAAAGAAAAACGCGTTGTCGTTGGGCATGCGCATAAAGCCGTAGAGGTTTTCCGGGTTATCAAAAATCGTCCGCAGCGCCGCATGCATGTTCAATACAAAGCTGACCCGCGTCAGTTGGTCGCGATCCAGATTGATCGACGCCAACCCGTCCTTGCGCTTGGCCCTGGCATAAGTACTGTGCGACACGCGCAATATCGCCTCGCCCTGCTCCCCGGTCGCACCCCATCTATCCAGGATGGCAACGGCAGTCCGCAGGCCGGTAGCTGATGCGGTTTTATCGGGTGCAGCAATGGGATTTGCGAGCATAACATTGTCCTGACAACTATTTATATCTACAGATACTAGTTTGCATATAACGTATTTGCAAATACTTACGCAGCTTATCTGCAGCCTGACTAAACCTGAAGTCGCGTAGGCGTAAATCGATTCAACAGCAAATGCATCAAATAGACTGCAATAAGTGACAGCGACACGGCGATGCCTAATGAAAAGAAACGGTACAGGTCGCTGTAAAACAGATCTTGCCGAGGCGACAAATATTGGCCGAACAGGATGGCCATGGTGGTCATCGCCGCCATGCCCGCACCGGTACCACCCTCAAGCAGATGTACCCGGGCGAACAACATCAGGCTGAGCCAGAGCCCGACGGCCACAAAGGGCAATATGTCGAAGTGATCCATCAGCACAAACTGCACAATCAAGCCGACATTACAGCCCACCAGTGTGCCCAGGGCGCGATTCCATCCTGCGGGGCCGGCGCCCTTCCAGTTCAACGGGAATAGCACAAGAATGCTGGCGACCTGCGCCGAAAGCCCGCCTTGCAGATTGAATACTTGAAACACGATAAACGACAGCGTCGCGACCGTGGTGGCCAGAATCACTTCATGGCGCTGATTGGTTAACGGCTTGCTCTGCATTTGCTGCGGCTGACGCGGCGCCACATCGGCAAACAGCACCTGCATCAACATGGCGATGAACAGCGTAGTCAGCAACGCCACAAGGTTTGAGGCAACGATGTCGCCGACGTCCGCCGTCGGGTAGCTGGCAAAATGTAGCTGCATCGACATGTTTACGATAACCATCGCACCAAACAGGAAATTGGGCCCGCGGCTCATCTCGCGAAACAAGAACGCGAACATGGCGATCACCAGTAGCGTCATAGGCACCGGCTTGTCACCAAACAACCCCTGAATCACCAACACGGCAAAGCTCACCAGCAACATGTTGGCCAGAAACTGACGCATTACATGGGCGTTCAGCGTCGGCACCATGGCCAGCAGCAATATCGGCTGAACCACAAAGAAGGCGCCGTAATTCCAGCCCATCACCTTGCAGAGCAGAAAGCCCAGCGTGCCGCCAAAGGCAATGCGCAGGCATTGGCGCACATCGTTGGCGTCCAATCGGATTTTACTGAAAAGCAGTATGGGTTTCATCGCCGGCCTCAGTAAACGTAATGCATGAGGCTGATCAGCCGAATCTGCACGCTCCCAAACAGCTCAGCCAGGCCGTCGACCGGGTGAAGCTGCACGGTCGCCCGCGCGCCCGAGGGAAGTTGCGAGAGTATCTCCGGGGTTTCCAGCTGCAGATGAATACGTTGGCGCTGAGCATCACGCACCCAACGGTCCGATACTTCCGGTGCAGCCAGGCTCCCGTCGGGCAACAACTGGCCTTGCTGGGTGCCGGCATCCAGCTCTGAGACATGCGCCGCAAAGACTTCCCCAGGCAAGGCATCGAATACAATGGCCGCCGCTTCACCACGGGTCAGGTGCACCAATGACTTTTCGCGGAAGTCGGCAATGACGTCCGCGTCGTCACTGACCAGTGCCACTAGCGAACTGCCCGCAGTCGCAAAGGTGCCTGGTTTGATCTGCAGATTGGAGACAATGCCCGGGGTTTGCGCGCGCACCTCGGTGTAGCTGAATTGCAGCTCAGCACGCTCCAGGTCGTTGCGCGCCTGCCGCAGCCGCAGGTTGTCTTCATCGGTCAGGCCGCGCTGCACCCGCAGTTGCTCGGCGCGGGCCTTGGCGCTGGCCAGGCTCGCTTGCGCCGCCTGGTAATTGGACTGAGTTTGCTCATACAGCTGCTGTGACACGTTCTGACTGGCGACCAGTTTGGCCAGACGTTTGTGTTCACGCTCCAGTTCATTGACCTGGACCCGCGCCGACCTTACCTCGGCCTCCGCGGCTGCCAATGAAGCGTCGTAGCCGGTATTGTCGCGTTCGGCTGCCTCCAATGTCAGTTGCGCCTGATCTACCGCCAACTGGTACGGGCGAGCGTCAATGGTGAACAGCACCTCGCCGGCCTCCACGTGCTGGTTGTTGGCGATCCGCACATCGAGCACCTGGCCGCTGACCTGCGGCGCTACCCGCACGACCGGGTGCATGACGCGGGCCTGTGGCGTCAACGGCATCCATAGATCAGCTGCAAGAAAATAACCGAAGGCCACGGCAAACATGACCAGGGCAGCGCGCACCCAGCGCGCAAAAAGCAGATCCGGTGTCATGCGCTTTCCTCCGGGTTATTCAACAGCTCCCGCACGTTGTGCTCCATACTCAGCAACACTTCAGCAAAGGCATCCAGTTGCTGGTCGGACAGCCCCTGGTAAATATCCTTGCGTACCTGGGCAATGTGCACCGCCAGCAGCTCTACCTGCTCACGGCCCTGTTCGGTGAACCACAGGCAATGCACGCGGCGATCCGTCTTGTCCCGGCGACGCTCAATCAATTGTTGTTGCTCAAGCTGGTTCAGCGTGCGAGTCAGCGATGGCATCTCGATCGCCAATTCGGTCGCCAGCACCTGCTGGGTGCAGCCCTCACCCATCTTGTCCAGATGCATCATCACCGCCCAGCGGGCCTCGGTCATGCCCAGCTCCCCCACTGCCTGATTGATTGCCGCGCGCCATAGGCGATGCACACGACCGAGCGCTGCGCCCATCGAGGGTTTAAGCGTTTCATGTAGCGAGAGTTGAGGTTCGGTGGGAGTTGTCATTCTGGTCTCCGGAAATAAGTAGTTAGCTTGCTAATGAATATATTCTACACCCGCAAGTATATTTAGCAAGCTAACCTTTATTTTGTTCCAGAGGTATTCGGGGCACTCAGAGAGGCGCAAGGTGAAGCAATGGTTTTCAGTCCGGGTTACGCCGCCATACGCTTGCCAGCCAGGGTTGCTGCTCGCGTGGCAGCCCGGCAGGCCGGTAATAATGTTCAATCTCGACAAACCCCGCTGCCTGCATGAATGCCCGCCAGGTTTCCAGACGGTAATAAGCGGCATAGCGATCCCCGGTCCAGCCTTCCTGATCCTCGCCGCGCGGGTTGGAGCTAAACAGCACGCCGCCGGGCTTGAGGCTCTGGTACAGCTGCCGTAACGCGGCGGGCAGAATCTTGCTGGGGATGTGAAACAGGGTCGCGTTGGCGAAGATGCCATCAAAGCGTTCTGCCGGTAGATCCAGCGCGAGAAAATCTTGCAGCCAGACTTCACAGCCGCTGTCTTGCCGGGCCATCTCGACAAAGCGTTCACAGCCGTCCAGTCCGACTGGCACATGCCCCATGGCCTTGAAGGTGCGCAAATCACGCCCCGGCCCACAGCCCATATCGAGTATCTGCAACGGCGCAGGTGCGTGGATATTGCGCAGCAAGGCATCAATGTTCTGGCTTACATCGTGATCGCGCGTGCCCTCACGAAAGCCCTCGGCGTTTTGCTCGTAGTGCGCCAGCGTTTGTCGCGCCAGCCCGGCTAATTCGTCCTGGGGTTCAGGCAACTCAGTTGCGCCCAGCAGTTCCAATGTGCGCTCGTCCGGCTGCCCTGCAAAGAACGCTTGCAACACCTGGAGGAAAATCCGTTTTTGCGGTGCTGCCAGCGCGAACAGCGTCATGCTGGAGCGCAGCTTCATGTCATCCGGTGATCCCATGATCTCCGTCGCCGAACGCTCGCGCCAGCCGAGCAAAGCCTGCGCACAGGCTTCCAGTCGGGGTCCAAGCACTGGGTGACCAATATAGGCGCGAGCCTCGTCAGTATCGGCAATCGCGTAACGCTGAGCCATGTCACTACGCCCCAGCCCTGCCACCTGCGGAAACACAAACCACATCCAGTGCGAGGTCTTGCGCCCTGCTTCAAGCTCATCTAAAGCTTCAGGGTAGATTTGCGATTGCGCATCGAGAAAACGTTGCAGGTTATCAAGCTCATTCATTGGCATTCTCTCTAGACTTTTTAGTCATCGGGCTGCGTCGCGAACTGATCTAAACCCATGTTTCAAGGTCTCACTTATCATAAACAACTGAATGGACCCACTTATGATCGCATTCGATTGGCAGCGCATGCTGTTAGATGATTTCCCCGTGGCCTTTCTGGGCGAGGTGGCCTTCCGCGCCCTTTTTGCATTTCTGATCGTTTTCCTGTTTTTAAAAGTCAGCGGACGCCGCGGCGTTCGCCAGCTGTCACTGTTCGAGCTGGTCATGATCCTCACGCTAGGATCAGCCGCGGGCGACGTGTCCTTTTACGAGGATGTACCGCTATTACCTATAGCAATGGTGTTTATAACCCTACTGGTGCTTTATCGTCTCACTGTTCTGGGCACCAGGCACAGCAAACACTTTTCGAGCTGGCTGGAGGGCAAACCGGTCACCATCATCAAGGAAGGCAAGTACGAATTGAAAAGCCTGGACCATCTGAATATCTCCGCAGGCGAGTTTTTCATGGAGCTGCGCCAACTAGGTGTAGAACACCTGGGCCAGGTACGTTTGGGCATTCTTGAAACCGATGGCGACGTAAGCCTGTATTATTATTCATCAGAAGACGTCAAGCCGGGGCTGTCCGTGCTACCTCCAGAGCATCGCTCTGTTTACCAGCAGATACCCGACAGCGGTATACATGCTTGTGTTAGCTGCGCACATACGCAGCACATTGAAAGCCAGCAGACAGCGCGATGCCCCCGCTGCGATAATGACATCTGGTCGCCCGCGTTGAGCCATAAACGTATACGTTGAAATTATGTGATAGGCCGATGGACGACCGGCGCATGCTCCGCCAGCAGCTCAGCAGCCCAGTCGATAAATACGCGCAATTTAAGGCTGATATGCCGGTTGGGCGGATAGGCTATATAGAGCGGCATTGAGTCCAGCGTCCAATCCTCGAACAATGCCACCAGCTCGCCACGCGCAACGTGCGGTGCAGACATGTAGGTTGGCAGCCAGATGATGCCCAGCCCCGCCAACCCGGCCGCCAGATAGGCATTGCCATCATCCACAGCCAGGCGGTACTGCGCCTTGACCTGCAATTGCTCATCGCCCCGCTGCAAGCTGTACGGCAAGGCTCGCCCGGTGCGCGCCCATAGAAAGCCCACGGTGTGGTGCTCGGAGCGCTCCAGTTCCAGCGGGTGTTCTGGTCTGCCGCAGGTTTGCAGATAGGCAGGCGCGGCGAACACGCCAAGCTGTAGATCGGCCACCCGCCGGGCCATCAGCGAGAGGTCCGTCAGTTCGCCGCCGCGCACCACGCAATCGACGTTCTCATCAATCATGTCGACAATCCGATCGCTCACCCCCATGTCGATCTGAATCTCCGGGTAGCGCGCATAGAACTGCGGCAGTGACGGTATCAGAATCATCCGAGCCAAGGGGCTCGGCACATCCACCCGTAGCCGCCCTCTGGGCGTTGCCGACGCGCCGGACAGGCTGGTTTCAGCGTCATGCATTTCAGCCAGCAAATGTATTACCCGCTGGTAATACACTGCGCCATCGGCCGTCACGTTAACCTTGCGCGTGGTGCGGTTGAGCAGCTTGACCCGTAACCGTGTCTCGAGTTGCTGCACCAGATGCGTGACCGTGGTCTTGCTCATGTGCAGCGTTTCGGCCGCCTTGGTAAAGCTGCCCGCCTCTACCACCCGGGCAAACGCCTGCATTGCATCAAAACGGTCCATTTCTGCCCCGCTAGCCGGTTGATTGTTTGGAATTCGCAAACAGTGCTGATTACTCTCGCCAGTTTATCCGCCAGACGCAAGCTCCTAGAGTAGCTGCATCGGGTCACCACGGCCCCCAAACTGATGTTGGAGGTAGTTATGTCACAACGTGATGTCGTTTTCCCACCCGGGCGCCATGCTCTGTACGAACAGCACCACTATTCACCGGCCATTCGCTCCAATGGCTTCCTGTTCGTCTCCGGGCAGGTTGGTAGCAAAGCCGATGGCACTCCCGAGCCGGACCTGTTGGCTCAGGTCGCGCTGGCATTCAAGAACCTCAATGGCATCCTGGAAGCCGCCGGCAGCAGCTTTGAGGATGTGGTAGACGTGACCGTGTTTATCGTCGATCCACAATCACGCTTTGAAAGCATCTGGCCCGTAGTAGTGAAAGACCACTGGGGCGAAGCCCCATACCCTAACATCACCTGCGTGGGCGTGACCTGGCTGGCAGGCTTCGATTTTGAGATCAAGGTGATCGCCAAGGTGCCTGAGTAAGTCGCAGCGACCACAAAAAAGGGCCGACACAACGTCAGGCCCTTTTTTGTTTGGAGTAGCGCTTCTCAAGCGTTGAATCCGGCATCCACCGTCATCACCGAACCGGTCATGAACTGCGCCGCCGGGCTCGCCAGAAAGCTCACTGCAGCGGCAATGTCCGACGGGTTACCATAACGTCCTAGCGCAGTCAGTCGCGTGTTGGCTTCGGCCCAATCGCCATCCGCCGGATTCTGATCCGTATCAATCGGCCCCGGCTGGATCAGATTGACGGTGATATTGCGTGGACCCAGTTCGCGCGCCAAGCCGCGAGTAAACGCAAGCAGCGCCGATTTGGACATCGAATACACCGTCAGATTTGGATAAGGCACACGCTCGGCCAGGCACGAGCCAATGGTAATGATGCGCGCGCCATCTTTTAGGTGCGGAATAGCGGCCTGCGAAGCCAACACCGCAGCGCGACTGTTGACGCTCAGCAGGTCGTCAATATCTGCGAAGGTCATTTCTTCCAACGGCGCGGAGCGGGCAATACCCACATTGTTGACCAGAATATCCAGACCGCCGAGAGTCTTCACCGTCTCATCAATGGAACGCCTCACGGCAGCGGGATCGCCACTGTCTGCCTGAACAGCCAGAGCGCGGCGCCCTTTTGATTCGATGATGCGGACGATCTCGGCCGCCATGTCAGTGGATTGCAGATAAGTGATAACCACATCCGCGCCGCGATCTGCCAACGCCAGCGCGATACCCGCACCAATGCCGCGAGAGGCGCCGGTAACCAGGGCACGCTTCCCGGTTAAATCGTGAGCCAAAGGATCCTCCGTTTTAGGTCCTGCGCTGGTTGTTTGGGCGCCGGCAATCGACGGTGCAGCCAGAGCCGCAGCGCCGATAGAGGCACCGATCAGGATCTTGCGTCTGCTGAGTGAAAAGCTGGTTTCTTCTTGCATGATCTTCTCCAACGGGTTGGCCAGCATGCTGGCGTTGATGGTTAATGTTTCTGTTGATAGTCAAAGGCTCTTCAGAACACGCGCTGGCGCTTTCCGGTCTGCGCCGCCCGTTCCACCGCTTCCACCAGGCGACTGTTATGCAAAGCGTGAGCAAAACCTGGTGTTGTATGAGTGCCCGCAGCAAGGTCACGAACCAGATAGGCGTAAACCTCGCCTACATTGATCGCCGCACCATTCCAGAAATCGGCAGCGGTTGGCCCTACCCCGTTGGCGACCGGCGCATCGGGTGCGTCGAACTCGGCACTGGACTCCAGCGTCAGATCACCCACCTGCACGCCTGCCATATGCTTGCCGGATAGACGCAACCAACCTTCCGCGCCACGAATCTCAAAGCTGAAGTTCGCCTGTTCCGGCGCCACACCTGCCAGCACCTGGACCGACACCGGCGCACCGCTGGCAGTCTTGCCGATCAGATCCACATGGTCGGGAATTTCGCGGACCGAGGTCTGGCCCAGGTCCACGATCTCGATCTCCGGCCAGAGCAGCTCGGTGCGCGCATCCACTTCAGTGATCCGACCCAGCACGGCTTCGATCACATCCAGCACATGCCCGGTAGTAATGGTCATAAAGCTCGCGCCAGACGCGGCCTTGTTGAAGTAGTCATACTGGCTGGGCGATTGTGGTCCGTAGCCAAAGGTGGTCGCATCCACCCGGGCTGACATCAGCAGCCGCCCGAGCTTGCCAGACGCGACCAATTCAGCGGCGCGGCGCACGGCAGGGTTATGCCGGCCTTGCAGGCCGATAGCGGTATGCAGGCCCTCGGCAGCAGTGGCCATCTCCTCGGTTTCGGCCAAGGATGAGCCGAGTGGCGATTCGCAGTACACCGCTTTACCAGCGGCCAGCGCTGCCAGCACCAGTTCCCGGTGGGCTGGCACCTTCACTGCGACGGTAATCACATCAATGCTGTCGTCGCGGATCATGGCGTAAGGGTCGGCAAACCAGCGCTCGGCGCCGAACGCCTCGGCGGCCGCCCGCGCGCTTTCTTCCCGGCGGGTGGCTACTGCGGCTAGAACAAGTGAGGGTTGCGATTGCAGCGCCGGCACATGTGAGGCCCCGGCCCAACTTGCCTGCGTGTCTGCTCCAATAATACCAACGCGAAATTGTCTGTTTGACATGGGCTACGCTCCAGATTGTCTGTCATCAAGCGCCGATCAGCGCCATGACCAGAAGCGTAAGGAAACTGTGGTCAAGGACCCTATGCAAATACTCTCAGCGACCTGCCCGCCTTTCTCATTTGCGCTCAACCTCCGCACATATGCGGGGGATTAGGCATATCCGCGAGAGGATCTGCATAGTGCGTCTGCGCGCGCGGGTGCTTTACTAAAGGGCATAACCGCTGAAAGGCTGCCGCCTGACAGAATCTGCTCTACCCGAGCTGCGACCCTTCGCCGAAGGATTGTCACTGATGATCAAACCGGACTTTTCTGAACTGTTAAACGTGATTGAACATCACGCCCGCCATGACTACGTCACGCCCATCGACGGCCTGAAGGTCGGCCGTACCGATGCCCCCACCGAGATAGGCCACTCCATGTACCAGCCTTCCTTCGGGTTGGTTGCGCGTGGCGTGAAGGAACTGATGGTGGGTGAAACACCCTTTCATTACGCCGCAGGCGAATCGCTGCTGTGCGCTGCGGATGTGCCGGTCACCTCCCAGGTCACCAAGGCCAGCCCCGCAGCGCCCTACCTGGCAATTCATCTGGAGATAGACCCTACGGTGGTCGCCGAGCTACTGCGCGAGCAAAGCGGCCCCAGCGTGGAGTGGCGTAATATTCCAGTAGCTGGAAAATATGCCCTCGACCCGGCCTTGATCGACCCGCTGATACGGCTGGTATCGTTGATTGATCAGCCTCGGGACAGAGCCGTGATGGCGCCCATGATTCGCCGCGAGATCGTCTGGCACCTGCTGCACAGCGAACACGGACCCATGCTCAGCCAGCTCGCTTTTGCCAATGGCCACGCCACTCGCATCGGGCGCACTACTGCCTGGATCAGAGAACATTTCAACGAGAACCTCAGCATCACCGACCTTGCCGCCGAAGCCAATATGAGCGTGCCGAGCTTCTATCGGCACTTCAAGGCTGTGACCTCGATGACGCCTGTGCAATTTCAGAAACGCGTACGCCTACAGGAAGCCCGCCGCAGCCTGTCCGCCGCCAGCACTATTTCCGGCGTCGCCTATGATGTGGGTTACGAGAGCATTTCCCAGTTCAACCGCGACTATCGTCGGTTGTTTAACCTCACGCCGACCAATGATGCTGCGGCGCTGCGCGCCACACTGGCTCGCGAACCTGTTCAGCACCGGCAGACAGCTTGAGACTTTTATCATTCATTACGGAAAGGGGTAAATCATGAGCGAATTAACGGGTAAGCGTGCGCTGGTAACTGGTGCATCACGTGGTATCGGCGCAGCCATTGCCCTGGCATTGGCTGACAAGGACGCGGACGTCGCCATCACCTACGAACGCTCTGCCGACAGCGCCGCCGACGTAGTGCGTGCGATCAAAGCCAAGGGCCGCAATGCCATAGCCATACAGGCAGACAGTGCAGATCCCGATGCAGTAAAACGCTCGGTGAAGGAAGCCGCCGAAGCCCTCGGCGGCCTGGACATTCTCGTCAACAACGCCGGCATCGCGCTGTACGCTGCGATTGCCGATGTCAGCGTCAAAGACATTGACGCCCTGCTGGACGTGAACGTGCGTGCACCCGTGCTCGCCTCGCAGGCGGCAATGGCATACATCCAATCCGGCGGTCGCATCATCACTATCGGTTCGGTACTGGCGGAACGCATGGTGGGTGAAGGTGCCACCGTTTACGCGATGACGAAATCTGCCCTGCACGCTTTCAACCGCGGCCTGGCCCGCGAGCTTGGCCCAAAAGATATAACCGTCAATCTGGTTCAGCCAGGCTCAACGGATACCGACATGAACCCCGCGACCGGCGAATTCGCTGATTTGCAACGGTCAATAATGCCGTTGGGCCGTTACGGTAAGCCGGAGGACATCGCCGCTGCCGTGGTCTTTTTCGCCAGCCCAGCAGCCAAGCAAATAACCGGTGCCGTTCTTAACGTCGATGGCGGTGCGCATACCTGATTACAGCCAGGCAAACCAGGTAAAACCCCGCCGGATCGCTGCAATCAGCAGTGCATTCGGCGGCGGTTATACGAATCGAAATCAGAGTTTCCAAAATGCGTTATCAACGGATCTTGCGTGCAATTTGACGCGTATCAATATCCCGCTACATATTCTTCTGTAGAGTGTGGCAAATCGCCATAAACGCTAGAGCAAATCGATGGGCGATAGGTTATAAAGAATAAAAAAAGGCCTGCCGCCAACATCGAGAAGTCCCATGTCCGAAAACGCCCGAACGGACCGCATGAAGATCGACGTAGCCCAACTCACCATTGGGATGTACGTGATCGAACTTGATCGCCCCTGGACTGAAACCAGCTTTCTATTTCAAGGCTTTCGCATTCGCCAGCAGGAGGAAATCCGCCTGCTGCAAGAGGCCTGCAAGCATGTCTGGGTGGACTCCCGGCTCACCGTCGGCGTCAAACAACAAATCATCGAGAACCACGCCCAGGCGCCCGAATTGCAGCCGATTGTCGGCAAGGTCAGTTTCGCCCAGGAAATGGATCAAGCCTCTCCCGTCTGGCACGCCGCGCGCGAAGAGTCACTGCGCCTGCTCGATGCCGTGCGCATGGGCCAGGAGCTGGACGTCAGCGCGGTCAAGGCCGTGGTGCGCGAGTGTGTCGACAGCATCCTGCGCAACCCTGCCGCCATGCTCTGGCTGGCCCGCATCAAGAATAGCGATCATTACACTGCCGAACACTCACTGCGCGTCGCCATCTTCGCCATCGCCCTGGGCCGTGAACTAGCCCTGCCGGATTATCAGCTGGAGCAGATTGGCGTGTGCGGCATGCTGCACGACGTAGGCAAGATAAAGGTCCCCAGCGCGATTCTGAACAAACCCGGGGCCCTCACCGCCGAAGAGCTGCGCATCATGCAGAGCCACGCCATTGAAGGGCGCAGGCTACTGATGAGCAACCAGCAGGTCACCCCCGCCACCGTGGACGTCGCCTACTCCCACCATGAACGCCTGGATGGCAAAGGCTACCCGCGCGGCTTGAACGCCAGCAGAATCCCCTACTTTGCCAAGATCATCGCTGTAGTCGACGCCTACGACGCAATCAACAGCGACCGCGTCTACAGCAAGGGCAAGTCCAGCCTGGAATCACTGCGCATTCTGTTTGACGCCACCAACAGCCATTTTGATGAAGAAATCGTTGGCCACTTTATCCGCCTGATCGGCATCTACCCGCCCGGTGAAATTGTGGAGCTGAACACTGGCGAAGTCGGCATCATCATCGGCTGCTCCCCCGCCAGCAAGCTCAAACCCAAGATACTGCGGGTGCTGGATGCCAACAAAAAGCTTTGCAAGGAGGCCGTAATTGATCTGGCCAGCAGCATCAATGACGCAACCGGTAAACCATGCCGGGTTCATGAGGTGTATAGCAGCGGTGCGTTCGGGATTGATATTGAGGCTTATCGGCGTAAGGGGTTGTTGATGCCGGCAGATCTGTGATGCACCTGCATAGCCACATCCACTGCGCCCAGCGCACCTTCCATATATCCGCCCTGCTCGGCAGTTGCTTCGCTGCCAATCAAACGCAGCATGTCTCCCCACGGGGGCGCCAGTGAAAAGCCCCGCTCAAGATAGCCGTGTGCACCCGACGCTACCTGGTCCTGTTCGGTTGCCGTAAAGGGATCAGCAGCCCAGTCGTGCAAGTAGTCCTCTATGGGATCAGCGGCCTGATCGCCAAACAACCGCACGAGCTGGGCTCGGCATAATGCCTTCAAGTCAGGCTCACCGATGCGAGCGCGCTGAGCCGCACCCACCCCCAAAAAGCCGAATAGCGCCGCGCCACCCTCATTGCAGGCGTCGTGCAGTTCAACCAAAGGGCCAATGCGACTGAATGCATCACCTGACAACCCCGCTTCACGCCAGAACGGCCTGGCGTAGCGTGCAATGTACTTGGCATGCGCCGCCATCCACGTTGGCACAGCCATCAGCTGCTGCAAATCGGGCTGCAAAAGCCCCGGCGTAAATTGAATCCCCGTCGCCAACCGTGGCGGCAACGCCAGCCAGAGACTCGAGTAATGGGGTACCTGCAACTGCTCGCCGGAGAATGTCAGCCGCACCCCCTGATCTTCCAGACGCACAGATGTCAGCGCAGCATTCAAATGCACCTTAGCTGACGGCAATGAGGCAGCCAGCGCTTCTACCAGTCGGCCGGTTCCGCCCTCGAAACGCATTGACGCGTTGCCCGGCAGATACCCTGCTTTACGTACAACGCCCGCCACCTGATCCTCCACCAAGGTAGATCCTGCCGTGTATTGCTCGAACACAGGTAAACCCAATTCAGCCACCAGATTATGCATAAGCGGCTGAAAGTCAGGCCAGAACCAGGATGGCCCCAGATCAAACCCGCCTGACTCGGTCGACAGAATGCGGCCGCCCAGCCGACTGCGCGCCTCGAAAAGGTCAAACTCGATACCAAGCTGATGTAGCCGGTAAGCCGCATACAGCCCAGCCAGGCCACCACCAATAATGGCAATTCTCGGTATAGTCATCAGCAATCTCGAAAGATAAAAGGCAGCCGTTGGCCGGCCAACTGCAGACACAGTGCGGCGTCAGTTCAGCATGGCGCCTGTTGCCAGTCAATTACCAGGGTCGGCTCTCTGGGCACGACGCCCCTCAACCCGCGTACCGGGTCCTGCGTGCTAGAGTGCCAACAGGCGCTAGGCTAGCAATAGCCACTCCACAGCGCGTCGACCCCCCCCGGAACTCCAGAGGTACGCAGCAATGACAGAGGACAACACCCCCGCCAAGCCTTCGCGCAAACACTCCAGCCAAGTGGTAGAAGGCGTCGAACGCGCCGCCAGCCGCGCCATGTTGCATGCGGTTGGCTTCAGCGCTGATGACTTTCGCAAGCCCCAAGTTGGTGTAGCCTCCACCTGGAGCATGGTCACGCCCTGCAACATGCACATCAACGGCCTGGCCGAGACCGTCAACGCCAGCATCAATGCAGCAGGCGGCAAAGGCGTGATCTATAACACCATCACCATCTCCGATGGCATTTCCATGGGTACCGAAGGCATGAAGTACTCGCTGGTATCGCGCGAGATCATTGCTGATTCCATTGAAGCCGTCTCCGGCTGCATGGGCCATGACGGCATTATCGCCATCGGCGGCTGCGACAAGAACATGCCCGGCTGCATCATGGGTCTGGCGCGGCTGAACCGGCCAGCCATCTTTATCTACGGCGGCACCATTCGCCCGGGCAAGAACCACACCGACATCATTTCCGTATTCGAGGCGGTGGGTGGCCATGCCAAGGGTACGGTATCCGATATCGAGCTCAAGCAGATCGAGGAAACGGCGATTCCGGGCGCGGGCTCCTGCGGCGGCATGTACACCGCCAACACCATGGCCTCGGCCATTGAAGCCATGGGCATGAGCCTGCCCGGCAGCTCGGCCCAGGACGCCGTATCCGCAGACAAGACCCAGGACTGTGAACGCGCCGGCCAGGCCATCCTTGAACTGCTGCGCCGGGACATCAAACCCAGCGACATCATGACCCGTGAAGCCTTCGAGAACGCCATTACCGTGATTATCGCCCTGGGCGGCTCAACCAATGCCGTGCTTCATCTGATCGCCATGGCCTCGACTATCGGCGTGAGAATTACCCTGGACGACTTCACTCGTATCGGCGAGAAAGTACCGGTACTGGCCGACCTGCGCCCCAGTGGTCAATATCTGATGTCCGAGCTAATCCAGATTGGCGGTATTCAGCCACTGATGAAGATGCTGCTGGAGCGCGGCCTGCTGCACGGTGACTGCCTGACCGTCACCGGCCAGACGCTAGCCGACAACCTGGCCAAGGTGCAGCCCTACCCGCAAGGACAGGACATCATTCGCAGCTTCGATAACCCGATCAAGCGCAACAGCCATCTGGTCATCCTCAAGGGCAACCTCGCCCCAGGCGGCGCAGTGGCCAAGATCACCGGCAAGGAAGGCTTGCAGTTCACTGGCAAGGCCCGGGTATTTCACTCCGAAGAAGAGGCCATGAGCGCCATACTCGCTGGCACTATAGTCGCCGGTGATGTAATGGTTATCCGCTATGAAGGCCCCAAAGGCGGCCCAGGTATGCGCGAAATGCTCAGCCCCACCTCAGCCATCATGGGCCAGCAACTGGGCGACAAGGTCGCGCTGATTACCGACGGCCGTTTCTCCGGCGGGAGCCACGGCTTTGTGGTTGGCCATGTCACGCCAGAAGCCCAGGCAGGCGGCCCAATAGCCATTGTGCAGGACGGCGATCAGATAACCATCGACGCGGAAACCCGGCAAATCGTCCTCAACCTGACTGATGAGGAAATCGCCCGGCGCCTGAGTACCTGGCAAGAACCCGCACCGCGCTATACCCGCGGCGTGCTGGCGAAATACGCGAAAACAGTCGCCTCGGCCTCGGAAGGTGCAGTGACGGATACCAATCTATAGAGCCCTCATGCGGTGCGCGCTAGCGCTTCCAGCTGATCACTGGCAGCACCGCAAGGACTATCAACACGCCACCCAGAACACGTACCAGCTTCAGTTTGTGCCATTAGTTGATAATAAGTCTGCCGCGTGAGAAATCAGGATCAGGTCTAGTATTGCCCAGCCCTGGCATCTGACATAACCTCGCTGACGGACAGCTAATGCATTACAACAAAACCAATATCAGGGATCAGAATGAAAAAAGCCATTTACGGAGCGCTCCTGCTGGGCTCAACCCTACTGCTCAGCGCTTGCTCGAGCGGGCCGTCGGAAAAGGACGTCAAAGCGCTGCTGGAAGCGCAAATGGAGCAGATGTCCGCCATGTTGGGTGAGCTCGGCGGTGAGAGCATGTCCGGCATGCTGAAAGTCGAGATCCACGACGTCACCCTCCATAGTTGCGAAGAAGAACGCACGGATGTCTACCGCTGCGATGTAGAAGTGGATGCGACAGCACCGGTCGTCGGCCGCTCGGTACAACGCTCGGAAATGTTAATGGCCAAATCCAAGGATGGCTGGATACAGGCGCAGTGACGTCGGCGTCATTTGTGGCCGTAAAGCTGAAACTGTTGGGTTGACTATGTAGCGTTAACCCGTCTTACCCAGCCGGCGCGACGCCAACAGCAACACAGCGGCAATAATCACCTCCGGGACGATCAGATCAAGCGCCAGCGCCGCATCATGCACCGCCCAAGCCAGCACCCGCCCCAACGCAGCGATGCCTAGCAACATCGCTGCGGGGTAGTACCAGACGCGCTGAGACGTCACCAGAGCAAAAAGAATAAGCACGCCTAAGGTGAGAAAGAACGCGGCGAAGTCACCAATCTGAGTACTGCGCCCGACATCGTCCAGCAATGGCATACCCAACTGACCTGCCGCGCCAGACGGATCGACCAGCCAACGCAACCCGATCAGCAGGAACATCAGTCCAAAAAACCCTACAACCACAGACAGTACTTTGTTCATTATTATCTCCGGAATAACGACCAGCTTGGCTGGTCACGGTGGCACCATCATCTTGCGGGTATGGGCAAATGACAAGCCGGCTGTTACCGGCTCAGCGCTTCTGCTTGATAGCGGCTAAGAGTCAGAACGAGGCTAAGAAAGACACCTAGCAGTGTTGCTCTAAAGGCTATATTTGTAGCTCTGAAGGCGACAACTTGAAAGCTGACATTAGCCGTCAAGCCTGCCTATCAAGCGTGAGACGCCTCCGCTACATCAATGCTTGGTGGTGAGCACTGGCATTTTCCTCAGAGATGACTCACTTGTGGCGTTCAGCAGATCGGGTTGTTGCGGTGCTGCTGGACCTCGCACGCAGAGTCAACAAGCTCTGGGATCAATCTTCATCTGACCCCAGTTACTCCCAATAAGAATGGCCTCAATCGACAAGCCAAGCAGCAGGCCTCCCACCCAGAGCAACCACTTGTGGTGTGCCAGTTATCCAGCGGCAGCCCTTCGTTATGGTATGTAGAAATCTTCATATGACCTGAATTTTGCTTACGATGTTGCGTAGCTGCAGTATTGCGCAGGAAAATCAACGCACTCCAGAACCGACCTTCTTGCGATCCCAATTACTTGAACGGATCATCATGAATGGTTGGGAATAACCTTCCGGAGGGCACGGCAGAGCGCTCCAATACAAATAAATTGTTCAGTAGCAGCAGCTCGGTTAGATCAAGATGTTCGTTCGCAACCACCTCGTTATGAGCCCTCCTGTTTCGATAGGTTTGGTAAACACTTACGAACAGACCAACCCGCCCAACACGCTCACCTTGGTCGATTTCCGGCCACATCAAATAGGGCGACGTTCCGTCAAATGCAGCTCTGAATAGTTTGCCTGCAGATTCATTCAGCCCCGTCCGGTTTTTGATGATGACCTCCAGTCGCGCATAACCACTCATTAATCGAGCATTTGAATGCTCAAAAAAATCCACGACCAAATCTGCTAGCCGCTCATCAATTAGCGCTAAAGGAATACAGGGTTCAAACCCTCGCAGGAAAACTCCGGGAGGCCGCCCAAACAGACCTGCATCGTAAACGTAGTCGTCAAGCCCGATGGGCATAATGGGATTAGCGCTTTCCAGAAACTTTAGATCCTGCAAAGTCAAAGCTGCCCGCTTGACACGCGCAAGCAGCTTGCCTGATACCGAGTATTCCTCAACCTCAAAACGAAATGTACGCAGCAGCTCAATGGCGGTAGCAAGACCTCGAGACCCCTCATCTGGGTAGCCAGACGAAAAACCCGGGCGGATAGCGATAAGCTCGTCCAGCTCAGTACTAATCAGAAAGCCGTGAATATTCGTCTGACCTTCGCTAGCGGTAAGCAGCTTTACCTGCGATATCGGCACTCTTAACTGGATCAATGACCGCAAAGCATCTAGACATGGCTGCGTGTACTCAGTACCAAGATACTGGATTGCTAATGGTTCTTTTGCAAAGCGCTCGAATTGCACGTCGAATCCTTTTGATCATTTGCTTTTTGCAGCTGAGATTTTCATCAAACCCTAATTCCCGCTGAGCGAATCAGCCGGACCGGGAATGATAGTAAATCTGTCATCAAATTTGCTGCTAAATTTATCGGCCTTTCAATCTGCCTTTCACCGCCCGTAGCAGTAGTCGATGACTTCGTTAAATCTCGCAGTCTCACTCGCCAGGCGCATTTCCAATTCGTCAAGATGTGCTACGCTAGATAAATTATCGGTAGCCGAGATATCAACTGAGAAATCCGCTTTGCAACTTTTTCCAATCCTGGACAGCTCACCACTGAGCTGTTTCAAAATGTTATTTCTTAGCAAGAGTTGGTTTCGCCGAAACCGGATCAATCGGTGACAGCTGAAGAAGTCTGAGCACTTTGACGAATCAGATTTTCTACCTCTCCAGCCAGTACGTCGCGTGGCACGATACAAAGCGCGCTCTTGAATGTCCCTCCACACGCGGAAGTCGAACTGATTGGTAGGATTTGGATTCGCATGTGTGGCTGGAGGGGGGAAATTGGAAACCTCAAATTGGTGTTTATCAAGTGTATCCAAAGTTTTGTTCTGCGCGGAGAGCATGCGTTTAATTGATGTGGGCATATCCAAGCGCATTACTTTGGATGCGTCCAAGACACGAATCTCTCTAGGAATTTCCTCGTCTTCTCGATCCCAGTGCATTTCCATGCGTTTGGGTATCCACTGAATGTATATACCAAAGAAACGAACAACGCCACGTGGACTAAACGGAACTATGTGCATTTCTTGGTGCGCAGGGTCATCGTGAAGGAAATAGTAGGCTCTTCCGGACGAAACTAACGATCGAGCTATTTCCTCAACCAAATCATGTACTGTTTTATCAGGCGAGCGCTGTGTGTATCTGGTATTAACATTACCTAGTAGCTTTTGAGTGAGCTCATCGTCATTCGATACGAACTCGAATAGGTTGTCTCTTTGGTTTGTTACATGGAACATCCGCGAAAAATCTTCATCGAACATCCGTCGATTAAAGCCTGGCTTTTGTGTTTCGCGCTTGATGAAAAGCCTATCAACTAACTCCAATTGTTCATCTTGAGAGTCATACCCGCATGAAGGCGCTGCCCTAAAAAACCTCATACTCCGCCCTTTTTGTCGCCTTCTCGCAACCGGCGAGCGAGGGATGAGATCTGGTGATCGATGTCGAAGTCAACTGTATCAAGTTGAGGAACGATCTTTTTTGCAAAAAACAGATGAGACGCATCAGAGAGTGACCTTAGAAATTCTCTCACAAGTTTATCTGGGTGCTGCTTCCCCTTGCCCATAGTCATCTGGTCGTCAAATCCATCGTTTCTCGCACGATGTTCGAACGACATCTTCCAGTTGATACGAATTAGACCACGCGGCGACGCGCCAATGCTAAAACTATAGGGATTTGAGAGGAAAACCATTCTTTTAAGGTATTTTTGTTTGTCGGCAGCGCGCTCAATCCAAGTGTCGAATTTAGCTAGGGCACTCTCCGACAACTTCTCATTATCGAAATACGCCCCGTAGAGCATGGCAAATCCTAGAACTGAAGCCAGATCATTTATCACCGTTGAAATTAGATGAAGTCGGAACTCATCGTTTATTTCGAGCGAAGGGTCCGCGAACTTAGAATCTGCAGCGAGAAATGCTAGGGACAAGAACATAGGGAGAACCCTATCTAACTTGCTTTCATCATTCTGCTCAAGGGCACCTATACATGCTTCGGCCAATTCGAAATAGATTTGTCCAAAATGATCCGGCAATTCATCATTGTGTTTCGGTTCAAAGATATGACCCACTATATCTCCGCTGCCGAGCATAGAAATTGCATCATCTCTCGCCGAAGCAAGCTGTGTGGACATCTCAGCAATATTTATCTCACACAGTTTATACAGCTCATCTGTATAGTAACCATACTTCTGATACCGGTCCAAGAGCTTCGTGACCTCGTCAAACCAGCGTAGCACTTTCCAATGGCTATGCAGGCTTGCTAAGAGCACCTGCGTTGCGGCCTTTGACATTTTCAAATTTGCAATTGAACCTACAAAGTCTGGAACCATGCGTTGATAAAAATCACGTATCGCAGACAGAACTCTCAAATAATGCTGTAAAAGCTTTTGGACCGCCAACTGTTGCACATATTTTGGCTTGGATAGGCGCTCTCCCTCGATCTCTTGCTCAAACTCAATGCGCTCAACGATGAAGGCGAGCTCTATCTGTAGAAAAGCTGGGAGACGGCGCAGGGACCTCCTGCTCCATTCGTCCTTTTCAAAGAATTGTTTAAGCTCTTTCTCAAAGGTCATCATTCTGCGTAGAGTTTCTATGCAGAGATTGCTTCCCAGTGCAGCCCATGTATCTGCTATGCCAACTTTTGTCTTCCATGCTTTATCTTCCGCTATGACAATCGATGAAGCAAAGCTCTCTTCAATGATCTCTTTGAATCTTTCAAGCTCCTGCATACCGACGTCAAACTGGAACCTTTCTGCGTACGCGGAAGTGCGTATTGAAAATCGACCTATAAGCTTCATCGCAAGATTAAAGTCGCCAACCTGAAATGCGAGTTCAACGTGGCCCGCCAATCGTTCCACGATCTCATTTTCAAGCCATTGATAATCTGGCTGCTCCTCAACCAGTATTTGCTGATTGCTCATTTGCAACGCCATAGACGTCGTACTGTCACCAGCTAAAAACCATTGTTTGTGTTTGCTTTTTCTTGGAAACCAATAGCTTTCTTGGCTGATAGTGTGTTTCTTCTGAAAGTAGTGCAGCAGCAAGGCCGTATAATCATTGCTCAACGCAGGTAGACTGTCTCCTAAGCTTTCCTTACCAGTTTTAACACGATCATCAATATAGAAGAGCTGTTCAAGAGATTGTCGCGCCGCTTTTGAGTGATGGTTCGATAAAGAAATTGAATTCCGATCGTTTGCTGCGCCCTCAATGTGTCGAGCAATGCTGGGGAGGATCTCACTCCGAACAAGCAAATTGAGATCAAAAAAGTTGAAAATCCTTTGACCCAGGGGAAACAAAGCCAAAGCGCTCAACAAAGTCAAAACTGTACCGACAACATAAATTAGCAGGCCAGGCTCGAATCCAAATATCGGCGCAGCCGAGGCTAATAAACAAAAAATCGCTGCAAGCACTAGAACCCGAGCGTACACGCTGCCAACCTGCTCCCTGGTGAGCATCTGGATGATATCCCGGCGAAGTCTTGTATAACCAGAACTCAGTATAATACCAATTGTAGCGAAGTAGATCGAGAATATCGCCGTGAGCAGTTGAGCGTAAAGCCTGAGCTGGTCGATGGTGAAATCTTCATCGTCTGCGCTGAGTGGTGGGGGCCAACCCAGATAGTTTTCGATATAATTCTCTATGAACTTTAGGGTGGCCAAAACAACAACGACCACAAAAAGGCCTTTCACGCCGATCCATGCGATAGACCCTAAAATTCGGGTATTTTCCTTTGCTTCGCTGGCTGAAGCACCCCTCTTATACGCGCTGCGTTCAAAGACAAAACTAAGTCTTCCTTGCCAGGTCCGGAGTACCCAAAACCAAGATTTTGAGCTCACCCAAATTTTCAGCCGATCAATCAAAATGTTCTCGCTCTCAATTATTACTCATATGTAATGGGGTCCGAGCCCAATCGGGAGGTGCTGAATCCAGGATCGCGCAGCAGACGTTAAAGAACCCAAATGCACTTGAGCCACTTCTGAATAGTCTCTTACCGACGCTAGAAGAAGATTCAAACCAAAACCACTACAAGCTCAGCCAAAACCCTTATGTGATCCTGCTTCTCAACCCCTAACAAAATCGGCTGAAACGAACTATCCGTAGACTCCGGCAACAACTTAATCCGCTGATGTACCCACCCTGCCCCATCCTCGGTCGCTACCTTTTCACTGTAGTATTTCTTCACCGTATAGCTACCACCGGTCTCTACATCATCAATACTACGATGCTGGACAACCACTATCTTCCCCTGGCGTGTGCCTTTGGGGTTGGATCGAAACAAGCACCAAGCGCCATTGGGAATACGGCGGTTCATTGATTCGCCCACCACCTGAGCGACGAACAAGTCCGCGCTGGCACTAAAGCCTTCAGGCAGCTCCACCCATTCGTCGGCATTCATATCCAACGCTTGCGATTCAGAAAAAGAGCCAGCAGCTATCTGCAGCGGAATAAGCGGCACTGCGCGGGGGTTGGATCTGCCTTCTTCTCCGAGCAATACGGGGAATGGAAACTTTGCTGCAGATTCGGCAGCTGCATGGGCCGTTTGATTGTTGCTCTGTGAGTCTGCTTGGTCGCGTGTGCCAATTATCCCATTACGGAAAAAGGCTGCGGTTTCCGCGTCGGTGAAGTAGACGTAACAACCCTTCATACCGCGAGTCATCAAGGTGCGGTATGTATTCTTGATGATGGCGTCGGCTTTCTCTTTTGCTAATGCAGGGTCGGTTTTGGCGAGCGTCTTCAGGCCTGAGATCGAGCGGTCGGACGAGGCGCGCTTTTCCGGCTGGGTAATCACCTGGCCGTCGCGCACTATAAAATCATCACCCACGATTACACCGATGTAGTCGGCTTCCAGCCCCTGACAGGTGTGAATGCAGCCAACTTCATGCACTGAATCGTCTGAGACCATCCACAGGCCACCGTCCTTGGTAAGGTTCCAGCGGGCTTTGAAGTCATGCTCTGGCATTTCTATGTCGTAGGCTGCTGGATTCTTTTTACTTGGCCATTTCCAGCAGTAGCCGGCGACCATGCGCGCCCGGTTTCTTTCCCGGTTGCGCTTGAGGATCAGTTCTCTCAGCTCTGTCGGTGAATCGACCACTCGAAAGTCGTATTCGGCTATGTCCAGCTTGTCGTTAGCTGTCGGACGTATCTGCAGGGTGTTGTCCAGCCATGCCAGGTAGCCATCCGAGCCACTGCAGCGAAACTGCGATTCCAGCGCCCCTTCGAACACCGTGGCGCCGAGTTCTGCGGCCCATTGGCGAATGGTTTCTTTCTTGCCTACATCCTTGAGCGTGACGATCTGCGATTCATCGATAAAGAACACAGAGAATCGGGCAGCGTTAATGATCTCCTTGACCTGATGCTCGCCAAGGTTGCCGTACAGGCCGGACTTCTCATTCAAGCGATGCGCTTCATCCACTACCAGCGCATCAAACTGGTTCCTTTCCGTTTCGGTAAAACCACCGGAGCCTACGAACAGATTGGATATATAGGTTTTCTTGAAGGAGCCCACCAGGCGGGCTTCGTACACTGCTCTAGGCGCTGCATTCTTGGTGACGTACTTGGCAACCATGTCCGCGCTGGTCAACCCTACCAGCAGATTTACTGCTACTACCGATTTCCCGGTACCCGGGCCACCTTCAACGATGTAAACACGCTTGCCATTCTCGCGGACGGCCCTGGCATGACTCAGAGCGTTCTCATAGACCAGCTTCTGGTCATCGATCAGCACAAACTCCTGATTGCCCTGGAGCAGCCCGAGCAAGCCATCTGCAAGGCTTTTGGATGGCCTTATTCTGCCGCCCTCGATCAGAAAGAGCGTGTTGCCCTTGTCGCCATGCTTGACGTGCTTTTGAATAAATTGCCGCAGCCGATCACGCTCGTCATCGCCCTTGAGAAAGACCGGGGCTCGCTCGATGTGCGCCGCATAGAACGGATCATTGATCGGCCCTTTGGCGTCGGCATAGTTATGCAAGTAAGCGCAGGGACGCAGTTGCACGCCGCCGTCATACACAGCTTCGTTATAGCCTTCCAGCAAGGCGGCATAGGACCAGGCCTGGTATGAGGGGTGGCCAACTTCTGCTTCGCCACGGGCAAAGCGGGTTGAAACGATGCCGTCCTTGCTGGTCTTGCGAGCTGACTCCCACTGTTTCAGCTCCACGATGACCACACAGTCCTTGTCTTCGTGATTCTTGCCGGTCAGCAGAAAATCAACGCGCTTGGCCGTCTGTGGGATCATGTATTCAATGGCAACGCCGCAGTCATTGGGAATAGCGTCGTCGTTCAGTACTTTGCCCATATAAACCAGGGAGGAGGCCCAGGAGCGTATCTCTTCCTTGGAGACAGACCTGCCAGTGCGGTTGCGAAAGGATTCCAGCACGATAGCTTCGATATCGCGCTTGAACACATCATCCAGAAAATGCTGTTTGTCCGTCTGATAGATGATCAAACGTTATAGCTCCGTGTATTTCTTGTCGGAGCCTTTGGCTTTGTCTACGGGGTATTTGGCGCTGTTCTTTTCGATCTTGGTTTTCAGTGCTTCAGCCAGATCGATGCCCAGGTCGTTGGCCATCAGTAGCGTGTAGCAGAACACGTCGGCCAGTTCGTCGGCGAGGTCTTGCTTGCGCTCCAAGGCAACGCCGTCGATGGCTGCCTGGTCCTGCTTCCACTGGAAGATTTCCAGCACTTCGGTAGCTTCCAGCACCAGCGACAGGGCCAGGTCCTTGGAGTTGTGAAACTGCTTCCAGTCGCGCTCATCCCGGAATGCCAGCACTTTCTCAGTCAGTTGCTTTATCTCGGACACGTTCTCTCCAAAATCCTTGTCAGCAAGAAGGCGGTCAGGCCCGTGCGCTTGGGCCCGCTTCATTATGTGACCTACTTTGCATTATCCCGCTGCATTTGTCTGCATGCGTGAAGGTAGCCAAAGCAACTCGAAAAGGGTTAGTCCTGATTCAGAATGTCGATGTAGGCAGTGTAGGCAAATACCCGGTTGCGTTTCTGGCCGGTGAGTTCACGTACCAGCGCTAGACTGGGCTGGGATAGCAGCTCCATAACCTTGCCTGCAGTAGCTGCGGTGATGCCGCCATGTTTTACCAGGGTGTTGATATTGGCAATAGGGTATTCAAAGAGTACCTCCAATACCTGCCTGGCAGACGGCGCCATGCGGCCAAGACCGCTTACCAGTTCACTGTGATCACTGCGCAGGGTATTGAGCTGTTGGGCTGTGCTCACGGCTTGCGTGGCGGTGTCGGCGACAGCATCGACAAAGAATAGCAGCCAACTTTCCCAGTCTCCGGTTACGCGCACCTGTTGCAGGTGTTCGTAATAGATCTGCCGATGTTTTTTGAAAAACACCGACAGGTATAACAACGGCTGGCCAAGAATATTGGCACTGACCAGTATCAGCGGAATCAGCAGGCGGCCCAGGCGACCATTGCCATCCATAAAGGGGTGAATGGTCTCAAACTGCACATGCGCCAGGGCGGCTTTAATCAGGGGATCTGTAGCTTCCGGCACATCATTGATGAAGCGTTCCAGCTCGGCCCAGCAATTGGCTAGCTCGTTTGCAGGCGCGGGTACAAAGGTGGCTTCGTCTGCGCGATGACCGCCAATCCACACTTGATTCTTGCGGAACTCACCTGGCCCCTTACTGATGCCTCTACCGGAGGTCATCAGGGCTTCATGCATTTCAGTCAGCAGTCGAAAACTGATGGGGTGACCGTCTCGGATGCGCTGCATGCCCAGCTCCAGCGCGCTGACATAGCAGGAGACTTCCTGCACGTCATCCATGGGCACGCCGGGCATGCCATCCATCTCATAGAGCATGAGGTCACTAAGGGAGGATTGCGTGCCTTCGATCTGCGAGGACATGACCGCTTCTTTTCGCACATAGCTGTACAGGAACAGCCGTGCATCTGGCAGCAGCGTGCTGATGGCGTCCAGACGACCGAGCGCCAACATGGCCTGGCTGATACGGCCCTGTAGCTTGTTATCCAGTTGCAGCGGCGGCTGTGGTGGTAGCGCTGCCGGGATGAAGGCTTTGCAGGCCACGCCACCCGCGATGTTAGGGACGTAATGCCCTGTTGTGCCGCGTTTCATGCTTGCTCCAGGTTAAAATAACGGTCGTCGTTAATTTAACTTAAACAGATAAATAAAATAAAGTGCTGAGTTATTTTAGGTTTCCTTAAGGAGCAACCTAAGCCTTCATTTACACCGCGCCGTCCACAACTGATCCCAGCGGGTGGTGTAGTTCGGGCTTTTCAGTTCCTGCTTCATGCCCCATTCGGGCGTGACCGGCACCCGGGCGGGGCGCATGGTGCCCCTGCCCCAGCGGTTGTTGATGCTGTCCAGCACGCTCATGACTTTTTCAGCGGCGACGGGCTGAGTCTCTGCGAACAGGTCATCGGTGAACTCGCCCTGTTGGCGCAGATCCAGCAGCATCACTTCCGCCTTGGCATAAGCGTGCCCTTCCCTGAACACGGCTTCCAACCCTTGTAGCGCGGCGCGGATAATCAAGCGGGTATCGTCCGTGGGGTATGGCAGTTCGCAGACTATGCCTTTGGCAAATTTGGCTTCGGTGGGGTTGAACATGCCGGTGCGGATGGCGACCCGGACCTTTTTGCACAGCGAGCCTTGCGCCCTTAGTTTCTCGCATGCGCGGGATGCGTAAGTGGCCACCGCCTCGCGAATCGGCTCTATGTCTTTCAGGCGGTGACCGAATGAGCGGCTGCTGCAGATTTCCTGCTTGGCCGCGGCCGCTTCTTCCAGCGCCAGGCAGGATACGCCGCGCAGTTCGCGGGCGGTCTTTTCCACTACGATGCTGAACTTCTGGCGCAGGGTCCAGGCGTCTGCCTGGGCCAGATCCCACGCGGTTTTTATGCCCATGTTGGTGAGGTGTTCATTCATCCGCCGGCCTACTCCCCATACTTCATTGACCTTGACCGCCTTCAGCACCTTGTCTCGACGCTCCGGATCGCAGATATCCATCACCCCGCCGTAATGCTTCTGCCAACGTTTGGCCGCGTGGTTCGCCAGCTTGGCCAATGTTTTGGTCTGGGCTATGCCGACACAGGTGGGTATGCCGGTGGTTTTCAGCACGGTGGCTCTTATCTGGCGGCCTAGCTGGTCCCGGTCCTGGATGCCGTTCATATCGGCGAAGGCTTCGTCAATTGAGTACACCTCCAGGCCCGGTACCAGGCTTTCGATCACGGTCATGACGCGCTCGCTGATATCACCGTACAACGAATAATTACTGCTGAAGGCGAGGATGCCGTGCTGCCTCAGTACTTCATGCACCTGATGGTAAGGCGCACCCATTTTGACGAAAGGTTTGGCATCGGCAGAGCGAGCGATGACGCAGCCGTCGTTGTTGCTCAGCACCACAATGGGCGTGCGCGCCAGATCAGGCCGGAACACCCGCTCGCAGCTGGCATAAAAAGAGTTGCAGTCGATCAACGCAAACACCGGGTCAGCCATGACACAGATGCCCGTGTATGTTGAATTTCACCACACCCCAGATCAGCAGCTCATCGCCTTCCATCACATATACCGGCGGATACTTGGGGTTCTCAGCTCTCAGCACCACCTCGTCACCGCGGATGCACAGGCGCTTTACCAGCGCTTCGCCGTTAATGGCGGCGATCACGATATTGCCGTTCTGCTCTTTAACGGCGCGGTTGACCACCAGAATATCGCCATCAAATATGCCTGCACCTTCCATGCTGTCGCCGGCTGAACGCACCAGGTAGGTGTGCGGCGCGTCGATATCCAGCAGTTCATCAAGGGACAGCGCCTGCTCCATATGGTCCAGCGCCGGGCTGGCAAAGCCTGCAGAAACACGCGAGGAAAAAAAAGGCAGCTCAATCAGCGAGCTGCCCAAGGGGCCTAAATTGGTGAGGACGTTCATATCAGGTAACCTTGATAAATACTGTACGTACATACAGTAAACGAAATTACCCCTACCGGGTCAAAAGAAATGTGTAATTCGGTGGACCCTGGCTGATAAAAGAGCAAAGCAGACTCGATCTGTTTCAGGCCTCGCCCTTTCCATGGCATCTCGCACGCACTTATTTCTCGATAAATTATAACGACTGGTCTATATATAGATTTAACTATCAGTCGGAGAACTATCGTGGACACAACACAAGCCATACCCGCCGGTTTCAAACCCCACACCCGCAAAAGCGGCCTGACCGATCCTTGGGAACCAATTTACGCTGCCAGCGTTGAGAGCACCTTCTGCCTGGGTTTGCTGGCCGATGCGCCGCACGTGAACAGCCGCGGGTTTGTGCATGGCGGGCTTCTCTCGGCGCTGGCGGATAATGCCATGGGGCTGAGTTGTGCCAGGCAGTTGGAGAACATCGGTGGGTTGGTGACCGTGAGCATGACGATCGATTTTCTGGGTACGGCGCACGTGGGCCATTGGGTGGAAGTGCGTGCGACGCCGTCGCGTGTTGGTAAATCGCTGTGCTTTGCTGACGCGAATATCTACTCCAACGATCAGCTCTGCGCGACGGCCAAGGCGGTGTTCAAGGTGCAGCCGCTGAAATGACCGAGGAATACTGCCCTAACCGCGCAAGGTCAAAAACAACCGCAGGTCCAGCTCCAACTGGTGATAGTCCGCCTCCATATGCTGGCACAACTGGTAGAAGCTTTTGTTGTGCTCTTTCTCGCGCAGATGCGCGAGCTCATGCACCACGACCATGCGCAGTAACGGTTCTGGCAGGGTTTTCAGGATCGCTGAGACTTTGATTTCGTTCTTGCGCTTGAGCTTGCTGCCCTGCACCCGACTGACGAACTGGTGCTGGCCCAGAGCGTTGTCGATGACGTGCATGCGGGTGTCGAAGAACACCTTGCTGACCGGATCGCTGCTGCGCATGTGTTGCTGCTTGAGGCGCTGGGTGTATTCATACAGCGCGGCGTCGGACTGGATCAGATGTTGGGTTTGCGGCGGGTAGCGCTGTTCCAGCCAACTGCCGAGCTGGTTCTTGTCGATCAGCGCCTGCACCTGCTGTTGCAGGCTGGGGCTGTATCCGTTGAGGTATTTGAGCGTGGCCACGGTAACTCAGGTGTACTTGGTAAAGATGCCGCGCAGCTGCGCCAGCTTTTCGGCATTGCTCTGGTTCGGGTCGAGGATGGCATCTTCCGCCAAGCACACGAGCATTTCCTGGTAAGCCTTGTCGAGTGCCTTGCGCGCCGCACTGAACTGTTGCGCCACTTTCTCGCATTCATCCCCCCGCTGGATCATCGACTGGATTCCACGCACCTGCCCTTCCACCCGAGCAAGACGTTTGAGTATCGCGTCGCGGCTTTTTGATTCTTGCGTTTCATTAACGTTCATCAGTTCAGTCACGGCCTATGGCGGAAGAATAACCTTAGATTTTATATTCCTTAATAATCTAAGCATAGAACAAAAAAACAGGTACGATCTTTCTTAATTATATACCCCTAGGGGTATCAAGAAAGGAGCACCATCATGCAACCCAAGGTTAACGAATTTTTCGATTCGGCTACTAGTACCTATAGCTATGTGGTTTCGGATCCTAGCACAGCGCGCTGCGCGATCATTGATTCGGTACTGGACTATGACCCGGCGTCTGGGCGCACCTCGCACACAAGCGCTGATCGTCTGATCCAGTTTGTTAGAGACAATCACCTGCAGGTGGACTGGTTGCTGGAAACCCATGTGCACGCCGACCACCTTTCGGCCGCACCCTATCTTAAGCGTGAACTGGGTGGCCAATTGGCAATTGGCGAGAACATCACCGTGGTACAGAACACCTTTGGCAAACTGTTCAATGCTGGTACCGAGTTTGCCACCGATGGCCGTCAGTTCGACCGCCTGTTCAAGGATGGCGATACCTTTCAGGTGGGCAATATCCAGGCCAGTGCGCTCCATACCCCGGGCCATACTCCGGCGTGCATGACCTACCTGATCGGCGATGCCGGGTTCGTAGGTGACACGCTGTTCATGCCGGACTACGGCACCGCGCGCTGTGACTTCCCCGGTGGCGACGCTCACACGCTGTTTCAGTCAATCCGCAAGCTATTTACCCTGCCCGACGATACCCGCCTGTTCATGTGCCACGACTACAAGGCACCCGGGCGCGACGAGTATCGCTTTCAGACCAGCGTTGCGGAAGAGCGCGCACACAACGTGCATGTACACGAAGGTATCAACGAGTCGGACTTTGTTGCCATGCGCAGCAGTCGCGACGCCACACTGGGCATGCCGACGCTGATCCTGCCGTCGGTGCAGGTCAACATGCGTGCAGGACAACTGCCACCAGCCGAGGGCAACGGTACCCGCTACCTGAAGATCCCCCTCGACATGCTATGAGGTAATGACCATGGACACCCTGAAACACCTGAGCCCCTTTTTTGCGGTGTCGGCTCAACTGCAACCTGCTGACATGGGCGCGCTGGCGACCGCCGGCTTTCGCAGTGTGATCAACAACCGGCCGGACAATGAGGGCGAAGGCCAGCCCAGCTCGGCCGAAATACAGGCTGCAGCGCAGGCCAATGGTCTCGAGTATTACTACCTGCCGGTGCTTTCAGGGCAAATAAGCGAGGACAATGTCAGCGCCTTCACCGATTTGCTCGGCCAGGCACGGGGTCCGGTTCTGGCGTTCTGCCGCACGGGTACGCGGTCGACCAGCCTTTGGGCGCTGAGCGAAGCGCACCACCTTGATCCGGTGGTGCTTCTGAATACGGCGCAAGCCAACGGATATGACATCAGCAGTCTGGCGTCGCGGCTGGAACAGCGCTGGCAAAAAGATCCGCTGGCGATGCCGCAGAGTCGCCCCTCACCAACCCAACGATACGACGTTCTGGTAGTGGGCGGCGGCGCAGCCGGTTGTGCGGTCACTGCCAGCCTCTTGAAGCGTGAACCGCACCTGCGTGTCGCAGTAATAGAGCCGCGCGAGCAACATTACTATCAACCCGGCTGGACGCTGGTGGGCGCTGGCGTTTTTGACCGGGCGCGCACCGAGCGTCCGATGGTGCGCTGCATCCCCCATGGCGCACACTGGATTCGCGCAGCCGTTGCAGGCTTCGAGCCCGAGCAACAGTCTGTAGTACTGGAGGATGGCGGGCGCGTTGGCTATCGCAGCCTGGTGGTGTGCCCGGGCTTGAGCTTGCACTGGGATGCGGTGGACGGTCTCAGTGAGACTCTCGGCAAAAACGGCGTGACCTCCAATTACCAGTTCGAGTTGGCGCCCTACACCTGGCAACTGGTGCAAGGCCTGCGTAAGGGCCGCGCGCTGTTTACCCAGCCACCCATGCCGATTAAATGTGCCGGCGCGCCGCAGAAGGCCATGTATCTTTCCTGTGACTGGTGGCAAAAGCAAGGCGTGCTGCCGGATATTGATGTGGAGTTTTGTACCGCGGGCGCGGTGCTGTTCGGCGTGCCCGCCTTCGTGCCGCCCTTGATGAAATACATTGAACGCTACAACGTTCAACTCGGGTTCAGCACTACCTTGACTGCGGTTGACGGGGCTGCACACAAGGCCTGGTTCAACCAGGTTGATGCGGCGGGAAACACACAGGTTATCGAGAAATCATTCGACTTTCTGCATGTGGTGCCCCACCAGCGCGCGCCGGATTTTATCCGCCAGAGCCCACTGGCCAACGCTGATGGCTGGGTTGATGCCGACCACGAAACCCTGCGCCATCCACACTACGGCAATATCTTCAGCCTGGGTGATGTGTGCGCCGCACCCAATGCGAAAACCGCCGCTGCAGTGCGCAAGCAGGCTCCGGTAGTCGCTGAGAATGTGCTTGCCGTCCTGGCCGGCAAAGGGCCACGGGCGCTTTATGATGGCTATGGCTCATGCCCGCTGACTGTAGAGCGCGGCAAGGTGGTGCTGGCCGAGTTTGGCTACGGTGGCAAGCTGCTGCCGACCTTTCCTCTCGATCCGACCGTTCCTCGTCGCCTGGCCTGGGACCTGAAAGTGAAGATGATGCCTACTATCTACTTCGACATGATGCTGCGTGGCCGTGAATGGCTGGCCAAACCCGTGCGCCTGCCCCATGAGCCCGTAGCAGTTGAAGCCCCGGCGGCCTGCGACTTTGGCAAGGAACAGGCTAAGTGAAATGGGCCCGCTGGCTGCCCTGCATCGGTTGGGGCCGGGATTACAACCGTAATAAAGCGACGCAGGACGCGATGGCAGCACTCATCGTAACGCTGATGCTGATACCGCAGAGCCTGGCCTACGCGATGCTGGCTGGTCTGCCGCCGGTCATGGGGCTGTACGCGAGCATACTGCCGCTGCTGGCTTACGCCGTATTCGGTTCCAGCCGCACGCTGGCAGTGGGCCCGGTGGCGGTGGTTTCTCTGATGACGGCTGCAGCCCTCGCGCCGCTGTTTCCAGCCGGCAGCGAAGCCTACATCGGTGCGGCCATGCTCCTGGCCCTGCTCTCCGGTCTGCTACTCAGTGGCATGGCCTTTTTGCGGCTGGGCTTTCTTGCCAACTTTCTCAGCCATCCGGTGGTGTCTGGTTTTATCAGCGCCTCCGGCATTCTTATCGCCATCGGACAGCTCAAGCATCTGCTGGGTGTTTCTGCTTCTGGCCAGAGCCTGGTGCAGATTGTGCCGCGGCTATGGCAGTCGCTGGCCGCCACGCATTGGCCTACGCTGTTGATCGGGCTGCTTAGCCTGGCCTGGTTGTGGTGGGCGCGGGCACGGCTAAAACCTGCGCTGCAACATGCGGGGCTGTCCGCACAAATGGCTGGCAACCTGGCGAAGGCGGGACCGGTATTGGCCATTATCGTTGCGATAGCGGCGGTCACGTTATTGCAGCTGGACAAGGTTGGGGTCCAGGTGGTCGGTGTCATTCCACAGGGTTTGCCTGGGCTGACATTACCCACGTGGGACCTGGATCTGATGGTGCAACTATTACCCGCCGCACTGCTGATCAGTCTGGTGGGTTTTGTTGAGTCGGTGTCCGTTGGCCAGACCCTGGCTGCCAAACGCCGCCAGCGCATCGAACCGGATAACGAATTGCTCGGCCTCGGCACCGCTAATCTCGGCGCAGCCTTCAGCGGCGGATTTCCGGTCACTGGCGGCTTTGCTCGCTCAGTAGTCAACTATGATGCCGGCGCGCAGACGCCCATGGCCGGGGTTTTTACCGCCGCTGGTATCGCTTTGAGCGTGCTGTTGTTGACCCCGCTACTGCACAATCTGCCGCATGCCGTGCTGGCCGCTACCATCATTGTTGCTGTGCTCAGCCTGGTTGACTTCAGATCACTGGGCCGTACATGGCGCTACTCACCTCAGGATGGTGCGGCGCAATTGGCTACCCTGCTCGGCGTATTGCTGATTGGCGTCGAAGCCGGGATCCTGATCGGTGTTGGTCTTTCCCTATTGTTGTTCCTGTGGCGCACTAGCCAGCCGCACATGGCGGTGGTTGGCCAGGTGCCAGGCACCGAGCATTTTCGCAATGTCGAACGTTTTGCGGTTATCGAGTCGCCCAGCGTGTTGTCCCTACGGGTCGATGAGAGTCTGTATTTCCCCAATGCCCGCTACCTTGAAGACCGGATTGGCGATCTTATTGCCAGGCGTCCGCAAGTTCGTCATCTGGTCCTGATGTGTTCGGGGGTCAACCTGATTGATGCCAGTGCGCTGGATTCGCTGGAGACCATCGTTGAGCGCCTGCACACGGCCGGCGTGCAGTTGCATCTATCTGAGGTCAAGGGGCCGGTAATGGACCGTTTGCGCCGTTCCAGTTTCCTTGACCACTTCGGCGGGCAGGTTTTTATCAGCCAGTACGAAGCGATGAATACCCTTGCCCCCTCCGTGCGCCAGCCCCACCAACCACCAGCTCCCAGAAAAACGGATGAAAACTGCCCGCGACCTGGTAACTGAAGGTATCTGGCACACCCACCTCGACCGGCAGTGACTAATCAGAGCCACTGCCGGCCAGCGGCTAGAAAAACCCCAGCGGATTCACGTCGTAGCTGACCAGCAGGTTTTTGGTCTGTTGGTAGCTGTCGAGGATCATCTTGTGCGTTTCCCGCCCTACCCCGGATTGCTTGTAACCACCGAAAGCGGCGTGAGCTGGATACAGGTGATAGCAGTTGGTCCACACCCGGCCTGCCTGGATCGCCCTACCCATGCGGTAAGCGCGGTTGGTGTCGCGCGTCCACAGCCCTGCACCCAAGCCGAACTGGCTGTCATTGGCGATGGCCAGTGCTTCTTCTTCATCCTTGAAGGTGGTGACGCTGACCACCGGGCCAAAGATTTCCTCCTGAAAGATGCGCATCTGGTTGTTGCCCTTGAGCAGGGTCGGCTGGATGTAAAAGCCTTTGTTCATATTGCCTTCCAGTTGCTCTGCACTGCCGCCAATCAGAAACTCTGCACCTTCCTGCCGGGCGATTTCCATATAGGACAGAATCTTGTCGAACTGCTGCTCGGAGGCCTGCGCGCCGACCATGGTGTCGGTATCCAGCGGGTTGCCGCGTGTGATGCTTTGCGTGCGTTTGATCGCCATGGCGATAAAGTCGTCGTACATGCTGTCCTGGATCAACGCCCGCGATGGGCAGGTGCAGACTTCGCCCTGGTTGAAAAACGCCAGCACCAGGCCTTCGACGGCTTTGCTGATAAAAGCTTCTTCAGCTTGCATGATGTCGGCAAAGAAGATGTTCGGCGACTTGCCGCCGAGCTCTACGGTAGAGGGGATAATGTTTTCCGCAGCGGCATGCATGATGTGCCGGCCGACCGGGGTTGAGCCGGTGAAGGCGATCTTGGCGATGCGCTTGCTGGTGGCCAGTGCTTCACCGGCTTCACGGCCGTAGCCATTGACCACGTTGAGTACACCGGGTGGCAACAGATCACCAATGATCTCCATCAGCACCAGGATGCCCAGCGGTGTCTGTTCAGCCGGTTTGAGTACCACGCAATTTCCGGCCGCCAGCGCCGGCGCCAGCTTCCAGGCGGCCATCAGTAGCGGGAAGTTCCAGGGAATAATCTGGCCCACGACGCCCAGCGGTTCATGGAAATGATAGGCGGTGGTGAACTCGTCAATCTCCGCCAGCGTGCCTTCCTGAGCACGAATACAACCGGCAAAGTAGCGGAAGTGATCGGCCGCCAGCGGAATGTCGGCATTCAGCGTTTCACGCACGGCTTTGCCGTTATCCCAGGTTTCGGTAACGGCGAGCTTTTCCAGGTTCTGTTCGATGCGGTCAGCGATCTGCAGCAGGATATTGCCCCGCTCCTGCACGGAGGTTTTGCCCCAGGCGGCCCTGGCGGCGTGGGCTGCGTCCAGTGCTTTCTCGATATCTTCAGCGCCGGACCGGGGAATTTCACAGACCGCGTCGCCGGTGACGGGGGAAATATTGCTGAAGTACTGCCCTTTGACCGGCGCGACGAACTCGCCGTTGATGAAGTTGCCGTAACGTTCCTTGAACGAAACGACGGAGCCTTCCGCTCCGGGATTTGCATAAATCATGATGGTTACCCTCTGCACTGTGCCTGGCCCGTTGCGAGCCAGATCATGGGACAGTACTGATTACAGCAGAGGGTTGCCGGGTACGCCTGTTTCGCCAGATGATCTGGGTTACTGGGTATTACCAACAGCGAGTGCGACTAGCTGGCACTCAGGCGGCCGAGGTTTTGCCGGAGCGGATATGACCCGCCCTGCCCTCAATCGTCGTGCGCAGCTTTGGCAAAGCGCCAAGCATGAACAGCGCTTCTGCGACGACAAACAGCGGGCCGATGATCAGGCCGGCAACGTCGTCAATAAAGGCCGGCTTTTTGCCCTCCCAGAAGTGACCGATAAACTGGAACGCCCAGCCGACCACAAAGAGCCCGACACCGGCAGACAACCAGAGCGCAGTCGATTCAGTCGCCAGCAGCGCACCTGCCCAGACCGACAGCGCCATCAGCACGCTCATGATCACGCCCAGAAACCAGTCGAGCTTGAGGTAGTAGAAGGACGCCGCCAGCCCTGCCAGCAGCGCAGGTGATACGGCAATACCCGCCAGCTCAATGGCGGGCCGGGATAACAGAACGGCAACACCCACCACGATCATCGGAATGCCGATAAAGTGAGTGGCGATATTGCGCGCGTCGCGGTGGTAAGCCGCGTATTGCGACAGTTGGTCTTCCAGGGTTTTCATCAGAACCTCCAGGTTCGTGGATAGCTTGGAAGACAGTAGCGCGGACAGACCTATGTGGCGAATGGTGAATTTTCAGGCAATTCGATGCACACGATTCATTAATATACTTATTCGTCATCCTTGCGAAAGCGGGGATCCATTGTCGGGGCTTTCGACGGTGCGGGAGTTTGGGATGCCAAAGTCAAAATGGATTCCCGCTTTCGCGGGAATGACGGGAGAGGGGCGGGAATGACGGAGGGCGGGAATGACGGGATGGGCGGGAAAGGCAGCTTACCGCTATGCCGCAGTAATCGGCTTGTCTGGATACCAGGCATCCAAGAGCGGGCTGACTTCAACTTTTGTCAGTTCGCTACGGCCCTTGAGCCAGCTCTCCACTGCTGCACGCTGCTCTTCACTGACCGAGCCACGCCCGGCCAGACAAACCAGGCCGAAGTCTTCGCCGCCAACATAATCCAGGCCGTTTGCATCCAAGGCCTGCAGGATGAACTGGTCGAGAAAGGTATCAATCTCTTCAACGCTGAGGTCGTCTTTCAAGTCCAGATTCAGCTCAAAACCCAGCTCCTGAAACTCATCAACACAGAGCTTTTTGCGCAAACGACGCGAACGGGTGGTAGCCATGAAAATTCCTCTTGGATGGTTTAAAGCGGGGAGAATAGCAAACTTGAAGGTCGAACAGAGTACAAAGCTCGCACCTCATACAAATGCGCTACTGACATTAAACGTATTCAGAAACGTCGAGCGCCAACCAACTCATCCAATACTCGAGTGGGAATGCGAAACGGCACAGACATGTGATCCTCACCCTGTTCGATCTGGAAGTCGCTGCGTAACCCGTATTGAGACAGATCCTGCAGCCTCAATTGCAGAGCGCGGGCATCCTGGATTGACTGGACCAGATCGCGCTCGGCCACCAGCAGCGTCAGACTGCTGTGGGTCAACTGCAGTTGCCCCGCATGCGCCTGCTGGGTGAAGGCCCGCTCATGGGCCAGCAGGTAGCGATCGCGCCACCACAGGCTCGGACTCACCGCCACCACGTGCTGGAACAAAGCCGGCCGAGTGAACAGCGTATAGACGCCGAACATGCCGCCGAAGGAATGCCCGACCAGGCTGCGCTGGTCCTGATCGACCTTGTAGCGCTCGGCCACCTTCGGCATCAGGCGCTGCTCGATGAAGTCGAGGAACAGATCCTGCCCGCCCTGCGGTGGTTCGTTGCGCTCGGGAGGTTGCGGCGGTGACAGGTCGAAAGCCCGACGCTCGAAGTCCAGCGGCGTGTCGCTCGGATAGCCGATCGCTACAATGATCGATCCCTGCAGACGCTTCTGCGCACGCTTGGCCGCATGGAAGGCCGGAAAATAGGCATTGCCATCGAGCAGGTAAATCACCGGATAGCCGCCGGTATAGGGCACATCGCCCTCCGGCAGGCTGATCATGATCCGGTATTCGCGGCCCTCGTTGCTCTTCATGATCCACTGCTCGGTGCCGTCCAGCGTCACTGGTTCGGCCCGCGCGAGCGACAGCACGCCGAGCAGCACGATGCCCAGCGCAGTACGCAGCCAGTTCACGCCGATCACCAGCGGTAGCTCAAGCTAGTGATCACGGCGCGTGCTTCGCCGCGATAGCAATAACCGTCCTGGCAATTGATGTAGCGCTTGTCGGTCAGGTTGCGTGCATTCAGCGCCAGGCGTACACCGTCCAAACCGCTGCCGAAATCGTAATGCACACCGGCGTCCATCAGGGTGTAACCCTCGTTCTTCACTGTATTGGCCCCATCTCCATAAGTACTGCCGGTGTAGCGCAATCCGCCGGATACACCCAATCCCATGGGCAGACGGTAATCCAGCCATAGAGAGGCCAGATGACGTGGGATGTTTTTTGGCGCCTTGCCTTCGTAGTCGCTGTCCTTGGTGACTTCGGCATCGTTCAAACTGTAGCTGGCGACCAGCCGCGTGCGCTCGCTCAAATCGGACACCGCCTCCAGCTCCAGACCACGGGAAACCTGCTCGCCACTCTGTACGCTGAAGCCAAGATTGCTTCGATCACGGGTTTGCACGTTGGTTTGCGTCAGGTGATACAGCGACGCGGTCAGCAGCGTTTTACTGCCCGGTGGCTGGTACTTCAAACCCAACTCGTACTGCTCACCCTCTGTGGGTTTGAAAGGTTTGCCTGCGGCATCGCTACCGCTCGCTGGCAGGAACGAGGTCGCGTAGCTGGCATAAGGCGCCAGTCCATTGTCGAACAGGTATAGAGCGCCAATCTGGCCGGTGGTGGCCGAATCGCTGTCCTTGGTGTTACTGGCGTTGCCGTTAAGGTTGTCGTCATAACGCACATGAACCCAATCGCGGCGCAGCCCCGCAGACAAGCGCCAGCGGTCGAGTTCGATCTGATCCTGCAGGTAGACGCCGCTGCGGTGTTCCAGCCCGTCCCGATCCATTGCCGTGGTGCCGGGGCGGTCGACCGGCTGATGATAGTCCGGAGTATAGAGATCTATGGACGGCCCAGGACCCGTGGCATACAGCAGAGCCGTGTCGGTCCATGCGTAATCCAGCCCTGTGACCAGGGTGTGCCGCAGGTCACCGGTGTCGAAGCGGCTCACCAGCCGCGTGTCGGTGGTCAACGATTCCAGATCCTCGTAGAGGCCTACCGCATAACGCTCGAGGGTACGGCCATTGGTGAGCGTGGCGGGCTGCAGATACTGGTTGGTTGTGTCCACCTGACCATAACGCAGGTTTTGTTGCAGGCTGAAAGTGTCGCTGAAGGTGTGTTCGAACTCGTAGCCGAACGTCCATTGGCGCTGATCCAGTTTGTCGAAGTACTCGTCGCCCTGCCAGAAATCGGTGAGGCGCTGGCCATCGTGATACAGCATCGGCGATGCGGCCGTCTCGCGTTCCTGATACTGCGCCAGTAGCGTTAAGCGAGTATCGGGGTCGATCTGCCAGCTCAGCGAAGGCGCCAACAGGCGAGAGTCGTTGTTCATCTGCTCGATGGAGTACTCCGCATCGCGGAACAAGCCGACGGCACGAAACAGCACATCACCATCTTCATCCAGCTGCCCGCCCAGGTCGAACTGCGCCTGCTGGTGATCGTAGTTGCCAGCCTGCAACTGCACTTCGTTCTTCGCCAACAGGCTCGGGCGCTTGCTTACTCGGTTGACCATGCCACCGGGACTTATCTGCCCGTATAGCACCGAAGCCGGTCCCTTTAGCACCTCGATACGCTCCAGGTTGTAGGCCTCGGTGGAGTACAAGGCCAGCATACCGCTATATGGCTGGCGCAGACCGTCAAGGAAGTCAGCAGACATAGTGGTATCGAAACCCCGAACCTGGATCATGTCGAAACGCGGATCCAACCCCGAACTGCCAACGCGCACACCCGCGCTGTAGGCGACAGCCTCCTCGACCTTGTTCACCTTGCGATCGGCGATCTGCTCGGCAGTTACCACGCTGACGCTCTGCGCGGTTTCCAGAATCGGTCTGTCGCTTTTGCTGGCACTGCTGGCGTTGCCGGCGAAATAGCCGGGTGCTGGCGCGAAAGCACTCTGTACCGCTGTTGCTTTGATGGTGGTGGGTTCCAACTGAAAGCGGGAACCAGCCTTGGCGGGCATCACCACGTAACCGGACGGTGTGCTGTGGGCGACCAGACCAGTGTCGCGCAACAGCGCGGCCAGTCCTTCTTCGAGCGAACCCCCACCCGCCAGCCCCGGGCTGTTCATGCCGCGTACCACCTCCGGGGAATACGACAGAGTGATGCCAGCACCTTCGGCGAAACTGTTCAGCGCCTGCTCGAGCGGCCCTGCCGGGATGTTCGGCGCGGCAATTGTGGAAGTCGGCGAGGCAGCCTGAACCGCCAGGCTGACGGTGCCACCGATCAAGGCCAGCGCCAGGCAGATGGCGCCTGGCAGGGTGCGGAGATGAAAATGAGCGGGCAACGAATTGACAGAATGCATGACGGTATCCATTAGGGAGTGACTATCCCTAACCGGATGAGTCAGAAAAGTCCGACAGATTTTTTCATACAATCCTAGGATCGTATGGCGAGAACAACCTACGCCACCGGCATGATACGCACCCACCAACGCGTGCGTTCAACGACTCTCACCGGCAGCAGATGAGTAATGTTGCGCAGTATTTGCGTGGGTTCAGCCAAGCGAAAAACCCCGGAAAGGCGCAGATCGGCCACTGCTGTGTCGCAACCCAGCCAGCCCTGACGGTAGCGCCCGGCTTCGGCCAGGAAATCGGCCAGGCGGATGTCATTGACCACCAACAGGCCGCGGGTCCAGGCGAAGGCATCGATTGGCCCTTTGCCAAGCGTTGTCATAGCCTCCGCTGATACGCCAAGCCCCTCCCCGGCCTGCAGCCAGCGCTGTCCGGCCTCGGCGTTAACCATCACCTCGCCACGTTCGACACGGATCTCGCTGTAGTCGTCACGCTCGCGCAACAGGACCCGCGCCTGCTGTCCTGAACACTCGGCGAAACGACAACGTACGCGCCATTTGGCACCCTCCACCAGCACCTCACCGGCATGCAACACTAGCTCGCCCCCATGCACATCCAGTGCGCTGTTGGTGTTGAGCAACACTTGGATATCATCGCCAAGATTCACTCGACGGCGCTCGCCAGTGGCTGTGGCAAAGGCGGCATGCCACGTAGGCGGCGCCTGCATGGTCAGTAGCGCTGCGCTTCCAGCAGCCAGACCGAAGCCGAGCAATTTGAGCGTACGCCGGCGGCTCAGATCAGCTTCAGCGCGTTGCAACAGGGGGATAGTTTGCGCTGCACCTGGCAACCGGCTGGTCTGGAACAACCCGCTCATCTGCTGCAGGCGTTGCCAGGCCAGTTGATGACGTTCATCGTCGCGCAGCCAGACCTGAAATTGCTGATGCTGCTCGGGAGTCCCGGTACCGTCACGCAGGCGCATCTGCCATTCGATAGCGGTGTGCACGATGGACTCCGGCAGGCGCTCTACTGTCGCGCTCACTGTGGCGCCTCGAAACAAACGCGGTAGCAATGAAGCAGCGCGCGCGCCACATGCCGCTCGACAGTACGAGTGGAAACGCCCAATTTCCGGGCCACCTGGGCATGGTTCAAACCGCCAAGCTGATACAACAGAAAGGCTTCTCGCACGGCCGGTTTGAGGCCGTCGAGCAACTGCGCGATGCGCTCCAGGCACTGCAGAGCCTCATGGCGGACCTCGGGTGAGGGATGGCTGAGTTCAGGCTGCTGTGCCAGGGCTTCGAGATAGGCACGCTCCAGTGCATCACGCCGCCAGTAATCAATCACCAGGCCACGGGCAATGCGTGCCAACAAGGCACGCGGCGCCCGCTCATTAACTGGCTGATCGCGTACCAGCAAACGCATAAAGGTGTCTTGGGCTAGATCCGCGGCTTGATGCGAGCAGCCGACCGACCGCCGCAACCAGTTCTGTAACCAGCCATGGTGCGTGCCATACAACACCTCAAGGGGAATGAACGAATCCGATTCAGGTAACGACATGGCACGCTCCAAGCCAGAATGCGCGGAAAAATACCATGCATTGACATGGTGACCGCCCGCATTCTAAACGAGAATAATTACCATTACAATATTCGGAAACGTACCTGTGAGGAAGCGTCCGCATCAGAAACGCTGGATCAATCCCACCTCAGCTGCAGGTCTCTGGACAAAAACTGACGGCTGGTGTGGTGAATGGCACTTGGGCACCTCAACCGGTAGGAGCGCCAATTTAATGCTGGGGGAGACAAAAAAGGGGCGAAATAGAACGAGAATAAAAACGTCGGGCATAAAAAAATCCAACTGCATTTAAGCAGTTGGATTTTTTAGATTTTTGGTCGGGACGGAGTGATTCGAACACTCGACCCCTTGCACCCCATATAGGTAAATGCTTGTCTCCTGGGGTCTACCGTTGCTCGTCAATTTTAGTCATTTACATTATTAACAGTAGCTTACGTAAGATTGATGTCTATAGACGTCTATGGCGTTCCGCCTTAAGCTACGCTCAAACGGTCACCAAACGGTCACGGCAGATTCTAAACGGTCACCAGCGAGGGAATGATGGGCGAAATAACTGACAGACAAATGAACGTGAAACCTTCCGATAAGGATATCTGGATAAATGAGTCCGCCCCGAAAGGGCATGGCCGTTTCATTGCTCGGATAATGCCATCCGGTGACCGGCTGTTCTATTTCCGCTACACCACCTCCGAAGGCAAGCGCATACGGTTACCTATAGGCGCCTATGATCGGGATGGGACCTCAGGTATCACGCTAAAGGTCGCTCGCCAACGTGCAAGGGAGTTAGCCACTCTATATCTGGCTGGCACAACCGATTTACGCGAACATCTTGAAGCCGAAGAAGCCGCTCGAATAGCCGGGCGTGAAGCCGAAATGGCACGGTTGGCTGCAAATAAAGCCAAATCGGTAGCTGAAGCCCACTACCAGGCTGCACGGAAGTCAGTGAACGACCTGTTTGAGCACTGGGCAAAAATAGATTTGATTAATAGAAAGGACGGTGGAGCAGAAGTCCGCCGCATGTTCAAGAAGGATGTATTACCGACGCTTGGGAAGCTAGCGGTAGCAGATGTCAAAAAGGGCCATATTGTTGAGGTAACCGATGCCCTTCTTGCCAGAGGTGTCAACAGAATGGCAAAGCAGATTTTTTCGCTGATCCGCCAGATGTTTCGCTTCGCGGTCGATAGAGACCTTATTGAACACGACCCAAGCGCCAGTATTCGCAAAGCTAAGATAGGCGGCAAGGATACGGAGCGAGATCGAGTGCTTAGCGAAGACGAAATCACGTACTTAGTCAAAATGATTCCAGATGCAGGCCTTCTGGTCACAACGCAAGCAGCTGTCTGGATTGCGCTATCTACATGCTGCCGCATTGGCGAACTACTTGGTGCTCATTGGGAACATCTAGATTTGGACAAGGGTATCTGGCTAATACCGGCCGAAAACAGCAAGAACGGAAAACCCCTTACGGTCTATTTATCACCCTTTGCAGCTCGGCAATTCCAGCGACTGCGGGAAGTAAATGGCGGTACCCAATGGTGCTACCCAAACCGGCACAAGAGCGGGACCGTATCATCCAAAACTGTTACCAAGCAGCTTGGCGACCGACAAAGAAAGTCAGATCAAACGATCATTACAAATCGGAGTTCAAAGTCCTCAGCCCTGCTCTTACCTGGAGGCAAATGGACTCCTCACGACCTTCGGCGCACAGGCGCAACGATAATGACAGCCTTAGGTGTCTTACCTGAGGTTGCCGACCGGTGCCTCAACCACACCGAAGAGAATAAGCTCAAGCGCATCTACCAACACCACACCTACGCGAAGGAAATGGCCGCCGCATGGAGCCTGCTCGGGGAAAGACTGGAGCTTTTATCCAGACCTGATATTGATAATGTGGTGATGATCAACCGAGGTAATTGATCTCGATATATCGGCTTTGCACGCTCGGCAGTCGTATTGCTGAGTCTGTTACCGCTCGGCAAATGGGTCTCCCAACCGTCCGGGCTCAGGCTCACCTGCACCCCACCCGCCACAACTCAGCCCATTTGGTCTTATAGCTCGGGCTCTTCAGCTCCCGCTTCATCCCCCACCCCGGCGTCACCGGCACACGCACCCGCCGTAGCGTACCCCTGCACCACCGCCCGTTGATCTCATCCAGCACACTCATCACCTTCTCAGCTGCAGCGGGCTGCACCTCGGCGAACAGGTCATCGGTAAACTCGCCCTGCTGCCGCAGATCCAGCAGCATGATCTCTGCCTTGGCGTAGGCATGGCAGGCCAGGCCAGGCCAGAATATCGCTTCCAGCCCCTGCATGGCAGCACGGACGATCAACCTGGTGTCATCCTGACTTACAAGAGGAATGCTGAGGCAGCCGCCGCGGTTGTTCGTCGTATTGCGGCATCAGGAGGCAAGGCCGTGGCGCTTGAACTGGACGTGGCCGACGTAAGCTGTTTCGACGCGTTTCGAGAATCGGTAAGACTGACCCTGCAGACAACCTGGGGTGTAACTACGTTCGATGGCCTGGTAAACAACGCTGGTCGACTGGTCAGCCACTGTTGCATATTCCGGCCCATCGTGACCGCCCATTCCGTTTGAACGTGACCGCCTGTTCCGGGCTAACGTGACCGCTCATTCCGTTTTATCGTGACCGATTTTGGGTGATATCCCGGAATCACCGGTCACGATGCCGGAATCGTCGGTCACGTTCCCCCGGAATCACTGCCAACACACTGGAATTCTTCAACTTAATCGCGCATACCGCTTCCTTTTTTCACGAGGAAGAGCGGATGCCGGCTGCGAGGATTTCCATGCGACAGATCATCGAGGTCTTGCGCCTCAAATACGAAGCCGGTCTCAGTCACGAGCGCATTGCTCGTGCCTGCGGACTCTCCAAGGGCGTGGTCGGCAAGTACGTCAGCCTGGCCCAGGTTCAGGGCGTTACCTGGCCACTGCCGAAGGACCTGGACAAGGTTCGGCTGTACGCGCTGCTGTTCCCGGCCAAGGCGCCACCGTCACGCTTTGCCGAGCCCGACTACTTCGAGGTTCATCAAGAGCTCAAGACCAAAGGCGTCACTCTGCAACTGCTCTGGGCCGAATACGTAGAACGCCACGGCGACAAGGCGTATCGCTACAGCCAGTACTGCCACCACTACCGGCTCTGGCGTGGCCGGCAGCGCCGCAGCATGCGACAGGTCCACCGGGCTGGCGAGAAGATCTTTATCGATTACTGCGGCCCTACTGTGCCGGTGGTGGACCGCTCTACCGGTGAGGTGCGCAAGGCCCAGGTCTTTGTGGCAGTGCTGGGCGCGTCCAGTTACACCTTCGCCGAGGCTACCTGGAGCCAGAGCCTTCCAGACTGGATCGCCTCCCACCAAAGGATGTTCAGGTTCTTTGGCGGGGTACCGGAACTGCTGGTTCCGGATAACCTCAAGGCGGCGGTGACCAAGGCGGACCGCTACAGTCCGACGATCAACGAGACCTATGCTGAGCTGGCCTGCCATTACCAGACGGCGGTATTGCCAGCACGGCCCTACAAGCCCAAGGATAAGGCGAAGGCCGAGACGTCGGTGCTGTTGGTCGAGCGCTGGATCCTGGCCCGTTTACGGCATCAGATGTTCTTCTCCCTGGCCGAACTCAATGCCGCCATTGCAGCGTTGCTACCAGCCCTGAACCAGCGCCTGTTCCAGGGTCGAACCGAGAGCCGTCAGAGCCTGTTCGACGCACTTGATCGACCGGCACTGCGGCCTCTGCCAGTAGCGCCCTATACCTACGCCGAATGGCGCAAGGCCAGGCCAGGCATCGACTACCACATCGAGGTCGACAAACGCCTGTACAGCGTACCTCACGCCTTGGTGGGGCTGGTTCTGGACGTACGGTTAACGGATACCGCCCTGGAGGTCATGCACAAGGGCCAGCGGGTGGCATTACATCCCCGCCACGGGAAGAGCCGCTTCGTAACCCTGACCGAACACATGCCCAAGGCGCATCAGGCCCACAAGGACTGGTCGCCGCAGCGCTTCCTCAACTGGGCCAAGGACATCGGCCCCGGCACGCTGGAGGTGGTGCAGAGCCAGCTCAAGGACCGCCCTCATCCAGAGCATGGCTACCGCGCTTGTTTGGGATTGCTGAGTCTCAGTCGGCGCTACAGCCGTGAACGCCTTGAACAAGCCTGTGCCCGGGCGCTGTCGATCAACTCGGCCAGCTACCAGAGCATCACCTCGATCCTGAAACAGGGGCTGGACCAGTTCCCGCTGCCTCTGGCCGACGATGAGCGTGACCTGACCGACCTGCCGGCGCACACCAACGTTCGCGGCCCGCATTACTACCACTGATCCCGGAGAGACCTATGCTGACTCACAACACACTCAACACCCTGCGCCACCTCAAGCTAACGGGCATGTGCGACGCCTTGGAACAGCAGCGGGCGCAGCCCGCAACCCATGACCTGGCGTTCGAGGAGCGCCTGGCCCTGCTGGTAGACCGGGAAGTGCTGCACCGGGAGAACCGTCGGCTGGACCGGCTACTGAAGGCTGCTCGCTTGCGCGTGCAGGCCTGCATCGAAGACATCGACTATCGCCACCCGCGAGGGCTGGAACGTTCCCGTATGGCAGGCCTGGCCAGCTGTGACTGGATCGGTCAATCGCTGAATCTGTGTATCACCGGTCCCACCGGCTGTGGCAAGACATGGCTGGCTTGCGCCCTGGGCAACCAGGCCTGCCGCCAAGGGCTATCCGTCCGCTACTTGCGGGTGCCACGGCTGTTCGAGCAAGTGCGGATCGCCCACGGCGATGGCAGCTACGCCCGCCTGATGACGCAGCTGTTGAAAACCGATCTGCTGATTCTAGATGACTGGGGCATGCAGAAGGTCAATGCCCAGCAACGACAGGATCTGATGGAGGTGATCGAGGACCGTCATGGACGTGGTTCAACGCTCATTGCCAGTCAGCTACCCACCGAACACTGGCACGAGTACATCGGCTCCGCCACGCTCGCCGACGCCATCCTGGACCGGCTCCTGCACGGCGCCCACCGGCTCAATCTGAAGGGGGAATCACTGAGAAAGGCTAACGCTCAAAACGCGGTATCGATTGACCCATCGTGACCGCTCAGAGTACAAAACCCGTTCCAGCGTGAAGGCCGTGTGCAAATCGGTCACGATCACCGGAATGACCGGTCACGTTCGCCGGAATACGCAACTGTATGCGCTCCAATGCCAGCACCACGCTCAACGAGCATGGGTTTGAGCCAGAGCTGATTGAAGTAGCTCTGGCACGTGGATAAAGATAAGGTACGAAGCGCTTACAACCGTGCCGACTATATTGAGCGACGCCGGTCGATGATGGAGTGGTGAAGTCAACACATTGACTAGGCAGCTAACGCCAGCCTATCCGTGACTGCCAGCAACGAGGGTATTCAAAGAAGGTTGTGGCTATCAGGTGATAGAAACTACTTCATGTGACGTGAAGGCGTCATGGATAAGTAGGCAGCGGATCCGCCGGAAGTGGTGGCCTATCGACCGAATCAGGTTTGGGTCGCAGACATTACCAGACGGAGCGCAATTCATTGATTTACTAAGATGCGATGCGTCAGGCGTTTTATAATGAAATAGGCGTCAGCCTAGTTCAGGATTAGAGAGCAAAACCTACCGTCTGGACTGATTGAGCTTCTCGGCGGCCTTTGCTGCTGATGCTGACTGCTTTCCAGCGCAGTTTTGGTTGAAGGCGCTGGTCATGTTATTAAGCCGTTCAATTTTGGCGTTATAGGCATCCACTGACGCTTGGCTGTATTCATCAATAGTCGTGCGTTTGATGTCTTGCTCAAGCCAATTGGATTCATTGTAATCGCTGACGCACTGTTCCATGGCCAAATCGGAGATAACAGGCACGTGACGCGTGGTGCTATCAGATGGCGGAATCACATAGGTTTGAGCCAACGCTTGTGAGGCTACGGCGCCAGCAAAAAAGAGGATCATTAAGCCTCGCACCGAATTTACCTTGATTGATTTATTCATTCCCAATGGCTCCTGTACTCAATTGCCTGGCGATGCAGAGATTTTATTTACTTTCCAATACCTTATGGCGGGTTCCGATAGTATCTGGCTTAGCCTAGGTCACTAATGTTGTAAGGTTCAATACCTTTTAATCTTGATGAACGGTCAAGCTTGAAACCCGCATTGTAGCCCCTGAAAGTTGATGCTGGGTCAACCTTCTCCAAGCATTCAAAATCAATTTGGGACCATTTTTCCCGGCCAATAACTACAGATATCAAGTACTCATTGTATTCGTTGCCCGTCGCTAGATCAGTACGTTGAATGTAGCCAGAGACTAAGACCTTCTGAATACCTGGCAGCACCGTAAAAACCTCACCTGCAACTCTGAACAAACTCCCAAAAGCTAATGCGATAAAATCCTTGCGGCACTGGGCATCTGAGCGCCTTTTTATCGCTAGTTTGCCTGTAGCACGCACCTCAGCAGAGGTTCTGGGCGTCTCATCTTCATCAGGAAGGTCCACATCCACGGCGATCCCCGTGTTGTCGTGGCTGAATATGTACGTAACCTGGGTTTCCTTTGGCCATTTCATTCTGCTCAGAACGAAATCTAGTGCATTTTCCATTTGGGCGCTAAAACCTTTCGAAGCAAGACGGAACACTTTTTCCACTTCAGCTTTCTTAGTATTGTGTGTTTCTCGCTCAGCTCGCCAGGCTGACACATCAATCTGATACTTGGCGACCGCTGCAGCATGGGCCTGCTCGATCTTATCTGACCGGAGCAGCAGTTTATCCATCAGCGAAATAGATTCCCTAATCGGCGATCGTGGCGGAGCTTTATCAAAAGCTGGCAGGCCAAGCGGTGAAGAAGTTGGCGATGGGGTGCTGAGGTGAATATCTACACAAGCTTCGAGATCGCTATTGATTTTCTCAGCCGCCCTGATGAGTAGCTCTCCAATCTCGGTCGCGCGCTCTGCTTTGACCCTCTTCGCCGCCGAAGCCGGCAGGTCATTACCTGAACCGTCGGTGAATCGAAGAACTCCACCCGAGTCCACATCGATATTCACCACGCCTGAATAGCCGCCGCCACCTCGAACCAAAATACCGGTTAACTGATTATCAAGCTTCTCCCTATAGGAGAGTCCAGTCCCAGGCACACCCATATTCAGATAGGTGCCTCGCCTTCCGGCGGTCACGCTTAAGCCTCTTGGCCCAAATGACGTACTTACCCCACTCTTACTGATGTTGAGACGAATCCCAGGTGCGATCGTGATTCGCTTTTGAAATCGAAATCCCATAAGACTTCCTGTCCATATATTCATAGGCCAATGTGCGCGCCGAGTCAGACGCGCTATAAAGCGACAGTTACCTTGGCCGCTTCGTACAAGATCGTTGAAGCCAAATACGCGCTCACCTGATTGAAATTACAAACTCAGGGTTTGAGGTATCTTCCGAAGTCAGTAAATTGCTTATCTCTGCAGATCCAGCCGGAGAGAAAAACGAACCCTGTAGTGACGGCTACCATCCCCGCTCTAGCCTCCCTCGCCTCTCGCCGGCACCTCGCCTCGTAAGCGCGCTGGCTTTCTCCTTTCTTCCGACCATTACTACACATCCCTGCCAGCAGCACAGCCATGATGATGTAGTAAACCCCTATGACCGCCATCTTGGTGACCAGGGCAAGAACAAAACGTCCTGACATTCCATTCTGCTGGTATGTAGATTTCACTACTTGAACCATTAGTCCAGCGAATACAACAATGCCAGTGATCTTAGCTGGTGCTTCCGGCACTTCAAGCCACGATGCTAGCCAATAAACTAAAAGCCCAATGAGAGGCGCTGCGCTTGTGTATGCTGCATCAGTGTAGTCGCTATAGATGGTCAGGCGCCCGTCATGGTGCAGCCAAATCGACACCAGCACGATCAATAAAAGCGCGACTGCAGTGAGCTTCAAAGCAAGCTTCAACAGCATCGACTGATCGTTTCCATTCGACGTCGCTTCAATCGGCACGTCGAAGTTAGGCACAGGTGAATCAGATCCCCGCATGGGTGGCACATATGCCGCAGTGTGAATAATTGGTTCAGCCGCAAGACTGCCCAATTGGCTCGAATTCGATTCTGGGATTAGGTCTTGAGTTGTTACGTTATGACCGGGCGGATTTACAAGCGGCTGCTCAATTACGGCCGTAGCAGGACTTAGGGAGTGACTGCTGGATTGTGTTGATACCGCTGGAGCCACCCGTTGCTGATCTTCCCCTTGTTGTTGAACGATACCAAGTAAAGCGATATGCCGATCGCTCATTTCTCGCTGTAGACAAATTGCATCCGCCTCGCACGCGTCGCGCGACCTCAACCAATCGCGCTGCTCCTGTCTCAATGCTTCCTGGTCCGATGAGTACAAAAGCGACTCTTGGTAAATGCTGGCTAATTGATCGTCGATTAAAGACAAGCTCTCCACCGTACAAATTGTTCTCTCCGCAAAATTGGATGCTTTCCCGCAATCGAAACTCGCCCCTTGGGCGGCTTGCAAACCACACAGTACCATTAGACCTACTATAAGATTCATTCTCATCTTTATTCTTCTTTAACCCCGTCCACAGTCCCGTTGGTCTGCGGATGGCTGGGCCCTTTAGTAGTGTTTGGTTAGCGAATCGAGCAGCTTGTCATCGCACATCGGTCCCGAAAGGCACACAACACGATCAACATTGCTCATATAGACGAGCCTTGCGCAAAGATAAGCTATGGCGGCAATCATGGTTTTTTTCCACTGGTACATTCCTTTGTCCATAAAAAACCCCTGCCAAGGGACAGGGGTCTCATGCTGCTATAGATCAGCCGATGGCTACGCCATGGGCTTCAGCCAGCGGCTTCAAACCACCCGTAAAGCCCTGGCCGATTGCCTTGAACTTGAACTCATCGCCGTGGCGATACAGTTCGCCGAACACCATTGCGGTTTCGGTGCTCGCGTCTTCCGAAAGATCGTAGCGAGCGATTTCTTTACCGTCAGCCTTGTTGACCACACGAATAAACGCGTTTGAAACTTGGCCAAAGCTCTGCTTGCGGGATTCAGCTTCATGAATTGTTACCGCGAACACGAGCTTTTTCACGTCGGCAGCCAGCCCGGTCAGCTTTATCGCAGCTTGTTCGTCATCACCTTCGCCAGCACCGGAGCGATTGTCGCCCAAATGTTCGATAGTGCCGTCTTGCGACATTTTGTTGTTGTAAAAGATGAATGAAGAATCGTTCAATACCTTGCCGTTCTCGCCGCAAACGAAAATTGAAGCATCGAGGTCGAATTCAGCACCGTCGGTCACTCTTGGATCCCAGCCCAATCCAACAAGTACTTCGGACAAGCCCGGGGCTTCTTTGGATAAAGAAACGTTGCCGCCTTTGCTTAGACTTACAGCCATTGCGATATTCCTTGTCGTGGTGATGCGTCAGATGTTGATTCCAAACTGATTAGCCATCGCTTTCAGGCCGCCAGCGTAACCTTGACCAACCGCCCGGAACTTCCATTCACCGTTATTACGGTAAAGCTCGCCGAAGATCATTGCAGTCTCGACACTGGCATCTTCAGCCAGGTCATAGCGCACGACTTCGGACCCGGATACTTCGTTAACAATACGAATGTACGCGTTGGCAACTTGGCCAAAATTCTGGTTACGCGCTTGGCCTTCATGGATGGTAACTGTGAAAGCTATTTTGTCGATATCAGCCGGCACGCGGGACAGGTCGACCTTCAGAATTTCATCGTCGCCATCGCCTTCGCCCGTACGATTGTCACCAGTATGTTCTACGGAGCCATCCGGACTCTTCAGTTGGTTGTAAAAAATGAAATCGGTTTCGCCACGAACCTTGCCACTAGCAGTTATAAGGAAGGCACTGGCATCAAGATCGAACTCAGCGCCATCAGTCGCGCGAGGGTCCCAGCCCAGACCAATCAGAGTCTTAGTCATCCCTGGGTCTGTTTTCGAGAGGGACAGGTTTCCGCCTTTTTGCAATGAGAGAGCCATTTGACAAATCCTTTTATGGTTAAACGTTTTCGTTGGGATTACTTACGTTCGAGTCGTCTTCTTTTTCGGGAAAGATGACGCTAGCTACGATACCGATCATCAGTACAAACAGCACTATAATCAGGCTGGTATTGGGGTCGATATCGTATCCATGGTGGAACAGATGGTTGGTTGCGTTCAAAGCCAGCTTACCAGCGATGAAGAACAACAGAGCTACAACAGCCTTTTCCAAGTGCACCAAGTACCGCTTCAATGCTTCAAGGACGAAATACATCGTCCGTAGACCAAGAATTGCAAATATCATAGCCGAATAGACAATCAGTGGCTCACGACTCACCGCAATAACTGCAGGTACCGAGTCGAATGCAAACAGAACGTCAGAGATCTCGACGACAAATACGCATAAAAATAGCGGCGTGGCAAACACGGTACCCTTGGTCGCCAGGGACATGCCCTTATTCTCTGGCTTCTTAAGCTCGTCCTCTAAAACCTCACGACGGACGAAGAAGTTATGGCCATACAGCTTTGGCCAAACGGGAAACAGCTTTTTCCCGAAACGATAAGCAATGTGCTTGGAATAGTCTTCCTCTTCAGTATCGTTACCACCACTTTTCAGCATCATCACTGCCGTCCAGGCAACGATCAGTGCGAACACGATTTCTACCCACGGTCCGAAAGCCAACAGACCGGTGCCGATCGCGACGAATATCATACGGAAAACGATCGCTCCGATGATGCCCCAATAAAGGACACGATGTCGAAGGGCGTCTGGTATTTTGAACCAAGCAAAGATAGCCATAAAGACGAAGAGGTTGTCGACGCTTAGTACTTTCTCAAGAGCGTAACCCGTGATGAAAAGACTAGCGACCTCAGGGCCATGATCGAAGTACAGGAAGCCCGCAAATGCGAGCGAGATAACTACCCAGAAGATCGACCAGAGCGAAGCGTTGAGCAACGTTACTGGCTTGTCGTTTTTGTGGGTAAACAGGTCGACTGCCAGCGCGAATATCGCAAGGCCAGCGAAAACTGCCATAGTGAGCGGAGGAAAGCCGATTACTGTGTTTTCCAAGGTAATACCCTCAAAGATCAAATTCGCTCGGCTTCAAGCCGAGCTCGTTGCAAATCGTTCGGCAGATAGCTTGCTCGCTTTGATCGAAATCCCCATCTGCACCGCCTATGGCGCAACATACACGCACCAGCAGACGCGCAGCATCTTCTTTCTTACGGAGCTTGCCCACGATACTCAGAGCTTCAGCTCGTCCAATCGCAGGATCGAAATCAAAGTTGCTGCAGACCTCATTGAATGACTGAATCACGTCCTTTGTGTCAAAAACCTTGAGCTCCTTCGAATTCTGGATATAGCCGATCATCTTTTGTTTTTCTTCCGCGCTGATGTTTCCATCAGCAGCGGCCACCAGGGCACAACCGGCGACAACGGCTTCCATAAATTCTCGATTCTTGAATTTAGTCACTTCAGTTGCCAACCGTTCACGTGCTTCTGTAGCGTTTTTCTTTAGCCAGTCGAGCATTGAGCACTCCTTTTGATGAAGGCGAGCCGGTAAGGCACAGCCATTTGTTTACTTGGAACCTACGCGCCAGGACAGTCCCCACTGATAGGCATGGTCGAGCTTTTCCTGATCCCGGTGAAAGTCGACTCTACGGGTGACCTTAACGTCGCCTCCGATATTTTCAAGAAGAGCAATACAACAACATCCAAGCTTTCCGCCCTCCTCGCTAACTCGTACTTCAACCGGGGCTTGGTTTGGTGCGAACAGTGTGACAACGCCGTCGGTTGCCGACCAGTTAGGTGCGCCATCATAGATGAACGCAAAAACCGCAATTCGCTTGATCTCGCTCCAACGGTCACCGTTGATATGCAGCCACTCACCGTCGCTAACCGAGCCCGTGCGGTCGTCGCCCATAAGCTGAATGAACGGTGCCTGGTTGTACGCGCCGAAGCCTTTGCCGAGAGCTTGGACTACACCCTTACGACCATTTTGCAACTCGAACAAGCAACCCAGATCAAGATCGACCGAAGCTTTCTTACCAAAACCCAGAAAGCCACTGGTTTGCTGCTGAGCCCAATTCAGATTGATTCGAATCTGTCCATATTGACCACCAGCCTTCTTCTCGAGACTAATACTGGAGCGTGATTTGTCGAGAGTAATCTTGTTCAAATTCACACGAGACGGGGTCGGGGTCGAAGCTGGTGTGCCAGATGGCGCCGGAGCCGGAGCCGGAGCCGGCTTGGGTTCTGGAGATGGAGATGGAGATGGAGCTGCGGCAACTTCTACACCGAAGTGTTTTGCCAGTGGTTCCAAACCGCCTTCAAAACCCTGTGCCACACAACGAAATTTCCATGCGCCCTGACGGCGATAGAACTCGCCAAGGATCAAGGCTGATTCACGCATGCCTGCTGTCGGGATTGGTGCTTCAATGCCCCCGGTAACGCTCACGGAGAGATGTGAAACTGAGGCGAAACTAATTTTAGTTTCATGGATCGTTGCGGTTAGCGCAACTTTCTCCACCGCAGCTTCAATCCGTGAAAGGTCCAGTGTAAAAACCGCTCGACCGGCGCTTGCCTCAGTCATCTGCACCAGCCCGTTGCTAATGGTTTTCTGGCCGTAAAAACACATATCTTCGTCGCTACGAACCTTGCTGTCGCTGCCAAGAAGGAATGCGGACACGTCGATATCCGCACCCACGTCCGGTGAGTAGCTGACGGTCACCGATATAGATGCGGTAGATAGAGGGGCGTTTGCCCCTGGAGTCAAAGTGGTCATCAGACGATAACTCCAGCAGCCTCGGTAGCGAGATCACGAGCGGTACGCCCGTTTGCTTCTCGGCCCACCGCAGTCATGTCCCAGCCCCCAGTAGTACGCGTGAGGTAAGCCATTATCATCCCTGTGTGGCTACCTTTCTCGGACAACGTTAGGCGAGCGAGCTCTTCATCCCCTTCCTCGTTAACGATGCGGCAATATGCATTTTCAACTTCGTTAAACGTCTGGCCTCGGAATGAGTTGACGGTGAACACCAGGTACTTTACCGCAGTAGGCAACTTCAGCAGGTCGACAAAGATGGTTTCATCATCACCGTCACCTTCTCCGGTCAGATTGTCTCCAGAATGCTTGATCGATCCATCTTTCGATTTGAGCTGGGAGAACATTACAACATCGATCGCTGCTTTGTTTTCATCCATCATGATGCAGGAAGCGTCGAGGTCGATAGAGTCGCTACTACCGCCGCCGCCCAGCATGCGGCTTAGGAAGCCACCGGAAGACTTCGCTTTCTGAACGGGGTCCCAGCCCACTCCCATGCGAACTTTCTTCAGTCCATTGCCGGCCGTTTTCTCAAGTGAAATCGTTTGGTTTTTAGCCAGTGAAAGCGCCATGTTACACTCCTTGTCGGTAAATTTTTTTTCGTTTATTGCACGAGGCCCACCTAACGGCAGTTGTCTCTGTACTTCCCATCAGCGTCACCAGACAGCGGCGCAGTCGAACCTTGCTTTGGCTGTCCATTGCCGAAGCCATTGTATGATTGGCTTCGAACAGGGCGGCCGAAATACCTATTGAACTGCTTCAGCTAAGCGCAAGCTGGCCTCGGTTATCTCTTGGCGGACACCGTGCCATTTTGCTCGCTCCAGAATGTTTTGCGCCCATTTGTAATGTGTAGCAGGTTCGCACATTGCGCCGTTGAACTGAAACACCGCAGGCGCAGATTCGTCGACGATGCTTCGCGCGCTATTGAGATCGTCTACGCTCACCCGCAATGCTCTATGGATTATAGGGATCTGTGAAGGGTGAATGGCAGTTTTACCAACGAGGCCGTGCGCGATATCAAGCTCCAGCTCCTCCTCTAATAGAGCAGGACTGGAAAGCTGCTCGAAGACAGGTGCCGTCAGAGAGAATCCTGCCGCACCCATTACACCGGCGAGCATCGGAATAACATAGCTCATCGGGCTTTTGTATAGGGTCATCGATGGACTGCGGCGCAAGCCTAAGCAGCCCATCAGGTCGTTTCCACCAATACGGAGCGCGATAATGCGTTGATCGAACTCCCCCTTCAGTGCTTGGGCTAACTCCGCCATCACCGCCGGGTTGAAGACATCAGGTGTTTCCAGGGTTGGCATTAAAGCGATCCCAGGATTAGTCACCGCTGCTTCCCAAGTTGATAGGTTAATTAAAGTCAGCTTAGGAACAACAAAGCCATCCACCAAGCCAATCAGTGGCCAATCATTCAAGATTGCTGCCATTTTTGAATCCCGGGGCCTGACAAATAGCAACGGACCATGTGCAGAACGACCTCCCCGCGCCTGGATATTCACTAGCAATCGATCCAAGTTGTGTAGAGCAACATGCACGTCAGTTGAAGAAACTGCATCTTCCAAACAAACGACAAGCGACCGCAGTTCTGGCAATTTTCCGCCATAAACGACATCCAAGATGTCCAGTCGAGTTGCAGGCATATACAAAGTAGCCCCAAGCGCATACGGCGAGAGCAAATTCATTTAGCTGACACTCCTTATCACCGTCACAGCTCGGTAAGGCCCTAAAGAAGCCCCGCCCTCTTCCACTTGAACGCCTGCTTGCTCTGCCAGGTGCATCAAAAGCTGAACATCATTATCGCTCTTGTCCCTGACTAAAACATGTTCCGGGACCCGCCGCAGCACTGCGCGGGTCGCTTCCGCGATACCTGGTTTCAAATGATTTAGATCAGAGATGCTCAATTTCTTTGCAATTTGGTGGATCACCCCAAAAGCAGCCTCTTGCAATACCCCGCGTTGCGACTCGGACCACGGCGTTGCCGCCTCGATGCCGCAGACATTAATTCGCAGGTTGTTTATCTTGTCAACGAAAGCCCGGGTTACGTCGTGCTCACGCAAGTGCTCGTAAACAATGCAACCGTGCAACCCACCGTTAGTCGGCCAAATCGAGCGAGATACAAGGCCCGAAACGGTTGCTCCAAGAATACCTGAAGGAATGACCCAGTCGTCCGCGGAGGCTGATAGCCATGCCTTACCGCACGGATCTGCTAGTACCACAAGCCGCGGCTGCTCAGGGAAACGGGCATCGCCTTGAAGACTGCGCTTGACCTCACCGGATATCGCCCCTTTTCCGGTCCAGCCATCAACGAAAACGATGTTCTCGGCGCCATGCGCTTCTATCACGGCCTCCAAGGCAATCTTATCAATCCCACGATCCCGGATTATGCTGATACCGTAATGATGCGCTTCGCGACCTAAATCCGCGAGCGCCCGCCGCAGGAGGACACCAAGCGGTATTCCGGCACGAACGAATGAGACAAGCGCTACTGAAGGACCGTTGTATTCACGATCCAGCGCAAGGGCCAAGGCTTGAACGTCTGTCGCCATGCGCCTGCTATTTTGCAGCATAGCACTCGCGTACAGCTGCTTGTGTACGTCGCTGGGAGCTTTCTCTTGGCTGATCATCTCAGAATAGTGACGCCGTCGACTTTGAATCAGTCGCTCCTTTTCCATCACATCTGTCGGCTCAATGTCGACTTTGCGTAGTAGGAAATGAACATCCGTTGCGTCGTAACTTCCGCTCCCGACGGTCTCCATCATGGCAAAGGAGCTATGCAAGAGCGACACCTTTGACAACCTTCGTCAGCTGACTGTTACCAGGCGCGCCCCAGAAATGGCAGTCACTCATGAAGCCGAGATCTGAAATGCTGTCCCCGAAGCCAAGGACCGGCCGCTCGCCATTCACAGCACGGTCGCGGCGCAACCACTCCTGAACTGCCAAGCGCTTCTCAAGACCCAGGGGTATAAAAGCAAGATTGTTGCTGTTGCGATGTACATACATACCTTCAAGTAAAGCTCGTGCCTGAACAGCCTCGAGAATTTGAATAAGCACATCGTCGTCATTACCGTTGTGTTTGGTCACAACATAATTTTGCAATCCCGCCTCCTCAACAACCCAACCTCGCAGCGAAATACCGAGTTCATTACCAATCGCAAGCGTCGCCTCGCTGAGATCGACTAGCCGAGTTTGGAAATCATCCAAAGATGTCGTCATCAAGGCATGCCAGTCGGCATCAGGCGATCCATCCGGGGCAAGAAGCACACCACCATGGGCACAGATGGCGCCATGCGTAAATTGCAGCTGCACCCGACTATAGGCCTCAACACTGCGTGCCGTCACCGGCACCACATCAGCAGTTGCTAGCAGCCATTCGACAAATGCTTTCTGAACAGGCGACATATAACCGTTGGCTTTGCCCTCCATGTCTACGGTTGCAACATGACGTGGCGCTCCGTCGATCATTTTACGGGCTGTCTGAAAAAGCGTGTCATCGAGATCTACGAAGGCAAGGGGACGATTAGGAGGCATCAACAATCACCTCGGCATTGAGAGCTTGGATCAAAGTTTTATCCACTGCATCACTAGGGGTCTCGCTACAGATCAGGACGCGATCAAACTGACCTGGAGCCACGTTGTAAAGAAAATTCGGTATCGCCAAGCCGTAGCTATCAGAGAATGAAAGGGCATGTTTTATCGCATGCCCTAAAGCAATCGGCGATCGGGTGGTGGAGCTAAAATGCACGTCAGCGCCAGCGCGTTCAAGGCGTTCCGCAAGCAGAAATGGACGCCAGACGAACTCGCTGTTCCCAACTACCAAGACGCGCTCACCAGGGCTCACCACTAGGTCCAGACCCAGCGTGTCTTTGTCACCACGGACGCCAAGTCGTCCCCAGTCCCGTTCTGCGTGAATCGGCCATTCACCAGCTGCCACAGTGCCAACTTTTGGCATCTCTGGTAGCTTGGCATCGTGGTTTGTATGAAATGCGTACGAGCCTTCAAGTAGTGAAACTTGTACCGCGGTAGCACCCATACTTTTGATAACCGCACCCGAAGACCAATCGGTAAGGGTCGCGGTAACAACACGTTCTATTTGTGTCAGGCCAGCATCAACCAACGATTTATGCAAGTTGACAAACGTTCTGCCCGTCGAGGCTTCGTCATCCACCATTACCAAAGATCTGGCATTTAGCATCATTTCACGAGCATTTAAATCTACTGGGAGGTGAACGAGGTGCGCACTGGCATGGCTGTGCTCTTCCTCAAACCGAGCGAAGATTTCGGTGCCGACGGGGTGGCGCGTGCTCACAATGTAAACGGAGTCTGTACGAGTTCGACTCAACGCCCGGTGTACACCAGCGCCAAGCCCGACTGCGGTCTCAGCCATGCCCATCACGAGAACCGGCCCCGGCAAGTCTTCGGGGATTTGCGCGGCGAGTTTGTCAAAATTTTCTGAAATAACGGAGGGCCGTGCTGGGATGTGGCGCCCAAGGACTTTTGAGACAAAAAGAAACGCACGCTTTGGATTGCAACGCTCTGCGAAACCAAATAAGGAATTGGGATCGACGTCTGTTTGCTCAATTCTAACTTCGAGTCGGCCGCGCGTGAGTTCTGCTTGCAGCGTCTGAACGTCTGCCGTAGTACCGTTATTCATAGCACTCTTCCCTGTTTGTTGAGGCAGGGGGCCTTAACAGCCTGCCGATACTTTTTTAAGTCAAAGAGCTGCCTTAAAAAGCACTTGCCTCAATGCGCCATAACGACGCTTGCGCATCCCTGGCTATTTCCGTAGTGGACCTCTGCGTACTGGCTACCTTCCGCAATGCCCCCGTGCCTGATGCGTCTAGAAATGCCAACACCAGTGCTGCCTTTACAGCAAAATTCATGCTCTGCGCGTCAGCCATGGAAGATTTGACCAGACCTACTACTAATCCCGAACTGTCGAACAACGGGCTACCGCTTGAGCCAGGCTGGATCGCTGCCGTAAACTGGAGGAGACTGGAGTCGTCACGAATACCAAAGAGTGCCGAAACACCCCCCTTCGTGACGTGTAGTCCTCGGCCAGCCAGCCCGGACAAAGGGTAACCCAGCGCAACGACCGTCTCGCCCAGTTCGCACCCTTTTCCTTCTCGGAACGTAACTGGAAACAGTGGCTTTGCGCCATCGACTCGTAACAAAGCGATGTCGTTCCGCTCATCCACAACCACCGGCTCCGCCCGGTATCGACCCTCGAAAGAAGCGATCGATATGGCACTCATCCTATCGATAACGTGGGCGCAAGTCATAATGTGCACTGGGCTGACGGCAAAACCTGTTCCGGTAGCCGTCTCAGATTTCGTAGCTTCTGTCCGCTGTGTCCCGTCATTAGGATGACTATCATCTATATCACAACCCAATCGACGACCAAGGGCGGACAATCCATACGCCGAGCCTTCTGCTAAAGCCCTGAATTTCCATTCCGAATTTCGAATATAGAGCTCACCCAGGACAATGGCTGACTCACCAAAGCCAGATAGACTGTGTTTGTGCTCAATACGCTCGTTAACGATCAAGTGCACCGAGCCAAGCTCGCTAACTGGCCCGGCCGCCGCGTAAACGTAAGCTACAATCAGTACTTTCTCACAGCCCTGAGGGAGACTATCGAGAGAAATTCTACAGAAAGCCTTTTCAGGGCCACCGCTCCATTCCATCCATGGTTGTGGTGACTGAAACAGTACTGGATTACCGCATGGGTTTCGCTTGCCGTCAAGAAGCAAAAGCGCAAGACCAGCGTAATCGCCTAAAAGCGCTCCGCGGTCACTCTCCATACTCCAACTGCAGTTACTACCACCGATACTGACGTTTGCCCCAGGCGAGAGAAAAATCATCCGTGTCATCTCCACATTTTAAATCACGATAACAGTTCGGCAAGCTTTAGACTAACATTTGCCGTCCATGGGGATCGCTACAGAAATAGCTTTGACGCGAACGCCCATTTTCCATCTTGAGGTTGGCTCCGGGAGCTTGAGCCTGCGGGTGGCGAAGATTCCAGGCAAATTAACCCCCACTTCGCGGGTATAACCGATGCCACCGGAATAACGCGGATTAATTTCAAGTAGGTGCGGAACACCATTGCCGTCATCGCGGGTTTGAACGTTCACGAGACCATCGCATTTGAAATGCGTAGCAGCACGAATCGCAAGCTCTACGGCGCCTCCTTCACGCTCGAATGTTTGATAGATGCCTTGCTTGCGCCGGCCAACATAGGCAATCACGCTCCCTCCCTCGCAGACCATATCAATCGAGCACTCGCTGCCAGCCATGTAAGGCATTACCAGAAGGGGTTTTGGATTTTTCGCCCGTGCATAGAGATCAGCGAATACCTCCAAGTTTGCTTCACGAACATCTGTGTTTGCGAAACAGCGAAATGGATCAGTGTTTTCACTGAGCCTCCAGAAACCCTGCCCATAAATTCCAACCACCGGTTTGACGCATACCGGGCCTTGCTCTGCCAGATCACGGTAGGCAACCAACAAATCCTCGGATGTTGTAACGGGGATTCCTGGAATACAAGCCAAACCACTACATATCGCTTCGGCAGTAAATCGCCCCTTGTCTTCAATCATCTGAAGCCATTCTAAGGATATGCACCCCGTCACTAGGTTGATGCCATGCTCCTCGAAGCAACCCCGGTGGGCCTCATAAAGCTGTCCGGATTTACCAGCCAACACCACTTTAATGCCGTTGCTTACAGCTTTGTTGATCGCCCAGCCAACTCGCTCCAAATCGTCAGCTGGCTCCGTCCAAGCAACATCAGCAAGACCCGTAATCTCGGGACGGTCTTGTCTATGAGAGGCAAAGATGCGAATTGATGCCGGTAGAGCTTCTCTCGCGCCAGCGATCACGTCACGCTGACTCGACTGTCCCTCAAGGAATAAAAGCATGATTTTCTTCTTGGCAAATGTTGATGATGCTAACGCCCCCGCATGCCAATCATTACCGGCCAATTGAGTGACTTGCCTGATGGAGATCAGGCCGGCCTTTTTGGAATAACCGGCCTTAGCTGGTGCAGCCTGTGAGATCCATTGATATTACCGTTTTTTTATCGCCGACAGCTATGAACCAGAACGATTTCCGCTAACTTTTGCTCAAGTCTTTAGTATTCTACCTTGGTAATGGCTTCGGGGCCGTTATCATCCCCCCATCCTTTAGGAGTAACTTTGATGAAATGGATCAAGCGGCTCACTGCCGCTATTGTGTTAGCTACCCTCGCCGTTACCGCCACAGGCCTTTATTACGTGTTGCCCCGGCATGACGTCGTGTACGTCACCGGCGTGGAAGTCAAACGGGTTGATGATGATGGTGTTATCAATGCAGAGAACCCCGCTGAAGGACCTACCCGAGACATCTATTTCGTCAATACCGAAAACCCAGATACGAAACAGGTCAGGGTCTATCGCAACGAGGATACCGGCTGGGGATTCCCGTGGTATTTCAAGTTCGATTCAGCTGATGTACAGGCACGCGCGCAGGGATTCTCACGTGATAGCACCCAGCTCGCATTGATCCGATATTACGGCTGGCGCATCCAGATCTTATCTATGTTCCCGAATATCACACACGTCGAGGCAACCAAGGATCGTAACGAACCCTTGCCTATTTTTAACATAGCGTTATTCATTCTTTTGGGCATGTTGGCTGTTACGATCGCGATCAAATTGCTGCGTTTGGGTAAAAAGAAGGCGCTACGTGAACAGCTTTAAAGCTGGTTTGATGTGAATGGAGATACTCTAAGCCATATTGATGAGGAGTTAGAGCTTTATAGTAGGCAATTGAGTGCCTGATCAGCTGTATCGCGCGCAAGCCCGGCAATTATTAACGTGTGCTAACCGCCGTGACAGCCGGAGAAAAACTTAAAATATTGGTCGGTATCAATTGACCGCTACGGATAATTTGGAGCAGCTCCTTTTCGGCTATTCGGACGCTCACACCCAGCAAGGACGTTATATGCGCACAGCATTCAAAATCTGGCTAGTTTTAACCTGCATTTCGCTAGGTCTGTATACCCCCTACTATCTCTTCTCCAACAACGCTCGTGACGCCGTTGAGGAGCTGACGCTTTGGCACTACACCCCAATATCGGGCCCCGCTGAGGCCGGTGTTCCCTATGATCGAATCAGATCAATGTTTTCTGAAATGGGATTTGATATAGATCTAGAGTTCGAAGACGCACTCGAAGACAACGACCTCCTTTCAGATATCGACATCGACTATGTAATTGCAGATTACGCTGCTAAAGTTCGCGCAAGCAGCGGCCTGAGGTTGGTCAAGGCTAGCGCAGAAATCGGAAGGGGGCACACCCTGACAATGGTCTTTGCCGTTCAGGATAAAGGGTACTTGAAGTCCTTCGCGCTCGTCCGCGGGATGATGCAGCTCACTGTCGAAACAGAAGATTTTATCGCCGACCTTACTCAGCTCAATGACACAGAAGAACTCTTCTACGGTCTCTTCCATAAGGACGAAACAAAGAGTGAACGCGCGGTTCGCAAGATAGTCGCCAGCTACAACATACTCTATCACGATCACCTGATGGCCAACCCCCGCGCGAGTATCCCAGACACCAATACTCATGCTTCAGCAAAGAAGATTATGACTCTTGGTGACGTGATGGAAATGATGGATATGCCCACCGACCCTGTCGAAGACACACCGGACCCGGAACCCGCCGGAAAAATCCATGAAGTTCCGGCCGGGGGCACGCTCGATAATGCTATTTCATCGCTCGTCGAGTCAGTAAAAGACGAGACAGGTGCAAACGAATATGTTGATGCCCGCAGCGTCCTCAAGGCACGCATCGTCGGGAAGACAACGGAGGATGCTGCCGTTCTGTACACTATGGAGCGTGAGATCGCGACCCGATACCTTGCGGTATTCCTGCACACTGGTTCCGAGTATCAGCTCGTTGCAAACACCATTGTCGACTCTCAATCTGCTGAGCTGGCCGTCGAGAATGGCATCATCTCGGTCAAAACCCTCATTCACAGCATTGAAGATCCGATGTGCTGTCCGACGCAAGAAATGACCCTCAATTACCGCATCGACGGTAACGAACTGGTCGAGGTCCCGCGAAGCTAAACGCGAAGTTCGCAGACCAAAAGAAATTCGCTCAATGGGCGAATTTCTTTATGCGTGAGGCATCACGGAAGGAGAGCAGCCAGAAACTCCCAGGCAATTGAGCCAGGGGCGGCTGCGCCTGAATCGACCTAGAACCCGCAGACGTTTTCTTCCATTCATACCGAGCAGTTCCTTGCCTCAGCCCAAGAGCCTGAAACTGGAGAAAAACAGCGCCTCCAGAAATTGGACGAATGCCTCATCGGCTCTTGTCGATTCCAATAATTTAGAGCCCTACATAACCTCCATGAGTCCACCAAAGCCAGCCCCTCGACTGGCCCATCTCATGAGGAGCTCTTTATGCTCAAACCCTGTCCACGCTGCGAATCGGAGCGTGTGGTCTATTGCAATTATGGCAAGCGTATCGGCGGTACCGTTGGCACCGTAGCCGGAGCTTTCAGTGGCGCTTCCACCACTGTTACAGGAGCAGCTGCGGGTGCACGTCTAGGCGTGGTTGCTGGCAATAAAGTTGCAGGCCTTGCTGGCGCTGGCCTAGGAGCCGTCACTGGCGCCTTGGCTGGCTGCATTGCCGGTTTGCGGCTGGGCAAGTTAGTGGACGAGCAGTTGCTCTGCCACTTCCGCTGTCTGGACTGTCGCGCCCATTTCTGACGTACCTCTTCTACCCCTTTCTTAACCCCACGCTAACCGCCTAGACCATTCGTTTGGCCTGGGCGGTCTATGCCGTTTTGGAGATATCACCATGGCACATCAACTAGAAACTATGGCTTACGTTGGCGCCACACCCTGGCATGGCCTGGGTAACAAGCTGACCACGCATCAACCACTGGAAGTCTGGCAGCATGAGGCCGGCATGAACTGGCAGATCGAAGAATCACCCGTGCGCTTCCTGTCAGATTCTGCAGCGCATCTGGGTAGCATTCATACGTTTCCGGAGCAGAAGGTGTTGTACCGCTCGGACACCAAGGCACCGCTGTCGGTGGTATCGCAGCGCTATAAGGTCGTGCAGCCGTTCGACGTATTGGAGTTCTACCGTGATCTCACCGAATACGCCGGCTATGAGCTGGAGACCGCAGGTGTGCTCAAAGGTGGTCGCAAGTTCTGGGCTTTAGCACGCACCGGCCAGGCATCTGTGCTTAAAGGCAATGACGTAGTCAGTGGGTACCTTCTACTGGCGACGTCCTGTGATGGCAGCCTGGCGACGGTAGCTACCCCTACTACGGTAAGAGTCGTGTGCAATAACACGCTGGCCATTGCGGTGAACGGCTCGGCTGAGTCTATCCGGGTACCGCACAATACTGAGTTCAACCCGCAAGCAGTCAAGCGCCAGCTCGGGGTCTCAGTGTCGCAGTGGGATGACTTCATGTACCGCATGAAGACGCTATCGGAGCGCAAGGTAAACACCGGTGAAGCCCTGGGTTATTTCCTGCAGGTGATCTGTGATACCGAGAAGGACGTAGCCAATCGTCGCGAGCTGACTCAACACAGAGCGCTACAGAAGGTACAAGAGCTGTATTCCGGCAAAGGCCGCGGCTCACAAATGGAATCAGCGCAGCACACCGTCTGGGGCCTTCTGAATGCAGTGACTGAGTATGTTGACCATGATAAACGTTCTCGCAGCGTGGACCACCGTCTGGACTCGGCCTGGTTTGGCCAGGGCGCCAGCTTGAAGCAGAAAGCCCTAGATCACGCCTTGGCCCTGGTTGCTTGAAACCTGTCAGGGAGCGACCTCTGCCCCGCTCTATCACACCTTTTAACCCAACGGCATAAGCCCGGTCAGCCAGCGCTGACCGGGCCTTTCTGCGTCTGGAGTTTGTTATGAACACACACGAATCAACCTCTATCCCATCCAACAACAAAAATAATCGCGGCATGCTTCGCCTTGTCAGCACCAAGGATCTCAGCCGCACTGACTGGCTAGATGTACGCAAGCGCGGCATCGGTAGTTCTGATTCCTCCGCAGCCATCGGCCTGAACCCTTACAAATCGCCACTGGAGCTGTGGCTGGAGAAGACCAACCGTGATCAAGGGCTGGCCAAGCCAAATTCGGATGATGACACCGCTCCGGTATTTTGGGGTGTGATACTCGAACCAGTGGTGGCCTCCCAGTACCAGCGCCGAACGGGTAACAAGGTACGTAAGGTAAACGCTGTCCTGCAGCATCAAGAGCATCCCTGGATGCTGGCCAATATCGACCGTGAAGTGATTGGCAGTGCCGAGGTGCAGATCCTGGAATGCAAGACGGCGGGCATCAACGGGGCAAAGCTTTGGCGTGACGGTGTCCCCAAGTATGTCGAGGTTCAGGTGATGCACCAGCTGGCGGTTACCGGCAAGCAAGCTGCCGATGTTGCGGTATTGCTCGGAGGGCAACAGCTGGAGGTTTACCGGATCGAGCGCGACGAGATCCTAATCCAGAAGCTGATTGAGCTTGAACAACAATTCTGGAGGTACGTTGAAACCGACACCCCTCCCCCTGCAGACGGTTCCGATTCCGCTGACCAAGCATTACGGTTGCTCTACCCAGAAGATAACGGTGTGGTGACGGACTTCTCTGAAGACCAGGTTCTGTCCCAGGCCTATACCGAGCTTAAACAGGTGCGCCTGTCACTGGCCGAGCTAGGCACGCAGGAGTCGGTCCTCAAGCAGCGTCTGCAAGAGGCCATGGGGCCTACCACCAAAGCCGTCTTTGCCGAGGGGTCAGTTACCTGGAAGAAGGCCAAGGACAGCGTTGCGCTGGATCTGGACGCTCTTCTCAAAGCACGCCCTGAGTTGAAAACCCTATATCAGACCAGCAAGCCCGGTAGCCGGCGCTTCCTGGTCAGCTAACTTCCATTACCCAATATAAAGGCTGATTGCTAACCGGCAGTCGGCTTTTTTGCATTCAATTCCATTAGGAGTTTCCCATGATCAAAGGTCTGGCTATTACACCGCCCGTGCTCGGACGGATATCCATCGGCAAGGTGGTCGAGAAGAACGGCATGCGTCTACCGGAGAAGGATGACCAGTTCACCATCACTTCCCAAATACAAACCAAGGATGGCTGGGTGCTGCATCCGGTTGATGAGCAACTGCGCAAGGATCAAGGCGGTAAGATTCGCACGATCCCGGTACGCCTGTTGTTTAACGACCCAGGACTGAATTTTCGGGCTGAGTATTGCCTGTTTGATCGCACCAGCGGACGTCCGCTGTGCGTGGGCAACGGTGATACCTGTAAGCGCTCCACCAGTGAAGGACTGCAGTCACTGCCCTGCCCCAGCCCGGATGGCTGTCCCATGGCCAAGGGTGGCGCCTGCAAGCCGTATGGCCGTCTTAATGTAGCTATTGGAGATGATGATCTGTTGGGTAGCTTCGTATTTAGAACAACAGGCTTCAACAGCATCCGCACCCTCACCGCCAGGCTGAGTTACCTGCAGGCGCTGTCTGGCAATCGGTTGGCTTGCCTGCCCCTGGAGATTCGTCTTCGTGGTAAATCCACCCGGCAGAGCCACGGCACACCGATTTACTACGTGGATCTGATTCTACGCACCGGCTTGTCCATGGAAGAGGCGCTGAACCAAGCTAATGCGCTAGATCTCGCCCGTCGGGATGCAGGATTTGAACAGGCAGCGCTGGATGCAGCCGCTCAGAAAGGGTTACTCAACGGGGCCTTTGAGGACAGCGATGATGAAGCTGAGCAGGTTCTGGAGGAGTTTTATCCCGAAGCACCTACTACTACCCAGCCTCAAGCCGGTAGCCAAATAGGCTACATCAGCCGCAAAGCCCGCCGCGAACAACCCACCCTGCACGAGCTGATCATGCAGCGTGCGCAGGGACTTCAAGACCAACCAGCTCCTCCAAACAATTAACAGCTAACCTCTACCCGGAGTTCACCATGCACACACTAGACACTCAGGCGGCGATGACGCCGCCTGCCGGCATCCCCTTGTCGGAAAAGGAAGTATTGAGCTGGGCGCAGAATATTCTGGAGGCCCGCTTTCGGCGCAGTAACTACCTGACCAGCCCGCAACACGTGAAGGACTACCTGATGGCAGCGCTCGCCACGGAGGAGCGCGAAGTATTTGGCATCATCCTGCTGGACAGTCAGCATGGCGTATTAGGCTTTGAAATTCTGTTTCACGGCACCATCGACACCGCCAGCGTCTATCCGCGTGAGGTGATCAAGAGCGTACTTAATGCCAACGCAGCCGCCGTCATCCTTACTCACAACCATCCCAGTGGCAGACCGGAACCCAGCACGGCGGATGTGGCTTTGACTAAGCGCCTGGAGACTGCATTGGAAACCGTTGAAGTTCGCTTGCTAGATCACTTGGTGATTGGTGGTGCGGACTCGGTGAGCTTTGCAGAACGAGGTCTGTTATGACAATGGCGGGAGCATGTATTAGAGGGATGCCGGATCCTGAGGTCAAAATGCAAGACCGATTTTTGTCGAGGGGCCATTCAAAATGGAGCTAACTGAAATGAGGCGCTGCATGGTTGAAGACCTGGAGGGTTATCCAGCACAAATGGACGTCCGGTCGTGCTTATAAAGCTCAACATACCTGTGGAATGCATAAGTCCTAGCGCGCTTCCGAGGTCTGAGACCTCGGAAGTACATATTTTTCTTTTTTCTAACAATCGGATCATGGGCAAATGAGATCGGCTAAGCATCTCGGCCCGCCCTTCGGGTCAAGTATAGGGTGACCCCCAGCCTAGCTCATAGCCGCCTTTGGGTGTCGGCTCATTTGGCGGGCGTTTTAGAATACAGTCGGGCCTTCGTTGGCACCTGCTCCGCTACTACTTGGGCAAGCCTTGGCAAAGGAAGGTTTGGTGCTATACCTATCTTTGGCGCCTGAAGGTTTGACCTATCTTCCGGGCAGAAAAATGGTTGGAAGGACGGTCCAATTTTGAGGGTAGGTGTTTGTGTTTCGCTATCAACGCTGATAGCAAACAACCCTTCTGGGCGCAGCTAGCACGCCGAACCGCAGCAATGTTGAATTCACCTAGATAAGTGAGTGCAGACCGGGAGGGTAAGAGCATGACGCACGACTTCCAGGCGCTACTCAAGCTGTCCCTGGCAGCGACTATGTTGCGCGTCGTTATCATGCTGGGAGGGCTGGCGCTGCTGTCAGGGTGTCTAGTCTCTTATAAACCCCTCTTCGAGTCCTCGGTTTTCCCATTTCCGAGCGGCACCCAACTCGTCGCTACAGCACAAAATTCTGCCGGGGAGATCAAGCAAGTTTTGGATCTGACCATAGAAAATGGCGCATATACAGTCAGTTGGGAAAAGCCGCCTCTACGCTGCAAGCTACACCCTTTGGACCAGAACACCTGGTTAGTGATGATAGATTTGAGCGAGACAGCAAAGACTCCTACCTACCAGTACGTTGTTCTCAGATCACAAGATTCGAGAGTACATGTTGCAAATGTACACAAGAATGATTTTGTGGCCTGGGCGAAGTCGAACAACGTTGTGACTGGCTGGGCAGAAGCGGAAGACTCCGTCGAGGTGCGCTCGATGGAGGTCACCGTACAGGCCATGGGCGATCTGGTTGACTGGTCAAATACATCGAACAACCTCGTGTATGAGGTTATGACTCCGGAGAGAAAAAAGCTGGACGAAATGATGGCTGCAAACAAAAGAATCCAACAAGAAATACTGGCGGGGTTAGAGGCCCAACTCGCAGAGGCCAAAAATAATCTCGCTGAAATTACCAAAGAACTTAAAGACTTATGTGGCCTACGAAACTGTGAAACACTCAAAGATGGGCGCAAAATATATCAAACGAAAACTCTTAACCCATCAGCTTGGTACTACGAAGACGGTCAATTGGCTCCAGAAGCGGAGTGGCCCAAATGAGAAGGAACTCTCTCACCTGTTCCATCTTGGCTTTGTCCTGCTGGATGAGTGCTACTCCAGTGCTGGCCGATGACGCGGAGCTACGTATTTGTAGTGCCAAGGAAGCTGACGATACATTGCTGGTCGCAGTCGTTCATCGCAACTACGCACTTTTCCCACTCGGAGATTCTTGGCTAGCGAGGGGGTGGTGGACCATTCCGCCTGGCGAGTGCCAAACAGTAGGGTCACTTGCCATCGGCATGCCGGTATTTCTGAGCGTCAGCAGTACTTCGACCAGCGGTCCGCGGATTCACGCGTACAAACTTCACTCCGGCCCGATTCCTGTGAACGATTCTGTTGGCATCGAGCGCTTCTTTTGTGTTCAACGCGACTATTTTGAACGCGTAGAGCCCGTATTGGAAGGGCACAACACCTGCCCGCCAGGCTGGCACCAGCAGTTATTCAATCTGTACATTTTTGTCCAAAGGAATGTGCTTTTAACTTTGACACTGGGATGAAACCCAATTTTGAATTCTCTTCGTTATTCATAGCAAATGGAATGAGCTGGGCCAGGGGTCTCCATCCCCTCTGACCCAACCTGCCTTAGCATCGTCAGATCACTGCTCGCGTGTCAAACCACGCAGGGACACTGAGAGCAGGCATCGCAGCCAGGTAAGCTGGCGCTACGCCTTACACGTCGCTGCATCCAAAGCAATGCAATCCTCCGAACGCTTTCGTAGCGACCTTACACAGGTAGCTGGCTCGATATAAGAAAGCCTCCAGCTCACGCTCGTCTGCGTGATCAGCCAAGCTCAATTGATACTCTGAACCCTCCGGCCTGTACACCAGACCAAAGGCCTCATCTGGCTCTAATCGAAGGGTCAGCGCCCAAGCCCTCTCCAATAAACCATATAAGTTCGCACGGTCCGGCCTTGGCGACCCCAGCTTGTAATACGCATCATTGTTAAGCAGGAGCACGCAGTGATTGAATCGCCCCTAGTTTCGTAGACACCTCCAGGCCTTATAATCGAGGCACCCAGGAGGTCCAATGAGCAATCCACGCTACACCGAAGAATTCAAAATCGAAGCCGTCAAGCAGGTGGCAGATCGAGGCCATTCCGTTGCCGAGGTCGCCGCTCGATTAGGCGTGTCGGCACACAGCCTGTATCAATGGCTCAAGCGCTACTCCAAGCCCACCGCCCAGCGACAGCAGGATGATGATCTTCAGGCTGAGAACCGTCGATTGAAGGCCGAGCTCAAGCGCGTATCAGAAGAGCGAGATATATTAAAAAAGGCCACCGCGTACTTCGCCAGAGAGTCCGACTGAGGTACGCGTTTATTCAGAGCCAAGTGGACAAATATCCCGTGCGCCGCCTGTGCAAAATGATGACTGTGCACCCCAGCGGTTACTATGCATGGTGTCGCAACAAGCTGTCTGATCGCGCTCGGGAAGATCAGCGTCTGTTGGGCCAGATAAAACACTCTTGGCTGGAAAGCGGCGGCGTGTATGGCTATCGCAAAATTCATCTGGATCTTCGTGAAGCGGGTGAGGCTTGCGGTAAGCACAGGGTAGCCCGCCTCATGCGCTGCGAGGGATTGCGCTCACAGACGGGTTATCGCCGCCGCCCTGGTCATTACGGTGGGAAGCCTGCGGTAGTTTCACCCAATCACTTGGATCGCCAATTCGATGTAGCAGCGCCCAATGTTGCATGGGTGACCGATATAACTTACATCCGCACCTACGAAGGTTGGTTGTATCTGTCCGTGGTTATCGACCTGTTCTCCCGTCAGGTTGTCGGCTGGTCGATGAAGCCGCGCATGACATCTGACTTGGCGCTAGACGCGCTGTTAGCCGCAGTGTGGCGTCGCAAGCCGCAAGGATGTGTGATGGTTCATTCGGACCAAGGCAGTCAGTTTAGTAGCGGGGACTGGCAGAGCTTCCTGAAAGCGAATCACCTGGTGGGCAGCATGAGCCGCCGGGGAAACTGCCATGACAACGCGGTAGCTGAAAGCTTCTTTCAGCTACTCAAACGGGAGCGAATCAAGCGACAAATCTATCCAACACGCGAGGCTGCAAGACAAGACGTGTTCAATTACATTGAGATGTTTTATAACCCAAGGCGCCGGCACGGCACGAGTGGTGACCTGTCACCGGTCGAGTACGAAAAGCGTCATTACCAGAGTCTGGCGAGTGTCTAGAATACTGGGGGCGATTCAGATAGTGGGGCTTACCTGACCGTCCCACCTCCCTAGCCCACACGTATCGTACGTCGGTCTGGTGCACCCTGCGCTCCAGACCCGCTAGCTCACGGTCACGTTTGATAAGGCGCTTGAGTGTCTCAAAGAACGTGCTTATGAACTTGTTCGAATCGTAGTCTCGGCAAAAAAACGGATCAATCTGTGGAAAGCGCAAATCAAATCGTGCTGCAAACACCCGGGAGTACTGGTCAAGAGCCCTCTCAGTCGTATCGTATAATTGGTCTAGGAACTCTCGAATCAGAGGTCCCCGGTCGGTGTACACCTCAAATCCGTCGAACTGATTCTCGTAATGCAAGTGAAGGCTGGGGTTAGCTTTAAGACGTTTGTATCTCTTGCTGATTTTCATTGGTTCATCCTGCTGTGTGGGTTTCATACCACTGCAGGTGTTGTAATTATTAACGTATAGCTGGACGACCCCTAAGCTCATCACCCTGTCTGTATAGCCCTAGGGGCGCTATACGTCTCTACTGTTACATCTAACCCCTGGACCTATAGTAATATACATACACCCGCGGCCCTGCTGGCGCTGTTAAGGCCATGCCAAAGCCCTAACAGACACAGGGCTTTAGCTCGAGTACTAGGCTTCGAGGAAAACCCATTTTTGCAAAGCCGGAAATGGCTCAAGTGCCGCAGCCCCTGAGGCCGTATCAATAGCGGTCTTCATTCACATTTGTCTATCCTGGCATGCTAGATCACGCCCTTCTATCTGAGCCAGAACCTAATCGTCAATTCCAGTTTCGGTCCAGCCAGAGGACCGCCCCAGCATGCGAAAAATTCTGACCAGCTAGGTGATTTTCCTTGCTGTCCTGATAGCTGCGCAACGGCATAAAAGCACCACGGCCACGAGGCCGTGGTGCTCGCATCATGCGTTAGGATTGTAGGTCCCAGCCCTCAGTGCGATCCATGTGCCGCAGCCCTTGATGCCGGACTAATAGCGGTCGACATTGACATTTGCCTTGTCTGCCAAGCTAGATCACGCCCTTCAATCTTAGCAAGCATCCATCCGTCGATTTCACTTTCTAACCAGGATACCGACCTTCCGCCGACCGAAACTCTGGGTGGAAAAGTACCTGCTGCCATATATTTGTATATTGTTGAGCGGCCCAATCCCGTTCTCTCGAGGACCTCGGCAATTCGAATAAATCTGGGTTTCATGATCACATCCTCATATTGTCCAGAGGATGGGTGGCGCTTGTTTAAAAAAACCTTCATCGCTTCAGCGAACGGTGCGCCAGTAAAAGGTCTGGCTTTGCCTGCGTTTCCTAGCGCCATGACGTTATCTTGTCTACGCGAGGCGATTCCGCCACCAAGGCTGGTTCACGAGATTAATCATCGTGCATAAAAATCACGGGATGACTTGTGGCAGCAACCCATTGATGTCTGGCGTTCCTGGCGCAATTACCATCTCGCTGGTATAGGTGCGCGTTACAATGTGGTCCTTGAACGGATAAGACACGAGACAACCGCGCCAGCTTGCATCTGATCGAGGCTGGAGAAGCAGCACAACGCTTTCGTAGCCCAGTTCGAAAGGTTGAGGAACGATAGCCATGTCCTCAAACTGTAAACCCGGAATCGATAGATCTGTGAGAAGCTTTTTAAGGCTTATTGCCAGCTCGAAGGCCATATCAGCGAGCACCGGGATCACAATATCAGAGAGGTTATTATCTGAGCGCTCCCCTGCCGGATAAGCCAATACACGGAACTCAACCTCAAATCGCCGGCATAGCTCTTCGATGTGTCGCTGCTCGCCTGATGCGTCACGAACAACATCCCTCCAGTGCTTCGACAGTAAAAACGCAGCGCTTTGTTCGAGTATCCCCTGTAAGAACCCAAATAACGTGCGAGGCATATTCTTTAAAAAGATGAGCGCTTGCTCATACGAGGAGTATTCGCAGAATTTTGGATATTTTGCTTTTTGTTCGATGTCTAACCAGATGCTGCGTAGGTGCACCCCAGTCAGGGGAAAGTCGGCATCCCTCATTGCGAAAGGAGGTTTGATCGCGACAACGGCCGTGACATCTACCCCATTGCTGAGCTCAGGGTGGTTCAGGTTGATAAAATAAATGCTCTTGGTCTTCTTGAGGAGAATCGAGCTCGTGTGACCTGGAACGTAAGCTCTTAGCACCCCGAGACTGACCAAACGCGCTATCCGCTGTATCAGACGCGCCTGGCTTAACCCTGTAGCATTTCGGATGGATGCAGAACCTAGCTTTGAAACCACCCCGAACTTGTCCGCCCCGCACAAAAGCACTGCCACCAACAACCGATTCACAATACTCAATCGTCCAGTCTGCTTCCTAGATCGCAGCGCTGCTAGCCTGGTTGGGTCATCGAGCCCTTTCATCTGAGACAGGGTTGATGATGAGCCTTTGTTTTTTTCATGCTGCAGCACCCGGATAATCGCCTTCTCGTGGAATACCGCTCCCGCCCCCTTCAACTTAGTTTTAATGCTTTCTGATAGCTGGTATTGCCTTGCTGGCTTACCTGGCCCCGCTGATAGATCTATACGCTTAAGCGTCCCGCAGGCCTCAAGGGCGTTTAGCGACGTCGACACGATACGATCTGAAATGCCAAACCTCAGTGCCATGTCCTTAACGCCACCAGGCACCGAGCTCATGGCATAGCTCGTCTGAACAAATCGTATAAAAAAATATTTAGCTTCAGGAGCTAACCCGTCTAAACGAAGACTTAATGCGACACTTAACATGTATATCGTCACCAGAACATGTATATGACCGAATTATGTCGTAGAAATAACAGCCTGTATATTCTCTTAAGTAAGACATGTCGTGTTTTGTATTTAGGACATGTCTGAATTAGAGCTAGAATGCATTCAAGAAAAAACTACTGATGAGTGAGTAGCATGCGTAACAAGGCCAACGGACTTGAATGGATCGACAAGAACAATCAGAGGCAAGTCAGCTGGTCGTACCGGTATCTGAAAGGCAAAGGGGAAATCCAACGGGACGGTCAAAAGCCCAGTCATACCGAGCTGCTTTCTGTTGGCGCAAAGCTTCATCCTTTGCTCATCAAGAGGATGAGGGGCGCCTGGCTGAAGTACGCATCCAGATCTATCGAGAACAAGACGAAGACTCAATCATTTGATTTGTCGCTGGACACTGCAAAGCAGTTGAGCTCCCTGGCAAAGAATGGAAAAACAAACGTCAGGAGCGTGGTGATCTCGTTGATCAGCGTCGCCGCAGGCGAAGCTGGCAGTCAAAAGGCGTGGATCAAAGCTACTAAAAAAGACGACAAAGCAGCTCTGCTCCGCCTCAAGGCTGAAATAGCTGAAACAAGAAAACATCTGGACAAGACTCTTCGTGCCCTTTGCGCTCTCGAAGCGCAGGGCGCACCGATAGACCCAAAAAAACCAGGCAAAGAAACTGAAGATCTTTATACGCAGAGAAGACGAGACATAGAGCAGGATATTAAAAGCGAAGTGGGTAAAGCCGTTGGCAAGCGCGGCCGATTATCTCAATTCGCGCGCGCCCTTCCTCGCGAAGGCTGGAACTACCTACAAGAGGCCGTACCCTATGCAGTAAAGCCTGAGAAACAGAAACCACCATTGCCGGCATGGGGGACGTCAATCTCTGCCTCTTTTATAGGCCTCATTCAGCAAGACCTGCATTCAGACCAAGCAATGTATCAGTACAGATCGGCGATGCTGACTGACGGACAGCCAGGTGCAATCAAAAACCAGCCGATTCCAAAGCCAAAGGCACCAGCTTCAGAAGAAACTATCGAGAAACAAGCAGATTTTAGAGCCGACAAAGCACTCGAACCTGAATGCCATCAAGCAGGAACCCGATTAGAAGAGACCAATACCAGCCAGGCAACAAGCAGCCCAGCCGCAATAAACGAACCGGAACAAAGATCACTTGCGGCGCTAGATGAGAGGCCCGAGTGGCAGAAGAAGCGAGATAGCATAATTGGCAGGCCTAAGACCTAGCCAGCGCTGCCAGAAGAAGTACGGTAGCGGCTCAAGACCTTGTGGGTGGTCGGCGACTTTATTGTGGCTGACAGAGCCCACACGTGACGGGTACGCATCGCTAATGAGACAACCGATGACACTAAGGAAAAAATAGCCACCCTTTGTGCGATGCTATTTTAAGCTAAGCACAAACGGTCACCAAACGGTCACGGGGAGCACCAAAATCCAGACATGAAAAAGGCCGGCGCTTTCGCAACCGGCCTAAGTCATTGATAATATTGGTCGGGACGGAGTGATTCGAACACTCGACCCCTTGCACCCCATGCAAGTGCGCTACCAGGCTGCGCTACGCCCCGACGATGCTTCGACTTTGTCTGTCGAAGCGGGTCGCATAATACATTAACTATCTGAAATGAGAAAGTTTTTTTTGGGGTGAGGCAGGTTCAGTGGGTGCGCAGAACCTGCAGAACTTCTTCCAGCTCAGTGATCGTTTGACGGATCAACTGCTTGTAATGGGTGACGTCTTCCTTGGCTTCGTCGCCGGACAGTCGCTGTCGCGCGCCGCCGATGGTAAAGCCCTGATCGTACAGCAACGCACGAATCTGACGAATCATCAGAACGTCCTGGCGCTGGTAGTAGCGACGGTTGCCGCGGCGCTTGACCGGGGACAATTGCGGGAACTCCTGTTCCCAATAGCGCAGTACATGGGGTTTGACTGCGCAAAGATCACTCACTTCACCAATGGTGAAGTAACGTTTACCAGGTATGACTGGCAGTTCATCGTTATGGCTGGGTTCCAGCATACGCTTCTACTCGTGCCTTGAGTTTTTGTCCGGGGCGAAAGGTGACCACACGCCGGGCGGTAATGGGAATTTCTTCACCGGTCTTGGGATTACGGCCTGGCCGCTGGCGCTTGTCGCGCAGATCAAAGTTGCCGAAACCCGACAGTTTGACCTGCTCGTTGCTTTCCAGGGCATTGCGAATCTCTTCGAAAAACAGTTCTACCAGTTCCTTGGCTTCACGCTTGTTGAAGCCGAGTTCCTCGTAGAGACGTTCTGCCATTTCTGCTTTTGTCAGAGCCCCCATAGGCTTATTTCCTTAGTGTGGCATTAAACCTTTGCTCCAGGGACGTCAGCACCTTGTCCATGACAGCGTTCACCTCATCATCAGTAAGAGTGCGCGAGGAATGCTGTAACGTCAAGCCGATTGCCAGACTTTTTCTATGCGGATCAATGCCTTTACCCTCATACACGTCAAACAACCTGAGGTTTTTAAGGGCATCGCCTGCATTTGCACGAATGTCTGCCAGCAAATCTTCGGCTACGACCGTCTTGTCTACGAGCAATGCCACGTCCCTTCGGACTTCGGGGAAACGTGACAGTTCAGCGAATTTTGGCAACCGTCCCTGAATAATTCTGCTTAAGGTTAGCTCAAAAACGAACAACGGGCCTTGAATGTCCAGCTCGGTCAACAATTGCGGATGCAGCGCGCCAAGCCAGCCGACAGTTTCGCCGTCACGGCTGATGCGTGCGCTCTGACCTGGGTGCAGTGCAGGGTGCTCGGCCGGCTCGAACAGATACTGGTTGCCAGCACCGCCCTGCCCCAGCAACGCTTCAACATCGCCCTTCACATCATGAAAGTCGAGTTTGTCACTGCCATTGGCCCAACCTTCCGGCAGGCGTGACGCGCAAGCGACACCGGACAGCATCGGCTCCTGCAGCAGCTCGCCATTGCTTTGAGGTACGAAGCGCAGGCCGCTCTCAAACAAGCGCACGCGACCCTGCTGGCGATTCTGGTTGTATTGCACGGCCTTGCTCAGACCCGGCCACAATGAAGTACGCATCACCGCCATATCAGATGAGATAGGGTTCGCCAATGCCAGCGGCTCGATCTCCGGATCAAAGAGCTTGTTCAGACCCGGCTCGACAAAGCTGTAGGTGATGGCTTCGTGATAACCGCGGGCAACCAGCAGGCGACGCAGCACCGGCAACTCACCGCGCGTTTCCGGCTTGGCTGTCAGGTTCAGCGCCGCAGTCGGTGCGCTGACCGGCAAACGGTTGTAACCGTACAGGCGTGCGAGTTCTTCAATCAGATCCACTTCAATGCTGATATCGAAACGATGACTCGGCACGTCGACCTGCCATTGCCCTTCGCCGTCGGCCGTAATGTATAGCCCCAGACCTGACAGATAGGCTTCAACATCGGCGCCTTTCATCTGCATGCCAAGCATCTGGTTGATACGTTCGCTGCGCAGGGTGATTTGCTTGAGGGTTGGCAATGTAGTTTCGTTGACAGCTTCAATCACTGGCCCCGCTTCACCGCCGACAATCTCCTGGATCAGGGCGGTGGCACGCTCAATGGCGTCGCGCTGCAACTGCCAATCCACACCGCGCTCAAAGCGATGCGAGGAGTCGGTATGCAGACTGTAACCGCGGGCCTTGCCGGCAATCGCAATAGTGTCGAAGAACGCACTTTCCAGGAACAGATCCCGCGTGCCTTCGCTGACACCGCTGTGCTCGCCGCCCATGATGCCGGCCATTGCCAACGGACGCTCGTGGTCGGCAATGACCAGGGTATCGGCGCGCAGGCTGATGTCCTGGCCATCAAGCAGCACCAGCTTCTCGCCCTCCTCGGCCATGCGCACACGAATGCCGCCTTTTATTTCAGCGAGATCGAATGCGTGCAGCGGCTGACCCAGCTCCAGCATCACGTAGTTGGTGATATCCACTACAGCATCAATGCTGCGGATATCGCTGCGGCGCAGTCGTTCGACCATCCACAGGGGGGTCGGGCGCGACAGATCCACATTGCGCACAACCCGGCCCAGATAGCGTGGACAGGCCTTCGGCGCGAGCAGTTCGACTGGACGCACTTCATCATGTACCGCAGGCACCGGATCAATGTGCACCGGGCTGACCGATTCGCCATAGTTGGCGCCCACTTCCCGGGCCAGACCGGCAATGGACAGGCAGTCACCGCGGTTGGGGGTCAGGTCGACTTCGATAATCGCATCATCCAGACCCAGGTAGTCACGCAGGTTCTGGCCTGCGGGAGCGTCGGACGGTAGCTCGTACAAGCCGTCATGATCGTCGGACAGCTTCAGCTCGGCAGCGGAACAGAGCATGCCGAAGGATTCCACACCGCGCAATTTGGCTTTCTTGATCTTGAAGTCTTCACCTAGTTCAGCACCGACCATGGCGAAGGGGATCTTGATGCCTGGGCGTGCATTCGGCGCGCCGCAGACCACCTGAAACTGCTCGCTGCCATTGCTGACCTGGCACACGCGCAGTTTGTCGGCATCCGGGTGCTGCTCGGCACTGACGATCTCGCCCACTACCACTCCGCTGAACACACCGGCGGCTGGCGTGACGCTATCTACTTCGAGTCCGGTCATGGACAGGCGCGCTACCAGTTCGTCACGGGAGACGTTGGGGTTCACCCAGGTGCGCAGCCACTGTTCACTGAATTTCATTGTTGGTTCCTGCTCTCAAAAGGGTTGCGGGTGCGGCGCTCAGCGAAACTGCTCAAGAAAACGCAGATCGTTGTCGAAGAAAATGCGCAGATCGCCCACGCCGTAGCGCAGCATCGTCAGGCGCTCAACGCCCATGCCGAAGGCAAAACCCTGGTATTTTTCCGGGTCGATGCCGGACATGCGCAACACGTCCGGATGCACCATGCCGCAGCCCAGCACTTCCAGCCAGTCGGCCTTCTCTTCACCGTTCTTGATCACGGTGCGGCGGATATCCACCTCGGCGGACGGCTCGGTGAACGGGAAGAACGAGGGCCGGAAGCGTACTTCCAGATCCGCCTCGAAAAACTCGCGCAGAAACTGCTCGATGGTACCTTTCAGATCAGCAAAGCTCACGCCTTCGTCGATCAGCAGGCCTTCGACCTGATGGAACATCGGCGAGTGGGTCTGATCCGAATCGCAGCGGTAAACACGGCCCGGACAGATGATCCGGATCGGTGGCTGCGTGCTTTCCATGGTACGTACCTGCACCGGTGAAGTGTGGGTACGCAGCAGGGTGTTGGCGTTGAAATAGAAGGTGTCATGCATTGCCCGGGCCGGGTGATGGCCGGGAATGTTGAGGGCTTCAAAGTTGTGGTAGTCGTCCTCGACTTCAGGACCTTCCTCGACGGTGTAACCGACGTGGGCAAAAATCTGTTCGATCCGCTCCATGGTGCGCGTGACCGGGTGCAACCCGCCACTGACCTGGCCACGACCTGGCAGAGTGACGTCGATACGTTCGGCAGCCAGCTTGGCATTCAGCGCCGCGGCTTCCATATCGCTCTTGCGCGCGTTCAGCACGCTGGAGACTTGCTCTTTGGCGTCATTGACCATGGCGCCGACTTTCGGGCGCTCTTCAGCCGGGATGTTGCCCAGGGTTTTCATCACCTGAGTCAGCTCGCCCTTCTTGCCAAGGTACTGCACACGGATCTGCTCCAGGGCATTGACATCAGTTGCCTGCTGAATAGCGTCAAGGGCTTGGGAGACCAGGGCGTCAAGATTTTCCATTTACAGACTCCAGAAACAAAAATAGGGGAAGAGCGGTGAGGCTCTTCCCCTATTAATGACGTTGCCAACCGGAGCCAGGCTCCGGTGATTGTCGTAACGAGGGCTTAAGCCAGGCTAGCCTTTGCTTTTTCGACAATCGCGGTAAACGCCGCTTTTTCGTTCACAGCCAGATCGGCCAGAACTTTACGGTCGATTTCGATGGACGACTTTTTCAAACCAGCGATCAAACGGCTATAAGACATGCCGTTCATGCGAGCACCAGCGTTGATACGAGCGATCCACAGAGCACGAAACTGACGCTTGCGCTGCTTGCGGTCACGATAGGCGTATTGACCTGCCTTGATGACCGCCTGCTTGGCAACACGGAATACGCGTGAGCGTGCACCGTAGTAGCCTTTGGCGAGTTTCAGAATTTTCTTGTGACGCTTACGCGCCATTACACCACGCTTAACACGAGCCATTCTTTATATCCTCAACCTTGACTTAACGGAGACGCAACATGCGCTCGACTTTTTGCACATCAGCAGGGTGCAACTCGGAAGTACCCCGAAGTTGACGCTTACGCTTAGTGCTCATCTTGGTCAGGATGTGGCTCTTGAAAGCATGCTTGTGCTTAATACCGTTGCCGGTAGCCTTGAAGCGCTTTGCAGCACCTCTTTTGGTCTTCATCTTTACTTTAGCCATGTTCATGTACTCCGCATATTGCGTTAATAAGATAACCGCAAGGCCTGGCGTTGCCCTGGAGGTTACTTTTTCTTCTTGGGTGCGATGACCATCATCAGCTGACGACCTTCCATTTTCGGATACTGTTCGACGGTACCGTATTCAAGCAGGTCTTGTTCGACCCGTTTCAACAGTTCCATCCCCAGCTCCTGGTGGGCCATTTCGCGGCCGCGGAATCTCAAGGAAACCTTGGCTTTATCCCCATCACTTAGGAAGCGTATAAGGTTGCGTAACTTCACCTTATAGTCCCCTTCTTCCGTCCCTGGTCGAAACTTTATTTCTTTGATCTGAATCTGTTTCTGATTCTTGCGCGCGACGGCCTGCTGTTTCTTCTTTTCGAAGACGTGCTTGCCGTAGTCCATGACTCGGCAAACCGGCGGCTCTGCATCAGGAGAGATCTCAACCAGGTCCATCTTGGCCTCTTCTGCAGCGGCCATGGCTTCCTGAATGGACACGATACCGATTTGTTCACCTTCGGCACCGATCAGGCGGACTTCGCGCGCCGTGATGTTCTCATTGATCGGCGGGCGTTGTGCGGCTCTTTTGTCTTGTCTCATCTCGCGTTTAATCTTTATAGCTCCGAATTCTGGCGGCCTCGTTGTGCAACGTCACGGGCGAGGTATTCGGAGAACTCGGTAACAGTCATGGAACCCAGATCTTTACCCTCCCGTGTGCGCACGGCCACAGTGTGCGATTCGACTTCCCTATCTCCAATTACCAGAAGGTAGGGTGTCTTGTGCAAAGTATGCTCGCGAATCTTAAAGCCAATTTTCTCGTTTCTCAAGTCCGCAGTGGCTCGATAGCCCATTTCATTGAGACTTTTCTCCACTTCGGAGCAAAAATCCGCCTGATTGTCGGTGATATTGAGAATTGCGGCCTGAGTTGGAGCAAGCCAGGCTGGAAAATCGCCAGCGTAGTGTTCGATCAGAATCCCGATGAATCGTTCAAAGGAACCCAGGATCGCGCGGTGCAACATGACCGGAGTCTTGCGTGCACCATCTTCTGCAACATATTGCGCGCCCAGACGGCCCGGCAACATGAAATCCAGCTGTAAAGTACCGCACTGCCATACCCGGCCGATGCAATCCTTCAGGGAAAATTCGATCTTGGGACCATAAAAAGCGCCCTCACCCGGCTGCAGATCCCATTTCAGACCTGCTTCGTTGAGTGCGGCTTCAAGACCCTGTTCGGCCTGATCCCAGTCGGCGTCGTCGCCCATGCGGTCTTCAGGACGGGTCGAGAGTTTCAGCTCGACATCATCAAAGCCGAAATCCTTGTATACCTGCAAGGTCAGCTTGATAAAGTCGGCGGCCTCGGACTTGACCTGCTCATCGGTACAGAAGATGTGCGCATCGTCCTGGGTAAAGCCCCGTACCCGCATCAGGCCATGCAACGAACCCGATGGCTCGTTACGGTGGCAGGAGCCGAACTCGGCCAGACGCAGCGGCAACTCGCGGTAGCTCTTCAGGCCCTGATTGAACACCTGCACGTGGCATGGGCAGTTCATCGGCTTGATTGCGTAGTCGCGGCTTTCCGACTCGGTGGTAAACATGTTCGCCGAGTAGTGCTCCCAGTGGCCTGAGCGCTCCCAGAGGACGCGATCGACGACCTGCGGGGTCTTGATCTCTTTATAGCCGCTGACGCGCTGCAGGTTGCGCATGTACTGCTCGAGCACCTGATAGATGGTCCAGCCATTCGGGTGCCAGAACACCATGCCCGGCGCTTCTTCCTGGGTGTGGAACAGCCCCAGGCGCTTGCCGATCTTGCGGTGATCGCGCTTTTCGGCTTCTTCCATACGCTGAATGTAGGCAGCCAGCTGCTTCTTGTCGGCCCAGGCGGTGCCGTAGATGCGCTGCAGCTGCTCATTCTTCGCATCGCCACGCCAGTAGGCGCCAGAGATCCGCGTCAGCTGGAAGGCCTTGAGGAAACGGGTGTTCGGCACGTGCGGACCGCGGCACATGTCGACGTATTCTTCGTGGTAGTACAGGCCCATGGCCTGCTCGTCCGGCATGTCTTCGACCAGACGTAGCTTGTAGTCTTCGCCGCGGGACTCGAACACGTCGATGACCTGATCACGCGGAGTGACCTTCTTGATCACGTCGTAATCGGTAGCGATCAGCTCACGCATGCGCGTTTCGATCGCGGCCATGTCATCAGGGGTGAAGGAGCGCTCGTAAGCGATGTCGTAATAGAAGCCATCGTCGATTACCGGACCGATGACCATCTTGGCAGTCGGGTACAGCTGCTTGACCGCGTGACCAATCAGGTGCGCACAGGAGTGGCGGATGATTTCCAGCCCCTCTTCGTCCTTCGGCGTGATGATTTGCAGGGTCGCATCGGTGTCGATCATGTCGCAGGCGTCGACCAGACGGCCATCGACCTTGCCGGCCAGCGTCGCCTTGGCCAGACCGGCGCCAATAGAGGCGGCCACATCGGCTACGGATACAGGGTGATCGAAACTGCGTTGACTGCCGTCGGGGAGAGTAATAGTGGGCATATGCCGCTCCTTCTCAGTGGTGACCCCTACGCAAGGCCACATGATGGAAAAGTCCGCTTGGGTTACCTGTTACTGCAGTTCATACCGGCTGACGATTGCCGGCAGCCCTCTCTGGCTACTGCAAAGGCGCCCCAAATGGCGCTGAAAAAGAAAAGCCCGGTCACAAGGACCGGGCTTTCAATTTGGTAGGCACGATTGGATTCGAACCAACGACCCCCACCATGTCAAGGTGGTGCTCTAACCAACTGAGCTACGTGCCTGCAATGGCCGCGAACTTTACGCACGGCGCCGGACCTTGTCAAGCATAAGCTACTGATAAAAGCGGATAAATCGTTTATTTGCGCGGATTGATGTGTGGCTGGGCAAACGGGACTCGGTTTAACGACAAGGCTGGTGTTAAGGCGTACTCCGCTTGGATTCCCGCCTGCGCGGGAATGACGGGGTATTAGGGGCGGCTCGGTGTATTACCCCTAGCCTCCCATCGTACGTAAGCGTCCGGCGAAGTCACCTTGCGCGCCTGTATCACCCTCTTAACGGGTCGCTGTATCACATGCTGAACGCTTTTCTTGTATCACCCTCTGCACGCTTATAAATCAGTGCGAGACTATTACGGGGTAGCCGTTTTGGGTGATACACCGCGGCGATTACTGACCCGCTTTTGATGGTTCCCACTGATGCGGCAGTAACTGACTAATCTGGCTCGCTCGCTGTGTTGGTAGCCTGGTCAGCACATCCTTCAGATACGCATACGGGTCATGACCATTCAGCTTGGCTGATTGGATCAGGCTCATCACCGCGGCGGCGCGCCGACCACTGCGCAGCGAGCCGGCGAACAACCAGTTCGAACGTCCCAGCGCCCAGGGTCGGATCTGGTTTTCCACTCGGTTGTTGTCGATAGGCACACGGCCATCGTCCAGGTAGCGCGTCAGCGCAGCCCAGCGTTTCAGGCTGTAATCCAGTGCTCGTGCCGTACCCGAACCGTCCGGCACTTTGGTCCGTTGTGCAATCATCCAGTGATGCAAGGCATCCGCCAGTGGCCGGGCTCTGGCGGCCCTGATCGCCTGTCGTCTATCGGGTGGCTCGTCCTTGGTGTTTCGCTCAATTTCGTAGAGCTTACCGATATACTCAAGTGCCTGTGCAGCCAAGGTGCTCTGGTTAGCCTGGTGTAAGTCATAGAACTTGCGGCGTGCATGCGCCATGCAGCCGATTTCCACGATGCCCTTACCGAACCCGGCTTTATAGCCCGCGTAGTCATCGCACACCAATTTTCCTTGCCAGTCATCGAGGAAGTTGCGGGCATGTTCACCCGCGCGACTTGGAGCGAAGTCATAGACAGTGGCTTTCAGTTCGGCGAAGGGTGTCGTGCAGTAAGCCCAGACGTAGGCCTTATGGGTTTTCTTCTTGCCTGGGGCCAACATGCTGACCGGTGTTTCATCAGCATGCAGCACCGGATGCTGGAGTAGTTCATGCCGTAGCGCATCCACCAGCGGCTGCAACTGAACGCCGCAGGTACCGACCCATTCGGCCAAGGTAGAGCGTGCGATTTCCAGGCCTGCTCGACCGAAGATACGTTCCTGACGGTACAGCGGTAGATGATCGGCATACTTGGCGACCAGTACCTGAGCCAGCAGGCCAGCGGTCGGGATGCCCTTATCGATAACCTGCGCAGGAACGGGCGCCTGGATCAGGGTTTCGCACTTGGTGCAGGCCCACTTGCCACGGATATGCCGCTCGACACTGAACACGCCCGGTACATAGTCCAGTTTCTCACTGATGTCTTCGCCGATACGCGTGAGCTGGCAGCCACAGCGACATTGGGTATTGTCGGGCTCGTGGCGGATCAAGGTGCGTGGCAGCTCCGTCGGTAAGGCTCCGCGCTTGGGTTGCTGCTTGGCTTTGGGCGCTGGTTCGGTAGTTGCCTTTGCCTGTTCCAGCTCGACCTCGATAGCAGCCAGGTCGCTGTCGACCAGCTCGTCCAGCAATAAGCCTTGCATCACAGAGAACTGTTCACTGCGCCGGGCATACTTGTGGCGCTTGAGGATCGCGAGTTCGTGAGTCAGTTTGTCATTCAGCGCAGTACTGTGCGTCAGCGCCCGATCCTTAGCCGCCAGAGAGGCCATCAACTCGGCCGCCAGAGTGCGGAGTTGTTCGGCAGATAGCTGATTGAGGTCGGGCTGCTGGGTCATGGAGGTAGTATGCCCAACCCGCAGCTGGCTGTGCATACACCCTTCGGGTTATGGCGCTTGGCAGCAGGCTATGCTTAAAGTACCGAGATGATGCCGGCGTCACCGATACGCTGCCAAGGCAGTCCTTGAGCCAGTGCCATGAGCTGTTCATTGGTCAGGTTTACCCGGTCACCGCGCCAGGTGTCGGCCCAGTGAAACTTGCCCCGGTTCAGACGTCGGGCACACAACCAGATACCCAGACCATCATGCACCAGGACCTTCATCCGATTACCGCGGTTGTTGGCAAACAGATAAGCACAGTGCGGTCTGGCCGCCCCGAAGACAGCAATAACGCGTGCTAGGGCTTTATCCGGGCCGGCACGCATATCCAGCGGCTCGGTTGCCAACCAGATTTCGTCGATACGGATCATCGCAGCAGATCACGCAGTAAGGCTGCGCATTGGTGTGCCTGCTCAGTAGGCCACTCAACGACAACGGCGCCGCCAGTGTGGGGTATTTCGATACGGATAGCACTATGCGGGCGGGTCTCGGATGACAAGGCAGGTGCTGGTAGCTTTACCGGCACAAATGAAGGTGTTGAATAACGAGTATCGCTGCGCTGTGACTCTCTGATCCAACGGCGGACCATGTTGGCGTTCAGACGGTTATCCAGTGCAATGCGCGATACGGAGACCCCGGGTTCCAGGCAAGCAGCAACGATAGAGGCTTTGAAGTCTGACGTGAAGCGGCGACGCTTCGGTGCGGGCTTGACTACGCTTGATGTGTTCATGACAAGTGTCCACTAAAGAATAAGTGGACACTATCCTGACCGTACCGTTGTCAGCCTCAAGATGTGATTACCGGACGGTTACCATCGTACGCCCCCACTCCGTCATCCTCGCGAACGCGGGGATCCATTGTCGGGGTTGAGCGCGGAGCATCTGTATGAGCCAAAAAAGTCAAAATGGATTCCCGCGTGCGCGGGAATGACGGGGGTTGAGGGCGGCTCGGAGTATTGGCCCCAACCTCCCATAGTCCGCCCCCAATTCGTCATCCTCGCGATCGCGGGGATCCATTTTCGGGGTCAGGCGCGGAGCATCCGTGCTAGCTGCAAAGGTCAAAATGGATTCCCGCATGCGCGGGAATGACGGGGTGTGGTGCGCGGCTCGGCGCATTGGCCCAAACTCCCCGCTGCCAGCCCCCACGCTCGTCATCCTCGCGAACGCGGGGATCCACTGTCGGGGTCAGGCGAGGAGCATTTGTGCTGGCGGCAAAGGTCAAAATGAATTTCCCGAGTACGCGGGAATGACGGGGTCTTGGAGGGTGATCGGTGTATTGCCCAGCTTTGGCTTCGGCCTAGCCACACCACTCCCCGTCATCCCCGCGAAGGCGGGGATCCAAGCGGTGCCTAAGACTTACACCTTAAGCAGTTGATTACGCAGCTTCTGAATCTCGTCCCGCATACCTGCAGCAGCCTCAAACTCCAGATCGCGCGCATGGTGATACATCTTCTCTTCCAGCTGCTTGATGCGTTTGGTGATCTCCGAGGGTGAGCGGAGCTGCGCTGCGCTGTACTCCGCGGCATCCTCGGCGGCCTTGAGCTTCTTGCGTTTGTTAGAACGGCTGTTGCTACCCGGCACCACGGCGCCTTCCATGATGTCCTGAACGCTTTTGGTAATTCCGATAGGCGTAATATTGTGTTCAAGGTTAAAGGCGATCTGCTTCTCACGGCGCCGCTCGGTTTCGCCAATCGCACGCTCCATCGAGCCGGTCATCCGGTCGGCATAGAGGATCGCCTTGCCGTTGAGGTTACGCGCCGCACGGCCGATGGTTTGGATCAATGAACGCTCGGAACGCAGGAAGCCTTCCTTGTCCGCATCCAGAATAGCCACAAGAGAAACCTCCGGCATATCAAGACCTTCGCGCAACAAGTTAATGCCAACCAGCACATCAAAAGCGCCAATTCGCAGGTCACGAATAATCTCTACCCGCTCAACCGTATCGATGTCCGAGTGCAGATAACGCACCCGCACGCCATGATCAGACAGGTAATCGGTGAGGTCTTCAGCCATGCGCTTGGTCAGGGTGGTAACCAACACCCGCTCTTCCTTGGCCGCGCGCAAGGCGATTTCTGATAACAAGTCATCCACCTGACTGGTCGCCGGCCGCACTTCAATCAATGGATCGACCAGACCGGTGGGCCGCACCACCTGCTCCACCGTGCGCCCGGCGTGCTCTGCCTCATAAGGGCCCGGCGTGGCGGATACGAAAATCGCCTGCGGCGAGATCAGTTCCCACTCATCGAAACGCATTGGGCGGTTGTCAAGCGCCGACGGCAGACGGAAGCCGTACTCCACCAAGGTTTCCTTGCGCGAGCGGTCGCCCTTGTACATGGCGCCGACCTGGGGCACGGAGACGTGGGACTCATCGATGATCAGCAACGCATTCTTCGGCAGATAATCGAACAGCGTTGGCGGCGCCTGACCATGTCCGCGGCCGGACAGGTAGCGGGAATAGTTTTCGATGCCGTTGCAGTAACCCAGCTCGAGGATCATCTCCATATCGAAGCGCGTGCGTTGCTCCAGACGCTGAGCTTCCACTAGCTTGTTCTGGCTTTTGAGTATCTCGAGGCGCTCCGCCAGCTCGACCTTGATCAGCTCAACCGCGTCCAGCAGCTTTTCCCTAGGCGTAACATAATGTGATTTAGGATAGATAGTTACGCGCGGAACCTTACGTAATACTTCACCCGTCAGCGGATCAAAATAGCTGATGGTTTCGACCACGTCGTCGAACAATTCGATACGAATCGCTTCCAGATCGGATTCCGCCGGGAAGATGTCGATGACATCCCCACGCACGCGATAATTGGCCCGGGATAACTCCATATCGTTGCGCGTGTACTGCAGCTCGGCGAGACGGCGCAGCAGCGAGCGCTGATCGAGCTGATCCCCGCGATCGACATGCAACACCATGCGCAAATAAGAAGCCGGATCACCCAAGCCATAAATAGCTGACACCGTAGCAACGATAATCGCATCGGGCCGCTCAAGCAGGGCCTTGGTCGCGGACAGACGCATCTGCTCAATATGGTCGTTGATCGACGCGTCCTTTTCGATAAAGGTGTCCGAGGACGGCACATAGGCCTCGGGCTGGTAATAGTCGTAATAGGAAACGAAGTATTCAACCGAGTTATTCGGGAAGAACTCGCGAAACTCGCCGTACAACTGCGCGGCCAAGGTCTTGTTCGGCGCCATGATGATCGCCGGGCGCTGCACCTGCTGGATCACATTGGCAATGGTAAAGGTCTTGCCGGAGCCGGTTACCCCGAGCAACGTCTGGTGCGACAGCCCTGCTTCCAGGCCTTCCACCAGCTGCGCGATGGCCGTGGGCTGGTCGCCGGCGGGCTGAAAACGGGTTTGTAGCTTGAATTGGCTCATGAATACGGGCTTCCGGGCTGAAAATCGGTGACTACTATATCACTGCGTGCGCCCTCCTTCTGACACCCTTGATCGGTAAAGGGTTTCACCATACTGCACTCGCCGCCGCACTCGCACACAAGGGCTTGTCTGTTTATAATGGCCGCCGGTTCTACCCCACCCACCTGCTTTGAGTTTGCCGATACCATGACTCTGTTCTCCCCTATTGAAATGGCTCCACGCGACCCGATTCTTGGCCTGAACGAAGCCTTCAATGCCGATACCCGTGCTGACAAGGTCAACCTGGGTGTCGGGGTGTATTACGATGAAAACGGCAAGGTGCCCTTGTTGCGCGCCGTGCAGGCTGCTGAAGAAGCGCGCGTCGCTGAGCACGCCGCACGGGCCTACCTGCCGATGGAAGGTCTGGCGCCTTATGACCAGGCTGTGCAGACGCTGCTGTTCGGCACCGATTCGCCGCTGCTGCAATCCGGCAAACTGATTACCGCGCAAGCCTTGGGCGGCACCGGCGCGTTGAAGCTGGGTGCGGATTTCCTTTATCGCCTGCTCGACAAGCGCCTGGTCGCGATCAGCGATCCAAGCTGGGAAAACCACCGCGCGCTGTTCGAGGCCGCCGGCTTTGAGGTGGTGAACTACCCCTATTACAACCCGACCACCCATGGGGTGGATCTGGAAGGCATGCTGCAAGGTATTGAAGCCCTGCCCGAGGGCAGCGTGGTGCTGCTTCACGCCTGCTGCCACAACCCGACCGGCGCCGACCTGTCCTTCGCCGACTGGACGCGGGTTATCGACGTAGTGCAGCGTCGCAAACATGTGCCCTTCCTGGATATCGCCTATCAGGGCTTTGGCGACAACCTGCAGGACGATGCCATTGCCGTGCGCCTGTTCGCCGAGTCCGGTCTGCCGATGTTCATCGCCAGCTCGTTCTCCAAATCCTTTTCGCTGTACGGCGAGCGCGTAGGCGCCCTGACCCTGGTGACTGAGAGCAAGGTAGAAAGCGCGATGGTCATGTCGCAGCTTAAACGGGTGATCCGCACCAACTACTCCAACCCGCCGACCCACGGCGCCAAGGTGGTCGCCAAGGTGCTGACCGATCCTGCGCTGTATGAGCTTTGGGAGGAGGAACTGGCTGAGATGCGCGACCGCATCCGCCTGATGCGCCAGGCCCTGGTAGAAAAGCTCAAGGCCGCTGGCGTGGCCAGCGACGTGGACTTTATCCAGCACCAACGCGGGATGTTCTCCTATTCCGGGTTGACGCAACTACAGGTTGCGACCTTGGCTGAGGATTTCGGGATTTACGCGGTGGGGAGTGGGCGCATCTGCGTAGCGGCGCTGAATCACGGCAATATTGACCACGTGGCCAATGCAATGGCGCAGGTATTGCTTACTACCAAGGGCTGATATGAAGCTGCGCACTTTGATAAAAAGGTGCCCCAAGACGTTGACTTGGATCATATTTTTGATAAAGTGCGCAGCGTCCGATCCGCGATAGCTCAGTTGGTAGAGCAAATGACTGTTAATCATTGGGTCCCAGGTTCGAGTCCTGGTCGCGGAGCCACTATTTGAAAAAGCCTGTGCTGATGCACGGGCTTTTTTGTGTCTGTTTTTTCTGCTCATCCCCTCAAGCGGTTCTCTCCCACCGTCATTCCCGCGCAGGCGGGAATCCAAGCGGAGTTACGTCTAACCCTGTGGCTATCCCGGCAGCACCTTGCCACCCGACACACCGCTTGGATCCCCGCATTCGCGAGGATGACGACGGGGTGTGTTGGTTAGTAGGTGGTTGGCTGCTGCCCTACCCCACAAACCTCGTCATTCCCGCGCAGGCGGGAATCCAAGCGGAGTTACGTCTAACCCTGTGGCTATCCCGGCAGCACCTTGCCACCCGACACACCGCTTGGATCCCCGCATTCGCGAGGATGACGACGGAGTGTGTTGGTTAGTAGGTGGTTGGCTGCTGCCCTACCCCACAAACCTCGTCATTCCCGCGCAGGCGGGAATCCAAGCGGAGTCACGCGTAATGCGGTGACTATCCCACCAGCACATCGCCGGGGAATAGTCGGCCAGGCACATGGATTAAAGTTCAGCCGCAAGCATGCAAGCGCTCTACCCTACAACTTCAACCCCCGACTGATAATCTCCTTCATGATCTCCGACGTACCGGCAAAGATGCGCTGAATCCGCGCGTTGGCGTACATGCGGCAGATTGGGTATTCCCACATATACCCCGCGCCGCCATGCAGCTGCACACCCTCGTCCACCACTCGCCCCAACAACTCGGTAGTAAACAACTTGGCCTCGGCAGCCACTTCGGCGGTGAGCTTTTTCTCGTTATGGTCCATCACGCAGCGGTCGACAAATACCTGCGCGACGTCAATCTGGGTGCGCATCTCGGCCAGTTTGAAGCGGGTATTCTGAAAATCAGCCACCGCGCGACCAAAGGCCTTGCGCTCTTTCACATATTCCATCGTCGCCTGAAAGGCAGCTTCGGCTCCAGCCACCGCACCGCAGGCATTGGTCAGACGTTCCTGGGCGAGCATCTGCATCAGATAGATGAATCCCGCGTTGCCCTCACCCAACAGATTGGCCTTGGGCACTTTGACGTCGTTGAAGAACAGCTCGGCGGTATCCTGGCTGTGCATACCGAGCTTCTTCAGTTTGCGCCCCCGCTCAAAGCCCGGCATGCCCCGCTCAACCAGAAACAGCCCCATCGCATGTTTGTTCTCCGGATCGGTCTTGGCCGCGACTATCACCAGATCGCTGAGCAGGCCGTTGGAGATATAGGTTTTCGAGCCGTTGAGCAGATAATGATCGCCCTTATCCACCGCGCTGGTGCGCATGCCAGCCAGGTCAGAGCCCGCGCCAGGCTCGGTCATCGCTACAGCTAGAATGCACTCGCCGCGAATAATCGCCGGCAGAAAACGCTGTTTCTGCTCTTCATTGCCGTACTCGGTGATGTAGGGCCCGCAGAGCGCCGAGTGCAGAGGCAACATGAAGCCCGGCTCGTTAATGTAGGCCAGCTCCTCGCTCATGATCTGTTCATAGCGAAAGTCCTTCAGCCCCAGCCCGCCGTATGCCTCATTCGCCCAGGGCAGCAAAAATCCCATTTCCCCGGCCTTGGTCCACACCTCGCGATCCACCATACCCGCTTCTTCCCAACGCTCCTGATGCGGCACCACCTCTTTCTGCAGAAAAGTGCGAAAGGACTCGCGAAACAGATTGTGCTCGGTATCAAAATGGATGCGCTGCATGGGGCTGACTCCTTATGGTTATACCTCAGAGTAGGTCGGCAGTCGCCTGGCCTCAATGACCCGAACGCTCACCACAATTGACCATTTCGCCGGGTTGCGGGGGCGGGATCGCTGTGGCTAACTCGCTAGCATCTACCAGAAAGGCTGCTTTCATGAACAACAGGTCGGTCGCCATCCATTTTGTGCAGGCAGTACTGCGCGGTGCAGAACGCCACAAGCACGATGGCCACGCTTTGTTGCACGCGGCCGGAATTAACCCGGAGTTGCTCAGCCAGCCGCGTGCGCGAGTCGACCCTGAGCAGTACGCGCGACTGGTGCAGCTCACCTGGCAGACGCTGAACGACGAATATATGGGACTGGGCCGCAGCGCCAGCAAGCCCGGCACCTTCGCAATGATGTGCCATTCCCTGATTCACTGCCCGACGCTGGAAAAGGCACTGCAACGCGGCATGTTGTTTTATGGACTGTTCGCCGACGCACCTCGTGTGCAGTTGCGCCAGGAGGGTGGGTTGAGCTGGTTGGAAATCGACACCAGCATGATGGACGACCCTGACCATTTTCTGACCGAGTCATTGCTGGTGATCTGGCATCGGCTGGGGAGCTGGTTGATCGGCAAACGGATTCCGCTGGAAACCGCCTGTTTCGACTACCCTGCCCCCACACACTACCGGGAATACGAACTGATCTTTGGTTGCCCCTTGGAGTTCGCTCAGCCAGTGACCGCAGTCGCCATGCGCACCAGCTACCTACAGATGCCACTGATTCAGGATGAGCGAACGCTGAAGCGCTTTCTGGCCCATTCACCGGCTGACCTGCTGTCGCGGCGCGACTTTGGTAACAGCCTGTCGAGCCGTTTGCGACAATTGATCGGTAAGCGGGTCGGCGCTGACATGCCGGACATGGAAGCCATAGCCGCTCAGCTGAATATGAGTCCGCCGACGTTACGCCGGCACCTGCGCGAGGAAGGTACCTCATGGCAGGAGCTAAAGGATCATTTGCGGCGAGATATCGCGATCTATCATCTGACGCGCCAGGATCTGCCCATCCAGGACATCGCCGCCCTGCTCGGTTTCTCCGAACCTTCGGCTTTCCATCGAGCGTTCAAAAAATGGACGGGGCTGACGCCAGGCGAATACCGCTGAACAGAATCGATAAAGAAACCCGGTATTAGCCCTTTATCTATCGAGCAAATGAATACTACTATTGCGCAGAGCAGGCGACCGACACACGCACCCGGACGATTTCACGGCTGAACGCTTGAGTCACCACCGTTTCCTCACCCGGATTAAGCCTGGCGCGGTTGACGTAAGGGCGCTCAGGGCCGTTGACGAAGGTGGCTTCACACAACACGGTCTGGTCACCGCTGTTGCTGAGCGTAACCGTGGCGATGTTGCTGATCTGCCCGCTGGACGCACGAATGCCCAAAGCCTCACCTTCAAGCTCCACTTCAATAGGAAAGGGCTTGTTAACGGCCGTAATGCTCTGCGCAAACAACGGCATCGACAACATCATCAATATCAGCATGGACAAGAATTTCATCATGACAGCTCCCGTTCAATTGACGTTCAGAGTACGCCAGAGATATCCACGATGAAAGCTCCCCGGGTTACTTTGGAGCAATGGCGCACCCTGCAGGCCGTGGTCGATCACGGCGGCTTTGCCCAGGCGGCGGAAGCCATGCACCGGTCGCAATCGTCGGTCAGTTACACCGTGGCCAAGATGCAGGAGCAGCTCGACGTGCCCCTGCTGGTCATTGAGGGTCGCAAGGCAGTGCTGACTGAAGCAGGCGAGGTTTTGCTCAGGCGCTCGCGTACGCTGGTGAAACAGGCCAGCCAATTGGAAATGCTCGCCATCAATATGGATCAAGGCTGGGAGCCCGAGGTTCGCCTGGTAGTGGATGCAGCCTTCCCCACTGATCGCCTGGCTACCGCGCTAAAAGCCTTTATGCCGCTCAGCCAGGGCTGCCGGGTGCAGCTTCGCGAGGAGGTATTGTCCGGCGTGGAGGATTGTCTGCTGGATGACTCTGCTGACCTGGCGATCTCCGGCATGAGCATCGCAGGCTATCTGCCGCACCAGATCAACCAGGTCGAATTCATCGCTGTGGCTCACCCTGAGCATGCCCTGCATCAGTTACAACGACAGTTGACTCATGATGACCTGCAAACCCAACTGCAAGTGGTTATCCGCGACTCAGGGCATCACCCGATTGACGCCGGCTGGCTCGGCGCCGAGCAACGCTGGACAGTGACGAGCATCAGCACCGCCGCCAGCCTGGTCGCCAGCGGCCTGGGTTTCGCCTGGCTGCCGCACCATGCTATAGAGCGCCCGCTGCAACAGGGACAACTGCTTCCCCTCGCGCTGCAACAAGGCACGCATCGCTCGCATTACATGTATCTGTACGCCAACAAGGACAAACCGCTGGGGCCGGCCACGCGCATTCTCGCCGACCTGTTGATTGAACATTCGATGACAAACTGACATCTGCCCGGGATGCTGGCTAGAATAGAAGCTCTGCATCTCTCCACACAGGACCGGACCATGCCGCACGCGAAGATTAATGGCTGTAGCCTGTTTTACACGGATCAGGGCGACGGTGAAGTGGTGCTGTTGATTCATGGTCTGGGCTCCAGCACCCGTGACTGGGAATATCAGTTGCCCAGCCTGCTGCCGCAATATCGGGTGATCTGCCTGGATATGCGCGGCCACGGCCAGAGCGACAAGCCCAAAGGCGGATATTCAATCAAAGGCTTCGCCGACGACTGCATCGCCTTTATCGAGAAATTGAACCTGGAAAAGCCGCATATCGTCGGCATCTCCATGGGCGGCATGATTGCTTTCCAATTGGCCACCCAGCGCCCGGAATTGCCCGCTAGCCTGACCATCGTCAACAGCGCGCCTGAAGTGATTCCGCGTAAACCGGCTGAATACGTGATGGTCGCCAAACGTTTGTTCTTTGCCCATGTGTTGCCGTTATCGGTAACCGCTCGCGGGTTGGCCAAGCTGCTGTTCCCCAAGCCCGAGCACGCAACCATTCGTGAAACATTTGAAAGCCGCTGGAACGAGAATGACCGGAGTGCTTACCTGGCATCCCTGCGTGCGATTATTGGCTGGGGCGTGAGTGACCGTCTCGACCGCATCAATTGCCCGGTGCTGGTGATCAGCGGCGACCAGGACTACACCCCGGTCGAAAGCAAGCGTGAGTATGTCAGCCGGCTTGGCGATGCACGGCTTGAGGTCATTGAGGACTCCCGTCACGGCACGCCGATCGACCAGGCCGACAATTTTAACGCCCTGCTGCTGGACTTTTTACGGCAATCAGGGTCTGCTGCACCCACTCAAAACGCTATGAACCAGCCCCTCTAAAACGGAGAATAACAATGTTGAAACGCCTGATTGGCGCCTGTGCCCTGTTGATGTTTGCTACCACTGCTGCGGCGGAAAATCCGCGCGTCATGCTGGAAACCAGTCATGGCGACATGCTGATTGAACTCTATGCCGAGAAGGCGCCGATCAGCGTTGAGAACTTCCTGCGCTACGCTAACGCGGGCCATTATGACGGGCTGATCTTCCATCGAGTTATTCCCGGTTTCATGATTCAAGGCGGTGGATTCACCCCTGACATGCGCCAGCGTGATGTGGGCCAGCCGATCAAGAACGAGGCGGATAATGGCCTGCTGAACAAGCGCTATACGTTGGCCATGGCTCGCACTCAGGTAGTGGACAGTGCCACCAGCCAATTCTTTATCAACCTGGGCAGCAATGACTTCCTCAACCATGGCGGTCGTGATTTCGGTTATGCGGTTTTCGGTGAAGTGGTCGATGGCCAACACGTAGTAGAGACCATTGCCAAGGTACCCACCAGCACCCAGGGCATGCACCAGAACGTTCCCAGTAGCCCTGTCACCATCATCAGCGCCAAGCGCGTAGAAGCTTCCGAAGAGTAATCCTGCTGCAGCGGCGGATCTGCCCTACTCGGCTTGCCGATAGGGCAGATAGCCCCGCGCTTCCAGATGATAAGCCTGCACACCCTCTCGCTCACGCACCAGAAAATCCGCCACCGCTGCGTGCAGAGGCTCCTGCAGTTTGTGCCAGGATTGCGTCAGCACCGGCTCGAAACCCCGTATTAGTTTGTGCTCGCCCTGCGCACCGGCATCGAAGCGTGCCAGGCCTTCGACAATGCACCGCTCCATGCCCTGATAGAAACAGGTTTCGAAGTGCAACCGGTCATATTCCTCCAGACAGCCCCAGTAGCGTCCGTACAATGCGTTACTATCCGCCAGAAAAAATGCACCTGCTACATCGCGGTCATCATGCCGGGCGAAGACCAGGCGGATGGCATCGGGCATGGAGTCGCCCAGCATTCGGAAGAACGCCGGAGTCAGGTAGGGATGTTGGCCGCGTTTGAGGTAAGTGGCGGCATAGAACGGATAGAACCTGTCCCACACCTGCGCCGTCAGCTGCGCGCCAGACAACCATTGAAAGCTGATGCCCTGCGCTTCCACAGCTTGCCGTTCCTTGCGGAAATTTTTGCGCTTGCGTGAATTGCACGCACCGAGAAAATCGTCAAAGTGCTGATAACCGCGGTTGAACCAGTGAAACTGGCAACCCAGTCGCTGAACCCAGCCGGCAGCTTGCAAGCTGATATTTTCTTCACCGAGATTGAACAGCAAGTGCGCACCCGATGACTGCTTTTGCAACAGATTGTCATCGATGTATTCCAGCAGCAGATCGCGGCTGGTTTCGCAGCGAGCCAACAGACGCGGGCCTTGAACCGGAGAGTAGGGAATGGCGGCGAGCAGCTTGGGATAGTAGTCCTGCCCTGCCCGCTCCCAAGCCTGCGCCCACTGAAAGTCGAACACGTATTCGCCGTAGGAGTGCATCTTGCGGTACAGCGGCAAAGCCGCCTGCAGGCTGTTATCGGCGTTAACGACCAGCAAATGTGCTGGCTCCCAACCTTGTTCCACACCCACCGAGCCACTGGCTTCCAGTGCGGCCAGGAAAGCATGGCGGATAAACGGATAGTCGTTAGTCAACAGGCCATCCCACTGTTCAGCGGAGACCTCTTCAATGGCGGCGAGTTGGCGTATTTTCATCAGCACAGCATGCCACACCGCGCCGGATCTTCGCAGCAATGTACGCTCATCAGCAGACCGTTTTGCCACTTATAATTTCCGTTGCGACTCACTCCCTCAATCCCGCCCCTCCGTCAGCCCCGTACGTCTTATCGCCCTCATCCGCTCAGTCGTTCCCCCTGTCATTCCGCTCCACCTCTGTCATTCCCGTGCTTCCACCGCCATTCCCGCACAGCCACCGCCATTCCCGCACTGCCCCCGTCATTCTCGTACTTCCACCGTCATTCCCGCGAAGGCGGGAATCCATTCTGACTTTCCGCCCCAACAAACACCCATAAAAAAACCCCGCCAAGGCAGGGTTTTCAACTCTGATGCGGGCTTTACTCTTCGGCCCACTGCAAAAACGCCTTGCGGCTCTCTGGGCTGAGCAGCAACCACAGTTGCTGAAGGGTCGTCAGAGTAGCGTCAGAATGCGGCAGGGTCTGCTGCGCAGCTGGTGCCTGTGATGGAGCCATAGGCGCTGGCGTCGCAGCTACTTGAGCGCCCAGCGGCTTGACCTCTTCGGAATAAGTCGGTGAGTTGCCACCACCCATCAACTGGCCTACCAGGGAAACATAGGCAGGGCCCGGCTCAGTGGGATTGCGCTGACCTGTCCGCGTGTTCTGCGCCCAACCAGCAAAGTTGTCTTCCATTGCCTGTGCCTCAGCCAGGTTTTCCGGCGCATCAAAGCCCAGCGTCCAGACGTCGCCCGCCTTGCCGTCAATCATGAAGGTCGCACTGCGCGTGCGCACCACTTCATGGCTCAAGCCGCCGCCAATGTCGTAGACATCTTCGTAATAAGCATTGATACGATACTGGCCGGGTTGCAGGTGCAGCTTGCGGTCACGATTACCGGTCATGCTATTGGCCGCAGGAACTGGCTGACCATTGATGTTCAACACTTCCAGGGTGTAGGGCATCTCCACGACGACAATCTGCCCGGTCGATTGCTCGGCACCGGAATAGAGTTTCACCGGCTCTCGCTGGGCACAGGCGGCGAGCATACAGGCAACAGCGACAACGAACAGACTTCGCATGACAACTCCTTGATATAGCTGCAAATAGAATTAAGAAAGGGACAAGCTTCCGCAGAGCGGTTGAAGGCGATAATAAGACGGTAAGATGTCAGTAAGATGACAAAAGGGTTGTGCCTCTCGGCACAACCCTTTTGTATTACAACGCTACCGCTAGATCAGAAATCGTAGCGCAGACCTACTGACAAACCTGTGGCTTCTTCACCAGCAGTGCCGTCTGGGCTGGCAGTACGAGCCTGGCCCCAAGGAGTCAGAGCAGCATTATCTTCGTTATCAACCAGCGCGTAGTTGGCATAAACGCGTACGGCTTTGTCCAGCTTGTGCTCTACGCCAACAACCCACATGTCGCTGTCGAAGTTATCCGCATCTGATTCGCGAGTCATCCACATTCCTTTGAGGGCAGTATTGGAAGCGACTTTGAACTCAGCACCCAGACCCAAAGTATCGGCAGTCAGTTGATCACGCACTTCTTCAGTAACAGCGTCGTTTTTGTAATCAACTGTCTGATAGAAGGCTACAGCCTTGATTGCGTCGGTGATCTTGTAAGCGCCGGCCAGACGTACACCTTCACGCTCGCCACGACCGGTATCTTCTTCAGCCTGCTCATAAGCGATAGCGGCTTCGACAAGTGAACCGGCATAGTTCAAGGAGGTGCTGATGGTGTCGGTGTCGACATCCTGCTCGTTCACGGTAGTTTCATGCACCGAGTAGCCCAACTTACCAGTGAAACCGCTGAAGTCAGGAGTGGTGTACTCGACTGTGTTGTCATAACGCTCGTCGAAACGGGCATTACCAACACGAGTCAGGTTACGCATATCACCGACCTGGTCACCGAACAGATTGGCTGGGCCACGTGCTGCCTTGAATGGGCTGTCGAAACGACCCATGCGCACGGCACCAAAGTTGCCACCAAGACCGACGAAAGTGTCACGAGTGTTAAAAGAACTGCCGTTATCGGTGCCGAAATCGATTTGCTGTTCAATTTGAAAGAAAGCGGTCAGGTTCGGGTTGATCTCATGATCGCCCTTGAAGCCCAGGCGCGAAGAGTTGCTGGAAAGGTTGGTCTCGGAGTAATCAGCGCCATCGTCCAGAAAGTCAACGGACACGTGTGCACGACCGTAGACGTTCACATCGGCCATGGCCATCATCGGCATGGCGGCAGCAGCCCCAACAACAATCGCAAGCAGCTTCTTATTCATCAGTAATCTCCTAGGTTTTTTAAACGCCAGCTCAGGTGACGTGACGTCGTTGTTTCGACTGGAGCGATTATGGAAATCCCAGATGACCAAACGGTTACTGTCAGATGAAGTTTTAAATTTCCAAGGAACTTTTAACGCTCCAGGCAATACAGGACGAATCAAGGGGATTAAAAAAAACCCCACCGAAGTGGGGCTTAAGGAGCAGTGCACAAAGTGAAACAGGCGGCAGCAGCCGAATGAATCAGATGCCATGGTGTGCCAGCGGTGTGTCAGGGCCATGACAACTGGAAGACAATATCGAGACAGTCCGCTCCATCATTGGCAAGCCTACCACCTTTTCACGGGTTTCAACGGCCGCCCCGTTGCAGCTCCGCCAGGTTCTGCGCGAGTGTATCCACGTTAGGTATGGGATCTTCAGGCAGCGCACGTATGACCTGCTGAGCCATACGCAATTGACCAATAAAGCGGCGGCATTTCCAGCAAATAGCCAGATGCGCTCGCACAGCCAGCTGCCGCCGAAAGCTTAATTGGCCATCAAGCAGATCGCTGGAATGCATCACCAGGTCTTTGCAACTCAACATTCTCCGGTCACCTCGTAGTGTTCAAGGGTAGCGAACACGCTCAAGCGGGCACGGTGCAATAACACACGAGCATTGGAGAGTGAAATATCCAGAAGATTACAGATGTCGGCCAACTCAATACCCTGACGCTCCCGCAGCACTAGCACGCTACGTTGCAATTCAGACAGGGACGCAAGGGTATGTTCCAGGCATTCAGCCAATTGCTGTTCGCACAGCAGCTCCTCGGGTGAGTCGCTGTGCCAGGACGCTGGAGCATCGCGCCAATGGCCGTCGGCCAGGAAACGGTCAGCGTCTACAGAGCCGTGCGGCCCGCTCCGGTCATCCAGCTGCACCTGCCGCCGCTGCTGCTTCAACCGGGTTTTCGCGGTGTTGGCTGTAACGGTAATCAACCAGGTTTTCAGCGTGGACCGGCCAGCAAAACTGTGCAGGTGCCTGACCACGGCCAACCAGCTGTCCTGCACCACTTCATCGGCCAGTGAGCTACCGACAATCGCCACAGCAACTGCGCGCATCGCGCCTTGATAGCGATAGACCAGATGACGAAAAGCAGGCTGGTCGCCCTTGAGCAGCAGCGCCACCAACGCCTCGTCATCCAGCTCTTTCATTTAATGCTTGCGCACGATCACGCTGCCAATGGAGTAACCCGCGCCAAAGGAGCAGATGACCCCATGGCTGCCGCTGGGTAGATCATCCTGGTGCTTGTGGAAGGCGATGATCGAGCCGGCCGAACTGGTGTTGGCGTACTCATCCAGCACCACGGGTGCCTCATGCGCCTCCGGGTCACGGCCCAGCAGCTTGCGGGCGATCAGCATATTCATGTTCAGGTTGGCCTGGTGCAACCAGAACCGGCGGATATCGCTCACCGGCAAATTGAATTCCTGTAGATGCTCGCCGATCAGTTCTGCCACCATCGGGCATACATCCTTGAACACCTTGCGGCCTTGCTGAACAAAAAGCTTGTCATCCTTGCCCACACCGCTATCGTCGGCGCGGTTGAGGAAGCCGAAGTTGTTGCGGATGTTGTTGGAGAACTTGGTCAGCAGCTTGGTGCCGAGGATGTCGAACTGGCAATCGGACACGGCCTGATCGGCGCGTTCAACGATCACCGCTGTGCAGGCGTCACCGAAGATAAAGTGACTATCGCGGTCACAGAAGTTCATGTGGCCGGTACAGATTTCCGGGTTGACCATCAAAATAGCGCGGGCCTGGCCGAGCTGCACCGAATTGGCGGCGACCTGAATACCGAAGGTCGCCGACGAGCAGGCAACATTCATATCGAAGCCGAAGCCTTCAATGCCCAATGCTTCCTGCACCTCTACTGCAATCGCCGGGTAGGCGCGCTGCAGATTGGAGCAGGCAACGATCACTCCATCTATATCCGCGGCAGTACGGCCAGCGCGAGCCAGGGCGTCAGTAGCGGCTTTGACGGCCATCTCGCAGAGGATCGACCATTCTTCATTGCTGCGCTCTGGGATATCCGGCTTCATGCGGTTGATATCTAGAATGCCGCTCTTGTTCATCACGAAGCGGCTCTTGATGCCCGAGGCCTTCTCGATGAAATCGGTACTGGACGGCGCCAACGCGGTGACGGTCCCTGCCTCAATGGCAGCGGCATTGCGGCTATTGAATTGCTCGACATAGCCATTGAAGCTGGCAACCAACTCTTCGTTGCTGATGCTGCTGCTCGGGGTGTACAAACCTGTTCCGCTGATCACGACTTTCTGCACGGTCGGTCCTCTTCTGTTATGGGCAATGCATCACCAATCGAGGTAATGCCTGAACAGCGCGCTATTGGCTGACTGTCCATGAATAAGTTAGTTGCTGTGCTGCAATAGCCAGGAACGGACCAGGGGAAAGTGGTCATCCCGCGCATTTGCGTGTGTCAGCATATCGTTATGACCGTAGTCTCTGGAGCATCCAGTGCCTTTCTCCAGCAATACAATCTGTGCATCATGTTTGCCCAGTTCCCGGGCGAAGGCTTTCACGTCATCAACATGGCCCAAATAAAGGTCATGTTTGCCAGCCAGATACAGACCCGGCGGCCAGTGCAAAGCGTCCAATGACAAAGCATAGTCGAATCCGTCCTCCAGATCACGCCATTCACCGCCGTTCATCCACGCCAGATTGTCACGGTGCAGCGCGCAGGACTCGTCCGCAGAACCGGCGCCCAGTGAACGCGCCGGAATAAAGCCCTTGAGGCGGCCCAATAGTCCGGCCACCCTGCCCCACAATAGATCGATCATGATACGTTTGCGCAGGCTGCGCTGGTAGATCACTCGCTTGCAACCGAAGTGCACCATACCGGCGACCCGCGGCAGATAGTGCGGCTGACGAATCAGCGCGCTAGCCAACCAGATTCCGCCCCATGAATGTGTGGCAGCGAAAAACGTCTGACCAGGATACTCACGTTCAATCAGATCAAACAGCGCCGGCATGTCTTCGGTAATCAGCTGCTGCTGGGTGATCTGCATACCGGGTTCCAGCGCCGGGGTACTTTGCCCACGACCGCGCAGATCCGGCACAAAGACGTCATAGCCCTGTTGTGCCAGCCAGGGCGCCAGGCCTTTACCCGACTGTGAATAGAATATCCGCCCGTCCTCTACCAACCCGTGCACCAGCAGCATCGGTGTACCGCCGCCTTCTGGTCGAAAACGTTGTACATGCAGAACGATGCCAGGGGCCGCTTCCAGCTGCAGGGTCGAACTGAGAATATCGACCATCAGGCGGCGATCTCCTGCCATAATTTGGCCAGGCGCTTGGCTGATACGGGGAAGCGGGTGCCCAACTGTTGCGCAAACAGCGATACCCGGTACTCCTCCAATAACCAGCGCCACTGCTGCAACTGCTCGTCCCACCGGCCTTCCTGACGGTGCTTTTGTTCGCGGGCCTGATACTGGCTCACCAGTTGCTGAATCTCACCGGTCCAGACGCGGTCGCGCTGGACCTGACCGGGCAACTTGTCCAAGCGCTGCTCGATAGCTTGCAGATAGCGCGGGTACTGGCTCAGCCACTGGGCTGGTACATCCCGAACAAAATGCTTGAATACCAACCCCTCCAACTGACCGCGAATATCGGTCAGCGCCACGGCCCAGGCCAGGTCAATCTTGCCTTTGAGGCGCTTCTGCACGCCATGCCATTGCTTGAGCAAGGCCAGCAGCTCACGCGACAGACTTTCCGCTGTCGGCACCCATTCCGCGCGGCCTTTGGCCAGACAATCCGCTAGTGCCTGCGGATCGCGCGGCAGCGGCTCGCCTTCCGGCAGAAATACCCGGTCGATGGAGGCAAGCAACAGGTCTTCGGTCAACTGCTGTTGATTGCCCCACTCGCGATAATAGATCGCGGCTTCTTTTAACGCCGACAGTTTCTGTCGCAGGAAACGCGCCTGTTCGCCCTGGGCCTGCAACAGCAATCGCTGTACGCCGCGGCGATGTGCTTGTTCAGCCTGCACCGGGGTATCAAAGAGCTGCTCAACTACCTCCTCGCCCTGCTCGGCCCAGGCCGGCCAGAAGGTCACTTCAATACCCGCCTGTTTGCGTACCAGGCTGAGCGGCAAGGCATATTCGCCTGGCGGCTGAGCTCTGGCCTGGTCGCTGCTAGCAGCCTGTACCGGTTTGGCTGGTGCCTGGGGCTGGCCGGCCAGTTGACTGCACAGGGCGCTGTGATCGCGGCCGCTGGCAATCACCTTGCCGTCAGCATCCACCACCTCAATGCGCATCCGCAGGTGCGGCTCCAGCTCGATATCATCCCAGGCGGCATCGTCCAACCGGGTGCCGGTCATACGGCTCAACTCGCGCCCCAGGGTCTGCGCCAAGTGGCCCTGCCCGAAGGGCATACGCTCCAATGCCGCACGGACAAAATCCGGCACCGGCACGAAGTTGCGGCGCAGCGACTTGGGCAGCCCGCGCACCAGCGCCACGCATTTATCAAAGATCAAGCCGGGCACTAGCCAGTCGAGCCGTTCCGCGGGAATCTGCCGCAACAGTGCGGCAGGTACTTTAATGCTGACGCCATCCTGCTCATGCCCCGGTTCAAAATGGTAACTAAGCGGTAATGCCACCTGCTCCCAGCGCCAGGCATCGGGATACTGCTCGACCGTGACCTCGCCCGCTTCGCGCTTGAGCAGATCCTCGCGAGTCATGTGCAGCAGATTGGGCTGGTCATGCTGGGATTTTTTCAGCCAGCGTTCGAAGCTGGCCAACTGATAGACGTTCGCTGGCACGTGACGGTCGAAAAACGTATAGAGCGTTTCATCGTCCACCAGGATATCCCGCCGCCGCGCTTTGGCTTCCAGCTCGTCGAGTTCCGCAAGCAGCTGCAGATTGGCCTTGTTGAACGCCGCGCGGCCATGCCACTCACCGCCGACCAATGCCCGGCGAATAAAGATTTCCCGCGAGGCGACCGGATCAATCGGACCGAAATGCACTTTGCGCTTGGGTACGATGATCAAGCCATAAAGTGTGACCTGCTCAAAGGCGACGACCTGGCCGCGCTTTTTCTCCCAATGCGGTTCACTGTGGCTGGTCTTGACCAGATGCGCCGCCAGCGGCTCGACCCATAACGGATCAATCTTCGCCGCTAGCCGGCCATACAACCGGCGCGTTTCGGTCAGCTCGGCAACCATGACCCAGTTCGGGCGTTTTTTCGCCAGCGCCGAAGACGGATGCAGCATAAAACGCCGCTGACGTGCACCGAGATAATCGCCCTCCTCGGTATTGTTGCCCACCTGGCTCAGCAGGCCGGATAACAAGGCTTTATGCACCGCGTCTTCCGACGCCGGTTGCGCATTGCGTACCAGCTCCAGATCCTTGCAAGTGAGTACCAGTTGCCGGTGCGTTTCGCGCCATTCGCGCAGACGCATGAAGTTCAGAAACTGCCGGCGGCACCAACTGCGCAATTGCCCCTGCGTCAGTGCCTGGCGCTGCTCCTCGAAACCGCGCCACAGATTCAGGAAAGCGGCAAAATCCGAACCTTCGTCTTTCCACTGGGCGTGGGCCTGGTCTGCCGCCTGCTGACGCTCCAGGGGGCGTTCGCGCGGGTCTTGCACGGCCAGCGCACTAGCAATGATCAATACCTCTTCCAGACTGCCGCTCGCACTGGCTTCGAGCAACATACGACCAATGCGCGGGTCGACCGGCAACCGCGCCAATTGGCGCCCGTTGGCGGTAATTACGCCCTCGCGGTCTACCGCGCCAAGCTCCTGCAGCAGGTTGAAACCATCACTGATCGAGCGCCCGTCCGGCGGCTCGATAAAGGGGAAGTCCTCGATCCGGCCCAGCCGCAGATGCAGCATCTGCAGGATCACCGCCGCCAGGTTGGTGCGCAGAATTTCCGGGTCGGTAAACTCCGGCCGCGCGTTGAAGTCCTCTTCGGCGTACAAACGCACGCAAATACCCGGTGCAACCCGCCCGCAGCGACCCTTGCGCTGATTAGCACTGGCCTGAGAGATCGCCTCCACCGGCAAACGCTGCACTTTCGAACGCGGACTGTAGCGGCTGATGCGCGCCTCACCGGGATCAATCACGTAGACGATGCCCGGCACCGTCAGCGAGGTTTCAGCGACGTTGGTCGCCAGCACCACCCGGCGGCCAGCATGCGAGGCAAAAATTTTCTGCTGCTCGGCCACCGACAAACGCGCATATAACGGCAGTATTTCGGTATGGCGCAGATTGGCCTTGCGCAGGTAGTCGGCGGTATCGCGAATCTCCCGCTCACCCGGCAGGAATATCAACGCATCACCTGGGCCCTTGCCGTTGGCCCGTTCGTACTTTTCCAGTTCTTGTAGAGCGGCGAGAATACCCTGTTCGATGCTCAGGTCTTCCTCGACCTGATTACCCTCTTCATCCATCTCCGCGCTGAGCGGCCGGTACCAGACATCCACCGGATAGGCACGACCTGAAACCTCAATCACCGGCGCATTGTCAAAATGCTCGGAGAAGCGCTGCAGATCGATGGTCGCCGAGGTAATGATGATCTTGAGATCCGGGCGCTCCGGCAGGATGGTTTTCAGATAACCCAGCAGAAAATCGATATTCAGGCTGCGCTCGTGGGCCTCATCGATAATCAAGGTGTCGTAGCGCTGCAGCAGCCGGTCGTGCTGGGTTTCAGCCAGCAGGATGCCATCGGTCATCAACTTGATCAGCGTGCTGTCCTTGCTCTGATCGGTAAAGCGCACCTGGAAGCCGACCAGTTCCCCCAGGGGTGTACCTATTTCATCTGCAACACGACTGGCGACACTGCGCGCGGCCAGACGCCGCGGCTGCGTGTGGCCTATCTGGCCATGACTGCCGCGGCCCAATTCGAGACAGATTTTCGGAATCTGTGTGGTCTTGCCCGAGCCGGTTTCACCGGCAATCACCACTACCTGATGCTCGGCGATCGCCGCCCTGATCTGCTCGCGGCGCTCGGCAATCGGCAGTTGATCGTCGTAGCGCATCGGCGGAATGCTCGCGCCGCGCGCCTCAACTCTTGCGCAAGAACGGCTGAAGCGCTCTTGCCACTGGGCCAGACGCTGGGCATCCGGCTTTTTACCCAGACTGGCAAGCTGGCGTTCCAGGCGTGGACGGTCAGCGGCCATGGCCTGGGTGAGTTGGGCGACAAGGGAATTCAAATCAGTCATCAATTCGGCTCTGGAGAAAACAAAAAACCCCGCCAGTGCATAGCAATGGCGGGGTCGTATTGTCGCAGATTTACTCTACGCGTTGCTGCAGCTGAGACCGCTAATGTTACTTATTGGCGATTTTCTTCAACTCTTCATCGCGCAGCTCACGACGCAGGATCTTGCCGACGTTGGTGGTCGGCAGCGCGTCGCGGAACTCGACAAACTTCGGTACTTTGTACGCGGTCAGGCTGTCACGCATCTGCGCTTTGACCTGCTCTTCGCTCAGTTCAGCGCCCGGCGCCTTGACCAGAAATACCTTGATCGCTTCGCCGGATTTTTCATCCGGCACACCGACCGCAGCACACTGCGTAACACCCGGAATCGCCGCCATCACATCTTCCAGCTCATTCGGATAAACATTGAAGCCGGAGACAATAATCATGTCCTTCTTGCGGTCGACGATCTTCAGGAATCCATCTTCCTGAATCAGCGCGATATCACCCGTTTTCAACCAGCCTTCGGCGTCGAGCATTTCATCTGTGGCTTCCTGGCGCTGCCAGTAGCCCTTCATGACCTGCGGGCCTTTGACGCACAGCTCGCCCCGCTCACCCATCGCCACTTCGTGACCGTCATCGTCGATGATCTTGCACAGAGTGGATGGCACTGGAATACCAATAGTGCCCAACTGAATTGCTTTGATCGGGTTCACTGTAGCCAGCGGGCTGGTTTCGGTCATGCCGTAACCTTCACAGACTTTGCAACCGGTGATCTTTTCCCAGCGCTCGGCCGTGGCTTGCTGCAGTGCCATACCACCTGAGAGGGTGACCTTGAATTGACTGAAATCCAGTCCACGGAAGGTTTCGTCATTACACAGGGCGACAAACAGTGTGTTCAAACCAACAAAACCGGTAAAACGGACCTTGGTCAGTTCCTTGACGAACGCCGGAATATCCCGTGGATTGGTGATCAGGATGTTGTGATTACCACTGATCATCATCGCCATGCAGTGAAAAGTGAAAGCGTAAATATGGTACAGCGGCAGCGGACAGATCAGCACTTCCTGACCGTCCTTGATGCTGTTGCCCATCATCGCCTTGGCCTGCAGCATGTTGGCGACCAGATTGCGGTGGGTCAACATCGCGCCTTTGGCTACGCCTGTAGTGCCGCCGGTATATTGCAATACCGCGACATCGTCATTGGTTGGCGAAGCTTCGGTAAAGCTCTGCCCTTTGCCCTTGGCCAGCGCATCGTTGAACTTGATCGCACCCGGAATATTGAAGGCCGGCACCATCTTTTTCACATGCTTGACGACAAAGTTGATCAACGTCCGCTTGAGCGGTGGCAGCATGTCACCGACTTCGGTAACGATGACTTTCTTGACGCCGGTTTTTGGAACTACCTGCTCAGCCAGGTGAGCCATGTTGGCCAGGCAGATCAGCAACTTGGCACCGGAGTCATTGAACTGGTGTTCCATTTCGCGTGGCGTGTACAACGGGTTGGTATTCACCACGACATAGCCGGCGCGCATGGCGCCAAACACCGCTATGGGGTACTGCAGGACGTTGGGCATCTGGATGGCGACGCGATCGCCTGGCTGCAGACCGCTGTGCTTCTGCAGGTAGGCGGCAAAATCACCAGAGAGTTTGTACATTTCACCGTAGGTAAGGGTTTTACCCAGGTTGGTAAAGGCAGGCTTGTCTGCAAAGCGCTGGCAGGATTCCTTCAAAACGGCAAGGATGTTGGGGTACTGGTCCGCATTAATCTCGAAAGGAATGTCTGCCGGGTATTTGTCTTTCCAGAAATTCTCAAGCATGGATGCCTGCTCCTGAACTAGTCGGCCACGCAAGCCGATTCTCTCTTATGGGTTATAAAGGCTACTCCGAAAACGCGTAGAAAGCGCGGTAGCGAAGTTTCCTGCACAGAACTGGCTTATCGGCGTCAATGATGAACGAAAACAGCATTTCAGTCGAAAAGTGGCCGAAGACTAGCAGTTTTTGCCAGATCAGACCAGCATGGCTATTGAGCGGCGTGGGGGTATGGAAGAATGAGCTTGCGGGGGGAGTAGCCCGGCGGGAAACCACCGGGCTTAACGCTGGCGATGCCAGCTGAGCAGATTACGCTCGGTTACTTGTCGCGCAGCTCCCGGCGCAGAATCTTGCCGACCGGAGTCATCGGCAGAGAATCGCGGATTTCATAATGCTTGGGTACTTTGTAGCCAGTAAAGTTGGCGCGGCAATACGCTTTCAATTCATCGATATTCAGATCATCCGCGCTAGGCACAACGAACAGTTTGACGGCTTCGCCGGACTTCTCGTCAGGGACGCCGATCGCCGCAGCGTTGGCGACCTTCGGGTGCGCGGCGACCACGTCTTCAATCTCGTTCGGATAGACGTTGAAGCCCGAGACAATGATCAGATCCTTGATGCGGTCAACGATGGAGACAAAACCGTCCTCGTCAATCACAGCGACGTCGCCGGTTTTCAACCAGCCTTCAGCGTCGAGCATCTCTGCGGTTGCATCGTCGCGCTGCCAATAACCCTTCATCACTTGCGGGCCTTTCACGCACAACTCGCCGCGCTCGCCTACCGGTAGTTCAACGCCATTCTCATCGATGACCTTGATCGCGGTGCTAGGTACCGGCAAACCGACGCTACCCAGCCGCGCCAGACCATCACCTGGGCTGGAGCAGACTACCGGCGAGCACTCGGTGAGGCCATAGCCTTCGCCGATAAGGCTGCCGGTCTTGCCTTGCCAACGTTCGGCAGTCGCTTTGACCAGGGCAGTACCGCCAGAGGTAGTGCTCTTGAGATGGGAGAAATCGATCTCGGTAAACTCGGGGTGCTCCATCAACGCCACGAACAGCGTATTGAGGCCAACCATGGAGGAGAACTTCCACTTCTTCAGCTCTTTAACGAAGCCGGGAATATCGCGTGGATTGGTAATCAGCACGTTATGGTGCCCAGCCAGCATCATGCACATGCAGTTCGCGGTGAAAGCGAAGATATGGTAAAGCGGCAACGGACAGATAACAATCTCACCGCTGTCGCTCATGATCTTCTGGCCGTCTTTATCCACCTGCTGCATGTTGGCGTAAACCTGCAGCATGTTCGCAACCAGGTTGCCATGGGTCAGCATCGCACCTTTGGAGGGGCCGGTAGTGCCGCCGGTATATTGCAGCACGGCGACATCATCCAGGGTTTTGGTCACCGGCGTAGGCGTCTTGCCCTTGCTGGCTTTAAGTGCGGCCTTGAAAGACACTGCCTGAGGCAGATTGAAGGACGGCACCATCTTCTTCACACGCTTGACGACGGTATTGACCAGCATGCCCTTGAGGCCAGGCAGCATATCGCCCATGCGCGCTTCAAACAGGTATTTCAGATCAGTATCGGGGAGCACTTCCTCAACCAGATGGCCGAACATATTCATGTAGATCAAGGCTTTGGCGCCGGAATCTTTGAACTGGTGGCGCATTTCCCGCGCGGTATACAGCGGATTGGTATTGACCACGATCAGCCCGGCGCGAATGGCGCCAAAAACGGCAACAGGGAACTGCAATACGTTGGGCATCTGGATGGCGATGCGATCGCCAGGTTTGAGGTCGGTCTGCGTCTGGATGTAGCTGGCAAAGTTGCCAGACAAACGATCAATTTCACCGTAAGTCAGCGTGGTGTCCATATTAGTAAACGCAGGACGATCAGCGAATTTCTTGCAGGAGCTTGCGAATACTTCATTGATCGAACCGTATTGCGTCAGGTCGATCTCGTTAGGTACACCCGGTGGGCGCTTGTCATTCCAGAACGCTGCTTCCATTATTGTTGTCCTCTTCCCCGTATCATTTACCCAAGGTGCAATCGGGTTAGCCCCTCGGTACTCTTGTTCCAGCAGACAGCCCTGTCGGCAGCGGGCTTGTCATTCGGTTCACGTCTATGCGTAACTCGTAAAAATACCAGCATTGCCGGGAAACACAAAATGCTGTTCTGTTTCATTTGGTATGTGAATAAGGAGAGTAACAAGAGTGGCTTACCAAACCCGCAGACTGCTCAGTGACGATCAATACCCGCTGATGCTGCACGAATGGCTGCCGGAGGATCGCCAGTGCAAAGCACTGTTGCTGATCAGTCACGGCATGGCCGAGCATGCGGCCCGTTACGACCGCTTGGCCCAACAGTTGAACCTGCACGGCTTTGCCGTTGCGGCGCTCGACCAGAGAGGCCATGGCCAGAGCAGCCTAGGTCAGACACAAGGGCATTTTGCCGATCAGGATGGCTGGCGCAAGGTGACCGATGATATTGCCCTGCTGTTGCGTGAAGGCCAGACGTTGGCGCCAGGCAAACCGGTTTTTCTGCTCGGCCATAGCATGGGCTCTTATATAGTGCAGGGCTTTCTACTGCGTCACGGAGCGGATCTGGCTGGCGTGGTATTGAGTGGCAGCAATGCCCATCCGTCGGCGCTCAGCCGCTTTGGCCGGGCTGCGGCCACACTCGAGGGTCGGATACGGGGCGCTGACCAGCCCGCACTCGGGATAAGCAAACTCAGCTTTGGCCAATTCAACAAGGCATTCCGCCCGGCACGCACCGAGTTCGATTGGTTGAGCCGCGATACCGCAGAAGTGGACAGGTACGTTGCCGATCCCCTGTGCGGTTTCAATTGCACTGCGCGTCTTTGGCAGGATCTGTTTAGCGGTTTGCTGCAAATCGCCGACCCTCGCGAGCTGAAGCACATTCCCAAAACCTTGCCCGTGCTGATCATTGGTGGCAGCGCCGACCCGGTCAGCGCTGGCAACGGCCTGGCGCGGCTGCAGAGCCGTTTGCAGGTGGCTGGACTGTCGCAGGTCAGCCTGCGATTGTATGATGACGCCCGCCATGAAATTCTCAATGAAACCAACCGCGATCAGGTGACTGCCGAACTGATCGAGTGGCTGGATACACAATTGCTGGCAACGTCCAAAACAGCCAACTCAACGGAGAGCCCTGATGTCCAAGCTTGAAAATCGCACCTACGACGAACTTGCCCTGGGTGACAAAGCCGAGGTAACCCATAGGGTCAGCGAGCGTGATCTGATTCTGTTTGCCGAAGTGTCTGGCGACGTGAACCCGGTGCACCTGGATGAGGAGTTTGCTGCAGCCACTCCGTTCAAAGGCCGTATTGCCCACGGCATGTTTTCCGGCGCCTTGATCTCCGCCGCTATCGCCTGCGAACTGCCGGGGCCAGGCACCATTTATATCGGCCAGGAAATGAGCTTCCTGCGTCCAGTACGCCTGGGCGACGAGATTCGCATTGAACTGGAAGTGATCGAGAAGCTGCCGAAAAACCGCGCGCGCATTGCTACGCGGGTTTTTAATCAGGATGGCAAACAGGTAGTCGATGGCGTCGCCACCGTGATGGTGCCGACGGAGAAAGCCAGTATCGAACGGCCAAGGCTACCGGAAGTGAAGATAGGCTAAAAGCTGCAAGCTGCAAGCTGCAAGCTGCAAGCCAGTTTGTGACCCTGGAACTGCCAGTCAACCGCTATCCGCTTTTAACTTGCCGCTTGAAACTTGCCGCTCCTGAGTAAATAGCCAAAGGCTATTTACTCAGGTACCTCATCCCCTCTTCCAACCCTTCCAACGTCAAGGGATACATCCGGTCCTCGATCAGATCACGCACAATGCGTGTCGAGGTGGTGTAGTCCCAGGCATCTTTGGGGTAAGGATTTATCCAGATCATCTTCTTGTACTTCTCCATAAAGCGCTGGATCCATACGTGCCCTGCTTCTTCATTCCAATGCTCGACGCTGCCGCCGGGCTGGGTGATTTCGTAGGGCGCCATCGCCGCGTCACCGACAAAAACAACCTTGTAGTCCGGCCCGTATTTATGCAGCAGGTCCATAGTCGAGGTGCGTTCGTTGGTACGCCGTAGGTTGTTCTTCCAGACTGATTCATACGGGCAGTTATGGAAGTAGAAGTACTCCAGATGCTTGAACTCGGTACGGCAGGCGGAGAACAATTCTTCGCAAACCTTGATGTGCGCATCCATCGAGCCGCCGATATCGAACAACAGCAGCAGTTTGACCGCGTTGCGCCGTTCGGGGCGCATCTGAATGTTCAGCAGGCCGGCATCACGAGCGGTGTGGTCGATGGTGCCATCGATATCCAGCTCTTCAGCGGCGCCCTGACGCGCGAACTTGCGCAAACGCCGCAAGGCCACCTTGATATTGCGCGTGCCTAGCTCGACCTGATCATCCAGGTTCTTGTACTCGCGCTGATCCCAGACCTTGGCGGCCTTGCCCTGGCGCTTGCCGGCATCACCTACCCGGATGCCTTCCGGGTTGTAGCCGCCGGAACCGAACGGGCTGGTACCACCAGTGCCAATCCACTTGTTGCCGCCTTCGTGGCGTTCTTTCTGCTCTTCGAGACGTTTCTTGAACTCTTCGATCAGCTTGTCCAGACCGCCCAGCGACTTGATCTTCTCGCGCTCTTCGTCGGTGAGCATCTTCTCGAACTCTTTGCGCAGCCAATCCTCGGGGATTAGCGCCTCGAGAAGTTGATCCAGGTTCTGCAGACCATTGAAATAAGCCCCGAAGGCCCGGTCGAACTTGTCGAAGTGGCGCTCATCCTTGACCATCACGGTACGCGCCAGGTAGTAGAATTCGTCCATATCGGCGAAAACCACATGGTGCTTGAGCGCACGGATCAGATCGAGCAGCTCGCGGACCGATACCGGTACCTTGGCTGCGCGCATTTCATTGAACAGGCCCAATAACATGGGCGCCCTCCTTCTTAACGGTTTTGGCGGCGGGTCATGAACGCCAGACGTTCCAGCAACTGCACATCCTGCTCGTTCTTCACCAGCGCACCGTAGAGCGGCGGAATGGCTTTGGTCGGATCACGATCACGCAGCACCGCCTCGGGGATCTGATCAGCCATCAGCAGCTTGAGCCAGTCAACCAGCTCGGAGGTCGAAGGCTTCTTTTTCAGCCCCGGCACCTTGCGTACGTCAAAGAAGATGTCCATCGCTTCGGAGACCAGTTCTTTCTTGATCTCGGGGAAATGCACATCGACGATGCGCTGCATGGTGTTGCGATCGGGGAAGGCGATGTAGTGGAAGAAGCAGCGACGCAGGAAGGCGTCCGGCAGCTCTTTTTCGTTGTTCGAGGTAATAATAATGATCGGGCGCTTGTCAGCCTTGATCGTCTCATTGGTCTCGTAAACGTAGAATTCCATCTTGTCGAGTTCCTGGAGCAAATCATTAGGGAACTCGATGTCAGCCTTGTCGATCTCATCAATCAGCAGGATGACCTTTTCTTCTGCTTCAAAGGCTTCCCAGAGTTTGCCTTTCTTGATGTAGTTGCGAACGTCGTGCACCTTGTCGGTGCCCAACTGGGAATCACGCAGACGGCTCACGGCATCGTATTCATACAGACCCTGATGCGCCTTTGTAGTCGATTTGATGTGCCAGGTGATGAGCTTGGCACCCATGGACTCGGCCAACTGCTCGGCGAGCATGGTTTTACCGGTACCCGGCTCGCCCTTGACCAGCAAGGGGCGTTCCAGGGTAATGGCAGCGTTGACCGCCAGTTTCAGGTCATCCGTAGCAACGTAGGCGTCAGTACCTTCAAATTTCATTCAGGCTATCCTCTGGAGAATTCAGGAGCAGGGCCAGCTCTAATTGGCGCCCGGTCAAAACAGCGACTATAACGTGACGGTAGGCGCACTGTGAACCTGGATGTAGTATTCAGTCACTGAATGATCCCCGCACCCAACAGGATGTCATCATGAGCAAAATCTATACAGACAACTCACAATCCATCGGCAATACGCCGCTGGTCCGCATCAATCGTATCGGCCCTTCCGGCGTGACCATCCTGGCCAAGATCGAGGGACGCAATCCAGCTTACTCGGTCAAATGCCGCATCGGTGCCAGCATGATCTGGGACGCGGAAGAGTCCGGGCGTCTGAAGCCGGGCATGACCATAGTCGAGCCGACGTCCGGCAATACCGGCATTGGCCTGGCTTTCGTGGCCGCTGCACGGGGCTACAAGCTGAAGTTAAGCATGCCCTCCTCCATGAGTCTGGAGCGGCGCAAAGTGCTCAAAGCGTTGGGCGCAGAACTGATCCTGACTGACCCGGCCAAGGGAATGAAAGGCGCAATTGCCGCAGCGGAAGAAATCACCGCCCAGGACCCTGCCAATCACATTCTGCTGCAGCAATTCGAAAATCCAGCCAACCCGGCGATCCATGAAAAAACGACCGGGCCGGAAATCTGGAAAGACACAGAAGGCAGTATTGATGTACTGGTCTCCGGTGTGGGGACCGGCGGCACTATCACGGGCGTATCGCGCTATATAAAGAATACCTGCAAGAAAAATATCTTGTCGGTGGCGGTAGAGCCGGTCAGCTCGCCGGTAATCACCCAGACGCGTGATGGTCAAGAGGTCAAACCCTCCCCGCACAAGATCCAGGGCATTGGCGCCGGTTTCGTTCCCGGCAATCTGGACATGTCACTGGTGGATCGTATCGAACAGGTGACTGACGAAGAGTCGAAGGCGATGGCTTTGCGACTGATGCGCGAGGAAGGCATTCTCTGTGGCATTTCCTGCGGTGCGGCGATGGCAGCTGCCGTGCGCATGGCAGAAGAGCCGGAGATGCAGGGCAAGACAATGGTGGTAATCCTGCCGGACTCAGGTGAACGCTATCTCAGCAGCATGCTGTTCAGCGATATGTTCAGCGAGGCAGAACTGCAGCAGTAACTGCGCCGCCTAGCGGATGCGAACGACAGACTTCGCCGGAGACTATTCAGTCTCCGGCGCGTCTTTTTCGAAGCCGGCACTGAAGGCCTCAACAAAGCCATTACGCAGAATCCCGAAGAAGGCCTGCAGCGGGCTTACATCGGCGTCCTGCAAGCTGCCGCTTAAATCGACGCGGGTGGCAATCTGATCACGATTGCGATTTTTCACTGCCGCACCACCGGCACCGACCAGCCCCTCCCACATCCCGCGGAAAAAGCCTTTATCCTCGTTCTGCAGATCCTGCTCGACATTGAACACATCCACGTCACGCAGCAATGGCTTGATGTACCCGCCTAACTGTCCATCCTCGGCATCAACCTCCACCACCAGCTCGCCATTGCCGGAGTTGAAATCGAAATTTCCGTAGGCTGAGGCAAAATCATTCAGTTGGGTCAGGTCCACCTCACTGACACGAAAGCGCAGCTCGAAATCCTCCATCCGCAATAGCGGATCGAACGCAGCGTCTATTTCCAAAGGGGCGTGATTGAGGAAATCGGCAGTACCTTCCAGGCTGGCATCACGAGTGCCTTGCAGATCACGCGCGGTACTCAGATTGCGCACGGTCATATCCAGATTATTGGCATAGACGTTAACTGGAGGCTCCGAGGTAAAGTTGCGAAAAGCGAGGGTCCCGTTGACGACCTGAAGCTCGTCCACTTCAATCAGGATTTGCTCGGTCAGGCGTTCGCGCCAGTCAACGCCTTCACCGGTTTGACGATCCTGCTCATTTTCGGAGTCAATAAAGTTCAGCTCCGGGTCGGTGAACCGCACTTTAGCCACCAAAGCCCGCTCCTCCCATAGCGCTCGCCAACTGACGGCAATATCAATAAGCGGCGCGGTAAAAAAGGGAGCCTGCACATTGCCGACATTTTTCTGAATGTTCAGGTCATGAATGCTGTAAGCACCTCGCCACCAGAACAGGTCTACTTCCTCCACGTGACCGGTGTAATCCCCCATCTCCGCCATGTTCTCGTTCAACAGGTTACGCACCCAGGTAGCGAGTGACAGATGCACAATTATCAATAACACGACTATGACGGCCAATGCAGCCAAGGGAACGCTATAAGTCTTTTTCATTTTCAAATGACTTCGCTGGATCAAAACAGTTCAGCTACTTTATCCACTTCAGTGCGGAATGGCGATTTATCCGCTGATAGCTATCGAGCACTTTCGCTGAATCACCAGACTGGCTATTCTGCGGATTCCTAACTGGCACAGGCAGTACCTATTCCATGCCCTACAGCCCCAAACGCATTGCTCAGAACATCCTGGATCAATTCGATCACTATCGTGACGAATTTCGCAGCATCACTTCCGGTGCGAGAGTGCGGTTTGAGCAAGCCCGCTGGAACGACATTCAGTCGGCGTCCACCGCGCGCATCAATCTTTATGAAGATTGTGTGTCCAGTACCGGGCAGAATCTGCACCAGTCCGCGGATGCCGAATACATACTGGATGTCAGCAATTGGCCAGATATCCGCAAAGCCTATATCACTCTCATCGACCAGCGCTTCGACGACGAATTGGCCGAAACCTGGTTCAACTCGATCTTCACTTCACTGCATCAGCATGATCAGATCAGTGACGACACCATGTTCGTGCACAGCTCACGGCCGGTTACGCGACCGCCGTCACGGATACCACTGACGCGCGGCTTTATTTCCGATGGCTCGCTGGACGGGCTGGTCCGACAGATTCTCGACGAGCATAGCTTCGACGCGCCCTGGGCCAACTTCGAACGCGACTGCAAGATGATTATCGAGCATCTGCACAAAGGCCTGCCGGATTGGGCGCAGAAAGATCGCGGTCTGACCGTGGAGCTGATCCAATCGGTGTTCTATCGCAACAAGGGCGCCTATCTGGTGGGTCGGGTGATCAGCCAGCAGGAGCAATGGCCTTTCGTTCTTCCGCTGATTCATCACGAGCATGAAGGCATCAGTGTCGACACCCTGATTACCGATGAATCCCAGGTCTCGATCATCTTCTCCTTTACCCGCTCTTATTTCATGGTTGAAGCAGCCGTTCCGGCGGAGATGGTCGCCTTCCTCAAACAGTTGCTGCCGAGCAAACATATTGCCGAGCTGTATACCGCCATTGGCTTTTATAAGCAGGGCAAATCCGAATTCTATCGGGCGCTGATAGCGCATCTGGCCACAAGCGAAGACCGCTTCATCATGGCGCCGGGTGTGCGCGGCATGGTAATGAGCGTATTCACCCTGCCCGGCTTTAATACCGTGTTCAAGATCATCAAGGACAAGTTTGCGCCCTCGAAGAATATCGATCGCGCCACGGTGATAGACCGGTACCGGCTGGTGAAGCGCCATGACCGCGTGGGACGTCTGGCTGATACTCAGGAATTTGCTGACTTCCGCTTCCCCCGTGAACGCTTTGACCCTGAGTGCCTGGCCGAGCTGCTGGAAGTGGCAGCCTCGACGGTGATCGAGGAAGGAGACGTGATCCTGGTACGCCACTGCTGGACCGAACGCCGAATGACCCCGCTGAACATCTATCTGGAGAGCGCGAGCGAGACTCAGACGCAGGAAGCTCTGCTCGACTATGGCAAAGCAATCAAAGAATTGGCCGCAGCCAATATCTTCCCTGGCGACATGTTGCTGAAAAATTTCGGAGTGACGCGCCACGGCCGCGTGGTGTTCTACGACTACGACGAAATCAGCTATCTAACCGAGGTCAACTTCCGCGACATCCCCGAAGCCATGTACCCGGAACAGGAAATGGCTTCCGAACCCTGGTATTCGGTAGGGCCGAACGATGTGTTCCCGGAAGAGTTTCCCGTGTTTCTATTTGCCGACATCCGCCATCGCAAGGCTTTTTCCAGCATGCATGGCAACTTGTTCGAGGCCAGTTACTGGAAGGGTCTGCAGGAGCGTATAAAGGACGGGCAGGTGCTGGACGTGTTTCCGTACAAGCGCAACTGAAGGCGATTTTCAGACGAACGGCAGTGCATATTTAAAAAAAACTCAGGTAAAGGGTGTTATTTCCTGAATCTGTCGTATACTGAATTTCGTTCACAGCGAGCCCATGCAGGCCGGTCATAGCCTAGCTTGACTTGATTTGCATTAAGGCGCACAGTGAGCGCGTAGGTTTTCAAGATAGAGTAGTAGGCTGCAAGCGCACTTTTCAGTACGTAAGTTTGTCATTCTCGTAATCTTTGATTCCCCACGCTTTAATTGAGCTCAGCTCAGATTTTTTTATTTGATAGGAATTATCCGAAATGGCAACTGGTACAGTTAAGTGGTTCAACGACACTAAAGGCTTTGGCTTCATTACTCCGGACGGCGGTGGTGATGATCTGTTCGCCCACTTCTCCGAAATCAAGGTTCAGGGCTTCAAGTCCCTCGCCGAGAACCAGAAGGTATCTTTCGATATCACTACTGGTCCTAAAGGTAAGCAAGCTGCAAACATTCAGGTTATCGGTTAATTCCGAAGTCTGACTGAAAAACCCGGCTCCGGCCGGGTTTTTTAATGCCTGAAATTTACCCTCCCTTAGTTGTACGCGACACCTCCTGCTGCAAAAAATACTCGCCTGATAAGCCCTTAAGTCGTAACCTAGTGCGCATAATCTGAGTGTCATCACTCTGAAGGCCATTTGGGACACAACCGGCGCTGCCTTATTCAGTGTTGCCTTGGTACCCCCACCACCAGGATGTCTATAACAGTGGAAAGCATCGATTCAACCAAAGAAAATGAAAACCGCCGTCTGAATATCTTCCGCGCGGCAGAAGCCATCGTCAGCGAGCTAGGCGCTTCACAGCTTACCTTCGCCAGCCTGAGCGAGCGCACAGGCATCGCCGAGAGTGATCTGCAAGGAATGTTTCCTGATCGGGAAGCCTTGCTTTCAGCCATGATCGAGCACCGGCTGGAGCGTTTCCGTGTTCGCTGGAGAGCTTACGAAAGTGTGCTGCCGGATGAGCCTATGCGCGAGCTGAAATCACTGCTGCTAAGCAATCTGAGCGAGTCGAACGAGGAGAAGAACCTGGACTCCGCGATTCTCGCCGCCGCTGCCAGTAACCCAGCGTTGCTGCAGACCACATCGGACGATGTTCAGGGGTTGTTCAACATCCTTGCCGAGTCGCCTCTGGGGCTGGCGCAGGCTAGCATTCTGTTCTTTTCGGTACGCGGCTATCGTCTATTTGAACAGATTGGCATCTGCCCGATGACTGATATTCAGCGTAGTGAATTCCAGGAGCAGATCATGCGCATGGCGCGCACGCTTTACGAACAGAAGAACGAGGGCTGAGAAGCCCTCAAGGTGCCTTGTAATGCCCTTTGGCGTGAGCGGTCTCCTGCTGGCGCCAATGCTTCCAACCTGCCCTGCCCGCAGCGATCAACAGATAAAGCAATAGCGCGAGCCCCATCGCCAACGCGAGATCACCCAGCATCCGCGCCTCGTTGTCTCCCGTGTCAAGCACCGTATCCAGTAGAAAGATCATGGTCGCGGGTGCCATCCATGATTCCATCGGATCAACTCGGACCGGCGTGAACAGCAGTATCGCCATGATCAGCCACAAGGGTTCGCGTACATACCAGAACGGAATCCAGCTGGTCATTTTCCACCAGACCAACCAGGCACAAGCTGCCGCCGCCAGATATATCATCCACATCGTCTGGTATTCGGATTCGTTGAACATCAGGCAGTCACCGGTCAGCAAAAATGTGGGCCTATAATAACGGTTTTATTCAAGGAGTCCCAACTCGATGCTACAACCTACACGCCGCGATACCGGCAATGATCCGTATGCCTGGCTTGAGCAACGTGATGCGCCCGAGGTGCTGGCCTTTCTCGAGCAGGAGAACCAGGCGACCGAAACCTGGTTGGCCAGCCATGATGATCAGCGGGAAATACTCTTTGAAGAGATCCGCGGGCGAATCCGTGAAACCGATTTGTCATTGCCCGGGGTGTGGGGCCCATGGTTGTACTACCAGCGCACCGAAACCGGAGCCGAATACCCGCGTTACTTTCGCTGCGCCAAACCTGACGATGGGTCTCTGACAATAGACCCGGTGAGTGAAACTCTGCTGCTGGATCTGAACCTGCTGGCCGGCGATGACTTTCTGCAACTGGGCGACTATGCCATCAGCCCTGATCACCAATGGCTTGCCTACAGCCTCGACCGTCAGGGCGACGAGACCTATTCGTTGTATCTACAGAACATTGATAGCGGCACATTGACCGAGCTGCCACTGGAAAACGCCGACGGCAGTCTGGTCTGGGCCCAGGATAGTCAGCACCTGTTTGCTATCAGCATGGACGAGACCTCGCGACCTGCGCACCTGTGGCGGCTGCGAGCCGACGCTGCGCCTGTGCATCTGTTTCATGAGCAGGACCAGCGCTTCTACCTGCACGTTTACCGCAGCAGCTCCGAGCAATGGCTGCTGCTGACCAGCTCCAGTAAAAACACCAGCGAAGTGCAGCTGCTGCCAGCGGATCAGCCCACCGGCACCTGGCAACTGATTGAAGCCCGTCGTAGCGGGCATGAATATCATGTGGACCATGGCCCGGAGGGTCTGATTATTCGTAGCAATGCGCCGGGTGAGAATTTTGCCTTGTTCCAGGCGGCGCCTGAACATCCTGCATTTGAGCACTGGCAGCAGATTGCCGAACTGGACCCACAACGCACCCTGGAAGACATGAGCGTGCAAAAAGCTGGCTTGCTCCTGCATTACCGTGACCAGGGGTTGATCACTCTGGAAGTCCGGCCAGAGGGCGGCGCACCCTACCAGGTGAAGATGCCGGACGCCGTCTATAGCCTGCACGTACAGGGCGGCGAAGAATATGCGAGCGAGTTTGTGCGCTTGCGTTATGAATCCTTGAACCGGCCAGCACAAGTCAGCGCCTTGCATATCGCCAGCGGCGAGCAACGCGTGCTCAAGCAGATACCGGTGGAAGGCAAGTTTGACCCCGCCGACTACGAGGTCACCCGGGAGTGGGCCACAACCGCAGACGGCAACAGGATCCCGATCAGTCTTGTCGCCGCGCGCAAGCGAGCTCCCGGGCCTGCGCCGCTTTATCTATATGGCTATGGCGCCTACGGTGCGAGCATGGACCCCTGGTTTTCACACGCCCGCCTCTCGCTGCTTGAGCGCGGCTGGATATTCGCTATCGCCCATGTTCGCGGCGGCGCCGATCTGGGCGAAGCCTGGTATCAGAACGGCAAACTCGAACATAAGGAAAACACCTTTAGCGACTTTATCGCCTGCGCCGAGCACCTGCTGCAACAAGGTCTAACGGACCCTGAGCGGCTGGTCATCGCTGGTGGCAGCGCGGGCGGTCTGCTGATTGGCAATGTAATCAACCAGCGGCCTGAGTTGTTCGCTGCCGCAGTGGCTGATGTGCCCTTCGTCGACGTGTTCAATACCATGAACAATCCGGATCTACCGCTGACCATTGGTGAATACGAGGAATGGGGCGACATGAATGATCCTGTCGTCGCCGAGCGGGTACGGGGTTACGCGCCCTATGAGCAGGTACGGAAGCAGGAATACCCGGCCCTGTTTGTCACCGCGGGTTATCACGACATGCGCGTGCAGTATTGGGAAGCGGCCAAATGGGTGGCCAAGCTGCGGCATTGCAAAACCGACTCCCGGCCGCTGCTGTTGCGCACCCAGATGAGCGCTGGGCACGGCGGTGCCAGCGGACGCTATCAGGCGATACGCGAGCTGGCCGAGGAATACAGCTTCTTATTGGCCGTGATCCCTCCCGCCGGCTGAGCCGTCCTGCCCTTGTCGGCGATATGCGACAAGGGCAGTCAGTTTTACTCGGTGCGCTTGAACCCCCTCTGCTCCAGCAACATGTAGAACACCGGCACGAAGATCAGCGCCAGGGTACTGGCAGCGACCATCCCGCCGACTACCACGGTACCGATCTCCTGACGACTTACTGCGCCGGCGCCAGTACTGATCGCCAGCGGCAAGCTGCCGATGATAAAGGTCAGGGCGGTCATCATGATCGCGCGAAAGCGCTGACGTGCCGCCGTCAGGGCGGAGTCATAGGGCGACATGCCTTCCTTGCGGTTCTGTGCCGCGAACTCGACGATCAGAATGGCGTTCTTGGCCGCTAGACCAATCAACACCAGCAGCCCGACCTGGAAGTAGATATCGTTCGGGAAGCCCCGCAACATCGACGCTACCACTGCACCGAAAACGCCGAAAGGAATCGCCGTGGCTACCGCCAGTGGCAGACTCCAGCGTTCGTACTGCGCTGACAGAATCAGAAACACCATCATGATTCCCATACCGAACGCCAGTGCCCCGGAAGATGCCGAATCCAGCAATTGATAGGCCTCACCGACCCAGCCCAATTGCGCGTCCGCAGACAGAACCTCGGCACCCACTTCCTGCAAGGCAGCCAATGCCGCAGCCGTGTTGTAGCCCGGCGCCGGGTCGGCGGTCACCTTGGTGGCAGGATAGAGATTGAAGCGGCTCACCGAATCGACACCCTGGGTACGTTCAAGGGTCACCACGTTATTCAGAGACACCAGCTCGCCAGTGCCGGAACGCACGAACACCTTGCGCAGGTCATCCGGATGGCTACGGAACTCGCCCTCTGACTGCAGATTGACTTGCCAGTTACGCCCTTGCAGGGTGAAGTCGTTCACATACAGAGCACCAAAAGTACTGCGCATGGCGGTGAAGATTTCGTTGATGGGCACACCCATGGCCTTGGCCTTGTCCCAATCCACCTCTGCCTGGTAGCGCGGCACGCCGACATCCAGTGCCGCACGCACGTTGGTCAGCTCGGGGCGCTCGCTGGCGGCACCGACCAAGCGATCTGCTTGCGCCTTGAGCTTCAAAGGATCGCTTTCACCGCGCAACTGCAGATACCCCTCGACACCCCCGGTCAGTGACAGCCCGTTAATCGGCGGCGGCACGAAGGCCATGACGTTGGCTTCCTGGATATTCGCACCCAGGCCGACGATCCGGTTGGCCATACCCTGCGCGCTTTGCTCTACCTCGGTACGGTCATCCCAGTCGATCAGCGTGACGAAGGCGACGCCCATATTGGTGCGTAGCCCACGATTCATGATGTCGAAACCGGCAAAGCTGGTTATCCCTTTGATCTCTTCCATGTCGACGATCTTCTGACTCAACTCTTCACGCACGGCCTCCGTACGCTCCAGAGATGAGACGGGCGGCAGTTGATAGACCGTCAGCAGGAAGCCCTGATCTTCCTGCGGCACAAGGCCGCTGGACATGCGATCCAGGAGAAACAAGGTGGATCCGATCAGTAGCAGAAACAGCACCAGGGTAATTTTGGCGTGATTGAGCATCCAGCCGACCAGGCGGGTAAAACCGTCAGTCAGTCGATCAAAGCCGTTATTGAACCAGGCGAATTTGGGAGACGGCTCGGTCTCCTTGCGGTCGAGCAGCAACGCGCACATCACCGGACTGAGCGTCAGCGCCACGATACCGGAAATACCCACGGACACGGCGATGGTAATGGCGAACTGACGATACAGCTCGCCGCTGAGACCACCGAGAAAGGATACCGGCGCAAACACCGCAATCAGCACCAGGGTGGAGCCTACTACCGCGCCGGATACCTGCTTCATGGTCTTGCTGGCAGCTTCATAGCTGGAGAGCCCCTCCTCCTTGATCAAGCGCTCAGCATTTTCCATCACGATAATGGCGTTATCCACCACCACGCCAATCGCCAGAATCAGCCCGAACAGGGTTAAGAGATTGACGGAAAAGCCCATCAACATCATCCCGGCGAAGGTACCGATAAGCGACACCGGAATAGCTACTAGCGGAATCAGCGTCGCCTTGAGATGCTGCAGAAACAGGAAAGTGACCAATACCACCAGCGCCAATGCCTGAATGAAAGTGATCAAGACCTCTTTGATCGAGACATCGATAAACAGGGTTGTGTCGTAAGGAATGTCGTAGCGCAGGTCGCCGGGAAAGCGCTGAGAAATCCGCTCCATCGCCTGACGCACTTCGTCCGCGGTATCCAGCGCATTCGCCCCGGGCTGAAGATAGATACCCAATGGCACCGCATTTTTTGCATTGAAGGTGGCGCTGAAATCGTAGTTTTGTGCGCCCAGCTCGGCGCGTGCTACTTCCCCCAAGCGCAATGTGCGCCCATCAGAATCGCTGCGCAGAATGATCTGCTCAAACTCTTCAGGAGTCGACATCCTCCCCGGCGTACTGACACTGAAGGTAAAGGCCTGGCCTTCAGGCGCCGGGTTGGCGCCAATACGCCCAGCGGCAAACTGGGCATTCTGCTCACGCAGCGCTGTGGCGACATCACTCGGCGTCAGGTCGTATTCAGCCAGCTTGTCCGGTCGCAACCAGATACGCATGGAGTAATCCTGGGCACCAAACAGACGCGCATCACCAACGCCGGGCAGACGCACCAACTCATCGAGTACGTTGAGCAGTGCATAGTTGCTGATTTCCAGTACGCCGAGTTGCTCTGTTTCCGACGACAGCGCGACCACCTGGAGAATGGAGGTCGAGCGGGCCTGAACCACTACACCCAGGTCACGCACTTCCTGCGGCAGCTCTGCGGTCGCTTTCTGCACGCGGTTATTAACGTCGATAGTCGCCTGATCAGGGTCGGTGCCAATGCGGAAGTAGACCGTCAACTGCATGTTGCCGGAGTCGCCACTGAAGGACTCCATATACAGCATGTCGTCGACCCCGTTGATTGCTTGCTCCAACGGTGCCGACACCGCGTCGGCAATCACCTGCGAACTGGCGCCCGGGTAGCTGGCCTCCACTACAATTTGCGGGGGTACCACGTTGGGGTACTGTTCAATCGGCAACTGATAAAGCGAGGTGCCACCGGCAATCAGGATCAGGATCGACAGCACCGTCGAAAAGATCGGCCGATCAATAAAAAACTGCAGCATGCCCTTACTCCTCGGCGTCGTCGGTTGCAGGTTCCTGCTCGGTTTCCCCACCATCTACGCGCACCTTGGCGCCCGCACGCAGGCCTACCTGGCCATTGACCACCACGCGGTCACCTGGCTCGACACCTTCAAGAATGATCTGTCTTGCACCCAGGATGTCACCGAGTTTTACCTTGCGAATTTCAATCTCGGAATCGTCATTGACCACCAGCACCTGAGGGCCCTCACCGCTTGCACCCACTGCCTCGGAGGGTAGCAACACTTGATCAGTGAAGTGCTTGAGAACCAGCCGGATGCGCACGAATTGCCCGGGAATAAGCTGGCGATCGGGATTATCAAACACCGCCCTGAGCGTGATGCTGCCGGTGGCGTTATCAATACTGCTTGAAGTGAAATCAATGCTGCCTGTGCGGGGGTACTCACTGCCATCGGCCATCAACATGGTGACGGCGCCATTCAGCGTATCGTCTTCAATCTGGGCTGCACGCTGCATAGCTGCATCACGCTCGGGCAGAGCGAAGATCACGTGCACCGGGTCCTGCTTGACCAGCGTGGTCAGTAGCGCGCCAACAGCCAGTACGCTCCCCTCCGGCACCACCTCCAGACTCGCACTACCGTCCATCGGCGCACGTACATTGGTATAGGACAGGTTCAGCTTGGCCTCGTCCAGCAGCGCATCAGCTTCATCCAGGCCGGCACGGGCGAAATCCAGCTGCGATTGCGTGCGATCCCGCTCGCTGGCACTCAATGCACCCCGCTCAAACAGTTGCTTGGCACGCTCCCACTCGCGCTCGGCCTGTTTGACCTCGGCGATGGCATTGCTCTTCGCCGCTTCGGCTTGCTTTACCAGAATCTGCATCGGTTCCGGAAAAATCCGGAACAGGATATCGCCCTCTTTAACGTCGGCACCCTCGACGTACACACGCTCCTGCAGCACACCGGAAATACGTGCTCTGACCTCAACCTCCCTGGCGCCACGCACCCGTGCTGGATACTCCTGAATCAGGTCAGCATCGGAAAGTGCGACTTCCTGCACGGTCACCATAGGCGGCGTTTTTTCGGCTGAGTTGGATTTATCATCACTGCCACAAGCCGATACCAGAGCTACCACTGCCAGCACAGACAACGCGCGGATCCATGCCGCTGCTTGAGAACTACGGAAGGGAAACTGAGGGGTTTGCATAAACGTCAATCGCTCGAAAAATGGAGAAAGAGATACCCGGAGCGGCTGCCCGAGCATGAAGATGGTGTGGGGTGCGCCACTGCACGGGTTGCTACTCATCGCTAGCGGCCACCGTCTGCGTAGTCCCTAGAACGCCGTGCAGCAGCGTATCCAGCAGCTCGTCAGCCATGACCTCCAGCGAGCTGTTACGTCCGGAGATCCGGTTGACCAGCACACTGCCATACGCCAGGTTGCTGATCGCGTTCAATATCTGCTCGGGGTCGTTAACTCGACAACGACCGCTGTCGATCAGTTGCTGGTACACATTCAACCAGGTCGTGCGACGCAGGTCCGAATAGACAAAGTACCGCGGCTTGCTCACCTTGCCGAACTCGGCGCATTCGTGAACAAAGAGCTCAACAGCTTCAGGATGCTGCTGAAAAAACGACATGTAAGTTCTGAAACCCTGTTTGAGGTGCTCGAGGGGGTCGCTAATGTCTTGAACCGCAGCATCAACCTGGCTGGTCAGCCGCAGCATCACATCATCCACCGCGGCCTGAAACAACTCGTCTTTGGTGGGATAAAAGCGGTATACCGTGCCTTTGCCGACTCCGGCCAGATCGGCAATCTGTTGCACATCCGTGCAGCGAAATCCCTGCTCGGCAAAGACCTTGATCGCCGCGTAAAGAATCTCTTCACAGCGCTCGGCCGGGGGTTTGCGCAAGCGTTTGGCTTGGCATTCATTGTTATTAACAGGCATTAGTTACTCACGGACTGACGCGTCAGTCCGTATTAGAAAACACTGGGCGACGGGAAACAACCCGCAGTGCGCAAATACACTGTTGGCAGTTGTGTCAGAAGTCGGAGAGGTGCCGCAGGGGAACGCTCAAGCAGAAGGATAGGTCCGTTGTCTGCCGAGCTGCCGGACAGCTTGCGCTGCCCGGCAATATTACTCAGTAGCGGTTCGCTACCTCGTCAAAGGTTGCTTCTATGGTCGCTGAAGGCGGAGGGCTCAGCAGCGTGGCTACAACGATAGCGATGGTCGCCAGAATGACACCGGGGATGATCTCGTAGAGACCGATGGTATCAATCTGCTTGTACAGCACCACCGTCAGGCCACCGACGATAATCCCGGCCAATGCGCCGTTGCGGTTCATGCGTTTCCAGAACAGCGACAGAATCACCGCAGGACCGAAAGCCGCACCGAAGCCGGCCCAGGCGTAGGAAACCAGACCCAGTACAGTGCTTTCCGGATTGAAAGCGAACAACAGCGCCAACAATGCGATACCGATAACCGCAAAGCGGCCCACCCAGACCAGTTCGTTCTGAGTAGCGTCACGGCGGAACAGCGCCTTGTAGAAATCTTCCGCCAGAGCAGAAGACGACACCAGCAACTGGGAATCGGCGGTCGACATGATGGCTGCCAGTACGGCCGCGAGCAGAATGCCAGCCACAACGGGATGCATCATGGCCTGGATCAGCGCCAGGAAGACCGTTTCCGCATCGCCAATCCCTGCTTCGCCGAGGAAGCCAATACCCACCCAGCCGACCATCAGCGCGGCGATCAGACAGATGCCGGTCCAGATAACGGCAATGCGGTGGGCGGTTGGCAGAGCAGCGTCGTCACCAATAGCCTTGAAACGCGCAAGAATATGCGGCTGGCCAAAATAACCCAGGCCCCAGGCCAATAGCGAAATGATCGCGACAAAGCCCAGTGGATTACCTTCAACGTCGTTGAAGAATGTCAGCAGCTCCGGATTACTCGCTTCCATTGCAGCACGGGCTTCGTCCCAGCCGCCCATGGTGTTGAGCGCCATGATCGGCACGATCACCAGCGCCGCAGCCATCAGCAGGCCCTGAATCACATCCGTCCACGACACCGCAAGAAAACCACCGAAGAAGGTGTAGGAGACGATAACCAGCGTGCCCAGTACCACGGCAATTTCGTAGCTAAGGCCAAAGGTGCTTTCAAACAGCTTGCCGGCAGCTACGAGACCCGAACTGGTGTAGAAGAGGAAGAACAGCAGAATGAAAATAGCTGAAATCACACGCAGCGCACGGCTTTTATCCTCGAAACGAAACTCGAAATAGGCCGGTAATGTGAGCGAATCGTTCACCGCATGCGAATACACCCGCAAACGCCGTGCGACGATCAGCCAGTTGAGCCAGGTACCCGCCAGCAGGCCAGCCGCGATCCAGGTGGCTTCGTAGCCGGCTGCCAGAGCATAGCCTGGCAAGCCCAGCAACAGCCAACCGCTCATGTCCGACGCGCCGGCAGACAAAGCAGCCGTGCCTGGACCAAGCGAACGTCCGCCGAGAATATAATCGGACAGGTTATTAGTACGTTTGTAGGCGATATAGCCGAGGGCCAACATCACCGCGATATAGACCGCAAAGGTCGCACTCACAATGCCTATGTTACCAGTCATGGCGTTCTTCTCTCATTGTAGTGAACAGTCCCTGTTCTGTTATTGGTATGGGGAAGTACTGATCAATTCCCTCTGTTTCCTGGCGGCAGCCCGGTGGCTGCCGCGTTCGTGCTCAAGGCTCACCATTGCCCAGCGACAGCAGGCTGGCATTGCCGCCCACCGCCGTAGTGTTGATGGTGCGAGTGCGTTCGGTAACGAAACGCAGCAAATAATGCGGCCCACCTGCTTTCGGCCCGGTGCCTGACAGCCCCATACCGCCAAACGGCTGAACACCGACCACCGCGCTAATCTGGTTGCGGTTGATATAGACGTTGCCGATGCGTACCCGGCGGTCGATATGCAGGGCGGTATCTTCGTTGCGGCTATGAATGCCCAGCGTCAAGCCGAATCCGGTGGCATTGATCTCGTCAATGACCTTGTCGAGGGTATCGTTGCGCCAGGTAATCACATGCAGTACCGGGCCAAAATGTTCGCGATCCAGTTGTTTTATGCTGTCCAGGCGGAAGGCTACAGGAGCTACGAAGTGTCCATCAAGCCCCTCTGGCAAAGGTGTTTCAGCGATAAGGCGATCTGCGACCTTCATCGTCTCGATATGCTTGAGCAAACCCTCGCGGGCATCGGCATCAATGACCGGGCCGACATCCGTGGCGCGGCTGAAGGGGTCACCGACATGCAGCTCGGCCATCGCACCCTTGAGCAGCTCCATAACCCGTGGAGCAATATCTTCCTGAATATACAAGACCCTTAATGCCGAACAGCGCTGCCCGGCACTGGTAAAGGCCGAATGCACGACGTCCTTGACCACCTGTTCCGGCAGCGCGGTCGAGTCGACCAGCATCGCGTTCTGCCCGCCGGTTTCGGCGACCATGGGCGCGATGGCGCTGTCACGCGCTGCCAATGCGCGATTGATAAGATGGGCGGTCTGGGTTGAACCGGTAAAAGCCACACCGGTAATTCGCGGATCAGACGTGATCACGCTACCCACTTGAGCGCCGTCGCCCGGCAACAACGCCAATGCGTTGCCTGGCAGGCCAGCCTCGAACATCAGCTCGACACAGCGTACGGCCAACAAACTGGTCTGTTCAGCCGGCTTGGCGACCACGGTGTTACCGGTTACCAGCGCGGCTGACACCTGACCCAGAAAGATCGCCAGGGGGAAATTCCACGGGCTGATACAAGCAAATACGCCGCGGCCTTGCAGGTACAGCTCGTTACTTTCGCCGGTGGGTCCTGGCAGTGTGATCAGCGCAAATCGCTGACGCGCCTGCAGTGCGTAATAGCGGCAGAAATCAACGGCTTCGCGCACCTCATCAATGCCGTCCTGCAAACTCTTCCCGGCTTCGCGGGTACACAGCGCCATTAGCTCTGGCATGTGCTGTTCGAGCAAGTCCGCAGTGCGCTCCAGCACGGCGGCTCGGGTATCAACCGGGGTAGCATTCCAGGCCGGGAATGCGGCAGCCAATTGATCAATCGCGTCGTGGGTTTGTTCGGCCGTGGCCCAGATGACCTCGCCAACCTGATGAGACAAGGCGTAGGGGCACATGACCGCCCTGCTTTCACCTGACAGCCGCTTGCCATTGACCAGCGGCGCACCGGTCCAGCTTGACTGCATATGCTGGTCGAGCTGTTGCTTGAGCGGCAACCATTGAGAGAGCACATCAAGGTTGATGCCTTTGGAATTGCGCCGCTCCGTGCCGTAAATATCTGCCGGCATGGGGATGCGGTGGTTGGCGGGTGAGGCATGCCGACGCAGACTGACCAGCGGATGTTCAATCAGCGTTTCTATCGGCACTTTCTTGTCCACCAGCTTGTGCACGAATGAGGAATTGGCACCGTTCTCCAGCAAGCGCCGAACCAGATAGGGCAGCAGATCCTTGTGCGCGCCGACTGGTGCATAAATGCGCACGGCGCAGCTGTTCTGCTCGATCACGGTGTCATACAAGGCGTCGCCCATGCCGTGCAGGCGCTGGAATTCAAACGCGCGCTGGCCAGCCATCGAAAGTATGCAGGTCACGGTATGCGCGTTGTGCGTAGCGAACTGGGAGTAAATCAGGCCATCCGTCAGCGGGCTGAGCAGATAGCGGGCGCAGGCCAGGTAGGACACATCAGTGCCTTCCTTGCGGGTAAATACCGGATAACCATCCAGCCCTGCCTGTTGGCAGAGTTTGATCTCGGTATCCCAGTAAGCACCCTTGACCAGACGCACCGGAATCAGATCGCCCTGTTGCTTGGCCACCAGCGTCAGCCAGCAAAGTACTGGCAGCGCACGTTTGGTATACGCCTGAACCACCAGACCGAAATTGCCCCAGCCTTTGACGTCAGCGTGGTTATACACGCGGCGAAACAGCTTTAACGACAGTTCCAGGCGATCCGCTTCTTCCGCGTCGATGGTGATACCCACACCGCCCGCCCGCGCCTGGCGCGCCAGACCCAGAACAATCTCGCTCAGTTCATCCAGTACCTGTTGCTCGCGGGCCGTCTCGTAGTGCGGATGCAAAGCCGACAGCTTGATCGAAATGGTCGGTTTGGGGCTGGTGCCCTTGTAGCTGTCATTGGCCAGGGCATTGATTGCGTCGCTGTAATCGGCCAGGTACTTGCTCGCATCGGCGCGGGTCAGCGCCGCTTCGCCGAGCATATCGAAGGAGTAGGTATAGCCGTTGTCGCGCTGCTCCTTACCGTTCTTCAGCGCTTCCTTGATATTGCGCCCGAGTACGAACTGCTTGCCCATGATGCGCATGGCTTGCAGCATGGCGCTGCGGATCACCGGTTCACCGCTACGCTTGACCAGCCGGCCGAGCACGGTGCCGGGAGTGCCGTCCTGGCGCTTGTCCATGTTCACGACCTTGCCGGTCATGACCAACCCCCAGGCGGCAGCATTGACCAGTGCGCTCTCACTCTGGCCTACGTGCTTGTCCCACTGGGCGGCGTTCAACTTGTCGCGGATCAGCGCATCGGCCGTCTCGGCATCCGGCACGCGCAACAACGCCTCGGCCAGGCACATGAGCATGATGCCTTCCTGCGTGTCGAGGCTGTATTGTTGCAGCAGAGCGTCGATACTATCGCTGGCATTGTCACGCTTGCGTACATCTTCGATCAGCCGGGTCGCACGCTGCGACAGGGCCGCCACATCTTCTGGCTCGGCCAGAGGCTCCAGCTCGGCGACATAAGCAGCTTCGTCTACCGCGTAGTTGTCGCTGACAACCTTGAGAAAGTCATCCGGGTTGCTGGCAAGGAAATCACCTTGCAGAGCCTGACTGGCTTTGAACATCTTTTTGCTCCGTTGATGCCTGCGCCACCTGCCGGGATAAACTCCGGTAAGGATCGGAATCAATCTTTACTTGATCCTAGACCATAGGCAGCGTTTGGACGAATTCACTTGTTGTTATCGGCTGCGCCTCTCCTCGCGGAGCAGGCACGCAAAAGCCGTATCCCGACTGTAGGAGCCTGAAGCAGTCAAATCTTGCAGAAAGCTGGGTTTTTTTTGCGAAAAGCTCTGAAACCAGAGCCTGCGTGGAACTTAGCCGCGCGCCGCCAGCCTGAGCTTGCGCGGCGTCCGCCCACTCTGGGCCCGCACTGCATGAGTCAGGGCGCTCTGGCTGGAGAAGCCGCAGCGACTGGCCACTTCGGACAAGGGCATGGGTGTCTGGCAAATCAGCCTGAGCGCTTCGGCGACCCTGGCCCGCAACAGGTACTGATGCGGCGAGTGCCCAGCCACCTGCTTGAACAGGGCATGAAAATGACTTGGGCTGATATATACCTGGGCAGCCATATCGGCAACGCTGATCGGTTGATCAAGGCGCTGCTGAATAAAGGCATCGATACGTGCCAGATCCAGACTGGGCAAGGGCTGAGCGGTCAGAGGCAGGGAAAACAAACGGTCATGCAACGTGTGCAGCAGCACGCCACCCAGGTGCCAGGCCATGGGCAATTGCCTGTTCTGAGCCTGACTTTCGCGCAATTCATGCGAAGCAAAATCGAGCAAACCTTGAAGACGCTGGTCCAGCTGCAGGAAGCGCGGCTTGTCGAACAGTCTGGACAGGTCATCTGCGCCATAACCGTAGGTCGTCTCCGAGCCCTGAGCCAGATCCAGGATGAGCATGTGATTACTGCCACGCCCGGAAAACGCATGCGCCTCATGCCCGGGAACCAGACAGGCGTGCAAACGGTTGACCGCACCGCCCTGCCCCATCACTTCGAAATCCGCGCAGCCGTCCAGCCCCACAATCAGCTGATGCTGTGAATGGGCATGGGTGGAAGTTTGCACCGGCAGGTCTAATATTTTGGTCTTGATCATGCCTCTGACCACTGCGCATGGAGCACCAATATTAGTCCTTGCTCATGCTTGTCACAAGATAGACGTCCTGTTGGCATTGAAAAGCCCCGAATCGGCACCATCTCTTACTTCATACGGCGCCATCGACTACCGACCCCGACGAGAACCGACATGACCGATCAGGACAGCAATCAATCAGACTATTTTGAGAACGAACAACAGGCGGCCTCGGATAAATCCAGCACCGAGCTGGTCGTTCCCAGCCAGCGCTTACCCAACAAGCTGTATTTATTGCCGATCAACAATCGTCCCTTTTTTCCGGCTCAGGTCATGCCTGTGGTGGTGGACGAGTCCCCTTGGGCGAAAACCCTGGAGCGGGTAGCTGACACCCCGCACCATGCGCTGTCGTTGTTCTATATCGACGGCCCCATGTCTCCCGAGGGAGAGCTTGACCCTGCCCGCCTACCGGACACGGGTTGTGCGGTAAAGGTGCACCATGCGGTCAAGGAGAACGGCAAAATCCAGTTCATTGCCCAGGGCCTGACCCGCGTGAGGATTACCAAATGGCTGAGCCGCAAGCCACCCTACCTGGTGGAAGTGGAATATCCTGAGGCACCCAGCGATGAGCGTGACGAAGTGCGCGCCTATGCCATGGCACTGATCAATGCGATCAAGGAACTGCTGCCGCTCAACCCGCTGTACAGCGAAGAGCTGAAAAATTACCTGAATCGTTTCAGCCCCAACCAGCCGTCGCCGCTGTCTGACTTCGCTGCCACCCTGACATCTGCCAAGAGCACCGAACTGCAGGACATTCTGAATACCATTCCGGTGCTGCGGCGCATGGAAAAAGTCCTGGTGCTGCTGAAAAAGGAAATTGATGTCGCGCGTTTGCAAGGCGAGATCAGTGCCGAGGTTAACCGCACCATCAGCGATCATCAGCGCACATTCTTCCTCAAGGAGCAGCTCAAGGTCATTCAAAAGGAGCTGGGGCTATCCAAGGATGACCGCACCGCCGACATAGAACAGTTCCGCGCACGCATCGCGGACAAGGATGTGCCTGAAGCTGCGAGCAAAAAGATAGAAGAGGAGCTGAACAAGCTTTCGATTCTGGAAACAGGCTCTCCCGAGTACGCAGTGACGCGCAATTATCTGGACTGGATTACCGCCATCCCCTGGGGCGTGACTCATCAGGACAAGCTCGACATCGATCACGCACGCAAAGTGCTCGACCGCGATCACGATGGCCTGGAAGACGTGAAGCAACGGATTCTCGAGTTTCTCGCCCTGGGCGCGTTCAAGGGCTCGGTATCGGGCTCGATCATTCTGCTGGTTGGCCCTCCTGGTGTGGGCAAAACCAGTATCGGCCACTCGATTGCCGAAAGCCTCGGTCGGCCCTTTTACCGCTTCAGCGTCGGCGGCATGCGCGATGAAGCGGAGATCAAAGGCCACCGGCGGACCTACATAGGGGCAATGCCCGGCAAATTCGTTCAGGCCTTCAAGGAAGTCGGCGTGATGAATCCAGTAATCATGCTTGATGAAATCGATAAGCTGGGGGCCAGCCATCAGGGTGATCCGGCTTCAGCCCTGCTGGAAACCCTGGATCCGGAACAGAACAACCAGTTCCTTGATCACTACCTGGATCTGCGCCTGGATCTGTCCAAGGTGCTCTTCGTGTGTACCGCCAATACTCTCGACAGCATTCCCGGCCCACTATTGGACCGCATGGACGTCATCCGTCTCTCAGGCTATATCAGCGAAGAGAAGCTGGCGATTGCCAAACATCACCTCTGGCCGCGTCAACTGGAACGCGCCGGACTGCGCAAGAGCCAACTGCGCATCACCGACAAGGCGCTGCGCAGCCTGATCGAAGGCTATGCCCGCGAAGCCGGGGTGCGCAACCTGGAGAAACAGTTAGCGAAGATTGTACGCAAGTCGATCATGCGGCTGCTTCAGGATCGAGAACAAAAGATCACCGTCAAACCTGACGATCTGGTCGAACTGCTTGGCTCTGCGCCCTTCCGTACCGAGAAAACCCTGAAAGGCGTGGGCATCATCACTGGTTTGGCCTGGACCTCCATGGGCGGCGCCACACTACCGATTGAAGTCACCCGCATTCATACACTCAATCGCGGCTTCAAACTGACTGGCAAGCTCGGTGAGGTAATGCGCGAATCGGCCGAGATTGCCTACAGCTACATTTGCGCCAACCTGAAGGCCTACAAGGCCGATACCAGCTTCTTCGACGAAGCTTTTGTGCACATGCATGTGCCTGAAGGTGCCACGCCGAAGGATGGACCCAGCGCCGGCGTCACCATGGCCAGTGCGCTGCTGTCGCTGGCGCGTAATCAGGCACCTCGAACCGGCTTGGCGATGACCGGTGAAATCACTTTGACAGGCCAGGTACTGCCCGTGGGCGGCATCCGTGAGAAGGTCATTGCTGCACGCCGGCAATCGATCTTCGAACTGATCGTGCCCGAAGCCAACCGCGGGGACTATGAAGAGTTGCCAGCGTATCTCAAAGACGGCATGCAGGTTCATTTCGCCAGTCACTTCCGTGATGTGGCCAAAAAGCTGTTTGACTGAAACTGAAAAGGCGCCCCTAGGGGCGCCTTTGATTACAGCTCGACAACCTTAACGCTTACGGCCACCGGTCCGGTCATCGTCATCAGGAGCAAAATGCTCGTCATGATCGTGATCCAGTTCTTCTACTTCCGGCAGTTCATGCAAGCTGGACTCGAAGTCATCTTCCTTGGCTTCCTTCCGCGCTTTTTCCTTGGCAGCGTCACGCTCGGCATTCAGGCGGCTGGGCTCAGGACTCAGACCTTCGATCAGATCCCAGTCAGGATCCAGCGTGAAGTCGTTCAGATTCAGCTGGCTGGTGCTCGACTCGTCATGCTCGTCCGGGATACCTGACTGAAACTCGGCTGAGTCCTTGATCTCGAGATCGTCGTCGAGCAGCGGCTCCACCTGGTCAACTTGCTCCACCATGTCACCGTTGTCGTCAAACAGCAGCGGGAAGCGAGCCTTGACCTGTTCAACACGCTCGGGATCGCCACCCAGATCCTTGATCTCTTCTTCCTGTTCTGCAAAAGCCGGCGCATCACCCAGTTCTGCCAGCACGCGCAGTTGCTTGTAGCGCAGGTCAAGGCGCTCAGGCTCTTCATCTATCGCCTTGTCGAGCATGATGCGCGCCTCGGCGAAACGGCCATAAGTAATGTACAGCTCCACCCCATCCAGCGGATCAACAGGCGCCTTAGGCGCTTGCTTGACGGGACGCGCTACCATGGCTGGGACGGTAGTGATGTTCGAGGAGAAGCCAGCGGGATTCTCCGGCTGCACCACGTTCGGGCGTTCTTCTTCAGCAGCATCCGGGGAACGGCGACGGGCCAGGAACAGGCCTAGCAGGAAGGCTATCAGCACCAGCGGCAGCGTCAGCCAGGCAACCCAGGATGAGCCGCTCGGCGTAACTTCAGCCGGCTCTTCGCCAGGCAACACGTTCGCATCTACCGAACCGGGTGCAGGATTGTCGCTACCATCAGCAGCACCGGGACCGGAATCCGCATCACTGCTTCCGAGACTGCCAGCACCGGTAACCCCAGCCAGCGAGCTGTCGCCTTCCACCTCTGCATCACGCGCCTGGCGCAGCACCTCGAGCTCAGCCTGAAGACTGGCGATCTGGGCGTCGCGCGCATCCAGCTCACTGAGCAGCACGTTGAAGCGCCCCTCAAGCGAACGCAAGCGATCCAGCAGCACCTCGGAATCAGCTTCCGCCGTTTCAACGCTGGACTCTTCAATGCGCAGACGCGCATCTATGCCTTCATCGGGCTCTGCTTCGCTGACAACCTCAGGCGTAGCAAGCTCTGAAGGATCTTCTTCCGGGCGTGCTTGCGGCTGCGGCGCAGCCTCCACTACTGGCTGCTGGGTGGGCTCTACAGTGGATTCAGGCTCATCAACGGCAACGCCTTCCATGATTGAAACGGGTGCGCCCGAGGTAACAAGCTGTTCGCGGGTCGGCAACACCAGGCGCTGATTCGCGCGCAGGCGATTGATATTGCCATTCACAAAGGCATCGGGGTTCAGCGCGCGGATCGCCAGCATGCTGGTGGGAATATCCACACTGCTATCAGGTCTTTGCGCAGCAGCGATGTCCCAGAGTGTGTCGCCTGACACCGTGGTGTACTCATCGGCACCGGAGGCAGGCTGAATTTCTGGCAGTTCAGACTGGGCAAACTGCGGATCAGAAGACTGCTGCCCTTCCGAGCGCGGCTCAGCCGACTGCACCTGATCTCGCGGCTGCGCAGCGGCTACTATCGGGCGTCGGCTGCCTGCGGCAGGCGCCGGTGGAGTTGCATTCGCTATCGCGCCCGCTTGCGGGTCATACAGCGGCGGGTCCAGCAGCAACGTATACTCGCGCAACATCCGACCATTTGGTCGACGCAGCTCTACAAGGAAATTCAGAAAGGGTTCACGCACCGGCCGGGTGGATTCAACTCGGATAAACAACCTGTTGTTTTCCACTACCGGAACAAAGCGCAAGTCTGTCAGAAAGAACGGCCGATCAATGCCAGCGTTCTGAAAGGCTTCCTGATTAGCCAGGGAGACGCGAATGTCTTCCGGAGACAGACCCTCGCCACCCTGCAACTGAATACTGGCACTCAATGGCTGATTCAGCGCTGAATCAAGCCGCAATTCACCTAATCCCAATGCGTTACTGACGCCCACATACAGAGCAGCCAGTGTAGCGACTCCCGCAATCACTTGGCGTTTCACTGCCATACCCTTTCCTCTTATTCTGTGGGCGAAAACCTCAAAGGGCGTTACCCTGACCGGCTTATCACCAACGATGCTTTCCATCGCATTCCCTTCAGGGAACGGGAGTGCTCATCAACTAAAACCAACCCAACCAAACCCGGCGCATTATGCCATCGCGACAGCCTAAACCAATCGGCCTATTGAGCCAAATCGTCAAAAAAACCTGCAATAAGCAAAACTGATTGCTTTATGCCACAAATTTGACTGCAGCACACCATCCATTACTAGTCTTTTGCGTTATTCGGCCTGGAATGACCGGCACAAATGATACCACTATGGCATCACGCCAGCAGCCGGCAGTCAAGCGGTGTCTGAGCTCTTCTGCCAAGCGGCTCAACATGGGTTAATATGCGCTTTTAACCAGTAGACAGACATGTATTTATGACCGAGGTCGACAAGCTGTTTTCCGCCCCCCTCGCCCAAGTCAGTGACTTCGTATTCGACGCTGACGTCGCGCGCGTGTTCCCTGACATGATCAAAAGATCCGTGCCGGGTTACCCGACCATTATAGAGAGCATTGGACTGATTGCCGGTCAATATGCGAGACCGCATAGCCTGATATACGATCTGGGCAGCTCATTGGGTGCGGCCACCCAGGCAATGCGCCGGCATGTGCGCGTGCCAGACTGCCGCATCGTTGCTGTGGACAGTTCTGCCGCGATGACCGAGCGCTGTCAGGAATATCTGCAAGCCCAGGACGCCATGGTCGAGGAGCTTACGCCAGCGGAGGTCATGCAGGCCGATATCCTCGAACTGCCGCTGAAAAGCTGCTCCGTGGTGGTGCTGAACTTTACCTTGCAATTTGTAGCACCTGACAAACGTCTTGAGCTGCTTGAGGCCATTTATACTGCGCTGCTGCCGGGCGGCGTGCTGATACTCTCGGAAAAACTGCGTTTCGACGACCCGAATACCCAGCGAATCCTGGAGAACATGCACTACGCGTTCAAGCGCGCCAATGGTTACAGCGAGCTCGAAATAGCGCAGAAGCGCAGCGCCATTGAAAAGGTCATGCTGCCTGATACGCTGGAAACGCACCTGGCTCGGTTGCAGCAAGCTGGCTTCAGCCACAGTCACAGCTGGTTTCAGTCCCTCAACTTCTGCTCGATAATGGCCCATAAGTGATCGATTACACCCCCCTGTACCAGCAACTGGCAGATACTCCGCTTTCTCCCTGGCTTACCGTGTTGCCCAATGCATTGGAACAGCGCTTTAGCGACATGAACCATGGCGACCTGGAACGCTGGCAGGCGGCACTGCAGCAACTGCCAAGCGTCGCGAATCCGGTAGCGGACCTGAGTCAGGGCGTGCTGATCGAGACTCCTCAGGCATTGAGCGATGAGCAACAGGCCGATCTGCTGGCTGGCCTGCAGGGCTTGCATCCCTGGCGCAAGGGCCCGTTCACGCTGTTCGGCACTCAGATTGATTGTGAGTGGCGTTCCGACTGGAAGTGGGAGCGTATTGCCCCGCACCTGGATTTGAACGGCAGACGCGTACTGGATGTAGGTTGCGGCAACGGCTACTACATGTGGCGCATGTGGCAGGCGGGGGCGCACATGGTGCTGGGCGTTGACCCCAATCTGCTGTTCTACCACCAATTCATGGCCGTGCAGCGTTACCTGCCTGGCGCACCGGTGTGGCAATTGCCCTTTACGCTGGAGGAGCTGCCTGAACCCGCTGGCGGCTTCGATACGGTATTCTCGATGGGCGTGCTTTACCATCGCCGCTCACCGGTTGATCATCTCCTGCAGCTTAAAGCCTGCCTGCGTCCCGGTGGCGAACTGGTGATCGAAACACTGGTAATCGAAGGCGATGAAAATGCCTGTCTATTGCCCGAAGATCGCTATGCACAGATGCGCAATGTATGGTTTTTACCCTCTGTGGCGATGCTCGAGCGGCTATTGCGCCGCAGCGGGTTTCAGCAGGTGAAATGTATCGATCTCACGCCGACCAGCACCGATGAACAGCGCAGTACCGAATGGATGCGTTTTCAGTCGTTACCCGAATTTCTTGACCCGGAGAATCCAGCCTTGACCCGCGAGGGATACCCGGCTCCCCTGCGCGCCACGCTGACCGCAAAAAAACCGGGCAACTGAACAACCTGACCTGGCCAGGCTATTGCTGCGCCAGCCAGTCCGGCAACCCTGCCGGCGGCAACGCACGGGAAAACAAAAAACCCTGGCAGGCTCCGCACCCACGGCCCTGCAGAAAACGCCACTGCGCTTCTGTTTCCACGCCCTCGGCCACCACGTGCAGGCGCATGTTGGCGGCCATGTCGAGAATGGTCGTGACCAGTTGATTGTCCTCGGTATTCTGCGGCACCCCGGCGAGAAAACTCTTGTCGATCTTCAGCTTGTCCAGCGGGAAGCGGCGCAGGTACGCCAGTGAAGAATAACCCGTGCCGAAATCGTCGATTGCCAGGGTGACCCCAAGGTCTTTCAACTGCCTGAGCGTCTGTTCACCCTGCTGAGCATTGGTCATCAATGCGCTTTCGGTAATCTCCAGTTCGAGCATGCTGGCGGGCAAACCGCTCTCCTCCAGCACGGTGCGCACCAGCGCAACCACATCCTGCTGGATAAACTGACGGGGAGACAGGTTCACTGCGATCATTTCCAGCCCAAGCCCCTGCTCCTGCCACTGCCGCGCCTGCCGGCAAGCTTCATGCAATACCCAGCTGCCGATCTGCACGATCAAACCGTTCTGCTCGGCAAGCGGGATGAACTTGTCCGGCGCTATCAAGCCATGTTGCGGGTGACGCCAACGCAGCAACGCCTCCACCCCATAGGCACGGCGACTACGGACCTGGATCAAAGGCTGGTAATGCAGCTCGAATTCATTGTTCTCCAACGCCTTTCGCAACCCACGTTCCAATTCAAAACGCTGGCTTGCTTCCTCGGTCATCGCCCGTGAATAACTGCACACCTGATCACGACCGATGCTCTTGGCGGTATCCATAGCGGCATCGGCATTGCGTACCAGGTCTGCGGAACTGTCGCCATCAAGCGGATAGCAGGCGTAGCCTACGCTGGCACCAATGTAAATTTCCCGACCGTCTTCGAGGACCACCGGTGCGCGCATGCTGGTGCAGATATGCTCTCCCAACTCACGTACAGATTCAGGCTGCCGCCCATGTGATATAAGCAGAAACTCATCACCGCTCAGGCGCGCCAGGGTGTCCGCGTCGGCACAGCAGCGGGCGAGCCGCCGCCCGGCCTGGCGCAGCACTTCATCGCCGATGGCATGGCCAAGACTGTCATTGATTGCCTTGAATCTGTCCAGATCGATATACAGCACAGCCAAGGGTATGTTCTGGGCCGCCGCCCGCTGCATGCCTTGATCCAATTTGAGCAACGCCAAGGTGCGATTGGCCAATCCGGTCAAACTGTCAAAATGCGCCATGTGTTGCAGCTGCTGCTGACTACGCTGCAAACCGCTAAGATCACTGAACATCGCCATATAGCGGCTGATCTGGTTACCACCATCCTTGACTGCCGTGGCGGTCACCCAGATGGGCACATCGCGCTCACCCGGCCGATCCAACAGTACCTCACCCTGCCAGCGCCCCTCTTGTACCAGAGCAGACACGACGTGATGAGTTAGCGTACGAGAATCCATATCGTCCCGGTGGGCGGACGGACGCTGGCCGAGGATGTCCTCAACATTCAAACCGGTTATGTGGGTAAAGGCGGGATTGACTCTGAGGATATGGAACTTGCTGTCCATGACCATCATCCCCTCGCCGCTGCTTTCGAACAGCGCAGCTGCCTCCTTGAGCGACTGCTCCTGTTCCTTGCGCTCGGAGATATCTTCAGTGATAAACACGTAGTACAGCGCCACTCCCTCAGGATCGCGCACCAGGGTAGTGGTCAGATTGATCCAGACAACTGATCTATCGTATTTGTAGTAGCGAGCTTCAAGCACAAACTCGTCTACAAGCCCAAAACGAAGATCGCGTAAGCCGCGTTCCACCAACGGAATGTCGTCGGCAACCAGCAGGTCTCGCGGAGTCATGCCCTGCAGCTGTTCCTCGCTGTATCCTGAGCCTTCCAGGTAACAGGGGTTGGCGCTGATATAATGGCCGGTCGGTGATACCAGCAATATTCCCACAGCGGCATGCTCGAAAATCGCGGAAAAACGTTTTTCAGTGAACTCCCGCTCCTGGGCAAGGCGTGATTTCTGCACGATCAATGCGGTCAATCGAGTAAATTCGCTCATTAGTTGCAGATCGTGGTCATCGGGACAGCGGGCCTGATCGGCATACACGGCAAATGAGCCCAGGACCTGGCCGTCCTGATCGCTGAACGGCGTGGACCAGCAGGAGACCACCGAACCCAGCTCGGCGAGATCCTGAAAATCCTGCCATAGCGGATCATTACGAACATCGCTGACATAAACAGCCTCACCGCGGTCAATCGCGGTACCGCAAGAGCCCACGCCTTCGGCCGGCATGGTGCCATTGAGCGCCTGATTGTATTGTTCCGGCATACTCGGCGCCGCCAGCGTCTGCAACGTTCCCGTGTCCGGATCCAGCAACAGAACCGAGACTCTCTGCCCCAGTTGCACATTCTCCCAGGCTTTGGCCAGTTGGCTGGCCATTTCTCGAATCCCCGCTTTACCTAATAGTCCATCAAGTACGTTGAGCCGCGCCAACTGGATCATGGCTTGTTCTTGCTGCGCCTGGATGTCCTGCAAAGTACCGATAATCACTGCACCACTTTCTACCGTGAGATAGGGGCGCGCTGTCAGGCGACTCCACCGATACCGTCCGGCCAGATCACGCAAGCGCAGATCCGCGTGCAGCGGGGCGGTATGGCCTTCGATAACCAGACGCAGATAGTCTTTAAGCAGACCACGGTCGCCCTCATGAAAACCTTCAAGAATGGAATAACCTCTGACGCTCGCTGCATCCATTCCGGTCAAGTCCTGCCAAGCCCGGTTGACATAGACCAAACGGCCATCGAAATCGACGCGAAAGACCACATCTCTGACCTCGGCCATGACCTGGATGTTGCGTTCCAGTGCCGCACGCGCATCGCGCCGGAGCTGACGAATGACCCTGCACGATTGATATAACTGAGATAGCAGAACGCCGGTGAGCACCAGCATCAGAGCAAATAACCACCGTGTGGCGGTTGCAGTAAGATTTAACGACGGATAAACCAGGCCCAGCAACCACTGAAGAACTGGCAAGCTGGCCAGGCCAGCTATTAAGGCAATCACACCATTTTTTCTTATCACCAGCACGCTCCGCTCTTGCACCGCGCTGGTCGCTGTTCAACCAAACACGGTGACTGTCTGACGGCTTATAGCTACCAGCGTACCATCTTCTCGCCAGACCATGGCAGACACGTGGCCATATCCATCACGAGCGTGTTCGATTTCGGCTCGGTACAACAACCATTCGGTATTGCCGATCTCCGGTTGTGGTTGCATGAACTCAATGGTCCAGGTCAGCGAGCTGGCCGGCACACGCTGTTGCAGGTGTGGAAGCAACGCAGGCGGCCAGACATCCACAAGACCGAGGATATGCGCCGCTTGCACGCTGCCCTCATCCTCGCGAAAGCGCATCCAGCCGCCCATCTCGCGCTTGCGGCTATTGGTGAACGGCAGGTCGCCAAACGCCCAACGTACTGCAAAGTGTTTGATAAACACCGGATTCAGACCTTCCACATAAGGCATGTCTAGGCAATCGGCCGGCGCCTTCGCAGTGGGCGCGGGCAAGCTGGGGACCGCCACCACAGACTCCCGCGAAGCGCCAAAGCTGCCTTGAATGATGCACATGACCTGCCCATTCTGCTTGCCCATGCCAAGCATCTGCGTGACGGCTTTGCCCTCGCGCAGCACCTGCGCTTCAACCTGCATGCTTTCACCCGGTGCGACCGGGCCGACAAAGGTAATCGCCAGCGATCTGACCGGTCTGTCGCCCGGTACCTTGGCGCGCATGCCTTGATACACTAGCGCGGCAATCAAACCGCCGTAGCCGGCACGGCCCTGAGCCCAGCCAGTGGGAATGGTGACTTCCTGTTGCGGTGAGTCGGCTAGTGCAGCAAGCAGTTCAGCAAAGGTCATGAAAGGAGTCCTGTAATTCGCGAAAACGCATGGTAGGTCATCAGCACCGCGTGGCAAAGGGCTGATGACGCAACATAGTCTTGCAGAATGAACCCCTATTTCGGCTTGAAGCCGCCGTCGGCGTCCAGCCGTAAGCTGGACAGCCAGCCAAGCGCCAGCCAGGACGGCGGCATCTCCGGCCAGTCGTCGGCGCCGAGTCCTTCGAGGCCATACCCCTGCACTCCGGCTCTGGCCAACAACCGGTCATGCCACCAGCCCAGGTAACTACCATTGCCTGGCGGATGCTCGCCGGCAAGCACTGCGCGCAAACGCATTGGCAAGGAGGCAAACAGCAACTCGTCAATGGCGATGCGAATCTGCTGTTCGTTTTCCAGATAGGCAGATTCGGCAATCACCGGCAAACCCAACTGCCGCGCCAGTATGACCAACTGCGCAGCGTACTCGCGGTGGCTATGCAGCGGATCAAGCTGGCAACGCCAGTCGAGTTGTAAACGTTCCACCGCCTCCACCAACGTCAGCGCGCCAGCGCAAGGCGCACTCAATAACGCCGCCAACCAGCGCCGTTGGAGCAGTGGCGTGCGCTCGAGCAACAACAGCAGTTCCGCACTGCTTGAGCCGCTGCGCGGTTGCCATGCACCCAGGTTGCCTTCGGGAAGCTGTAACATGCGCTCGCAGCGCTGTGGCCACTGCATGGGTAGCAGTTGACCCTTGAGCGTTTGCCAATGCACGAGCAACTGATCACGCCTGGCCGCCAGCCAGCGCTCGGTCAGCCAGCGTGCCCTGCTCTTATAAGCTGGCATCGGATTTACGTCCTAAACGGGTACGAATGCCTTGGATGATCCCGCGGTTGTCTTCTGCCAGGCTGCTCTGGTCGGCAAGTGGCGCTGCGCGGCACAGGTCCAGGGTAAAATGGCCCAGTCTCGAGCTGTAAAGCCCAATGCCAATGCCCTGGCCAATGCGCGCGGCAAGCTTCTCCAGCATGCCCGAGAGCAGGCTGTCGCTGAGCGCGCCAATCGCCATTTCGCTGCCGCCCGCCAGGGCGATATTGCGCAGCACATGCCGAGCCAAGCGCCAACGGCCCAGCTGTCCGATTGGCAGTCCATAACAGATGGCAACGCGCTGCATCATGCGGATATTGCGCCAGACCACCAACAACAGGTCTATCGACACCCAGGGGCTGGTAGCCACCAACATTCCGGTGCTGACTGATTCGTTGCGGATCATCAGCCGGGCCTGTATATCCAACGGTTGATAGAACTGCTGATTCAGTCGCCGGCTTACCTCCTGGGCGCTGTGCGACTGATCCAATCCAGAACATACCTCCACCATGCGCGGGGCCAGGGGTGTATCACGATACAAGGCTTGCAAGCGCTCCAGCCAATCCAGCGCTAGACGTTCGGAAGGGTCTGCCAGTGCAACGCGCATTTCTTTACGCAGTTGCTCGAGTGTTGTCAGGCGTTGCCGTTGCTGCCGCAGTGCGCGCCAACTGAGCAGGCCGGTTCCGGCCAGCCCTAACCCCAGCGCACCGATTACCCCGCCTGCCACAGGATTCCAGGCCCAGGCGTCCAGGGTCCAGCGGCCCCACTCCAGCGCTGCACCGCCAACGACCACGGCCAGCAAAAGCTTGCCCATACGCGCCGGCCAAGGGCTGACGGGCGGCGCATTGAGTGTGCCTGGCAAGGGCACCTCGGTTGCCGTCGCCCGTGGCCTGAGCTGCTCAGCCGACTCACCGAGGACCTTCACTCCGTCAGCCGGCTGCGCCGGTGCCGGCTCCCAGGTTTCCAGAATGCGGGGCTGGTCACTGGTAGGTTTGTAGGTCATGGTTGCGCCCCCTCAAGGATCCAATTGACCAGATCATCCATCCGGTAATGCGGAAAAGGCTCGTTTCGATGCAGCCCGGCCGGCGGTCGCAACTGCAGTAAGGAGGGCCCCTTCAGCTGCAGATCCAGGGGCAGGTGCTCGGGAATACTGGCTGGCTGATAGCGGATAAACGCCGTCTGACCGACCAGACCGCCAATCATGGTTTCGCCATCCTGCTCGGCAGCGCGCACTGCGGCCAGCGGAAAACCCTGGACCTGTACGCCACCGTGGCGTACTTCAGACAGGCTGTCGGTGACCAGGTCCTCGAGACACTGCTGCAGCGCTCGTTGCTGATTCGGTGCAACCTGGTCGACCTTGGTGGCACATACCGCCATATGAGCGATGCGCGGTTTGAACAGACGCTGGAACAGGGTGTTCTGGCCGTAGCGGAAGCTACCGAGCACTCCCTCCAACGCCAGTTGCAGGTCACGCAGAGCGGCCTGTCCCGCTTGCATGGGCGCAAGCATATCGACCAGCAAAATCTGCCGATCCAGCCGACTGAAATGCTGCTCATAAAAGCCTTTCACCACGAAGTCGCGATAATAGTCGAACCGCTCGCGGCATTGCGCCCACCAACTGCCAGCGCCCCCCTGGCTATGCTGATTGGCGCTTAGCAGAGGTACAAACATCAACATCTGCGGCGCAATACCGCTACCAGGCAACATGAAACGCCCAGGTTGATTGCGTGACAAGCCTGCCTCACTGCGGCAGCGCAACAGAAAATCCGTCCACTCGCGGGTCAGTTGTTCCAGCAGCGTCTGATCACAGGGCGCGGCCGGATCGATGGCCAGTAGTCGTTCACGCAAATCGCCAGCCAGGCTGACACGCGGCTCAGCATCCAGCAACGCGCGCATCTGCTCATTCCACTGCCCGAAAGTCATGCCCAGCAGCGGTAGATCCAACAACCACTCCCCGGGGTAATCGAGCAACTCCAGACGCACGTGGCGTTGGCCCTGCAAGCTTTTCAACAGGCCCTCCGGGCGAAACTGCAGGTCAATAACGACCCGCGACAGATCAGAAGTCGATAACGGCCATTGCGGCGGCTGGCCCGACAGCGCTCCCAGCGCCTGCAGATAGGCAAACGGCTGTTCCACCTGTTCACGCTGCCATCGCACTGACAGCAAACGATCAAACGGGCGACGACGGGACAGCAAACCACGCTGGTGATTCTCCAGCTGATTGATCAAGCTGGTTATGAAGGTGGTCTTGCCAGCACCACTCAATCCGGTCACGCCCACGCGGATTGTCTGGCCACTCAAGCGTGCCGCTTGCTGCTGCACCTGTTTGAACCAGTTCACATTTTTTACTGCAACCATGCAGGCACTCCGGGAATCATTTAAGGTCTATGCTCTTTGGCAGTATCGCATAGTCCACTCAATCAATAGAGGTTGGCCACATGGCCTATTCAGACACACACAGCAAAGGCATCGGTTATCTACTCTGGATCTTCGGTTTCATGGGGGCACATCGTTTCTATTACGGCAAACCCATTACCGGCACCATCTGGTTCTTCACCCTGGGGCTGTTCTTTATCGGCTGGATTGTTGACCTGTTTCTGATCCCCTCGATGGATGCGCAGGCTGACCGGCGCTTTCGCAGCGGCCCGGTCAATTTCAATCTTAGCTGGGTGCTATTGACCTTTCTTGGCATCTTCGGCGCGCATCGCCTGTATATGGGCAAATGGATCACTGCGATCACCTACTTCTTTACCGGCGGACTGTTTCTGTTGGGCGTGCTCTACGACTACTGGACACTGAACGAGCAGATCTCCACCCGCAACATGCAGCGTGAATGGTGAAGGCCAGTTGAAGACTGCGCTGGTTTACAGATTCAGATAAACTTGCGCCCCTTCAATAAGCTCAGGTTCAGCAGCCTGGGCTTAGTCACCTAGCCAGGTAGTCATCGTGGAAATATTCAAGGAATTTACCTTCGAGGCAGCGCACTTGCTGCCGCATGTACCGCAGGGCCACAAGTGCGGGCGCCTGCACGGGCATTCTTTCATGGTGGCAGTGCATATCAGCGGCGAACCGGATGCGCATACCGGTTGGATTCGTGATTTTTCCGAACTCAAGGCGATTTTCAAGCCGCTGTATGACCAGCTTGATCATAACTACCTGAATGACATTCCCGGCCTGGAAAACCCGACCAGCGAGGTTCTGGCCAAGTGGATATGGCGTGAACTTAAACCGCTGTTGCCCGAACTCAGTCAGATCACCATCCGCGAGACTTGCACCAGTGGCTGCGTGTACCGCGGCGACTGAACGAACACTTAGCCAATCCTGGCCAGCCGCGCTTCCATTAAGAAGGCAATTTCTTCGGTGGATTCCAGCACCGGCCTGGCGCTGGATTCGACCCGTGCCTGAATTAATGCGCCTTCGATGGTCGCAATGGCCAGTTGCGCGAGCCGCCTGGCGGTTTCGGCATCGGCGCCCTGGTGTTCGAGCAAATGCCTGATTTCAGCGGTCCATTGGTTAAATGCCTGTTGCCCGGCCGCGGCCATTCGAGTGGATTGCGGAGTGGTTTCCAGCAAGGTAGTGGCCAGCGGGCAGCCATCTTCAAAAGCAGAAGCTTCCAACCAACCGGCGAGCAGCTTGCCATAAGCACGCATCACGTCAGCCGCCGAGCAATGTTCCTCGCCCAGTTTTCGCAAGGTTTGCGAGACAACGGCCCCTGCCAGCAGTGCCGCCTCCTCGCCCAGCTGCTCCTTTCCCTGGGGGAAGTAGTGATACAGCGAACCTTTGGGCGCACCACTGTGCTGCAAAATATCAGCAAGCCCTGTGGCCGCATATCCGCGGCGGCGGAATAGCGTAACGGCGGCATTCAGAATATTACTGCGATGTCTTGAGGGGGCGCCCATTCCAGCTCCTGCTGCTGCGGATCAAGCCGCTGCGAATCGCTCTTGGAGATAATCATCAATGGCTTTGGAGTCATATAGCCAGGTAGTGCCACCCGCCTCGTCTATTCGCAGGCACGGCACTTGAATCTTGCCACCTTGCTCCAGTAGCGTCTGACGGTCCTGCTGATTATTCTTGGCATCGCGCAGCGTTACCGGCAGGTTGAGTTTGTGCAGCGTACGCCGAGTCTTGATACAAAAAGGACAGGCACGAAATTGGTACAGACTCAAGGCAGCCGCTGCCCGCTCTACTTCCGCCTGGTCCTCGGCCGAACGCTTCATCTTGGCCGGACGAGTCAGAAAATCGACAAAAATGATAATATTTCCCAATCCATTACGAAGTGCTTTAACAATCATGACTTATCCTGTTGTGTGTATAGCAACGCGGTCAGTTGCTGAACGCGACGATAGCATGCAACGACCCTGGACACCCGGAACCTGCGATGAACCCAGAAGATCTACCGCTGTTGCTCGAGCGTCAAATGCCCTATGGCAAATACCAGGGCCGAGTCATCGCCGACTTGCCCGGACATTACCTTAACTGGTTTGCCCGTGAGGGATTTCCGCGCGGGGAGATAGGTCGCTTACTCGCGCTTATGCAGGAAATCGATCATAACGGGCTTTCCTACCTACTGGATCCGTTGAGAAAAGCGCCGCCGCAGCGACGTTCAAGGTCGCCGAGCTGATTCAGATCGGGTCGTTGCGATAGAGCAGTTCGTCTGGCAAATGCACCAGGTATTCATCCTCCTGGGGCGGCATTTGCAGGTGGTACCCCTGCTCTTCGAGATTGCGCAACACGATATCAATATCTTCACGTGCCAGCTTGCGCTCGGGCGTAAGCACCAGATCCATGGACAGTTCCGGCTTGCCGAAAAACTGCATCAGCGCCTCGGGCAATTCACTCATGTCCTTTTTACGTGGCACGTACAGGTACATGCCATCCTTGCGCTTACTGCGGTAGATGGAACACATGACTTTCATTCGGCTTGATCTCTGGCATTGGCAACCGCTAACAGCTGTTCACCCATAAGGACGCGCCGCCAGCCATTCAACTCATCAGGCAGTTGATAGGGCCCGCCTGGATAACCGCTGCGGACCAGGGCCTCCAGATGCTTCTTGCGCAGCATCAGCTCCTCAGCCATGCCGAGGGTTGACGCGTGCTGCTGGCCGACTTTCTTCAAAACCTTGAGCAGCTTGTTTGCCTCCGCCGGCAAGGGTTCCGGCAGGCGCTGAGGCCAGTCATGTTCAGGCACCTCTTGCCCTGCCCGTATAAGATCGAGGATCGCTTGACCGTCCTGCCTGACACTGCGTGGATGCATATCTTCGATACGTGACAGCGCCTGCAGACTATCCGGCTGACGCTGGGCCAACGGGCATAATGTTTTTTCGCGCAGCAGGCGATTGCGCGCCTGATCACGCTGACGCGACTCACGTTCACGCCAACTGGCCAAGACCTTGAGAACCGCCAGTTCGGAGGGCTTCAGCCGCCAGGCCTGTTTGACGTTCAGATAAGCCGTTTCTGGCTCCTGAATCCGTGCGGCGGCATTGACCAGCTCTGCGCTGTCTTCCAGCAACCAATCGGTCAAACCTGCAGCTTCGATACGCGGACCCAGCACCTGATAAAGCTCTGCAAGGTGCAAGGCATCAGCGGCGGCATAGGTGATCTGATTGGGGCTCAGGGGCCGTTGCAACCAATTGGAACGGGTTTCGGCATTGGACAGGTCAATATCCAACAGCGCCTTTACCAGGCGCGAGTAGCCCATGGAAAAGTCCATGCCCAGATAGGCAGCGGCCATCTGCGTGTCGAACAGTGGCATCGGCGCCACGCCGCAGAGCTTCATGAACACTTCCAGATCTTCGCTGCAAGCATGCAGCACCTTGATCACGTCTGGGCTTTGCAGTAGCGCCACCAGCGGCGACCAGTCGGTAATTGCCAATGGGTCAATCAGGTAAGCCGCTTCTCCGTCGCCGATCTGAATCAGGCCTGCGATCGGAAAGAATGTCTCCGTGCGCTCGAATTCAGTGTCAACGGCGACATAGGGCAGCATGAGCCAACGCTCACACCAATGCGCCAGATCGGCATTACGATCAATCATCAAGGGTTCAACCAGCGCGCTCGTCATATGCAACCTTCATCCGTTTTCAGCGAATGAGTATACCTGAATCAAACAGTGAAACGCGGCCCGTCCCGCGGACTGTTGTGTGACAAAACTCATTCAAGTTTGATCCTTGTCAACCGATACTGCTAAAGCATATTTATACTGGCTGCCCAGTGTCTTCGCGGCGGCGATTGCACGGCCTCAAAGGAGCAATGACGTGGTTCTTCAGCATCTACCGTTAAAATACAAATTCTGGGCCGTCAATTCGGTAGCATTCGTCACCACCCTGATGCTGGTTCTGGCCGCTCTCTGGATCGAGCAGCACAGCCTGCAGGATCAGCGAAAGCAACTCGCCGGTGCCGTGCTGGCCTCCAACAATAGCTCCATCCCCGCACTACCTGGGCTGAAAGAAATTCCACCAGAACCCCGACACAACCGATTGACCTCAGGCAACACGGCCACCCCTCTGTGGAAATCTGCTGAGGAATTAGACCCAGCGGATGCCCGCGAGTTCTATGGGCTCTGGGCCGGCCAACAGGCAGGGCAACCCTACCTGCTGGGTGTTGAGCGTATCCCCTATATGCAGTTGCTGATCGAACGGGCGCTTTTTTACGCTGTCACCGTGACTCTGCTGATGCTGTTGCTGCTGGTTGTCTCACAACTGCTGATCTCGTTTATTACCGGGCACATCATCGCGCTGCGTGACGTGATGCTCAAGGTCCAGCAAAGCGGTGATCTGACCCTGCGCGCGCAGGCTGACTCACGTGACGAGATCGGCTCCATAGCGCGAGCTTTCAATGCCATGCAAGCATCGCAGCACGACATTGTCCGCTCGGTCAGGCAGGCTGCGGAACAACTGGATGCAGGCACAGCCAATCTGGTTCAAGTCATGGCCCAGATGCGCGCGGGCATGACCAGCCAACAGAGCCAGACTGACATGGTCGCCGCTGCTGCCAACGAGATGAGTGCGACCGTACAGGACATCGCGCGCAATTCGTCGACGACTCGCGATCAATCCAGGCAAGCGGATTTGCTGGCACGCGAAGGCCATGATCGGGTGAACCTGGTTAGTCAGACGATCGCCGGCCTGGCGACCAGCATCGAACGTTGCACCCGGCATATGGAAACCCTGCAAGGACATAGCCGGGAAATCAGTGGCGTGGTCAGCGTGATTCGTAATATCGCCGAGCAAACCAACCTGCTTGCCCTTAATGCTGCCATTGAAGCCGCGCGCGCCGGTGAGTCAGGCCGCGGATTTGCGGTGGTCGCAGACGAAGTACGAGCTCTGGCGCAACGGGTCCAGATCTCTACCGAGGAAATTCAGCGCATGATAGAGGCGCTGCAAAGCGGCACCAGCGCGGCGGTGAGCGATATGCAAGCGAGTGCAGCGCTGACGCATGAATCAGTCGAGCAAAGCCAGCAGGCGGGAGAGGCACTGGGGATTATTGCAGCCGCCGTCAGCCAGATTCGCGATGGAAATAGCGAAATCGCCTCTGCCGTAGAGCAGCAGAGCCAAGCGGCAGAAGCCATTACCGAGAGTGTGGTGCAGATAAGGGATGTGACAGAAACTACCGTGAGGCAAACCTCACTCAGCGCTGCCACCAGCGAGCAACTGGCCAGTCTGGCGCACACCCTGAGCGGGTCGGTGAGCAAACTCAAAACCTGATATCGACAACGCTGCGCCGATACCAGGTACACCGCGGTTACTTCAGGGTGATCCGCTCCTGATTCTTGGCCAGGGTAGCCTCGCCAATACCCTTGACCTCCCCCAGGTCTTCAATCGCGGCAAAGGCGCCATTGGATTCGCGGTAGTCGACAATCGCCTGAGCCTTGGCCTGACCTACGCCCTGGAGCACTTCGGCAATCTCATCGGCACTGGCAGAATTGATGTTGACGCTGACCACAGGGGCTGGAGTGGATTCTGCCAGAGCAGGCAGGGCAAAGACCGAGGCAAAAGAAAGACAAACAGCAAGAATAAAATGCTTCATGGTAAAGCTCCTTTTTTATGAAAGATCGCCGCACTGCAGGGGTGACTGCAGCGGATCTGGCCCGCTTCCCTGCGGCCGAATCAACTTAAAACAGCTGTATCTGAAAATAAAAAGCTTTTTACCCTTGTTGTGAGACGCGTCTCACTATCAGGCGCGTAGCGCCGCCAGCCCGCGCATCAGATCGGCTTGCAGATCCTCTACTTCTTCCAGACCCACCGCAATGCGGATCAGATTGTCGCGAATCCCCGCTGTAGCTCGGGTTTCCGGCGTCAGACGGCCATGAGTAGTGGTCGCAGGATGGGTAATGGTGCTCTTGCTGTCACCCAGGTTAGCGGTGATGGACAACAGCCGGGTCGCATCAATGAAACGCCAGGCCGCCTCACGCCCTCCGGCCACCTCAAAGCTGAGCACAGCACCGAAGGCCTTTTGTTGACGCTTGGCCAACTCATGCTGCGGGTGACTGGGTAGCCCAGCGTAATACACGTGCTCGACCCCCTCCTGCTGTTCCAGCCATTCGGCCAGTGTCTGCGCGCTGGCGCAATGTGCCTGCATGCGCAGGCGCAAGGTCTCCAAACCTTTGAGAAACACCCAGGCATTGAACGGGCTGAGGGTCGGTCCAGCAGTGCGCAAAAAGCCCACGACTTCCTGCATGTGCTCGCGGCGGCCCGCGACTACGCCCCCCAGGCAACGGCCTTGACCGTCGATATACTTGGTAGCCGAATGAATGATGATGTCGGCGCCCAGTTCCAGAGGCTTTTGCAGTGCTGGCGTACAGAAGCAATTATCCACCGCCAACAGGACTCCCTGCGCATGAGCCACTTCCGACAGGCCGCGAATGTCCACCAGCTCGGCGAGCGGGTTGGAGGGCGATTCGACAAAGAACAGTTTGGTATTGGGCTTGCACGCCGATTTCCAGGCATTCAAGTCCGCTAGCTCGACATAATCGAACTCGACCCCGAAGCGCTTGAAGTATTTGTCGAACAGACTGACCGTGGCGCCGAATACACTGCGCGAGACCAGAATATGATCGCCGCCAGAGCACAGGCTCATGACCATGGCCAGAATCGCAGCCATGCCTGAAGACGTAGCGACAGCCTGCTCGGCGCCTTCCAGTGCAGCCATGCGCTCTTCGAACGTGCGCACAGTGGGATTCATGTACCGCGAGTAGACATTGCCCTTGGCTTCGCCAGCAAAGCAGGCAGCTGCATCAGCGGCGCTGCGAAACACATAGCTGGAAGTCAGAAACAAGGCTTCGCCGTGCTCGGCTTCGGGCCCGCGGCGCTGGCCCGCGCGCACGGCCAGGGTATCGAAACCCACTTCGCTCAGATCGCTATCCAGGCGACCCGCATCCCATTCTGTAGTCATGGCTCGAATCTCTTTGCTGCGCTAACGAGTTGGCGTTACGCCAGCCCGCCAACGGCTGTTGTTCCTGCTTAATTATTGTGCAGCTCAATCACCGCGTTGCCTTGATCACCTGTGGCCATGGCAGCATCATTGCGCGCGCGCTCGATCTTGCCCAGGTAAGCCTCGTTCACATCGCCAGTAATGTAATCACCGTCGAAAACCGAACAATCAAAGCGCTTCAGCTTGGGATTACCCTCACTGACCGCGTCCACCAGGTCATGCAGATCCTGGTAAATCAACCAGTCCGCGCCGATCAATTCAGCCACTTCTTCAGTGGTACGATTGTGCGCGATCAGCTCATGAACGCTGGGCATATCGATGCCATACACGTTCGGGTAGCGCACTGCCGGTGCCGCAGAGCAGAAATAAACCTGTTTGGCACCCGCTTCCCGGGCCATCTGAATGATCTGCTTGCAGGTAGTGCCGCGAACGATGGAGTCGTCCACCAGTAGAACATTCTTGCCACGAAACTCCAGCTCAATTGCGTTGAGTTTCTGCCGTACAGATTTTTTCCGCGCGGCCTGGCCGGGCATAATGAAAGTACGCCCGATATAGCGGTTCTTGACGAAGCCTTCACGGAACTTGACGCCCAAATGGTTCGCCAGCTCCACCGCCGAGGTACGGCTGGTGTCCGGAATCGGGATCACCACGTCGATGCCGTGATCCGGGTTGTCGCGCAGAATTTTTTCCGCGAGTTTCTCACCCATGCGCAACCGCGCCTTATAGACCAGCACGTTGTCGATCATCGAATCCGGGCGCGCCAGATACACATGTTCGAAAATGCAGGGCGAGTAATGTGGATCTTCCGCGCACTGACGGGTATGTAATTCGCCCTTGTCAGTGATGTAAACAGCCTCGCCCGGCTCCAGATCGCGGATCAGATCGAAGCCCAGCACATCCAGCGAGACGCTTTCCGAGGCGATCATGTACTCGACGCCATTCTCGGTTTCGCGCTGGCCAAAAACGATGGGGCGAATCGCATTGGGGTCGCGGAAGCCGACGATGCCGTAGCCGGTGACCATCGCAATCGCCGCGTAGCCGCCGACACATCGCTTGTGCACAGCGCGCACGGCATCAAAGATATCTTCCTGGCTGGGCTGCAGTTTGCCGCAACGGGCCAGTTCGTGAGCGAAGACGTTGAGCAATACTTCCGAGTCGGAGTTGGTATTGATGTGGCGCAGGTCGGACTCGTAGATCTCGCGAGACAGCTGTTCGACGTTGGTCAGATTGCCGTTATGCGCCAGGGTGATGCCGTAGGGAGAGTTGACGTAGAACGGTTGCGCTTCGGCCGAACTGGACGACCCAGCTGTTGGGTAGCGCACATGGCCTATGCCCATGTTGCCTACCAAACGCTGCATATGCCGCTGATGAAACACATCTCGTACCAGGCCGTTATCCTTGCGCAGGTAGAGCCGCCCACGGTCGCAGGTTACGATGCCGGCGGCGTCCTGGCCGCGATGCTGCAGGACTGTCAGGGCATCATAGAGCGCCTGATTGACGTTCGCTTTGCCCACTATGCCAACAATGCCACACATGCCTAAACACCTTTTCGTCTATGGATACACCACACCTGCCACTGCCAGGTGCAAGGATCAGCGCCCAACAAACCCGAGAATCATGCTCTTGGACCAGTCAGCAACCAGGAGAAAATGCGGAATCAGCTCGGACTGCCGCCACCATTCGTCAGCATCGACCGGCGCCAGGCTCAAAAGCCCTACACCAACGGTAACCAACAATGCACCGCGGGCGGCACCAAATATCATACCCAGAAAACGGTCTGTACCACTCAGGCCAGTGACCATCACCAACTGGCCGATCAGATAATTGACCAGCCCGCCTAGAATCAATGTCAGAACAAATAATATAGCGCAGGCGGCAATCACCCGAAGCGAAGGTGTCGCGATATACGGAATCAGATACTCGGCCAGCGCACCGCCAAACATCCAGGCTACCAGACCAGCGACCACCCAGGTCACCAGCGATAGCGCTTCCTTGACGAAACCCCGGGCTAAACTGATCACAGTCGAGACGGCAATAATGGCGATGATGGCCCAATCAATCCAGGCTAGTGTCACGACGAAACACCCGTTGGCGGAAAGGCCAATATTCTACCAGAGCCGCCCTTTGACCGGAACCGCTATCGCTTACCGGAAGCCGCATCAAACGCCGTTACGAAACCCTTGGTCTCATGCCGACGACTCAGCTCGTCGCGCACGCGGTTGGCGCTTTCGCGATCCAGAAGCGGCCCTACGTAAACCCGGGTAATCTCCTTGCCATCCGCCTGTGCCGTTACCGTATAGGCGTTGTAGCCCTGCTCCACCAGTTTCTGCTTGAAACCCTCGGCATTCGCCACCGCTGAAAAGCTGCCTAACTGGATGACCCAATCGCCTTGCGTGGCGGTCGGTGCAACGGGTGCTGGCGCGGCTTCAGGCTCGGGGGCGAGCACAGGCTCGGCGACTGGCGCTTCGCTAATCGCTGGCTCAGCGACCTCCTCTTCCACCGGCAGAGGAATCCCTTCAGCCTCCGGAATATCATTCACCGGCTCGGGTGCCGACAATTCGATAGGGGCCGCGGATTCGATAGGCTCGCTCGACATCACCGGCTGCTCAGGGGCTTCGACTTCAACACTGACGGTCTCGTCCTGACCGGATAACAGCATGGGCAGAAAAACCACCGCAGCAATGATCAACACCAACGCACCGATAAGCCGCTGTTTCAATTTGTCATCCATTATTCAGATCCCGGGACTGGAGGTTTAGCCAGAGTATGGCTGCTGAGACGCAGAAAAACGACCCGAAAATGACTATTTCGGTAGAAGCTGGCGTTGTGTCCAGGCTCTGCTCCAACGCTTCGGCGACAGAGCCGTAACCTTCACTTCGCTCCCCTAGAACTGTCAGACAGGTCGCCAGATCGCTAACGGGCCGCGTTCTCGGGCTGGGTAAAGGGGCTAGTGCCCAGCGACTGAATACACCGACCAGAGGCGCAACCACCCCGGCAAGATCCTTGTCTGCCAGCAGACCAAAAACCGCCAGCCGCTCTACGCTATCAGATTCAAGTTCGGCGGCGAGAAAAGCCGCGGCATGCGGATTGTGCCCTACATCCAGCAGCAATTGCCGTGGCTGGCCGCGCCAGCTGACAGTGCGGCGCTGCATGCGGCCGGGTACGCTAACATTGGCCAACGCATCGACTATCTGCCTGTCGGCAAGCTCCAGCCCCGCCGCCCAGAACGCCTGCAACGCCGTGACCAGGTTGTCCTTGGGCAAGGAAACTGCTCGCAGACCGCTTACGTTTCGCGATTCACCCCGCGAATCCTGACCATATAACAGCCAATGCCCACCTTCCGCGCGCCACCCATAATCTGTATTGCGTTGCAGCATCAACGCCTGTTGACGCCCTACTTCCGCAACGAACGTAGAGGGCAGATCGATTTCACTGCAGACCAGTTTTATCGCTGGTCGCAAAATGCCGGCTTTTTCGAAACCCACAGACTCCCGGGTGTTGCCCAGATATTCCTGATGGTCCAAGCCGATACTGGTGACCACAGCCACATCGGCATCGACAATATTCACCGCGTCAAGGCGGCCACCGAGGCCGACTTCCAACACTACCGCGTCCAGTCCCGCCTGCTCGAATAACAGCAGTGCTGCCAGCGTGCCGAACTCGAAATAGGTCAGGGAGGTTTCTGCGCGGGCGGTCTCTATTCGAGCAAAAGCCTCGCAGAGGCTTGCGTCAGACACGGGCTTACCGTCTATGCAGACCCGCTCGTTATAGGCCAGCAAATGCGGGGAGGTATAGACGCCTGTGCGCAGCCCGGCCTGCTGCAACAGCGCCTCCAGGGTCGCGCAAGTGGACCCCTTGCCGTTAGTGCCGGTGACGGTAAACACTAACGGTGCGGGACGGGAGAGCCCCATACGGGCCGCAACACTGGCCACCCGCTGCAAACCCATATCGATCTCGGTAGGATGCAGCTGCTCCAGCCGCGCCAACCAACCAGCCAGATCGGTGTGCGCCATCAGGCCTCGCCGGTCAGGGGCTCAAGCGGCGGATCCCGTTCCGGTGCGGGCAAGCCCGTGAACATACTCAGCATGCTCGACAGCCGATCACGCAACTCGGCGCGGGGGATGATCATATCCAATGCCCCATGGGCGAGCAGGAATTCACTGCGCTGGAAGCCTGCGGGAAGCTTCTCGCGAACGGTCTGCTCAATAACCCGCGGACCGGCAAAACCGATCAGCGCATTAGGCTCGGCCACGTTCAGGTCGCCGAGCATCGCCAAGCTGGCAGATACGCCGCCGTAGACCGGATCGGTCATCACCGAAATAAACGGAATGCCCTCTTCCTTCATTTTCGCCAGAGCGGCACTGGTCTTGGCCATCTGCATCAATGAAAACAGCGCTTCCTGCATGCGCGCGCCACCGGACGCTGAAAAGCACACGTAGGGAATACGCTCTTTAAGCGCAATTTCGGCACCGCGTACAAAGCGCGCACCGACAACACTGCCCATCGAACCGCCCATGAAGTTGAACTCAAAGGCGCTGGCTACAATCGGATTGCCTTTCAAGGTGCCCTGCATGACCACTAACGCATCTTTCTCGCCGGTATCTTTCTGCGCTGCGGTCAGGCGATCCTTGTATTTCTTGCTGTCGCGGAACTTCAGACGGTCGACCGGCTCCAGTTCGGCAGCGATCTCGGTGCGCCCTTCCGGATCAAGAAAAATATCCAGGCGACGGCGGGCGTTGATACGCAGGTGATGGCTGCACTTGGGGCAGATATCCAGGTTTTTTTCCAGCTCGGGGCGGTACAGTACGGCATCGCAGGACGGACATTTGCGCCACAGGCCCTCGGGCACACTGCTCTTTTGTGCTTCGGAACGCACTATGGAGGGTATCAACTTATCTACCAGCCAGTTGCTCATCGCCAATCCTTATTTTCGTTGTCTGCTATACCAAAGGGGGTTGTTCTATCGCTGATCCATAGCCAGGCGCATGTCGCGAATAATAGCGCCAATTGCCTTGCGAGCCTGTTCAGGCTGCCCAACATGATCGGCAATCTGATTAACCAGTACCGAGCCAACCACCACACCATCAGCCACAGCGCCAACAGCTGCTGCGGTCTTTCCATCACGAATACCAAATCCCACGCCAATCGGCAAATCGGTCACGGTGCGCAGTTGATCGAGCTTGGCTGCCACATCAGTGACGTTCAATGCACTGGACCCGGTCACACCCTTGAGTGAAACATAATAGACATAGCCGCTGGCATGGTGACAGATTTTCGCCGCCCGCTGCAGCGTGGTGGTAGGTGACAAAAGGAAAATCACATCCAGCCCGCGCGCCTTGAACAGCGCAGCGACCTCGTCGGCTTCTTCCGGAGGCAAGTCCACGGTCAGAACGCCATCAACCCCTGCAGCCAGCGCCGCATCGGCAAAGGTTTCATAGCCCATGCGTTCAACCGGGTTGAGATAGCCCATCAATACCACCGGGGTAGTCTGATTGGTCTCGCGGAACTGACGCACCATCTCCAGCACTTGAGTCAGGCTAACCTGGTGTTTCAAGGCTCGTTCCATCGCTTGCTGAATCACCGGGCCATCGGCCATCGGATCAGAGAAAGGCACCCCCAACTCAATGACGTCCGCGCCCGCCTCCACCAGTTCGTGCATCAGCGGCAAGGTCATTGCCGGATCCGGATCACCGGCTGTCACATAGGGAATCAACGCCTTGCGGCCATCTGCACACAACTGTTCAAAACACGCTTGTATTCGACTCATATCACACTCTGTTCAAAGACTGATGCCGTCAATGCCGGCCACGGTATGAATATCCTTGTCACCACGCCCGGACAGATTGACCACTATAGTCTGATCTGGACGCATGGTGGCTGCCAGCTTCATGGCGTACGCCACTGCGTGAGCAGACTCCAGTGCCGGCATGATGCCTTCGACGCGGGTCAGCTCACGGAAAGCAGTCAGGGCTTCTTCGTCAGTGGCGTTTACATAGCTCACCCGGCCGATGTCTTTCAACCAGCTATGCTCTGGCCCGACACCGGGATAATCCAACCCTGCGGAAACTGAATGGGTTTCAATGATCTGGCCAGCGTCATCTTCCATCAGATAAGTCCGGTTGCCGTGCAGCACACCAGGCCGGCCGGCTGCTAAGGGTGCGGCATGCTGGCCTGTCTCCAGGCCCAGACCGCCCGCTTCAACGCCATACATGGCCACGCCAGTGTCTTCAAGAAAGGGGTGGAACAGTCCGATCGCGTTGGACCCGCCGCCGACGCAAGCCACCAGCGCGTCAGGTAACTTGCCATACTGGGTCAAACACTGCGCGCGTGCCTCACGACCGATAACGCACTGAAAGTCCCTTACCAGTTTCGGGTAGGGATGCGGGCCGGCGACCGTGCCGATAATGTAGAAGGTGTCATCAATATTGGTGACCCAATCACGCATTGCCTCGTTCATCGCGTCTTTCAAGGTGCGGGAACCAGACGTTACCGGTATCACTTCAGCACCGAGAAGCTTCATGCGGTAAACGTTGAGCGATTGCCGCTGAACGTCATCAGCGCCCATATACACCTGGCATTTAAGCCCCAGCCGCGCAGCGACTGTTGCCGTGGCTACGCCATGCTGGCCAGCACCGGTCTCGGCGATCACGCGCGGCTTGCCCATGTGCTTGGCCAGCAGCGCCTGGCCGATCGTGTTGTTTACCTTGTGCGCGCCAGTGTGATTCAGGTCTTCACGCTTAAGATAGATCTGCGCGCCGCCGACCTTGGCGGTCAAGCGCTCAGCCAGATACAGCGGCGAGGGACGGCCGACATAATGGGCGAGATCGTAATCGAACTCTGCCTGGAAGTCTGGATCAGCGGACAAGCGCTGATAAAGCGCCTCCAGCTCTTCCAGCGCGTCCATCAGCGTTTCGGAAACAAACCGGCCGCCATAGGGTCCGAAATGCCCTCGCTGATCAGGAATAGTGGTGTAATCCACGGGTTTTGTGTCAGACACGCTTCACCTCTTGAACAAAGGAATTGATTTTAGCGGCATCCTTGATGCCCTTGGCCTGCTCTACACCGCCGCTGACATCCACCGCCCAGGGGGCAGATCGGGCAATGGCATCGGCTACATTCTCTGCGGTCAACCCGCCAGCCAGTACCAGCGGCCAATTACGCTCGAGCGGAATAAGCGACCAGTCAAAGATCTCTCCAGTACCGCCGGGCACGCCTTCCTTGTAACTGTCCAGGAGAATGCCGGAGGCGTCTGGCCACTGAGCGGCTAGGGCGTTCAGGTCATCGCCGGGCTTCACTCTGAGCACCTTGAGATAGGGTCGGCCAAACTGATTACAGAACTCTGCCGGCTCGTTGCCATGAAATTGCAAAACGTCCAGGGGAGCTTCCGCCAGCACTTGATGGACCTCAGTTGCAGACGCATCCACAAACAGGCCAACGGAAGTGACAAAAGGGGGCAGCGCGCGAATGATCTGACGCGCGACTGTTGGGCTCACTGCGCGCGGACTGGCGGGATAAAACACCAAACCTATGGCATCGGCTCCAGCCCGCGCAGCGGCCAGCGCGTCTTCAATCCGCGTGATACCGCATATCTTGATTCGCACCATGTATGGAGAAATACCTGAATTGATCTGGCCCTGAATAGTAGCAGATCAGCCCGCCAGCGTCAGTCGAGCGTATTCAGCGCCGCCAGAAAGTGCGGACCCATATACCGTTCCGGCAAGGAAAAGCGCTCGGGATAAGTGACATCAACCAGATACAGACCGTAGGGCGGCGCAGTCAGCCCGCCCTCGCGTCGGCAGCGGGCTTCAAGCACCTCGCCCGCCCAGCTCACCGGTCTTTCTCCACAGCCAATCTGCATCAATACACCCGCAATGTTGCGCACCATATGATGCAAAAATGCATCAGAACGAATATCGATCACGATAAATCGACCAAACTCGACCAATTTCAGGTGATGTACCCGCTTGACCGGTGATTTTGCCTGGCATGCCAGCGCCCGGTAGGAAGTGAAGTCGTGTTCGCCTACCAGGGGCTCGGCCGCACGCCGCATCAGATCGATATCCAGGGGCCGATAATTCCAGGTCACTTCGTGCGCCAGGTGCGCGGGTCGGACCGGGTCATTGTAGATAACATAGCGATAACGTCGCGCTACCGCCGAGAACCGGGCATGAAAGTCCTTCGGCACGGTTTGCGCCCAGGCCAGGCTGATATCCGCCGGCAGGTTGGCATTGGCGCCATGCACCCAGTTGAACGCGGTACGCACCGCATTGGTTTCAAAATGAATGATCTGACAGGAGGCGTGTACGCCGGCATCAGTACGGCCTGCGCAAAACAGGTTCACCGGATGATTGGCGACTCGTCCAAGGGCTTTTTCGACCGCCTCCTGGACGCTCTTGACTCCCGGTTGCTGACGCTGCCAGCCGCGGTACGCGGTGCCGCGATATTCGACGCAGGCCGCTACCCTGGAAACAACAGCGGCCGCCTCTGGGGCGGCCGCGTCTGAGGTTGAACTACTCATTGTTTAATCAAGTTGCTCCATCATGTCGCGAGCGTCCTGCTTCTGCTGGTCATTCCCCTCTTCCAGCACTTCGCCGAGAATATCACGAGCGCCTTCCTGATCACCCATATCGATGTAGGCCCGCGCCAGATCCAGCTTGGTTGCGCATTCATCCGTGCCGGAGAGAAAGTCGAATTCGTCTTCGTCATCTTCGGCCATGCTGTCTGCCAACGCCTGCTCAGCCGTTGAAGAAGGCAGCGCGTCGATTTCGTCGTCATCATCGAGTTGAGGGTCATTCAGCTCATCCGACTCGAAAGAGCTATCGTCAGATGTCAGATTGCTCGCTGGAGCATCCGACTCAATTCCCGATTGACCAAAACCAGCCTCTTCGTTTTCGGCCTCGTTGAGCTCCTCTTCGAAGCGCATCAACTCTTCGTCGGACAGATCGAACGAAGTCTCGGAAGACTCCGCATCGGTAGATGTCTTGGCGTCAGATTGGCCCATGGCATCCATCTCGGCCATCAGACTGTCGGCTTGAAGATCGTCGGTCAGTGACAGGTCAAAATCTTCGTCCAGGGTAAAGTCCGATTCAGTTTCCGCTTTCGCTGGCTGAGGGGATTCATCCAGATTGAAATCCAGCTCAAAGTCATCTTCAGCTGTCTGGGAAGATGGCGCGCTGACACCTGGATCAGCCAGATCCTTGGCCAGGTTGTCATCCAGATCAAAATCCAGGTCCAGGTCGTCGTGTTCCGACTCAGCCGCGACCGGGGCCGCGTCAGTAGCAGGCTCTTCAGGCTCAAAGCCGCCAACGTCATATTCGATTGTTTCCAGCTCATCCTTCTCGAAGACGGTCTCAGCATCGTCTTCCGTCAGGGAGTCCCGGGTAGCGTCATCATCAGCTACCGCAGCACCGGCGGCTAGCGCCGCAGCCATAACCGGGAAGCGCGCGTTCATGGCGGCTATCTGCGACTCGGGAGCACCCATGTCGCGCAGCGCTGTCATTTGCTCGGCGTAACCTTCACGGTTGTCGAGCAGCCCTTCAACCTCCATCAGTTTGAAGCGAAGATCGGTACGCTCGGGCTCGACCTCTATCGCCGCGTTCAGTACTTCGGCTGCTTCAGCGAGCTTGCCATAGGCAATGAGGGCGTCGGCCTCAGTAATCGGATCATGACTGATCCCCAGCTCTTGCGATTCTTCATCAAAGCTGGCCAGTGCGACATTGAACTCATCGGCATCGCCTGATTCATCGCCTTCCCCGTTTTCGGCAGCACGCGCTATGAAGTTATCCGCCATTTCCGCCTCGCGACGCGCATTGCGACGTGCCAGCGCCATCAGCAGAAGCAATATCAGCAGCAAGATGATGCCGCCACCAACAATCAGGAATGTCTGGTTCTGCATCATCCGCTGCAGCAGCGCCTCGACGCCGTCTTGCTCTGCATCTACCACAGCAGGAGCCTGATCATTGCTCTCGGCAGCGGGGGTTTCAGGAACGGGGGCTGCTGAAGGTGACAGTTCCGCAGCTCCAGTATCGGCCTGACCGGCTACCTCACCACTATCGTCGGCAACTGCTTCATCAAGCTCGATTGGCGTTTCCGTGTTTTCGGGCATTTCCGCCAGGCTGTCTGCCGGGGCCTCCATCTGATCAGCGGGCAGGCCCGATTCGTCAACAGCGGGCAGCTCGGGATCCAGAGCGTTCTCGCCAGCAACCACATCGGCAGCTGACGCGTCAGCGGCTGGTTCTGGCGCTATATCCGGCAGCTCGGCCGAATCACCCAACTGCTCCTGCATCGCTGCCAATTGAGCATCCTTGAGCTCGAGCAAGCGCTGCAAGGTGTCCATCTGCGCCTGCATGTCGGTCAGGCGGCTATCCGCCTCCGCTTTCTCCCGTTCGAGCGAATCAAGCTGTTCTTTGGTCTCGTCAAGTTGATCACGCAGACGACTGGCCGAATCGGTGCTGGCACTCTCTGACGCACCTTCACCCTGCTCGGCACTGCCGGCCACCAGGCGCAGCGAGTCGCCCTCAGGAGCCGTTTCCGGTGCCGCAGGCGCGGCATCTTGCTGCCGAGCATCCAACTGACGCTGCGCTGGCTCAGCCCGTTGACCGCCTTGCCAGGCACTGTTCTGCGCTGCAACCTGAGCTACTGCCTCGGCCTGGCCAAGACGACGTGCCTGTTCAGCGTCGGGCAGCGTCAGGGTCTGATCCGCTTTCAGCCGATTGATATTATTATCGATAAAGGCGTTCGGGTTGAGCTCCTGGATCGCCAGCATGGTCTGGTGTACCGAGGCGCCGGACGGTCGACTCCGAAGCGCAATCTCCCACAAGGTATCAGTGCGGCTGGTACGCCACTCGCCGGAGGCTTGCTCAGATGACGGGCTAGCTGCTGCAGGCGCAGGTGACTGAGGCCGTGGCTGAGACGGGGACTGGGTTTGGGGCTGAGTATCTCTGGGCTGAGCGGCGGCAACCGTAGGCACTGGACGCTGGGTTGGCTCGACAGGAGCACGCCAGGCTTGCGTGGCCGGGGCGCTGGCAGTGACCGGCGTCGGACTGTACAGCGGAGGGTCGAGCAATAGGGTGAATTCGCGTAATACTCGACCGGACGGCCAGCGCACTTCCATCAGAAAATTGAGGAAAGGTTCCTTAACTGGCTTGCTAGAAGTGACGCGGATCACCGCACGACCATCAGGCCGGATAACCGGAGTGAACACTAGATCGTTAAGGAAAAAGTTCCGTTCAATGCCGGCTCTGCCAAATTCATCTGGCGACGCGAGATTAGGCAGAATTTCCTGGCTGGATAAATCCTTGACCTGTAGCAGCTCGATCTCAGCATCCAAAGGCTGATTCAGCGCCGAGCGCAGGTTGATATCCCCAACGCCCAAAGCGAGTGTCATATTCGATGACATCAGAGCGCTTGCTGCGGCGACAGCCAAAACCAGTTTGCGAACCATAGCGAAGTTCCTTTGCTTTTATCGTTTTCTCTCGCGTCAACAGATCCCGTTGCTCACGTACCGGCCCTTTCTACAACTCCCCACCCGGTCCGCAGCAACCTGGCACACCTATTAGGCCTGAGCGGTCAAAAGCCCAAACCTAATCTGCTTAATACGAAATCCACAGCAAGTATTGATTACAAATAGTCTTTTATCAACAGGTCGAGGGCCTGAAGACTGTTAAGTACAACACCTTTTCGCAGATTATCTGACACAATCCACATATTCAGTCCAAAGGGATCCAACCGATCCTGACGTAACCGACCAATCCATACCGAATCACTTCCTGTCGCTTCCGAAACCGGCGTCGGGTAGCCACCCGGCGCTGGCTTATCCAGCAATTTCACTCCCGGGGCCTTGCGAATAAGCCCCGCCAGTCGTTTGACGTCAACTAATTCAGTCGTTTTAGCATGAACTACCGCCGCATTGCCATAAAATACCGGCACGAGTACGCATGTCACGCTGACGGGCATATCCGGCGCTTCGAAAATACGCCGTAGATCATCCGCCAGCCGGACCTCATCACGGGTGTAACCCTGCTCATCCACATCCCCGGTACGCGGGATCAGGTTGAATGCGGCCTGCTTTTCCAGCGCGCCTGTTTCCGGCGGCTGCCCGTTAAGCAGACGACCGGTCTGCAGAGCCAGGCCTTCCACCGCGTCCAGGTCCCGAGTCGACATGGACTGATAGGTAGCGATGGACAAGGCCTCAACTCCAGACCCGGCGACTGCGCGCAAGGCCAACACGGCTTGCACCACCTGGCTATCCGGGCAAGCCACAATACCCGGCCAGGTGCGCCCTTCCAGCACCTGGGGATTGGCGCCTGCAACCATTAACGGCACGCTGGTATCCGCGCGGAAATGCCCGCTGCCATCGATAACACTACACCCCGTCTCCACCGCTCGCGGCGCCCAGGTGGCGGTAACAGATTCGGCACAAAAGAACACCGCGACACGGACGTTGCTGAAGTCAAAGCGCTCCAGCGGCTCAACCCGCAGACTCTGGCCTTTGTACATCAGTCGTCCGCCAGCCGAGGCTTCCTCGTCAACCAAATAGAGTCTTCCGATAGGGAACTCGTGATCTTCCAGCACATTGATCAGCACGTCACCGATCATGCCGGTTACACCCACTATCGCTACGTCACAGGTCTTGCTCATACGTATTCCTCAACTGAAAAAACCTTGCTCAAAAACAAAGGGGCACCCAGGCGAATGCCAGGGTGCCCCTGAAAAAAAACCAGCCAGCCGATTAGCTCTCCTGCAGAATCCGCAGCATGCGGCGCAGCGGTTCAGCCGCACCCCACAGGAGCTGGTCACCGACAGTGAACGCGGACAGGTACTGCGAGCCCATGTTCAGCTTGCGCAGACGCCCGACGGGGACCGACAAGGTGCCGGTCACGGCAGTCGGCGTCAGATCACGCAATGTGTCTTCTTTAGTATTAGGCACCACCTTGGACCAGGAATTGTGCTCGGCGAGCATGGATTCGATATCCGCCAGTGGCACGTCCTTGTTCAGCTTGATGGTCAGCGCCTGGCTATGGCAACGCATGGCGCCAATGCGCACGCAGATGCCATCGACCGGGATCGGACGGCCACTGCGGCCGATGATCTTGTTGGTCTCCGCCTGGGCTTTCCACTCTTCGCGGCTTTGACCGTTAGGCAATTGCTTGTCGATCCAGGGAATCAGGCTGCCTGCCAAAGGCACGCCAAAGTGCTCGGCCGGAAAGTCTTCAGAGCGCAGGGTTTGCGCTACCTGGCGATCGATTTCGAGAATCGCACTAGCCGGATCGGCCAGCTTATCCGCTACCGAGCCATGAATAGTGCCCATCTGCCCGATCAGCTCGCGCATGTTCTGCGCACCGGCACCACTGGCCGCCTGATAGGTCATGGCGCTCATCCACTCCACCAGACCCTGCTCGAACAGACCGCCAAGACCCATCAGCATCAGACTGACAGTACAGTTGCCGCCAACGTAGGTCTTGACCCCGTCACGCAACGCCTGATCGACATTCTTGCGATTCACCGGATCCAGAATGATAACCGCCTCGTCTTCCATACGTAGTGTGGAAGCCGCATCAATCCAGTAACCATTCCAACCCTCGGCACGTAGCTTCGGGTAGACCGCCTGGGTGTAATCGCCACCCTGGCAGGTAATGATCACGTCCAGCGGCTTCAGCGACTCGATATCGAAAGCATCTTTAAGCGGTGGAATATCCTTGCCGATATCCGGACCTGCTCCGCCAACATTCGATGTCGTGAAGAACACCGGCTCGATATCGGCGAAATCGTTTTCTTCGCGCATGCGCTGCATCAGCACGGAACCAACCATGCCGCGCCAGCCAACCAGACCTACTTGTTTCATAACTACAACCCCCGTGGGGTAAATTCAAAGACTATTGCGCCCGGACCAGCCGGGCGCAACGCAAAGCCGTACAGTTTACAGGTTTTTAAGAGCTGCGGCCACGGCGTCGCCCATCTGTGCCGTGCCGACCAACTGACAACCCTCGGACATGATGTCCCCGGTGCGCAGCTTTTGATCGAGCACCAGACTCACCGCCTGCTCGATTGCATCGGCCGCCGCTACCTGATTGAAGCTGTAACGCAGCATCATCGAGACCGACAGGATGGTCGCCAGCGGATTGGCAACGCCTTTGCCGGCAATGTCCGGCGCGCTGCCATGGCAGGGCTCGTACATGCCCTTGTTATTGGCATCCAGTGACGCTGACGGCAGCATGCCGATCGAGCCGGTGAGCATGGACGCCTGATCAGATAGAATGTCTCCGAACAGATTGTCGGTGACGATCACATCGAACTGCTTGGGCGCCCGCACCAGCTGCATGGCGGCGTTGTCGACATAGATGTGCGACAGCTCGACATCCGGGTAGTCCTTGCCCACCTCCTCCACTACTTCACGCCACAGTTGGCTGGAGGCCAGCACGTTGGCCTTGTCTACTGAGCAGAGCTTCTTGCCACGCACCCGCGCCGAGTCGAAACCGACCTTGGCAATGCGCCGTACTTCAGACTCGCTGTAAGGCAGGGTATCGAAGGCGAAGCGCTCGCCGGACTCCAGCACCTTGCGCTCACGCGGCTGACCGAAATAGATGCCGCCGGTCAGTTCGCGAACGATAAGGATATCCAGCCCGGAGACCACTTCTGGCTTCAGGGTGGAGGCCTCGGCCAATTGCGGGTAGAGAATCGCCGGGCGCAAGTTGCCAAACAGTTCCAGTTGCGAGCGAATTTTCAGCAAACCGCGCTCTGGACGCAGCGCCGGATCAATCGTATCCCATTTGGGGCCACCGACCGCGCCAAGCAGAATGGCATCAGCCAGACGCGCGCGCTCAAGCGTCTCATCCGCCAGCGGACTGCCGTAGCGATCGTAGGCGGCGCCACCGAGATCGTCGTAGCTCAGCTCCGCGCCCAGGTCGAACTTGTCGTTGGCCAACTCCAGCACCTTGACCGCTTCGGCCATGATCTCGGGACCAATACCGTCACCGGGCAGAACCAGAATCTTCATGCTCATATCTATTCCTTAAAATCAGAACCGTCGCCGGGTATCAAACGCCCTTGATGGCGCCGAACAACCAGGGGTTATCTTGTTTGTGCCCGACTTCAAATGCGCGAATCGCCTCCGCGTCTTCCAGCGTCAGGCCGATATCGTCCAGACCGTTGAGCAGGCAGTGTTTACGAAACGCGTCCACCTCGAAGCTGTACTGCTTGCCGTCAGGCCGCGTCACAGTCTGCGCCTGCAGATCAACAGTCAGTTCATAGCCTGGCACCTGCTCGGCTTGGACAAAGAGCTCATCGATTTCTTCTTCAGTCAAAACAAGGGGTAACAGGCCGTTCTTAAAGCTGTTGTTATAGAAAATATCCGCGTAGCTGGGAGCCAGAATGGTTCTGAAACCGTACTCTTCCAGCGCCCAGGGCGCATGCTCACGGCTGGAACCACAGCCAAAATTCTTGCGCGCCAACAGCACGCTGGCGCCATGGTAGCGCGGCTGATTGAGCACGAAATCCGGGTTCAGCGGACGGTGCGATGCATCCTGATCCGGCAGGCCTTCGTCCAGGTAGCGCCACTCATCAAACAGGTTCTTGCCAAAACCGCTACGGCGAATCGACTTGAGAAACTGCTTGGGAATAATCTGATCGGTATCCACATTTGCACGGTCCAGGGGTGCGACCAGACCGGTATGCTGAGTAAAAGGCTTCATGCGCTGGCCTCCTGATTAAGCATGTCACGAACATCAACGAAATGACCGGCGATAGCCGCCGCTGCCGCCATGGCCGGGCTGACCAGATGCGTACGCCCACCGTTGCCCTGGCGTCCTTCGAAGTTGCGGTTGGATGTAGAGGCGCAATGCTCGCCAGACTCGAGACGGTCCGGGTTCATCGCCAGACACATGGAGCAACCCGGGTCACGCCACTCAAAACCGGCAGCCATGAAAATCTTGTCCAGACCTTCCAGTTCAGCCTGCTCTTTTACCAACCCGGACCCCGGCACCACCATCGCCTGCTTGATACCGGCCGATACCTGACGACCCTTGGCAACGGCGGCGGCCGCACGCAGATCCTCAATGCGTGAATTGGTGCAGGAACCGATAAACACCCGATCCAGCTTGATCGACGTGATCGGCTGATTGGCCTCCAGGCCCATATATTTAAGCGCGCGCTCGTAGCCGTTGCGTTTGACTGCATCCAGCTCTTGGGTCGGATCGGGTACCAGTGCATCTACTGCCACCACCATTTCCGGTGACGTACCCCAGGAGACCTGCGGCTTGATGCTTGCCGCGTCCAACTCGACCACGGTATCGAATACTGCACCCTCGTCAGACCCCAGATCTTTCCAGGCGGCTACGGCCTGGTCCCAGTCCGCACCCTTGGGTGCATAGGGACGGCCTTCCACATAAGCGATGGTCTTGTCGTCGCAAGCGACCATGCCCACACGCGCGCCTGCTTCAATGGCCATATTGCAAATGGTCATGCGCCCTTCCATCGACAGATCACGAATTGCCGATCCGGCGAACTCAATCGCATGACCATTGCCGCCAGCGGTGCCGATCTGGCCAATAACAGCAAGCACAATGTCCTTGGCAGTCACGCCAAAACCCAACTGACCATCGACCTGGACCAGCATATTCTTCATCTTCTTGGCCACCAGACACTGGGTAGCCAACACATGCTCGACCTCCGAGGTACCGATGCCGTGCGCCAGCGCAGCAAAGGCACCATGCGTAGCGGTGTGCGAATCACCACAGACCACGGTCATGCCCGGCAAGGTAGCGCCCTGCTCCGGCCCGACCACGTGCACGATGCCCTGGCGGCGGTCGGTCATCTTGAATTCAAGAATGCCGAAATCCGTGCAGTTATCGTCCAGGGTGGTGACCTGCAACTTGGATACCAGATCGCTGATACCGGAAACGCCGGCCGCCCGATTGGTGGTCGGTACGTTGTGATCCGGGGTGGCCAGATTGGCGTCGATACGCCAGGGCTTGCGACCGGCCAGGCGCAGGCCTTCGAAAGCCTGCGGTGAGGTCACTTCGTGCAACAGGTGACGGTCTATATAAAGCAGTGCAGAGCCATCATCGCGCTGCTTGACGATATGATTGTCCCAAAGCTTGTCGTAAAGGGTCTTGGCGGACATGCTGTACTCCTGAACCAGGCTGGTGCTGCCAGGCGAGCGTTGATCGCTCGTTCGGTGGCGTGCTTATTTCAAATAGATCACGTTGAATAACGTAATAAGCTTAAAAGCTGGCAACGGATAACACAAATTCATATTATTCATGTATTGGATAACCATATGGAATCTCAATCATGGATACTGCCAACCTGTCAGCCTTCCTCGCGGTGGCCGAGCATGCCTCGTTTTCCCGCGCGGCAGAGCAACTGCATCTCACTCAACCGGCGATCAGCAAAAGGATTGCCACTCTGGAGCAGCAGCTGGACGCGCGACTATTCGACCGTATAGGCAGACATATCAGCATGACGGAAGCAGGCCGGGCGTTGAAACCGCGCGCCGAACAGATCATCACCGCCCTGAAAGACACCCGGCGCGCCCTTGGCAACCTGTCAAGCCAGGTCCAGGGGCGCCTGAGCATGGCCACCAGTCATCACATTGGCCTTCATCGTCTCCCTCCGGTCTTGCGTACCTACACGGCGGCTTATCCAGACGTGGCGCTGGACATAGACTTCCTTGATTCAGAGGTGGCCTATGACAAAGTCCTGCACGGCGAGATTGAACTGGCGGTGATCACCCTGGCACCGATCCTGGAGCCGCCGATCATGGCCAAAGCCGTCTGGGATGATCCGCTTGATTTTGTAGTGGCTCCGGAGCATCCGCTGGCCAACCTGCCACAGGTCGATCTTGCGCAACTGGCCGCTTACCCGGCGGTGTTCCCAGGCGTGAATACCTTTACTCACAAGGTGGTCAGCCAGCTGTTTCAGCAGCGCGGGGTGAGTCCGCAAATACGCATGAGCACCAACTATCTGGAAACCATCAAGATGATGGTGTCGATCGGCCTGGCCTGGAGCGTATTGCCACGCACCATGCTGGATACACAGGTAAAAGCTCTGCAGGTCCCCGACGTGACGCTGCAGCGTCAGCTCGGTGTGATCTGGCACAGCGGTAGAACCCTGTCGAATGCGGGCCAGGCGCTGGTGCGGCAGCTTGATTGCAAACAAATGTAATGGGGCCTTGTTTGCAGCCTTTTCTAAGTCTATTTTCAATCTAGCGAAAGAGAGAATTGTCTTGCCTGTTCGTCGGAAGCAAACCCAGTCAGGGACGGATTAATGCCGCAGTTACCCAGCGCTAACAAGCATAAAGCGGGCAGCGATCAGGATGTCGCGTTCAAACGGCTGTTCCACCGCATGCCCATTGCCAGCATGCTGGCAGAGGCTGCCACCAGCCGTGTGGTAGACGTCAACCCGGCGTTTGAGGAGCTGTTCGGCTGGCGGCCGGAAAACATTATTGATCAGCTTTCGTCTGAATTCCCGCTCTGGGCGAGCAAGAAGCAGCGCCTGCAGTTGCTTGATCGCTTTGCCAGTGAAGGCCGAATTGTCGAGTTCGAAGCGGTATTACGCTGCCGAAGTGGGGAGATGAAAACCTGCCTGGTTTCGATGGAAGCCATTGTCGTTCATGGCATCGAATGCCGTCTATCGATGGCCCATGATATTACCGCGCGCATCCGTACCGAGCGTGAGCTGAAAATTTCCCAGGAAAAATATCTCAAGGCGTTCAATGCCAGCCATGAAGCCATCGTGGTGCTGGATATGCAGACTGAGCTGCTGCTTGAGGCCAATCAAAGCTTTGAACTCTTGACCGGCCTCAAGCCGATTGATGCGCTTGGGCATACGCTGTGTGAGCTGGGCGTGATGGAGCGCGCCACCTACGAGCTGATGCATGAGGTGCTGCGCCAAGAAGGCCGTATCCGTAATCGTGAGGTGCACATCCATCATCAGAATGGTTCTCGCCTCGACGTCACCCTGTATGCCGAACCGGTGATAGTCAATGGCAGTGAATGCCTGGTGATTACCGCGCACGACATTACCGAACAGAAGCAGCACGATAACGCCCTGCGCGAAAGTCAGGAGCGCTTGAACATGGCGCTGGAAGCGGCGCAGATGGGTATATGGGATTGGAGCCCGCACACTGACCTGCTTCACTGTTCGGCGCGCGCCGCCGCACTGCACGGTCACGCCGAGGAAGCATGGGATGGCCCATTGCAGCTGTTCATGAAGGACATTCCCGGCAAACACCGCCGTGAGCTGCGTCGCAGCTTCATCGCCATTGGCCGTGGCACGCAGTCGCGTTATCGCCTGACTTACAGTCTAGTTCCGGAAAACGACAGCCTGCGCTGGGTGGAAGTGACAGCCACGCTTCATCGCCACAGCGATGGCAGTATTCAGCGCATGGTCGGCACCCTGAAAGACATTACCGATCGACGCCGCAGTGAGCAGGCCTTGCAGCGCAGTGAAGCCAAGTTCTCGGCACTATTTCAAGGCTCGCCCGATCCTTACATCCTGGTTAATGCGACCACGCAACTGGTCATCGAGATCAATCAGAGTTTCACCCGCGTATTTGGTTACCGCACCGAAGATATCATTGGCAGAACCGCTCTTGACGTCGGGTTCTGGCGCGATGCGCAGCAGCGTACGCAAGTGCTGAAAAGAATCGATCCAGCGGCCGGCCTCAACAGTATGGAAATCGACTTCGTGACCCGCGAGGGCCTGTACCTGACCTGCGAAGTGTCGAGCAGTTTCATCACCATCAACCGTCAGTTGTGCATGCTCTCCACCTTCAAGGACATTACCGCACGCAAGGAAGCGGAAGCAGCACTGCGCGCGTCCGAGGATAAATTTTCCCGGGCTTTCAGAGCCAGCCCTGACTCCATCAGCATTAGTGAAAAGGCCACCGGCAAGCACCTGGACGTCAACGAAGGTTTCACCCGCTTAACTGGATTTACCGCCACCGATGCGATCGGCAGAACCGCGCGGGACATGAACATATGGGCAGACTATTCCGAACGCGCCGTGCTGATTGATGAGCTGGAAAGGTACGGTCGTGTACGGCAGCGAGAAATGCGCGTGAATGGCAAGTTTGGTCAGGAGCTTCTGGTGTCGGTATCGATCGAACCGATGATTATCGACGGCACCGAATGCATGCTGTTGACCGCACGCGATATTACCGAGCAGAAACTGATTGAAGCGCGGGTCAAGCATCTGGCGTACCACGACGCCCTCACCGACCTGCCCAACCGCATGCTGTTGAGTGACCGCGTGACTCAGAACCTGGCGGTTTGCGAGCGATTGCTGCAAAGCAGCGCAATCCTGTTTTTTGATCTCGACCACTTCAAGCACATCAACGACTCTCTGGGGCACTCCTGCGGTGATGCGGTATTACAGGAGGTCAGCCGTCGCCTGTTGGCGCAGGTGCGCAAAGTCGACACGGTCGCACGCCTGGGCGGTGACGAGTTTGTAGTGCTACTTTGCGGAATGGAAGGTCCCTCCGAGGCAATCCACCGGCAAGTGCAGCATACCGCTGAAAAGCTGCTTGCCGCGTTGTCGGCGCCGATGCTGATCGAAGGCCATAGCCTGCAACTGGGTTGCAGCATAGGTATCACACTGCTGCCGGAACACGGAACCAACCCGGACGATTTGCTCAAACGCGCGGATATCGCTCTTTACAAAGTCAAAGAAAATGGCAGAAACGGCATCGCCTTTTTCGAACAGGCGATGCAGATCGCCGCCAGTGAGCGACTTTCCGTGGAAACCGAGTTGCGCGTCGCGGTGAGCAAATGTGAGTTCGTGCTCTTTTATCAACCGCAATTCGACGCTCTGGAACAACGCATTGTCGGCGCTGAAGCGCTGATTCGCTGGATGCATCCAACAAAGGGTCTTACCGGCCCAATGGGTTTCATTCATGTACTGGAAGAAAGCGGCATGATTCTCGAAGTCGGAACCTGGGTGCTGGGACGAGCCTGCCAATTCATCGCCGAACTGTTGCGCCAGGGCCATATCAGCCCTGAAGAGTTCAGCCTCAGCGTGAATATCAGCCCCCGGCAATTTCGCCAACCCGATTTTGTTGACCAGGTGCGCCACGCTATAGACAGCCGCGGCGTGCCTGCACGTTGCCTGAAACTGGAAATTACCGAAAACATCGTTATTCAGAATATCAGCGATACCATCGCCAAGATGCAGGAACTGCGGGATATGGGCGTAAGGTTTGCGCTAGACGATTTCGGCACCGGCTATTCCTCACTCAGTTATCTCAAGCGCCTACCCCTCGACCTGTTGAAGATCGATCAGTCGTTTATTCGCGACTGTACCCGGGACGCCAATGATGCGGAGATCGTGCGGGCGATTATTGCGATGGCACGTAACCTCCGGCTAGAACTCATTGCCGAAGGTGTGGAAACCCAGGAGCAGCTGGATTTCCTCCAAACTCAGTCCTGCCACGCGTTCCAAGGCTATTTATATAGCCCGCCAGTGGCGGAAGGAGATTTCGTCCGCATTTTGAAACGCGACTCTCACGCACTGCCGCTACCCTGACCCGCGGTCTCTGCGCGCCAGGCTGCCAAAAACAGCAAAAATAAAGCAGAATGCCGGCTCATCTCGTAAGGATTTGCCGGTGACCCTGGACAAAAAAGCGCTGTTAGTCTGTTCCCACGCCCATTAGAACAAGCTCAAGGATATCCGTGTCTTTGCCGTGGCAGAGGGCATAGAGCTATTTGAGTTCTGGGTGAAACACCCTTCATTGATCAGCGTAGTAAAATCTATCTGAACCGGCAGGCATCGCGTTGGCAGCATCTGCTCTACTGGCTGGCACTGATATGGAGCAGCCTGAAGAACCAGTGGCGGCGTCCGGTGACATTTGCGCTGACCACTCGCCTGAGAATGCGACCTGTGTCACATTAGTTACAGACTAAAGTCTGAACCTATGTCACAGTATCTTGTCAGAACGGTGCGTACTAAAAAAATGCACACATATCATCGCACTGGAGTTTCATTATGAACAAGTCAATGCTGTCGGGCATCATTATCGGTGCTGTAGTAGCCACCGCCGGCGGTGCGATTGCCGGTTATACCGCGCTTTCGGACAAAGAGCCTACCTACGCCCAAGTGGTTAACGTGGAAGAAATCACGCAAACCGAGAAAACTCCCAGAGAGGTTTGCCAAGAGGTGGCCGTAAACCGGCAGAAGCCTGTTCAGGATCAACATCAAGTGCTCGGCTCAGTCGCTGGTGCCGTAGTGGGTGGCCTGCTAGGTAACCAGGTAGGTGGTGGTAGCGGCAAGAAAATTGCTACCGTCGCAGGCGCTGCAGCTGGCGGTTACGCTGGGAATAAAACCCAGGAAAGAATGCAGCAAAACAGCACTTACACCACAACCGAAACCCGTTGCGAGACTGTTTACGACAGCAATGACAGGGTAGTTGCCTATCAGGTGGATTACACCATCGGCGAGGAAGAAGGCAGCGTTCGCATGGACCACAAACCAGGCAACCGCATTCCGCTGGAAGAAGGCCAATTGGTTCTTTCCAAGCAGTAATACGCAGCTCCCATTAAGCCTGACGTTTAATCACAAGCATGTGATGACGTCAGGCTTTTTTGTGCACGCGATTTATCCTAGAGGTACTTTTCAAACGGACGCGCGGCATAACTCCAGCCAGCTTTGCAATCCTGCCGTTCGGAATTTGCTGCGATGCAATGCAAAGTAGAAGCCCCGCCGGAAATCCCGCTGCGGCACGGATAACGGCACCAGACTGCCCCTGCGGAAGGCTTCCACCAGGGTAATCGCTGACAGGCAACCCACGCCCAGCCCGGCCTCAACTGCACGCTTGATCGCCTCTGTATGCTGTAGCTCAAGTTTGATCTGCAATTGCGGCAGCAACCCATGCATGGCCCACTCAAAATGTTGGCGCGTGCCCGACCCTGGTTCACGAATAATCCATTGCGCCGCCAGCAGGTCTTCATCATTCAGCCAAGGCTTGCCCGCCCAGGGGTGATCGGGCGCACAAAATACCACTAACTCATCGTCCCGCCAGGGCAGCATCTCCAGATCAGTATGCTGCGTCTCCCCTTCTATAAGACCGATATCCAACTCGAAATTAAGCAGCTTTTGAACAATGGTGGAAGTGTTGGCCACCTGCAGCTGCACTTTTGCGCCCGGTTGCTCGAGCATGTATTGGGCCATGATCTCCACTGCGAGATAATTACCGATACTCAGAGTGGCCCCGACTTTCAGATGGCCCGGCTCCTCGTGCCGAGCCATCGCCTGCTCGAGGCTGCGCGCCTGATCCAGCAACGCTTCAACCCGAGGCCGAATGTTATGGCCCAACTCGTTAAGCTGCAGACGTTTGCCAATACGGTCAAACAACTGCACAGAGAACTGCTGTTCAAGATCCCGCAGCGCGCTACTGGCGGCCGACTGAGACATGGCCAGGCTCTCGGCCGCCCGGGTCAGATTTTCATGCGTCGCAGTGGCGAGAAAGACTTCAAGCTGCCTGAAACTGTATTTCATTATCGGTTTTTCCGTTTACATATAGCCAAACTATTTGTTTTACCGATAGGTTAGCCAGCCCTTACACTGCACGCAAGTTAAAGGTATCCAGGCTTTATATCTCACGTCTTATAGGGGGAATTTAAATGGCGGGCTTCAATTCTGAAACGGTACTCAGCGTGCACCACTGGACTGATAATCTGTTCAGCTTCCGAACGACGCGGGATCCGGGCTTTCGTTTCAAGAACGGCCATTTCATCATGATTGGGCTGGAAGTCGAAGGTCGTCCGCTGATGCGCGCCTACAGTATTGCCAGTCCCAACTATGAAGACACCCTGGAGTTCTTCAGCATCAAGGTGCCGGACGGCCCGCTGACATCTCGCCTGCAGAATATTGCCGAAGGCGACCAGATCGTCATCAGCCGTAAACCCACGGGTACGCTGGTACTGGATCACCTGTTACCGGGACGCAACCTCTACCTGCTCAGCACCGGCACTGGGTTGGCACCCTTTATCAGCATCATTCAGGATCCCGAAACCTACGAGCAGTATGACAAGGTCATCCTCACCCACGGTTGCCGACACGTGCGCGAGCTGGCCTATCAGGATCTGATCACCGAAGAGCTGCCTAACCATGAATACTTTGGTGAAGAGATCAGGGAAAAACTGATTTATTACCCCACTGTGACACGGGAGCCGTTTCGCAATCAGGGCCGCCTGACGGACCTGATGACCAGCGGAAAGCTGTTCGACGATATCGGTTTGCCCGCCTTTGATCTGGAGCAGGACAGATTCATGCTGTGCGGTAGCCCAAGCATGCTCAAGGATTTCTGCGCCATTCTCGATGAGCGCGGCTTCAAGGAAGCCCGTCATGGCGACCAGGGGCACTATGTAATCGAGCGGGCATTCGTCGAAAAATAGAGCAACTGCACTCCAAACCGCCATGCCAGCGCCGGCTAATACTCCGGCGCTGGCACTCTGGCGAGTAGCATTGGAGGGTCACTTAAAGGCAGGGCTAGCAACAGCGCTTCACCAGAGCCCGGAAACTCGCCGGTCAACGCCGTGATATTCACCTGATGACTGACCATGATGACCGGCTCGCCTGCAGGTAGGGCCGCGATAAAGCGGCGCAATGATTGCATTTGTTCCTGAGCGTTCGCTCGATCCTGAAAAAACGAATCCAGTTCCGGCAATAGCTGCACTTGTGCCAGCTTGAAGCCTTCTGCAGTATCGACTGCCCGACACCAACGGCTGGTATACACGGTAGCGGAACCCAGCCCCTGCTTACGCAGGTAATCACCCCAGCGTCTAGACTCCTCTCGCCCCTGCGCATTCAGATTCCGCTGCGTAGCGCAGTCATTCAGGCTGAAGTTATCGGGATCTCCGATACCCGGTGCGTAGGCATGCCGCAGGATAACCATCGCCCTGCCCTCACGCACCGCATCCCATGCCGAGGGATCGGCCAATAATAGTCCCGAGCTCCCTAAAGCCAGAGCAAAAAGGCAGCAACGAATCAAGAACATGGGGGTTGGCCGGAAAGAGATAGAAATCTTATTCTACGTAAATCATCTGCCGCGTCATGCCGCCATCTGCAACAAGATTTTGCCCGGTTACAAATCCCGCTGCTGGTCCCAGCAAAAACACCACCAACGCACCGATATCACGAGGCTGGCCAACACGCCCTACTGCGTGTTGTTGATGATCGACCGCACGCAAGGGGTCGCTTTGTTGCTGGGCATTGTCACGCGTATCTATCCAGCCCGGACTCACTGCGTTAACCCGGATGGTCGGCCCCAAGCTGACAGCCAGTGCGTGTGTCAGCGCGACCAAGCCACCTTTACTGGCCGCGTAGGCCTCGGTATGCGCCTCAGACTGTACCGCTCGCGTGGACGCTATATTAACGATTGCACCCCCGGTTTCACGTAGCATGGGGATACAGTGCTTGGCTACCAGAAAGGCGCCAGTGAGATTGGTCCCCAACTTGCGATTCCACGCCTCCAGGCTCAGTTGTTCGATCGGCCCATTGTCCGGGTCAGCCATACCGGCATTATTGACCAGACCATCAAGTTGGCCAAAATCACCTTCAATACGTTCGATGCAGGCCATCACGCTCGCCTCATCGGTCACATCCATAGGAATGAATTCAACAGTACCCAGCCGGGCCAGCTTTTCTGCGGCGGCCTGGCCCGCGGGCTCGTCCACATCGGTGAGCACTACCGACCAGCCTGCACGCAGCAGACTGGCGGCAACGCCCTTACCTATCCCTCTGGCGGCACCGGTAACCAGTGCCACGGGAAGATTTTCAGACTCCATTCAAACCTTTCCACCGCGCGGGCCGGCAAAGAACCAGATAATCAGGCCGACTACCGGAAGCAGCAGCACCAACACCACCCACAACACCTTGGCGCCGGTGCTGGCATTACTCTGCACGATATTGATGATCGCCCAGATATCCAAAATCAGAATAACCAGACCAAGAAAGCCGTTACCGACGCTCACATTCATATAAAGCTCCTTTTACAATGGGTCTTTACTATAGCTCAAGCGCGCGCCCAGGGTTTTACAATTCAAGCACCTGATAACGGCTGGCAATATCATTACCGGTTCGCTCTGCGATCAGCGCTTGCTGCGTCGCAGCCGCATGAATCACCAGGCTGGGCTGTCCGGCGCTGGGAACAAACCAATGGGCCAAGCGCGCAGGGAGTGTCAGCAAATCACCCTGACGACAGCTCAACACCAACAGTTGGCGATCCTGATGCAAACAGACGACACCCGCGCCCCTCACCTGCAGGCGTGCTGTAGCTTGCTCGAAACGCTGCTCATCCGCGTGCGGCGCTTCATTCGCATAACCCGGTAGCGCTTCCATTCGCTGTACCCGCATACAGGGCAAGAGGCCCGCTGTTTGACTGGCAGCCAATACCGGCTCAAAGGTCGCGATAATGGTCTGATCAGAATCATCCTGCCCTAGAGCAGGCCGCGGTTGCAGACGCTCAAGGCGCACACCCATGCCGGTCAGCAACGGCTCAATATCCTCGGAATGGGTCAGTACTTTGCCTGGTAACTGGAGTTGGTCGTGATCATAGACAGCGAGGATATTCATCCTGGACGTCGCCTGTTATTTGGAATGTAGGGGCAGTATAAAGGCCCTGGCTAGCAGCGGACAGTCAGCTGAAAGTATGACCTCGAGCCTGCTCAATGCCGGCCGAGGGCAAACAGCGTAACAACACGATCGCGGCAAGCAGAGCTGCCAAACCACCAAGGGTGAAGGTCCAGAAGGCGCCAATCGTATTCCAGCTATAACCGGCATACAGCGCGCCGAGCGCTCCCCCCATACCTGACAATGTCGCGTAAAGCGCCTGGCCCTGGCCTTGCAAGCGGTCGTTGAAGCTGCGTTGAATAAAATGGATTGCCGCTACGTGGAAACAACCAAAAGTCGCCGCGTGCAACAGCTGGGCAAACAGCAATGCACTGAGATACTCGGCCAAGGACCCCAGTACCAGCCAGCGTATGGCGGCGAGTAGCAAGCTGGTGACCAATAGCTGTTTGAGGGTGAAGCGCGATAGCACCTTGGCCATGACCAGAAACAGCAGAATTTCTGCGATCACACCAAGGGCCCAGAGCAACCCAATCACGCTGCGGCTGTAGCCAAGGGCTTCCAGATGCAGTGTCAGAAACGTGTAGTAAGGCCCGTGGGAGAACTGCATCAGACCGGCGCAAAGGAAAAACGCCAGCACACCAGGTCGGCGCAACACGTGCAAAAAACCTTCGGTGTGTATCCCTGTGTGATGCAGCTTGGTCACCGGCGCCGCAGGCACCGTCAGGCTGCAGAAGAAAATGGCCAGCATGATACCGAGCATGACGACCGGATACACATCCAGGCTGAGGATCTGCAGTAGCCAGCCCAGGCCGACTACGGTGGCGATGAATCCAACCGAGCCCCACAATCGCACCATGCTGTAGCGCGACGATTGGGCGCCCAGATGACTCAGGGTAATGGCTTCAAACTGCGGTAACACGGCGTGCCAGAAAAAACTGTGCAGCGCCATGATCATTGCCAACCAGAGGTAATCCTGGCGATAAAATATTCCGGTGAATGCCAGCGCGGTAAACAAGGCGCCCAGGCGTACGATCGTCAAACGCCGCCCGGTGACATCACCCAACCAGCCCCATAAATTGGGTGCCAGGCAACGCATCAGCATCGGGATGGCCACCAGCTCGCCAATCCGCGCTGCGTTGTAACCCAGATAATTAAAATACAGCGCAAGAAAGGGTGCTACTCCGCCAAGCAAGGCGAAGTAGGCGAAGTAGAAACCGGAGAGGCGCCAATAAGGCAGCATCAACGCCTCAATCTAGACAACCCGGCCGCTCACAGCTGGCCGAGTATCGGAGTAGTGACGGTGACATCGGCGTTCTGCGCGCGATGGCGCAGCAGATGGTCCATCAGCACCATAGCCATCATAGCCTCGGCAATGGGAGTAGCGCGGATGCCTACACAGGGATCATGTCGACCCTTGGTGATCACATCCACCGGATTGCCGTTGACGTCAATCGAGCGGCCAGGCGTGGTAATACTGGAGGTGGGTTTGAGCGCAAGATGCGCAACAATAGGCTGACCCGAGGAAATACCCCCGAGTACACCGCCGGCATTATTACTGGTGAAGCCTTCTGGAGTCAGCTCATCACGGTGCTCCGTGCCCAACTGCGCCACCGACGCAAAACCGGCACCAATCTCGACGCCCTTGACTGCATTGATGCTCATCAGCGCGTAAGCCAATTCGGCATCCAGACGATCAAATACCGGCTCACCCAGACCTGGCGGCACGCCTTCCGCGACCACGGTGATCTTCGCCCCGACCGAGTTCTGGTCGCGGCGCAACTGATCCATATAGGCTTCAAGCTCCGGCACCTTGTCAGGATCGGCGCTGAAAAACGCGTTGTCTGCTACCGCATCCCAGCTTTTGAATGGGATATCGATCGGCCCCAACTGGCTCATGTAGCCGCGGATGACAATGCCCTGCCCTTCCAGATACTTGCGCGCGATCGCACCTGCCGCTACGCGCATGGCCGTTTCCCGGGCGGAGGAACGGCCACCGCCACGGTAGTCGCGTACACCGTATTTGTGGTGATAGGTGTAATCGGCATGCGCTGGGCGGAAGGTATCCTTGATCGCCGAGTAATCCTTGGATTTCTGATCGGTATTGCGAATCAGCAGACCAATCGGGCAACCGGTGGTTTTACCCTCGAACACACCGGTGAGAATCTCCACCTCGTCCGGCTCCTGCCGCTGAGTCGTGTGCCGGCTGGTGCCGGGCTTGCGCCGATCGAGGTCGCGCTGCAGATCGCTGGCGTCCAGCGCCAACCCCGGCGGGCACCCATCGACAATAGCTACCAGGGCCGGGCCATGGCTTTCACCAGCAGTGGTCACGGTAAAAAGAGTGCCTAGGGTATTTCCGGACATGCGCGCAACCTGATGTCTTGTGAGCGAAGCTGCCAAGTATACCGTTCCCTCTCGACAGGTGACAGCCTGGCAGCAGGCCGCTAGGCTATGCGTTTTCCCCTGACGGACGCATTCATGCAGGCAGTACTGGATCTTGTGTTACCCGCCGGTGTCCCCGGCCTGGTGATCGTACTGTTGATCATTTCCTCGATATTGACCTCGGCGCTCACCGCGTCCATGGGTATTGGCGGCGGCGTCTTGCTGTTGGCGATCATGGCGCTGGTCATGCCTCCGGCAGCCATTATTCCCGTTCACGGTATGGTGCAATTCGGCTCCAACGCCAACCGCGCGCTAATGACCTTCCGACATATCAACTGGCGCGTCATTCTCTGGTTCTTGCCCGGCGTGATTATCGGCGCGTGGCTGGCGAGTCTGTTTCTGGTCGACTTGCCGCTGCCACTGGTGCAGCTATGCATCGCGGGCTTTATCCTGTTGCTGTGCTGGGGGCCGGCGATTCCGAAGGTGGCTACCGGGCGGGCCGGCACCATGATTGCCGCGACCTTCACCACCTTCGTAAGCCTGTTTGTGGGTGCGACCGGGCCGCTGGTCGCCGCCTTTATCAAGCAGCAACAGGAAGGCGAGAGGCTGTCTACCGTCGCTACCTTTGCCGCGGCGATGAGCCTGCAACATGCGCCCAAGGCGATCGTCTACGGCGCCGCTGGCTTCGTGTTCGGCGAATGGCTGGGGCTGATTCTGTTGATGATCGCAGCAGGCGCCTTGGGTACCTGGGCGGGTTTGCACCTGCTCAAGCGCATCAGTGACCAGCGCTTCGGCATGATCTTCAACCTGCTGTTAACGCTATTGGCCCTGCGCCTGATCTGGCAAGCAGCAAGTAGCTGGTGGTGACCAAGGCAGATTTTCATTGCAGAATCCCGATTAACGGCCGATAAATATCCTCATAACCCATTGCCCACTGTTGTTCGGAATGCCGATGAATCAAGTCACCTCTTCAGAGCAGGACAACAACGAGCAGAAAATCGTTACTGCGCCGCGCGACCCTTTCGCCCGCGCCCGGCCTACCGACGTTTACTGGATACAGCTCAAACCCATCTATAAAGGCCGGCAGATCGCCCATGCCGAACGCTTGGCCAGGGTCACGCTTATCCAGGAACGTGCGGCTCATCTGGAGTTATTCCGTCTCAGGGTCAATACCGACGGTGAAAACAAAACCGATGATATCAACCTGATGGAAGTGCTGGTTGACCACAAGAACCGCCGCGTGCGCTTTGGCCCACTTGAGCACGTACGCATGCAACCTGCTCAGCGCGGCCTGGGCGGCTATTTACTGGCCCAGCTTATCGAGTGGTGCCAGCGCAGTTGCGGCGACTACTCGATCACACCGATCATGTTGCACGCGGAGGAAGTCAGCAGCGAAGAAAGCCGGCTGATTCGGGAAAAGTTGCTTCTGCGTGCCGGATTTGATCTGAGCTATTCAAACGAGGAGCGCACTGCAGGACGCGCCCAGGCCAACCGAGTCAGTAGCTTGATCAGTAGCTGGAATACTGAAAAAGTAGCCGCGATCCAAATCAGCGACATTCTCAACCAGTTGCGCGAGCAGGAACAGTTGAACCGCAAGCAGCAGGCGCAGCTTTCGCAGTTCCAGCGGGTAATCGATAATTTCAAGAACAATGAAATGAATCAGCGCTTCGCCATCGGCTGTCTGATCGTGTTCGCGATATTCCAAGCGCTGATGCTGCTCTGGGTGGTCATGAGCTGAGGTGAGATGCAAACAGGCCCTGATATTCCCGACATTGCCTGGCGCTGAGTATAAAGACCCCATGCCCGCCCTGGCTGAATTTCACCCATTCGAAATCCACGTCAGGCCACTCCGCCATCACATGCACCATGCTATTGCCGACCTCTATCACCAGTAAGCCCTGCTCGGTCAAATGATCTGCAGCCTGCGCGAGCATCCTGCGCACCAGGTCCAGGCCATCCAGACCGGCTGCCAGGCCCATTTCCGGCTCGTGCATGTACTCGTCAGGTAACTCGGCCATATCTTCGGCATCGACATAGGGCGGGTTACTGACGATCAGGTCAAATCGCTCGCCGGGCATGCCTTCAAAACCATCCGACCAGCGTGCTTCTACGCGGCTCTGTAATTGATGGGCATCGATATTCAGCTCGGCGACCGCCAACGCATCGGCGGACAGATCGGCGAGCAGCACTTCAGCTTCGGGGAAGGCATAAGCGCAGGCGATACCGATGCAGCCACTGCCCGTGCACAGATCCAGGATCCGTGTCGGTTCCGTCTCAAGCCAGGGCTGGAAGCGTTGGGCGATCAGCTCGGCTATCGGCGAACGCGGCACCAATACGCGCTCATCAACGATAAAGTCCAGACCGGCAAACCTGGCCTGCCCGGTCAGGTATGCCGCCGGAATGCGCTGTTCTATCCGCCGTTGCAGCAGCGCCAGGGTCAACTGACGCTCGCTCTCGGTTACTTTGCAGCCCATGTACTCTTCGGGCGTTTCCCATGGCAGATACAGCGCATGCAATACCAGCAGCCGGGCTTCGTCCCAGGCGTTATCCGAACCGTGGCCAAAAAACACCCCGTCTTCATGAAAGCGGCTGACACCCCAGCGCACCAGGTCGCGGATGGTGGTGAGGGCGGTGTGCTCGGTCATGACAATGCCTCCAGAGGGCTTATACGGCTCGATAGCGGGTTGCTGACAAGCGCATATTCTAACCTGCATGGGCTTGGAAACTACTGATACACTTGCCTTTTTATCACGCAGAATGACTACGATGAGCCAAGACCCCAGCGAACCGGACGATCTGGAACTTTTCCGCCAGGCTACCCAAGGGGCCAGGCGCATCAAGGTAGACCAGGCCGACACCGGCAAAGCCCGCACCGACCGCACGCGAATCAAGACCCTGCGCCAGGGCGCCGTGCAGCCGACCAATCGCGTTCGCGTGGATGGTATGTCGGACCAGTTCGTGATTGATGTGCTGCCCGAAGAGGAACTGAGTTGGGCGGCAAACGGTGTGCAGGAAAGTCAGTTACGCAAATTGAAAAGCGGCCAGATCCCCTTTGAAGGTTCGATTGACCTGCACGGCCTGACAGTGGAAAAGGCTCGGGAATTGCTCTGGGCCTTTCTCGCAGAAGCGAACAAGATGGAGGTGCGCTGCGTACGCGTCACGCACGGCAAGGCGCAACGCAAGGATGGACGCAGCCCGATCATCAAGAGCCACGTGAATACCTGGCTGCGCCAACACAGCCAGGTACTCGGCTTCACCTCTTGCATACCCCGCCACGGCGGGACCGGCTCGGTATATATCCTGCTCAAACGGGTAATGATGGAAGGCCGGGACGAGTAAGGCAGCGGCAAGCTGCAAGAAAAACCCTGACTATCCACGTAGCTGCTTTGCGCTTGTGGCTTGAAGCTTGCCGCTGGTTCTAGATGCAGGTGGCCCCGCCGTCTACGGGCAAGGCGATACCGGTGGTGAAGCCGGCGCCTTCGGAACACAGATAGAGCACCGCAGCAGCAATTTCTTCCGCTTTTCCAATACGCCCTACCGGATGCATTGCGGCAGCGAACTCGGCTTTGCGCGGATCAATGGCAGCGGCGCGGCGGAACATTTCGGTGTCGATCACGGCCGGGCATACTGCATTGACGCGAATCGATTTCTTCGCATATTCCACTGCTGCCGAGCGGGTCAAACCCAGCACCGCGTGCTTGCTGGCAGCGTAGATGCTCATTTTTGGCGCTGCGCCCAAGGCCGCTACTGAAGCAGTATTGACGATAGCGCCGCCGCCCTGCTTGAGCATCAGGGGAATTTCGAAACGCATGCACTGCCACACACCCTTGACGTTGACATCCATGATGGCATCGAACACATCTTCATTGCCGTCGGCCAGCTTGTCCTGCTCGATCTCGATACCCGCATTGTTGAATGCACAATCCAGGCGGCCGTAGTGGGCGATTACTGCGTCCATCAACGCCTTGACTTCATCAGCCTTGGCCACGTTGCACGCCACAAATACTGCTTCACCACCCTTGGCCTTGATACCTGCGACCACGGCCTGACCTGCGGCCTCGCTGATATCGGACACCACTACTTTGGCCCCCTGAGCAGCAAAAGCCTCTGCGGTGACCTGGCCAATACCGGCAGCGCCCCCGGTGACCAATGCAACTTTACCGGCAAATGTAGTGCTCATAGTGTCTCGACTCCTGACAGAATTGATTGAACTGGCAGGATAGTACCAGCAGCAAACGTCACAATCCGACTGAATCAGCTATGTTGTTCACGCTTTATACTGATTATCTATGGCTTGTTGTTGCAGAAATTCGACCACCGCCGGCTGATCACCGCGGAACACGACCCGTTCGTCCTTGCCGGAACGCTGGTAGGCGTACATCGGGTCATAATAGTGGGTCAGCAAGCCCTCGATCCATCCGCGGTGCGCCTGTACGTCGCCAGTCGCCTGCTGGACATCAAGCGCCTGTTGCATGATCGTCTGAAGGATTTGGTAGCGCTCACCGCCCAATCGCTTGCGGATGCGCAAAAGGCCGCCGCTCAGGTGTTCTGAGAAGGCATTGAACGCGATTTCGGGCTGATCTGGATGCAGCATGGCAAATTCGGCATGCATATCGATCACATAGTCGCCGAGAATCCGCCCGACGCGATTGTCGAAGCTGTCCTCCAGCCAGATCAAAGGCGCGGTCTGCATGGTCTGGTACAGATCCAGGGGTACTGTACAACTGCCGACCATTCGCCCTTCGTCCTCAAGCACCAGCTGCCCATGCCCCGCTTCTCTCACGCGTAACGCTTCGATGGCCAAGGCATTCTCGAAATCGATCTGCACCGGTTGCGCGGTGGCATGGCGGCCAAAACTCGAGCCACGATGATGCGCATGCCCTTCCAGATCCAAACTGTTACTCAGAGCATGAATCACTTCGGTTTTGCCGGTGCCGGTCAGTCCCGCCACTATGTACAGGGGGCAATTCTGTAGCGTCGCTTCCAGACTATCAATCAGATAGCGACGCATGGCTTTATAGCCGCCGACTACCCGCGGATAGTCAATGCCTGCCTCGGCCAGCCACTGCTGGACGATCTGTGAACGCAGCCCGCCGCGAAAGCAATACAGGTAGCCGTCTGGGTGCTTGCGTGCGAAATCTGCCCATTGGGCAATACGCTGCTCCTTGATATCGCCGCAGACCAGGCGGTTACCCAGGTCGATCGCCGCCTGCTGGCCGGAATGCTTATAGCAGGTACCCACCTGCTTGCGCTCATCATCGTTCATCAACGGACGATTGATCGCAGCTGGAAAGGCGCCCTTGTCAAACTCCACTGGAGCCCGGACATCCATCAACGGCACCGTGTTGAGAAACAGCTGCCGATAATCCTCAATGTTTTCGCGCATCAAACGACCTCGACGCAGGGACCCGCGTCCGCCGCCAAACATTCGCCAATCGCCTGCAGTTGATAGCCCTCTGCGGCGGCCATGGCCAGAAACTCCGCTTCCGCCTGAGGATCTACCGCCACCAGGAGTCCGCCACTGGTTTGCGGGTCACAGAGCAGGTTGCGCCATGCCTGCGGCATGTCCGCGACCTTGGCACCGTAACTATCGAAATTGCGCCCCGAGCCGCCCGGCACACAGCCCTGGCCAAGGTAATAGTCGGCACTGGCCAAACGTGGCACCAGGCGTTCTTCGATCCGCGCCTTGACTCCGGAACCCTCGGCCATCTCCACCAGATGGCCGAGCAGACCGAAACCGGTAACGTCGGTCATCGCCTGCACGCCCTCAAGCGTCGCAAAGCGCGCCCCGACACTGTTCAACTGGCACATCAGATCGCGTGCCACGCCGGCGTCTTCCGGGCGCAGTTTTTTCTGCTTCTCCGCGGTGGTAAGGATGCCTATACCCAAGGGCTTGGTCAGAAACAGCCGAGCACCAGGTCGTGCGCTATCGTTGCGTTTGAGGTGGCTGCGTTTCAGTTGGCCGGTCACTGCAAGGCCAAATATCGGCTCGGGCGCGTCAATCGAGTGCCCGCCAGCCAGCGGCATGCCGGCGGCAGTGCACACCGAGCGCGCTCCGGCAATGACCTGACCAGCCAGCTCGGCCGGCAGCAGATTGATTGGCCAGCCGAGAATCGCGATGGCCATCATCGGGCTGCCGCCCATGGCATAGATATCACTGATCGCATTGGTCGCGGCGATTCTGCCAAAATCGAAAGCATCATCAACAATCGGCATAAAGAAATCAGTTGTGCTGACAATGCCCTGCTCGGCATCCAGACCAAAAACCGCCGCATCGTCACGACTCGCATTACCCACCCACAACTGCGGAAAATCGGGACCTGGCTGACCGACAGCGAGAATTTCATCAAGCACCTTTGGCGAAATCTTGCAGCCACAACCGGCACCATGGCTGTACTCGGTCAGACGTATATCTTTACTCATCCCGCTCTCCCGCTATGACATAAGCCGGGGATTTTAGCATGCTGCCTGCCTTCAGCGCTTGAGCCCTTCATGTCGATCAAGCGTATCGCTGGCAACCATTCGGCCCAACTCGATCAGTTCCGGCGCCTTGTGAAACTCGAAGAAGCGGCAAAGACGCTTGGGCACTTCTATCAACACGTCGGGCGGGTAGCCGGCAATCTTGTATTGGGTCAGCGAGGCCTGCATTGCTTCAAAGGAGAGGTTCACCAGTTCCAGCAAGCTCGCAGGGCCCACAGGGACCTCAGCCACTTTGGTCGGTGGTTCCGGCTCATGACGGTCGATCTGCGGCAGCTTCTCGGAAGCCGCTGAAGGGGTTTCTGGCGTCTCATCCGCAGACAAGGCTATTTGATCGGACAATGCGCCCTGCTCGTCTATTTCCCGACGAGTCAGCCAGTTGCGCACGTTAAGAGTGTCGGTCCATTGATCCCATTGACGACGGATAGGGGCTGGACGCTCAATCACCGGCAAGGTATAGCCCGCACAATGGGTCGCGTTCAGGTTTACTGCCATGATCAGATCACAATGGGCCGACACCACCGGCACAATCGGCAAGGGGTTCAGCAGCCCACCGTCGACCAGCACCCGGCCGCCCTGGCGCACGGGCGAGAACAGGCTGGGTATCGCAGCCGAGGCGCGCATGGCCTGATGCAGGCAACCCTGCTGAAACCAGACTTCCTGTTGATTGGTCAGATCAGTGGCCACTGCGGTAAAGGGAATCGGCAGGTCTTCGATATTCACTTCGCCAATGATTTCGCGGATACGCCCGAAAACCCGCTCACCGCGAATCGCACCCAGATTGCCGAAGCCCACATCCAACAAACGCAATACATCCAGATAGGCCAATCCCGATACCCATTCGCGGTAGGCCTCTAGCCCGCCAGCCGCATAAATTCCGCCGACCACGGCACCCATAGAGCAACCGGCGATGCAGTCAATCTTGTAACCCCGACGTTCGATTTCTTCGATCACGCCAATATGCGCATAACCTCTGGCGCCACCACTTCCCAATACCAATGCAACCCGTTGGGACATGCTTCCCCCCCTGCAAAATAATCTCGATTGACGGCGGATGACTGTCTGAGCATCATGCGCGGACATCTTCCAATAGCGTTAAGGTTACCCGTGATCAATACCCGTGTGCTGATTTCTTTGAAGTGGGCTTTTGCTGTGTTGCTGCTGGTGGCTGTGCTGGGTACATTGGGAGCCTGGGCCCTCTATAACGCAGAACCACAACGTGATGGGCAGCTCGATCTGCCAGGGCTGCAAAAGCCCGTTTCAGTCTTCTACGACGCCTGGGGCGTACCACATATTGACGCGCGCAATGATCACGACGGCTACCTCGCGCTGGGTTATCTGCATGCCCAGGACCGGCTATTCCAGATGGACATGCTGCGGCGCATAGGCGCCGGGCGCCTGTCCGAACTCTATGGCCAGGATACCTTTGAAACCGACCGGTTTTTTCGCTCTCTGGGCATAGGCCGCTTTGCTCGGCAATATGCCGAACGGCTGGAACAGCAATCCGAAGAGCCGCACGTCAAACTGATCCAAGCTTATCAAGCCGGTATCAACTACTACATAGAGAGCGGAAAAACACCCCTGGAATACCGCTTGCTGCTGACTCAACCTGACTATTTTGATGCCGCCGACATCGCGCATGTCATGGGCTATATGGCCTATTCCTTTGCCGAGGCGTTCAAGACCGATGCGCTAATGGATAACATAAGGGGCAATCTCGGCGAGCGCCACGCCCGCGATCTGGTCCCCAGCTGGCCGGATAGCATGCCGCCGCGCAGGGCCGTAGACAGCGGAGTAACCGGCCTGCTCGACCCGTTGCTGAAGCAGATCGTCAAAGCCGAGCAGCAAGTGCCTGCAGGGCAGTTTCTCGGCAGCAACGCCTGGACGGTCAATGGCAAGCGTAGCCTGAGCGGTTCGCCGCTGTTGGCCAACGATCCGCATATAGGTTACTCCGCGCCTGCGGTGTGGTTTGAAGCGCACCTGCGTACCCCTGAACACGAAGTCTACGGCCATTTTCTTGCCGGCATCCCCTTCCCTTTGCTGGGCCAGACGCGTCGGCACGCCTGGGGGCTGACGATGCTGATGAATGACGAAGTGGATTTCTACCGCGAGCGGGTCAACCCTGACAATCCCGATCAAGTACGCGCGGGCGACAGCGGCTGGCAGGATCTGACCATCCATGAAGAAGTTATCAAGGTTCGCGGGCAAGAAGATCGCCTGCTGCGCATGCGCAGTTCGCGGCATGGACCGATCATCAACGATCCAGCACCGGGGGTCGCATTGGACGCTGAAACCGCAGCGCGGCCGCCGGTCAGCCTGTTCTGGAGTTTCCTCAACACCGACAATGACGCCGCGCAGTCGTTTTATGGACTGGCCCGCGCCAAGAGCATGGATGAGTTTGAACAGGCTGCAGCGCTCCACAGCTCTCCCGGGCTCAACCTGATTTATGCCGACGTCGAAGACAATATCGCCATGTGGGCGATCGGCCGGCTCAAGCGCTGGCCTAACAGCAACAACAGCTACTCGCTGCTCAGCGGTTCCAGTGGCCGGGACGATTTTCTCGGCTATCAACCGTTCAGCGCCAATCCGCGCATTATCAACCCTTCTTCAGGGCATATTTTCAGTGCCAACAATCCCTATACCGAAGCCGGCCGACGACGCATCATGCCGGGCTATTACGCCCCCAGCGAGCGCGCCGAACGTCTGGCAGAGTTGTTGAACAACGAAGAGCAGTTCGACCTGTCGCAGTTCAAGGACATGCAGCTGGATACGCGCAAGCCGCAGGCATTGGCGATGCTGGATGATGCGCTGCCCTTGCTGGATCATCAGTTGTTAAGCAAGGACCTGCGTGCACCGGCGGCCCGAGCGGCGGAGATACTCAGCGAATGGAATGGCACCTTCACCCGTGAGCAGGTTGGCGCAACGCTGTTTCAGCGCTGGCAGGACCATCTGATGCAAGCGCTGTTTGCCGATGAACTGGGCGAGCAGTTTGACGTTTTCCGCAATACTGATCTGGCCGAAAAAAGCCTGTACAGCCTGTACTGGAAGGCCTCCTCGCCCTGGTGGGATAACCGACTCCAACCAATTATGGACGGTCGCCAAGCGGCCATTGAACAAGCCTGGGTTAAGACAATCGAGTCGCTGACAGACGAGCTGGGCATCGAGCCAGACAGCTGGAGCTGGAGCCGAGTTACCCGCCTGCAGCATGAACATGCGTTGAGCGAGCGCCTGCCGGTGGGGCGGTTTTTCGACAGCCGGGTTGCCGCCGTTGACGGCGGGCCAGAAAGCCTTAACAGCATGACCTTCGATACAGGTGTGGGGAGCTACCAGATCAAAGCGGGGCCTTCGACCCGCCGCCTGATTGATCTGGCGGACCTGGATCGCAGTTTGGGCATCAATCCGATGGGCCAGTCTGGCAATCCGTTAGACCCGCATTATCGTGACCAGAACGAGCTATTCAATCAGGGGCGGTATCGCAGTCAGCTGTTCGACTGGCAGGCGATCCAGGCTTTGCCGGATCAGATCACTCTACGGCCGCGATGAGGCGGCGTTTATGGGTCAGAGCTTGATGATCAAAATGGCGCCTAAGGGAAGTGCTTCGCCCACTTCCAGGCGCTGGCTACGTATTCCCAGCTCCACCAGTTGCCGGGTTACCGCAGGCGCCTGATCACCGTTGACCGATATCCGCAGACGGGTATCGGAACGCAGCATGCGGTTGATCAGATTGACCCAGGCCTGCGCTGTTTCCGGATCCGCGGCATGGTTTGCCGGAATCACCAGTTGGCCCTCCGCATGCAACAATTTGAGCATGGTAGCCGGCGTGGGGTAGAGCGTTTCAGCCACCGGCTGTTCAGGAGTGAACTGTTCGACATGCAGATATACCCGCCGATTGCCGCGGGTAATCGCATACAAGCTGACAAATCGTTGTGGTTCGCTATCCAACTGCATGACCAGATAGGCCTGGTTATCTTCCGGGCCATACAAGGTCGAATTGTTCAACACCTGATTCGCCCACAAGCTGCTACTGCCACACTCCCGGCCCTGGCAGAAAAACAGCATGCTGCCTGGCTGAGCCAACAATTGCTCCTTGGCATGTTCAAATGCTTCATGGCGATCATGTGGGTCGGGTATCCGATAGGTGGCACGGATCAGCTCGCCCGTGGTTCTTACTTCACGCTCCGCGCGTAGCTGATTGTTGATGCGCCGAATACTGCCCATCACCACCGCATGGTCGACAGCCGCTTCGTTGGAAGAATCCACCAGCGTTGCACCAGGAAAGGCGCTCAGCACAAGGCGCTCTGACAGTTCATCTGCGGCCGCGGGCCGGGCCAGCACACAAAGCAAAAGGCCAGCAAAACCGAGGGTGGGTAGAAAAAAGGGCATTCAATCTCCTGTTGGCACCCTCAGAACGGGGCACATGGGACCATACACTACTCAGCAGCATTATATTGGTAAGGCGCTCTCCCCTCGCCGCTGATGGATACTGTAGACCAAGCCGCTGTTGGTATTGATCATTTGCGTCTGACGGTCCAGGGTCAAGTCAGCTTTCTGAAAAAACTGTCAAATATCGTTGCGACTTCCGCAGCTGGTTCCTCAAGATGCAGGTGATGCCCCCCGTCCAATTGATGCAACTCGATATTCTGAAAGCGTTCGATACGGTCCAGCACTTGAGGGTGTTTATGCATTACGCCCTGGTTGGCCAGTACCAGGCAGGTCGGCGAGGTGATGGCCTCAATAAACGCCACAGCATGGTTGCTGGTGAAGCGCATGGGTGAAGGCAGCATGAGCTGCGGATCGGTGCGCCAGGTCCAGCCGCCGTTGTCCGGCATCAACCCGCGCTCCACAAGTATCTTCACCGCCTCATGGCTGATATCCGTATTACTGCCCTTGGCCCGCGCTTGAATGGCGTTGTCGACACTGTCGTAAACCGGTTTGCGCTTGCTCTCCAGTGCCAGGCTGGCAGCGAAGAAACGCGCCATCTGTTTGGGTGCATCCTCGGCTTCGGAGGTAAATGGCAGCAGGCCATCGATCAGGCAGGCACCCATGATCCGCTCAGGCAGGCTGCCGGCCAGCACCCCACTGATAATCGCGCCCATGGAATGGCCAAGCAGCGCAAAGCGTTTCCAGCCCAGATTCTCGGCCACCTGCAACACGGTCGCGGCTTGCTGCCACAGGCTGTAGCCCGCCGCCGGCATGTGCCCGGACAACCCGTGACCCGGTAGGTCGAGCGCTACCAGATGTACATCATTCAGCAACGGCGCGATCCGGTCAAAGGTGGCAGCGTTATCCAGCCATCCATGCAAACCGATCACTGGCAAGCCGTCAGGGTTACCCCAGACCTTGGCAGCAACCTCTAGTGACGGCAGGGAAAATCGAACTTCGTGACTACTCACGCTCATGACAGAATCCTATGGGTGGGATACAGAAAATCGCAGCCTGGACCGCAGTACCGGCGGGCAATCTATGCCACCACTGAATGCGAGACAAGTAATGCAGAGCCCATGAATGACCTGGCATAAGGTCTTATCTGACCGGCACCACAGCCATCGTCAACCGAGCAATACAGGTCAGTTGGTCCGCAGCATTGTGCAGCCGAATGTCCCATACGTGAGTGGTACGCCCCAGATGGATCGGCTTGGCCAGGGCTGTCACACGGCCACTGCGTACCGCCTTGAGATGATTGGCATTGACTTCCAGACCCACGCAATACGATGTGCTGTTGTCGATGCACAGATAGGATGCGGTACTGCCGAGCGACTCTGCCAACACCACCGAGGCACCCCCATGCAATATGCCGTAGGGCTGATGGGTGCGTGCGTCCACTGGCATACTGGCGGTGATCCAATCATCACCCACGTCCTCAAAGCGGATATCGAGCAGCGAGTTGATATGCTCGCCCGGCTTGTTGAGTTCTTCAAGATCGACTTTCTGGTGCCAGATAGCAGCCATTCTTCCTCCTAGATACTGATGCGTTAGCTTACTGGCCTTGCCAGAGCACCCGGTGCCCACTCACCGACCATAATTCGAACTGGTCCTGGTAGGTCGCTTCCACGACATTGCGCTTGATCTTCAGGGTCGGCGTCATAAAACCATTCTCGATTGTCCAATCATCTTCCACGATCACCAGGCAACTGAGCTGCTCATGACGCTCGACTTTCGCATTAACATTATCCAGTAACTCGCTGAAATCTTTAGAAAGCTGTTCACGACTGCCTTGCGCTTCCTGCTGACCAGCCTCTGACAGTTGCACCAACGCCAAGGGTTGACCGAGGTTATTCCCGACCACACAGACCTGCTCTACGCGACTGTGCGCAGCGAGCAAGTTTTCGATCGGCGCCGGCGCCACATACTTGCCTTTGGAAGTCTTGAAAATATCCTTGATACGCCCGGTCAGGCGAAGAAAGCCTTCGTTATCGATCTCGCCTACGTCACCGGTGCGCAGGAAACCGTCTTCGGTAAGCGTTTCTGCGGTTTTCTCCGGCTCTTTAAAATAGCCCAGCATGGTTGCATTGCTACGTACCTGCAGCTCGCCTTCTGGCGAAAGACGACTTTCCACGCCAGGATTGGGCAACCCGATCCAACCTGGCTTGACCCGGCTGGGCCGCCCCAGGTGCGAGTAACCACAGTTCTCGGTCATGCCGTACACCTCGGCGATGCTCAAGCCAAGACGCCTGTACCAGGCCAGCGTGGTGTCGGCCACTGGCGCGGCACCGCATACCGCATAACGAATCTGATCAAGCCCCAAACCAGTCAGCACCTTACGCGCCATCACTCGACCAATTACCGGTATTTTCAACAGCTTATCCAACAAAGCTGCGGGAATTTTACTGATAACCCCCATATGGAATTTGACCCAGATACGCGGCACGCCAAAAAACACCGTGGGTCGAGCGCGCTGCATATCACGCTGGAAGCTCGCCAGGGTATCGGCGAAAAACACGGTCTCCCCCGCCAACAGCGAAGCCACCTCGACAAACTGGCGTTCGGCAACGTGACATAGCGGGAGATAGGACATCAACCGGTCGGCGTCGCTGATATTGAACAAACGCAGGCAGTTGTTAGCAGAAAAATACATGCTGGCGAAACTGAGCATGACGCCCTTGGGCATCCCGGTAGTGCCGGAGGTATAGATGATCGTTGCCAGTTGCTCTGGATCAGGTAGCGGCTCGCCTTGCATGGGCTCATTGGCTTGCAGCAAAGACTGCCAACCGAGCAACTGCGGGTCTTCTGGCGCCAGCGGCAACCCGAGCATGGGCAAGTTTGGCGGCATGCCAGGACGCATGCTTTGCCAATCATCGAGCTTCCCGATGAACACCGCTCGCGCTTCCGAGTGTTCAAGAATCTGGCGCGCCGAGTCGGCGGTCAGGTTCGGGTACAGCGGAACGGAGACATGCCCTGCCATCCAGATCGCCAGGTCAGCGATTATCCAGTGCGCGCAGTTCTTCGAGACCAGGGCGATATGACTGCGCTCGGGAAAATCCAGGCTGCGCAGGTAAGCCGCCACCCGTCGAGCCTGCTCACCAGCCTGCCCCCAACTGATCTCTTCGACCTGCCCGTCGGGCAAGGGCTGGACCAGATAGATTTTCTCCGGATGCTTTGCCTCTCGCTGGTAGAAGGCTTCCAGCGCAGATGACACGGTCAGCCTGACCTGATCTCCCATGACGGCACCTCGGTTCTGATTGTTTTTTATGAGATAAGCTGCACTGCAATACCTACTGGTAACGTTGCTCACCCGTATGAATGAACACTATCCCATCTAGCCACCCCCTCGACAAGATAGAAGAAGCACGCAATAAAGGGCATATCGGCCGCCCCGTGTACTGGTTGCGTGATCAGTTAAGCAGATCGGCCGGGCTGGTCAGGAGCCGCAGTTGACCCAGACCGGCAGCGGGGAGGTCCAGTTCGATGCACGCCAGTCCGGCGGTTGGCATTGGGTAGTGCCCTGCCCGATTACCCTCGACCAGCAGGCTGATCAACTGGCTGACCAAGGGTTGGTGGCTAACCAGCAACAAGTTCTGTTCCGCGCGCTCAGCAAGGAAATCCAGCACCCGGCGCGGGTCATCATCCGGAGTCAGCCAAGCCACTGTGGCCACGCCACGGCGCAGTTGTGTCTGCTGCTGCACAATCTGAGCTGTTTGCTGGGCGCGCAGGTAAGGGCTGGCCAGAACGGCATCCAGGGATTGGCCGGCCAATTGCGCCGCCATCACCTGCACCTCTTCACGACCTTCGTCGGTCAATGCTCGCAACTCATCGCTGGGCGCCAACCCTTCCGCCTGACCATGGCGCAGAATCCAGATCTTCATATTTTCTCGGCGGGCGCTTCAGAGACAGGTGCCGCCGTGTTGTCCGTTGGCCATTCCATGAACGGCCAGGGTTTCTGCTCCGACGCGCCGGTAACGTAGCGGCCGATCTGCGCGGCGTACGCCGACAAGCTACTGCCGAACTCAGCCAACCTGGGGTCAGCCTTGGCAGTGAACACTCGGTAGCCGATCTGGAGTATCACTACCGCTATCAACAGCAACTCCGTAACCTGCCAGGCGAGCGCCAAGAGCAAGGTATAGAGCAGGCGCAGCCAGAAATCGGCCGAGCCGACGGATTGATTCAGTTTACTCATCAAGGTTTCTCCTGCACCGCTGTAGTGGACATGAATGCGGCAAACTCCACATCGTGCTTCTGTTCAGCGCTCATCAGGCGACTGATAACCGCCGCCAGCGGCTGCTGTTCGAACAGGATTGCATGCAAGCCCGCTACCAGCGGCATGTAAACACCCTCTTCCTCGGACTTCTGCCGCAGTACTCGCAACGTATTAACGCCTTCGGCCACTTGCCCCAACTGGGCAACCGCCTCCTCCAGTGTTTTACCCTGCCCCAGCGCAAATCCCACCTGGTAATTACGCGACAACGGCGACATACAGGTCACAATCAGATCGCCCACACCGGCCAGGCCCAGGAAGGTCAGCGGATTGGCACCCATATGCACGGCGAAGCGACTCATTTCCGCCAACGAACGGGTAATCAACATGCTCCGGGTGTTCTCGCCCATACCCATCGCGGCTGCCATGCCGGAAATGATCGCATAGACGTTTTTCAATGCGCCGCCCAGCTCTACGCCGTATCGATCCTGACTGGCGTACACGCGCAAGCGCTTGCTGCCCAGCACGCCCTGCACCTGGGCACAGAGCGCCTGGTCATCGCTCGCTACCACAGTGGCGGTCAACTCACCGGCCGCCATCTCCTTGGCCAGATTGGGACCGGAGAGCACAGCAACGCGGGCCTCTGGCGCTTCTTCAGCGGCGATATCGCTCATCATCAGGAAGCCTGGCTGTTCGATACCCTTGGTGGTACTGATCACGCCCTTGCCGGCCAGAGCCGGTCCGATGTCCTTGAGCACCGAGCGAAAAGCGCTGCTGGGAATGGCTAGAAACACCAGTTCGGCATTAGCCACTGCCATTTGCATATCAGTGCTCACCGTCAGCCGCGGATCAAGCTTGAAACCCGGCATGTAGCGACGATTCTCGTGCAGTCGGTTGATTTCCTCGGCTACCTTTTCATCCCGCAGCCACAGGGTGACAGGTACACCTTCTGCAGCCATCAGTCCTGCCAGCGTCGTGCCGAAACTACCGCCACCCAGTATGCAGACAGGCGTCTTGTAATCGGTCATCTGAGATCCTTGGAACAGTGATTGATAGGCGCAGTATAAATCGTGCTAAGGCTAAATGGGGCGCTGCCGATAAATCAGTTGCCCAAAGGTGGTAAAAAAGCCGCCTCTGGGTAAGATGGGCCGACAAGAACCTGAATGGTCGCAAAATGATGGCATCACATTTGAAGTATCCTTTATTGCCGCTGCTATGCATGCTCGCCAGCACTCCTGCTACTGCAATGGATGATTTGACCCTTGGCGACACCGAACTGCCTTCGGTACTCAGCGCCACCCGACTCAAGCAGTCGCCGGCTGAAGTGCCGGGCAGCATGACCGTTATCGATCGCGACTTGATCCGCGCCAGCGGAGCCCGGGACATTCCCGAGATACTGCGCCTGGTGCCGGGTATGAAGGTGGGCTACCTCTCCGGACATAGTGCCAACGTGAACTACCATGGCACCAACACGACTGAAGCGCGTCGCATGCAGGTGCTGGTCGATGGCAGATCGGTGTATCGCCCCGGTTTGGCCACCGTGGACTGGACTGACATTCCCCTGGCGATTGAAGACATCGAGCGCATCGAAGTGTTTCGCGGGCCGAATACCGTCACCTATGGCGCCAACGCGCTGATGGGCGTGATCAATATTATTTCCACGCGCCCGGAATTGGCCCAGGGTACACGCCTGAAAATCACCCAAGGTGACCGCGGCGTAAAGGATCTGTATGGCAGTCAGGGCTTCAAATTCGGCAACAGCCTGGCCCGCCTCAGCGTATTTGGCAAGGAGGACAGCGGTTTTGACTCCGATGATGAGGGCAATGACTTTCGCGACGGCAGACGTCTCAACGCCTTCAATATGCTCGGTGACACCACTTTATCAGCCAGCCAGAGTCTGAGCTGGCAATTCGGCGCAAAAGAGGGAACCAGCCAACGTGCAAATGACTATTCGGTACTGGCCGAAGGGGTAGAAGACAGCCCATTTCTTTATGACCAGACGATACTGTCACACAACCCTGATTCGGATATGACGTCGCGCGACTACTTTGCGCAGCTTCACTGGAAAAACGATTTGTCGGCTGACCATCGTCTTGACATCAAAACCTATGTGCAACATATGGAGCGCCTGGCTGACTGGCGTGCATGCGATTCACCAATAGTGTTTTCGCCAGAGTTGCGCGAGCTTTATCAGCTCGGGAGTGTTTTCCCACGGCGGATCAACGACATTTTGACCGATAAGAACGGCGTGTGGGGTGATCCGGTATTTGCGAAAAACTATCTGATGACTCGCGACAACATGCCTGAAGAGTACTGGCCGGTGATCGAGGGCGTAGTGGCTGAACACGCCGCCGCGCGCAATGGCGAGCCGGCGTGCTGGGACTTGAATGAAAACCTCCGTGAAACGCGATATGAAGTAGAGATACAGAACACCATGCAGCTCGCCGATAACCTGCGGACCGTGTTCGGCGGCAGCATGCGATACGACCAGGCAGACTCCGACACGTTGTTCGGCGGGCAGGTCAATAATCACATAGGCCAGCTATTCGGCAACATTGAATATCGGCCTCACCACCGCTGGCTATTACATGCTGGTGTAATGGCCGAAGAAGATAAACTGAGTGGCTTCTCCCTCTCGCCCAGGATCGCCGCGCATTTTTTTATCCAACCCACCCACAGCCTGCGAGCAGTGTACTCCGAAGCCGTGCGCTCACCTGACATGTATGAAAACAACGCCCAATGGACCTACACCGCCGACAACCTCAGCGGCCCCGTTTCAGGCAGCAATCAGTATTACGCAGTCGCGAAAGGCCCCGGCAACCTCAAACAGGAAGAGATGCGTTCATACGAGGTTGGCTACAATGGTTACTTCCATCAACTGGGTCTGTCCATCGACATAAAAGGCTTTTATGACGAAATTCGTAACATGATCAGCCAGCCTTTGCAGATCGTGAATTTCGTACCCGACAACAGCAGCTTTTCGCGCTTCACCGGTGCTGAATCCCAACTCGACTGGAAACTGACGAACGACGACCGTTTGCGACTGACCTATGCATACGTCGATTTCGTAGCCTCCAACAGGCTCGACCAGCGCCTGACAGCCCGTAACAGTGGCTCTGCGGCCTGGCTGCGACAATGGCCAGGCAAGATTGAAAGCAGCCTGATTTACTACGGCGCCGACATGCTCAATGAGCGTCGCTTCGAGCGGCTTGACAGTCGCATTGCCAAGCGCTTTGATTTAAGCAACTCAAGCAGTCTCAACCTGGCATTGACCTGGCAGTACCGCCTGGATGACGAGGGCCTGACCTGGCCGGAAAATCAGTTTAATAGCCCCAGCCATTATTATCTTAGTGCCGAGCTCAATTTCTGAGGCACCATAGCAATCCGCAGCAGCGATCGCTGTTGCGTATAGATAGAGCACTAGACAGGGAATGTCGCATGAAGAGACCAATCACCAAGGCACCTGGGCGATGAATCGCCTTCGCCTGCTGCTGATTGGTTGCTGCATGCTGGTCTGCGCAGTCGCCCGTGCCGACACCCTGCTGGTGGTCATTCCCGAGCCTAGCAGCCTGACCGAAGAGTTCGTCGAACGTCTGCGCGAACAGCGCCGCTACGATGACGTATTGGTCCACAGCCTTGCCAGTTCAAGCTCTGCCCCCGATGCCTCCCGCCTCATAACCATGGGCAGTCGCAGCCTGCAATGGCGGCTCAACCAGAAGCTTGATACGCCAACCATCGCTACCTATATCAGCCGCAGCAGTCTGCCCGATCTTGGGAAATCGTCCCCGGCAAAGTCGGTGCAGATATTGCTGGCCAACCCTGCACCGTCCAGGCAACTGCGACTGGCGCAACTACTGATACCCAGAATAGAAAATATCGGTGCGCTGTTTACACCGCAGCATCAAGCACAACTGGCTGAATGGGAGCAATCCGCTGCAGCTCTCGGGCTGAACCTGGTCAGTATGCCTCTCAACAAACAGGCGCAACTTGGCAGGCAGATGATCGATCTGCTTGATCGCAGCGACGTGCTGGTTGCCCTGGACGATCCGAATATCTACAACGCGGACAATCTGAAGACCATTTTGCTCAGCAGCTACACCCGTAACAAAGTGCTGATCGGCCCAAGCGCCCCTTTTATCAATGCCGGCAGCCTGAGTACCACCTACAGCACACCTGAGCAGATGGCGCAGAGCGTCGATGATTTACTCGATGCGCCCTGGCGCGGCGGCGTGATCAGCTACCCACGATATTTTTCCGTTCTCAGTAACGCTCAGGTTGCCCGCTCTCTCGGCTTCCCGCCGCCGGATGACGATGCTCTGAGCAGCCAGTTGAGACAACAGGAGGTGGGCCAATGAGCCCAAGGAACACCGGCAGCATTCACAACCGGCTGATTCTGATCGCCCTGGCCCCCGCGCTGATGTTGGGTTTGGTGGTCTTCGCCTATTTTGTCAGCGCACGCCTGGATGACGTGAGTCGTCAGTTACAGGACACCGGTGCGCTGATCGCGAAGCAACTGGCACCTACCGCTGAATACGGCGTGATCAGCGGCAACCTGAAGACACTCGAAAGCTTGATCAAAGGCACTCTGGACACGCCGCATGTGCGCAGCGTGGAGGTATATGACCAAGCCGGCACACTGATGCTGGATTTGCAGTCCGAAGCACAACAAGCACAGCCCGCCCCTTTGCAATACTTCGCGGCCGACATTCAGCGCCAAAGCATTCCATTACGCAATGAGCTCTACCTGCTGGATGCCCCCACGATGCAAGGCGACGAGGCGTCCCGCTATCTCGGGCAGGTGCGGGTGGGTCTGAGCCGCGAAGCCTTCGATGATCGACAGGATGAAATTCTGCTCGGCGCCCTGCTGCTTGCAGCGCTGGTGATCATGGCAGCGCTGATACTGGCGCTGCGGCTCGCCAGCGCCCTGTCAAGTCCGCTGGCACGCATGAGCCAAGCGGTTCAAGCGCTGCAGGATGGGCATTTGGACACTCGCTTGACCGAAGATCAGCAGCACGAAATGGGCAAGTTGATGCATAACATCAACACCCTCGCAGGCGCGTTACAGCAGTCGGCGTTTGAGCAACAGCAAGCGCTGGATCAGATGAATACAGCAAAGGAAGAGGCCGAAGCCGCCAACCGGGCAAAATCGTATTTTCTCGCCATGATGAGCCACGAGCTACGCACACCCATGAACGGCGTGCTGGGCATGTTGCAGCTACTGGACACCACCGAGCTGAACAATGAGCAGGCCGAGTATGTGCAGATTGCCGGCGAATCTACCGATCACCTGCTGAGGGTCATCAACGACATCCTGGACTTCTCTCGTATCGAACGCGGCGTGCTGGACCTGGAAGAAATAGCCTTCAACCTGCCCGATCTGATCAATCATTCCGTGACCGTGTTCGAGCACACCGCCGCGCAAAAGGGCCTCTCCCTGATCACACACACCCAGGGCAATCCCGTATCGCCCACGGTGATCGGCGACCCGACCCGGATCCGGCAGATACTGGTCAACCTGATCGGTAACGCGCTTAAATTCACTGAGCAGGGTCGCATCGAGATCGATGCCAGTTGGCTGGCAGATACCGATGCGCGCAATATCCGGCTGCGCTGCGAGATTCGCGACAGCGGCATCGGCATC